>CAWIGQ010000026.1:0-229563 GCA_963835645.1 uncultured Gammaproteobacteria bacterium | reverse complement strand
GCGGCCCCGGCCAGGAACCGGGGCCAGACGCTAAGCAGAATCAGTACACCGGTGCTTCGTCGATGACGCCTCGCCATGATCGCGACGGTCATCGTCACCAATAGGCTCTCGAAGCCACGGGATGAAGCGAATGTCGGATCCGCTGGCTGTCGCGCATCCCTTGCCGCCGGAGCCGGCCGGACATCCCCAATAGTTCTGCGCCGCGTCGATGCTACCGGTGCACATCGTGGCATGGTCGAATGCGCAGACATCTGCGACCCCAATTTTCCGCCCCAGCAGATCGTTCAGATGGGTGTCGACCTGAGCGGGGGTGTTCACAGCAATGTCCACGTCCTCATCCCGGATTACATTCCGGGATATAACCGTACCGACAACCGGTGAGCCACCACCACCGCTATTGATGTTGATGCCGACCGTACCAGGCGTTGCCGTGTCCGCTTGGTCGGCAAGATTTCCGGCGATGAAGTTGCCGATGATCATGTTACCGTCCATGTTGTCCGCGGGAGCGCCAAAAGCCGGGCCGACATGCGTGTGCAGAGCAACACCGCCCAGTCCGTTGCCCGTCAGCCTGTTGTGGATGATGACGTTATCCGAGGTGCGGCCCGGGCCGTTGCCATCGGAAAAAAGCCCCACTCCCGAGCCTCCAATCTGCACCCCGTTGTCAGCCGAGACGTTGTCGGCCACGGTGTTGTGGTCCACCCCATAGTGGGGAGCGAGAAGGGAGCTCTCGAGCCCGTAGGGGGGTGCGAGGCCAGAACGATGCCGCATTCCAGCGGGTTGTTCCTGACGACATTGTGGGTGAGCAGATTGTCGCGGCTTTCGGCGGTCTCGTCGCTGATCAGGACACCATCGGCATTGCCGGAAATAAAGTTGCCGGACACGATCGAGCTCACCGTGCCGATCAGGTGAAGTGCGCCGCCACAGTCGCCGGTTTCATCGTTTTCATAAACTTCATTGCCGGGCTGCCCGGGACACCCGGTTGTCGCGCCGGTGAATGACAGACCAGAGGACTTGTCGTTGTTCAGGATGCGATTGTCGCGGATCGTGACGTTGGCGGCGCTCACGACCAGGATGCCTTCATACAAAGCGTTCTGGACCGTGAACCCGGCGATGATGACGGCATTGAGGCCGGGATGGTCGAAACCGTCCAAAGACGCCGTGCGCAAGGCCAGAGGCGTCGACGATGGACTTATCAGCGCCCGCGCCGATGAGTGAAAGCGGAATGCCAATAGTCACCTCCTCCGTGTATGTGCCGGGCTCGACGTTGATCACTTCGTTGGCAGGCGCATGATTTACGGCCGCCTGGATTGTCGAGTAGCAGCCGTGGGAACCCGCGGGGTTAACACAAAGTGTCCCCGCCACGGTCGCCTGCGAGAAGGCTGCGGCAAGAACGGCGCAATGAACGATTGACAATGGGTGAAATCGCGTGAAATACATGGCTGTTGTCCTCTTAGGTGAACAACTCGGCCGGATTCTTGGGAACTCCGGTCTCTTGTGATTGGGTATGGTACGCCTCTGCGGCTCGCGTACGCGGATAACGTCGTTGGGTGTGCGCGTTGTAGAAGACAAGCTGTAGCTCACGGCGCAAGCTCTCAGAGATCCGCAGGATCAGCGGCGATTCATCGCGCAAGCTTGGCACGCCCTAGCCGATGACATTGAGCGGGGTAGCCGCTGGGACCGGTGGCCGCTGTCGGGCGAGCATTCTGAACCTCTGTAGGTCCGCAGTTAGGCCGGCAACGGCCGCGCGCCACTATCGACCCGAAGGGATAACAGTCAGGCGGGACGAGTTTGCGAGCTTGGCGCCTAAGAGCACCGCGGGAACCGCCGGGATGACGACCCCGAGGTTGTACCACCACGGGAACCGGGGCCAGTAGAGTACGAGATGCAAGACGGCGAGATAGATTCCCAGCAGCCCAGCCAGCACCCACACGGCTCCATGCCGCTTCGCGATCTTTCCTGCTAGCCACCCTGCCCCGATTTCAGCGAGCACCCAGAGCACCAGGTTGCAAAAAGCCATCGGCGCCGTGAATGTAAACACGCCCTCTCTCATCCACTGGCGCGCGTGGATTGCGTAGTCGGGCCACAGCTTCGCCAGCACAATCGCAAGCGCGTAGAACCCCACCATCCACACGATTGCGCCGGCCACGACACCGAGTACGCTGCGTACCATGTTGGTAGCCTCTCCGGGATGCCAATGGATCAGTGACCGCTACCAGGAATCTTAAGCCACATGTGTCAGTGACGGGTAATGGCCGAGACTGTGTGAAAACTCATTTCGCCCGCCACGTAGGATCGTGGCTGAAATAGACACGCGAAAACAGGAATATAGTGGCACAGCTATGGACGACCATGGAGAGCCATAGACGCCGCTAGAGGGTGTGGATGTGGAGCGGAAGGGGATCGAACCCTCGACCTTCGCATTGCGAACGCGACGCTCTCCCAGCTGAGCTACCGCCCCACCGCAAGGCGCGCGATTCTAGCATCGCGATCCGGCCGGTCCAATCAGGTTTTAACCGTGCGCACGGATGCGGCTATGATCGCTTCCAAGGAGATCTACCATGCTGGCCATGGGCGGGCGGGCGCCGGAGTTCACGTTGCCGGATCAGGACGAACAGAGCGTGTCGCTCAGCACGCTGCTGCGCCACGGCGCGCTGATCCTGTATTTCTACCCCGCCGATTTCACCTCCGGCTGCACGCGCGAGGCGTGCTCGATCCGCGACCTGCATGCCGAGATCCAGCAGGCGGGGCTGGACGTGGCCGGCATCAGTCCCCAGACGCCCGCAAGCCATCGCGCTTTCCGCGAGAAGTACAAACTACCCTTCAGGCTGCTGTCCGACGTCGACAAGTTCGTCATCCGCATGTACGACGTGCGGGGACCACTCGGCTTTGGCGTACGCCGCGCAACGTACCTCATCGATCAGGCCCGCTACATCCGCTCCGCCGTGCTCGCCGACTTCCGCATTGGCCAGCACGAGGCGTTCATCCGCCGCGTGGTGGCGCTGAGCGCCGGTATGGGGCGCCGCGAGGGCAGCGGCTGAAGGCGCGCCGCCGTCAGAACCTGAAGCGCACCAGGTGGGCGCGGCCGAAATGCGGCACACTCACCACGTAGATGAAGTGAGGCTCATCCGGTACAGCGGGGGGCACTGCAGCACCGGTGAGTTCGTGAATCAGCAGCGGCAGCACTGGACCCGTCGCCACCACCAGCAGCGTCCCGCCCGCGTGCTCGCGCAAGGCGCGCGCTGCCATCGCCTGCGCGTCGGCGCTGCTGAACACTACCGGCGCGCGGTGCAGGCGCTCGGCAAGCGGCGCCGCGGTCTGCTGGGCGCGCCGGTCGTCACTTTCGTAGATCACGTCGATGCGCCCGCTGCCGCTGCCGCCGAACATCTGCGCGAGGCGCTGCGCGCGCGCTTCACCCTCCGGCGAGAGCGGCGCGTCATCGATGGTTCCGGGATCCTTCTCCACCGGCCCCACGAGAAACACTACCGTGGTGGTTCCGCTGCTATAGATGCTATAGAACGTCCAGCCGATGCCACCGAGCAGCAGCACGCCCAGCAGAGTGACCCACAGCGGCGCCAGAAATGGGCGTCGATGGCGCGTAATGCCAGGCGCTTCCATTGGCCAATCATATAGCGTCGTGCGGGCGGCTCGGGGATCGCCGCGACCTAAGGACTGCTGCTACGCACCAGCGGCGCTACGGGCTGCCGCCTGCGACGATCTGCGCAGCGAGTCCGCGCCTTTCCCCGCGGCTGTCTGTTAATCTGCCAGCCACTGCAGGGGGAACTGCGGCATTGGGGGGTCAATGCCAACGGGCGGCGGGCACACAACTGTAATACAACGCATTCTTGAGCGGCGTGCGGAGCGACTTCCGGCCGGCTCCACCGAGACGACTGGCACGATCGCCGTGATGCTGCGCGTGGTGCCGCCGCCGAAGGCCCTGCTCGCCTGTCAGGATCCGCAGGTGCGCCAGCTGATCGAGCGCCGCATCACTGCCGATCTCCTCGAGGTCGAAGTCGCGCCCAACGCGCGGGAGGCGCTGCGCCTCATGGGCGTTGAGTTTCATCAGGTGATCGTGACCGACAGCCTCGAGATGGTGCGCAAGGTGCGGGCGCGGCGCGACGAGCGTGCGGCTTTCATCCTCTACGTGGCGGAGCTCGACGACGCCGCGCAGCGCGAGGCCGGCCTGACTGCCGGAGCGGACGAGTGCGTCGGGCGGCGGGTCTCCGAGCGCGAGCTCGACGCGCGGCTGTCGGTGGCACGGCGGGTTGCCGAGCTCGAGAGCGTGCTGCGGATCACTCTGGCTGAAAACCGCAAGCTGTCCGCTACCGATGACCTGACGCGCGTCGCCAGCCGGCGCTTTTTCGGCAAGCATTTCCCGCGCGAAGTCGAGCGTGCTGCGCGTTACGGGCGCCCGTTGTCGCTCATCCTGTGCGACATCGACTTCTTCAAGCGCGTCAACGAGACGCTCGGTCACGCGGGCGGAGACGAGATCCTGCGGCAGCTCGGCCCGCGCCTGCAGCAGAATCTGCGACGCGGCGTCGACTGGGTCGCGCGCATCGGCGGCGAGGAATTCGCCGTGGTGTTGCCGGAAACCGGCTACGAGCCGGCCCTCAATATCGCGCGCAAGCTCCGTACCTGTGTGGCGCACGAGCCCTTCAAGATCGAAAAGAAAAGTGTCACCGTCACTGCGAGCTTCGGGTTGTGCGGTCTTGAGCGCGTGCCCGCCGGCGAGCGCGGACTGGCCGAGCGGGTGCTCAAAATAGCCGACGCCGCGCTCTACCGCAGCAAGAACTCGGGCCGCAACCGCCTCACGGCCACGATGTACGGCGGCGGGAGCAGCGGTGGCGGTCGCGGTGGCGAAGGCAGCAGCGGCGGCGCAGGTGGCAGCGGCCGCTAAGCGCACGCGCGCGATGCGCCAGACGATGCATTGCAGGCGGCGCTGCGCCTGGCGAAAACGCGCCCACGGTGATGCAAGCCCTTGCCAGGTCTCGGCGTTTGCGCCCGCGAGCTGCATCTGTCCACATACTTATGCACAAATTCTGTGGATAAGTGGGTGGTAACACCACCGATAAGTGCTGACGGTGGCAACGCACGGCGCCTTGTGTGAGACTGATGTTCTTTCGCTTTGCGCATCAAAGATGAAGAAGACAGGCAGAGGACAGGACGCCCCGGAAGAGCCTCTCGAGCGCGCCCGGCTGCAGGCGGATGTCGCCAGGCAACGCGTGCGCATTGCGAAGGAAGAGCTCAAGCGCGCGCGCAAGCGCCTGAAAGAGGCCAAGCGTGAGGCCAGGCGTGCGCGCAAGCATTCTGCCGCCGCGCACAAAGCCTGGAAACGCGCGCGCCGCGCCCAGAAAGACGATGCCCCCGGGACGGCTACCCCTGAGACGGTCACGGAGCGTCGCGCGCACCCCAAACGCGCTGCACGACGCGCCGCGCGCAAGAAGCGACGCAGGCCCGCTCGTCAATCGCCGCTTGCAGCACGCGCCGCGCGCCCTCGCCCGCGGCGGTCGGCCGCAGCTGTGACCCGCGCGTCCACCAGGCGCAAGCTCCAGCGCCGCGCAGTGTCGCGCGCCGCTCGCGCGCCGCGCGCGCCGCAGCTGCCCGTTGCTGCGCGGCCGCGGCGACGGCGCGCCCGCGCTCGTCCGGTTGAGAGAGCGGCGCCAGTGCCACCAGCCGCTGCGGTGGTGCCCGTGGAAACTGGCGGTGAGCCGACCGTCGAGGATGCGGCTGTCAGCGTAACGCCCGTATTGGCGGGCCGGACGCCCGTATCGGCAGGCCGCCCGAAGAACAAATGACGAGGATTCACTGATGCACGAGCCGCCGATCCAGGAAAGCGCCCCGCGATCGCAGACCGGCGTCGTCAGCCGGCGCGCTGCCGAAGCACCTTCGAGCTCACGGATGTTCGCGAGCTACCTCACTGACATCGAGCAGCTGCTCGACCGCCACCGCTGGGAGACGGCGCTGCGCGAGGCGCTCGATCTGCCACGCATTGCGGTGGCGCTCGGCGATGCGCGCCTGCGCTGCTCCACCGAACAGTTCAAGACCTGGTGCCAGGAATGGGTCCGCCCGCCGGACCTCACCGAACGGATGGCGCAGCTGGCCGCTCCGGAGGCCGTCCCGATGCGCGCGCTGCGCCGCTTGCAGCTGCGCCGGCATGTGCGCATGCCGCCACGCGGCTTTTTTTCCGGGCGCGCCGCTAACCTGCCACCCCGGGAAGCCGAGACGGCGGAGATCTGTCGGGCGTTGCTCGAGGCCGCGCGCCGCTGGTACGCGCGCAGTGCCTGCCACGATCCGACCGTGCAGGGCAATCTCGCGCGGCTCGCCGTGCTTCGCTAGGCGGCGACCCACGCGCGGGGTCCGAGGCATCCTCGCACGCGATCGCCTATGCCTGAATGTCCATTCAATCCTTCGCGAATCAGGCCATTTGCAATGATTGCCTGACAGGCAGTTGTTATTGCTTAAATTTTCAGCGCAGAGGCCTGGCTTCTTGCGTCTCATACGGCCTTAGGGGAATATAGCCACGTCAGGGAGATAATGAATATTGAGTGTGCGTTCAATGCTCCACTCAAGTGTCTTACATCGCAATCCTTCCGCGGAGCGCAGTGCGCGTCCGCCGCTGCGCGTCGGCGTGATCCTGGCGCATCATTTCACTCTCTCCGCATTTGCTGTATTCGTCGATCACCTGCGCCTCGCCGCCGACGAGGGTGACCGCAGCCGCCCGCTGCACGTGCAGTGGTCGATCATGGCGAGCCGCCCCGAATCCGTGCCGGCGAGCTGCGGCGTAATGCTCGAGCCGACCAGCGCGCTGCTGCCGCCCGATACGCTCGACTACGTGGTGGTGATCGGCGGGATCCTGCACGCGGGACCCCAGGTCGACGAGGCCACGACGCGCTACCTGCGCGAGGTGAGCGCCACCAGCGTGCCATTGATCGGCATCTGTACCGGCAGCTTTATTCTCTGTCGCGCCGGACTGATGAGGGGACGGCGCTCGTGCGTCAGCTGGTATCACTACCAGGATTTCCTCGAAGCCTTTCCCAACCAGGAGGTCATCGCCGATCGGCTGTTTCTCGCCGACGGGCCGCGCATCACCTGCGCCGGCGGCGCCGGGGCTGCGGCGCTGGCAACCTATCTGATCGAGCAGCATCTCGGGCGCGCCGTGGCGCAGAAGGCGAGCCAGGTGCTGCTGTTCGACCGGCCGCGCTCGGGGAGCGATGCGCAGCCGCATCCGCCGCTTTCGGAGACCGTAGCAGAGCCGCGGGTGCGCCGCGCGCTGCTGCTGATGGAGCAGAATCTCGCGCGCCCGATTGCGGTTGCCGCGGTGGCCGCCGAGCTCGGCCTTTCCGCACGCCAGCTCGAGCGGCTGTGCCGCCAGCACGTTGGCATGGGACCGGCCTCGCTCTACCGGCAGCTGCGCATGCGCTACGCCAATTGGCTGATCGAGAACACGGACCGCTCGGTGACCGATATCGCCAATGAGGCAGGCTTCGCCGACTGCGCGCATTTCTCGCGCCAGTTCAAGGATGCCTACGGCCTCTCGCCTTCGACGCGGCGCCTGCAACCACAACGCGCCGTCAACGGCGATGCCGCGCGCGCGCGGGTTTTTGAATAGAGCGGATTGCGCTGCACACAGTGCGTCCATTCAATCGCAGCCCTTAGGATCCAGTCGGCGGATCTGCCAGGGTCGATCGGGGGAGTCGGTCTATGAACTCGAAGATCTCATACGCGGTAGCGGCCATCCTGGCAGGCACGTCCTTCGGCGCCGCCGCTGCCGAGCCGGCGACGGGCGCTGGCGAGACCGCGACCGAAGGACTCACCGAGATCACCGTCACCGCGCAGCGGCGCACGGAGAACATCCAGGACGTGCCGATCTCGATCCAGGCCCTCACCGGACAAACGCTGCAGCAACTGAACATCTCGACGCTCGACGACTACATCAGGTATCTGCCGAACGTCACCACGGCGAGCAACGGGCCGGGTCAGAACGAGGTTTTCATGCGCGGCCTGAGCGCAGGGTCCCAGGCCAGCCAGGGCAGCGGCTCGACGGGCGTTTTTCCGAACGTGGCCATCTACCTGGACAATCAATCCGGTCAGCTCCCCAACCGCAACCTCGACATCTATGCCGCTGACCTGAATCGCATCGAGGTTCTGGAAGGTCCTCAGGGTACGCTGTTCGGTGCCGGCGCCGAGGCCGGCGCAATCCGCTACATCACCAACGAGCCGAAGATCGATGTGACCGAGGGAAGTGTCAAGGCCGGCTATGGAACGACCGCTCAGGGCGATCCGAATAACGACCTGACGGCGGTGTTGAACGTCCCGGTGATCGCCGGCACCATGGCCGTGCGCGCGGTGATCTACGACGACCACCGCGGCGGTTACATCGACAACGTGCCCGCGACCTTCACGCGCAAGAATACCGACGTCGGCATCCACTATGCGGACTTTGCAACCGCTTGCTCGGCCGGCGCTGCCGGTGAGCGGCCTATGCGCCCGGCGGCGGCGCGAACGCCACCGCCTTCGGCGTTCCGCCCGGCAGCCCGTCCATCAATAACGCCAACGTGATCGGCAACGACATCAACCCCGTCACCTACCAGGGGATACGCGCCGAGGCGCTGTACAAGTTCAGCGATGATTGGAACGTGCTGATCTCCCAGTCCTATCAGGACATGGACGCACGGGGAGTGTTCTACCAGCAGCCCAATGCCTCGGATGGCGCGCCGCTGCAGCCGCTCCAGGTCACGCTGTTCAACCCCGCCTACGACAAGGACAAGTTCGAGAGCACCGCCTGGACGGTGAACGGCAAGTTCGGCAATCTGAAGGCCGTCTACACCGGCGGCTACCTGGTGCGCAACGTCGATCAGGTCGGCGACTACACGAACTACGCGCGCGGTGTATTTGCCGACTACTACCAGTGCTACGGCCCGCCGGGCGCGGGCACGTTCGTAAACGATCCCTCGCTGAAGTCCACCTGCTTCTCCCCGAGCGCCACCTGGCACGAGACCGAGCGCAACGTGCACCAGCAGCACGAATTTCGCCTGAGCACGCCGGACGAGTGGCGGCTGCGCGCGATCGGCGGGGCGTACTGGGAGAATAACGTGCTGTACGACCAGACCGCCTGGTTGTACAAGACCATGCCTCCCTGCACCACGAACGCGACGCCCGGCACGCCGGGCAATGGCAATACCGGCTGCGAGTCGAACGTCGGCACGTTCCCCGGCACGACCGTCGTGAACCCCGGTGTGCAGAGCGACAACACCTCCTTCTACCAGGACCAGCTGCGCGAGACCAAGCAGACGGCGTTCTTCGCCTCGGTCGACTTCGACCTGGTCCCGAAGGTGTTGACGCTCACCGCTGGTACGCGTCATTTCCTCTTCCAGAACTCCATGGCCGGCAGCGTGCTGTCGAGTTTCGATTGCTTCGAGGCGGGCGTGTCGCCCACCGGATGCCACGCCGGCGCCAGCTACAACCTCAACGCGGCGCATCTCTCCGATAGTGAGTCCGGCTGGAAGAGCCGCGCGAATCTGACCTGGCACATCACGCCGGACGCCATGCTGTACTACACGTTCTCGCAAGGCTTCCGTCCCGGCGGCTTCAACCAGAACGGCGGCTTCTTCGTGCTACGCGCCGGGACCGGATGGCGTACCGCAGTACGAGGTGCCCAGGTCCTACTCATCCGACAAGCTGACGAACAACGAGATCGGCTGGAAGACGGAATTCTTCGATCATCGCCTGCAGTGGAACGGAGCCGTGTATCGGGAGGACTGGGACAACGCCCAGGTTGCTTTCTTCGACCCCGGTGTGACCGGCAATATCTTCTTCGACACCAACGGCCAGAACTTCCTCATCAAGGGCGTCGAGACTTCGCTCGTGGCCCGCGTGGTGACGGGGCTTACCGTGCAGGGGGCGGCGTCCTGGAACCAGAGCCGGCAGACCAATTCTCCGGCGCTGATCGACGAGAATCCCCTCAGCGTGAACTTCGGCAAGGCGATCACTTGTATCGGCGCAGCCCCCAACTGCATTCCGATCACCAACCCCTACGGCCCGATCGGCGCGCCGAGCGCCAATGCGCCGCCGCTGCAGTTCAGCCTGCGCGCCCGCTACGAGTGGAGCATCGCCGGGTACGCGCCCTACGTTCAGTTCGGCGCTACCCACAACGGTCATTCATTCACACAGGCGGGTGCCAACCCCACCTTCGGGCCAGGCGCGACCGTCACGAACTCCAGGGGGCGGTTCGAGAATCCCGCCTACAGCGTCTATGACGCATCGTTCGGCGTCTCGAAGGATGCCTGGTGGGTCAACGTGTACGGCGAGAACCTGAGCAATTCGAACGACAGTGTGTTCGTCAGCACCGATGAGTTCATCGTCCAGCAGACACCGCTGCGGCCGCGGGTCCTGGGCGCCGCGATTGGCTACAGTTTCTAGTCGCGCGCAGAGCATAGCGAGCGAGCGGGGTCGGGCGCATCATGCGGCCATGCCCTCGACGGTGGAACTTGAGGTTCGGCGCACGCGCGAGCTCCTGAAGGAGCGGCGTTTCGCGGACGCTCTGCAGACGACCGAGGCGCTGCTGCTCACCGTGCCCGAGAATCGCGACGTGCTGTATCTGCACGCGGTCGCGCAGCGGCAGCTCGGCGAAACTTCCGCGGCCCTTGCCACGCTCGCCGCACTCGAGCGACTGCATCCGCGCTTCAGCGGCCTGTACCAGGAGCGCGGCTATTGCTACGTCGCCCTGCGGCAGGCACCGGCCGCGATCGAGGCCTTTCTGCGCGCCGTGCACATTAATCCGGCACTGCCGGGGAGCTGGGGCATGCTCGAGGGCCTTTACCGCATGACCGGACAGGCGGCGAGCTGTGCGGAGGCGGCCGCGCACGTCGCGACGCTGAAGAAACTGCCTGCCGAAGTGGTGGCAGCAACCGCGCTGTTCTCCGATGGCGAATCGGCGGCAGCCGAGCAGCTCATTCGTGCCTTCCTGCTCAAGTCATGGCCATCACGTCGAGGCCATGCGGCTGCTCGCGCGCATCGGCATCGAGCGCGACGTGCTCGATGATGCGCAGCTGTTGCTCGAGGCCGTGCTCGATCTGGCACCGGACTATCACGCGGCCCGCTACGACTACACGCAGGTCTTCATCGAGCGCCACATGTACCGCGAGGCGCAGGAGCAAGCCGCAAAGCTGCTCGCCGTCGATCCCTCCAATCGTAACTACCGCACCATCCATGCGCTCACCTGCGTGGGGCTCGGCCAGCACGAGCGCGCCATCGGGATTTACCGTGAACTGCTGAGCGGCGCTGCACTGCCGGCTGATCTGCATCTGTCGATCGCTCATTCGCTCAAGACGCTCGGGCGTCAGCGCGAGGCCATCGCCGAGTATCACACCGCGGCGGCCGCGCGCGCCGGTTATGGCGAGGCCTGGTGGAGCCTCGCCAACCTCAAGACCTACCGATTCGAGCCGCAGGAGCTCGAGCAGATGCGTGCCGCGGAATCGGCAGCACCGGCCTCCGTGGTCGATCGATACCATCTGTGCTTCGCACTCGGCAAGGCGCTCGAGGACCTGCAACGTTACCCGGAGTCGTTCGAATATTACGCGCGCGGCAACGCCCTCAAACGTGCCGACAGCCGCTACCGGCCGGAAACCCTCGAGCTCAATACCCGGCTGCAGATCGAAGTCTGTACCGCCGGACTTTTTGCCCGCAACGCAGGGAGCGGCGCGCCGGCGGCCGATCCGATGTTCATCGTCGGCCTGCCACGCTCGGGCTCGACACTGATCGAGCAGATCCTGGCGTCACACTCCGCGGTCGAAGGCACGCAGGAGCTCGCGGACATCCCGCGCATCGTGGTGGACCTGAAGGGGCGCGATCCGGACCCCGACAACCCGCGTTATCCGGCCGTGCTGGCGCAGATGAGCGGCGAGGATTTCCGCCGCCTGGGCGAGAAATACCTGAGTGATACCCGCGTCTACCGCAGCGGCAAAGCGCGTTTCATCGACAAGATGCCGAACAATTTCCGGCACGTCGGCCTGATACACCTGATGTTGCCGAACGCCAGGATCATCGACGCGCGCCGCGAGCCGATGGCATGTTGCTTCGGTAATCTCAAGCAGCTGTTCGCGAAGGGCCAGGAGTTCACCTACAGCGTCGCAGACATCGCGCGCTACTACCGTACCTATCTCGAGCTCATGCGCCATTGGGACACGGTCCTCCCCGGGCGCGTGCTGCGTGTGCAGTACGAAGACCTGGTCGCCGACCTGGAAGGCAACGTTCGCCGCCTGCTCGACTTCTGCGGGCTCGCCTTCGAACCCGCCTGTATCGAGTTCCACAAGACCGAGCGCAGCGTGCGCACGGCGAGCTCGGAGCAGGTCCGCCAGCCAATCTACCGCGAGGGCCTGGAGCAATGGCGTCACTACGAGGCCTGGCTCGAACCACTGCGCGAGGCGCTCGGCGATGCGCTCACGCGCTATCGGGATTAGATGGCTGCGAGCCGGGCCTCGCTGCGCGCCTGATGCCCGAGGGTGAGCGCGCTGAAGACGATCGTCAGCAGGCAGCACGCCACCATGGTCGTGAACACGCCGCCCCACCCCCAATGGTCGGCGATCCAGCCGACGCCGGTTCCCGAGATCGCCGAGCCGAATACGTAGCCGAAGAAGCCGGTAAAGCCCGCGGCCGTGCCGGCGGCCTTCTTCGGCACGAGATCGAGCGAGTGCAGGCCGATGATCATGATCGGGCCGTAGATCAGGAAACCGATCGCAACGAGGGCGGCGTAGTCGATCCATAGCGGACCCTTGCCGTTGAGCCAGTAGACAACGACCGCGACCAGTGTCAGCGCCATGAACAGCATGGTCGCCGGAGCGCGCTTGCCCCTGAAGATCCGGTCCGACATCCAGCCGCAGGCAATCGTTCCCGGGATTGCCGCCCACTCGTACAGCGACCAGCCGATGCTCGACTCCTTGAAGGAGAATCCCTTGGCGGTCTCGAGATACGTCGGAATCCAGTTCTCCACGCCATAACGCACGAAGTAACAGAAGGCGTTCGCCACCGCGATCGCCCACAGATAGCGGTTGCGCAGCACGCACGCGAACAGGATCTGGCGGAATCCCAGCGTCTGCTCGTCCGCTTCGCTGTAGCCGGGCGGGTAGTCATTACGGTACAGCTCGATGGGCGGCAGGCCGCGCGACTGCGGGGTATCCTGCAGCAGGAACCAGACTCCGACTGCAACCGCGGCGGCGATGAAGGCATTGAAATAGAATTTCGCGTGCCAGTCGTGCCACAGCTGCACGCCGAGAAACGCAAGACTCGCCACCAGTGCCCCGCCGACGTTGTGCGCCGTATTCCACAGCGAGACCGTGAGCCCGCGCTCCCTGGTGCTGAACCAGTGCACCATGGTCTTGCCGCACGGCGGCCACCCCATGCCCTGTGCCCAGCCATTCAGCACCTGCACGGCGGCGATGATCGCCACCGAGGCGTAGAGCGCGCTGATGAGGCCGAACGACGCCATGATGGCGCTCGACAGCAGCAGCCCGAGCGGCAGGAAGTAACGCGGGTTGCTGCGGTCGGAGACCGAGCCCATCAGGAACTTCGACAGGCCGTAGGCGATCGACAGACCCGTGAGCGCGCTGCCGAGCGCCGCCTTGCTGTACTCGGGATGCTCCCTGAGGATGTCGGGGATGGCGAGGGCGAGGTTGTTGCGCACCAGGTAGTAGCCCGCGTAGCCGAGGAAGATCCCGGCAAACACGCGCCGCCGCAGCCGACGATAGGTCGGATCGACCTGCTGCGCGGGCAACGGCGCGGCAAATGCCGCCGGCTTGAGCAACCCGATCATCGGCTAACGCTGCGCACTCTCCCAGCCGGCAGCGACGTAATACGGCAGCCGCGCGCGCGGCAACTGCGGCACGCCGCGGATGTAATCGGCCGCCTTCTCCGCCAGCATGATCGTCGGGGCGTTGAGATTGCCGGTGGTGATCGAGGGCATGATCGATGAGTCCACCACCCGCAGTGCCTCGAGGCCGATGACGCGCGTCTGCGGGTCGACCACTGCCGCAGGATCGCTGTCCTTGCCCATCCTGCAGGTGCAGGAGGGATGGAATGCGCTCTCGGCCCGCTCGCGGATGAAGGCGTCGATCTGCTCATCGCTCACCACGGCCGCGCCCGGCTGGATCTCGCGGCCGCGATAACGATCGAACGCCGGCTGCGCGAAGATCTCGCGCGTCAGGCGCACACAGGCGCGCATCTGCTGCCAGTCCTCGGGTTGCGACATGTAATTGAACGAGATGCGGGGCTTGTCGCGTGCGTCCTGCGAGCGCAGCCGCACCCATCCCTGGCTGCGCGAGCGCATGGGACCCGCGTGCGCCTGAAAGCCGTGCTCGCGTGCCAGCGATGAGCCGTCGTAGTTCACCGCCAGCGGCAGGAAATGAAACTGGATGTCCGGGTAGCGCACCCCGGCGCGGCTGCGGATGAAGCCCCCGGTCTCGAAGTGGTTGCTGATGCCGAGACCGTCCTTGGTGAGGATCCAGCGTGCCCCGATCAGCGCCCGGCGCAGCAGCGAGATCTGCGAATAGAGGGTGATCGGCTCGCGCGACGCCATCTGGAAGTAGAACTCGAGGTGATCCTGGAGGTTCTCGCCGACCCCGGGCAGATCGCGGACCACTTCGATGCCAAGGCCGGCGAGCTCACGCGCCGGCCCCACGCCCGAGAGCTTCAGAAGCTGGGGACTGTTGATCGCACCGGCGCAGAGGATCACCTCGCGCCGTGCGCGCGCCTCGTGCAGCGCCGCGCCGCGCCAATAGCGCACCGCGACGGCCCGGCGGCCCTCGAACAGCACGCGCGTGGCGAGCGCGTGAGTGTGCACCGCGAGGTTGCGCCGGCGCCTGGCCGGGCGCAGATACGCATTCGCAGCGCTGCAGCGCCGCCCGCCGCCCACCGTCATGTCCATGTAGCCGACGCCTTCCTGGCGAAAGCCGTTCATGTCCGCAGTGAACCCATAGCCGGCCTGCTGGCCGGCCGCGAGCCATGCGGCATGCAGCGGGTTGGTGAGCAGGCCGCGGCGCGTCTCGAGCGGTCCGTCCGCGCCGCGGTAGTCATCGCCGCCGCCGGCGCGCCGCTCGGCGCGCTTGAAGTACGGCAGCACGTCGTGATAGCCCCACCCCAGCGCCCCTTCAGCCTCCCAGCGCTCGAAGTCGAGCGGATTGCCGCGCACGTACACCAGCCCGTTGATGGACGAGGAGCCGCCCAGCACTTTGCCCCGCGGGGTGTGCAGGCGGCGGTTGTTGAGATGCGGCTCCGGTTCGGTGTAGTAGCGCCAGTCGTAGCGCGCCATGTTCATCGGAATCGACAGCGCCGTTGGCATCTGGATCCACAGCGAGCGGTCGGAGCCGCCGTATTCGAGCACCAGAACGCTGTCCCGGCCGCTCTCGGTCAGGCGATCCGCCAGCACGCAACCTGCGGATCCCGCTCCGACGATCACATAATCGAAGCTCTCCGGCCTCACGCTGGCGCTCGTCGCAGGTGCGCGCCGCTAGTAAGGTGCATCAATGTCGCCCATCGCGACGTACACGCTCTTCAGCTGCGTGTAGTGCTCGATCGCGGCGCGACCGTTCTCCCGGCCGAGGCCTGATCGCTTGACGCCGCCGAAGGGCAGCTCGACCGGCGTGACGTTGTAATGGTTGATCCAGCAGGTGCCCGCCTCGAGCCGTGCGATGACGCGATGGGCGCGCGTCAGGTCGTTGGTGAACACCCCCGCGGCGAGCCCGAACTCCGTGGCGTTGGCGCGCGCGATGACCTCCTCCTCCTCCTCGAACTCCAGCACCGCCATCACCGGGCCGAAGATCTCCTGGCGCACGATGTCCATGTCGTCGTGGCAGCCGTCGAACACCGTCGGTGCGACGAAGAACCCGTTCGCCAGGTCGCCGTGGGTCGCGCGCGCGCCGCCGCTGAGCAGCCGCGCCCCCTGCGCCCGGCCGCGCGCGATGAAGCCCAGCACCTTTTCCATGTGCTCCGCGGAGATCAGCGCCCCCACCTGCGTCGCCGGATCGAGCGGATCGCCGATGCGCATGGCGGCGGCGCGCACGCGCAGCCGCTCCACGAACTGCGCGTGCACGGTCCGGTGCACAAAGACGCGCGTGCCGTTCGAGCACACCTCACCCGCCGAGTAGAAGTTGCCGAGCAGCGCCCCGGAGACGGCGTTGTCGAGCCGTGCATCGCCGAACACGATGAGCGGGGACTTTCCGCCGAGCTCGAGCGTCACCTGTTTCAGCGTCGCGGCCGCGTCCGCCATGACGGCCTTGCCGGTGCCCACCTCCCCGGTCAGGGAGATCTTGCGGATCGCGGGGTGACGCGTGAGCAGCCGTCCGGTGTGCGCCTCGCCCTGCACCACCTGAAATACCCCCGCTGGCACGCCCGCGGCGAGATAGATCTCCTCGAGCTTCATCGCCGTGAGCGGGGTGAGCTCGGCGGGCTTGAAGATCATGGCGTTGCCGCAGGCCAGCGCCGGGGCTGATTTCCAGCAGGCGATCTGCAGCGGGTAGTTCCACGCACCGATGCCCGCAACCACCCCGAGCGGCTCGCGGCGCGTGTAGCCGAAAGCCGCGGCCCCTAAGTCCAGGTGCTCGCCGGCGATGCTTGCGGCGAGCCCGGCGTAATATTCCACGCACTCCGCGCCCGAGAGCACATCCACCGCACGCGTCTCCTGGATGGGCTTGCCGGTATTGCGCGTTTCGAGCAGCGCAAGCTCCTCGTTACGCTCGCGCAGCAGCCGCGCCGCGCGCTGCAGCACGCGGCCGCGCTCGGCGCCGCTGAGCGCGGCCCATTTCCTCTGCGCCTCCCGCGCCTTCGATACCGCTGCGTCGATCTCCGCTGCACCGGCGCACGCGAGCTCAGCGAGCACTGCCCCGGTCGCTGGGTTGATCACCCGGAACGTGTCCGGCGCGGCGGGGCCTGCCGCTGCCGCGCGTTCCGCGGGCGCGCTCACCGTCGCAGCCGGCGCGCGCGCCAGCTCCTTCAGCCGGCCCTCGACGAATGCGGTCAGCAGCGCCCGCGCGCTGCCACTGTCGGCTTCCCGCCAGGCCGACAGCGCCGCGCGCAACCACACTCCATCGATCATGGCGGCGATCATTGCCGCGAGACGGCGCGCTTCGTCGCCCGGTATCATCTGCCGCAGGTCATTGCGCAGGTTCGAGAGCATGCGGCGCTGGTACGCGCTCTGCACACGCTTCAAGCCCTGAACGTGCGGCACCTGCCCCCAGAAGGCGAGCCAGGCGGTGCCGGTGCGCCGGTCGAATTCCTCCGGGGCGAGATTGCTGTCGATCACCGCCTGCACCCGGCCGCGCGGCGTGTGCGCCAGAGCGAGCCGCCCGCGCACGCGCGCCGCGAGCGTACGCGCAAGGGTGCGGAACGCGGCTTCCAGCAGCCCATCCTTCTCGCCGAAGTAGTGCGCCACCAGTCCCGGTGAGACGCCGGCGCGGCGCGCAATTTCCGCCAGGGTAGTGCCGACGTAGCCGACTTCGGCGAGACTGTCGATCGTCACTTCGACGAGCTGGACGCGGCGGGCTTCCTCTGCGTCGTCGCGGGATGAGGCGCCGCTACGGTGCACGAGGTCCTTGAGAGTGGTTGACTGCCTGTTCAACAAGGTGCTCCTGAGGTGCAACCGGCTGCCGCAATCCTGGGGGACCCGCTGCGCCAGCCGTTGAGGAGATAGTTCTTTTTAGCTCAGTGACTTGGCCAGCTTTCAGGCACTTGACAGAGCGTCTGTTAAACGGCTATTCAAGCCGAGAGGGAAATGATGGAGTCGACGGCCTCACGGGTCAAGTGCAGCGCGGCTCGCCGCGCTGTTGACTGACGGGCCTCAAATGGCCCGAGGGGCACCCGGGGCGTGCGCGCTCGTGGCGGCCCTTTGCGTATTGTCCGCCGTCGTTGCGACAGCCTCACCGGGGGTTGTGCTCGATCGCATCAGCCGTCCGTCGGACAAGGCGACCACACCGTGAGCGCGGCACTGGAATTCCGCGCGGTCGACATCCTCTTCTGCGCCAGGGCCGGGCGCCGCGCTCACGCCGCGGCGCTCGATCCGCTCATCCGCCGCAAGCTCCAGGACGAGCTGCTGACGCTCCAGGAGCGCGTCAGGAAGACCATCCTCTTCGTCAGCCACGATCTTGACGAGGCGCTCAAGCTCGGCGACAAGGCGACGATTCTCGAGGGCGGGCACATCGTGCAAACCGGCACCGGACGCGAAATCGTCGAGCATCCGGCCGATGATTATGTCGCTGAGTTCGTGGCCCATGTGAATCCGCGCACCACCATCAAGGGCACCGCCATCAAGGGCAACGCCACGTCGGCGCCGACTGCCTGAGGCGCTGCGGGGGCGCTCGCGCCCGATTCGCCATTCCTCTGTCTTGGGCTTAAACTGCTCGGGAAAAGAGCGGAACGGTCCGCGAAGAATAATTGGCCTGGCGGAGGGGAAACAGATGCTGCACAAGAACCTGAAGTACGTCTTTTCGGCATTGCTCGTCGTGTCGGTGTGTACGGCAGTAGCCGCCCGCGCGGCCGATGCGCCACCGCCGGAAATCCCCACCTGCGACAAGAAGATCGGCACGCTTGCGGTGACCGAGCCGGAGAACAAGTGGTGGGTCCAGTACAACCTGGAGTCCCCCGAAGCACTGATCAAGGTCTACGTGTCGCAATCCAAGTGCTTCACGCTCGTGGATCGCGGCAAGGGTCTGGCTGCGGCGGAGAAGGAGCGCGCGCTTGCCGGCGGCGGCGAGATGCGCGGCGGTTCGAATATCGGCAAGGGCCAGATGAAGGCCGCCGACTACGTGCTGGTCCCCGACGTGGCAATGAAGAACAACAACGCCGGCGGCAAGAGCTTCGGCGGACTGGTCGGCGGCATGCTGGGCGGCGTCGCTGGCGCGGTCGTCGGCGGCGTGAGCCTGAAAAGCAAGACGGCCGACGTCGTGCTCACCCTGACCGACGTGCGCTCCACGGAGCAAGTCGCGCTCGAGCAGGGCCACTACAAGAAGACCGATATGGGCTGGGGCGGAGGCGGTGGCGCCTTCTTCGGAGGTTTCGCGGCCGCCGGTGCCGGCAGCTACGCGAACAGCGAAATCGGCCAGGTCGTGGCCATCGCCTACCTTGACGCCTACACCAAATTGGTGACCGAGGTTAAGGGCATGTCGTTGAATGCCAAGGCAGACAACGTCACGCAATCCGTGACCATGGCCAAGCCCGGCAAGCTCTATACGGCGGCCAGCCTCAAATCCAAGCCAGTGCGCGACCTCGACCCCGGCATGACGCTCTATCCAAGCGGGGATAAGGACGGGCTCTGGTGGAAGGTAACCGACGAGCTCGGCAACGAAGGCTGGGTGCCCTCGACGCTGTTTCAGCTGGCAAAGTAGGCCCTGCCCTGGCCGGGCACCGGTTCCGGCCTGAGGTGATGTCGCGCCCGTTCAACCCGCGGGGCGCGCCGGTGCTCGTCGCGGCGCAACCCGCAGGCTCATGATGCGGCGCGCCTTCGGGTCGCACCCCAACAGGACCTAAGCGATGCAACCCTTCTCAGGCCTCGCGCTGCTGCGCTCCGGCCTCAGCGGCCAGCGTGGCTGGAAGCCGCAGTGGCGCAGTCCCGAGCCCAAGGCCGCGTACGATGCGATCATCGTCGGCGGCGGCGGTCACGGGCTCGGAGCCGCCTACTACCTCGCCAGCGAGCATCGCCTCACCAACATCGCGGTGCTCGAGAAAGGCTGGATCGGCGGCGGCAACACCGGTCGCAACACCACCATCATCCGCTCCAACTACCTCTTCCCCGAAAGTGCCGCGCTCTACGACCACGCACTGCAGCTGTGGGAGAACCTCTCACAGGTCCTCAATTACAACGTGATGTTCTCCCCGCGCGGGGTCCTGATGCTGGCGCACACGGTGCACGATGTGCAGGTCTCCAGGCGCCACGTCCACGCCAACCGCGCGGCGGGCGTCGACAACGAGTGGCTGACGCCGCAGCAAGCCCAGGCCTTCTGCCCGCCTCTGAACATTAGCGACATCCGCTACCCGGTGCTGGGCGCGGCGCTGCAACGCCGCGGCGGCACCGCGCGCCACGATGCGGTAGCGTGGGGATATGCGCGCGCCGCCGACGCGCTCGGCGTCGACATCATCGAGAACTGCGAGGTGACGGGCATCCGGTGCGGGACCCGCGGCGCGGTCGAGGGTGTCGAGACCACCCGCGGCACGATCCGCGCCCCGCGCATCGGCGTAGCGGCGGCCGGCCACAGCAGCGTCATCATGAAAATGGCCGGCATCGAGCTGCCGCTCGAGAGCTACCCGCTGCAGGCGCTGGTCTCCGAGCCGGTCAAGCCGGCGTTCCCCTGCGTGGTTATGTCCAACACCATCCACGCCTACATCAGCCAGTCCGACAAGGGCGAGCTCGTCATCGGCGCGGGCACCGACGCCTACACCTCCTACACCCAGCGCGGCGGGCTGCACATCACCAGTCATGCACTGGAAGCCATCTGCGAGCTGTTCCCGATGTTCCGCCGCATGAAGATGCTGCGCTGCTGGGGCGGGATCGTCGATGTGACCCCCGATCGCTCGCCGATCATCGCCAGGACCCCGGTGCCGGGCCTGTACGTGAACTGCGGCTGGGGGACCGGGGGCTTCAAGGCGACCCCCGGCTCGGCGCACGTGTTCGCCTGGACCATCGCGCGCGACGAGCCGCACCCGATCAACGCGCCCTTCACGCTCGAGCGCTTCCGCGACGGCGATCTCATCGACGAGGCCGCGGCGGCCGCGGTCGCGCACTGAAGGCGCGCTGCCCGTGCTGCTCATCGACTGCCCCTATTGCGGCGAGCGTCCGGAGCCCGAGTTCACTTACGGCGGCCAGGCGCACATCGCCCGCCCGGCACAACCGGCGGATGTTTCCACCGAGAGCTGGACCGATTACCTCTATCGCCGCGACAACACGCGCGGCGTGCACGCCGAGCGCTGGCGGCACGCCCACGGCTGCGGGCGCTTCTTCAACGCGCTGCGCGATACCACCAGCGATCACTTTCTCGCCACCTACAAGGTCGGCGAGGCGCCGCCGCCCGGGCGCGGCAAGAGCGCGCCATGAACGAGGGTCTGCGTACCGCAAGCGGCGGGCGCATCGATCGCTCGCGCGTGCTCAATTTCACCTTCGATGCGCGCGCGTACACGGGCTTTGCCGGCGACACGCTCGCCTCGGCGCTGCTCGCCAACGGCATGCACCTGCTGGGTCGCTCGTTCAAGTACCACCGTCCGCGCGGCGTGCTCGCCGCCGGCGCCGAGGAGCCCAACGCGCTGGTGGCAGTGCGCCGCGACGCGGCGCGCTACACGCCGAACCTGCGCGCCACGCAGGTCGAGCTGTACGAGGGGCTCGAGGCTCACAGCCAGAATCGCTGGCCGAGCCTCGCCTTCGATGTCGGCGCCGTCAATGACCTGATCGCGCCGTTCATCCCCGCGGGCTTCTACTACAAGACCTTCATGTGGCCGCGGCGGGCGTGGCATGCGCTCTATGAGCCGCGCATCCGCGCCGCCGCAGGCTTGGGACTTGCCCCCACACAGGCCGATCCCGACCGTTACGCGGCACGCTATGCGCATTGCGACGTGCTGGTCGTGGGTGCCGGTCCCGCGGGTCTCGCTGCGGCGGCCGCGGCGGCCGCGCTCGGGGCACGCGTGATGCTCTGCGACGAGCAGCCGCAGTTCGGCGGCTCGCTGCTCGCCGACAACCCGCAGAGCGCGCCGCCCATCGAGGGCCGCTCGGCGAGCGAGTGGCTCACGCTGACGCTGGCGACTCTCGCGGCGAGAGCGCAGGTGACACTCCTGCCCCGCACCACCGCCTTCGGCTACTTTCCTCACAACCTCGTCGCGCTCAACGAGCGCCTCACCGATCACCTCGCGCAGCCCGATCCGGATCTGCCGCGTGAGCGGCAGTGGCAGGTGCGCGCGCGCGAGGTGGTGCTCGCCACCGGCGCCATCGAGCGCCCGCTGGTATTTCCCGGAAACGACCGGCCCGGGATCATGCTGGCCGGCGCAGCGCGCACCTGGCTCAATCGTTATGCGGTGCTCGCCGGCTCGCGCGCCGTGGTCATCACCGCAGCCGACGACGCTTACGCGGCGGCACTCGAGCTACAGCAGGCGGGCGTGTTCATTGCCACCATTGCCGACGTGCGCGCCGGCGAGAGCCCCTGGGCCGCTCGCGCACGCGCGGCAGGCATTCCGGTGATGACGGCGGCCACGGTGCTGCGCACCAGCGGACGCCGGCGGGTGAGTTCCATCGAGCTCGCCACACTCGAGGACGGCAAGGTCAGCGCGAGCGTGCTGCATCCCTGCGAGCTGGTGCTCATGTCCGGCGGGCTCACCCCGAGTGTGCATCTGTTCTCGCAGTCGCGCGGCCGCCTGCGCTGGGATCAGACACTCCAGGCGTTCCTGCCGGGCGCACCGGCGGAGCGCGTGCGCTGCGCCGGTGCCTGCCGCGGCGTCTATGCGCTCGCGGCGGCGCTCGCCGATGGCGCCGCAGCCGGTGCGGCGGCCGCGCGCGAGGCGACTGATCCCGCGCGACGCGGCGTGTGTCCCTCCGCGGCGCTCGAGCGCACCGCGCCCGCACCTGCGACCGCTGCGGCTGAGACGGCCGACTCCCAGGCGCACGTCTCCGCCGCGGGCTTCGCCGGTGCCCTGCCCCGCCCAGGAGGCGCGCGCGGGCGCTCATTCGTCGACTGGCAGAACGACGTGACCGCGAAGGACCTGGCGCTCGCCACACGCGAGGGCTTTCGCTCCATCGAGCACGTCAAGCGCTATACGACCACCGGCATGGCGACGGATCAGGGCAAGACCTCCAACCTCAATGCGCTCGGCATCGTCTCCCGCACGCTCGGCAAGGCGCTGCCCGAAGTCGGGCTCACGACCTTCCGCATGCCCTATACGCCGGTGAGCTTCGGCGCCTTCGCCGGCCCCGCACGCGGGGAACTGTTCGACCCGGTGCGCACCACACCTGTGCATGGCTGGGCCGCTGCGCGCGGTGCGGTGTTCGAGGATGTCGGGCTGTGGAAGCGCGCGCGCTACTTCCCGCGCGGCGCGGAGGACATGCACGCAGCGGTAGCACGCGAATGCCTCGCCGTGCGCCACAGCTGCGGCATCTTCGACGCCTCCACGCTCGGGAAGATCGAGGTGGTCGGCAAGGATGCGGCCACCTTCATGAACCGCCTGTACGTCAACGCCTGGAACAGCCTGGCCGTCGGGCGCGCGCGCTACGGCGTGCTGCTGCGCGATGACGGCTTCGTATACGACGACGGCGTGGTGGCGCGCATCGGCGAGGACCGCTTCCACGTCACCACCACCACGGGCGGCGCCCCGCGCGTGCTGGCCATGATGGAGGACTACCTGCAGACCGAGTGGTCGGAGCTGTCCGTATGGCTCACCTCGACCACCGAGCAGTGGGCGGTGATCGCCGTGCAGGGTCCGAATGCGCGGCAGGTGCTCGCACCTCTTGTCGACATCGACATCGCCGCAGCGGCGCTGCCGCACATGAGCGCGGCGACAGGTCGCATCTGCGGTGTGCCGATGCGGCTGTTCCGCGTGAGTTTTACCGGCGAGCTCGGCTTCGAGGTCAATGTCCCGGCGGACTTTGGCCCCGCGGTGTGGGAGGCGATCTGGGCCGCCGGCGAGCGCCATGGGATCACCCCTTACGGCACCGAGACCATGCACGTGCTGCGCGCGGAGAAGGGCTACATCATCGTCGGCCAGGACACCGATGGCACGGTGACACCCGATGACGCGGGCCTGGCGTGGGCCATCGGCAAGAACAAGCCCGACTTCGTCGGTAAGCGCTCGCTGCAGCGCCCGGCGATGCTGTCCGCCGACCGCCGCCAGCTCGTCGGCCTCAGCACCATCGACCCGCAGGTGGTGCTCGAGGAGGGTGCCCAGGTGATGGCCGAGGCGCACGCGACCGCGCCCGCCCGGCCCTTGGGACACGTCACCTCCTCCTACCACAGTGCGGTCCTCGGCCGCTCGATCGCCCTGGGACTGATCGCCGGTGGGCGCGCGCGCGTGGGTCAGACCCTGTACGTGCCGCAGCAGGCGAGCGTCGTGCCGGTGCAGCTGACTTCGCCGGTCTTCTACGATCCGAGCGGTGTGCGCCTCAATGCGTGATCTTCGCGCCGCGCGCTCGCACCCAGGACTGATCGTGAGCGACATGCTGCGGCCGCTGCCGCCGGCGACGCGCTACATCCTGCGTGCTGCAGAGCCTGCGAGGGCTGCGGCGGAGAGAGCCTTCGGTGTGCCCGTCCCGGCGCTGGCGTGCCGCGCAGCCGCCGCGGGCGAGCGCGCCGCGCTGTGGCTGGGACCGGATGAGTGGCTGCTGCTCGCCCCCGAAGCCGAGGCCGGTGGGGTCGCTGCCGCACTCGATGCAGCGCTCGGCAGTCTGTCACACTCGCTCGTCGACGTCAGCCACCGCCAGATCGCCTGCAGCGTCTGCGGCCCGCAGGCGGCGACGCTGCTCTGCGCGGGCTGCCCGCTGGATCTCGATGCGCGGGCCTTCCCGGTGGACATGTGCACGCGCACTGTGCTGGCGAAGGCCGAAGTGGTTCTGTGGCGCACCGGCGCGCAGGCATTTCGCCTCGAGGTGTGGCGCTCGTTCGCCGCCTACGTGTCGCAGTTTCTCGCCGAAGCGGCGCGCGGAATCAAATGAGGCAAGGCACCGTTATGATGAAAACGCACGTTCGGGTACTGGTCGTTGGCGGGGGTGTGGTGGGCGTGAGCACGCTCTATCACCTGACGAGGAAAGGCTGGACGGATGTCGCCCTGATCGAGCGCACCGAGCTCACCGCCGGCTCCACCTGGCACGCCGCGGGACTGCTGCCGCTGTTCAACATGAGCTACACCGTCGGCCAGTTGCACAAGTACTCGGTCGATCTCTACAAGCGCCTGCCCGCCGAGACCGGACAGGACGTGAGCTTTCACGTCAGCGGGAATCTGCGCCTTGCGACCTGCAGGGAACGCATGGACGAGTACCAGAAGTACTGCGGCACGGCCAACACCATCGGCGTGCCCTTCGAGATCATCAGCCCTGCGCACGTGAAGGAGCTGTGGCCGCTCGCCGAGCTCGGCGGCGGCGCGGATACCCCGGCAGTGATCGGCGCGCTGTACCACCCGCACGATGGCCACATTGCCCCGGCCGACCTCACCATGGCGCTGCGCAAGGGCGCGCGCAGCGCAGGAGCTGAGATCTACGAGCAAACGGAAGCCCTCGGCTTCGAGCGCACGCCTTGCGGGGAATGGAAGGTACGCACCGGCCAGGGCGAGATCACCGCCGAGCACATCGTGCTCGCGACCGGCAACTACGCGCGCCAGAGCGGGCGCCTCCTCGGGTTGAACGTGCCGGCGATCCCGGTCGAGCACCAGTACATCGTCTATGACGAGTCCCCGGAGCTGAAGGCCTATCGCCAGGGCGGCGGCCGTGAGCTCGCGGTGCTGCGCGAGTCGGACGCGTCCTATTACCTGCGCGAGGAGCGCATGGGCTGGATCCTCGGTCCCTACGAAAGAGGCGCGCCGGCGCGCTTCGCCGACGGCGTACCGGAGTGGTTCGGCCGCAGTCTCTTCCCCGGCGATCTCGATCGCCTCGTGCCGCACGTCGAGGCGGCCGTGCGCCGTGTGCCGGCGCTCGAGAGCTGCGGCATCAAGGACATCGTCAACGGGCCGATTTCCTACACGCCTGACGGCAGTCCGCTCATCGGGCCGGCGTGGGGCCTCGCCAACGTCTGGCTCAACGAGGGCCACAGTTTCGGCGTCACCGCCGCCGGCGGCGCCGGCTGGCAGCTCGCCGAATGGATCGTCGAGGGCGAGCCCGGGATCGACATGCTGGCGGTGGACCCGCGCCGCTTCGGCGCGTACACGGGCAAGCGCTATCTGGTGAAGAAAAACGAGGAAACCTACCGCAACGTCTTCACCATTCACTTTCCGGACGAGGAGCGCCCCGAGGGGCGGCCCGCCAAGACCAGCCCCGTCTACGACCGGATCAACGCGAAGGGCGCGGTCTGGGGCCAGCGCTACGGCTGGGAGCGCGCCAACTGGTTCGCCCCAGCCGGCGTCGAGCGACGCGACCGCTGGAGCTTCCGGCGCAGCAACTACTTCGAGCATGTCGGCAACGAGGCGCGCCTCATGCGCGAGCGCGTCGGCATCATCGATCTCACCCCGTTCACCAAGCACGAAGTGACCGGGCCCAACGCGGAAGCCTGGCTCGACAGCCTGGTGGCGAACAAGGTGCCCGCCAAGGTCGGCCGCATGGCGTTGTCGCACGCACTCACGCGCCGCGGCGGCATCCGCTCGGAATTCACCATCAGCAAGATCGCCGAGCGGCACTACTACGTGGTGAGCGCGGGCGCCGCGGAGCGCTACGACAGCGACTACCTGTTCAAGTCGCTGCCGGCGGATGGCTCGGTGGGCCTGCGTAACATCACCAACACCCGCGGCTGCTTCGTGCTCGCGGGG
Organism: uncultured Gammaproteobacteria bacterium; assembly: GCA_963835645.1. Lineage (GTDB taxonomy): Bacteria > Pseudomonadota > Gammaproteobacteria > Steroidobacterales > Steroidobacteraceae > 13-2-20CM-66-19. The sequence continues at coordinate 203,106 of CAWIGQ010000026.1, read as the reverse complement.
CCAAAGTCGCGCGAGGTGCTCTCGCAGCTCACCGATACCCCGCTCGACAACGCCTCATTTCCATGGCTCACGGCGCAGACTATCGAGGCCGGGCTGGCGGTCGATGTGTATGCGCTGCGCGTGAACTTCGTCGGCGCACTCGGATGGGAGCTGCACTTCCCCATCGAATACGCGCATCACCTGTTCGATGCGCTGTTCGAGGCCGGCAGCAGCTTTGGGCTCGGCATGGTCGGCATGCGCGCCATGGAGTCGCTGCGCATGGAGAAGTCCTACCGCATGTGGGGCAGCGACATGACCCCCGACTACACCCCCTTCGAGGCGAGCCTCGACCGTTTCGTGCGCATGAACAAGGGAGCGTTCGTCGGCCGCGAGGCGCTCGAGAAGCAGCTCACCGCAGGCGTCCCGAACCGCTTCGTGACGCTCGAGGTGCACGCGGTGACGGACGCCGATCCGCTCGGCAACGAGCCGCTGTTCGATAAGTCGCGGCCGCATGATCGGCCGCGCGACCTCGGGCTACTACGGCCACTTCCTCAGGAAGAGTCTCGCCATCGGCTACGTCAGGGCGGAGCTCGCCCAGCCGGGAACCGCGCTTGCCATCGAGATCCTCGGCGAGCGCAAGCCGGCGACCGTGCTCGCCGAATCCCCTTACGACCCCGAGAATCTCGCGCTGCGTGCGTAACGAGCGGCTGCGCCTTCAGGCGAAGATCAACAGCGACCCACCGAACAGCACCAGCCCGATGACGAGAGCGATCACGCAATAGCCCATGATGTCCCTGATGCCGAGACGCGCGATCGCGAGAATCGGCAACGCCCAGAACGGCTGGATCATGTTGGCGGTCTGCTCACCCATGGCGGTGGCCATGGCGGTGAGGGCGGGATTGACCTGCAGTTTGACCGCGGCCGGCACCATGAACGGCCCCTGCACGGCCCAGTGCCCGCCGCCGGAGGGGACGAACAGGCTGATGATGTTGGAGGCGATGAACGACCAGAACGGCAGTGTCTTCGCGGTGGAGAACGCGACGAAGCTCTGTGCGATGACCGCGGCGAGCCCCGTGCCGGTCATGATGCCCATGATGCCGCCGTAGAGCGGAAACTGCAGCAGGATCGGCCCGACGGTGCGCGCGCCGGTCTCGAACGAGCGCACGTAGCGGATCGGGCGCCAGTGGAAGATCAGCCCCAGCATCAGCACGATGAAAATGAATCCGTTGATGTCGAGGTGAAAGCCCCGGGTCGCGATGGCATGCCACTCGTAGAAGACGCCCATCAGCACCAGCAGCACGGTCAGGATCCAGGCGTCCTCCAGCCTCGTGGCGAAGGTGCGCTCGCGCCTGGGCGGCTCGGCAACCTTGTCCTGCTCTGCAAGCAGCTGCGGATCGACTTTCTTCATGTCCCCCGCCTGCGGCGCCATGAAGCGCAGCGCGATCGGCACCAGGATGAGCAGCAGCACGACCGGGACCAGGTTATAGGCGGTGAAGATGGTTTCATCGAACCCCGCCACATGGCCGGTGACCTTCTCGACGATGTTGAGCACGTTGCCCGGTGTGGCGGTCGCGAGGGCAATCGAGCTCGACAGTCCCGAGGCCCACACCATGAATCCCATGTAAGCAGCGGCAACCAGAAAGCTGAAGTCCACCTCGCGCAGGCGCTTGGCGATCTCGCGTGCCACGAGTGCACCGACCACGAGCCCGAACCCCCAGTTGAGCCAGGAGCCGATGGCCGCGGCGAGGAATACCGTGATCGCAGCGCCCGCCTGGTGTGCCGGCAGCGAGGCGAGGCCGCGCAGCAGTCGCTTCACGAACGGCGCATCCGCAAGCGTCACCCCGGTGACCAGCACGAGCGCCATCTGCAGCGCAAAGGCGAGGATCTCCCAGATCCCCTTGTACCAGGAGTCGATGACCTTGCCGGGGTTGCTCGGCGTCCAGATCAGCGCCGCCACCACCGTGATGAAGGTCAGGATGACGGCGTAGAGATAGGGGTTCGGGATGTAGCGCTCGGCGTAGCGAACGCAGAGGCGGGTGAGTTGCCGCAACATGTCAGATCCTCGGGCAGTCAAAATCCCCTGACCAGGAGTCGATCGCCGTGAATATTACCCCCTGCTGCCGGCCATACTTGCATGCGTGCGGGCCCAGATCCGCTCGCGCCATCCGTCAGTGCGGCGTCATCAACAGGTAGTACGGGCGCTGGTCGAGTTCGCGCAGCAGGGAATCCGTCAGCACGGCGCTGCACAGAGGAATCACGGCCGAGTCTTCAGCGAGCAGATCCGCCTGGGTCGACGAGTCAACCGGAAGACCTCGCCCGGTTGCGCGATCGCCTGAGCGCACCGCCCAGTGAAGGGAAGCGGTAGGTAGCGAAAGTCTCTTTTAGCCTGCACAATCCGGCCATGAGCCTCACGTCGCCTGCCCGTGCCCGCCCCGTTGGCGCGCCCCCGCGCAGGTCGCATTCAGGCAAGAAAGGCGTAAAATCTGGCATGTGACACTGCCCCGCAGCAAGTTTGCGTTCCTGACCCTGCCGCGCTACTCGATGATCGCGCTCTCGAGCGCGGTCGAGCCGCTGCGGATGGCGAACCTGCTCACCCGGCAGACGGTGTACGAGTGGTCGATCGTGAGCCTGGACGGCGAGCCGACCCCGGCCAGCAACGGGCTGCAGCTCTCGCCCACGCTGGCACTCAATCAGGCCGGCGCGCTCGACATTCTCTTCGTCTGCGGCGGCGTCGACGTGCAGCAGGCGGTGTCGCCGAAGGTTCTCGCAGCGCTCAAGCGCCTGGCGGAGCGGCGCGTCCCGCTCGGGGCGCTCTGTACCGGCGGCTACGCGCTCGCCAAGGCGGGACTGCTCGATAAGTACCGCGCGACCATCCACTGGGAGAACCTCTCGGCGCTGCGCGAGGAGTTTCCTCGCATAGACCTGAGCGATCAGCTCTTCAGCATCGACCGCGACCGCTTCACCTGCTCAGGCGGCGTGGCGCCGCTCGACCTGATGTTGCACCTGGTGGAGGCGAAGCTTGGCGCCTCGCGTCTCCCAGCTCATTTCCGAGCAGTTCATCGTCGATCGCGTGCGCAACGACCGCGACCGGCAGTACGTGCCGCTGCGCGCGCAGATCGGCGTGAGCCACGAAAGCCTGATCAAGGTGGCGCAGCTGATGGAGCAGAACATCGAGAAGCCACTGTCGCTCGATGAGATTGCCTCCGCCACCGGGCTGTCGCGGCGCCAGATCGAGCGGCTGTTCAAGCGCCATCTCAACTGCGTGCCCAAGCGCTACTACCTGCAGATGCGCCTGCGCCGCGCCCGGGAGCTGCTGCTGCAGACCTCCATGCCGATCATCGATATCACCACTGCCTGTGGCTTCCAGTCGCCGCCGCATTTCTCGCGCTGTTACCGCGCGCAGTTCGGCTGCCCGCCGAGCGCGGAGCGCCAGCCCGGGAAGGGCAAGGCCGCCCCGCCGCCCCGCGCTGAGGGAGAGAGCGCTCCCGCGTAAGTCGACAAACTGTGAACCCTGTCGGGGGGTGCTTTGCCTTAATGCGCACGGGTGTCGTTCGCGGACATGCGGCGGTCGCGAAGTAATCAGTACCGGCAGTACCCTCCCCTTACCATGCCCCCAGGCGGCTGCGCGAGCGGCTGGAGAATTCACCCATGGCCGAATCTGCCGACGCTGAATTCAATTTACGCGACCTGAATGACCAGGAGGTTATCGAGCAGGTACACGATGACCTCTACAACGGCCTGAAGGCCGAGGTCGAGGAAGCCACGCACATGTTTCTCGAGCGCGGCTGGAGCGCGGAGAAGACCCTGAACGATGCCCTCGTCGAGGGCATGCGCATCGTCGGCATCGACTTTCGCGACGGCATTCTGTTCGTGCCCGAGGTGCTGCTCGCCGCCAACTCCATGAAGGGCGGCATGGAGATCCTGCGCCCGCTGCTCGCCGAGACCGGCGTGCCGCCGATCGGCAAGATCGTGATCGGCACCGTCAAGGGCGACATCCACGACATCGGCAAGAATCTGGTGTCGATGATGCTGGAGGGCGCGGGCTTCGAGGTCATCGATCTCGGCATCAACAATCCGGTGGAGAAGTATCTCGCGGCGCTGGAGCAGCACAAGCCCGACATCCTCGGCATGTCGGCGCTGCTCACCACCACCATGCCTTACATGAAGGTCGTCATCGACAAAATGAAGGAGCTGGGCATCCGCGACGACTACATCGTGCTGGTCGGCGGTGCCCCGCTCAACGAGGAATTCGGCAAGGCGGTAGGAGCGGACGCCTACTGTCGCGATGCGGCGATCGCCGTGGAGACCGCCAAGGCGCTGCTCGCCAAGCGCCGTGCGGCCGCCGGCGCTGCTGCTGCCGCGAGCGCGGCCTGAGGGGGCATAGCGCCCATGGGCACCGCGCCTGCCACGCTCGTGATCGCCTGCGGCGCGCTGGCGCGCGAGATCGCGGCGCTGACGCGCGCCAACGGCTGGAGCGCGCTCAAGGTGCACTGCCTGCCGGCGGAGTTCCATAACCGGCCCGAGCGCATTGCGCCCGCGGTGCGCGCGGCGATTCGCGAAAACCGCGGACGCTACGCGAAGATTTTCGTCGCCTATGCCGACTGCGGCACCCGTGGCGAGCTCGATGCGGTGCTGAAGGAGGAAGGCGTCGAGCGGCTGCCGGGAGCGCACTGCTACCAGTTCTTCGCCACCGGCCCCGTTTTTGCGCAGCTCGCCGAGAGCGAGCCCGGCACGTTCTACCTGACCGATTTCCTGCTGCGCCATTTCGAGCGGCTGGTGGTTCGCCCGCTCGGCCTCGACCGCCACCCCGAGCTCACCACCGAGTACTTCCGCAACTACAAGAAGCTCGTCTACCTCTCACAGGCGCCGCGCGCGGGCGCGATCGAGGAGGCGCGGCACATCGCTGACTCGTTCGGCTTCGCCTTCGAGCATCGTTTCACCGGGTACGGAGAGCTGGGCACGCGCCTCGCCGCTCTGGCTGCGGGCCAGGACGCCGCGGCATGCCAAGCCTGATTATCATTTCCTGGCGCGACATCCCCGCGCAGGTCGTCGTCAAGCGCGGGCGCGAGACCGCCAAGGTGCAGCTGTCGGCGCGCTTCCAGGAGGCGGTCGATCGCGCCGCGATGCGGGCCGGCAAGGGCAGCTCGGATGCCTACCTCTCCGACTGGAAACGCAGCGACCCGCGCCCCTGCGGCGAGGACATCCAGGCGGAAGCCGCGGCGGAAGCGGCGCGCATCGAAGCGCGCTTCAGCGATGAGGATCTCGAGACGCTGATCCGCGCGAAAGGCCTCGCGGCAGGCTCGTAGGTGTACGCGCTCAGGCACTGGTCGGTGCGTCACGCCCGGGGACTGAACGCCTTCTACCGGGGTTTCGAGTCCGTGCTCGTGGCGCTGCACCCCCTGTGGAAGCTGCTCGGGTATCAGCGCCTCGAGACGCCCGGTGGCGGCGCTGGAGCGCGGCGTAAAGGGCCTGCTGTTCGACTGCCGCATGTGCGGGCAGTGCATCCTGAGCTCCACCGGCATGTCCTGCCCGATGAACTGTCCGAAGAACCTGCGCAACGGCCCCTGCGGCGGAGTGCGCGCCAACGGTCACTGCGAAGTGCGCCCGGAGATGAGGTGCGTGTGGGTCGAGGCGGTGGCCGGTGCCGCGCGCATCCCTGGCGGCCGCGAGGCGCTGCGCCAGGTGCAGGTTGCCGTCGACCGCCGGCTCGAGGGCAAGTCCTCCTGGCTGCGCGTGGTGCGCCAGCGTGTCGGGGCTGTCCCGTGATCTTCGAGGACGAGCCGGTCCCGGGATATCCGCTGCCGATCCTTCCCGGTCACACCTCCCCGGGCCGCTTCGAGCGCGTGCTGCGGGCCGGGCAGTTCGCGGTCACGAGCGAGCTCGCCCCGCCCGATTCCGCCGACCCGGAGGATGTCTACCGCCGCGCGCGCATTTTCGATGGCCACGTGGATGCCATCAACGCCACCGACGGCAGCGGCGCCAACTGCCACATGTCGAGTCTCGCGGTGTGCGCGCTGCTCACGCGCGTGGGCTATGCACCGGTAATGCAGATCTCCTGCCGCGACAAGAACCGCATCGCGATCCAGGGCGACATTCTCGGCGGTGCGGCGATGGGGGTGTGCAACCTGCTGTGCCTGACCGGCGATGGCGTGCAGGCGGGAGATCATCCGCAGGCGTTGCCGGTGTTCGACCTCGACTCGATGACATTGCTCGAGACCGCGCGCACGCTGCGCGACGAGCATCATTTCCTCTCCGGCCGCAGGATCAGCTACGCGCCGCGCGTCCTGCTCGGCGCCGCCGAAAACCCCTTTGCGCAACCCGTCGAGTGGCGTGCCGAGCGACTGGCGAAGAAAGTCGCCGCCGGCGCGCAGTTCATCCAGACGCAGTTCTGCTACGACATGCCGCTGCTGCGTGCCTTCATGGGCAAGGTCGAGGATCTCGGACTCCTCGACAAGGTGTTCATTCTCGTCGGCGTCGGCCCGCTGCGCTCCGCCAAGGCGGCCGAGTGGATCCGCACCCACGTGCCCGGGGTGCACATCCCCGACGAAGTCATCAAGCGCCTGGCAGGCGCCGACGATGCCGCCCTCGAAGGCCGCAGGCTCTGCATCGAGCTCATCCAGGAGATCCGCACCATCAAGGGTGTGCACGGCGTGCACGTCATGGCCTACCGTCAGGAAGAGACCGTGGCCGAGATCATCGAGCGCTCCGGGGTACTCAACGGCCGCGTGCCGTGGTACCCGGGACGTGACCCACAAGTGAATACCAACAGGATGGCTTCATGACCGACACCGTGATCAGCTCCGCAACCCGCGAGGTCGTGCTCGGCCTCGAGCGCCCCTTCGTCATGATCGGCGAGCGCATCAACCCCACCGGGCGCAAGATCCTCGCCGCCGAGATGGCTGCCGGCAACTTCAGCCGCGTCGAGTCCGATGCGCTGGCGCAGATCGCCGCGGGCGCGCACATGCTCGACGTGAACGCGGGTATCCCGCTCGCGGATGAGCCGGCGATCCTGGCGAAGGCGGTGCAGCTGGTGCAGTCGATCACCGACGTGCCGCTGTCGATCGACTCTTCCATCGTCAAGGCGCTGGAAGCCGGGCTTGCCGTCTACAAAGGCAAGCCGCTGGTGAACTCGGTCACCGGCGAGGAGGAGCGCCTGGAGTCGGTGCTGCCGCTGGTGAAGAAGTACGGCGCGGCCGTGGTGGCGATCTCCAACGACGAGACCGGGATCTCCGAAGACCCCGACGTGCGTTTCGAGGTGGCGAAGAAGATCGTGCACCGCGCCGCCGATCACGGCATTCCGCACAGCGACATCGTCGTCGACCCGCTCGTCATGCCGATCGGCGCGATCAACCAGGCGGGTCGCCAGGTCATGCACCTGCTGCAGCGCCTGAAAAACGAGCTGAAGGTGAACACCACCTGCGGCGCTTCCAACGTGAGCTTTGGACTGCCGGCGCGCGAGGGCATCTCGGCCACCTTCCTCACCATGGCGATCGGCGCCGGCCTCACCTCCGCGATCATGAACCCGATGCATCTCGAGATCGTCAAGGCGTGTATGGCCGCCGACGTCATGATGGGTCATGACCCCGATTGCGCACGCTGGATCAGGCGCTTCCGCGAAGTGCCGCCGCTGCAGGCCTCGGGCGCGGCTGCGAGCGCGCCGCAGAGCGCGGCACGCGGGCGGCGCGAGGGAGGGCACCGCAGACGCAGTCAAAGTTCCGCATGAGCGAGAAGGATCCACTGGTCGTCTTCACGCCTTCGGGCAAGCGCGGACGCTTCCCCGTCGGCACGCAGCTGCTGCAGGCAGCGCGCACGTTGGGGGTGGACGTCGACTCGGTGTGCGGCGGGCGCGCGCTCTGCGGCCGCTGCCAGGTGCTGGTGATGGAGGGTGATTTCCCCAAGCACGGTGTGAGCTCGCATGCGGAAAATCTCTCCCCCGTGAGCGCGGCCGAGGAGAGCTACGCGCAACGCCGCCCGCTGCCGGCCGGGCACCGGCTCTCCTGCTCCGCGCAGATTCAGGGCGACCTCGTCATCGACGTGCCCGCAGGCAGCCAGGTGCATCGCCAGGTGGTGCGCAAGGCCGCCGACAAGCGCCCGATCACGCTTGATCCGATCGTGCACCTGCACTACGTGGAGGTGCGCGAGCCGGACATGCACGACCCTGCCGGGGATCTGCAGCGGCTGCTTGAGGCGCTGAACCGGGAGTGGGAGTTCGGCCCGCTGCGCTGCGACCTGGCGGTGCTGCAGAGCCTGCAGGCGGCGCTGCGCAAGGGGGAGTGGAAAGTCACCGTGGCCGTGCATGCGGGGTCGCGGCTCATCGGGGTCTGGCCGGGATTCCACGACCAGGTCTACGGACTTGCGGTGGATGTGGGCTCGACCACGATCGCCGCGCATCTGTGCAATCTCGAAACGGGCGAGGCGGCCGCCTCCGCCGGCGCGATGAATCCGCAGATCCGCTTCGGCGAGGATCTCATGAGCCGGGTGTCCTACTCGATGATGCACCCGGGCGGGGCGCAGCAGATGACCGAGGCGGTGCGCGCTGCGCTCAATGCTCTGGCGGCCGAGGTGGCGCACGAGGCGAAGATCTCGGTGACGGACATTCTCGAGCTCACCGTGGTCGGCAACCCGATCATGCATCACCTGCTCCTCGGTATCGATCCGGTGGAGCTCGGCGGCGCGCCGTTTGCGCTCGCGACCGATTCCCCGCTGGGCCTGCGCGCCAGCGAGCTCGGGCTCACCCTGCATCCGGGCGCGCGCGTCTACACCCTGCCGTGCATCGCCGGTCACGTGGGCGCGGATGCCGCGGGCATGATCCTCGCGGAGCGTCCGGACCTTTCCGACAAACTGACGCTGCTCGTCGATGTCGGCACGAATGCCGAGATTGTGCTCGGCAACCGCGAGCGGCTGCTCGCGTGCTCGAGCCCCACCGGCCCCGCCTTCGAGGGCGCGCAGATCAGCAGCGGCCAGCGCGCAGCTCCCGGGGCGATCGAGCGCGTGCGCATCGATCCTGTCACGCTCGAGGCGAAATTCAAGGTCATCGGCTCGGACCTGTGGTCGAATCAACCGGGATTCGCCGCAGCCGTCGAGGGCAGCGGTGTGACGGGCATCTGCGGCTCGGGAATCATCGAGGTGATCGCCGAGATGTACCTCGCGGGCATCATCAGCCAGGACGGCGTCATCGATGGCGCGCTCGCGGCGCGCAGCGACCGCATCGTCCCGACGGACCGGACTTTCGCGTACGTCGTGCACCGCGGGGCGGTACCCTTGACGGTGACGCAGAACGACGTGCGTGCCATCCAGCTCGCCAAGGCAGCGCTGCACGCCGGCATCCGGCTCCTCATGGACCACATGGGCGTCGCTCAGGTCGATCGCATCCGTCTCGCCGGTGCGTTCGGCAGCCACATCGATGTCAAGTACGCGATGGTGCTCGGCATGATCCCCGACTGCGACCTCTTCAACGTGTCCTCGGCCGGCAATGCCGCCGGCGACGGCGCGCGCATCGCGCTGCTCGATAAGGCCTCCAGAAAGACCATCGAGGAGCTCGTGCGACGCGTGGAGAAAATCGAGACCGCCATCGAGCCGAAGTTCCAGGCGCACTTCGTGGCGGCGATGGGAATCCCCCACTCGACGGAAAGCTATCCGAACCTGCGCAAGGTCGTGCGCCTGCCCGCCACGAAGACGGCGGCTCCGCGCGCCGGTTCGCGGGGACGACGGCGCGCCGGGGTCTGACCGGCCTCCTCAATGCAGCTGGCGCCTCAAGCGCACGACCCCGGACGTATCGCGTGCGATGCGGATATCCAGATGTTGGCCGCGGAACGTCACGTTGCGCAACGTCACGGAATTCCAGCCGGCCGGCAGCACCGGCGCATACGCCCCGACCAGTCCCTGTGCGCGGATTCGCAGCCCGCTGAAGCCGTAAACCAGGCTCTGCACATATCCACCGGAGCCGGTGAGGAAGTACCCGACATTGTTGCCGGCCGTCTCGGTGCGCACGTTGAACGGCGGCTTGAGCGTACCGCCGGTGAAATTGCCGGCGAACCAGGCGCCAGCCTGCGCGCCATCGCCGATCGTGTCGGCGGCGGCGACGCGCGGCACGATGTTCATGCTGCCGCCGGCGACGCGTGCCACTGCAGCCGGGCGAATGGCGTACTCGTAATCGCCGCGGCGCAACTGCATGCTCATGGCGAGATCCAGCGAGGGCAGGAACAGCAGCGAGATCGGGCCACCGCCGAAGTCATCGCCGCCGCCGGCCACCGTGGGGTCGAAGGCGAGGTGATGCTGCCCGTCCGGCGCGAGCGGAACGTACAGCCCTGCAGAGATGCGACTCCACAGCGGATCGGGCCGCTCGCCGAGCACGCGTGCGGCGGCGGTGGCGATGCCGAGCGCCCTGGCGGCCGAGACGTTCGTGAACGTATCGTTAGGAATGTCGGTGTGAGACTCGGCGACCGAGTTGACGTGCAGGATCTCGTAGCGATGGCCGCGCGCCTCATACGTCGCGCGGCTGGCCCAGAAGCGCGCCACCTCGCGAATCACCGGCCAGCCGTGTGAGCGCAACCAGTCGCGGTCGTGCGTAGCCAGATAGTATTGCCACTGTGCGATGGCCACGTCGGCGTTCACATGAATCTCGCTCTCCCCCAGGACGTAAGCGGAGTGCGGCGTCTGCTCGCTGCCGTTCTCCGGATCTGACTCCCATGGATACATGGCACCGTCGAAGCCGTGCTGCCGCGCGCGCTGCCGTGCCGCCTCGAGGGTGCGCGCGCGGAACTCGACCAGGGGTTTGGCGCGCTGCGGATGCAACAGCAGCAACGCTGGGAAGATCCAGGTGTCGCTGTCCCAGAAGACATGATTGGCGTAACCCGGGGTGAGCGCGCAGGCTCCGAGCGCCCACGCCGTGTCGGCCGTGGAGCTCGACAGCAGGTAGTACAGCTCCGAGTGCACCGCCTGCTGAGCCTTCGCATCGCCGTCGATGAGGATGTCCGCCTGCCAGAGCCCATCCCAGGCCGCGCGATGCTCGCCCAACAGGCGCTCGAATCCGCGCGCGCGGGCCTCCCGGGCCAGAGCCAGATCCTCGGCGGCGTTGCCGCCCCACCCCGCTCGCGACAGCGCGACGTACTTGGTGAAGTCATACGTGCGGCCGCGCTCGACCTTCATGCTGACATCGAGGGCGAGCCGGTACCGGTCACGGTGGAGAGTCACCGCTTGCGCCGGCACGCCCTCCGGCAAAGCCACCGCGGCGGCCATTGCCATCGTCAGGCCCTGCTCGGCCTGCCCGTCGAGCCATAATGACAGCGAACCGGTATCGCCCTCGCTCGTGCGCACCTCGGTGTAGCCGGGGTACCAGACCGCCTCGCGATCGGGCGTGGCCGGCGGCTGTGGCTGCAGTGACAGGCCGTTCGCCGCGACGGCCTCCTCCATCTGCGGGCCGCTCATCTGTGCGAGCGGAAAGCGCGGCGCGTGCTGCGCCCAAAGCAGCAGCGCAAACGACAATTGCACCGTGCCGTCGTAATCGGGCGTTATCCGCAAGCGGGTCGCCGCGAGATGCGGGGAGGCCTCACTGACGAGCGTCGTGACCTCGACCGCCGTTTCCCTGCCGCGGTCGAGGTAGCGATAGCTGCTGGTCAACGTGGCGTCGTGCAGGTCGAGGGTCTGGCGGTAGTCCCTGAAATGCCGCTCGCTGAGAGCGGCTCGGTTCAGCCAGGTGTGACCCGAGCCGGAAGCACCCGGGTTGAAGTCGATCTCCGTCCACGCGGGCACCGCCGCGGGGCGGGACATATCTCCTGCCGCGTAGTCCATCAAACCGACCAGGTAGGCGCGTGTCGCCTCGGTGCCGCGCGGTGCGGTCAGGGTGGAGAGGTAACCGTTGCCGAGATAACCCGGAAAATAGCCGGGCAGGTCATCGAGCCCGGCGCTCAGCCGAAAGCTCGCATCGCCCTCGCCACGGGCGCTCGCGGCGGCCACCAGCAGCAGCGCGGCCCACAGGGCACGCGCGACGCTCGCGACGCGCGGGTTCCTGTCACGCTTGTCAGTCATGCAACGAATACCGCTGTCGCAACGATGCGCTCAAGGTGGCGTGCGGCGGCTTCACGGCGAGGTACACCGTGCTCCAGAGCTGCGCGGCGTTCGATTCGTCGGCGTCCGCGGCTGCGGCCCCGAAGGGCGCCACGCGATAATGACCCGCCTCGAACGACCACGACCACAGTTCGGAATTGTTCATCGAGCGCGTCGCGCCGATCGCCGACCACAGGACTCGCTGCGCCGCGACCAGGTGCGCGCGCACGGCAGCGGGAAGATCGCCGCGCTGCAACTGCCGCTCCAGGCCCGCGGCGAACAGGGCCTGCTGCCACGACCATACGACCGTGCCGTGGTAGGCGTTGCGGGTGAACAGCGCCTGCAGCGGAGGCGGACAGTAGGCGGGATTAGCCACCAGCATGCCGGCGTCCGTCATCAGGCCCGCAGGGAACGGGCGCATCAGCACCGTGACGGCGCGGTCCAGCTGCCGCGCGTCCGGCTCTGCGAACAACAGCGCAAACCCCTCGTCCGAGTGCATGACCGGGATCGGCTTGCCTGAAGGCTCGAGCGCGATTGCATGAAAGCGCAAATCATCCGCACCCAGGGCCGCAAGCGCGGGCTGCGCCGCAATCCCCTGCGAGGCGGCATAGGCCTCAATGGCATTGGCCGCCGCTTTGCGTGCCAAGACGACATCGAACAGTTGCGGCGCTCTCGAGCGCCACGTTCGCGCCATCTGCGACGCGCGGGCGAACAGCGCGCGCTCGGGCGCACCCAGGTACGGTGACAGCAGACCGCTGTCGTTGAGCTGCGCCGCCGCTTCGAGCGCCGCCGGCACCAGCACCGCGTTGACGTCGTAAGCGTATCGCCCCCCGCCGATGCCGTTCTCGCTGTCGCGCCAGTCGCCCACCGAGAACCCCGGCTTGAGTCCAATGAGGTACGCCGCGCGCGGGTCGGCGGCGAACGCCGCCGCGCTCTGCAGTACGAATTGCAGGTTATCGACCAGCGCCGCGCCGCGGGTGCCATGGCGCTCCCCCGCCCCGCCAGCGGGCGCTGCGAGGAACGCGGCGGCGCGCCCGCGTGCACGCTCATCGTGCAGCAGCCAGGCGCTGACCACCGGCGCGAGCAGATAGTTACCGTCGATCATCTTGTAGTCGTAAACCGGAGCTGCGGAGCGCGAGCCGTCGCTTTGCAGGTGATCGAGCACCGCGCGCTCGCCGATGTCCTCCTCGTGCGCCACCTCCCCCTGCACCGACAGCCGCGCGAGCACCGAGGCAAGTCCGGCCTCGACTGCCGTCGCGCTGAGAGCGGGCAGCAGCAGGCGCACGGACATCAGGGTGTCGCGGCCGAAATAAGTGTCGAAGCGCCACGAGCCGGCGAGCAGCTTTTCGCGGTAGGCCAGAAATGTCAGCGTGTCGCGAGCGGCAGTGTCGCGTCCCGGCCGAGTCGTCCAACAGCTCGCGGCCGAAGAGCCCGGTCAGCGGCGGCTCGCCGGTGAGACCGGTGATCCGCAAACCGATCCGGCCGTCGGGACCTGCGCGGATATGCCCCTCGTGCAGCTGCCCATGGGTGACTTCGAGCACCAGGCGGTAACCTGCTGCCCCGTCGAGCCGCTCGCGCGACCAGCTGAGCGTGCGCCCGTGTACGCTCGGCGGCGCGGCCGCCACGGCCGACGGCACAGTGCCGAGTGACTGGTAATCGCGCAGCACGCGGGTACTGGAGAGCACAGCCTGGCGGATCTGCAGATCATCGCCGGTGACGGTGGCATTCGCCACGATGCCGTACAGAACGCGGCCGCTGCGGTCTAAGTCGTGGATGGCCTCAGGCCGACCGCGCAGCGTCCAGCTCACTCTGCCAGATTGGTGCACGAACCACAGACCCACGCCGCTGTCGCCGGCAGGAAAGGCGATCAGGATGCGCGGGTCGGTTCCGGAACGAAGCAACAGATGCGCCGCGACGTTGCCTTCGCGCAGGAAGCGGTTGAGATTGAGACCTTCCTGAACTTCGAAGTCGAGCCGCGACTGCGCCGGCTGCGGCTCGGCCGCCGTTGCCGCCCCGAGCCACGCCGAGGCAATGACAATGGCCGAGGCAGACTGCAACACGACCATTGCTTTCACGGACGGCCACTCCACGAGCACCCTGCAGTTTCGCGCGAACTATACAGGAGCATGTCGCTTGATGCCGCTCGTGGTCCGCGCGAGGATGACGGCCGCGTATGACACTCAGGAGCAGTACGAAACTCTCGCGCCGCGAGTTCGCAAGACTCTCGGCGGCGGCCGCAGCGGTCACCGCGGGATACGCGCCGCTGCTCGCCGCCGCGTCAGGCGACGGCGCCGCGCGCCCGCTCGCCCAATTCGGCTACGGCGACGTCACCGTCGACAGCACGCTGCACCAGGCGCAGCTGCAGAACACGCACGAGGTGCTGATGAATCTGAGCGAGGACAGCCTGCTCAAGCCGTTTCGGCAGATGGCGGGGCAGAGCGCGCCGGGCGAGGATCTGGGCGGCTGGTACAACTACAACGCGGATTTCAACTGGCACAGCGATGATTCGGGATTCGCGCCGGGGGCCACCTTCGGACAGTGGATATCGGCGCTCGCCCGTTACTACGCGATCAGCGGGTCACAGCCGGCGCGCGCGAAGGTGCTGCGCCTGAACCGGTTGTATGCGGGCACGATCAGCGGGGATTTCTACGACAAGAACCGCTTCCCGGCGTACTGCTACGACAAACTGGTCCTGGGACTCATCGATTCGCACCAGCTCGCCGGCGACGGGGCTGCCTTCGCGCTGCTCGATCGCACCACCCGCGCGGCGCTGCCGCACCTGCCGCCCGCGGCGGTCGATCGCGAGCTGCAGTGGCGGCCCGGCAAGGATCAATCGTATCGCTGGGACGAGTCGTACACGATGCCCGAGAACCTGTTCCTCGCCTATCGGCGTGGCGCCGGGCGGCGCTACCGCGATCTGGCCGTGCGCTATCTCGATGATGCGACGTGGTTCGATCCGCTGGCCCGCGACGAGAACGTGCTTGCCACCAGGCACGCCTACAGCTACGTCAACTCGCTGAGCTCCGCGATGCAGGCTTACCTCACGCTCGGCAGTGAGAAGCATCTGCGCGCCGCGCGCAACGCGTTCGTCATGCTGTCGGCACAGAGTTACCCGACCGGCGGCTGGGGCCCCGACGAGAAGCTCACTGCACCCGACGCTGCCGAGCTCTACGCGAGCCTCACCTCCACGCACAACAGCTTCGAGACCCCCTGCGGCGCCTACGCACATTTCAAGCTGACACGCTACCTGCTGCGCGTGACGGGCGACTCGCGCTACGGCGACAGCATGGAGCGCACGATGTACAACACCGTGCTGGGCGCGAAGCCGCTGCGCGCCGATGGGCGTGCCTTCTACTACGCGGACTATAATCTTGCCGGCAGAAAGGTGTATTCGAACCACAGATTTCCCTGTTGTTCGGGCACCCTGCCGCAGGTCGCCGCCGACTACGGCATCAACAGCTACTTGCGTGATCCGGCCGGCGTCTATGTCAATCTGTACCTGCCCTCGAGCGTGCGCTGGGTTCAGGGCGGCGCGCACTGCTCGCTGCAGCAGAGCGGCGAGTACCCCTTCGCCGACACGGTATCGATGCGCCTGGGCGCATCGCAGCCGCAGGAGTTTGCGCTGCGCCTGCGGATCCCCGCATGGGCCGGCGGCGCCCGCATCGAGGTCAATGGACAGCCCTGGAGCGGCGCGATCGAGCCGGGCAGCTTCGCCGCGGTTGCCCGCCGCTGGCGCGATGGCGACCGCGTGGAGCTCGAGTTGCCGCGCCGCCTGCAGCTGCAATCGATCGATCGGCAGCACCCCGACACGGTTGCCTTGTCGTGCGGCCCGCTGGTGCTGTTCGCGATCAGTGCGGGCGGCGAGCGACCGCGGCCGCGGCGTGCCGAGCTGCTGGTCGCCCGTCAGGTGGCGCAGCGTCGCTGGGAAGCGAGCGTCGCGGGCACTGCCGTGACTCTGCTGCCCTATGTGGCGATCGACGAGGAAGAGTATTCGACGTTTCTGACGCTCGCCGGGTGAGGCGGCGCCAAACGGCGGCGCTAGACGTTCGAGTCCGGAAACGACGCCTTGCGCATGGCGATGTAGTCCAGCAGCGCCTCGTCCACCGCCGCATCGAGCGGCGGCGCCTCGTACTCGGCGAGCTGCTTCTTCCACAGCGCGTTGGCACGCTGCGTCATGTCCTTGGCGCCCTCCGCCTCCCACTGCTCCACGCTGTTGTTGTCCGCGAGCGGTGAGCGGTAGAAGGCGGTCTGGAAGTTCGCCTGCGTATGTGCACAGCCGAGGAAGTGCTTGCCGGGACCGACTTCGCGGATGGCATCGAGCGCCTGGCCGTTCTCCGAGAGGTCCACGCCCGCCGAGCAGCGTGTGCATCATGCCCGCCTGATCGGCGTCCATGACGAACTTCTCGTAGCCCATCGAAAGGCCGCCCTCGAGCCAGCCGGCCGTGTGCAGCACGAAGTTCACGCCGGCGAGACAGGTGGGGAGCAGCGTGTTGGCCGACTCGTAAGCGGCCTGGGCATCCGGGATCTTGGAGGCGCACAACCCCCCGCCGGAGCGGAACGGCACGCCGAGACGCCGCGCGAGCGCCGCCATGACGTACAGCACCAGGGCGGGCTCGGGCGTGCCGAAGGTCGGTGCGCCCGATTGCATCGAGAGCGAGGAAGCGAAGCTCCCCAGCACCACCGGCGCGCCGGGGTTCACCAGCTGCGCGAGCGCCATGCCGGCGAGCGATTCGGCGAGCGTTTGCGCAGCGGTCCCTGCGACCGTTACCGGCGACATGGCGCCGGCCAGGATGAATGGCGTGACGATGGTCGCCTGGTTCGCGCGCGCGTAGGTCTTCAGCGCCCCGAGCATGGTGGCATCCCAGGTGAGGGGCGAGTTGGCGTTGATGAGGCTGATGATGCAGGTACGGGGCTTGCCGGTCGCGGGATCGGTGAAGTTGTCCCCGAAGAGGATCTTCGTCATCTCGACCGTGTCGCGCGCGCGGTCGGGATGGGTGACCGAGCCCATGTACGGCTTGTCGCTGTACTTGATGTGGCTGTACACCATGTCGAGGTGGCGCTTGTTCACCGGCAGATCGACCGGCTCGCAGATGGTGCCGCCGGAGTGATGCAGCGACGTCGCCATGTAGGCGAGCTTGACGAAATTGCGGAAGTCCTCGATCCGCGCGTAGCGCCGCCCCTCATCGAGGCTGCGCACGAAGGGCGACCCATAGGCGGGCGCAAACACGGTGCGGTTGCCGCCGATCACCACGTTGTGCGCGGGATTGCGCGCGAACTGCGTGAATTCCCGTGGCGCCGAGCGGCGCACGATCGCGCGGCACATGCCGCGCGGAAAGCGCACGCGCTCGTCCTGCACATCTGCGCCCGCGTCCCGCCAGATCTGCAGCGATTCCGGATCCTCGCGGAAGTCGATGCCGACCTCTTCGAGAATGGTGTCGGCATTGCGCTCGAGGAGCTCGAGGCCCTCGGTACCCAGCACCTCGTAGTACGGGATCTGCCGCGTGATGTAGGGGACGAAGGCGTGGCTGCGCGCGGTGCGTGCGGCGATCTTGGCGTCACGGCCGCTCGGACGCCGGGTGCGCGCCGGCTGGCTCGGCTGCTGCTGCTGTTCCATGGGGATGTCCTGCGGGCCCAAGAGCCATTATGGTCACCGCGGCAGGCCAGAACTGGCCGGTTTGCGGCATGGACTTCTCCCGCAGCGCCACCTTTACCTGCAGCGCTACGCCCGGCCGCGCACGCCGGCACGCATTTCAGTGCGTTTCGACCACCGGCAGGTCGAGGTAGCTCGACGCCCCGCCGATGTGGAACACGCGCTGCGTAGCCTTGCGGTAATCAGCGGGCCTGGCGAAGAAGATGTTGTCGACATAAGTCTGCGGGTTGCGATCGTAGAGCGGGAACCAGCTCGACTGGATCTGCACCATGATGCGATGACCGGGCAGGAACACGTGGTTCACGTGCGGCAGTGCGAAGCGATAGCGCTGCACCTTGCCAGGCGGGATCGGGCTCGGGTGTTCGAGGCTGTCGCGGTAGCGGCCGCGGAAGATCTCCATCGCCAGCGGCAGCTGATAGCCGCCCATGGGCGGATCCGACGGCACTTCGTCCGGGTACACGTCGATGAGCTTCACCACCCAGTCGCTGTCGGTGCCGCTGGTCGAGGCGAAGAGATTTACCATCGGGGCCCCGCCGATGTGCAGCGGCGCGCTGAGCACTTCCGAGGTGTAGCTGAGCACGTCGGTGCGATCGGCGACCGAGCGCTGGTCGGTCACGAGCCAGCGCTGCCAGGCGGAGCGGTCCTGGAAATGCACCGGGCGCGGGATGTAAGGCACGGGCTTGGCGGGATCGGAGACGTACTCATCGAAGGGCAGGCCGCTGCGTACCGGCGGTGCGCTGAAGTCCAGGCCGAAGTGCGGCTGCAGGTACAGCGGCCGGGACTTCGAGGCACAGCCTGACTCGCACGAGAGCGGCCACGCCGGCAGGCGCCGCCAGAGGTTGGTGCCCGTCTCGAACACGAACGCCGCCGGCGTGTTGGCCTTGGGCGCGCCGTCCCTGAGGTGCTCATCGAGGAAGGGCTGCATGACCTCGCGCCGGAACTGCAGCGCGGTATTGCCCTCGAACTTCAGCGGCCCGATCGTGGTGCCGTCGTAGTTGACGCCGCTGTGCCGCCAGGGGCCGAGCGCCAGGAAATCCCGCTCGTTGCCCGGGTCCTTGGGCTTGGTCGCTTCATAGGTATGAATTCCGCCGTACATGTCCTCCTGATCCCAGAGGCTCGTCACGTACATCGTCGGCACGCTCAGCGGCTGGCGCGCGAGAATCTGATCGAGCGCCTGCTCGCTCCAGAACCGGTCATACGCCGGGTGCTCGGCGATTTTCCTGAAATACGGCAGCGTGTCGATACCGAAGCGGCGGGCGAAATCACCGGCGGAGCCGCTCGCAAGGAACAGCTGGAAGTCATCGTACGCGCCGCGCGCGATCTCCTTGCCCTCCCCGCGCGCCGTGGTCTGCGCATAGATGTAGTCGAAGTTCGTCTGCCGGAAGGCGCCGTTGTGAAACCAGTCATCCCCCTTCCAGCCGTCGACCATCGGGCACATCGGCACCGCGGCCCTGAGCGCGGGGTGCGGATTCACCAGCGCCATGAGCACCGTGAACCCCTCGTAGGAGGAGCCGATCATGCCGACCTTGCCGTTGGACTCCGGCACATTCTTCACCAGCCAGTCGATGGTGTCGTAGGCGTCGGTGGAATGATCCACCGCGGTGTCGTTGAGCGGACCACGCAGCGGCCGTGTCATGACGTAATCGCCTTCGGAGGAGTACTTGCCGCGCACGTCCTGGAAGACGCGGATGTAGCCTTCGGGCACGAACACCTCATCGCCCATCGGCAGCGTCGCCAGCATGTGCGGGCTGATGAAGCGCTCGGCGCGCTTCCTGGCCTCGTAGGGGGTACGCGTCAGGATGATCGGCGCGCCCTTCGCCCCCTTCGGGATGACGAGGACGGTGTACAGGCGCACCCCGTCGCGCATCGGGACCATCGCCTCGCGCTTCACGTAGTCCCACTCCCCCGTCGGCACGCTGAACGTGGCGGGAATATCCGGCTGCATCGGCAGCGTCTGCGCACCCGCGCTGCTGCAGGCCAGGCACCCGGCTGCCATCAATCCGAAGGCCGATCTCGTGGTACGCATCAATCCCCGCTCCCCGGTTGCCCCGATTGCCGCGCGCCGCCCCCGCGCGCGGGCGGGGCAAGCCTAGCAGATGTAGGATCTCTCCATGACCGACAACGACCTCGCCACAGCGCTCCGTGCGGTCCTTCCCCCGGACTGCGTACTGTCGCAGCTCGAGGAGCGTCGCCCCTACGAGTGCGATGGGCTCACCGCGTTTCGTGAGCTTCCGGCCGTGGTGGCGCTGCCTCGCACGGACGAGGAGCTGCGCCAGGTCCTCCTCACCTGCAGCCGCCTCAAGGTACCGCTGGTCGCCCGCGGCTCGGGTACCGGGCTCTCGGGCGGGGCGACCCCGCACCCGCGGGGAGTGCTGCTCTCGTGCGCGCGGATGAACCGCGTGCTCGAGATCGATCCCCTCAATCGCACTGCACGGCTGCAGCCTGGCGTACCGAACCTGCGGATCTCGGACCTGGCCGCACCACACGGCCTGTATTACGCCCCCGATCCCTCATCGCAGGTCGCGTGCTCCATCGGCGGCAATGTTGCCGAGAACTCCGGCGGCGTTCACTGCCTGAAGTACGGCCTGACCGTGCACAACGTGCTCGGGGTACGCGGCTACACGGTGGACGGCGAGCGCATCGAGCTCGGTGGCGGTGGCGCGCTGGACGCACCAGGACTCGATCTGCTCGCGCTCACGATCGGCTCCGAGGGACTGCTGATGATCGTCACGGAAGTGACGGTGAAACTCATTGCGCGGCCGCCCTGCGCACAGCTCATCGTCGCCTCGTTCGCCACCGTGCACGACGCCGCCGATGCCGTCGCCGCCATCATCGCCGCCGGCATCATCCCCGCGGCGCTGGAGATGATGGACCGCAAAGCGACGGTCGCGGTCGAACCGTTCGTGCATGCCGGTTACGATCTGGAAGCCGCGGCGATCCTGCTGGTCGAGTCGGATGGCACGCGCGAGGAGGTCGACGACCAGGTGCGGGAGATCGAGCGCGTGCTGCGTGCCTGCGGCGCCAGCGCGCTGCGCGTGGCGGCATCGGAGGCCGAGCGGCTGCGCTTGTGGTCCGGCCGCAAGAACGCCTTCCCGGCCGCCGGCCGACTGGCCCCCGATTACTACTGCATGGACGGCACCATACCGCGCAAGCACGTCGGGCGGGTGCTGGACGCCATCGGCGAGATGGAGAGCCGCTACGGCTTGCCCTGCCTCAACGTGTTTCACGCCGGCGATGGCAACCTGCATCCGGTCATCATGTTCGACTCCAATGCGCCCGGAGCCTGGGAGAAGGCGGACCGCTTCGGCGCCGAGATCCTCGAGCTGTGCATCGAGGTCGGTGGCACGATCACCGGCGAACATGGCGTCGGCGTGGAGAAGATCGGCGGGATGTGCGTGCAGTTCTCGACCGCCGAGCGCGCCGCCTTTGCCGCCGTCAAGGAAAGCTTCGATCCGCACGGTCTCCTCAACCCCGGCAAGCTGATCCCGACGCTTACGCGCTGCGCGGAATACGGCAAGATGCACGTGCGCGGCGGCGCACTGCCGCACGCCGAGCTGCCGCGCTTCTGAGGCGCCGATCGCCCGTGCCCGGAAGCGACGAATCGATTCTCGATGAATGGCGGCAGCGAATCGCCGCCGCTGCCGCCGCGCGCGCACCGCTGCGCCTGAGGGGCGCGGGCAGCAAGGATTTCTACGGCGAGGCTCTCGCGGGTGAGATGCTGGACTTAAGCGGCTGGCGCGGCATCGTCGACTACGAGCCCTCGGAGCTCGTCATCACGGCCCGATGTGGCACGCCGCTATCGCAGCTCGAGTCGACGCTCGCTGAACGCGGGCAGATGCTGGCGTTCGAGCCGCCGGCCTTCGGCGCGGACCCGACCATCGGCGGGGTGATTGCCGCGGGGCTCTCGGGCCCGCGCCGCCCGTACGCCGGCGCGGCGCGCGACTTCGTGCTCGGCGCGCGGCTGCTCACCGCCGGCGGGGAGCTGTTGCGCTTCGGTGGGACGGTGATCAAGAACGTCGCCGGTTTCGACGTCTCGCGCCTGCTGTGCGGCTCACTCGGCATTCTGGGCGCGATCACCGAGGTGTCGTTGAAAGTGCTGCCGCGGCCGCGTCTGGAAGAGACGCTGCGGCTCGAGCTGTCCGCCAGCGCCGCAGTGGAGTCCTTCAATCGCTGGGCCGCCCTGCCGCTGCCCATCTCCGCCGCGGCCTGGTGGCAGGGGCTGGCCGCGGTGCGGTTGTCGGGCGCGCCGCCGGCGGTACGAGCGGCGCGCGAGCGCATCGGCGGGGAGCTGATGGATGGCGGTGCGGCACAGACGTGGTGGGACGCGCTGCGCCACTGCAAGCTGCCGCTCTTCGGGCGCGAAGTGCTGTGGCGAGTCTCCCTGCCGGCAGCAGCGGCGCCGCTCCCTCTGGCCGGGGAGTTACTCATCGATTGGGGCGGCGCGCTTCGCTGGTACGCCAACCCCGAGGGCGATGCCGCGGTGCGTACGCTTGCGGCCCAGGCAGGAGGCACCGCGCTGTGCTGGCGCGGACCCGCGCCGCAGGGACGCTTTCACCCGCTGCAGCCAGCGGTGGCGAAGCTGCACCGCCGCCTGAAGGAGCGCTTCGACCCGCAGGGGATTTTCAACCCGGGAAGACTCATCGCCGGGCTGTGACGGGCTCGCGTTGCCGGCGCCGCGCCGCACGCGGCTCTCTCACAGGTTGAGGGTGCCGCGGCCGAGCTCGATGACGTCGCCGCTGACCAGCACCTGGCGCTCTGCATCCACGCGCAGGCGCAGTGAGGATGGGCGCCCGGTGTACTCTCCCTGAGAGATCTCGAACTCGCACGGCAGCGTGCGTCCCGTTGCCAGGCACCAGCCGCCGAGGTTCGCGGTCGCAGATCCCGTGGCGGGATCCTCGAGCACCGCGCTGCCCTTGGGGAAGAAGAAGCGCGCCAGCAGTCCCGCGCCGGCCGGCGCAAAGACATACACCATGCTTTGGCCGCTGACGCTCGCGAACTGCCCGAGCAGGTCTGTGCGCACCCGCACGCGCCGCACGGCGCCCTCGCTGCTCAGCGGCACGATGAGCTGCTCGGTGCCGGCGTTCACCCACAGCGGCCGCTCGCCGATGTCGTGCTCCTCGAGTCCAAGCATCGCTGCGAGCGTGAGCCGCGGCTCGGGCACTTCGCGCCACGTGGGCGCCCGGGCGGTCAGTGTCCAGCGGTCCCCCGCTGCCCGCACCGGGATGATCCCGGCGGTCATTTCCAGAGTGAGGCGATCGCCTCCGAGCCCGAGCGCCCGGCACACGTGCGCGGTGCCGAGCGTGGGATGCCCGGCGAAATCCATCTCGTAGCCGGGCGTGAAGATCCTCACCCGGGCGCTGGCGCGCTCCGAGGGCAGGATGAACGTGGTCTCGGAGAGATTGAACTGCAGCGCCAGTGCCTGCATCCTTGGGGCATCGAGCGACTGCGCCTTCTCGAACACGCACAACGGATTGCCGCTGAGGGGAACCCGTCCCTGCGTGAACACGTTAACGATCCGATAGGCGTATGCAGCCATGCCGGAGCGATTCTAACCTCACGCGAGAACGATCACAGCCATGCCCACTGACTTGCTGTTCCGCGACGATGCCTACCTGCGTACTGCGACCGCCACGGTGCTCGCGGTGAGCGAACGCGGCATCGAGCTCGACCGGACGCTCTTCTACCCCCAGGGCGGGGGGCAGGCGGGCGACAGCGGCACGCTGCGGCGCGCGAGCGGTGAGTGCGTGGCGGTCGCCGATACGCGCAAGGGCGGCGCGCCCGACTGCATCCTGCACCTGCCGGCGCCGGCAAGCCCCGCGCTCGAGCCCGGGGAGAGGGTCACGCTCGAGCTCGACTGGCCGCGGCGCTATCGCCTGATGCGCCTGCACACCGCGCTGCATCTGCTGTCATGCGTGATCCGCGCGCCGGTCACCGGCGGCAACATCACCGCGGACAAGGCACGCCTGGACTTCGACATCGAGCTGAGTCTGCTCAACGCCGAGCGGATCGAGCGCGAAACCAATGCGCTGATTGCCCAAGGCGCCGCCACCGAGACCGTGTGGATCACGGACGCGCAGCTCGATGCGCAGCCGGAGCTGGTGAAGACCATGAGCGTGCAGCCGCCACGCGGCGCCGGGCGGGTACGCCTGTTGCGCATCCCCGGGATCGACCTGCAGCCCTGCGGTGGCACCCACGTCGCCGACATCGCGGAGATCGCAGGCATACGGGTGCTGAAGATCCGCAGCGAAGGCCGCCGCAACAGGCGCGTGGAGATCGCGCTCAGCGGTAACGGCTGAGCTCGAGGCCGTTGCCGACGGCGAGCAGCACCGAGCTCATGTCCGTGGCCGCACGGACCCGCTCGCGATAGGCGCTTGCGTGCATGCGCGCGCTCTCGGGGTGCAGCATGTTGTCCGCGACGATCAGCGCGCCCGGCGCCAGTTTCGGGTGCAGCAGCTCGAACACCGGCACGTACAGATCCTTCCACAGGTCGATGAGCACGAAATCGAACGGCCCGGGAAGCTGCGCGAGCGAGGCGAGCGCATCGCCGATGCGGAACTCGACATAGCCGTCCAGCCCTGCGCGCGCGAGCTGCGCGCGCGCGTACTCGGTCTTGGCGGCGCGCAGCTCGAGCGAGATGACTTTGCCGCCGATGGCGCGCGCGGCTTCCGCCAGCCAGGTGGTGGAATAGCCGTAGGAGCTGCCCACTTCGAGGATCCGGCTGGCCTCGGCCTCCTTGACGAGCAGGTTCATGAGGCTGCCGGTGGCGCGGCCGACCGGCAGCAGCAGCTCGTCGAGACGCCGCGCGACCTCCTCCTCCGAGAGCGCGTCCCGGAGCTCTTCCTCGCGCCGCGCGCGCTCTTCGTACTCCTCGATCACCGCCCACACCGCGGCATCGATCGGTCCCGGTTGCTGCATGTTGCCTCCCGCTTCTCAGGCAGCGCCCGAGAAATACTCCTGCAGCGATGCCACCCCGAGCCGTTTCGCCTCGAAGAGGCTCTCGAGATGCTCGCGTGAGTTGACCAGGCCGCGCGCCCGCAGGATCCCCTGCTCATCCAGCAGCGCGGCAAATGGCAGACGGCTCACCTGGTATGCCAGCCCCAGCGCCGCTGACACCACGTAGGGGATGCCGTCCAGTCCCTGCGCGCGCACGAACTCGCGCTGCTCGAGCGTGTCACCGTCGCTTGCCAGGATCACGTCCATCCAGGCGCGCTCGTCCTTGCGGCTCGACTTGACTGCCGGCAGGAGCGTCTTGCACACCGGGCAGCTGGGCGAGACGAACAGCAGCAGCGTGCTGCGGCCGTCGGCGCGCGCGCTGCCGAGCTGATGCGCCTGTCCCTCGAGGTCGGCCACTTCCATCAGCGGTGCCGGCTCGCCGACCGCCGGACCACGATTGAGCATCAGGGCGCCCGCCGGCGCGATGCGCTCGTGCAGCACGCCGAGCTGGCGCACCAGCGCCAGCACCACCGCGGTCAGCACCAGCACCAGCACCCACAGCACCGCATTGGAAATCGCCAGCGCACTCATGGCGAGCCCCGCCACGCCGCCGCGCGCGGCGCCACCCGCCCAAGCAGAGTATCGAGACTCATATATAAGAGTGCCGCCACCGCGGTGCCGGCGCCGATGGTGAGCGCATCGGCCGCGCCCATCACTCGTTGTGTCCACGGCAGCAGCGTCACGGCGAGCAGGCCTGCGAGGGTCAGGTTGCGCCAGATCATCCAGGCGGCAATCGGCCGCCGGTCGTTCGGCCCGCCGCAGCCACAGGTCAGATCGCGCCGCCCACGAGCGAGGTTGATGGCGATGGCGCCGGCGTAAACGAGCAGCAAAGCTGCGCCGGCCGCCGCCGCGCCGGCGCGTGAGCCCCCGGCGAGCAACGCCACGGCCACCGTGAGCTCGAGCAGCGGCACGAGGGGTGAGAGCCGCGCCAGTGCCGCCGGCACTACCGCGTAGGCACGAAACACCTCGGCGAAGCGTGCGAGGTCGACGAGCTTGTGGAGCGCGGCACTCGCGAACAGCAGAGCGAAAGCTCCGGCGAGCAGCGCGCCGACGGCCGGATCGATCATCAGCGAAAGTCCTCTTCCCAGAACTCCTGCGGACGCCGTGTGCCCGCCGCACCACGGGCTTCCTCGAGCTGGCGCAGCTCTACACGGCGGATCTTGCCGGAGATGGTCTTCGGCAGCGGCGCGAACTCCAGCCGCCGGATACGCTTGAAGGGCGAGACGCGCTCACGCACGTGCTTGAGAATCGATGCGGCGGTGGCGGCATCGGCGGCCACGCCCGCCGCCAGCACCACGAACGCCTTGGGCACCGACAGGCGCAGCGGATCGGGACTCGGCACCACGGCCGCCTCCGCCACGGCGGCGTGCTCGATGAGCACACTCTCGAGTTCGAACGGACTGATCCGATAGTCGGAGGACTTGAAGACATCGTCCCTGCGGCCGACGTAGGTCAGGTACCCGTCGGCGTCGCGTGAGGCCACGTCGCCGGTGTGATAGTAGCCATCGCCCATGGCCGCGGCGTTGCGCTCCGGATCGTCGAGATAACACTGCATGAGCCCGAGGGGACGCTGCGTGAGATCGAGACAGATCTCGCCCTCCTCGGCGCTTTGGCCCTGCGCATCGACGAGCACCACCGGGTAGCCGGGAAGCGGGCGGCCCATCGATCCGGGCTTGATCGGCTGGCCGGGCGGATTGCCCACCACGGCGGTCGTCTCGGTCTGACCGAAGCCGTCGCGGATGGTGACTCCCCAGGCGTCGCGTACCTGCGCGATCACCTCCGGATTCAGCGGCTCGCCGGCGCTCGCCACCTCGCGCAGAGTCACGCGCCAGGCGCGCAGGTCGTGCTGGATGAGCATGCGCCACACCGTCGGCGGGGCACAGAATGTGCTGACCTGACAGTCCACCAGCTTCTTCAGCAGCGAGCGCGCATCGAAGCGCTCGTAGTGGTAGGCGAGGATCGTCGCCTGCGCGTTCCACGGCGCGAAAAAGCACGACCAGGCATGCTTCGCCCACCCCGGCGAGCTCAGATTCAGGTGTACGTCTCCGGGCATCAGTCCCAGCCAGTACATGGTCGAGAGATGCCCGACCGGGTAGCTGACGTGCGTGTGCGCGACCAGTTTCGGGCGCGCGGTTGTGCCCGAGGTGAAATACAGCAGCAGCAGCTCGTCAGCGCGGGTGCGCGCCGCCGGAAAATTCGCCGCCGCAGTCGCGGACTGCGCAAACGGGATCCACCCTGCAACCTCTGCGCCAACGGCTATGCGCAGCGGCGCCCCCGGCAGGCCCGCGAATCGCGCGCCGAGCGCTGCCTCGGTGATTACGGCCTTGACGCCGCCGCGCTCGAGACGATCACGCAGATCCCCGCTCTCCAGCAGCGTGGTCGCCGGAATCATCACCACGCCCAGACGGATCGCCGCCAGCATCGTCTCCCACAGCGGCACGCTGTTCGGCAGCATCACCAGCAGGCGATCGCCGCGGGTAAGTCCCAGGGCGGCGAAAAAGCCGGCAACCTGCCGCGAGCGCTGCTGCATCTGCGCGAACGACAGCGACTGATCCGCGCCGGCATCATCGACGACGCGCAGCGCAGCGGCGTGGTTGTCGGCGGCGATCACGTCGAAGTAATCGCGTGCCCAGTTGAACTCTTCGAAGTCGGGCCAGCGGAAGTCGCGGTGCGCGAGCGCCCAATCCTCGCGCCCGCGCAGCAACTCATCCCGCAGCGCGAGAAAATCGCGGCTGTTGCTCATGCGCGAATCCCCGGAACCAACCCCGACGCAGCTTACCACCGCCCGCCCGCGGCGGGCGCCCACCGCCCATGCCATCGCGCTCTGCGCGTGCGGCGCAATGCAAAGGCACGTAGGATCTGCGCCATGGAACCCGCGCGGCTCGAAGCCTTCACCGACGGGGTCGTCGCCATCATCATCACCATCATGGTGCTGGAGATCCGCGTGCCGCGCGGCAGCGACCTCGCAGCGCTGCAGGCCGACGTTCCGGTGCTGCTGGCGTATGTGCTGAGCTACGTGAACGTCGGCATCTTCTGGAATAACCACCACCACATGCTGCACGTCACCCAGCGCGTCGACGGCAAGGTGCTGTGGGCCAATCTCGCGCTGCTGTTCTGGTTGTCGCTGGTCCCGTTCGTGATCCGCTGGATCGACGAGGCGGGATTCGCGGCGCTCCCCACGGCGGCTTACGGGATCGTGCTGGCATGCGCCGCGCTCAGCTATAGCCTTCTCGAGCGACAGATCATCGCCGTGAACGGACGCGATTCGCGCCTCGCCGTTGCGGTCGGCGATGATCTGAAAGGCAAGCTGTCCCTGGGGCTGTATGTGTCGGGCATCGCGCTGGCGTTCCTGCGGCCGTGGATCGCGATCGCACTCTACGTCGCGGTCGCGCTCGTATGGTTCGTGCCCGACAGGCGTATCGAGTCGCTGCTGGAGAAATGAGACCCTGAGCTCAGCGGGCTGCGGCAGCCGCGGCCTGGTCGGGAACCAGCACCTCCGCCTTCAGTCGCGTGCCGCCGGGCACGAGCTGGTGCTGCTCGCAGGTGGCGCTGTAGTCGAGCTTGCGCGTCGCAAACAGCGGCAGCACCTGGTGGCGGACCTCGTTGATGAGGTCGCAGTCACCGGTCGCGTCGATCGGATCATGGTTGTCGTAGTCGGTCAGCACATCGACCCTCTTCCAATGCGCCGCGACGGCCTGCCCGGCCTGCCGGTCCGCCGGCTGCAGGACATTCATCCTGATACTGACGCCGGCCAGCGGGTCCGGCCCCACGAGACGTGTGCAACCGTAGCCGCGGACCTGAAGGTCCGCGCGCGCGCCGAGCTTGAGCAGAATACTTCTCATCTTTTCCTGCAGGCCGTCGCAGGAGTAGGTCGCGGTGGCGTGCCGGTAAATGAAGTTAAGCTGCTTCGGTGCCCACACGGCGGACACCGCGCCTGCGCCTGCGGACGATTCCGCCTGCGGCTGCGCCCGCACGGCGGCGCACGCCAGCAAGGCCACCGAGGTCAGGGCCGCGATCTGGATGTATACGGTGCGTTCCGGATTGCTGACGCGCATGTGTGCCTCCCGGACAGCTGCCACCTCGCGCTACTGTTGACTCGCGCGCGCTGCCGACGGTTCCAGTTTGCCTGAACCGCGGCGTTCCGGCCTGCCGGTTACCGACCGGCCCCCCGATGACCTGATTTCTACAACCAGTGCCCCGATCTCGGATCGTCGTGCACCGCGAGGCGGCCTCAGACGCGTACGGCGAGCGGGCACCGCCAGCGCAGGCGATGGCCTGAACGGCGCCAATACTTGTGTTGCGCACTGGCAACAAAGCTTGTTATCGGTAATAGTTCGCATTACAGTTTCCGGCAGGGCAAGGTCTCGGGGCACATCGGGGAGGGGATCGTCCATGAGTGTGAAAAGCAACAAGGCACTCCGCAGGAGTGCCCGGCTGGCTCGGCGCGCGGCCGCAACGCATGCAATGGGACAACCGGCTGCCACACCGTTCCTGCGGCGACCGGCCGTGCGACTCGGCGCAGCCAACAGCATCGCTGCGGCGGTGGCCGGAATTCTTTACGGCTCGAGCGGTGCGGCTTACGCGCAAGCGCAGGAGCAGCCGCCCGCGGCAGGCGCCCAGGCTTCCCAGTCCCTCGAAGAGGTCGTGGTGACGGCCTCGGCGATCGGCGTGAAGAAGCTCGATGCCAGCTACAACATCATCTCCGCCGATCAAGAGCTGATCAAGGAATCCAACCCCAAGAGCGCAGCCGACATCCTCAAGCTGTCGCCGGGAATCTGGCCGGAGTCCTCGGGCGGCCAGACCGGCGCCAACATTGAGGTCGCCGGCTTCCCGAGCGGCGGTGATTCGCCGTTCTTCACCCAGATGCTCGAGGGGCTGCCGCTCTACGGCATGCCGAACCTGTCCTTCACGGACTCGACCTCGTACCTCCGTCTCGATGACACCATCGAGCGTCTCGAGGTCGTGCAGGGCGGCCCGGCCGCGGTGTTCGGACCGGGACAAATGGGCGCCACCGCCAACTACATCCTGCGCACCGGATCCGCCGAGCCGACCGGCTCCGTCGGCGTGACGTACGGCAACGAGGGCCTGTGGCGCACGGATGCCTTCTACGGCTTCAAGGTCGCCGACGGCTGGTACGGCAGTGTCGGCGGCTTCTACCGTGTATCGGATGGCGTCCGCCCGCCGCAGTTTCCAGCCGACAACGGCGGCCAGTTCACCGCCACCCTGAAACATGACCTGGATGACGGCTCGCTGCTGGTCTGGGGTCGGGTGCTCGATGACAAGAACCAGTTCATCGTGCCGGTGCCGGTGGTCGAGAATGGCAGCGGAGCCTCGTTCTCCAATTACCCGGGCTTCTGCGCGCTCAAGTGCTCCTACGGCAGCAAAGCGATCCAGAACGTGTCGATCCCCGATCCGGCGGGCGGCTTCGAGAATGCCGACCTCGCCAACGGCCGCGGCACCCAGATGTACTTTTTCGGCATCAAGTGGGACCAGAAAATCGGCGACTGGGCGTTGATGAATGACTTCATCGCCGACGGCGGCGGGCTCGACACCAACGCGCTGTTCTCGGGACCGAACCCACAGCCCCTGGGCTACTACCTCTACGGTTGCAATATCGGGCAACCCGCTGGCTATTGCAATGGAACGACGCCAACTGCGGCAGCAGGCTCTCCCGGCCTGGGTCTTAGCCCGACGCTCAACATCAGCGCCAACTACGCGGGCTCCGGTACACCGGTATCGCTCAATCAGAGCGTGATCCAGCAGGGCTGGTGGTTCATCCAGAAGTCGCTGCAGAACATCGCCGATGAGTTCCGCGTGAGCCGCGAGATCATCGCGGGCAACACGCTCACCGGCGGCGTCTACCTCGCCGCCTACACCGACAACGACAACTGGTCGCTCGGCAACCAGATGCTGATGGCCAACACCCCCAATACCACGGCGATCGTGCTCAACTATCTGGCCGGCGGCCCCGGCTCGGTCCCGTGCGGTAAGGTCGTCAGCACCACTGTGCATGTCTGCAACCTCACCAGCTCGCAGGGCTTCGTCACCGACAACGGCAACTTCAACATCCTCGAGCACGGCGATGCCATGAACGTGGCGCCTTACCTGTCGGATTCGTGGAAAATCGGCCCGTGGCTCCTCGATGCCGGCGCGCGGCTCGAGCACATCGATGCCCGCCAGCGCACCTGCAACCGCACCGCGGAGCAGCTGGGGAGCGCCTACGATCTCTGGGACAACGCGGTACCGATCTGTAACGGCACCTTCGATTACGAGCACTACGTGAGGACCCGGCCGACGTACACGGTCGGTGCAAACTACGAGTTCGCGTCCAACATGAGCGCCTACGCGCGCATCAATGACGGCGTGCACTACAACGACTTCGACAACGGCATACGCGATGCCAGCACAGCCAAGCCGCCGGGCTTTGCCCCGCTCCAGACGGTCCAGAACTACGAGATCGGTTTCAAGTATCAGGTGCCGATAGTCTACGTCGATGTCAGCGCCTACAAGCGAACCTTCAAGGGCCTCTCGTATCAGGAAGCCACCAGCACCGGAACCCCGCTCGGCATCTATTCCACCTATGGTGCGGACACCAAGGGCGTCGACTTCACCGCGTACGTGACGCTGCTGCCCGGACTGACCTTCAGGGTGGTCGGCGACTACATGGACGGCCACTATCAAGACCAGGTTGGCGCCAGTTGTTTCACCAACCTTTCCGGAGCACAGCAGTGTGAAAGCGTCGATGGCGCGCCGCTGCAGCGGCAGCCGAAGTTCCAGGTTCGATTCACTCCGAGCTATACGCTGCCCGCCTCCTGGGGCGACGTGACGGCCTGGGTGACGTATGAGTACGCCGGCCAGCGCTACGAGGACCTGTTTGGCGAGCAGCCCCTGGGCTCGTACAGCATGGTGAGCGCCGGCATCCTCACCGACATCGGCAAGAACTGGCAGTTCCGCGTGCAGGGCACCAACCTCAACAACGAGATCGCGCTCACGGAAGGCAACGCACGGCAAGCGGGCAAGGCGACCGGCATTGACGGCGTGCTCATGGCACGGCCGATCGAGGGCCGCGAGATCAACTTCACCGCGTACTACAAGTTCTGATGTCCCGACGATGACCCCTCGCGCCGTCCCGGCGCGAGGGGTTTTTTCTGTGCACCCCGCCCGCGCCACCGTTCCCGATACAATATCGGGCGATGACTGCTGCGCTCACCGACGCCATGCGGCGCATCAACGGCCTGCTGCAGGCCGGGAACTACCGCGCTGCCCACGACCAGCTCGCGCAGATCGTCGCTGCCAATCCCGGCTACGCGGAAGCGCTGCGGCTGCTCGCGGGCACCAAGCAGGCGCTCGGCGATCCGGCCGCGGCCGAAGAGCTGCTGCGCCGCGCGCTCGCCCTCGATCCCAACTGGGCACCGACGCTCACCACGCTGGCAGAGCTGCTGCTGATGAGCGGCCGCGGGAGCGAAGCCGAGCCGCTGCTGCAGCGCGCCGTCGCGGGCTCGCCACCTTACCCGAGAGCCGCGCTGCTGCTCGCGCGTTACTACAACGACACCGCCCGCCCGCAGGAGGCGCTCGCGGTGGCTGCACCGCTTTGCGCGAGCGGCAAGGCGGATGCGGACCTGGCGGCGCAGCACGTGAGCGCGCTCGTCGCCCTCGGCCGTCAGGAGGAGGCGGTCGCCGGATACCGCAAACTCCTGGCCGCGGCGCCCGACAACCTGGCAGCGGCTCAGGCGCTGGCGATCGCCCTGAACGCGAGCGGCCGCCACGCTGATGCTGAGCGTGTCGCAGCGCACGTACTGACGCGCGGGCGCGGCACCGCGGCGCTCTACAGCACCTACGCCCGCAGCCTCATCGCCCAGGGCGCCACGGAGCGTGCCGAGGCCGCGCTGCGCGAGTGCCTGCGGCTCGAGCCGCGCCTCGCCGAGGCTCACAGCAATCTTGCGCAGCTGGTGTGGATGCGGACCGGAGACGTTGCCCAGGCGACCGCCGCGCTCGATCGCGCGCTGCAGACCTTCGCCAGCGACGACGCCCTCTGGGCGGCCAAGGCCGCCATCGTTCAGGGGGCCGGGGATGCGCGCGCCGCCTACGCCTGTCTCGCTCCCCGCATCGCACGTGCGCAGGCGGCACCCACGCTGCTGGTGCGCGCCGCACTCGCGGCGCTTGAGTTCGATTCGCCGACCGCGTTGACGCTTGCCGAGTGTGCACTGGCCGCGATGCCGGCCAACGCCGCCGCACGCACCGTGCTGGCGGCTGCCCGGCTCGGCGTCGGCGATGCACGCGGGGCGCTCGCCGAGTGCGATACGCTGCTCGCCATCTCGCCCGATGACCAGTATCTCATCGCGCTGCAGACGACCGCGTGGCGGCTGCTCGGCGATGAGCGCTACGCGCAACTCTGCGACTACCGCAATCTCGTGATGCCGCAGCAGCTCGAGCCGCCGGCGCCGTGGCGCGATATGGGCAGCTTTCTCGCCGACCTCAGGGTGAGCCTCAACCGCCTGCACGACCCCGAGGGCCATGCGCTGCTCTTTCAGTCGCTGCGCCACGGCACCGAGACCACCCAGGACCTCACGCGCAGCGCCGACCCGGCGATTCGCGCGCTGTTCGACGCCTTCGCCGAGCCCATCCGCCGCTACATCGCGCACATCGGTCAGGGCTCGGATCCCCTGCGCCGGCGCAATAACGGCCGCTGGCGCTTCAACGGCAGCTGGTCGGTGCGTCTGCACACTTCCGGCTTTCACAGCAATCACACTCATCCGCGTGGCTGGATCTCCTCGGCCTGTTACGTCGAGCTCCCGGACGTCATGCGCGATGCACCAACGCGATCAGGGCGT
The DNA here is from genome assembly GCA_963835645.1 of uncultured Gammaproteobacteria bacterium. Taxonomy (GTDB): domain Bacteria; phylum Pseudomonadota; class Gammaproteobacteria; order Steroidobacterales; family Steroidobacteraceae; genus 13-2-20CM-66-19. Next base: position 169,608 of record CAWIGQ010000026.1, on the reverse strand, counting down.
GCTCACCTTCGGCGAGCCCGGCATCGTCACGACTCCGCCGCTCGCCGCCGAATACACGGTGCGCCCCGAGGTCGGCATGCTGGTGCTGTTTCCGTCGTATTTCTGGCACGGGACGGTGCCTTTTTCCAGCAACCAGGCGCGCCTCACCGTCGCGTTCGACGCGGTGCCTGACCGCTAAGCAGCGCACCATCGAGATCGTTTATGTTGTACCGGGGCCGTTCACTGCCGCTTTGCGCAATCACTGCCTGCTGGCTGATGGCGTCGATTGCGGTCAGCGCACGCGACATCTGGACGCCAGCACAGGCCGACGCCTGGTATGCGCGGCAGCCCTGGATGGTCGGCGCCAACTACATCCCGGCTTCGGCGATCAATCAGCTGGAGATGTGGCAGGCGCAGACGTTCGACCCGCAACGCGTCGATCGCGAGCTGGGATGGGCGGAAGCAATCGGCATGAACACGATGCGCGTGTTTCTGCACGATCTGCTCTGGCAGCAGGACCCGCAAGGCTTCAAGCAGCGAATCGCCGAGTTTCTCGCTATCAGCTCCCGGCACCATATCCGCGTGCTCTTTGTTTTGTTCGACAGTTGCTGGGAGCCCGAACCCAGACTCGGACCGCAGCATCCACCTATTCCGGGCGTGCACAACTCCGGGTGGGTCCAGAGCCCCGGACTGTCGGCGCTACGCGATCCCTCGCAAGAGAGCCGCCTTAAAGCCTATGTGGAGGGCGTCATCGGTGCCTTTTCCCGGGATGAGCGGATCATTGGCTGGGACGTGTGGAACGAGCCTTCAAACTCAAAGTCCGGTGAGGATCTCGACCGCATAGTGACCTTGCTGCCCGAAGCATTTGCCTGGGCGCGCAGCGCGAATCCGGTCCAGCCGCTGACCAGTGGCGTGTTCGATGACGCCGGATGGGCCCAGGGCAAAACCACGAAGGTAGAGGAGATTCAGCTCGGGCAGTCGGACGTAATCTCCTTCCACGACTATCATTGGCCGGAAACCTTCGCCGGCAAAGCCTCCCGACTCCTGGCGCTCGGCCGTCCGGTGTGGTGCACGGAATATCTGGCGCGCGGGGCCGGATCGACGTTCGATGAATCGCTGCCGATCGGCAAGCGCCTGAATATCGCGATGATCAACTGGGGGCTGGTCGACGGCAAGACGCAAACGCGTCTGCCGTGGGACAGCTGGGTCATTCCCTACGTCAACGGCCGCGAGCCGGCCGTCTGGCATCACGACGTGTTCCGGGCGGACGGCACGCCCTATCGTCAGGCCGAAGCCGATCTGATTCGCGCGCTCTCGCGTACGCCAAAGCGCGTGGTCCCGCGAGACATGTGAGCGCTGGCTCGCCGCTCAGCGCTTCACCGGCAGCTCGCGGTCCGGCGCATTCGCATTGAAGGCGATGGTGATGCGCGGCTCGTCGTTGTCGTGGGGCTCAACGTAGTGTTCCATCCAGCAGGGGAACAGCACCAGCAGTCCGGCGCTGGGCGTGAGATGAATGTCGCTGTGGCCGTTGGGCACGGCGCCTTTGATGGAGCTGTGAATCACCCCCGGGCGCGGATCGCGGAACACGAACGCGCCCGAGCCGGCGGGCACCTTCAGATAAAAACTGCCTGACAGCAGCGAGCCTTCGTGCAGATGCAGGAAGTTGAATCCGCCGCGATCGTGCAGGTTGACCCAGGATTGCAGGACAAATGCCTGCTCGCCCCGACCCATCTCGGTAAGCGCACTGGCGCACGCCGCACGAATGGTATCGCGCAGGGGAACGAAGTCGGGTTTCTCCAGCACGCTCATGTCCTCACTGTTCCAACCCTGACGGACCGTGCGACCTGCCGGCTTAGGCGCTGCCGCGCGCATCGCAAGCACGACTTGCACCCATCGCTCCAGCTGCGGGACGAGAGGCTCGAGCTGAGCCTGCCAGATCCGCGTCGGGAAAAGATCGTGGGAGCGTAGAGCGGGTACCACCGCGGGCGTTGCTCGGGCCGGCGGCGCGGTGTCGCCCGGCGTGAAGGTGATGTTGATTTTTCCAGCCATCAAGGCAACTCGCGTATGCGGATGCCGCGAACGGCCAGCGCGCCGGGATGATCGCCCTGCAGCCCGATGAGGCCGGTCGTCGCGAGGCCGTAGTTCGGGTACTTGGCGAACTTGCTGGCGGCAACCCGGCTCTTCCAGTCGGCGCTGCCGAGCTCATATTCGACGACCTTGCGGCCATTGAGCCAATGCTCCACATGGTTGCCCCTGACGACGAGGCGCGTCTTATTCCAGTGATCGTACGGCTGCACCACGCCGGCCGGTGCGCCGTAGAGCGCATAGTCGGCCGCGGCGGCCGTGAGGCGGCTCTTGCCGTCCTCGGTATTCGCATCATCGAGGAGCTGATATTCCGGCGCGCTCCAATAGATATGGTCGTACTCGTGCGTGCCGCGGTAAAAGATTCCGCTATTGCCGCCCTTGCCTATCTTCCACTCGAGCTCGAGCTCGAAATCCCCGAACTTCTCCTTCGTGACCAGATCGTCCACCACCCCCTCCTTGGAGAGCACCCCGCCGGCAACGTGCCAGCCCGCCGGCAATCCCGGCTCTTTCCAGCCGCGCCAGGCGGGCGCGCTGTCCCCCTGCAGCAGCGAGCGCCAGGCTCCTGAGGGCGCGCCGGCGGGATCGGCTGCAAGCGTCGCTGCCGCGCAAGCCAGCAGCATGGTGGCAAACAGAGAAGTCTGGTTCATGGTTCGCACCTGTCTGGAATCGCTTGGTTCACGGCAGGTTCAATCTCGCCAGCAGCGCCGGCGGAGGCCCTTCGAAACGCTCACGTGCCACATTGCCCATGTAACCCAGGTCGCTGCGGCCCACGGGAGTCGAGTAGAACCCGCCGGCGGTCAGATTGCGATAGAGCGCGAAGAAGCGCGCAGCGGCATGCCGTTCCGGCAGCGCGCGCGATGCGTCGCAGATGTCATCGCAGATGCCGCGTTGCCCGGGGGTGCCGAGATCGGAAAATGCCTTACCGGAGCGTCGCATGGCCTCGGCGTCCAGCCAGGCGAACCCGTCGAGCACGATCGGCCGGTCCTGTCGGCTCGCGGGATACGGTGCGCTCACCCACTCATCGATGAACTCGACCACCCCGACCGCCGAGGCGCTCGGGGAGTGCTCGTCGGCCGGAATAATGATATCCGCAAGCACAGTCGCGAGCCGCCGCTGTGCGGCTGTCAGCGTCAGGGGCCACAGCTCGCCGGGGTGGTAAACCGCCAGAAGATCCGGATCGTTCCCGTAGCCGCGCGCCGCCAGCGCCGGATCGGCGGCTGGCGCTGCGCCTTTTCCGGCCAGCGGCCAGGCCGCGCTCGCGGCCAGCACCCACTTGATCGTCGTGCGCCGATCCATCACAGCTCCCTGCGGCGCATGCGCTCGAGGATGTGGTCCGCCGCGCGCCACGCCAGAGCCATGATCGTCAGGGTCGGATTCTTGTCCGCGTTCGAAGCGAACACGGCGCCGTCGGTGATGAAAAGGTTCGGCACATCCCAGCTCTGGCACCACGGGTTGGTCACCGAAGTCTTCGCATCGGACCCCATCATTGCCCCGCCGACCTCGTGAATCATCAACCCGCCGGGAGCGATGGCCTTGGCACCGCTTTGCATCGTGCCGTGGATTCGCCCACCCATCGCATCAATGATATCCACGAACGTCTCGCTGCATATGCGCAGCCTGGCGCACGCTCGTGCTCCGACCATTGCCAATGGAAGCGCAGCACCGGGATCCCCCACTTGTCTTTGACCCCCCCGGGATCGATCTCGCAATAGCTGTGATCATTGGGGATCATCTCGCCGCGCCCATCGAAATAAACGAAAGAGCCGTAATAGCGGCGCACGTCCTGCTTGAACTTCACCCCGTAGCTGCCGCCGGTCAGCCATTCCAGTCCCTTCGCAGTTTCGTAACCCGGCATACGCCTGCCGCCGCCGAATTCGATATGGTACCCGCGTGCGAACGGCAGCTTGCCGGCCCGCTGCTCCCGGTACAGCCACCAGGGAACATAGAGCTGATCGCCATCTGCGGCGTCCTCGTTGAGCGGCGGCAGGCTCTCGAGCAGCGGAATCTGCCCGCTCACGCTGCTGCCGACGGTGTCCATCAGGTAGCGCCCGACTCTGCCGCTGGAGTTAGCCAGGCCGTCGGGAAACTGCGCGCTCCTGGAATTGAGCAGGATACGCGCCGATTCGCACGCACTCGCCGCCAGCACCACCACCCTTGCCGCTGCGTGCTGCTGCCTGCCGGTTGTGCGGTCAACGAAACTCACTCCATTCGCCCGGCCGTCGCGCGCGAGCGTGACCTCGTAAACCATCGCGTCGGTCGTGATATCGAGGTTGCCGCTGGCAAGTGCGGGCGGCAGATGCACCGTGGTCGACTGATAGTTTGCGCGGATGGCGCAGCCGCGCGAGCACGGTGTCGCCCAGATACACGCGGCGCGGCTGCGCATGTCGTCCGCGAGAATCCTTTGCGCCGTGACATTACCCGGATGCAGGCGTGCCGGGGAGCCCCTGAAATCGAGCGGCCGGGTAAGCACCGCCTTATGGCCGGGAATGGCCGGTATGCCGAGGCGCCTGGCTCGCTGTGCGACCAGGAGGTCGCTCACCAGCGGCTCGGGCGGTGGCAGCAGACACCCCGCTGGCGAATCCGGCGTGTTCTCCAGGCCCTCGTTACTGCCGAATACGCCGATCAGCAGCTCCACCTTGTCGTAATACGGCGCGAGGTCCTCGTAGCGTATGGGCCAGTCGAACCCGAGCCCGTCGCGGGTATAGGGCTTGAAGTCGTAGGGACCGTTGCGCAGCGCAATCCGCCCCCAGTGATTGGTGCGCCCCCCGAGCATGCGCGCCCGCCACCATGCGAAGCGACCGGCATCCTCCTGGCTCGCGTTCACGTAAGGCTCTCCCGGCACCTCCCAGCCGCCGCCGACCGTCGCGTCGTAGAAGCCGAAGGGCTTTTGCGGGGTGGAGATCGCGCGCAGCGGCGCGAGCTCCGGCGTCTGAAACATGGGTGTCTCGGTCGCGGGGGAATAGTTGCGCCCGGCCTCGAGCATCAGAACCTTCGCACCGTCCATGCACAGCGTATAGGCTGTCTGCCCGCCGGCCGCACCGGAGCCGACCACGATGACGTCGTAGGCGCTGCGTTGGGAGTTCGCCGTCACGAAAGGCATGGCAGCGGTGCGCTCAGTCAGGATCGATAGGCTTCGCGGCGAAGGGCATACCTGACCGTCTCATTGCGAAACGCCGACGCGAACAGCACCAAGACCACGGCGGCAAAGCCTGCCGGATACAGCCAGATAGACTGCCAGTCGTGCACGGCGCCGATGGTATAGCGGTCGTCGATGAGGCCCGCAGCCCAGAACCCGACCAGCATGCCGACACCGTAGGTCGCCAGTGTGATCAGCCCCTGGGCCGCGCTCTTGTGCTCTGCACCTGCCCGGGAATCGGTGTAAATCTGGCCGGAGACAAAAAAGAAGTCGTAACACACGCCATGCAGCGCGATGCCAATGATCAGCATGAATCCCAGCTCATGCGCATTGCCGAAAGCAAACAATACATAGCGGCAGACCCAGGCCAGCATGCCCAGCAACAGGGTGGTTTTCAGGCCGAAGCTCCGGAGGAACACCGGGATCAGCAGCATGAACAGCACTTCCGACATCTGACCGATGGTCTGCTTGCCGGTTGCATTGGCGACGTGAATCTCCGTCAGAAACTGATTGGCGTTCTGATAGTAGAACGCGAGCGGAATGCAGATCAGGATCGACGCTACGAAAAACACCACGAAGTTCTTCTGCCGCAGTAACACCAGTGCATCGAGACCGAGCAGCCGCCCGAGGCCCGGCTGCTTCCCGGGCTTTGGCAGCGGCGGCGTGCGCGGCAGCGTAAAGCTGTAGATGCCGAGTGCGAAGGACGCGATTGCGCACATCAGGAAGGTATTGCGCAGCGCGCCCTGCGCCATGCCCGCGCGCGAATCCCAGGCGAACAGGTAACTGATCGTAAGCCCCGCGACGATCCAGCCGATCGTGCCCCACAGGCGAATGCTCGCGAAGTGCCGGGCGGGCTCAGCCATCTGACGAAACGAGATGGCATTGACCAGCGCCAGCGTCGGCATGTACAGAATCATGTACGCGAGCACGCAGGGATAGAAGGCTTTGAAGCTCTGTGTGCTGAATAGCGCGCACAGCAGCAGGCCGCCGGCGATGTGAATAGCGCCGAGCAGGCGCTCGGCATTGAAGTAACGATCCGCAATGAGCCCGACGATGAACGGGGCAATGATGGCGCCCCAGGATTGCGTGGAATAGGCCAGTGCGCTCTGCGCGCCGTTCGCGTGCAGGTTCGACGCCAGGTAGCTGCCCATGGTGACGAACCAGCCGCCCCAGATGAAGAACTGCAGAAACATCATCGCGCAGAGACGCAATCGGGTGATCCTGCCCACCGGGTGCGGCCCTACACGCTCAGCCAGACCGAGCCCGCGCGCAGGCGGCGCGAGGGTTGGGTGATTGCTGGCTCACTCATATCCGAGGCAACTCGAGGCGCAGGTACCGTGTGCTATCGTCACCGGCGCAGGCGATCGCCGTGAGGCTGGATCTTGATCCGCAACTTTTTGCACTGTATCACCCTGTGCATGCTGCTGTGGCAGTCGGCTCAGTCTGCGCCGCTCGCTGCAACGGCTCTCGCCCCGAGGCCGCAGATGGGCTTCAACAACTGGAACTCCACCCATTGCCGGCCGGAATTTAACGAGACGATGATTCGCGGGATCGCGGATCGCCTGGTGTCGCTCGGTCTCAGGGACATCGGCTATACCTACCTGAATCTCGATGACTGCTGGGCAGAGCCCGACCGCGACAGGGAAGGCAACCTGGTCGTGAACCGTCAGCGCTTTCCTGGCGGACTGAAGAAAGTTGCCGATTATATTCATGCCAGGGGCCTGAGGTTCGGCCTCTATTCCAGCGCCGGTGCGTTTACCTGCCAGAAGCGCGAGGAAGGTGGTTTTCCCGGCGCGCTCGATCATGAGATGCAGGATGCCGCTCTGCTGGCGTCCCTCGGAGTGGACTACCTGAAGTACGACAACTGCAACCATGGAGTGCTCGACGCCAGAGAGCGCTATCGCCGCATGGCTACGGCGCTGCACCGGAGCGGCCGCGCGATTTTCTACAGCGTCTGTGAATGGGGTGAAAATCGGCCGTGGCTCTGGGCAGCCGACCCCGGCATCGACGCGAATTCCTGGCGCACCACCGGCGACATCGAGGACAGCTTCCAGTCGATGCTCAGGATCTACCACGAAAACGTCGTGCTCGAGACTTACGCCAGGCCGAGCCATTGGAATGATCCGGATATGCTGGAAATCGGCAATGGCGGCATGAGTGGCGGCGAATATCGCACGCACTTCAGTCTGTGGGCGATCATGGCGGCACCGCTGCTGATCGGCACCGACCTGCGCAAGATCGATGCGAGCGCGCTCGCAATATTGTCCAACCGCGAGGTGATCGCGATCGATCAGGACGAGCTGGGCAGGCAGGGAAAGCGGATTCGCGACCAGGTCGACGCGCAGGTGATCGTGAAGCCGCTGCAGGACGGTTCGCTTGCAGTCGCGCTGTTCAACCCGAGCGATCACCCAGCGACGATCACGGTCGAGGCGACCGAGCTCGGACTGCAGGCTGCCGGTCACTATGCTGTGCGTGACCTGTGGCGCCACACATCGCGCGACAGCACGGCGGCGATCAGCGCCCGCGTGAGCGCGCATGCCACCGAGCTTTATCGAATCCGCGCGCGCATCACCTGAAGACGACGGTGCGTCCCCCGTTCAGAAACACCCGCTGCTCGATGGCGTAGCGCACCGCGGCTGACAATGCCCGCTTTTCGGAGTCGCGCCCGGCCGCAACCAGCATATCCGGCGTGTAGCCATGATCCACGCGCTCCACGATCTGCTCGATGATCGGACCCTCATCGAGGTCGTGCGTCACGTAATGCGCCGTTGCGCCGATCACCTTGACGCCGCGATCGTAGGCCTGGTGGTAGGGTTTGGCCCCCTTGAAGCCCGGCAGGAACGAGTGATGGATGTTGATGGCGCGCCCGCGCAGCTGCCCGCACAGCTCATCGGACAGGATCTGCATGTAGCGCGCCAGCACCACGAGCTCGGTGCGCGTCGAATCGACGAGCTCCAGCAGCCGCCGCTCCTGCTCGGCCTTGGTGGCGGATGTCACCGGCAGGTGAAAGAACGGCAGATTGTGCCGCGCGGCAGTCGGCTGCAGCGTGACGTGATTCGACACCACGGCGGTGATGTCCATCCTCAGCTCGCCGGTGCGATGGCGGTAGAGCAGATCCTCCAGGCAGTGATCGAGGTTGGACACCATGATGAGCACGCGCATGCGCTCGCGGCTGTCGTGGATGCGCCATTCCAGCTCCTCGGCGGCGGCCAGCGGCTCGAACTCCTGGCGCAGCCTCCCGAGCTCGACCGCCTCGCCCTGCACACCGCAAAAGGTGATGCGCACGAAGAAGCGCTGCGAAATCGTGTCGTCGAACTGATGCATCTCCATCAGGTAAAAGCGCCGCGCGGCGAGGAAACCGGTGATGGCCGCGGTCGTGCCCATGCGGCTCGGGCAACTGGCGGTCAACACATACGGGTGATCGGTGGCAAACCTCACGCAGGTGCTTCCCTCTTGATGGCGGAGCGGCAGCGTGCCAGCGCAGACGCAGGCGCTGTGATCCAAATGGGACGGCGGCTATCGTGTAAGCGTCATGAGCTCGATCAGGTAGAACGAGCCGTGCGGATCGCGCGGCTGCACCTCGCACCCGCTCGGGCCTGCGATCAGCGCCGCATCGAGCTTTGACAGGCCGACGCAGCGCTCGCCGCAGCGCAACCCGAGCGCCGACAGCGCGAGGATCAGCGCCGTGCCCGGGCGCAACGTCAGCGGCGTCGATTCCCGCACGAGGCAGCGTGTCATGTGCGACGCGAAGCGGCCGCGCCGCGTCATGACGTTGAGATCGGTGACCGCCCGCCCCAGCGGCTCGGCCGATGCCGCGACGTCGCCGGGAAAGTACACCGGCGGGGTGTCCGGGGAGAGGCTGATCGTATCGCGGCCGCCGATCGAGAGCGCCAGAGTGCCTTCGAGCACTGCCATGCCCCGATCGACGCAGGGAAAGAAGGAGAACGGGCCGCTCGAGTGCACCTCCGCGATGCTGACCCGCCAGTCGAAAGCGCCGGGATCGCTCCCCGGCGGGTATACGGCGACCTCGCGCGTCACCCCGCCGCCATTCTTCCAGGCAACGGGCAAGCGATCGCCGGCGCGCAGCGTCAGGACCACGCAACCGAGAAAGTGCCATCCATGGCCTGCGGCGTGCCGTCCCCGATCTCGTAATAGCACCCTTTGTCGGCGACGAAAATGTGACAGGCCACCTGCAGCCCGCTGGAATCATCGAGCGTGCCGGCAGCGATGCTGACATAATCGCGCCCGACACCCTGCCAGAACAGCGTCGAGCCGCAACGCGCACAGAATCCGCGCCGTGCCTCGTCCGAGGACGTGTACCACCCGAGCCCGCCGTCGGCCACGAGGCGAAAATCCGCATGTCGCGCCGCGGTCGACGCCATCACATGGCCGGTGCTGCGCCGGCATTGCGTGCAATGGCACATGACGATCGGCCGCAATTTCCCGCGCACCTCGTAACGCACCGCGCCGCAAAGGCAGCCGCCGCCGCGCGGCGTTATGGATTCAGTCATGCAGCTTCTGCTTGAGGTAGACGAAACTGAGCGCCCACATCTCCGCCGCCTGTCTGTGGTCTGCCGCGGCGGCGTGACCGCCGTCGGTGTTCTCAAAGAAGAGCACCTCGTGCCCCTGCGCCTCCATGCGCGCGGCCATCTTGCGCGCGTGCACGGGAGTCACCCGATCGTCGCTGGTGGCGGTGACGAAGAACACCGGCGGATACTTCCTGTCCTTGCTGACATTCTGATAGGGCGAGTACTTCAGGATCCAGGCGCGGTCGGCGGGCCGTGCCGGATCACCGTACTCCGCGGCCCAGGAGGCGCCTGCGCCGATCTGGGTATAGCGGATCATGTCGATCAGCGGCACCTGGCAGACCACCGCGCCAAACAGCTCGGGCCGCTCGACCATGTTGGCGCTCACCAGCAGCCCACCGTTGGAGCCGCCCATGATGCCAAGTTGCCGCGGCGTGGTGATGCCGCGCTTGACGATGTCCTGCGCGACGGCCTGAAAGTCGTCGTAGGCCCGCTGACGGTTCTGCAACAGCGCCGCCTGATGCCACGCCGGGCCATACTCGCCGCCGCCGCGGATATTCGCGACCACGAACACCCCACCACGGCTCAGCCACAGCATGCCGAAATTCGCCGAATACACCGGCGTCTCGGAGACCTCGAAGCCGCCGTAACCGTACAGCACGGTCGGCGCCGGGTCGCGCGCGTTCCTCGGGCGCGTGACGAAATACGGAACGCGCGTGCCGTCGGCCGAGACCGCAAAGAACTGCTCGGTGGCGAGATTCGACGCATCGAAGCGCGGAGGCAGCGATTTGATGGCCGCCGGCCGGCCGTCGCCGGAGTCGACGTACAGCGTGGTGGGAATGGTGTAGCTCTCGAAGCGCAGGTGCGCTTCCGGTCCCCAGGCGTTCGCGGCGACGATGTGAGTAGAGCCGCCGGCCGGAAGCGCCAGCACCGAGTCGCTCCACGTGCCCGCGGGCCCGGCGCGAAAGGCGTGGATGCTGCCGGTGACATCCTCATAGATCGAGGCGTAGACGGCATCACGCCCGGCTGCTACCTCATCGATCGTGCCGTGCGCATCGGGCGTGTAAAGAACCGACACCGTGTTTGCGCCCGCAGCCTTGCGAGGTTCCGCAACCCGGTAAGCGATCAGCGAGCCCTTGGGGATCGCCGCCGCCCCGGGCGGCGTCCAGTCATCGCGCAGGGTGAAAATGAGCGCCCCGCCCTGTGCACCCTTCAGATCCGCACCGAGCGGCAGCGGCAGCTGCCGCGTCGTGCCCTCGGGCGAGATTGTGTAGTACTCGGCAGCGAAAAAGTTGACGTCACGCTGCACCAGGGCAATGGTCGCGGCAGGCTCACGGAACACGACACCTGCGGCGCCGACGTCGTCAACCTTGCCCTCGTAGATCACGCGCGCCTCGGTCATGGGCTGGCCGCGCCTCCAGAGCTTCACGATCCGCGGGTAGCCGGACGCCGTCATCGAGCCAGGGCCGAAGTCGGTGCCAAAGAGCACCGTATCCTCGTCCAGATACGTGATCGAGGATTTGGCTTCGCTGAGCTGGAATCCTCCCGGCACGAACGCTTTCGCCTGCGGGTCAAACTCGCGCACCACCACCGCATCACCGCCGCCGCGCGAGAGATTGACGAGACAGCGCCGCAGCGACGAGGTGCATTCGGCGCCTTTCCACACCCAGTTCTCATGCTCATCGGTCGAGAGCCGATCGAGGTCCAGGAGGATTTCCCAGCGCGGCGCGGTGCTGGCGTAGTCCGCGATGCTCGTGCGCCGCCAGATTCCCTTCGGGTTCTGTGCGTCCTGCCAGAAGTTGAAGACGTACTGGTGATCGAGCTCGCCGTAAGGGATGCGATCAGTCGCATCCATCACCTTGAGCAGCGCGTCGTAATCGTTCCGGTAATCGGAGTCCGTCTGCAGGATGGCGATGGATTTTGCGTTCTGTGCCCTGACCCACTCCAGCGGCTTTGCGCCGTGGATGTCTTCCAGCCACAGGTACGGGTCAGCACTGTCGCCACCGGCCTCAGAGATCTTCGTCACACCTGCAGCTCCCGCTGCTGCTGCAGCGCCGATCACACCGGCAAGCACTAACACCCTCGGCCAGCGTGCGCGCACGCTCACACACCTCCGCGACCCGTTGCCGGATGCAATCGCCGCTCCACCGCGTCAAACAGGGCCCGCAGGCCGAAGGAGACGTCCTCGACGCGGTCGTTGACGAAAAATGCCGGCGTGCCGCGCACGCCGCTGTCGAGACCGCCCTGCAGCTGCTCACGCACGCGCTGCCGATAGACCTCATCGTCCATCTCGGCCGTGAAACGTGCCATGTCGAGGCCCAGCCGCTCGGCGTAAGTGTGCAGATCCTTCGGTCGCAGATGTGCCTGATTCTCGAACAGCAGGTCGTGCATCGGCCAGAACTTGCCCTGCCCGCCCGCGCACTCCGCCGCCTCCGCTGCGCCCAGTGCGTGGCTGTGCACGTCCTCGAGGGGAAAGTTGCGGAACGCGACGCGCACACGTCCGGCAAAGCGCTCGAGCAGCAGCTTCAGCGCCGGGGCCGCCTGCTTGCAGTTGGGACATTCGAAATCGCCGTACTCGACGACGGTTACGGCGGCATGCGGCGCACCGATCAGGTGATCGGTAGCGTCGACCGGAACGGCGAGCTCGAACGGCACGTGCGGCTTCATGCGATGACTATGCACCTTTCGTCATTGCCCGGCCATCGGCAGCAGCGTCGCTACACGCGTCCGCAGCCGCGCTCAGGCGGTGAGCTCAGCGCTCCTGCCACGACTCCGTGGGCAGGTCCGCCGGCGCCGGCAACGAGCGCAGGTACGTGACCAGCGTCCAGACGCCTTCAGTGCCCAGCACACCGCCAAAGGCCGGCATACCCTTGGGGCGGCCGAAGTAGATCGAACTGAAAACCTCGCTGTCCGCTCCGCCGTAGCGCCAGCGTCCGTCCGCGAGATTCGGTCCAACCCACCCACTGCCCTCGCCTCCATGGCAGCCGTCGCAGTTCATCGCACTGAAGAGCAGCGCCCCGCTTTTCGCCACTGCCTTATCGCCGTCGTGGGGGTTGCGCAACGTGGCGCCGGGCGGTGCCAAGTCGCCCGCCGTGAGGTGCGCCTCGTAGCGCACCGCAGGCAGCGCCGCGCCCGTTGGCTGTGGCGGCGGCCCGCTGCGCGGCGCGCACGCCAGGAGCGCAACGCACGCCAGGAGCGCGGTGGCGAACGCGCAGGCAGCGCGCCGGCAGGCCCGATCGTGTCGCATACGCCGCCTCACAAGCCGAAGATCCAGATGATGCCGCCCTGGCTCGTATGGCGCCCGATATCCTTGACGTAATCTGCCGGCGCGCGCACATCGGTGGGATCGTCCGAGCGCGTGTCGCCCGCGAGCAGCGCCCAGTCCCCGCCGAAGCCGGCGTACACGGCGACGTACTGCCGCCCGTCGGGAGCGCGGTAAGTCATCGGGTTGCCGACCACTCCGGAGCCGACCTTGAATTTCGACAGTAGCCTGCCGGTGCGGGCATCGACCGACTTGAACCAGCCATCCAGCGTGCCGTAGAAGGCGACATCACCGCCGGTCACCAGCGCGCCGCTCCAGGTCGGATACGGCTCCTTGTCCTCCCATACCTTGCGGCCGCTAGCGGCGTCCCACGCCATGAAGCTGCCGAGGTAGCCGCCGGGGCCTGCCAGGTATGGGCTGTTGACTCCCACGAACGGCGTCCCCTTCAGGTAGGTCGCGTGCGAAACGGCGTAGTCCATGCACAGGTTGTTGGTGGACGTGTAGAACAGATGAGTGCGTGGGGAATACGCCGCGGGCGACGCTGGGCTCGCGCCCCCCTCGAGGCTGGGACAGATGCCGCGCACGTTGCCTTTGGAGACGCCGGTCTGTTTCGAGGGCTCGAGCACCGGGCGACCCGTGGCGAGATCCACCGAGCGCGCCCAGTTCACCGGTGCGAATGCCTGGGCGACGAGCAGCCGGCCGGTCGCACGATCGAAGGTATACGCAAAGCCGTTCTTGTCGAAGTGCACCAGCGCCTTGACCGGCCGTCCCGCTATTGTCAGGTCCGCCAGGATCATCGCCCCGGTCGCGTCGTAGTCCCAGTTGTCGTGCGGGGTGAATTGATACGCCCAGACGAGACTGCCGTCTCCGGGTCTGCGCGCCAGCACACTCGTGCTCCACTTGTTGTCTCCGAGACGCTGCTCCGAGTTGTAAGGCGAGGGATTGCCGGTGCCGTAATAGATCAGATCGAGCTCGGCGTCGTACGCCATCCATCCCCACACCGGAGCGCCGCCGGTGCGCCAGCTGTCGCTCGCCCAGGTACGCGTGCCAAGCTCGGCGCCGCTGTCGTAGGGCGGCTTGAAGGTCTCGGGCTTGACGCGCATCTCGGTGTCCGGGCCCATGTTCCGTGCACTCCAGACCACCTGTCCGGTCTTGAGGTCCAGCGCCTTGATCCAGCCGAAGATGCCAAATTCCCCGCCGGCGGCCCCGACGATCACCTTATCTTTGACCACGAGCGGCGCCATGGTGGTGGTCTCACCGTTACCGAGCGCTGCGATCTGTGTCTTCCACAGCTCGCGGCCTGTAGCGGCGTCGATCGCCACCGTGTGGCCGTCGAGAAGGTTATAGACGATCTTGCCGTCGGCGTAGAACGCGCCGCGATTGACGCTGTCGCAACAGGCAACGCCGATCGCGTTGGCGCTCACCTCGGGCCGGTACTTCCACTTGAGCGGGTAGCCTTCGCGGCTGAGATCGAACGCGTAAAGCACGTTCGGCCAGGGCGTGACGACATACATGGTGTCGCCGACCACCAGCGGCTGCCCCTCGTGGCCGCCGAGCACGCCGGTGGAGAACGTCCACACGGGATGCAGCGAGCGGGCGTTGAGTGGCGTGATCTGGGCGAGCGCGCTGTAGCGCGTCGCCGCGTAGTCCTTCGACGGCATGGTCCACCCGGCGTCGGCCGCCCGGCCCTCCGCCGCCGCCGCTCCCGACCACAGCGCCGAGGTAAGTGAGAATCGCGATGAGCGATGCCCGCACCATGCCCGCCCTCCCCTGACAGCACCCCTGGAAAGTGCAACTGTCGGGCCGGGAGGCCCGAGAGGTCAAGAGCGCAGGCTACGGCTTGCCCGATAACTCAGCGCCGACGCCTGATTGCGGCTCGCCGCGCTCCCGAGGCTTAAGGCGGCGACGGCGCGGTCGAGCGCGCGGCAGAGGCATGCGCCGCAGGCGCTGCGCACTGCTCAGCGGTGGCATCGGCGGGGTACATCGTCAGGAGCTTACGCGTGACACCGTTGGTCCAGCCGAAACCATCCTGCAGCGGATATTCCCCGCCCCCGCCCGCGCGCTGCGTGTCGAGCACGTCGTACTTTTCAACCAGCTTGCCGCTCTGGTCGTAGACGCGCCTGACGCTGCGCAGCCAGCGGCAGGCAATGGCCTCCGCCAGCTGTCGCTGGCCATAGTGCTCGAGACCCGAGACACCGATCCACTGCAACGGCGCCCAGCCATTGGGTGCGTCCCACTGCTCGCCGGTACTGAGAGGCGTGGTCACGATGCCGCCGGCCTTGAGCAGCACAGCGCGCACGCTGGCAGCAACCGCCGCCGCCTGCTGTCGGGAAGCGGCGGCAACAAACAGCGGATAGAGCGTGGCCGCCGAGATGCCCGGCAGGCGCGCACGCTGCGTCCGGTGGAAGTCAAGGTACGCGCCGGCGGACTCATCCCACAGGTAGCGGTCGATCGCGGCGCGGCGCGCGGCGGCGCGGCGGCGGAATTCACCGACGCAGGCGCGGTCCGCGCTACGTGCGCAGCCGGCGCGAATCGCGTTCTCGAGCCCGAACAACAGGCTGTTGAGGTCGACCGGGACGATTTCGGTAGTGTCGATCGTGGCGCGTGTGCGTCCGTCGGCGAACCAACGGGAGCTGAAGTCCCAGCCGCTTTCCGCGGCCGCGCGGATGTCGCGAAAAACCTGCGCCGCCGGGCGAGCGCTGCTGCGCGCCAGCTCCGTGTCTTCGCGATAGGATTCATCGCGCGGCGTATCGCGATCGTCCCAGTAGCGGTTGAGGATCGCCCCGTCGGGCATCGCCACCACGCGCCGGTGCGAACCGCCGGCGTGCAGCCGTTCCGCGCCTTCCATCCAGAATGCATATTCGCGCTTCAGCTGCGGCAGATAGTGCGCAAACGCATCGCCCGAGGCATCCTTCGACAACAGCCCGACCATCTCGAAGAAGAACGGCGGCTGCGAGCGGCTGAGGTAATAGGTGCGCGTGCCGTTCGGTACGTGACCGTAGGTGTCGATCAGATACGCGAAGTCACGCACCATGTCGGCGACCAGCTCGTAGCGGCCGCTCTGCTGCAGTCCCAGCATCGTGAAGTACGAGTCCCAGTAATAGATCTCGCGAAAGCGCCCGCCGGGGATCACGTACGGGGCCGGCAGCGGCAGCAGCGACGAATACGGCGGTACGCTCGCGGTGCTGCGCGTCAGTTGATCCCACAGTCGATCGATGTGGGCGACGAGCGAGAGGTGCTCGGGCGCCGTTACGGCGGTGGCGGATTCCGTGGGCAGCGAAAAGTACCGCTCGACGAAGGCCCGCAGCTCCGCCGGCGACTGCGAGTGCGCGGCGTGGTAGGCGACGAGGATGTCATCCGGTGCCTCGCGCGGCACCGCGTCCACGAAGGTCTTGCCGTCGGCGAACACCCCGCCCGTCTGCACGGCCACGAACAGATCCTTGAACAGCGCCTGCGGCGGCTGCGGGTATGCAGCGCCCGGGGGCTCGCGCGAGTAAGCCGCGCCGAGGGACAGCCATGCCGCCAGCAGCGCAACGAGACCGTACGCCCGCAATGCACGGCGAGCGCAGCAGCCCGCAGCGCAGGCCGCGTGCGCGGTTGTCGATACCCGATGTCCTGACGTGTGCAAGTCTGCGTGCGCGCCCAAATGCGGCCAGGCCCGTCGGTGCCGTGCCGCAATTTCCAGCTTAGCATCCGGCTGACCGCGGTACATTCTGCGGCCATGAAGATCGTTGTCATCGGCAGCGGGCTGATTGGCCTCACCACTGCGTACTTCCTGAGGTGCCGCGGGCACGAAGTCACGGTAATCGATCGGCAGCCCGGCCCGGGTCTGGAAACAAGCTTTGCCAACGGCGCGCTGCTCACCCCCAGCATGGCTGAACCGTGGAACGCTCCGGGCAGTTGGCGTTTGCTGCTGTCATCGCTGGGGCGCTCGGACGCCCCCATGCAGCTGCGCCTCGGTGCGCTGCCAGCATTGGCCGGCTGGGGTATCAGCTTCCTCAGAAATTCGCGCCTTGCCCGCTTCGAGCGCAACACGCTCAGTAACGTGCGTCTGGCGCTGTATTCGCTCGATGCCATGGAGTCGTTGCGCGCGCAGACACACCTCCAGTACGGTCGTTCGGCACGTGGAGCGCTGAAGCTGTTTCGAAATTCGCAGGCCTGCGATCATGCCTGGGCAGCGGCGCAGCGGCTTCTGCCCGAGGGACTGCGCTTTCGCAGGCTCTCGCAAGAGGAAACCCTCGATCTCGAGCCCGCCCTCGCACCCATTGGTACCCAGCTGAGGGGCGCCATTCACTATCAGGCTGACGAGACCGGCGACGCCTATCGATTCTGCACGGCGCTCGCGAACCATGCGCAGCAGCAAGGCGTGGAGTTTCTTTTTGACACCGAGGTATCTTCGCTGCAGCTCGGCTCCGGGCGGGTGACGGCCGCCCGCAGCGGGAAAGAACACTTTGTGGCGGATCGCTACATCGTGGCCGCCGGTAGCTACAGCACACCGCTCCTGCGCGGCATCGGCATCCGGCTGCCGGTTCGCCCGGTGAAAGGCTATTCGGTCACCTTTGAGCACGCCGCGGGTGACGAGTCACTGCGCATCCCCATCGTGGACGATGACTTTCACGCCGCGGTCGTGCCGCTCGCAGGCGCGATTCGCGTTGCCGGCACCGCCGAATTCGCCGGATACGACCGCCGTCCCAACCCCGTCCGAACGGGCAACCTGGTGAAATTACTGCGACGGCTTCTGCCGCGGTCACAGTTCAACATCGAGGCAGCGAGGCCCTGGAATGGCCTGCGGCCGATGTCTCCCGACGGGGTGCCGCTGATCGGCTCTACGTCCGTACGCAACGTGATGGTCAGCACCGGGCATGGGCATTTGGGCTGGACACTGGCCGCCGGGTCGGCAAGGCTCCTGACGGATCTGCTGTCCGCAGAAACACCGTCGATCGATCCCGCGCCGTACGACCCGCAGCGCTTCGGTACCCGCCAGCGCTAGGATTCGGACCCTCGGGCCCGGCATGAGATTGGCCCGGCGCGCAAACAGTTCAATTTCGGCGCTCCACCAATAAAATCAAACACTTCTCAACTGGTTCGCTCTACGCCTGTACCCCGCACCCACTGAATGTGGTGTCGTTCACGAATGTGATCGAACAGCCTGAAACGGTTTGTGCACCAGTGCGACGCTGCCAGCGTTCGACCCTGCACAGCCGGCAGTGCGGGCGGGGCCGATTGGCACCGGCTCTCGACGATTCGCCCGAAGGGGAGCATCCTTGGCCACGGTTGATCCCTGGCTCGGTCCGGCCTGCGGCGCCTGATGGCCGTAGCTTGCGTCAATACGGTTCGCAGCTAACAACAACCTTACAGCAGACTCAATAATCAAAGGTGGGGAGGAATCATGACGAGGATACTGATTAGAGGCGCGATCGGACTGCTTGCGGTCACTTCGGTCAGCACTCTCGTGCTCGCCGAGGACATGGGGGAAGTGCAGGTCCAAGCGTCGCGAGTAGTGAGCAAGACTGTCGGCACCACCGCGAGCGGCGTGCCTATCGTGGACATTTCGCTGAGCTATGGCGTGAGTGCGAAGGACCTTGATCTGACCTCACACGCGGGATTTATGGCGATGCAAAAGCGCATCAATGACGCCGCCCAGGCAGCCTGCAAAGAGCTCGGGCGCCAGTATCCGGATTCAACGCCGAGTGATACGGATTGCGCGAAGAATGCGGCCGCCAAAGCCATGGTCAAAGTGAACGCGCTGGCGGCGGCAGGTAAGAAGTAATCGAGTGCACCGCTCTGGCGCCAATGGCACGCTGCCGCGGATGGGTATCTGTTACGCCGCGTGGCTTCGGAGCCGAGCGGCGGGGTAATCCCGCCGCTCGGCCTTTCCGGGCCGCGCAGTTCCGCGATTACGCCAGCTCGCCTATTTCTGCGCGAGATTGACGGAACTGGAAACGATGCCGCCCAGCGTGCCTATAAGATCGAGCGTTGCGTTGGTTACATTGCTCTGAGGGTTCTTCTCGCAGTGCTTGCGGATAAACAGCAGGACCGAGTTTGCATCCGGTGGTGAGATTGGGTTTGGTGCATCGTCGTCCTGGTAGGTCGCCGAAAACGCGGCTCGGGTGTTGTACGCACTGATGAAGCCCCAGGCCCACTGCACGATCAGGTTCATTTGCGCGGAACTGTTCGGCGCTCCGTCGTACCTGGCTGAACTTCTCACAGGAGAAAGTTCCCGTGCCTATCGTACCGACGCCCTGCGTCTTGTCAGCGGCTTTTGTCGGCGCGGAGCAGAAAAACACCAGCAAGACTGCGATTGCCCCGTAGCATTTCATTGCCGTCTCCTTTTTTTGGATCCCTTTCATCACGGACACCCCGGCTTCCAGCCGAGCCATGCTTTCGCGCGGGCCTCGCGGCCCGCACACACGACGTTACCATAGGTCTTAGCGAAGGATGAGCGTGGCATTGGCACGGAGGTTGAGTCAGGCCGCGACGGCGCCTGTCCGGGCGCTTGCGGAATTACTCCTGCTGCGCCCTGGACCGTACGCTCGCGCTTTTGAAAACCTGATCCTCGGGCTCATCGTATTGAGTGTCGCGTCCATCGGCGTGGAAGCGATTCCCGGGCTGCCCGACTGGGCTACGCACGCGCTGCACATCGAAGAGATCACCGTTGTTGCCGTGTTCTCGCTCGAATATCTGCTGCGCATCGTGGCGGCGCGGGAAAAGTTCGCGTTCATCTTCAGCTTCCGTGGCCTGGTGGACCTGCTCGCGATCGCGCCTTTCTTCCTGGGGGGTTTCGACACGCGCTGGCTGCGGGTGTTACGCCTGCTGCGCCTGCTGCGCGTGTTGAAACTGCAGACGCACATCCTGGAAACCACCGTCGCGGAACGCACCCGCGAACTTGCCGACAAGAACGCCTCGCTCGAGCGGGCGCAGGCGCAGATCAAAGCCGAACTCGAAGTCGCGCAAGCGCTGCAGATGGCGATCCTGCCGGGGACTTTCCCCGCCAGGCCGGGATGCGAAGGCGCAGCGCGAATGATTCCGGCCACTACGATGTGCGGTGATTTCTACGACTTCATCGAGCTGCCGGACGGACGGATCGGGCTTGTGATGGCGGACGTCTCCGGCCACGGCGTTCCAGCGGCCTTCTTCATGAGCGTGGCACGCACCAACCTACGCGACCTTGCTCCGATGTATAGCGATCCTGGCGCGTGTCTGGCGCGCACCAACGCGGCCTTGTGCGCGCAAAATCCGCTGGATTTGTTCGTCACGGTTTTCTACTGCGTGTTCGACGCGACTACGGGGGTGCTGCGCTACGCGAACGGCGGCCACAACCCCCCTTACCTGCGGCGCGCCGCCGGATCGGTTGAAGCGCTCGACGGCGCAGGCGGACTCGTGCTCGGCGTGATGCCGGGCGTCGAGTTTCCGGATCACACGGTGCAGCTGCGCCCCGGAGACCGGCTGGTGCTCTATACCGACGGCGTGACGGAGGCCTGCAACGCGGCCGATGAGGCCTACGGTGCGGAGCGCTTGATCGCCGAGGTCCAGGCGCACGGCAACGATCACGCAGCAGAGCTCGTCGAGCGCATCTGCGGAAGCGTCACGAACTTCGCCGGCGCTGCAGCACAATCCGACGACATCACACTCACCGTGCTCACCTGGGGCGCGTCCTGAAGATCCGGCTCGAAACACTCGCCCAGACCACCGTGGTGATTCCGGAGGGGCGGCTTGATTTCAGTGCCGCCGCCGCTTTTCAGCAGCAGATCGAGGCGGCGCTCGCCGGTGCGGGGACGGCGCCGCTAGCGGTGATTATCGAGTGCTCCGCGCTCGACTACGTCTCAAGCGCCGGCCTGCGCGTCTTCCTATTGGCTGCGCGCGCCTCGCAGCGTGCCGGCATCTCGTTCGCTCTGAGCGCGCTGAAGCCTGCGGTACGCGAGGTGTTCGAGGTGAGTGGCTTCAGCCGCCTGATCCCGGTGCACGCAGACCGGGCAACGGCACTCGCGCACGCCCCGCAACCACCTGCACTCAAAGAGCGCCGCACCGTTGTCGCGAACGATGCGGCGCATCTGCCGGCGCTGACAGGCTTCCTGCAGGAGTTCTGGTCGGCCGGCGAGCTGCCACCGGCTGAGGCTCTGGCCTTCGAGCTCGCGCTCGAGGAGGTCTTCATGAACGTCGTCATGCACGGTGCGCCGGCGGGCAGCGCTTCTGTCGAGGTGGCGCTGGTCCTGGCCGGCGGCGGCCTCACGATGACGGTGGAGGACGACGGCCCGCAGTTCAATCCGCTCTCGGTGCCGGCGCCCGACGTCACGGCGAGCCTCGATCAGCGCGCAGTCGGCGGGCAGGGAGTGTTCCTTGTGCGCAGCCTGATGGACACCGTCAGCTACCAGCGAGTCGGGGCGCGAAACCAGCTCACGATGACCAAGCGCATCACTCACTAGCAGCCCGGCCGCGGGGCATGTATCCGGGGCAGGTGCAAGGTGCGATGAATTCGCGTAGCTTGCCGTCCTTGGGGGCTCCGCAACGTGCGGGGGTCGAAGGGCAGCGGTTGCGCGCAGCCGCGATGAACATAATAAAGGCATGTTCGAAATCCACCTGGGCCCGGCAGGCGAGGTCGTGATGGCGGGGCGCCTGGACGCCACGCAGTGCGAAGCGGCGCTGCAATTCCTGAACGGGCTGCCCGAGCCGCGGGTCATTGACCTCGCCCGCCTCGAATACATCGCGAGTGCGGGACTGCGGGTGCTACTGCTGACACAGAAGCGCGCCAGAGGATCGGGGGGAGGCCTGATGCTGATCAACGTCCGTGCGCCCATTCATGACATTTTCCGCTACACGGGCTTTGACAAGATCATCGACATGATGCGGGCGCCCGACCAGTAACCTGGCGCAGGCGGGTCGGACCAACCTTTCGCGCGCTGAGCGGTACTTGTGAATGAGGATGATGACAGGACCCTGGTGCAGCGCTGTCGGGACGGGGACCGGGCGGCCTTCGAGCAACTGGTCGTGCGCTACCAGAAGCCTGTCTTCAACGCCGCCCTTCGGCTGCTGCGCGACCCGGAGGATGCGAGGGACGTCGCGCAGACCACGTTCCTCAAGGCGTTCGAGCATCTTGCGGACTACGACCGGAGTTTCAAGTTCTACAGCTGGATCTACCGGATTGCCGTCAATCAAGCCCTTAACGTTCTCGCCTCGAAAAAGTCATTCGGGGAGATGAGTGGCGAGGAAGCGGACGAGTCACCGGGACCGGAGCAGCAGGTGGAGGACGAGCAGATGAGCCGGGCGATCGAGGACGAGCTGATGCGGATCAATCCGGAGCTTCGGACGGTGATCGTACTGCGGCACTTTATGCACCTGAGCTACCACGACATGGGTGACATCCTCATGCTGCCCGAGAAGACCGTGAAATCGCGCCTTTATAGCGCCCGCCAGCTGCTGCGGGAGCGCTTCCTGCAACACGGAGCGATCTGACGTGGCCGATCCCCGGCAACTCGCGCTCATTCACGCGGAGATCGACGGCGAGCTAACCGCCGAGCAGCGCGCTGAGCTCGCGCGCGGTGTGCTCGCCGATCCGGAGGTCAGAGCCGTGCGCGCGGAACTCAGGCGCCTATGCACCGCGCTCGATGCACTCGAGCAGGTGGAGCCGCCGAAGCAACTCCGGGCGAGCATTCTTGCTGCGCTGCCGCAATCATCCAGGCCGCAGCGAGAGTTCTTTCAACTCCGCTGGCGTTATGCCGCCGTCATCGCGGTTATGCTCGCCGCGGGGGCGGTTGTGGTGGAGACTCTCAGAGGCCCGGAAACTGCAACCAGGGATGTCGCCGGCACGATGGCGGCCGCGCGTGCACCGACGATCGTCGATACCGTACGACTCGCTAACGGACCGGTTACAGGCCGTGTCAGCCTGTACCATGACGGCGCGGGTCTGGGCCTGGAGTTCGATTTGGTGACGAGCGCTCCGGTGGACGTGCTGGTCGCGAGCGATGGGCATACGCTACGGGTCAACGGACTCGGAAGGAAGGACAAATCCGCCGCGCCGCGCACCACTGTGGCGCTGCCTGGCGTCGGAATGGGGGGACAAAACGTGGATCTGACCTTCCTGATGGGCGGCCGTCCGGTCGGCAGCGCAACGCTCCGGGCGACCGGCGCCCGCTAAGGCAGCCTCATCTTTCCGTGTGCAGGCCAACTTTTTGCTGCTGCCACGGTAGTTATTGCAGAACGGACATTTGGTAAGTGTTACGACATACCCTGTGGGGAGGTTTTATGGCTGGTAAGACAGTGTGGATCGCGGGCGGAATCGTGGTGGCTATCGGAGTGGTCGTATATCTGAGCTACCACACGCCGCCGGCAGTCGACGCCGCAGGAACTATTGTCGAGGCGAAGCGCGTCATCTCAGACGGCACCAGCACGCCAACGACCACCCCGACCACCCCTGACGATGGCAGCGCCGACAGCGAGGGCGTAAAAGGCGACTCCAGCCGCGACTCCAGCCGCGACTCCAGCCGCGACTCCAGCCGCGACTCCAACCGCGACTCCAACCGCGACTCCAGCCGCGACTCCAGCCGCGACTCCAGCCGCGACTCCAGCCGCGACTCCAACCGCGACTCCAGCCGCGACTCCAGCCGCGACTCCAGCCGCGACTCCAGCCGCGACTCGCAGACCGCGACTCCAGCCGCGACTCCAGCCGCGACTCCAACCGCGACTCCAGCCGCGACTCCAACCGCGACTCCAGCCGCGACTCCAGCCGCGATTCGAGCCGCGACTCCAACTGACGCCTCAACCGCGACGCCTCTCAGCCGCCCCACTGCGGTGATGAAAGGTGCGTGAGTGGCCCGAGCAAGACCGGCGGGCCACTCATCTTTTCAATTGTCTGACGATATCAACGGACCTAGTCAGCCGTCGGCCTACGTATGCCTGGCGGCCATGCTCGTCGTCACGCTCAGCGGTCCGTTACCGGTCCGCGCCGACCAAAAGTTCGTCGAGACCGAAGAGCTCCGGATCATTTACTACGATCCGAGCGAGACCTACCTCGTACCGTACGTGACGCAGAGCTTCCTGAGCGGGCTTGCGACGCACGAGCGATTGTTCGAGTACGTCCCCGACGGCCGCATCAACGTGGCGTTGCAGGACTTCAGCGACCGCGGAGGGGCGCACGCGGGGGCGGCACCCCGCAACCACATCTTCGTCAGCATCGCCCCCTCGAACGCTCCGTACGAGACACTCAACTCCGCTGAGCAGTTCGCGTCGACCGCTGCGCACGAACTCACGCACATCGTCATCAACGATCGCACCAGCCCCGTCGATGTGGAGTGGCGACGCCTGTTCCACGGCAAGGTGGGAGGCAACCCCGCGCACCCCGAGAGCCTGCTGTATAACTATCTCACCGTACCGCGGTTCACTGCTCCGCAGTGGTACCAGGAGGGGACCGCTGTGTTCATGGAGACCTGGCTTAGCGGCGGCCGCGGACGTGCCCAGGGCGGATACGACGAGATGGTGTTCCGCGCAATGGTGCACGACAACGCCAGGTTTTATGACCCGCTCGGACTTGTGTCCAAGGGAACCGAGATCGACTTTCAGACCGGAGCCAACGCCTACCTGTATGGCACACGCTTCATGGATTACCTGGCGCTGACTTATGGCCCACAGCGGGTGCTCGCCTGGTGGCGACGCGATGCCGACAGCAGGCGCTATTATGCCGACGACTTTAAACGCGTCTTCGGGCTACCGCTCAATGAGTCCTGGCAGCAGTGGGTCAACTTCGAGCATGAGTTCCAGCGGCAGAATCTGCTGTCCGTACACGAGCATCCGGTCACCCCGTTTCGTGACTTCACTCGAAAGGACCTCGGCGCAGTCTCGCGCAGCTACCTGTCACGGGACGGGACCCGGCTCTTAACGGCCGTGAAGTATCCAGGGCAGCTTGCGCACATCGTGTCGATTTCCCGCAGCGATGGCACGGTGACCGAGCTCAAGGAAGTCAAGGGCGCCACTGGTTATGCCGTGACCTCGCTTGCCTATGACCCCGTTGCCGAAACGCTTTTCTACACAACGAACAACAACAACTACCGTAATCTCGAGGTGCTCGACCTTCGCTCCGGCAAGTCGCGCATGTTGCTCAAAGCCGCCCGGATCGGCGACATCGTTTACAACCCAACGGATCGCTCGCTGTGGGGCCTGAGGCTCAACAACGGATTCGTTGTGCTCGTGCGGATCCCGTTTCCTTACCAACATTGGCAGAGCCTGTACGTATTTCCCTCCGGCGAGACGGCCTTCGACCTCGATCTCTCGCCCGACGGCTCATTGGCGTCGGTGTCAGTGTCGGTCCCGAGGAACAGGCCGGGATCGCCACTGGTAACGCAGGTCAGGGTCCTGCGCACCGACGCGCTCGCCAGAGGCGACGCCGTCCCGCTGCATACGTTCCAGATGGGAGCCGCAGTGCCCGAAGGCTTCGTGTTCTCGAAAGACGGGCGCTACCTCTACGGCAGCAGTTATTTCACCGGCGTGTCGAACATCTACCGCTACGAGATCGCGACCGAGACACTCGCGGCGGTCAGTAACGCGGAGACCGGTTTCTTCCGTCCGCTGCCCCTCGATGACTCGCAGCTCATGGTGCTGCGCTACGGCGCCAAGGGATTCATACCGACGCTGATCGAGCCGCGACCCACCGAGGACCTGAGCGCGGTCACCTTTCTCGGCGAGCAGGTGGCAGCGAAATACCCCGAGGTGCGAGCCTGGGTTGCAGCTGCTCCGTCCTCGATCCCTTACCAATCTCATATTCTGCAGGAAGGCGCCTACCTGCGTATGCGCGAGTTGTCGCTCGAATCGGTGATCCCGGTCATCGAGGGATACAGGAACGCGGTGGGACTGGGCGGTAGCGTCCGCTTCAGCGATCCACTCGCATTCGACTGGGTGAGCGTCGACACCAGCTACAGTCCGGATGATGGGTTGCCCGCCAAGCAACGCCTCCATGTCTCGACCGAAGGTCACCATGAGGACTGGACCGCCGGCGCCGCGTGGAACGGCGCGGACTTCTACGACCTCTTCGGTCCCACGAAGCGCAGCCTCTCCGGCTACAACGGCTACATCGCCTATAACCGGGCGCTGGTCTACGACCCGCCAAAGGAGATAGACCTCATCGCCAAAGTCGCTTACTACGGTGGCCTCGACACGCTGCCCGGCTTCCAGAACGTGGCTTCGCCCTCCAAGAATCTCTTCACCGCCGAAGCCGGCTTCGCGGGCTCGGACACCCGTCATTCGCCAGGTGCGGTGGATGAGGAGGCCGGCTACCGCTGGTCGATCAAGGCGCACGCCTACGGGGCTGAAAGCGACTTCATACCTCGGGTGAGCGGCACATTCGATGTCGGCTTCCCGTTGCCTCTCGATCATTCCTCGGTCTGGCTGAGAAGCGGGGCGAGTGTCTCGGAAGGAATGCACTCCAATCCCCTCGCCAACTCCTATCTGGGCGGCTTCGGCAACAACTACGTCGACGATGCCGCCCACGGCGGCGCCCAGCGTTACCGCGAGCTGCTCAGCATGCCAGGCTTCGATCTCGACGCGCTGAACGGTAAGTCGCTGGTCAAGTCGACACTCGAATGGTGCCTGCCGCCGTTGCGCTTCGAGGCCCTCGGCTCGCCGGGCTTTTACGTCAGCTGGGCGCGGCCAGAGCTGTTCACCAGCATCCTCGAGACTAACCCCGAGAACCGGGCGTACCGTGGCAGCGCCCAGGACGTCGGCGCACAACTCGACTTTCAGCTGCACGTCATGCACCGGGAGCCGATGATGTTATCGGTCGGAGTGGCCAGGGGTTTCGCAGCCGACGGACAGGGCATCACCGAGTTCATGTTGTCGCTGCAGGTGCTGTGACCCGTTCCACGGCAAGCCAACGCTACGATGAACGCCGATCTGTTGATGCGCGCCCCGATCGCACTCGTCCCGGTGCTGCTGTTTCTCGTGGGGCTCCTCCAGCTCGACGGCTACAAGCTGCTGCGGTTGCGAATGGTGCTGGCGATGGTCGCGATCGGCGGCCTCGCCGCCGGCGCGAGCTACCTCGTCAACAACTACGCATATGCTCATTTCAGCGGGGATTTCGCCGCCTACTCGGGCTACGTGTCGCCGTGGATCGAAGAGTGCCTGAAGGCGGTGCTGCTGGTCTTTCTGATCCGCACGCGGCGCGTGGGGGTGCCGGTGGACGCCGGAATTGCCGGTTTCGCAATCGGCACAGGCTTCGCGCTGATCGAGAACCTGTATTACCTCGCCTCACGTCCGGACGCCGCACTGTCCGTGCAGGTCATTCGGGGCTTCGGAACCGCGATCATGCATGGTGGGACGGCAACGGTACTGGCAGTGATCACGATTACGCTCTACGAGAAACGGCCGTATGGCGGGCCACAGCTCCTGCTGCCAGGCTTTCTGGCGGCGGTCGCCCTGCACACCGCCTTCAACCTCATGCTGGTAAGGCCGGCGCTCGCGACGCTCACGATGCTGGTTGTGCTGCCGTTTGTGATCTACCTGGTGTTCCAGTACAGCGAGCGCGCGCTACGCGACTGGCTCGACACGGACCTCGAATCCAACGTGCAGCTGCTGGAGTCGATCAATGCCGGTACGTTCCTCAACAGCAACGCCGGCCGCTATCTGCAGGCGTTGCGTGACCGCTTCCGCGGCGAGGACCTGGCGGACATGCTGTGCTGCCTGCGACTGCACGGTGAACTGGCGCTGCGCGCCAAGGGCGTCCTGCTGCTGCACGAGAGCGGCATGGACGAGCCGCCACTTGACCAGGAGACGCGCGACAAGCTTACCGAGCTCTCGCACCTCAAACGCGCCATCGGCAAGGTTGGGCTACTCGCCTTACGTCCGCTGATGATGGCGACCGGCAAGGACATCTGGGAGCTGACACTGCTCCGCCGGTAGTCGTGAGAAGCCTCGGGTTTTCAGAACCGGCCGAGCGCTCGCTTGGCGAGTGCTCTGAGACTGCGCCGGCCGCCTGCGTCCAGATCATCCTGGACCGCCAGTATGCGTCGCAGGCTCGCCGCGCTTAAACGTGCACCCGGGATCTGTCCAAAATTGTTCTCGGCCTCTGCGAGGGTCTTGGTGCCGAGCAACACTGTCGACACCTCGGGAAACGACAGCGGATAGGCAACCGCCGCGCGCAGAATCGACCCTGCGTCCGCTTCGAGGAAGCGAAAACGCTCGACCTCATCTACGACCTTGGCGATTTGCGCTCGGCTCCAGGCATGTCGTTGATCGTTGGGATCGGGAAAGATTGCGTCGCGCTTGAACTTGCCGGTCAGAAACCCCTCTCTAAGGCTGGATCGAACCAGCACCGCCAGATTGCTCTGCCGCAGTCGTACAAGCCGCAACAGAAATGGATCGGGATCGAGCAGACTAAAGGGCAGCTGTACACCGTCGATCATGGCGTGGTCGATCACTTGGTCGATGTCGCCCCCCGAATAGACCGATGCCCCAACGATAGCGCACTTTACCGGCTCTCTTCAATTGGTACAGCTCATCGTAGAGGCGATGATCCTTGGGCAGCCAGTGGAGCTGGTAGAAGTCGATCACATCGGTGCCCAGTCGGGTCAGTTGCTGTTCCAACGTGGCGGTCATTCCGGCTGGCTGGTACGAGTATTTCGTCGCGATAATCCAGCGGCTGCGCCGGCCGCGCAGGAATTCCCCGAGCACGAGCTCCGAGTTCCCGTAGATCATGGCGGTGTCGACAAGATTGCAACCCAATTCCTCGGCGCGCGCCAACGCGCGCAGCGAGTCCTCGCGATCGACCGCACCGTAGGCCTTGCCGCCGATGGCCCAAGCACCAAACCCCAACTCCGACACCCGAAGACCGGTGGAACCAAAGCGGCGATAGGGCATCTTGCCGACCAGTCCGACTATCTCGGGGGCCCTGACGGGTAGCGCCGTGTCTACGCTGTAGGACGTGCGCCGCAGACGTCGCCACGCTTGTCCGATTGCGCCGGCGGTCACGAGGGCCACGGCTGCCCCTCCTGCAAGTACTGCCCGTCGTTTAACGCTTGTGCTCTTGTCAGTCATTCGTGCGCTTGAGCGTGGAGATCTCGTAGCGAACCTTACGGCTATCGACCGAATCGCCGCCCCGCTCCGGAATCACCGAAGGGACACAGCCTACATTTTGGCGGAGAGGGTGAGGCCCTGGTGCGCCTTTCGGCCGGTGTGAGGCTCGGCTGTGACGTCCCCTGCGGCAATTACCCGTAGCGTCTAATTTAATTCGCGGCAGCCGCCAGAGCGCAACTGAACCTCAGCGTGTACCGATCACCAAACCCAAAGCCGAAGTCAGACTCGTTGAAGTCCTCTTCTACCATCGTCTTATTCCGCTTCGCGCAGTAAGCGCTTGCTCGCCGGGTAGCCCTGACTTGCGGCGGTTCGCGATTGCTCCAGGAGCCATTCGCCGCACTGATCATGTACGCGCCTCGGGTCGCGGGCACCACGTCGGATGTGGTGACACAACCGGCCAAAATGATCGCAATGGCAAAAACAGATATGAGACGCGGCATGGCGACACATCCTCCGCTACTCGGTCGCGGGCATATCAAGCGCCTCACAAGACATAATCACCGTGAAACGGGTCACGCCGCACCCGCATCGGGTGTGCGCGGGGTCGCGTTCTAGCGGATCTTCGGCTTCAAAACCGGCTTCAGTGCCGCCGCGCTCGAGGATGCAGTGCGTCCACGGAGCGCATGTCCCAGAGCGGAGGCTGGATCGAGGCTGAGACCCGCGCCAGCGCCAGCGCGCAGGCTCGGCGGGACGCCATTCACGGCAAGGTACTACTGAATGCGCGATGCCTGCAGCGTCGTTTCGGTTGCTGGATACGTCCGCGAGGAGCTCTGCCGTGGCGTGCGGCGGTAGCCGAGGTGCGCGACGTCGGGCGGAAAGAACATCGCCCAGTTCCACTCGAGGAATAGTCGTGCCTTGCGCGCCAGTGTGGGAATACGAAGCAGGAACAACCCGCGCCACATGAGCCACGCGACGAATCCGGAGATCTTCAGGCCATAAATTTCAGCGACCGCCTTGTTGTGACCCACCGAGGCAAGCTGACCCTTCGGACGATAGCGGAACGGCCGGGTGGGTTCGCCGTTGAGCCTCGCGAGGACATTCGCCGCGAGCTGCCTGGCCTGCGCCTCGGCAAATTGCGCCGTGGGCGGGGACAGCCTGCCGTCGTGTGCATTGACCACGGCGGCGCAATCCCCCGCCGCCCAAACGCCTGTTACTCCTGGCACCGAGAGGTCGGGATTTACGATCAAGCGGCCCCGATTCTTCGCCGCCGGAATGCTGTCGAGAAGCTCATTGGGTCGCGTGCCGACGGTGCAGATGACCGTGCTGCCCGGGATGATCTCGCCCGACTCCAGGTGCACGCCGCGCTCCGTTACACGCACCGCACGCGCGTTGAGATGCACGTCGATTCTGCGGGCGCGCATCTTGCGCAGCGTGAACGCCCCCAGTTGGGGCGACAACTCGGGCAGCAGCCGATCGGTGCCGTGCACCAGAGTGATGCGCAGATCCTCGCAGCGGATGCGCTGGTAGTACCGCAAGCTGGCGTACAGAAAGTCGACCAACTCTCCAGTCGTTTCCACACCGCTGAATCCCCCTCCGACCACGATGAAGCTCGTCAGCCAGCGCCGACGTTCGGGATCGGGCTGCAGCTCCGCCTGCTCGAGTCGCGCGATGACGCGATTGCGCAGGAACAGCGCATCGCCGAGGGTCTTCAGCGGCAGCCCGAAGTTGCCCATGCCTTTGACGACCTCGAGGTTGGCATTCGTGCCGCATGCCAGTATCAGGTGATCGTAAGGCAGCGTCCCGCTGCCCTCGCCGAGGTAGCGCACCAGGCGCGCGGCCGTATCGATCTCGGTGACCTCTGCCATGCACACGTGGCTGCAGTGGATCATTTGCCGGTGCGGGGCGACGACATGGCTCGGAGGAATTGAGGCGCCCACCACTTCCGGCAGCAGCGGGTTGAAGGTGATGAAGTTCTCCTGACTGATGAGCGTCAGCTTCCAATCCGGCGGCAGCGTGCGCTCGAGCCTCTGTGCCGCCGTCATGCCGGCGAAGCCCCCGCCAATAATGAGGACATTTCTGCGACGGGTCCTGTGCTCCTCGCGCCAGCCTTCCCCGCTGCTGGCGTCTCTTGCTAGTCGCAGGTGCTCGGAAGGTCGGCGCTTGATGGACATCATATTATTCGACGCTGTAGCCGCGACCCTCCAGGCACGCCGATTCAGCCCGCAGATAATCCTGCCGCCTCGGCGCACTGGCGCCGGCCGCAGCGGTGCTTACCGCAGGCGAGGAATTGCTGTCCGTTTGGCTCGTCGCCCAGCGCTGACATTCGATGCGATCGGTCGCCTGCTGCGCGGTGGTCTGTCCATTCTTCGGGTACGCAAACAGAGTGCCGTTCCCGAGTGCCCGAGTTGTCGTCACCTGGCTCACGAGATTCTGCGGTGCGCGTACGGACTCATATTGACCTACCGCTTCGTTCCACTCGTAAAAGTTGTCGTTTGCGTAGTAGTACGGAACACCGCCCCACCAGTACGTCGAGGTATAAAGCGGCAGAGCATCGAAGAACAGGCCGTAGCCGAGAAAACCGAAGCCGTAAAAGCCCAAACCAAAACCCTCCCGGCCGCCGTGTCTGAGCCCGAAGCCTCCGCGACCAGCGCCGAAACCTCCGCGGCCACCGCCGAAACCTCCATGACCACCGCCGAAACCTGCGCCCTGACCACCGCCGCCCCCGCCATGGGCGTTTGCGATGGGTGCCGCGCTCAGCGCAAGCCCTGCCACGAGGCCTAGCGCTCCAAGGCGTAACTTATGAATCACTGCTGCATTGCTCATGACATTCTCCGATTGTGGGGTACGCCTGCTGTCGCCTTCGCGATCAACAGCTGCCGCATCGATTTCGCGCAAACACGGATTCGTCTATGAGGAGGACTCATGGCACGCAGGCTTTATTCCGGGATCGCCGCAATGTTTCCTCATTGCAGCGGCAATTCCAACGCCTGCTTACAATCGCCGGCTGGAACTTAAGGCGGGACGCAGCGGCCGGAACGCCGTGTTGAGACGGTACTGCGACGCGCCGAGCTGCAGTGCCCTATGACTCGCCGCGTCGCAGGAATGCGTTGCCGTTCGTGCTACCCGTGGCGTCCCACTGATGCAGCAACGCCGGTCACATCGCACCTGACTGACTCGGGCCGCGACAACAATCGCTTTACCTTCGCCGCCGACAACAGGCCGCGCAGGCGTTGCTCGCCTGCTTCGCTGGTCTCCATGATCGGCAAATGGGTCAAGCGCTTTTCAGCGAACATATGGGCCACGGCGGCGACGCTGACGCGCTCTATCTGCTTGATATCCGCAACGCGCCATGCAGCGACCCTCTGCATGATGTCGCGCACCAACACTTCGCGACGCGTTATTGCCCGCGACTGCATGTACTGCATCGGCTTCTCACCGACGATATCGTAGGCAGTAATCAAGCCCACAACACGGCTCTGGTCATCGATGGTGAAGGCGCAACGTACGCCGGCGTGTCTCATGTGCTCCAGAGCCTCGTCGATCGCGGCAGTGACCGCGACCGTCACGGACGCTCGCTCGCGAAAGTCGGTCATCACGGTCAGAGCCGGATCCTGGGGATCCGCGTGCCAGGGTGTAACCCCCGGTATCTGAAAGCTGGTGTTGGTGGCTGCGGTAAGTGAGAGGATGTTCATCCCGGCCTCCTTGCCACTCGAAGCTACGCCCGGCAACCGCTGTTATCCATTGAATTGAGTCTATTCGATCGATAGATAGACTCTATGCAAGATGTGCGCGGCATTTGCGGGCTCAAATGTCGGTTGGCGGAGAGGGGGAGATTCGAACTCCCGAGCCGCTTGCGCGACCTCGATTGACAATTTTCTGTTTGTCGAGTGTCAGTGCGAGCTTGCTCGGCACGGCACAGATGTCACGATTCCGACCCAGCATTTGACCAAGACCACCGCCGCCTACTCCTTGCCGGTTTCACGGCGGACAACCTTTTGATTCAGTTCGCTAAGACGGTAGCCCGTTGTACGGATCGGGGCCCGGGACTAAACTCTGGCGAGCGGGTGCACGCAAAGAATTACTGCCCGCACAACAAGGCTGAGCGGCCCTCGATGCGTAGACGTCGATCTGTGCGTTTTGTCTGCAGGAGAAGGAGCCGTCCCTATCAGGAAACGGCGCAATCTCCCTCAAAGAGTGAGCGCTCCATCAGCGATCGGTTCAATAACAGTGGGAAGGGGGAACCGATGAATAACAAGCGTGCTGCACTCGCGGCTGCGAGCCTGATTGATCGGATTGCTGATCGAGCATCCAGCGCACGGCGGCGTGGCGGTATCTCGCTTTCTGCCATGATGGCATTCGTGCTCTTGAATTTCCCCGGCGTACACGCTCAGCCGCCGGTCCTGCAGCGCGGCTACGACGCCGGCGTTTCTGGCGCGACACTCAGCGAGACCACGCTCAACACCTCCAATGTTGTCCCGGCTAGCTTCGGGCTAGTGTTCAAGCTGCCCGTGGATGACGACATCATGGCGCAGCCGCTGTACGTACCGAACGTCTTGATCAATCAGGTCGCGCACAACGTCCTGTACGTCGCGACGATGAGCGACACGCTCTATGCATTCGACGCCGACGTGGGCGGCACGCCGTTGTGGACGCGCAACCTGGCGAGCTTCGTCGGCGCGATGCCGGTACCGATCGCTCAGTTCGTATACTCCAGGAACAAGAACATCATCGGCAACCTCGGTATCCTCAGCACCCCGGTCATCGACCTGTCCACCAATACGCTGTATGCGGTGGCCTGCACCCTGGAGAACAACACTCTGGTGTACCGGCTGCACGCGGTCGACATCACGACGGGGATGCCACGGACGGGTTCCGGCGTAGTGATCTCGGGCACCTACGGCGGCGCGGTGACTTTCGACGCGCGTAATCAGTGGCAGCGGGTATCGCTCGTACTCTCGGGCAGCAATGTCGTGTTCGCATTCGGGGCCCTCGAGCTCGAGTCGACCGCCCACCTCTACTCCGGCTGGGTCATGGCCTACAACTACAACGCGAGCACGGGCACGCTCACGCAGACCGGCATTTTCGCAACCGAGACCGTCGGCAACGGCGGCGCCGGGGTGTGGCAATCAGGCCGCCCGCCGGTCGTGGACAGCTCCGGTAACGTCTACGTGATCACCGGTAATGCCTACAACGACCCCAGCAGCGACCACGGTGCCTCTGACTTCAGCGAGAGCGTGCTCAAGCTCAATCCGGCCCAAGGCCTCCACCCCGTCGTCGACTGGTTCAGCCCGAGCAACTGGTCCACGCTGGATAGCAATGATCTCGACCTCACGAGTTCCGGCCCGATGCTGGTTCCGGGTACGAACCTGCTCGTCGGCGGGGGCAAGACGGGCATCATGTACGTGCTCAACACGAGCAATCTCGGCGGCACCACGACGCACAGCAGCCCCGTCCAGGCGATACCCATCTCTCAGTCCGAGCTCCGGGGTGGACCCGTGTACTGGCAGCGCTCGGCCGCGAACGGCGGGCCGCTGCTCTACAACTGGGGCGTGAGTGATGCGCTCAAGGCATTTGCCTTCAACACCACCACGGACCTATTCGCAACCACTCCCAGCGCTCAGGGGACCGTCACGAACCAGATCTTTCCCGGCGGCATCCTGACGCTCTCCGCGAACGGCGAGACGCCCGGTAGCGGTGTGCTGTGGGCGACAGTCGCGACGAGTGGTAACGCCGAGGACAATCCCCCCGTGCCGGGCGAGCTGTACGCCTTCGATGCCGGCAACGTCAAAACGCAACTATGGAATTCGACCATAAATGCCACGCGTGACTCGTTCGGCAACTTTGCGAAGTTCGTACCTCCGCTGGTCGCAAACGGCAGGGTGTACGTCGCGACCTGGTCCAATCAGGTAGCCGTTTACGGACTGATCGCACCCGCACCAATCCTGACCACCGTCTCGCCCACCAGCGGACCAACCACTGGCGGTACGTCGGTGACGCTGACGGGACAGAATTTCGCATCCGGCGCGACGGTCACCTTCGGCGGTACGGCGGCGACTTCCGTGGTGGTGGTGAGTACCACGCAGATCACTGCAAAAACGCCGCCGCATGCGAAAGGGAGCGTGAACGTCGTGGTGACCAACTCCGACGGACAGAGCGCCACGCTCGCCAGCGGATTTACGTACCGCAAACACTGATCGGTTCGCGCGCTCCGGTCTATCGGTGACTCCGCTAGCTGCGGTGGGTTTGTCGGTAACGCTCGATCAGCATACCGACCTGCGCACGCTCGCGCGCAGACTGCTCGCGCTCCCCTCGGTGTCCACGTAACTAGGTAACCGGAGGTCATTCATTTGTCGCGCTTCGCGCGTACGCCGCGGATCCTGACCGCCCTTGCGTCCTTCATGAACGCGCGCACGCTATCGCTGCCTGGTGTGCCGGCCGACGGCGGCTAGCAGGCCACCAGCGGCGGCTTGGCGCGCAAGGCTTACAGCCCCACCGACTACGCCAATGAAGGCGTGCGTCTGACGGGCAAGCGGGTTGACGAGTGGTTCGACTGCTACTTCTTGCCCTATTCACAGGGGCGGCATGTCTGCATGCAGCTGGCACCCGCGCCGACATCAAGGAGCGCTACCGGCAGATGACCGAATGTCGAAGCCACAACCGAAACCATCTGCATGTGATTCTTCCAACGCTACTTTTTTCACGAACGCCGTTTCGGCGGCAGGCCTCAGCATGCCACGTCATGGAATAGGCATGCAAAGCCCGCACACGGTGGTCGCCGCGGTTAGTTCAAGGCTGTAGAATCGATGTGTCCCCAGCCGCGGGCCGCCGCGCTTTCAATAACTACACAGCTCGGGTTCTGAGATCGAGAAACGGCATGGAACTCGCGGAGGTGCGCCGTCGGTTTAGCGCTTACGCATCGGGCGATCTGACCCAATCTGAGCTGCGTAACGTCATCCGGGCTGCGCTCGTCGAGGAGCCTATGCTCTCGACGGCATACATTGCGCTCGCTGAATCGTATCGGCGCGCGAATGTGATCGACGCCGAATTGCAGTCGAATATTGTCGCAGACATCACAGACGTTACCGGACCTTATCCTGAGGCGAGAACCCCGCGGGCGCCGCCCGGCCAACCCGAGGCACATCCACCGCGAGATGCGGCCGACGCCACACCAGGCTCCCACGTCGTAGCCGCCGGCGTCGCCCCTGGACGCCCGCAGCCAACCTCGCCGTCCGATGGCGGGATCAGCGACTCGGCCATCGGAACCGGCGCAAGGACGGGCGACAGCGCCCCAACCCGCCTTCGGTCAACGACGGGTACAGGTCCCACCACTGGACCGTGGATCCCACTCGAGGTGCTGGAACAGCCCACTGCACCGCTCTCCTGCGGCTCGGTGCTGAAGGACCGCTTTGAGCTGCTCGAGGAGCTGGGCCGCGGGGGTATGGGAGTCGTTTACCGGGCACTCGACCGGCGGACTGCAGAACTCAACGACCAGCACTGTTATGTCGCAATCAAGGTGTTGAACGATGACTTCAAGCGTCATCCACTCGCCGTGCGCGCTTTGCAGCGTGAGGCGCGCAAGGCCAAGAGCCTGTCGCATCCGAACATCGTGCGTGTCTACGATTTCGATCGAGATGGCGGTGCCGTATTCCTCGTCATGGAGCTGCTCTCCGGAGGTTCGCTCGATCAGTTACTCCGCAGCGATGGCAGCCACGGCCTGCGGCTGCCGCGCGTGAAGAACATAGTCAAGGCACTCGGAGCCGCGTTGAGCTACGCGCACCAGGAGGGAATTATTCACTCGGATTTCAAACCGAGCAACGCATACATCACCGATGAGGGTGCGGTGAAGGTGCTCGATTTCGGGATCGCGCGAGCAGTGCCAGCGAGTGAAGGGTCTGGCGGGCGCGGCGACCATACGACTTTCGACGCGGCTACCCTGGGCGCAGTCTCTCCACCCTATGCAAGCGTTGAGATGTTGACAGGCGAGCAACCCGATGTTCGGGACGACGTGTACGCGCTCGCTCTTGTTACCTACGAGCTCCTTACCGGCGACCACCCGTTCAATCGGATTGATGCGCTGAAAGCCCTGGGAGCGCGGCTGGAGCCGCAGCCGGTACGCGGCTTGTCACGCGCGCAATGGCACGCGCTGCAGCAAGGTCTCTCTCTCGAGCGGAAAGACCGTACGGCAAGCGTGGAGACGTTCATTACGTCGTTCTTGGAAGCGCGCCGGCCAACTGTCGTGTGGTGGGTGGCTGGCGCTGCCGTGTCAGTCGTCACCATCGGACTAGCGACCTTTTCGTGGTTCCGGAGCTCGCACGAGGTATCTCATGGCCAGAATGCAGCGGCAGTGCAGCCCGCCACGCCTCCACACGTGGTCGCTGAGACAGACGGCCAAGTCGCCGCGCCGAATCCTGCCACCTCCGGGGTGACTGAAGTCGCGAAGGAACACAATGCTCCGAGTACCCTTGGCACCGGTGATTCAGCCGAGACGACCCGATCGCCGGAAGTCGCACAGCAGGCCGCTAAAATCCAGCAGGCTCCCGCGGCGCCCGAGGCTGAAGCGGCCAATCCGCCTCAACCCGCCGAAGCTGAAGCCCTGAAGCAACCGCCCGAGGCTGAAGCGCTCAAGAGCAAATTTTCGGCACAAGTCGCCTCCGGGGACATGCAAGCTGCGAACGCCACAGCAAACGCATTGCGGCGCGCTCTCGGCGAGAGCATATACGTTACGCGTGACCTTCCGCGCATTCTCATCGACGGGTACCTGCATCTTGCGCAGTCGAAATTGGCAGCAGGTGATGTCGAGGGGTCTCTGCAGTTGCTCGCGGAGGGGCGGCGCAAATTCAGCAGAGACCCGCAGTTGAAGGAACTCGAGGTTCGGTACAATCGGGTGGGAGAGATTTACGACCAGCTTCGCACCGCAGTTTCTCCGCCGAATGTGACCGAAATGCGCGATAACCTGCAAGAGCTTCGCGCTGCAGAAGGCGTGGACTATCCAGTCGCGGAGCAGATGTTGGCCCGCACTCTGGGGAACCGCATCGCCGACCACCGCGCCGCCGACCGCCCTACGGTTGTCGCAAGACTTCTCGAAGCCGGTCGGGCGATTTTCCCGGAGTATGCTGAGCTTCTGGAGCGGGGTACGGCCGGGGTGCTGCCGACAGAAATAGCGCTACCGACAGACGCGGCGGCCGCGACGGAGTAGCCGGTCACGATAGCTGCAACGCACGTAACCGCAGTTTCTGCGTACCTCATTGCGGTGTAATTTTGGCGGAGAGGGGGAGATTCGAACTCCCGAGCCCCGTAAGGAGCCTCTGGTTTTCAAGTCCTACGACGCTCCACACTCGTCGTACACAAATCTAACAAACGTCGCGACTTGGCGCACCGCCCGAATCACGCGAAAACCCGAGAAACATCAGCTTTCGCGCCGAATGTAACTGCCGGTGTAAGTGACTCGGCCGATCCGAACCGCAGGGCGCCGGCTTCCGGGGGCGGGAGCGCGGCGAGATCCCCGTCAGGCCGCATGAGCCCGCCTTGGCGCCGCGCTGCACGGCCGCGGACCGGCACCCCTCTTCCCTCCATTGGGTAATCGCGCGACGCTGAGTCCGAAACCGGCCCAAAGCCGTCGTACGGCTACCTGAACTCGCCGCCCCGAAGCGGACATCTTGGCCTTCACATCAACGGTACCCGCAATCGGATAAGCGGCTACTGGATCAACCCGCCGCGGGAGTCCAATCCTTGGAGGCAACCCGCCTAAGCCTTCTCAGCCACCTCGTGCGCTCAGGCCCGGGCGAGAATCGCGCACAGATCACCCGGCGTATCCGTCACGGCGGCCGTGCGCAGGCTCGGATTCTCTACCTTTTCCGCTCGCTCGCCGGCGTACCGTCGGCGTTGCAGTGGCCTACGTACTGCCCCAGGATCCAGAGCGAGTTCCCGGAATGAGTCGGCTCCTGCAGCAGGAAGAAACACGCAAAACCCATGATGGGAATTGACGAGGAGCCGTGCGAGCTGCCCGAACAATTTCCTACCGGTACCGAGAGAATGCGGCGATTGAACTGACCGTTGGGGGGCGCATTGGTGTAGTGCTGTGCCTTTAAGGCCGCTTCATACGATTTATGGTCAAAAATTCCCAGAGTATCGATGTTGCTTGCGGTGACGATGGCGCGGTTGGTGCCGTCATAGATACATGGCGAGCTGATCGAACAGCCGCTGGTACCGGTATTGACCATCAGCCACGACGACGGGTGCGTAGTGTTGACATCCGGCGGATATTGCGCCTGGCTGCCGTTCATATTGCCGATATAGTGGCCGAAGCGGGTGTCGAGTCCTCGGGCTACCGGCCCTGACTCATTGCCCGGGTGGGTCTGTATCGCCTTACCCCGAGCCAGGCATTGGTTGTAATTGCCCGCCAGATTCTGGCTAACCCACTCGGGCCCGGAGCCTCCCGTAAGCTGAATGAGGCGGAAATTCCCCGGACCATCCGTGCTGCCGCCGGGGGCAGTCAGCCTCATTGCGATCGGAGCATTCTCGGTGTAGCCGTAATACCAGTGCGCGGGCGCCAGGTTGGGCCGAGGGGTTCCGCAAGCCATCAACGGCACGACGTTGCAGGACCGATTGATGCTGGTGGGAGAGGTCGAGCATGCGCTAAGGATCACCGGCACCCACCACAACGGCAGCTTTCTCGCTTCGCTTCGCAAGATTGAACTCCCCGCGGAGACCTTCGCAGATCGATCAATCCGATCAGCCCCGTGCATAGGACCGTCGGGTGGCTTCATGGCTTTTCTCCTCCTCAAAAAAGGAAGGGGCGCCGCACGGGCTGACTAGTTTGCTTGAGTGCCGCCGGCATCCGGTTAGAGACTGCAAACCAGACTAAACTATAACAATGCGCCTGGTCGCCTTCATCACAGTCGTACTCATGGGCTGTTCGCTGGTTGCTGCGCGGCCGCCAGACCCATGCTCGCTCGCCTCGACGGTGACGGACGCCAAACTCACGCTCAGCATTCCGGACGGTCGGACATCGTTTCGCGAAGGCGAGATCATTCCGCTGGTGCTGTCATTTACGTCCACGGTGGACAACCGCTACCGTGCTGCCGTCCGCGACTATGACCGCAGCGGACGGCTAAACATCGACACCTACTGCGTCGAACCGGAGGCACGCGATCCGCTTGCCGACTATTTTCAGGGGCTTTTTATTGGAGGCGGGCTCGGCGGCGAGCAGTGGCTTTCGGAAAAGTCGTTCACCGCGACGGCGGAGTTGAACGAATGGAGACAACCTGGGCCGGGGCGCTATCGGCTATGGGTGGTGAGCGGACGGGTGTCTCGCCCACGGGACGCGAGCGAAGCACCTCCCGACTTTCGGGGTGTGACGCTGCGCTCGAACACGATCGAAATCGACGTGATCAAAGCAGATGCCCAGAGCCTCGCCAAGCAATTGCAAGAAGCCACAGCGACCTACGAGAACGCGAGTGCCGGAGAGCAGAAGGAGGCCGCGCGGCGACTCCGATTTCTGAACACGAAACAATCCGCGGAAACCCTGGCAAGGTTGTTCTGGAGCTTGAACGACCAACCCGGAGGACGGGACCTGAAGTTCGGGCTTTGGGGCTCGCCGTACCGAGCTGAAGCCATTGCGGTGATGCAGCGTGAAATTAGCAGTCCGGAGCATCCGATCACGCAAGATTTCCTGCAATTGTTCACGAAGCTGCAAGTCGCCGGGGAGGCCCCGGGCGACCCGACGGAGTCCGGTCTCGTGGGTTTGCAGAAGTGGCAGGAAAGCCGGCAGCGAATGGAGGCAAATGAGCGCGAACTGAAGAAGGCCGCGATCACGGCTACGGTGGCGGCGCTGCCGCAGAAAACCGGACGGGCGCGCGCGCTAACGGCACTCATGCTCGCCACCGAGAGTGCGGATATGCTCGACAAGGAGACCGCATCGCAAATGCGGCGGCAGCTCATCGCTGTGTGGGCCGACCTACCGGAGAAGACAAGGCAGGATCTGATCCGGGATGTTTTGCCGCGTTGGGGTAATGAAGTACCGGCGCTCGCCGGCCCGGAGGCACTACCCATCCTTCTGGACTTCGTATCTCAACCCGCGCCGCATCTCGGTAATGATGCGATGAGCCGCAATGCCGCGCTGAAGCGCATTTTCGACCTCGATCCTGTTAAAGGACGCTCGCTGATTCTGCGCGATCTGAGCGACCCCAATGAGCAACCCTCGATCTCACTGGTCAAACTACTGTCTTCTCAGGAACTGCAGCCGGTTGTGCAACAAGCGGTCCAGCGTATCGTCACCGCACAGCAGCGCACCTCGCCCTATGAGAGGTTTGACGCGCGGCCGCTGGATTACTCCCTTGTCGAGATGTTTGCAGACAAGTCGGCTCTGGGGCCGCTGGAGGCTAAGTTCAAAGTGAACGACGACCACCTCCCCAAGGGGTTTTGCGTTGGGTACGTAGCGGAGATGTTGCGTTACTTCCTGCGGGTGGACCCGACGTTCGGAGCGAGGGAGGTGCAAGCAGCGCTCGATACGAGAAACGACGTGCGCTGCTACCCCAGGCTGCTGGAGGATTTGGGAGCATCGCTGCCAAAGGTAGAGCAACTGGCGATCAGCGCGCTTGACGACCCGGACCCCGAAGTCTCGGCCAGCGCTGCGCGGGCATTGGGCCGATGGGGAACGGCAAAGGCGGAACCCGCGTTATGGGCACGCCTGAAGCGCTTTCACGAGGAGTGGCACGATCGCGAGGGTGAGTTGCGCATCACGCCGGATCTCACGAGCCCAATTGCGCGCGCGACATTGTTGGAGCGCACGCTCCTGGAATCCATTGTGCGCGGGACGAACTGGATTTGCGGTCCCGAAAAATTCAATCAGCTGCGCGCCTTAACTTCGCGAGAGAACTGGAGCCAGTTATCCGCTTGGACTGAGCAATGGGAGGAGGATCAACCGTGGCTTCTCAGTCCGTACTGGGGTCCCGAGGGAATTGGATTGATCTTCAGCGTGCTGCAGTATTCGAACTTGGATGAAGAGCAGATCCGCGTGAAGATGTCGCAGCTGCCGAAGGGGTCGAAGCTGTTCTTTGTGACTTACCCAGCGGACCAAATGTCAAATCCAGTTAGCATGGGAAAACAGCAAGCAGTGTTGCGGGCCCTGCGCAAGTATGCGGCGCAATTCGGTGTGACCATCGAGGAGTGGCCGCGTCCTCAGAACAAAACCAGCGCACCCTAAAGCTGCCATCCGTATCCGGCTCCTCCGGGTCAAACGCGGTCCTTTCCAATTTGGCGGAGAGCGGGAGATTCGAACTCCCGAGCCGCTTGTGCAGCCTCCGGTTTTCAAGTTCTACGACGCTCTACACCCGCCTTACACAACCCTAACAGTCACACGCATTTGGCGCATCATCCTGGTGCGCGTGCCGGCCTGGAAAATACCTGATTTTCGCGCGACTGTAACTGGAGTGTAACTAGCCGCTGTCCCACTGACTCTCCGGCAAGCAAACCCAGCCGCTCGACTCTCACAATCACCAAGAGACCGCTTGTTCTCCGGCATAACCGTGCCGGTGACAATGGAAAGGCAATGAACCTATCGAGAACCCCTGCCCCTCCCGAGTCCTGTCCCCTGGAGATGGCAGCTGCCAGCCACTAAGCGACAATTGTCGCCGCGCGCAAATTGGTTGGCCCTGCAACTACGGGAGCCAGCCATAGAACACGCTCACTGCACGACGACCATTCGCGAACCCCGGAACAAGGGAAAGCTCGTAGGTCAGAAAGCGCCGTTTAAGCCCAAAGAGATCTGGGCGATCCGAGTCCGCCTGCAGCTCGGCGACCGTCGCCGCGAGCCGCGAGCTGGCGCTGTTCAACCTCGTCATCGACAGCAAGCTTCGAGCCGGCGATCTGGTCAAGCTGCGCGTCCGAGACGTCTGCCACGGGGGCGGCATCGCATCCCGGGCGATTGTTCTGTAGCAGAAGACCCAACGTGCGGTGCAGTCGAGATCACAGAGCCGACCCGTGATGCCCCCGCCGCTTGGGATCATACACACCGAGCTGGCTGCGGAGGACCCGCTGTTTCCGAGCCGGCTTCGGGCATCGGTTCATCTGTCGACTCGCCAGTACGCTCGAACTGTGAAATCGTGGGTCGAGCAGCTCGGGCTCGACCGCGCCAACACGGGACGCACACATTGCGGCGATTGTTGCCTGCCTCAAAGCGGTCGTTGCAACCGCATAGTCCGATTTGACTCTGGCCCACCAAACAGCATCGCCGTCGAAACGCTATCGGCACGCCGATACTGACCAGCGGCGTTCCGTCGGGCGCCAGGGATTAGACGTTGTCGCACGAACTCATCGCCACCCGCGCAGTGGTGCTGGTTGTCAGCG
This sequence comes from uncultured Gammaproteobacteria bacterium, assembly GCA_963835645.1. Taxonomy (GTDB): domain Bacteria; phylum Pseudomonadota; class Gammaproteobacteria; order Steroidobacterales; family Steroidobacteraceae; genus 13-2-20CM-66-19. The sequence goes on along the minus strand of CAWIGQ010000026.1, from coordinate 126,281 downwards.
TGGATGTCGCCGCGCGCCGACAGACTGTTGGAATGGCGCGCGATGAGTCGAGCAATCGCCGGACGCTATTGCGAGCCATGAATCTGTGACGCGCACCGTTTCTACCAAACACGCGATGCGGTACTCATGGTCGTTGCACGCGACGGCCGGTCAATTATAGGTGTGACGATTGCGCGCGCACCGGCTGCGGCTGTGTAGAGATTGACGAACCTGTGCTGTGGCAAGGGCAAACCCGCCGCGAGGCGCGGGCCCAAAGCCTCCGGTCCCCCGACAAGAGGGAGATAGCGGGGCTACCGGAGGTACAGATGAGGTTGGGTTCACGTCTGGATCTCGCTTGGCTGCGCTCTCTACTATGGCGCAAGAGCGGCGTTGACCCGAATCGAAGGCGGTTTCTTGGCGGTGTTGGCGGTATTGCCACCGCTGCCGCCAGCGTGGGTGTCATCGGCTTGGAACCCCTGCTCGGTGGCTAAAAATCCGTACCGATGTTTCAGTCGTGCCGTACCTCCCCGGAGGCCGCGAGCGAGCCAGCTTCGACTACCGCACAGACACAGCCACTTCCGAGCTGATCAACGTCGGCCAGCTGCCAGACAATGGAGACGCAACCCAATTTACGGACTTCAGCGGTAGCTACAGCAAAGCCCTGAAGCACGATGCCGTTGGCGTTCCGAACGCTGCATCGTGGCTTAGCCTAAAGCATGCTCTCACTACCGGCGAATTCTCGGACTTCGAAAACATCCTTGTCGGGACGACTGGCGGGGGACCCAATTCGAAAAACAATGGCCCCCAGGGCGCGCTGGCGTTCGACCTCGAAGGCCTTGATTCCCATGCCACCGTTATCCCGCCAGCACCAAGCGTCGCCAGCGCGCAGACAGCGGCGGAGGAAGTCGAGCACTACTGGGCCGCTCTGTTGCGCGATGTGCCCTTCAGCGAATACCCGACCAGTCCGCTGACTGCTCAAGCTGCTGCCGACATCAACGGCCTGTCATTCATGCACAGTAATGCAAATGTGGAGTATCCGACACCGGTCACGCCGACCAATCTTTTTCGCGGGCAGATCGCCATCGACGACGGCAATGTCCAGGGACCGTACGTCTCGCAACTCCTCGTCCAGCCGACGTTCTTGGGCGCGCGGTTCCTTAGCCAGCAGTATCAAGTGTTTCTTCCCGCAGGCGGCGGCGGGGCCGATTACATGACCTCAGTCTCCGAGTACCAGCTCGTCCAAAACGGCGGTTCGTCCGGCCGTACACTAGTCTTTGACCCGAGGTTCCGATATATCCGGAATGGCCGGGATCTCTCCGCGTATTGCCACTCGGATGTCCTGTACCAGGCGTACTTGATAGCCTTCCTGGTACTGTCGGGGTTAAACACGCCGCTGAACCCGGGCAATCCGTATATCCGCTCAAGGACAGAAAACCCTTCGGCACACTTGGCAGTGCGGACGCCGTGGCGACGATTGGTGAAATGGCCACGCGAGCGCTCAAAGGCGCCTGGTTCCATAAGTGGCTCGTAAACTTACGCATGCGGCCCGAAGAATACGGAGCCTTGGTGCAGGCGAACCGCACGGCGACGACTCCATTTCCCCAAGCGGCTGGTGCCCTGCACTCGGACCTGCTGAACTCAACCGTGCTTCCCATCATTCACGCAACTTATGGCAGCTACCTAGTACCACAAGCGTATCCGGAGGGTTCTCCGACCCATCCCTGCTACCCAACAGGCCACGGTGCGGTTGCTGGCGCGTGCATCACAGCGCTGAAATTCTTTTTCGACGGCACGCAGAAGATCCGACCGCTCCTGCTTGCGGCAGGAGGAGATGTGTCTGTGCCCAGTGTGGATGGCCTCTCACTTACCCCTTACGCAGGTGCGGACCGTGACGCTCTCGACATCAACGGCGAACTGAACAAACTGGCATTCAATATCTCGTTTGGTCACGGGATTCACGCCGGAATCCACTTCCGCAGCTCAACCGTATCGTCGCTTCTGCTGGGCGAGCAGATTGGGATCAGCGTCTTGAACGATCGTGCCAAGTCCTACAACGAGCCATTCAAGATCGCGATCACAAAGCTCGACGGAACCACAGTCACCATCTCCAATCGGGGTCATCGCGGTAGGAACGAAACAGAAGACGGTTGATTGACACTCGAACCCGGCCCTACGCCGAGATTTTTCTTTGAGAGGCCGGCAGTGTCGCACCGGCCATTCGCCCGGACCCTCTAGAGAGCGGAGGGTCGCCGTCATGTTAGCGTTCTACGTCACTGCGCCCGAAAGCAGACGTTGGTGGACGGCGGCTAGGGTTAAAAGCGGTCCTTTTGGCGGAGAGGGGGAGATTCGAACTCCCGAAACCCTTGCGGGTTTGCCGGTTTTCAAGTTACCCGACTCCCTACACTGTAGCCACACTGGTCCAACGTAGTTACCGATATTTCCCAGGGATTTACGCGAAACTCGCGGCGCGGCGGAGCGAGAAATCGCGGCAAAAGCTCTCCGATCCAGCGCCGAGTGTAACTGCGGTGTAACTGCACTCCCGGCCCCGCTTGATGAACCGGTTTTCAAGACGGAGAAACCGCGCAGAGCGCTCACAGAGTCCTTACAGATTCCGCAGTTAGAAAACCGCCATTTCGAGCGTAAGTGTCTGATGCGCGGGGCACCGTAACTAAGATCATAACTGGCGGGCCGTTGCCAAAATGCCAAAATTGCAGCGCGCTGCACTTTTTCCAGCATCCGCGCTCTCCTACGCCAGGAAGGCTGCGCTCAGCAGTCGAAGAGCAAGATGTGCGTGGCGGCACGTGCGAGCAGCGCTAACGCTGTTGTGAACCCAAATCGCAGCTTCGGACTTCAGACCTTCGGTGGGCCTGGGTACGTCCCTTGCGAGGCTGAGAGGTCTTCGGGGAGGCTTCCGCAGCTCTCAAATGCTCAAGAATCCAACCCGCAACTGCGACGAACAGTAGGCAATGGCTTACCGGAGGACCTGAACCTCCTCCAACCAAGAGCGCCAATGCCGATCGCGATAAGCGTGAGTGTGCCCGGTTCTGGAACCGCGAAAGATGCCGAACTAGCGAGGTAGGCTCCGTCAAAATAAAGGTATGAGAAGCTGAGCGTCCCCGTGTTACCCGCGAAAGAGAAGTTACAGCCACTGCTCGGGCAATTTGTGTTTATTGTTCCATCGAGTTCCCATGCCCATGGAACGCTGACGGTGAAATCCTTTCCATTGGTTGGAAATGTGATAGGAGGAACATTAAGGTCGGTGAAACTGAGATCAAACTGGTCGAAGTCATAAAAGGTTGAACCGATTTGCAGCGATGCACCGTCCCAAAGTATCGTTGTTGGCCCAAGGCCCGGGTCTCCTGGGAGATATTGTTGGCCGCGTATCGAACCAGCCAGTAAGTGTCCCTCCAGAGAGCGCCTATCGAAACCCCTTGCCCAAAGAGGTTGACGCCGACATTGTCGCCTATTCCCTCGTTAGGACCGATCAAAACATTCGAGTTCAAGTTGAAGCGAGTTGTATCTGCAAACGCAGTGTTTGAAATCAGCACAAAGACCGTAGGAAGGATGCGCAGAACGAGCTTCATATTTTCTCCTTACTCTACCCTGGCACAGTGGGTGGAGGCGAGGTTGAAGCCCAACTACTCCCCTCATTTACCGCTGTCAAGTCTTCCCCACGGCGCTCCTGGCGGGCGGCATCCGCCTCAGCACGGCGGGAGCTTCGGCGGCGGCTGCTCCACGTGGCCTTTCGCCCGTGACTAGCACGTGACCGCGGCTGACGCCCCTTTTTGGCGGAGAGGGGGAGATTCGAACTCCCGAGCCGCTTGCGCAGCCTCCGGTTTTCAAGACCGGTGCAATCAACCGCTCTGCCACCTCTCCGTTCTAATCAACTCAACTGCTTGCGTGCATTCTATCAGGCCGCAGACACCGTTTCGGGCTCTGCCCATATCGTCGTCGGCGAGGATTTTCGTAAGAGATTTCGCGCATGTCGAGGCTGCTTCGCGCCGTGGACACAATCAGCAGCAGAGCGAGGAACGGTAACCCGCCGCTAAGTTGTTCCGCGCACGTACACCGCGCCCCTGCCAGTCAGTGCCGCCTCCGCCCGCGGGGGCGGCCCATCATGCCGCGTCGCAGCAACTTGCCATGCAAGTTAGTTGGCCTATAGTCTGCAGCGCTCTTCGCTGCCTTCAACAATACAAACCGCAGGGGTGGCCGAAAATGATCGACCAGCGATGCCAGCACGTGTTGGTGTACGTGCGGACGCTCTGGGGTGGCGGATACAACATCGCGTGCCGGAAGTGCGGCGAGGTCTACGGCTCGAGCGAGACGGCTGATCCGAATTTACTGGCGGGGTTCAACCGCAATACGCATGTTCTCGCCAGGCGCAAGTCAGTCGGCCTCCGAAGACCTCGGGCAGCCGAGAGATCGCGGTAGCGCCTGCGAGCGCGCCAGCGCCTCAGGCTCGATGTGACGCGAGGCACCAGTGCCGGCGAGCTTTCAAAACTGCATACGGGCAGAGCGCGCCCGCTCGGGGGGTAGCCTTTCCACCTGAAGAGCACGATCTTTCCTGTAGATGAGCGCACCCCACAGGCCGGTGGAGAGGAAGGAGAAGGCAACGTACCCAAGGCAAATCTCAAGCGTGACTTCTAATGCGTGTGGCATGGCATATGAAACCCACCCCTTGTTCCGTTCCCCGTCCGCTACGATCCTATGGGTGGAGAGTCTAAGAGCAGGGCAATCACGTCGCAGTCGAGATTGAGTATCATTTTGGTTATTGACTCGGCGCGTCGAGACTTGCGCCGCAGTGCGGACAGCAGCCGACCGGGGTGCCGAGTGAAAACAGCACCATCATGGGGATGACCTTCGCGACCCGGTCTGCAAAGCGCGCGCGGCACTTCGGGCAACGCGTCCGCGCGGCCACCAGCAGCGCGCCGCCCCATACGACAGCGCAGGCGCCCTGGAAGACGAACCCCTGCGCGCCCGCGCGCGCCCCGAGCAACGACCCTGACAACAGCGCGCCGAGTGCGCCGCCCACGATCCCCGACAACGCCCATCGGTAACGACCCCTGAGATAGCTTCTGATCGTCTCAGTCATGCGCCTTCAGCAACACGGCTACAACGCTCAGCCGCTCGCCTTTCCCTTGTAGCCCGGCAGGTTTTCGGCTGCGCTGGAGCGTGCCAGCGTGAGAGCTTGTTGCACGCTGTGGTTGAAGTCCGCCCGCGTCGGTCCAATGACCACCCGCGGCCGGAAGAAATCCGCCCACAGGAACTCCGCAAACGCCGCGGGCGTCTTGTCGTAGCCGCCGGCATCGCGCACATACCCCGCGAGCGAGCGATACGGATCGTCGTGCAGCTTCTCGAGGTGGTTGGGAATATCCTCACACGGGCAGCGCTTGCCGTTCTGGTCGATCGGATGCGCCCAGCAGGCAGCGATCATCTTCGGCCAGAACTGCGCGACCGGGACGCCGGAGTAATCGTCCTCGATCCAGAAGAACCCCTTGTCGACACCGGCCTCGGATGCAGCCCGCCCCAGATGATGATGGTCGGTGATGTAGAGCTTGTCCTCCGGGCCCCAGACCGCGGGAATCGGATGCGCCTCGAGGAAGGCCCGCTGCTCGTCCTTGCCGAGCCCCTCGAGTTTCGCTCGCTTGTCCTCGACTTCGATCATGCCGACAGTGATCTGGGTCGGACGCAGACGGTGAATCTCGACTTCGTGCAGCTTCGCCACGCCGCCTCCCGGCACCGCAAGCGCCGTGTCACATGATGGTAACACCACCGTTCCCGGGGCCGGTCCTGAGGGCCCTGGGGGGACGAACCCGTTGGCGGGAAGGATGGATCCGATGGCGGCCCGCTGACGCCGGCATGCGCGCAGGCGTCTGATACGCACGGTAAAGATCACTGCGGGGAGAGGCGCATGAAGATGACGGCCTGGGCAGTGCTTGGATCGCTGCTCATCAACCTGGTGCTGGGGTTGCTGGTTGCAGCCGTGTTCAGCGTGGCGCCCGTCGGGGCTGCCGAGCTTCACGGATGTGGCGCTGCGCATTCCCCCGTGCACGCGCGGCCGGGGCCGGCGCCTTCGGCTCCCGCGCGAAGCCACCGCAGCTATCTGGTCGAAGCGCGCATGGGCTGGGCGGTCGGCTGAGACGAGAGGCGCGCGGTCCCACCGCCGGCGGGGTTCCTCTCCGCCGCAGTCAGTTCGTCGCTATGCCTGCGGCCGCTGCCCGTTCTGCACGCGCCGACCGCAGCATGGATACCGCCGCGTAAGTCACCACGCCGGTCACCAGCCACCGCATCCATATCAGCGGTAGTTCCTTCACGATATAGAACGCCACCAGCACACCGACGATGCTGCCGGCGCTGAGGCCGAGCGATGAGACGTGGGCGAAGCGGCCCGAGCGGAAGAAGCCGAGGCTCGCCACCGGCTGCAGAATGCCGTCGCTGCCCATCATGATGGGATACGCGGCCCGCGGATGCATCCCGAGCAGCGACAGCAGGATCATCAGTGGCGCGTAGTTGCCGATACCGATGCACATCAGTGCCCCGAGCACGAAGCTGACACTGACAGCGAGAGGAAACCGCCAGCCGCTGAGCCCGAACGCCTCGCCAGCCGGCGGAAAAATGTCAGGAAGGCGGGCAAAGAAGCGCGCAAGGTCACCGTGCCCGGCAGACAGTTCGTGGACATTCCTCATCGCGAACAAGAAGGCCGCGACGAGCAGCGCGACACCCATAAAGAGCTGAATCTTGCGGCGCGGCATGCGGCTCACCACGCCCGCGCCCAGCCACGCCCCGGCGGCGGCGCTCGCCACCATGCACGCGAGCAGTGCCGGCTGCACCTTGACGATGGTAATGAACAGCAGCGTCTCAACAAACGCGGCCGCGTTCAGCCCGACGTTGAGCGTGCCGGGAATCAGCTCGTCGGCAGGCTTGCCCCGGAATTTGAATAACGCAGTAGTGGGGGCGAAGGAGCCTATGCCGAGCGTGTCGAGGAACGCGGTGAGACAACCGATGGCCATGTCGCCGGGATCGGGACGACCGTGCAGGCGGTGACGGCGCACCGCCCAGATCCAGCCGATCACGAAGGCGATGTTGACCACCACCAGCGCGACGATCAGCCCGATCTCGGCCGCGTTCATGCGCTCTGGCGCCGGGTTCATGCCATCACGCCCGGAAAAGGACGCGTCAGCGCAGCCGCCTGCGCAGGCGCGCCACGCCGTCGGCCAGGCGCAGGAACTGGATGGTGGCGCGCGCGGCGGCCCCGCTCAGGGCGTGAAGCGGCAGCGGCAGCACCGGCGTCACCGGAAAGCCGAGCTCCACCACCTGCGCCCCGAGAGCGCGCCGTGCCAACAGCCGCCCCATCAGGGTCGCCATGGCGATGCCGCGGCCGTTGTAGCCCAAGCCAGCGAGCAGACCCGGGGCGAGCTCATGCAGGTGCGGCAGGTGGTCGCGCGTCATGGCCACCATTCCCCCCCAGTGGTATTCGAAGGCGATGCCCCTGAGCTGCGGGTAGATCTCGTGTACCGCGCGGTAATGGTACTGCACGTCCCGCAGGGACGGCGCCTGCGCGAAGGTACCGCGGGTGCCGAGCACCAGCCGGCCGCTCACATCGAGCCGGAAATAACGCAGCAGGTGCCAGGTGTCCGATGCCGCCTGTCCATCGGGCAGGATCGTGCTGCGCAGTGCTGCGGGGATCGGCGCGGTTGCCACCTGGAATGAGGGTACCGCGACCACTGTGCGGCGCAGCTCATCGCTGATCGCATCCGTGTACGCGTTGGTCGCGATGATCACCAGCGGGGTGCTGACGTTCCCCTGCGGCGTCTCGATGCTCCAGGCACCCGCCAGGCGCGCCAGCCGCAGCGCCGGACTGCGCGTGCAGATGCGCCCGCCGGCGCGCACCAGCGCGTGTGCGAGCCCGCGCACGTAGGCGAGCGGCTGCACCGTTCCGCCGCGCCGATCGAGCAGCCCGCCGCAATAGCGCGCGGAGCCGGTGAGCTGCAGGACCTCGCGGCGCGACAGCAGCTCGATAGGCTCACCGCGACGCCACCACTGCTCCGCGCGCCGGGCAAGCTGCGCCAGCGCGGCGTCCGAGGTTGCCGGCTGGATCCAGCCGGTGCGCACCGCGTCGCATTGAATGCCATGCCGCGCAATGAGGTCGAAGACCAGGTCCGGTCCTGCGGCGGCGGCGGTCACCAGGCGTCCACCGGCGTACGGGCCGAGCATCGCCTCGAGGTTGTCGGGGTCGACTTTGACTCCTGGAATGACCTGACCGCCGTTGAGGCCCGAGGCGCGCTCGCCGATTTCCGCAGCCTCGAGCACGATCACCTCGCGCCCGGCCTCGGCCAGGTGCAGCGCTGCCGAGAGTCCGGTGTAGCCGCCGCCGATGATGACAGCCTGGGTGCGGTGCGCGCCCTCGAGCACGCTGCACACCGGGCCGGCCGGCGCCGCAACGGACCACAGCGATTGCAGCGGTACGGACATCGCCATATCGATAATCGATTCTTCGCTATCGTGACCCGGTGTGCGGCGCGCCCTCGCTGGCCAGAACCAACGACGGGCCGTACACCTATTATGCCCGAGGCCGCACCTTTCGCCGCTGCCGCGGTTGTGCGAGACTTCCCGCCAGGCCGCCGCCGCTGGTTACGCCCACACTAGCGCGTCCGGGCAAACGATACCAACGCGGCCGAGGGCGGGGTGACCGATGCGAGCTGCTCATCTTCCGTACGCCGCGCTATGCCTGACGCTGGCGGCGCGCGCGATGGCGGTGCCCCCGCCCCTGCCGGCAGAGCATATGCGCGTCGAGCCGCTGCCGCCGCGAAGCCCACACTGGGTGTACGTGTACGACGAAGCCTTCTACAACGAGATCGACGCCCGTGTGCATCTGTTCGACGGCGATAGCTACCGCCGCCTCGGACAGATCGGTGCGGGCTTCCTGCCGAGCGTCGCCATCTCCCCCGACGGCGCCACCACGGCCGTGGCCACCACCTATTTTGCGCGCGGCAGCCGCGGCGCGCGCACCGACGTGGTCGAGTTCACCGACAACGCGACGCTCGCCAACAGCGGCGAGATTGTGCTGCCGTCGAAGCGGGCCGAGACCACTCCCACTCTCTTCGGCGTCGCCTACAGCGCCGACGGGCACTTCCTGTACGCATCCTATGTCACCCCCGCCGCCTCCTTCGGCGTCCTCGACCCGGCGCACAAGAGCGTGCTTGGCGAGATCGACACCGCCGGTTGCGTGCTGGTGATTCCGTCGGGACCAAATCGCGTGTCCTCCATCTGCGAGAGCGGCCGACTGCTGACCGTGGCGCTTGATGCGCAGGGTCACGAGGCCTCGCGCGCCATGTCCGAGGCGTTTTTCAATGCCGACAAGGATCCGGTGTTCGTGCAGGGCATCCCGACGACCAAAGGCTATGCGTTTCTTTCATTCCTCGGCGAGGTGCACGAAGTCGACTTCAGCGGTGCGCAACCCGCATTTGCGCCGCCCTGGTCACTGGTGAGCGCCGCGGAGAAGGGGCGCTGGCGGCCGGGGGCGGAGCAGGTCGGCGCGATTCACCGCGCACTCGGGCGGCTGTACGTGCCGATGCACGAAGGCGGGGAAGGCACGCACAAGGACGGCGGCAGCGAGATCTGGGTGTTCGACCTGGCGAGCCACCGGCGCCTGGCACGCTGGCCGATGCAGCCGCACAAGCTGTCGCTGGTGCTGGCCGTGCAGGTGTCGCAGGATGGCGCGCCGCTCCTGTTCGCCGCCACCAACCACGCCGATCTCGCGGTGTTCGACGCCCTCACGGGTGAGCTGCGGCACGTCGAGCCACACCTCGGGCAGACTCCCTGGATGCTTTTCAATCCCTGAAAGACACCGGCCTCACGATGCGCTCGCTCGATCAGCTGTTTGAACACTCTGCCCGCTCGCTGGCGCGGCGCACCTCGCGGCGCAGCGTCCTCGCCTCGCTCGGCCAGCTGCTCACCGGGGCGGCGCTGCTGCCGCTGCTGCCGCTCGATCGCGGCAACCGGGCGCACGCGGCACAGGCCAGGCCCGGCGCCGACAGCCCCGAGAGCTGTGGCTACTGGAAGCACTGCGCGATCGATGGCTTCCTGTGCGCCTGCTGTGGGGGCAGCTCCACCTCCTGTCCGCCGGGGACCGCTGGCTCACCGATCACCTGGATCGGCACCTGCCATAACCCCGGCGACGGCCGCGACTACATCATCTCCTACAACGACTGCTGCGGAAAAACGAGCTGCGGCAATTGCGAGTGCAATCGCAACGAGCGCGAGAAGCCGATGTACCGGCCCTCGCGCAACAACGACCTCAACTGGTGCATGGCGAACGCCGACTCGAACTACCATTGTTCGCTGTCGGTGATCCTCGGGGTCGCGGAGAAATGACGCGGCGCAGGGCAGCCCCCGCTGTCCCTGTCGTCACGCCGATGCTGCTCGCGGCGGGGCTCGCCGCTCTCAGCGCTGCCCTGGCCGTGCCCGCCGCCGATGCGCCGGCGAGCGCGTATCCGCTTGGAGCCGCGAGCTTTCAGGCCAACTGCGTGGTGTGCCACGGGCCGGGAGGCGCCGGCCTGCCGTCGCTCGCGCCGCCGTTGCTGTCATACCCTGCACGCTACGCCGCGAGCGCCGAGGGGCGGCGGCAACTGGCGATGACCGTGCTGTACGGCATGATTGGCGACATCACCGTCGATGACAGGCATTTCAACTTCCAGATGCCGGACTTCGCGCGCCTCGATGACGCCACGCTCGCCGCGACGCTGAACTTCGTGGTGTTTGATCTCGATCATGCACCCGCGGACGTCAAGCCCCTCACTCCCGGGGAGATCGCCACCGAGCGCGCGCACGCCTTGGACGGCGCGGCGGTGCGCGAGCATCGCAAGAGCGTCGCCCCGCCGGAACACTGACACGATGGCGCACGTGCCACGTGCCACCGGTCACTTCCACGTGGCGCGCCCTGCAGCGGGCGTGCTCGCCGCGGCCGCCCTCGCCTGCAGCGTGCCGCTTGCCGCCCGAGCCGCGAACCCGGAGCAGGACTACACTCTCTATTGCATGGGTTGCCACGGCACCACGGCGCAGGGCGTGCCGGGCCGGGTGCCGCCGCTCGCCGGCGCGCTGCCGCGCTTCATGCGTACGAGCGCCGGGCGCAACTACATGCTGCGGGTGCCGGGTGCAGCGAACTCCGTGCTGAGCGATGCGCAGCTCGCTGCCGTGCTCAACTGGCTCGCCGAGCGCTACCGTGCTCCTGACGATCCGCGGCCCGAGCCCTTCACCGCACAGGAAGTCGCCGCGGCCCGGCATACCCCGCTCGCCGACGTGCAGGCGAGGCGGCGAGAAGTGGTGCAGGAGCTGGCGGCGACCGGCGCCGCACCGGCGAGCGCGTATTGACCACACCACGTATTGACCGCACTGCGCGGCGCGTCCTGTCGGTGGCCGCGCTACCCACCGAGCAGCTGGTTCACGGCGCGGCTCGCCTGATCGATCGCCGAGTCGGTGTAGGCGGCCGCCCCGGCATCGGAGTTGGCGATGGTGATGGGGCCGAACGGCGCGCGGGCGATCACGTGCGGGCGCTGCGCCTCCGGCAGGTCCGGGTCGAACAGGGAGTTATATTCCGGGGCGTAACCGTGCGGCCAGCGGTTGACGGTGATCGCCTCGATGTCGCGCGCGGGATCGAAGCCGCCCGGACCCAGGGTGCGCAACAGCTGCTCGCGGATGTTGCGCTCGAAGGTTGAGAACGGCGTCGCGAGCAGCTCCGCGCGTCCTGCCTTGTTCTGCTCGTATTCGGTGAGGCCCGGCTTGCAGGGCGTGCGCTCCATCCACAGGAGAATCGGCTCTTCGGGGCTCCTGGGACTGCGGTACGCGCCGATATCGACCCTGGGGTTGAGCCGCAACGTCGTGTGATACGAGCCCGGCGCGTACACGCGGTGCACGCCCAGAGCCCTGAAGGATTGCCAATTGCGCAGTGCGACGCTCGTGTAGACGAGCGGTGCTTTGACCAGCCGGTGCAGCGCCTCGCGTTGTACCGCGGGCAGCTCAGGGCACAGGTACGGGATCATCATGTTCCAGCAGGCGAGCACGCAGCGCCCGGCGCGCACCGTGTACGCCCGGCCACCGCGCACATACGTGACCTGCACCGTGCGGGTGCCTGCCGGATCGCCGGATTGCTGCACGCGGGTCACGATGCTGTTGAGGCGTACGCGCACCGGAGCCGAGGTGCGATCGAGCCGGCTGTAGTCGACATGCGCGGTCACGATGTCCTCGACGCTCGTGCCGGGTACGGCGTCCGGCACGAGACTGCGCACCAGCAAGCGGGCGATGGTTGCGTTACCATCCGGAAAATGCAGCGTCGGTGAGCCGCCGGTTTCCAGATAGCCTGCCGGCGTATTACCCATGGCCGGGATCGAGCGGCGCGAGAGCTGCAGGCCCTGAAAGCCAGGCAGACCAAGTCCCCAGCAATCGAGCGCGGACACCGCGTCGATGCCTACTGCCCATTCGCCATGGGTGAGGGCCTGAAAGTAAGCGAGCGCCGACTCGTCCACGCCCACCAGGTCGCGCAGGTAGTTACGATAGCTGATGCGCGCGAGACGCTGCTTCTTCTCTGCCTCCGGCACGCCCGGCAGGTAATCCCGCATCTCCTCTTCCACCCGCGCGATGTCGTGGCGCGCGCGCGGCCGCAGCGGTGCGTTCTTCAGCAGCTCGCGCAACGGCGGCGTGCGCCTCGCTGCCGGCTCCCAGAATCTCTGGGCGTCGAGCCCCACGACGAGCTTGTCCGCGCCGAAGGTCTCGGCATCGAAGAACACACCGCGGCGCAGTCCGAGATCATCGTAGAAGGTGCGATGCTCGATCCTGCGGCTCAGCGCCTGCACGTCGATGCCGAGCTCGCGCAGCAACCCTGAAGCCACTGCGCTGTAGGGGCGCGGGCTGTCGATTTCCAGCGTACCGCCGTTGAGCAGCTGCATCCGCCCGCCGCGGCTGAACTCGTTGCGTTTGGCGTGTCCGCCGAAGTCGTCGTGATTGTCGAGCAGCAGTATGCGGCGGCGGGCCGAGCTGCGTGCCTGGAAGAAATGCGCGGCCGCGAGCCCGCTGATGCCCGCCCCTACCACGACCAGATCGTAGCTCTCGCCGGTATCGGCGGCGGCACCGGGCGCGGTGCCATCGCGCAACGCGTGTGCCGCTTCAAAGGAGCCCGGGTGGCTGCCCCGTAGCCCGGTAAGCAGTGGTGGATAGTAGCCTGGGGCGTCCTGGGCTGCGGCCGGCTCGGCGGCAGCTTCTGCGGCGCCGGCGAGCCCGGCGAGCAGCGGCCCGCTGAGCGCGGTGGCGGCGCCGATCAGCGTCCCCTGCAGGAAATCACGGCGCGGGATCTGGCGCTCCTCGCCCAGCTCCCGCTCGCTACGCCCCTTGCGAGTGCGCGTCATGCCTTCGCGCGCTTACGCCGGCGGCTGCCGCCAGCTCACTGTCGGTAGATGAGGGTGATGCCGAAGGTGCGCGGCCTGAACGTGTAATCGCGCTGCAGCCGCGAGACGCCGGCTACCAGTGGATCGATCGTGAAGTTGTAATCCGTGATCGTGTGCGAGTCGGTGAGGTTGTCGATGAACGCCTGCACTGACAACTGATTGAATTGCATGCCGCCGCGGAAGCTGACGAAAGTCGTCGACGGCGTGATGTAATTCACCGCCTGGAACTGCGAGGTGTTGGGATCGAGTCCCGCCGTCGGCCACTTGGCGTGTGCCTCGTACTCGCCGTCGAGCCGTAAGAAGGTGTCGCGCGTGAAGACGGGGAAGTGGTATTCCAGCGCCATAGCGGCCGTGAATGGCGCCGTCGGCTGGCCGCCGCCAGTCTCGCTGCTCGCGCTCACGATGGCATCGCCGTCGGCGACCAGCGGGCGCGCGTCGGCGGCGCACGTGGGCGGCGTCCCGCCGGGTGGGCAGGGCTGATTGAAGCGGAAGTCCTCGGTGTAGCGTGCCTGGGTGTAGCCGAGGGCGAGCTCGATCGTGAAGGCGCTCGTCACCGAGAAATCCGCCTGCACATCCGCGCCCTTGACCGTTGCATTGCCCGTGTTGGCGATGAAAGAGATCTGGCAGACCGGCGGCACGATCAGCTGCTGGATGTTGTTCCACTGGATGTAATAGATGCTGGTCGCGAGGCGCACGCGGTTGTCGAAGTTGTTCTTTGCCCCCACCTCGTAGCTGTACACCGAATCCGAATTGAATGTCGGCGGATTGGCGCTGATACCGAAGTTGTTGAAGTCCGTCGGGCACGCCGCGTACGGGATCGGATTGTTCGCGCCTCCCGGCCGGAAACCCTTGGCGAAGGTCGTGTAGTACATGTCGTTCGAATCGTACTGATATTGCAGGCTCACCTTGGGCGTGAAGGCATTCTCGTTGATGTTGCCGGAACCGCCACGCGTGGGTGCGTACAGCTGCGGGCCACCCGTGAGCGTATCGAACGAGTACTTCAGGTACGAATAGCGCGCACCGACGGTGAGCTTGAGTTGATCCGTGAGGCCGTAGGTCGCCTCGCCGAACACAGCCAGCTGCTCATCCTTGGAGCTGGTCCTGAGGAAGTACGAGTCGAGTGGATACTGCGGATCGTAGGCGTCAGGACCGGTGCAGACGCCAGCATTGTTGAGGTAGCAGAACACCTGGGTGTACGGCAGTCCCAGCACCGCCTCGGTGAGCTGATTCAGCATCGGGTCGCGGATCTGCTCGAGATAGGTCTGGCGGTTCTCGTTCGCAAAGATGCCCGTGGTCCAGACGAGGCGCGCATTGGAGTCGTTCGACTGTAGGCGGATCTCCTGGGTGAGGTTCTCCTGCCCGTTCTGGACGCTCGAGCCCTGGGCGCGGTACTGCAGACCGTCGGGAACGTGCAGGCCGTCGCCGTCGAGGAGCGGAAAGGAGACCCCCGGCGCCCACGGCAGCAGGAATATCGGCGCGGCGTTCTGGGTCTGGTAGTAGCCGAGGTTGTACAGCGTGGCTTCATACCCGGTCGTATTCTCGCGGTGGTAGAAGGAGGTGTTCGAGATCAGGGTTGCCGAACCCAGATCACCCTGGATCTTCAGCGCCGGCAGGTAGAACGTGTCGGGCGAGTTGCGCTCGTTCGGGTCGGCGCTCGCGAAGTGGTTGTTACCCGCATCGGAAAACAGCGGCCAGTAGTTCGATATGTTGTGTTCCTTGAGATCCTGGTAGTAGATGCTCGGCGTGAAGGACCACTTCTGCGACGGCGCCCACAGGAATGCCAGCCGTATCAGGCTGGACTCTTGGTGGTTGGCGTTCTTGTCGTCGACGGCTGAGCGTGTACGGGTCGACGTGGTCGATCCAGCCGCCGTCGAGGCGGTACCAGACGGAGAGCCGCGCACCCAGTGTGCCATCCACCAGCGGCCCACCCACAGCCACCCCCGCCTCGTAGCTCGGATCGCCGCCTTGCGTGGTGGCAAGCTCCGCGCGCGCGTAAACGCTCGTCTTGGTGAGACTCGGCTGCGTGGTGAGGTAGCGCACCGTGCCGCCTTCGGACCCGGAGCCGAACAGTGTTCCCTGCGGCCCGCGCAGCACCTCGATGCGGTCGAGGTCGAAGGACTTCGGCAGGGCCTCGTCGGGGTTGAAGGCAAGCGCCCGCAACTGAATCGGCGTGTCGTCGATATAGATGCCGGTCGTGCCGGCACCCCCCGTGCCCGAGATGCCGCGGATGGAGATGTTGTTGGTCCCTGAATTGTCAAAGTTCACGCCCGGCGTGAAGCGCGCGACTTCCGAGAAATCCTTGATGCCGCGGTCATCGAGACTCTCCTGGGTGAGCGCGGTGACGCTGATCGGCACCCTGGACAGGCTCTCCTCGCGCCGTGTGGCCGTCACCACGACCTCCTGCAGCCCGCCCGGCGCCCCGGTCTCGTTGGCCTGGGCCTGCTCCTGTGTCCGGCCCGTCCCGGGGACGCCGGCGAGTAACAACAGCGCTGCAACCGGGACAACACTGGCCGCGCCCGTAACGTATGACCACTGGTCTGTGCGCGGCATAGGCTCTCCCCGTTCCCGTTTTTAGTTGTCGCGCCACACCCGCGCGGTGCGGCACTGTAGGCACAACTTCAGGTCAAGCTCAAGCGCGCAATGCGCGGCTCACCGGCAGCGTGCGGATGCGCTTGCCGGTGGCGGCGTAGATCGCGTTGCACAGCGCCGCTGCCACGCAGGCGGTGCCGGTCTCGCCGATCCCTCCGGGGGATTCGCTGCTCGTCACCAGGTGCGCCTCCACCCGCGGCGCCTCGCCGATGCGCAGCGACGGGAAGTCGTCGAAGTTGCTCTGCTGCACGCGCCCGTTCGCGATCGTGATCTCGTTGCCGAGCGCGGCGCTCAGACCGAACATCACCCCGCCCTCGAGCTGCGCGCGCACTCCATCGGGATTTACCATCTGGCCGCAATCCATGGCGCACACCATGCGCTCGACGCGCGGCTGTCCCTGGGCGCCGACGCTGACCTCGGCGACCTGCGCCAGATAGCTGCCGAAGGCGTACTGGATGGAGACCCCGCGGCCGCTGCCGGCCGGCAGCGCCGTGCCCCAGCCGGCGCGGTCGGTGGCGAGATCCAGCACGGCGCGCATGCGCGGCGCCTTGAGGAAGGCTCGCCGGAAGTGCACCGGATCCTTCTGCGCCGCTGACGCCAGCTCATCCATGAAGCTCTCGACCACGAACACGCTGCGCGTGGGACCCGCGCCGCGCCACCAGCAGGTCGGCACGCCCGGCGGATCATGACGCACGAAGCGCACCTCCATGTTATCCAGCTCATAGACCATGTCGGCAGCCGCCTCGACCGCATCGCTGTCCACGTCGTTCTTCAGCGGCAGCTCGTAGTAGATGGCGCTCACCGCCGGCCCCGCGATCGTGTGGCGCCAGCTCACGATGGAGCCGTGTGCGTCGAGCGTCGCGGACAACCGGTCGACGTAGTACGGCCGGTAGCGGTCGTGCTGGATGTCTTCCTCGCGGCTCCACAACACCCTGACTGGCCCTGCCACATGGCGCGCAATGCGCGCCGCAAGCACGATCCCGTCCACTTCCAGGCGCCGTCCGAAGCCGCCGCCGATCAGATGATTGTGCAGCTGGATCTGCCCGGGCCGCAGGCCGAGCGCGGCGAGCTTCGCGACCGCACGGTCCGGAGCCTGAGTCCCCACCCAGATCTCGCACTCACCCTCGCGCCAGTCCACCGTGCAGTTCATCGGTTCGAGCGTGGCGTGGGCCAGGAACGGCTGGTGGTAAATCGCCTGCACGCGCCTCGCCCCCCGCGCGGCGCCCGCGGCGACGTCGCCCTTGTGGCTCGCGACCACGCCGTTCTCCTGCGCTGCGACTTCCAGACCCGCAACGATGTCCGCCTGCTGTACGGCGGCGTTGGCGCCGTCGTCCCAGCGGGGGCTAAGCGCCTTCATGCCCTTCATCGCTGCCCAGGTGTTGTCGGCAACGACCGCGATGGCATCGCCTTCATTGACCACCTGGCGCACGCCGGCCACTGCGAGGGCGGCATCGCTCGAGAGCGGCTCCGCGATGCGCCCGCCCTGAACGGGCGAGAGCGCGATCAGCGCCACCTTGGAACTTGCCGGACGCGCGTCGATGCCGAACAGCGCGCTGCCGGTCACCTTGGCGGGCGTGTCACGGCGCGGCGTAGCATGGCCGATGAGCCTGAAGGCGGTGGCCGGCTTGAGCGGCACTGCGGACGGCACTGGCAGGGTGCCCGCAGCCGCGGCCAACACCCCGTACTTCAGGCGCCGTTCCGAGGGGGTATGACTCACCTCCCCGCGCGATGCCTGACAGCTGCTCACCGGCACGCCCCAGCGCCTGGCGGCCGCCTGGATCAGCATCATGCGCGCCGCCGCACCCGCCTGTCGCAGCGGCAGCCAGCATTGCATGATCGACTGCGAGCTGCCGGTCGACTGATCTCGCGCAAAACCGTGGGCCGCCGGGTCGACGGCGAAGCCGTAGGCGTCCGCGTCGACCGGAAAGCCATACACCGCCGGGTCGGGCGGTGCCGGCTCCACCGTGATGGCATCGAGTTCGACCTCCAGCTCCTCGGCCACGAGCATCGGCAGTGAGGTGTAAGTCCCCTGGCCCATCTCGACCTTCGGCAGCACCAGGGTGATGCGACCGCTCGGCTCGATGCGCACGTACGCATTGAGGACCCCGGCACGGCCTGCCGCGAGGCCGCGATGGCGCAGCCGCTGCGCGGTGACGCCCACCACCAGCGCACCGCCGACGGCCGCGGACACCAGGATGAATTGCCGGCGCGTTACCGAGCTGCGCGCGTTCATGGTCCCTGCGCTCGCGCGGGGGTGGGCGCGACGCCGCCGCCTGCGCGCGCCTTGCGCCGTGCGTTAACCACCAGGAACGCAGCCACCGCCACCGCAAGTGAGGCCACGCTCCAGAACAGCTGACGCGCGAGCTCCCCCGGGGTGAGTGCCATCGCGATCAGCACCGCAGCCATGCCCGCCACCGCCGCGTAGCTCGCCCAGGGAAACAGCCACATGGACAGCGCCGGCGCCGGAGCGCCGCGCGCTTCGCGCTCGCGCCGCAGGCGGATGTGCGAGAGCGCCACGATCATGTAGACGAATACCATCAGCGCCCCGGAGGCGTTGACGAGGAACGCGAACACCGTCTGCGAGGAGGTGATCGCCGCGAGGATCCCCAGCACCCCGCCGAGGCTCCCCATCCATACCGAGCGGGTCGGCACACGCCGCGCATTCAGCTGCACCAGCCATTGGGGCGCATCGCCGTGCTCGGCGAGCACGAACAGCACCCGCGAGCAGACATAGAACGCAGAGTTCAGGCATGAGAGCACCGCGGTGAGGATGATGGCGCTCATCGCCAGGCTCGCCCATCTGAAGTGCATGGTCGTGAGCGCCAGCGTGAACGGCGACTCACCGGGGCGAATCAGCACCCACGGCACCACGGTGACGATCAGCAGCACCGAGCCGACGTAGAAGGTGAGCACGCGCACGATCACCGAGCTGCTCATGCGCGCGACCGCGCGTGCCGGCTCGGCCGACTCCGCCGCCGCGATGGTGGTGATCTCCGCTCCGGTGAGGGAGAAATACACCGTCACCGCACCGGCGAGCACCGCCACCCAACCGCGCGGCACGAAGCCGCCGTAGGCGGTGAGATTGCCGAAGGTCGGCCCGGCGGGCGAGCGGAAGCCGCAGGCGAACGCCGCCGCCAGTGCGATGAATACCAGGATGGCGGCGACCTTGATCGAGGCGAACCAGAACTCGAACTCGCCGTAAGAGCGTGCCGACATCAGATTGACGGCGGTCATCGCCCCCATGAGCATCAGTCCCAGCAGCCACGGCGGCCACCCCAGCCAGCCGTGCAGAATGTTGGCGCCGGCGATCGCCTCCACCGGCACGACGATCATCCAGAAGTACCAGTACAGCCAGCCGGCGACGAATCCCGCCCAGGGACCTAAGCCCGCGCGCGCGAACTCGGTGAAGGAGCGCACCGCCGGCAGCGCGAGCGCCATCTCCCCGAGCATGCGCATCACCAGCAGCACCAGCGTTCCGGTAATGACATAGCTCAGCACGATCGCAGGCCCGGTGGCGGCGATCGAGGAGCTGCTGCCGACGAACAGCCCCGCGCCGATGATGCCCCCGATCGAGATCATGGTGACGTGGCGTGGCTGCAGCGAGCGGCTGAGTTCGTGCATGCGGGTCCCCTGAGGCGTCGGTCAGCGGCGCCGCAGCGCCGGCGCGTGGCCCATCGAGGCGGCACGCGCAGTCTGCAGCAGCAGTGGCGAGAGCTTGGCTCGTAACTCCGCCAGCGTCCAGCGGCTGGTGGGCGCGGACACGTTCACCGCCGCGCGCGGCACACCGTCCTCCCCGAGCACCGGGGCGGCGATGGTGAGATCGCCGCGGTAGCACTCCTGGTCGGACCACGCGTAACCGGCGGCGCGCGCGGCCTGGATGCGCCTGAGAATCTGCCGTGGATCAGTGAGGGTCTGCGGCGTCAGCGCCCTGAGCTGCGAGCGGCGCAGCAGGCGCTGCGCGGCGGCCAGCGGCTGCGCCGAGAGGTAGGCGCGCCCCGAAGCGGTGCAGTACATCGGCAACCGCCGGCCGACCGGCATATGGATATGGAAGCGCTTCAGGCTCGGGAAGCGCGCGATGAACACCATGTCGGTGCCGTCGGGCTCGGACAGGCTCACCGATTCGCCGCTCGCCTGGTTCAGGTCGATCAGGTGCGTGGTCGCTTGCTCGAGCAGGGCGTGACCGGAGAGGTAGGCGGCCGCGAGCATCAGCGCGCGCGGCGTGAGCACCCAGCGCCGCAGCCGTGCACTGCGTTCCAGGTAACCGAGGCGCACCAGGGTGTGCGTGCAGCGCTGCGCGGAGCTCACCGTCATGCCGGCGCCGAGGGCGAGCTCGGCGAGGCTGAGCGCGCTCCGCTCACCGCCGAAGCCTTCCAGCAGGGCGAGCGCCTTGGCCACCGAGCTGTTGAAGAGCGGGTCGCGCGCGCGCAGCACGCGCGGCCTGCGCGGCGTAGGCCTCATTTGCCGGGCAGTATCAGCTATCGATTATCGATAGTCTATGGCCGCAAGCCGCGTGAGCCCGTCCATGTAGGCATGCAGCGCCGGCGGCACGCTCACTGAGCCGTCCTCGTTCTGGAAGTTCTCGAGCACCGCCACCAGCGTGCGCCCGACCGCCAGCCCCGAGCCGTTCAGCGTGTGGACGGGCTCGGGCTTGCCACCGTCGGGATTGCGCCAGCGCGCCTGCATGCGCCGCGCCTGAAACGCCTCGAAGTTGCTGCAGGAGGAGATCTCGCGGTAGCGCTGCTGCGAGGGCAGCCAGGCTTCGAGGTCATAGGTCTTGGCGCTGCCGAAACCGATATCCCCGGCGCACAGCGCCACCGTGCGGTAGGGCAGCTGCAGCCGCCGCAGCACGCTCTCGGCGTGAGCGGTCAATTCCTCGAGCGCCGCGTAGGAGTCCGCCGGGCGCACGATCTGCACCAGCTCGACCTTGTCGAACTGGTGGTTGCGGATCATGCCGCGGGTGTCCTTGCCCGCCGCCCCTGCCTCGGAGCGAAAGCACGGCGTGTGCGCCACCCACTTCAGCGGCAACGCTTCCGCCGGCACGATCTCCCCGCGCACCAGGTTGGTGACCGGCACCTCGGCGGTCGGAATCAGGTAGAAGGACTGCTCGCCGCGCACCGCGAACAGGTCCTGCTCGAACTTCGGCAGCTGTCCGGTGCCGACGAGCGCGGGCGGCCGCACCAGGTACGGCACGTACACCTCGGTGTAGCCGTGCTCGCGGGTGTGCAGATCGAGCATGAACTGTGCGAGTGCGCGGTGCAGCCGCGCCACAGCCGCGCGCATCACCACGAAGCGGCTACCTGAGATGCGCGCCGCCGCCTCGAAGTCCAGGCCCCCCAGCCGCTCGCCGATTTCCACGTGATCGCGCGGCTGGAACGCGAAGTCTCGCGGCTCACCCCAGCGGCGCACCTCGGCGTTGGCGCTCTCGTCATCCCCGTCGGGCACCGACGCGTGCAGCAGGTTCGGGAGTCCCAGCTGCCACTGCTCCAGCTGCTGCTGCACGGCGCCGAGCTCGGCTTCCGCGCGCGTGAGCTCGGAGGCGAGGCTCTCGCTGCGGGCGATGAGGCCCGCGGCATCCTCACCGCGCCCCCGGGCCACTCCGACGGCCCGGGCGTTGGCATTGCGCTCGGCCCGCAGCCGGTCGACCTCTACAGCCCAAGGCTTGCGCTTGTCCTCCAGCGCGCTGAGCGCGGCCACATCGAGCACGTAGCCGCGGCGCGCGAGATTGCGCGCCACGGCGTCCGCATCGGCGCGCAACAGCTTCGGATCGATCACTGCTTTAGCCTTTCGCCGGGGACCGCGCCCGCAGCCGGGCGAGCGCCTCGCCGATTTTCAACTCGAGCCCGCGGGGAACGGGCCGATAGTATCGCCGATCCGGCATCTCGTCCGGCAGGTAGCGCTCGCCGGCGGCGAAGGCGTCCGGCTCATCGTGCGCGTAACGGTAATCGTGCCCGTAGCCGAGGTTTTTCATCAGCCTTGTGGGCGCATTGCGCAGCCGCAACGGCACGTCGAGCGTGCCGAACTCGCCGACGTCCGCCATAGCCTCGCCCATGGCGACGTACACCGCGTTGCTCTTGGGCGCGCAGGCGAGATACACCACCGCGGTGGCGATCGCCAGCTCCCCTTCCGGCGTGCCCATGCGCTCGTACGCCGCCCAGGCATCGAGACTGAGCGCAAAGGCGCGCGGATCGGCGAGGCCGACGTCCTCCACCGCCATGCGGGACACGCGTCGCGCGATGTACAGCGGATCGCACCCCCCATCGAGCATCCGGCACAGCCAGTAAAGCGCCGCGTCGGGATCGGAGCCGCGCACCGCCTTGTGCAGCGCAGAGATCTGCTCGTAGAACTGGTCGCCGCCCTTGTCGAAGCGCCGGTGGGCGCCGCTCGCCACCTCCTGCGCCACCGCGAGCGTCAGCGCCCGCCCTGAGCCTGCCGCCTCGGTCAGTGCCGCCGCCAGCTCCAGCATGTTGAGCGCGCGGCGCGCATCGCCGTCGGCGGCGCGCGCCATCAGATCGAGCGCCGCCGCATCCGCCTCGAAGTGCCCGCGGCCGAGCCCGCGCTCCTCATCCTGCAACGCGCTGCGCAGCAGCGCCGTGAGATCCTCGACGGCAAGCGGGCGCAGCACGTACACGCGCGCCCGCGACAGCAGCGCGCTGATCACCTCGAAGGAGGGATTCTCGGTGGTGGCGCCGACGAAGGTGAGCGTACCGTCCTCGAGGTAGGGCAGGAAGGTGTCCTGCTGCGCCTTGTTGAAGCGATGCACCTCATCGAGGAACAGCAGTGTCGGCCGCCCGCCGGCGCGGGCGGCGCGCGCGGCCTCGACCGCGGCGCGGATGTCCTTGACCCCCGCCATCACCGCCGACAACGCGATGAACTGCGCCTTCGAGGCCTGCGCGATCAGCCGCGCGAGCGTGGTCTTGCCTGTGCCCGGCGGGCCCCACAGGATCAGCGAGTGCAGCTGCCCCGCCTCGATGCTCGCGGACAGCGGCTTGCCGGGTCCGAGAATGTGCCGCTGCCCGAGAAACTCGCTCAGGTTGCGCGGCCGCATGCGGTCGGCGAGCGGTCGCAACGGATCGCGGTCACTTACGGCGGGCGCAGTCACGAGGTTCGGCCCGGATCCGTCGGATGCGGCACTCAGCGGCGCGGCGTGCCGATGACATCGGCGCCCGCGGGCGGGGTGAAGCTCACCTCGCTCGGGCTCACCGGGCCGTTACGCTCGATCTTCTCGAAGATGATGGTGGCTGTCTGGTCGAGCTTGTCCTCGAGGATCATGCGCTTGAGGTCCGCGTGTGCGAAGCCGAACAGCGCGCTGCGGAAGTCTGCGTCCGTTCCGTTGGGCTCTACCAGCACCCAGTCCAGTCCCATGCGCTGCCCGGCGTCCGTGATGGTGAAGCTCTTGCGCACGTCCACGGTGCCCGACAGCAACATGGCGGGCGTTGCCGACAAGGCGGCATCGACCGGCTTCACGGTGACCTGCTGCAAATCACGGTCGAAGAACCACAGGTTGGCGCCGTCGCAGACCATGAGCTGGCCGGCGCTCGCGCCCGCGCCGGACGCCCCGGTACCCGCCGCGCCTGCACCGGCGGCGCCCGCGCCACCTGCGCTGCCGGGTGAAGCGGCTGCGGGCTCGGGATGGATTGCCCAGCTGAACTTCCCGGGCCGCAGCACGATGAGCGTGCCGCGCGCCCGATCGATCTCACGGCCGTTGGCGTCGGCGAGGGTCTGAAGGAAGGTGGCGCGCAGAGTCTTGAGGTTGTCGAGGTAGTCGGTGAGCAGCTTCGCGTTCGGCCCCGCCGCAGGGGGCGCAGGGGCCGCAGTGGCCGTGGGTGCCGCCGCCGCCGTCGTCGCCGTCGCCGCCGGTGCTGCGTGCGCCGCAGCTGCACTCATCAGCAGTGCGAACACGAATGCGGGCACTGCTCTATTCCTCCGGCGGCGCGGGCGCCAGCACGTCGCGCGCGCCGTTCGGCTGCAGCGCGCCCACGAGACCGGCCTGCTCCATCGCCTCGAGGAGCCTCGCCGCGCGGTTGTAGCCGATCTTCAGCCGCCGCTGCACGTAAGAGATGGAGGGCTTGCGCTCGGTGGTCACGATGCGCACCGCCTCGTCGTAGAGAGGGTCGGCCTCCGCGTCCTCGAGGCCGTTGCCGCCGCCCTCGCCCTCCTCGCCCGCAAGTCCGGCGATCGGCGCTCTGCGGTCCCGACAACACCTCCTCGATGTAGCTCGGCGGCGTGGTGGTCCGCAGCGCCTGCACCACGCGGTGCACTTCCTGGTCGGAAACGAAGGCGCCGTGCACGCGCGTGGGCATCGAGGTGCCCGGCGGCAGGTACAGCATGTCGCCGTGCCCGAGCAGCGTCTCCGCGCCCATCTGGTCGAGGATAGTTCGCGAGTCGACGCGCGCCGACACCTGGAAGGCAATGCGGCAGGGAATGTTGGCCTTGATGAGCCCGGTGATCACGTCCACCGAGGGACGCTGCGTGGCGAGCACCAGGTGTATGCCCGAGGCACGCGCCTTCTGCGCCAGGCGCGTGATGAGCTCCTCGACCTTCTTGCCGACGACCAGCATGAGATCGGCGAGCTCATCGACCACCACCACCACGTACGGCAGCGGCATGAGCTCGGGGATCTCACGCTGGTCGAAGCGTCGGGTCGTTTGCCGCCCGCAGCATCATTACCGGATCGCGGATCGGCTTGCCGGCATCGATCGCCTCCTTCACACGGCGGTTGAAGCCGACGATGTTGCGCACGCCGAGCGCGGCCATGAGCTGGAAGCGACGCTCCATCTCGGCCACGCACCAGCGCAGCGCGTTGGCCGCCTGCTTCATGTCGGTGACGACCGGCGCGAGCAGGTGCGGGATACCCTCGTACACCGAGAGCTCCAGCATCTTCGGGTCGATCATGATGAGGCGCACATGCTCGGCGGTGGACTTGTACAGCAGCGATAGCACCATGGCGTTGATGCCCACCGACTTGCCCGAGCCGGTGGTGCCCGCGATCAGCAGGTGCGGCATACGCGTCAGATCCGCGACCACTGGTGCCCCGCCGATGTCCTTGCCGAGCGCCAGCGCGAGCGGTGAGTGCATCTCGTCGTAGGCCCTGGAGCGGATGATCTCCCCGAGCGTGACCACCTCGCGCTTCTCGTTGGCGATCTCCAGTCCCATCACGCTCTTGCCGGGAATCACCTCGACCACGCGCACCGAGAGCACCGACAGCGCACGCGCCAGGTCCTTGGCGAGCGCGGTGATCTGGCTGGCCTTCACCCCCGGCGCCGGGCGCAGCTCGAAGCGCGTCACCACCGGACCCGGCTGCACCGCCACGACCTCGGCGTCGATGGTGAAGTCCTTGAGCTTCATCTCCACCAGGCGCGAGAGCGCCTCGAGCGCCTCGGCGGAATACAACGGCTCGCGCGGCGGCGGGTCATCCAGCAGCTTCAGCGGCGGCAGCTCGTTGGCCGCCGGCGGGTCGAACAGCGGCACCTGCCGCTCGCGCTCCACGCGCGCGCTCTTCTCCGGCAGCGGCGCGGGCGCTTCGATCCGCGGCGGCGCGCGCGCCAGGGACTTCTTCTGCAGGCTCTCGACCGCCTCCTTACGCGCCTGGCGGCGCTCGCGCCCCTCGGCGGCATCGCGCGAGGAGCTCCAGCGGCCACGCAGCCAGCCGATGCCCGCCCAGGTCGCAGCGCCGAGGCGGTCCATGACCGTGAACCACGACACGCCGAAGGCGAGCGAGAGGCCTGCCATCCAGGCGGCGATCATCAGCAGTGTCGCGCCGAGAAAGTCGAGTCCCGCGGCAAGCCCGCCGCCGACGACGCTGCCAACCACGCCGCCGGCGCTCTGGCGCAGCACCCCCGGCTGCCAGTGGAGCGTGGTGAGCGCGCAGCTCGCCACCAGCACCAGCAGGAAGCCGGCGATGCGCACCAGGGCGTTGGCGCGCGAAGCGCTGGCCGCGTTCAGCCGCCGCTGCAGGCTCCAGCAGGCGGCGGCCAGTACCAAAGGAAAGAGGAACGCCGGCCGCCCGAAGAGAAAGAAGAGCACGTCGGCGAGCCACGCACCAATGACCCCGATGCGGTTGTGCACTCCCATGGCATTGCCGGTAAAGGAGAACCCGGGATCCTCGGGACTGTAGCTCGCGAGCGCCAGCAACAGCACCAGCGCCACGATGCCGAGCGCGATGATGCCGCTCTCGCGCAGACCGCGGCTTACGGCCGCCGTGAAGCGTGAGGCGCTGCGCGCCTGCGCGGTGGATTCAGCCAACCCTCGCGACTCCGTCTTAAGATAGACGGCTGCCATTATAGGGCTTGGTAGTATGAGTACGAGAAACGCATGACGGGCACCCGACACAGCCGCCTCATCATCCTGGGCTCGGGCCCCGCGGGCTACAGCGCTGCGGTGTACGCCGCGCGCGCCAATCGCGCGCCGCTGCTGATCACCGGTGTCGAACAGGGCGGCCAGCTGATGACGACCACCGATGTCGACAACTGGCCCGGGGATGTGGAAGGACTGCAGGGACCGGCGCTCATGGAGCGCATGAAACGCCACGCCGAGCGCTTCGCCACCGAGATCGTGAACGATCACGTGCAGTCGGTGGATCTCGCCGTGCGCCCCTTCAGGCTCAGCGGTGATGCGGGTCACTACAGCTGCGATGCGCTCATCATCGCCACCGGCGCAGCGGCGCGCTACCTCGGCCTGCCCTCGGAAGAGCGCTTCCGCGGCCGCGGCGTGTCGGCGTGCGCGACCTGCGATGGCTTCTTCTTCCGCGGCCAGCGCGTCGCCGTGGTCGGCGGCGGCAACACCGCGGTCGAGGAGGCGCTGTATCTGTCGCACATTGCGCAACATGTCACGCTGGTGCACCGGCGCGACAAGCTGCGCGCGGAAAAGATCCTGCAGGAGCGGCTGTTCCGCGAGGTGGCCGCCGGCTAAGATGGCGCTGGTCTGGAACCACACCGTCGATGAGGTGCTCGGCAACGAGGAGCACGGCGTCACCGGCGTGCGCTTGCGATCAGAGAACGGCGCGCCGGCGCGCGAGCTGAGCGTCACGGGTCTGTTCGTGGCCATCGGGCACACCCCCAACACCGCGCTCTTCAGCGGACAGCTGGCGATGCGCGCGGGCTACCTCACGGTGCGCGCCGGCCTCGACGGCGATGCGACCGCGACCAGCGTCCCGGGCGTGTTCGCCGCCGGCGACGTCGCCGACCACGTCTACCGGCAGGCAGTCACCTCGGCGGGCGCCGGCTGCATGGCGGCGCTCGATGCCGACCGCTATCTGGAGAGCCTCGACGCGCGGCCGCACCGTTGAGTGAGCGCAGGTAAATAACCCGCGACTGAAGTCGCAGGCTTCCTGCAAGAGTTTATGAATCGCGACAGGGCCGAATTCCGCCGCAGCATCCAAGGCCTCGCGCCCGGGGAGTGGAACGCACTGGGCGCGGACGGCAATCCGTTCGCGCGCCACGAGTTCCTCGCAGCCCTCGAGCGCGCGCGCTGCGTCGGCCACGACAGCGGCTGGGAGCCGCGCTATCTGACGCTGCAGGATGCGCACGGACTCGCCGCGGCAGCGGCGGCGTTCGTCAAGATGCATTCCTTCGGCGAGTTCGTCTTCGACTTCGCCTGGGCGCGCGGCTACGAGCGGCTCGGGCGCCGCTATTACCCGAAGCTGACGCTCGCTACGCCTTTCACACCCGCCACCGCCCCGCGGCTGCTGGTACGCGCCGACCTCGACCGCGCGAGCCTGGCGGACCGGCTGCTGCAGGAGCTCGAGCGGTACGCCACGAGCCACGGCCTTTCGGGCGTGCACGCGCTGTTTCTCGATGAGCCGGCACGCGCGGCCTGCGTGCGCCGCGGCTGGCTGCTGCGGCGTGACTGCCAGTTTCACTGGACCAACCGCGGCTACGGCAGCTTCGAGGACTATCTCGCCACGTTCACGGCCGAGAAGCGCAAGAAGGCCCGCCGCGAGCGGCGGCGCGTCGTGGAAGCGGGGGTGCGCTTCGAGACGCGCCTCGGCGGCGAGCTCGACGAGGCGCTCCTCGAGCGTGTCTACGAGCTGCACCGCGATACCTTCCTGCGGCACGGGCATGAGCCCTACCTCACACGCACGTTCTTCAGCGAGATCGCGCGCACCCTCCCCGAGAGCCTGATGGTGAAGCTCGCCTTGCACGGGCGCAGCGTCGTGGCGGCGGCGATCTTCTTCTGCTCGCCCGAGGCGCTGTTCGGACGCTACTGGGGCGCGGTCGCCGACTACCACAGCCTGCATTTCGAGACCTGCTATCACCAGGGCATCGAGTACTGCATCGAACGGCAGATCCCGCGCTTTGAGCCCGGCACCCAGGGTGAGCACAAGGTGAGCCGCGGCTTCGAGCCTGCCATCACCTGGTCCGCCCACTACATCGCCGATGCCGACTTCCGCGCCGCGATTGCGGAATACCTCAGCGCGTGAAGGCGCGGCGGTCGAGGCCTATGCACTCGAGGTGCAGGGCCACGTGCCCTATCGCGGGCGCCGCGGCACGCAGTGGATCGCGTGAAGACCATCACCTGGCTCTCGCCGCAGGATGCCCCTGAGTGGTTTCCGCCGCTCGAGCAGGCGCTCGAGGACCCATCGGGGCTGCTCGCCGCCGGCGGGGACCTCTCGCCCGAGCGGCTGATCGCGGCGTATCGGCGCGGCATCTTCCCGTGGTACTCACCGGGCCAGCCGGTGCTGTGGTGGTCGCCCGACCCGCGCGCGGTGCTGTTCCCGGAGGAGTTCCACTGCGCGCGCAGCCTCGCCAAGAGGCTGCGCAACGCCGGCTTCACCGCCTTCGGTGGATCGCGACTTCAGCGCGGTCATCGACGGCTGCGCGGCGCCGCGCGCGGCGAGTCCCGGCACCTGGATCACCTCCGAGATGCGTGCCGCCTATCTCGAGCTGCACCGGCTCGGGTTTGCACACAGCGTCGAGATCTGGCGCGCCGGCGCACTCGTCGGCGGGCTGTACGGGGTGCGGCTCGGGGGGGTGTTTTTCGGCGAGTCGATGTTCAGCCGTGAGCGCGATGCGTCCAAAGCCGCGCTTGCGCACCTGGTGGCGGTGTGCCGGCGCAACACACTGGCGGTGATCGATTGCCAGCTGCCCTCGCGTCATCTGGCGAGTCTCGGCGCGCGCACCATTCCGCGCACTCAGTTCCAGGCACTGCTGCGTGAGCATGCACACGCGGCCGCGCCGCCGCTGGTGGCGGGTTAAGGCCGCCGCACGCACCAGCAGCCCCTGCGCGCAGCGGATGCAAATTGCCAGAGCGGCGCGCTTTGTGCTCCAATTCGCGCCGCTTCAGGCCGATAAGGGCGATATGTCCAAAGAAGATGCGATCCAGATGGAGGGCGAGGTCGTCGAGACCCTGCCCAACACGACCTTTCGGGTGAAGCTGAAGAACGGCCACGTGGTGACGGCACACATCTCCGGCAAGATGCGTAAGAACTACATCCGCATACTCACCGGTGACGCCGTCACCGTGGAAATGACTCCCTACGACCTGACCAAGGGCCGCATCATCTACCGCGGACGCTAGCCAGCGCCTGCGGCGATTTTTGTGCCGGCCACTCCCTGGCCGCAGTGCTCTAGGCCGGCACCGCCGGCGCCTGCACCGGCTCGCACTCGAGCGTCAGCTGCGAGCCGTCCTCGGACACCGACACGCGCACGTGGCCGCCGCCGGCGAGCCGTCCGAACAGCAGCTCCTCCGCCAGCGGACGCTTGATGTGCTCCTGGATGGTGCGCGCCATCGGCCGCGCGCCCATCTTCGGATCGTAGCCGCGCTGGGCGATCCAGCGCCGCGCCGCATCGTCGAGCGAGAGCGTCACCCCCTTCTGCTCGAGCTGCATTTCGACCTCGACGACGAGCTTGTCGACCACGCGCTCGATGGTGATCGGGTCGAGAGCGGCGAACTGGATGACGGCATCGAGGCGGTTGCGGAACTCGGGGGTGAAGATGCGGCGGATCGCCTCCATGCCGTCGCTGACATTGTCGGCGTGCGTGAAGCCGATCGGCGCGCGCGCCATCTCCTGCGCCCCGGCATTGGTGGTCATGACGATGATCACGTGGCGGAAATCGGCCTTGCGGCCGTTGTTGTCGGTGAGCGTGCCGTGGTCCATCACCTGCAGCAGCAGGTTGAACACGTCCGGGTGCGCCTTCTCGATCTCATCGAGCAGCAGCACGCAGTGCGGGTGCTTGGTGATCGCCTCGGTGAGCAGCCCGCCCTGATCGAAGCCGACGTAGCCGGGAGGCGCGCCGATCAGGCGCGACACCGTGTGCCGCTCCATGTACTCGGACATGTCGAAGCGCAGGAACTCCACGCCCATCGCGATGGCGAGCTGGCGCGTCACCTCGGTCTTGCCGACCCCCGTGGGGCCGGCGAACAGGAAGCTGCCGACGGGCTTGCGCGCTTCGCCGAGCCCCGAGCGCGCCATCTTGATGGCCGCCGCCAGCGCCTCGATCGCCTTGTCCTGGCCGAAGATCACCAGCTTCAGGTTGCGCTCGAGGTTCTTGAGCATCTCGCGGTCGGAGGTCGAGACGTTCTTCGCCGGGATGCGCGCCATGCGCGCGACCACATCCTCGATATGGCGCACCTCGACGGTCGCCTTCGCGCTCGGCCACGGGCTTCAGCCGCGCGCGCGCGCCGGCCTCGTCGACCACGTCGATGGCCTTGTCGGGCAGATGCCGCTCGTTGATGTGCCGCGCGGCGAGCTCGGCGGCCGCGCGCAGCGCATCATCGGCATAGGTGATGCCGTGATGCTCCTCGAAGCGCGGCTTGAGTCCGAAGAGGATCGTCGATGGTCTCCGCCACGGTCGGCTCGATCACGTCGATCTTCTGGAAGCGCCGCGCGAGCGCGTGATCCTTCTCGAAGATGCCGCGGTACTCGTTGTAGGTGGTCGAGCCGATGCAGCGGATCTCGCCGTTGGTGAGCACCGGCTTGATGAGGTTGGAGGCGTCCATCACCCCGCCGGAGGCGGCACCGGCGCCGATGACGGTGTGGATCTCGTCGATGAACAGAATCGCCCCGGGCAGCTTCTTCAGCTCGGTGATCACTGACTTCAGGCGCTTCTCGAAATCGCCGCGGTACTTGGTGCCGGCGATCAGCGCGCCCATGTCGAGCGCGAAGATGGTGCAGTCGGTGAGTACCTCGGGGACCTGTCCCTCGACGATGAGCCGCGCCAGCCCTTCGGCGATCGCGGTCTTGCCGACGCCCGCCTCGCCGACGTAGAGGGGGTTGTTCTTGCGGCGGCGGCAGAGGATCTCGATGGTGCGCTCGACCTCGAGCTTGCGGCCGATCAGCGGGTCGATGCGGCCGTCCTGCGCCATGCGGTTGAGGTTGGTGGTGTACTTCTCCAGCGCGCTGCCGCCCTCGCCTTCGCGCTCGCCGTCGCCGGCGGTCTCGTCCTTGTCGCCGGTCTTCTCCTCGGCGATCTTCGAGAGGCCGTGGGAGATGTAATTCACCACATCGAGCCGCGTGACGTGCTGGCGGTTGAGCAGGAACACCGCGTGGCTCTGCTTCTCGCTGAAGATCGCCACCAGCACGTTGCCGACGCCGACCTCCTTCTTGCCGCTCGACTGCACGTGAAATACCGCGCGCTGCAGCACGCGCTGGAAGCCGAGCGTCGGCTGCACCTCGCGCTCCTCGCCCTCCTCCAGGCGCGGGGTCGATTGCTCGATGTGGTCCTTGAGTTCCTGCTTGAACTTCGCCAGGTCCGCACCGCAGGCGCGCAGCACCTCGCGCACCTTGGGCGTGTCGAGTATCGCGAGCAGCAGGTGCTCGACGGTCAGGTACTCGTGGCGCGCCTCGCGCGCCTGGTGGAACGCGTCGTTGAGACAGTATTCGAGCTCGTTGGACAACACTTCAGCCGGACCTTTCAGATTGAGCGTTCAGGACTCGCCTTTCCTCGCAGCCGCGGCGCGCGCCGCATCAGGCCTCCTCCAGCGTGCACATCAGCGGGTGCTGATTGTCGCGCGCGTAGGTCGTCACCTGGGCCACCTTAGTTTCCGCGATCTCGTATGTGAAGACCCCGCACACCCCCTTACCGCGGGTGTGCACCTCGAGCATGATGCGCGTAGCCGTCGGACGATTCAGCGCGAAGAACTTTTCCAGCACGTCGACGACAAACTCCATGGGGGTGTAGTCATCGTTGAGAAGCACGACCCGGTACAGCGGCGGCTGTTTGACCTCCGGCTGCGCCTCTTCGACGACGACGCCGGTGTCAGGGCGGACCGGATGCGGATCGGGCATGACTGTCTTTATAGGGGTCGCGAAACGGCAACACAAGCCTGCCAGAATGTCGAGTAGTTACTCCTGCAGAAACAATCGCTTGAGAGCCCAAGCACGCGCCCCGTATGATTGGTCGGTTGTGGAGCCGGGTGAGGCCGCCGCGAACGCCCTCGCGGGGTGCGCAGGGAGCCTAAGAGGACCACCGTTGATCGCACATTCTTAACTCTATGAACGCCGCTTCCTGGCTCGAGGGGTTCCCCGCCCACGATCGCTGGCGCGCGCTGCTGCTGAGCGAGGGACCGCGCGTGGCGACCGCCATCCTCGTGGTGGCACTGTGCGCGCAGGCGGCGTTCATCGTGACCGATCTGGCCCGCGTGGCCCGCCGCAGCACACAGGCCGGCCCCCCAACGCGAAGGCGCTGCGGGCACATGCGCTCGATCTGGCCGTCATCACCAATGCCCACCTCTTCGGGGCCCCGCCGCAGGAGCTGCGGGACGGCGCCAATGCCCCACAAACGAGCATGCCGCTGGTGCTGACGGGAATCATTGCCGGCAATGATCCTCAAAATGGGCTGGCGATCCTCGGACAGAGCGCACAGAGCGCCAAAGTGTATGCAGTCGGAGACAACGTGCCCGGCGGTGCGAAGCTGCACTCGGTGTACACCGATCGGGTGGTCATCGACCGCAACGGGCAGCTCGAGTCGCTCGCCCTGCCGCGGCAGACGAGCCCCAACGCCCCCCCGCCTTCGGCCGCGGCGCTGCCCAACGAGAATCCTTCCATCGAGCGTATGCGGCGCATGATTACCGAGCAGCCGGGGCTGCTCACCGATGTCATGCGGCCGCAGCCGGTGATCGACCACGGCCGGATGAACGGCTTTCGGGTCTACCCCGGGCGCAATCGCATGGCGTTCATGCGTCTCGGGCTGCGACCCGGCGACCAGGTCACCGCCATCAACGGCACGCCTCTCGATGACCGCGACCGCAGCGACCAGATTCTGCACACCCTGGGTAGCTCGAGTGAGGCACGCGTCACGGTCATTCGCAATGGCCAGTCGCAGGATCTTACTTTGAACCTTGCCCAGGTCGCTCAGGAGGCGGACGGTGTGGCCGCCCAGGAACAGGCAGGCGGCAGCGGCGCCGCCGGGGCCGCCGAGCCGCCGCAGCAGCAGCAGCAGGGCGTGCCGCCTGAAGATAACGGCGGCAGCCAGTAACCTGGCCTGAGCGTCATGCGGGGGAGTACGTCAGTGAGAGGCTTTCGTTCATTTGCAGTGTGCGCGCTCGCGGTACTGATCACCGCCTCGCTCGCCTCGGCACAGCCGCCGCAGCCGCCTCAGCCACAACAGCCGCCACTGCCGGCGCCGCAGGTGCAGCGCATCACGCCGAACTTCAAGGACGCGGACATCACGCAGATTGCGGAGGCGGTGGCGGCCGCCACGGGCAAGAACTTCATCATCGACCCGCGGGTGCGCGCCCAGGTGACGATGCTCTCGGCGACCCCGATGTCGCCGGCGGCCTTCTACGAGGCGTTCCTGTCGATCCTGCAGGTGTACGGCTTCATCGCGGTGCCGGCGGGCAACGTGATCAAGATCCTGCCCGATGCCAATGCGCGCCAGTTCCCCGCGATCGACCTGCCCGATCACGTGAGCGGCACCTCGGATGAGATCGTGACGCAGGTGCTCGATGTGAAGAACGTGAGTGCGGCGCAGCTGGTGCCGATCCTGCGGCCGATGGTCGCGCAGTACGGACACCTCGCCGCCTACCCGGCCGGCAACATCCTGATCATCATCGACCACGCGAGCAACGTGAATCGCATAATGCGCATCATCCAGCGCATCGATCAGGTCGGCAACCAGGACGTGGAGATCGTGCCCATCTCGAACGCCTCGGCCTC
Organism: uncultured Gammaproteobacteria bacterium; assembly: GCA_963835645.1. GTDB lineage: Bacteria > Pseudomonadota > Gammaproteobacteria > Steroidobacterales > Steroidobacteraceae > 13-2-20CM-66-19. The sequence continues at coordinate 92,183 of CAWIGQ010000026.1, read as the reverse complement.
CGAGATCGTGCGCGTGGTGAACTCGCTCTATCAGGGCGCCGCCGCCGAAGGCGGCGCGGTCAAGGTGGTGGCCGATGAGCGCTCCAACAGCGTGCTGATCGGCGGCGACCAGGCACAGCGGCTGCGCCTGCGCGCTCTGGTGGCGCATCTCGACACCCCGCTCGGGGCCGGCGGCGACACGCGCGTGCGCTACCTGCACTACGCCAATGCGGAGAAGCTCGCGCCGAAGCTCAAGGAGCAGATCACCGGCATCGCCCAGGCCACCGCGGGGCCGGGCGGCGGGGCCGGCGCGCAGGGCGGCTCCCCCACGGCGCAGGCGGAGAAGAACGCCATGGTGTGGGCGGATCCCACCAACAATGCGCTCATCATCACGGCGCCGCCGAAGATCATGCGCGCGGTCATGGACATCGTCGACAAGCTCGACATCCGCCGGCCACAGGTGCTGGTGGAGGCGATCATCGCCGACATCGACTTCAACAAGGACTCGGAGCTCGGGGTCAACTGGGCGGCATTCTCCAACGGCTCGAACGTCCCCGCCGGGGCGTTCGTGAGCCCGGTCGGCGGCACCAGCATCGTCGACCTCGCCGGCGCCATCCAGAACCCGGCGAATGTCTCCACCACGCTGCTGCAGGGCACGACGCTCGGCATCGGCCGCGTCGGCGGCAGCGGCCTGAACTTCGCCGCCATGCTGCGCGCCATCCGCCAGGACACCGCCGACAACGTGATCGCCACGCCCTCGGCGGTGACCATGGACAACCAGGAGGCGGAGCTGAAGGTCGCACAGGAAGTGCCGTTCATCACCGGGCAGTACACCAATTCGGCGGCGAGCACCGGCGGGGTGACGAGCGGCGTCAATCCGTTCCAGACCATCCAGCGCGAGGAGGTCGGCACGATCCTCAAGATCACACCGACCATCTCCTCGGAAGGCACGCAGGTCATGCTCAAGATCTCGATCGAGAGCTCGAGCATCGGTACCAAGCCCGCCGGCGCGGTCGATCTGGTCACCAACAAGCGCACCGTCAGCACGACCGTGCTGATCGAGGACGGCGGCATCGTGGTGCTCGGCGGCCTGATCGAGGACGACCGCAGCAAGAGCGAGACGCGCGTACCGTACCTCGGCAATATCCCGATCATCGGCCTGTTGTTCAAGACGCGAAGCGACACGTCCACCAAGAACAACCTGATGATCTTCATCCGCCCGCAGATCCTGCGCGATGCAGCGCAGGCGGCCTACCAGACCGATCTCAAGTACAACTACATGCAGGATCAGCAGAGACCGGTCCTCAACGCCCACGAGGCGCTGCCGCTGCTGCCCGGTGTGCCCGTCGGCAAGCTGCCGCCCCTGTCGACCCTGCAGGGGAAGACCCCCGCCAGCGGCGCGGCCGCCCCGGCTGCCGCATCGCCACCCGCCAGCCCGCCGCCGGCGGGCACCGCCGCGCCGCCCGCATCGGGTACGCCACCTTCCGGTGCGGTCGTGCCACCGGGGGCGCCGGCGCCCAACAGCACCGCGACGCCCGACAACAGCGCACCGCCCGCGCCCCCCACACCGCCGCAGAGCCCGCAATGAACGACAACGGCACCCATCTTGTCGCGGGCGCCGACGTCACGCCGGGACGGCGGCTGTCGTTTGCATTCGCCAAGCGCCACGGGGTGCTGGTCAACCGCGTGGTCGACGGGGTGGCCGAGTGCACCTACCGCGACAGCGCCTCACCGCAGGCGCTCGCGGAAGTGCGCCGCTACCTGCGCCGCTCGGTGCGACTCGAGCGGCGTGCCGGAGGCGCAGTTCGACGAGCTGCTGCGCCAGGCGTATGAGGCGGGCTCCGATGCCATGGAGGCGATGGGCGGGCTCGACGACACGACCGATCTTGCGCACCTGGCACAGGACTTGCCCGAGCAGGCGGATCTGCTCGATAGCGAGGATGACGCGCCGATCATCCGCCTGATCAACGCGGTGCTCACCCAGGCGGTCAAGGAGAACGCCTCCGACATCCACATCGAGCCGTTCGAGAATCGCCTGGTGATCCGCTTCCGCATCGACGGCGTGCTGCGCGAGGTGCTGCAGTCCAAGCGCGCGGTGGCGCCGCTCGTGGTCTCGCGCATCAAGGTGATGTCGCGCCTCGATATCGCCGAGAAACGCCTGCCGCAGGACGGGCGCATCAGCCTGCGGATCGCCGGCCGTGCGGTCGATGTGCGCGTCTCGACCATCCCTTCCGGGCACGGCGAGCGCGTGGTGCTGCGTATCCTCGACAAGCAGGCGGGCAAGCTCGACCTCAACTCCCTCGGCATGGATGCGCGCACGCAAGGCGCGATGGACGAGCTGATCCACAAGCCCCACGGCATCCTGCTCGTCACCGGACCGACCGGCTCCGGCAAGACGACGACGCTGTACGCGGCGCTGGAGCGCCTCAACGACAACACGCAGAACATCATGACCGTGGAGGATCCGATCGAGTACTACATCGACGGCATCGGGCAGACGCAGGTCAACACCAAGGTGGAGATGACCTTCGCCCGCGGCCTGCGCGCGATCCTGCGCCAGGACCCGGACGTGGTGCTGATCGGCGAGATCCGCGACCTGGAGACCGCGCAGATCGCGGTGCAGGCGAGCCTTACGGGGCACCTGGTGCTGTCGACGCTTCATACCAACACCGCCGCCGGCGCCATCACGCGCCTGCGCGACATGGGGATCGAGCCGTTCCTGCTGTCTTCGAGCCTGATCGGCGTGCTGGCGCAGCGCCTGGTGCGGGTGCTGAGCCCCGACAGCAAGCAGCCGTTCCAGGCGGGCGAGTACGAGCGGCGGCTGCTGAATCTGCGCCCCGACGAGCCCTCCCCGACGCTCTACCGTCCGGGGCGCGATGCCACCGGCGGCTATCGCGGCCGCTCGGGGATCTACGAGCTGATTATCGTCGACGACGCGATGCGCACCATGATTCACGACGGCGTCTCCGAGCAGGAAATCGAGCGCCACGCGCGCCGCGCGACGCCCTCGATCCGCGACGACGGCCGCGCCCGGGTGCTGCGCGGCGAGACCACCATCGAGGAAGTGCTGCGCGTCACTCGCGAGGACTAGTGCGCCGTGTCCGCGACTTGCCACGCAGGGGCGAAAGCCACGCCTTTCGCCCCGGCGCCAAGCGAAGCTCAGGCGCCTTGCGCTGAAAGCGCCGCAGGCGCCTTTCAGCCAATATAAGAATATGGGAGCGTTCGAATACTCCGCGCTGGATGCGTCGGGTAAGGAGCGCAAGGGGATCCTCGAAGGCGACACGCCGCGCCACATCCGCCAGCTGCTGCGCGAGCAGCAGTTGCTGCCGGTCTCCGTCACCGAGGTGGCCCAGAAAGAGGCGCGGCGACAGCGCTCCTTCAGCCTCGTGCGGCGCGTCTCGCCGACCGACCTCGCGCTCTTCACCCGCCAGCTCGCAACGCTGGTGCGCGCAGGTCTGCCGCTCGAGGAATCCCTGCTGGCAGTCTCGCAGCAGACCGAGAAGCCGCGCGTGCAGAGCATCGTGCTCGGCGTGCGCGCCCGCGTCATGGAAGGCCACACTCTCGCCGACGGCTTCGCGGAGTTCCCGCGCGTCTTTCCGGAGATCTACCGCGCCACGGTGTCGGCCGGGGAGCAGTCCGGCCACCTCGACAACGTGCTCGAGCGGCTCGCTGAGTACACCGAGAGCCGCGAGCAGATCCGCCAGAAAGTGCTGGCGGCAATGCTCTACCCGATCGTGCTCACGATCATGTGCTTCGCCATCGTCACCGGTCTGCTGGTGTTCGTCGTGCCCAAGGTGGTGGCGGTGTTCGAGTCGAACAAGGCGAAACTGCCCCTGATCACCCGGGTGCTGATCGCCACCAGCGACTTCTTCCGCGCCTACGGCCTCTACCTCGCTATCGCAGCGGTGGTCGCGTACCTGCTGTTCAAGCGCTGGCAGCGCAATCCCGCGGCCAAGCGCCAGTTCCAGCGCCTGCAGCTGCGCATGCCGCTGCTCGGCAAGCTCACCCGCGGCTTCAACACCGCGCGCTTCACGCGCACCTTCAGCATCCTCTCCGGGAGCGCGGTGCCGGTGCTCGAAGCGCTGCGGATCGCGGGCGAGGTGATCACCAACCTCCCCATGCGCGATGCCGTGACCGATGCGACCGCGCGGGTGCGCGAGGGCGCGCCCATCGGGCGCTCGCTCTCGGTGAGCCGCATGTTCCCCCCGATGACCATCCACCTCATCTCCAGCGGCGAGTCGAGCGGCCAGCTCGACAGCATGCTCGAGCGGGCGGCGATCAGCCAGGAACGTGAGCTCGACGGGTTGCTGGCGGCGCTGGTGGGGCTACTGGGGCCCCTGCTCATCATCGTGATGGGCCTGTTCGTCATGGGCATCGTTTTTGCAATGTTGCTGCCCATCTTCGAGATGAACCAGCTGATCCACTGAGACCCCGCAAGGGGGGTCGGCCGGGTGAAAGCGGCACCGTTTCACAAACCGCACGTGCCGCATTGCAGTCGTCATGTGATCTGATTTAAGTTCGCGGCGTCCAATTCCTGCAGGACCGCTGATCGAGCATGAGCGAGAAGCCGGAATCAGACGAATTCGAAGACGAGGAAGCCGACGAGCCCGTCATTGAGGATGGCGACGTCGACCTCGATCAGGTCATCAAGGACCTCGACCTCGCCAAGCGCCGCGGCCAGAAGGCCGGCGACCCGGCGTGGCGCCGGCTCGAGCGGCTGCTCGAGGAGAAGCACACCGCCGAGCTCACCAGCGATTTTGAGGATTACGAGATCGGTGAGGAAGGCGATACACCGCGCAAGCCACGCCGCAACAGGGGCCGCCACGGCTGAGGACACCGCGCAGCCGCTGCGCGCCGCTCAGTGCCCGTGGGGCGCTTTAGTGAAAATCCCGCGAGCGCGTCACCAGCTCTCCGAGGAGCGGGGTGCGGTCGATGAGGCGGTGGGCGATGAGATGCATGACGCCCTCCTGATGCTGCAGCTCCCCGTGCACTTCCAGCAGCCGCGACTCGAGCAGGGCACGCCGCTGCGCACGCCCGACGCTCTCCCAAACGATGACGTTCACCTGGCCGCTCTCGTCCTCGAGCGTCAGAAAGGTGACGCCGCTCGCCGTGGCGGGGCGCTGGCGCATGAGCACGATGCCGGCGGTGCGTACCCGGGCGCCGTTGGCGGCGCGCCCGAGCTCGCTCGCCGGGAGTAGCGCGGCCGCATCGAGCCACGCGCGCAGCAGCGCAAGCGGATGCCGCCCGAGCGTCAGTCCGAGCGAGGCGTAATCCGCCGCGATCCCCTGCCCCTCGGTCGGCGCACTCAGCAGCGGCCGCCCTTCGCCTGAGCTTCCCGGGTGGAGCGATGCGGGGGCAAGCGGCAGGGGTCGCTCGGTGCCGGCGACCTCCCAGAAGGCCAGATGCCGATTGCCGCTCAAGGCGGCGAGCGCCCCGGCGGCCGCCAGAGCTTCGAGATCCCCGCGATCGAGGGCCGCACGCGCGGCGAGATCCGCGACGCTCGCAAAGGCTCGCGTGGTGCGCGCCGCGATGAGTCTTGCGGCCCCCGCCTGTGACAGCGATTTCACCAGACGCAATCCCAGGCGCAGCGCCGGCTCACCCTCCGTGCGCCGCTCGAGCGTCGAATCCCACGAGGATACGCAGGCATCCACCGCGCACACCTCGACACCGTGCGCGCGCGCATCGCGCACCAGCTGCGCCGGCGCATAGAAGCCCATCGGCTGGCTGTTGAGCAGCGCGCAGGTGAAGGCCGCCGGCTCGTGGCACTTGAGCCAGGCGGAGTCGTACACCAGCAGCGCAAAGCTCATGGCATGAGACTCCGGGAAGCCGTACTCACCGAAGCCGAGCATCTGCTGGTAGATGCGCTGCGCGAACTCCTGCGGATAGCCCTTGTCACGCATCCCGACGAGCAGGCGCTCGCGGAAGGCATCGAGGCCCCCGGTTCTCTTCCAGGCGCCCATCGCGCGGCGCAGCGCATCCGCCTCTCCCGGCGAGAACCCGGCCGCGACGATGGCGATCTGCATCACCTGTTCCTGGAAAATCGGCACCCCGAGCGTCCGATGCAACACCGCATGCACCTCTTCGCCCGGATACTGAACCGCCTCCGCACCGCCGCGGCGGCGCAGGTAGGGGTGCACCATGTCGCCCTGGATGGGCCCCGGGCGCACGATCGCCACCTCGATGACGAGGTCGTAGTAACAGCGCGGCTTCAGGCGCGGCAGCATGGCCATCTGCGCGCGCGACTCGATCTGGAACACCCCGATGGTGTCGGCGCGGCAGATCATGTCGTAGACGCGGCTGTCCTCGGGCGGCAGCTCGCCGAGTGCGTGGTGCGTGCCGCGGTACGCGTTCACCAGCGCAAAGGCGCGCTTCAGGGCGGTGAGCATCCCGAGCGCCAGCAGGTCCACCTTCAGCAGCCCCAGGTCGTTGAGGTCGTCCTTGTCCCACTGCACCACGGTGCGCTCGGGCATGGCGGCGTTCTCGATGGGCACCAGCTCCTCGAGCAGGCCGGCGGAGATCACGAAACCGCCGACGTGCTGCGAGAGGTGCCGGGGAAAACCGGGAAAGGCCACCAGCTCGCTCGCCAGCGGCAGCAGGCGAGCGAGCCAGGGACTGTGCGCATCGAAGCCCGCCTCAAGCACGCGCTCACGTATCGTCGCGCTCCCGTCCCACCATTGCATGACTTTCGCCAGCCGGCCGCTCTCTGCGGGCGTGAGGCCGAACGCCTTGCCCAGATCGCGCAGCGCACTGCGCGCGCGGTACATGATGACGGTGGCGGCGAGCGCGGCACGGTCGCGGCCGTACTTCTTATAGACGTATTGCAGTACCTCCTCGCGTCGCTCGTGCTCGAAGTCGATGTCGATGTCGGGCGGCTCGTTGCGCTCGCGTGAGATGAAGCGCTCGAACAGCAGCGCCGCACCGCGCTGCGGATCCACCGAGGTCACGCCCAGGCAATAACACACGCGCGAGTTGGCGGCTGAGCCGCGCCCCTGGCAGAGGATCCCCTGGCGGCGCGCGTAGGCGACCACGTCGTGCACGGTGAGGAAGTAGGGCTCGTAGTTGAGCTCGGCGATGAGCGCGAGCTCGTGCTCGATGGCGGCGCGCTCGGTGGGGGGCACTCCCTGCGGCCAGCGCCAGCGGGCGCCCGCCTCGGTGAGCGAGCGCAGGTGGCTGCTCGGGGTTTCCCCGGGCGGCACCAGCTCGCGCGGATACTCGTAGCGCAGCTCATCGAGCGAGAAGTGACACTCCTGCGCCAGCTCCACGGTGGCCTCGAGCACGCCGTGGGGATACAGCCGGGCGAGGCGCGCGCGCTCGCGCAGGTAACGCTCGCCATTGGCGTACAGCCGCGAGCCGGCCTGCGCGATCGGCACATTGAGGCGGATGGCGGTGAGTGCGTCCTGCAGGCGCCGGCGCGCGCGCACGTGCATGTGCACGTCGCCGCTGGCGATGAGCGGCACGCCGCACTGTGCCCCGAGCTGCGTCAGCGTGGCGAGGCGCGCGCTATCTGCGCCCTCGCGCAGCAGCTCGACCGCGATCCTGACCCGGCCGGGGAAAAGTTCCGCGAGCCAGCGCAGCTCTTCGGGCTGCGGCTGCGCCGCCGGCAGCCAAAGGATGTGACAGTGCTCGGGAGCTGCCGCCTCGAGGTCCGCGCGCGTGAGTGCGTATTGGCCCTTGCCGGCCGCGCGCCGGCCGCGGGTGATGAGGCGGCACAGCCGTCCGTAGCCGTGCCGGTCGATCGCGAGCGCGACGAACTTCAGACCGCAGCCGAGACGAAATTCCGCGCCGATGATGAGCTGCAGCTGCCGGTCCTTCGCCGCCATATGCGCGCGTACCGCGCCGGCCACCGAGCACTCATCGGTGATCGCGAGCGCGCGATAACCGAGCGCCGCCGCCTGCTGCACCAGCTCGTGCGGATGCGAGGCACCGCGCAGGAAGGTGAAGTTCGACAGGCAGTGCAGCTCCGCGTACGCGGGCAGTGCCGCCGCGCCGGACTCACGCTCGCGGTGTGTTTCGGAAAGTGACATGTCAGAAACGCAGACGCGAGCGCGAAATGGGTTTTTCGGCGGCGTGCGCGGCATGGATGCCGCGCCCGAAGCCTCCAGGGACGGACTTGCGGCGGCGACGAAAAACCCATTTCGCGCTCGCGGATGCGCTCAGCCTGTTCATCCGAAAACACCGTGCAGGAACCATTGATGGGGCGCGGCACGCTCGCGAAACACCCACAGCCGCACCCCATGGACATCGATGGCGGTGTAGTAATCGCGCGCGATTTCACTGCCATCCCACCAGCCGGTCTCGATGCGTTCCGGCTCACTCACCAGGCGCAGCGCCCCCCGGCGACGCGGTAAACCGTCCCGCACCGCAAGCGGCTGCGGCACCGGCAGGATCCACAGGGGACGGCGCAGGCGTGGCCCGGCGGTGCGGGCGGCGCACGCTGAATCTGCGCGCTGCCCCGGAGCTGCGCGGCGCGCAGCGGCAGCCGGCGGCGGCCCGGTCACCGCCCAGGCGCTCTCCGGCCGGTGTTCCTCACGCAGCGTCAGGCCGTGCACCGCCTCGGGACCTAAGCGCGCGCGCAGCCGTTCGATGAGATCGCAGCTCTCCCCGCCCGCATCGCCGCCATGCTCAGCGGGTTGCCAGAGCGAGCGGCAAGCGGGCAGATGCGGCACCAGGACTTCGGCGCGCAGCTCGCAGGCGCGCACCGGCTCGGGCAGCCGCAGGGCCCCTAAGCGCTCGCCGAGCAGGGCCGCGAGGCGCTGCCCATCCGCCGACGGCGCCGCGAGCGGCAACACACAACGCGTCAGCGGCGCATGACGATGGACAAGTAAGCATTCGAGCTCCACGACGCCGCACTGGCGTGCCGCGAGGAAGACGCCGAGATCGGCGAACAGCGGTGCGAGAGCTGCGCGCAGCAGAGCATGATGGGTGAGCTCGCAGTCGAGCTCGCGGCGGCGGCGGAAGCACTCGCGGGCGTGAAAAGCGGCGCGCACATCTGGCGCCCGCCCGGTGAGCGCATCGAGCATGGCCAGCTGCGCCCTGCCGAAGCGGCGCGCGAAGCCGGCGCGCGGCAAGCGCAGCACCGCGCCGATGGTGCGCACCCCGAGGAGCGCAAGACGCGCCAGCGTTTCTTCGGGCCAGCGCAGCGCCGTGAGCGGCAGGGGCGAGAGCTGCCCGGTAAGTTGCGCCACATCCAGGACTTCAAGGGATTGGCCGGCACGCGCGGCGGCGAGCGCTGCGAGCGGCGTGGGGGCGATCGCCAGCAGCGGCTGTACCTGAAGACGCAGGCACTCGCTCCTGAGCTCCTCACGAAGAGCGGCTGCTCCTGCGAACAGATGCAGGCTTCCCCTGATCTCGAGCAGCAGGCCATCCGGGGGCACGAGACTGACGCGCGGGGTGAAGCGCTGTGCGCGGCCCGCCAGCTGCTCGAGCTTTTCCGTCGACTCGCATCCCGGCAGATGCACCCCGGCCCAGAGCTGCGCGGGGGGGGCGGCTGCGTGAGCGGGCGGGCACAACAGCGGCCGCAGCGGCGCGTCCGCTGACTCGCGAGCCGGCAACGCCGTGGCGGGCGCTGCGCCGGCGGGCAGCGTGTCTCGCCTGTCGGCTTCGATGAGGCGCAGGCGCATCGCTTCAGCTACCGGGCCAGGGCAGATCGACCACGCCGCGGCGGAGGCCGCGGCCTTTCAGGAGGCTGACGCGTACACCCGCGTCCGAGGGCTCCAGCCCCAGGCGCAGCACGGCAGCGGAAGACTGTCGCGCCGCGCGCCGCGGGCGAAACAACACCCCGAGGGTGCGGCCACGCTCGGCGGCGAGTTGCAGACGGCGGATCTCGCGCGGCAGCGGGCGCCGCGCCCAGGCAAGAGCCGCATCGCAGACGCCCGAGCCGAGTGCCTGCTCGAAGGCCCACAACGGATGCGCGCCACTCACGACGGCCACCCGATCGAGCACAACGCCCCGCGAGGCGAGTGCGGGCGCAAAAGGCAGCAACGGCGGCGCTACCCACACGCACCAGCGGGCGCAGCGCGCGCGCGTCAGCGCCGCAAGCGCCGGCAACAGCAGCGACAGCTCACCGCTGCCGAAACGCGCAACGAGGATCTCGATCAGACCGCTGCGCGGCCAGCCTTTGCCGGACAGCTGCTCATCCAGCGCCGCAAACCCGGTGGACAGCCCCGGCCGCTGTGCGGCGCCGCGAGCCGCGCCAGAGGGCCGGATGCTCGAGCAGACGCGCGAGTTTCGGATCGCCAGCCACGGTGTGACTGTCATTGCGTGAGTCACATCAGGCCGCTCGAGCGGCCGCGTCGCACCACGCCCACCACGATTCCCTCGATGAGCAACGAGTGCTCCTTCAGATCCACCCTGATCGGCTCGAACTCGCTGTTCTCGGGCAGCAGCCACACGACGGAGCCTTCCTGGCGGTAGCGTTTCACGGTGACTTCATTCTCGAGCCGCGCGACCACGATCTGGCGGCTGCGCACCTCGGAGGTGCGGTGCACCGCGACCAGGTCCCCATCGAGAATGCCGGCATCTTTCATGCTCATGCCGGTCACCTTCAGCAGGTAATGCGGCCGCGGCTGAAACACTCCCGGATCGATCTGCAGCCGCGCCTCGAAGTTCTCCTCGGCGAAAATCGGCTTGCCGGCGGCGACACGCCCGATGAGCGGCAGTCCTATCTGCTCGCGGATGGTGTCTTTCAACTGAATCCCCCGCGAGGTGCCGGGGACCAGCGCGATGACGCCCTTGCGGGCCAGGGCCCGCAGATGCTCCTCGGCGGCATTGGCCGAGCGGAAGCCCAGCTCGCGCGCGATCTCGGCCCGCGTCGGCGGCATCCCCGTCTGGGCAATGAACCGCTGGACCAGGCGCAGAATCTGGGTCTGACGGGGGGTGAGATCGGACATTTTGGCCTGCCTGTTTATATATACAGCTACTGTGATTATATCCATATCTCGGATCGCGACAAGAGGCTCGGCGTGGGGACGGCCTTTCGGTCCCTGCGAGGTGCTAGCACGCTGCAGCGCCCGCGTGAGCTCGTGACCTGGCCGCACCCGCAACAGAAATCCCGTCCCGCAGCACAGTCATGCCCGCGAGCTGACGCGGGTGCCGAAAATCATCGCTGCAAGCGCGATTTTGAATGCAACACGCGCGTCCCTGACCTGACATCGTGCGGCCATACAACTGTCGCGACCAGAAGACAAGAGCGGTGTTCGGAGTTGCATTCCCATGTCAAATTTGATGCAGTTGCGTGCTGGCGATGACGGCGGAACTTGCCCACCGGCCTCGCATCGGTTATCAGGACATCCCGAATGTCAACAACCCAAAGGGGACGTTTATGAAGCGCGAGTGTTGTGAAGGCGGCGGCTGCCGTGGTAATTGCGTTTGGACTGGCAGCCTGTACGGATATCAAGCCTCTCCAGGCCGATATTGCAGATCTGAAGGCCCAGCTGGCCAAGGCACAGGGCGATATCGCGGCGGCCAAGAGCTCGGCCGACCAGGCGAACAGCGCCGCCCAGTCAGCCGGTCAGGCGGCCAGCGGTGCGCAGAGCACGGCCAACCAGGCGTTGGCGGCGGCGCATGCCAGCCAGTCGTGCTGTGACGCAACCAACGAGAAGATTGACCGCATGTTCAAGCGCTCAGTGTCGAAGTAAACAGCGCTACCGAAGAGAATCAAAACGCCGCGCCTGGCGCGGCGTTTTTTTTGGTGCGCCCGGACGCGGCTGCGGCGCAGCCGGCAGCGGAGGCGATGTCCGCCGCAAGCGCCGCAGGCGACTTTCGGTCAATTTAATAGCGCACCAGCGCCGAGCCCCAGGTAAAGCCCCCGCCGAAGGCCTCGAGCAGCAACAGATCACCGCGCCGGATACGCCCGTCGCGCACCGCGACGTCGAGTGCGAGCGGCACCGATGCCGCCGAGGTGTTGCCGTGCTCCTGCACGGTGACGATCACCCGCTCCATCGGCAGCTCGAGCCGCCGTGCGGTCGCCTGGATGATGCGGATGTTGGCCTGGTGCGGGACCAGCCAGTCGAGGGCGGTGCGATCGAGCCCGTTGGCGGCGAGCGACTCCTCCACCGCAGCCCCGAGCTTGGTGACGGCGACCTTGAACACCTCGTTGCCGGCCATGGTGATGGCGAGAGGCGCTGCGAAGCCCCGCGACACGCCGCTGGCGCAACACAACAGGTCCTTGTAATGGCCGTCCGCGTGCAGGTGCGTCGAGAGCACGCCCGGGGCATCGGCCGGCTCGAGCAGCACCGCGCCGGCACCGTCGGCGAACAGTACTGCAGTCGCCCGATCGTTCCAGTCGGTGATGCGCGAGAGCGTCTCCGAGCCCACCACCAGCGCGCGCCGCGCCTCGCCGCAGCGCACGTACTTGTCGGCGATCGACAGCGCGTACATGAATCCCGCGCACGCGGTCTCGACGCTGAAGGCCGGACCGCCGCGGCAGTCGAGCCGCTGCTGCAGCAGCACACCGCAGTTGGGGAAGATCAGGTCAGGGGTCGTGGTGCCGAAGGCGATGAAGTCGACATCCGCGGGTGCGACATCGGCCGCCGCCAGCGCGCGCCGCGCGGCGTGCTCCGCCAGGTCGACCGTGGTCTCACCGGGTGCGGCGATGTGGCGTCGCTCGATACCGGTGCGCGTGCGGATCCACTCATCGGTGGTATCGACCATTTTCTCCAGTTCGTGGTTGGTGACCACCCTCTCGGGCAGGTACGAGCCCGTGCCGCTGATGCGCGAATGAATCAAGTGCGCGCCCCCTGCCCCTGCAACGCCTGCGCGATGTGCGCCGTCAATTCCCGGCGCGCCGCGAGCGCAGCCGTGCCGATCGCGCGTGCGAAAGCGACACCGTCGGCTCGACCGTGGCTTTTTACCACGATCCCGGCAAGCCCCACCATGCAGGCGCCGTTGTAGCGGCGCGGGTCGAGTCCCGCGGCAGCGCGGCGCAGCACCGGGCGGGCGATGAGTCCGGCGAGGCGGTCGAAGGCCGACATCTGGAATTCCTGGCGCAGCCGCTCGGCGATCAGGGCCGCCACGCCCTCGACGGCCTTGAGCGCGACGTTGCCGGTAAAGCCGTCGGTGACGACGACGTCGACGTCGCCGGAGAAGATGTCGTCGCCTTCGACGAAGCCCACGTAGTTGAGGCCGCTGCCCGCGAGCAACGCGTGCGCTGCCTGGACCACCTCGTGACCCTTCATGTCCTCTTCGCCGATGTTGAGCAGCCCGATGCGCGGCACGGCAACCCCGTACACGTCGCGGGCCACGATGGCGCCCATCTCGGCAAACTGCAGCAGCTGCCCGGGGGTCGCCTTGGTGTTGGCGCCGAGATCGAGCATGTGAGTGAGGCCGTGAGCGGCCGGCAGCGCCGAGATGATGGCCGCACGCTCCACGCCCGGCAGCGTCTTCAGCACGAAATGCGCGATCGCCGTGAGTGCCCCGGTGTTGCCGGCGCTCACGCAGGCGCTCGCGCGTCCGCCATGCACCTGATCGACGGCGACGCGCATCGAGGAGTCTTTCTTGCGGCGGATCGCCTCGCGTGGCTTCTCACCCATCGCCACCACCTGCGTCGCCGCCACCACCGCCGCGCGTTCGCGAACGCGCTCGGGAAGTGCGGCCAGCGCGGGCGCGATCAGCTGCGGGTCGCCCACCAGCAAGGCGTGCAGCTCGGGGTCATCGGCGAGGGCGCGCAGCGCACCGCCCACGTATTCGCGCGGCTCATGGTCGCCGCTCATCACATCGATAGCGATCGGCAGCACGCAGGCCCTTTGGTTCAGGCGCTGAGAGCTCGAGGGTCAGTTCTTCTCTTCGCTCTCGGCGGGCTTTTCGATCACACGCCGGCCGCGGTAGAAACCATCGGGGGTGATGCGGTGGCGCAGGTGCGTCTCACCTGACTGCGGGTCGCTCGATAGCGCCGGCTTTGACAGCCGGTCGTGCGAGCGGTGCATTCCGCGCCGCGAGGGTGTCTTGCGGCTCTTTTGAACGGCCATGTATCAGCTCCTGATCCTGAGATCGCGCTAACTCTAACGTTTCAGCAGCTCCGCCAGGCCCGCAAACGGCCTGTGCGTCTCCCCGCCATGCTGATTCTGCGCCGCCGCGGGAGCCGGCGCGCTCAGACATGTCTCGCTGCCCTCGTGCAGCGGCACGATCGGCAGCGTCAGCAGCAACTCCTCCGTGACGAGCTCGCCGATGCTGATGCGGCCACCGGCAGCCAGCACCGGCTCGAGGTCCGCAGGTGCGCCCCCTGCCTCGCTCTCCGAGGCGATGAGCGCGATTCGCGTCACCGCATCGAGCGGCAGTTCCATCGGCCGCATGCACCGCTGACACTCGAGTGTCACCGTGCCGCGAAGGGACAGCTCCGCGACCGGCACGCCCTGCTCGCGAGAGAAGCGCACGTGCCCGCGCACACTCCCGGCAACGCCGGCGCGCGCCGAGCGCAAACCGGATAGCTCGGCGAGCGGTACAGCGAAGTCGACGTCGGCTCCGCTATCCGCCAGGCGCTCGATCTCGAGCGGACTCGACCAGGGGGGCAACTAGCACTCCGGGAGATCGCGCTTGCCTGGCGCGGCGAACACGCAGCGGTTCAGCAGATGCTCCATTTCCCGGGGGCCCCGCATGGGGCGCGTATAATAGGTAGCGAGTGTCTGCAAGTCAAAGCCCGATTTGCAGCTAACCCATTGTTTCTCGAAGGCGATTCGCGTCGGCTGTGACCGTTGTGCCTGCCCTGATCCTCGCCTCCGCCTCCCCGTATCGCCGCGACCTGCTGGCGCGCTTTGCGCTGCCCTTCGAGACGCTCGCACCGCAGGTGAGCGAGGCGCACCTGTCTGGAGAATCCCCCGCCGACCGCGCCTTGCGGCTGGCGCTCGAGAAGGCGCAGGCGGTCGCGCGCCGTCGCCCCGGTGCGGTCATCGTGGGGAGCGATCAGGTAGCGGCCGCAGGCGATGAGATGCTGGACAAGCCCGGGGACGCCGCGCGCGCGCGCGCGCAGCTGCACTCCCTGAGCGGCCGCAGCGCACGCTTCTACACCGCCTGCGCGGTGCTCGGCGGCGAGGGCGTACGCCTCGCGCACGTGGACACTACAACGGTCCTGTTCCGCACCCTCGCCGCGGCGGAGATCGAGCGCTACGTGGCGCGCGAGCAGCCCTACGACTGCGCGGGCGGCTTCAAGGCGGAAGCGCTGGGAATCTCGCTCTTTGAATGCATCGAGAGTCAGGATCCGACCGCGCTCATCGGGCTGCCGCTCATCTGGCTGGCGGGCGCGCTGCGCGGGGCGGGTTTCCGCGTGCCTTGAGCCGCGTCCGGCCGCGCGGGCGGCTGTGCGCCGCGAGCTCCTCGAGCACCGCCGCCAGCTCCGCCGGCAGCGGCGTGTTGACGCTGAACTCCCCGCCCTGCGGCCAGTTCAAACTCAGGCTGTGGGCATGCAGGAACATCCGCGAAAGCCCGCGCGCGCTGAGCTCGTGGTTGAACTGCCGCGTCGCCGTACTTCTCATCCCCGGCGACCGGGTGCCCGGCATGCTGGGCGTGCACGCGGATCTGGTGCGTGCGCCCGGTGTGCAGCGTCACCTCCATGAGGGTCGCCGTGCTGCCGAAGAACTGCACCGGACGGAATTCGCTCAGCGAAGGTTTCCCCGACGGCGCTGCCCGCACGGTGCGCTCGCCCCCGACGCGCGTGTCGGTGCGCAGCGGCACGTCGATGCGCTTGGCCCCGAGCTCCCACCGGCCCCGCACCAGCGTCAGATAGCGCTTCTCGACCGCGCCCTCGCGCATGAGCGCATGCAGCGTGCGCAGCGTGCCGGCGTGGCGGGCGATGAGCAGGCAGCCGCTCGTGTCGCGGTCGAGGCGATGCACCAGCTCCAGCGCTTCCCCCGGCCGCAGCGCGCGCAGCGCCTCGATGACCCCGAAGCTCACCCCGCTCCCGCCATGCACGGCCACGCCAGCAGGCTTGTCGAGCACCAGCAGCTTCGGGTCCTCGTACACGATTGCCTGAGCCGTCTGCGTGCAGAGCGCCGCACCGGGCCGTGCAGGCTCTCCCGCCGGCAGCACGCGCAGCGGCGGAATGCGGATGCGGTCACTGGCCTGCAAGCGCGTCTCGGGGCCCGCCCGGCGACCGTTTACGCGCACCTCGCCCTTGCGGATAGCGCGGTAAATGCGGCTGCGGGGGATGCCCGTGAGGCGCCGGTGAAGGTAGTTATCGAGCCGCTGGCCAGCCTCCTCGAGGGCGACCTCCAGATGCTGCACGGAGGTATAGGTCTCGCGCGGATCGGGCGGGAGCAAGTCGTCTTTCGCGTAAGGCATTGTTTCTACAATGGTCTGTCGAGTATACTTCCGCAAGTCGTCCGCAAAGCGGACGCGCCAGTGGTTGGCGGCAGTGGCCGCCGCCCGTTTAGTTGGCTCTTAATTTGGGGCCATCGCTTGGGCCGCCAAGATCGCGCTACCTGCGTCGAATCCCTTAGACCGGGACTTCCGCAGTTGGCGCCGTCGGTTGAGTTCACCGAAGGATACCTTTCCGACCGCCCGTTAGGACTGCGGTCAGTAACGTGAGTAACGAGACTCGCTCTCATTCGCCAGGTTCAGGGAACCTTCGCTACCGCGGACGCTACGTCCCGCGGCCTCCCGCCGTTTGCTTGCCGGCCCCTCACCGCACAGTAGGGGCACATGAAGAGAATGCTAGTGAATGCAACTCAGGAAGAGGAGTTGCGCGTCGCTCTGGTTGATGGACAGAAGCTCTTTGACCTGAGTATCGATTTACCTTCCCGCGAACAGAAAAAAGCCAACGTCTACAAGGCCCGTATCTCCCGCGTCGAGCCCTCGCTCGAAGCCTGCTTCGTCGACTACGGCGCCCAGCGCCACGGCTTCCTGCCGCTGAAGGAAGTCTCCAAGGAGTACTTCCGTCAGCCCCCACAGGGTGGGCGCATGAACATCCGCGAGCTCCTGTCCGAGGGCCAGGAGATCATCGTCCAGGTGGAGAAGGAGGAGCGCGGCACCAAAGGCGCAGCGCTCACCACCTTCATCAGCCTCGCCGGGCGCTTTCTGGTGCTGATGCCGAACAACCCGCGCGCCGGGGGCGTCTCGCGCCGCATCGAAGGCGAGGATCGCGACCAGATGCGCGAAGTCATGAGCCAGCTGCGCATCCCCGACGGCATGGGCGCCATCGTGCGCACCGCCGGTGTCGGCCGCTCGGTCGAGGAGCTGCAGTGGGACCTCGACAACCTCAAGGTGCAGTGGGATCAGATCGAGGCGGCGGCCAAGGACCGGCCCGCGCCGTTCCTGGTGTTCCGCGAAAGCGATGCCGTGACGCGCGCCATGCGCGATTACCTCTCCGACGACATCGGCGAAGTGCTGGTGGACAGCCCGGCGGCCTTCCAGAAGGCGCAGGAGTACATGCAGCGCTTTATGCCGTCGGACGCCCAGCGGCGCCTCAAGCTCTACACCGACGACATCCCGCTGTTTACGCGCTTCCAGATCGAGAGCCAGATCGAGTCGGCTTACGCCCACAAGGTGCAGCTGCCCTCCGGCGGCAGTATCGTCATCGATTACACCGAGGCGCTGGTGTCGATCGACATCAACTCCGCCCGGGCCACGCGCGGCAGCGACATCGAGACCACCGCGACCAATACCAATCTCGAAGCCGCGGACGAGATCGCGCGCCAGCTGCGTATCCGTGACATCGGCGGCCTGATCGTCATCGATTTCATCGACATGGAGTCCGCCAAGAATCAGCGCGATGTCGAGGACCGCCTGCGCGATGCCATGAAAATGGACCGTGCCCGCATCCAGATCGGCCGCCTCTCGCGCTTCGGGCTACTCGAGATGTCGCGCCAGCGGCTGCGCCCCTCGCTCGGGGAGTCGAGCCATATCGTCTGCCCGCGCTGCGTGGGCATCGGCAGCATCCGCAGCGTCGAGTCCATGACGCTCGCAGTGCTGCGCCTGATCGGCGAGGAGCTGCGCAAGGACCGCACCGCACGCGTGATCGCGCAGGTGCCGGTGGCGGTAGCCACTTACCTCATCAATGAGAAGCGCGAATGGCTGCGCACGCTCGAGGACAAAAGCGAGACCGAGCTCATCATCGTGCCGAACGAGAACATCCAGACCCCGGAGTACTCGATCAGGCGCGTGCGCGATGACGAGATGGACCTGCCCGAGAACAAGCAGGCGACCTATCTCATGCCCACCGCGCCGGAACTTGTTGAGCCCGGGACGGCACAGGACAGGAAGCCGCCGGCGGAGACGCCGGCGGTGGCGACGCTGCTGCCGGCCACGTCCGCTCCGATCGCTGCCGCTGCGCCCGCCGCGGCGCCCGCGCCGGCAGCGGTGCACGCGCACGGGAGTTTCTGGTCGCGCTTCAGGAAATTGCTGGCGGGCGAGACCGCAACGGCCGCGAGCGTGAGCGAGCCGGTGGGCGAACTAGGCGCCACTGTCGCCGCGCCTGCTCCGCGCCGCGACGAGGGCCAGCGGCGCGACGGCAGGCGCGAGCACCCGCGGCATTCGCGCTACGCCGACGGTGCACGCCGCGAGCGTGGCGAGGGCCGCCGCGGCGAGGGCCGGGATCGCGACCGCAACCGCGACAACCGTGACCGGGATCGCGATCGCAACCGCGATGCACCCCGCCGCCACGAGCGCACCGCCGACCGCGGCGCCGGAGAGCGCAGCGCCGGAGAGCGCAGCACGGGCGAGCGTGGCGGCTCGGGCAGAGGCCCTGAACCGGGTCCGGGCCAGGACATGCCGCGCCAGGATCCGACGGCGCCTGCGGCCCCACAGCCCACCGAGGGACGCGCAGAGCGGGAAGGCCGTGGCCGTGGACGGCGTCGCGGTCGTCGCGGTCGTCGCGGCGGCGGTGGAGGCGCGCGTGACTCAGCCCTGGGTTCCGGTCCGCCGGCGGACGCCGGCACGGCTACGCGTGAGGAAGGACCGGCCGCGATCGGCGCGCCCTCCTCTGCAACCGAGCCGCCACGCTCAGGCAACGGCTGGCAGGAGCCGCCCGCGCGCGAGCAAGAGCCGCGCGAACCGCGCGAGGCCGCGCGAGCCGCCCGTGTATCACGCCGAGCCGCCGCGCGAGCCGGCAACACCACATGAGCCGGCACCGATCGCACACTTCGAGCCGCAGCCCAAGCCCGAAAGCGGCAGCGCGCAGAAACAACCGTACGTGGTGTGGTCGTCGGCGCCGGACAAACCCACCGGCGGCGGCCACGAGCCGGAGGAGTAAACGCTTATCGTTCGGGCAGCGCCCGCACGGCTACGCCGCGCGGGCGCGCTGGCGCAGGTGCGCGAGAAGTCCGCGCGTGGCGGCTTCCACGAGGTCGAGCACTTCCTCGAAACCGTTCGGTCCGCCGTAATAAGGATCCGGCACGTCCTCGGCGCCTGCGTGCGGGGCAAACTCGAGAAACAGCCGCAGCCGCTCGTGTGCCGCAGCGGGCGCACGGCGCCGCAGCACGGTCAGGTTCTCGCGATCCATGGCCAGGATCAGGTCGAAACTCTCGAAATCCACGGGCTCGACGATACGCGCGCGCAGTGACGCGAGGTCATAGCCACGCCGCGCAGCAGCCTGGCGCGTGCGCGGGTCGGGGGCTTCGCCGACGTGATAGCCCGCCGTGCCCGCCGAATCCACTTCGAGGTCGAGCTCGGGCGCCTCGCGCGCGGCGAGCGCGCGCAACACGGCCTCGGCGGTGGGCGAGCGGCAGATGTTGCCTAGACAGACGAACAGGATTCTCATACCGGGACTTGCGTGCGTAACTTCATGATTGCGCGTCTTATTCCGTCTAGACGTGTCTGGGCTTGTCCACCAGTATCAGGTGCTAAGGGGTATCCCGGATACACTCCCGGAGCGGCAGATGTTATCCGATCGGCGCATACGCGCACTGAAACCCGCGCCCCACGATAAATGGTACTGCGACGGCAACGGATTGTACCTGCGCGTTCGCGCCACGGGCGGGCGCTCCTAGGTATTGCGCCGCAAGCGCGGCGGACACATCGAAGTCATCACCGTGGGCGCTTGGCCCACGCTCGGCCTCGCCCAGGCGCGGCAGAAAGCCGGCGCTCTCGCCGGCAAGAATGTCTCCACGCTCACGCTGGGCGCGCTCCTCGACACCTGGCACACGGACGTTGTGCACAAGACCTACAGGCGACCGCGCGAGGTCCGGGGCTACATCGACCGCCTCGACCCGGCGCTGAAGACCACAAAGCTGCGCAACCTCGAGCGGGTCGAGGTGCGGCACGCGCTGCGCCGCTACGCCGAGGAGCGCGGCCCCATCGCAGCGAATCGGGCCCTGTCGATCCTCAAGACCGCTCTGCGCTTCGCCGTCGACGCCGGCTATCTCCAGATCTCCCCGGTCGATCGCCTGTCCAGCGAGCTCATCGGCGGCGTGGAAGTCTCGCGCGATCGGGCGCTGACCGACGAAGAACTGCGCAGGCTCTACCAGGCTAGTTCTACGCACACGTCCCTTCTTCGCTTCCTGCTTCTGACCGGACAGCGGATCGGTGAGGCGCAGCGTGCGACTTGGTCGCACGTGCTCGGCGACCGGTGGCACATTCCGAAGGAACACTCGAAAAATCATCGCGCCCACTGGCTGGCGCTCTCGCGCCAGGCGCTCGCGCTCCTGCGCGGCCGGGATCAGTCCCGCGAGCTCATCTTCGGGACGGCCACCGACACCGGTGTGCAGGCGTGGTTGCGTCGCTGGTGCGAGCGCGAGCGGATCTCACCGGCATTCCGGCCGCATGACCTGCGCCGCACGTGCGCAACCTGCCTCAACACGCTCGGCGTGCTGCCGCACATCACCGAGAAAATCTTGAACCACACGATGCAGGGCGTAATGGCGGTCTATAACTGCGCCGACTACGAAGCCGAGCGCATCGAGGCGATGCAGCGATGGGCAAACGAGCTCGATCGAATACTCGGCCAATCATGATCCAGCGGACCGCCGCCGGGTGGACCGCTTTAAGGTCGCAATTTGCGACCTTAAAGCGCCTCCCTGTGGGCTTTTTCTGTGCAGGACCTTGCGCCGGCTGAAGAGAGGTATCAGGTCGTGGTGAAATTAAATGCTCCCGTCCGCGTCGAGGGCATCACCCGCGCGATCGTTGTACTGCGCGGCCAGCGGGTCATCCTTGATCGCGAGCTCGCCGCAATCTATGGTGTGAGCACCGGACGCCTCAATGAAGCCGTCAAGCGCAACGCCGAGCGGTTTCCAGAGGACTTCATGTTCCGCCTCTCGCCAACGGAGCGCGCTGCTTTGATATCGCAAATTGCGATATCAAAGCCCGGACGCGGCGGCCGCCGCCAACCGCCTTGGGCCTTCACCGAGCATGGTGCCATCCAGGCCGCCACGTCCTGAACTCCCCGCGGGCGGTCACGATGGGAATCTATGTCGTGCGCGCCTTCGTGCAGTTGCGGGAGATCTTCGCGTCCAATAAGGGTCTCGCGCGCAAGCTTGTAGCGCTCGAGCGCTCGCTCCTCGCCCTGGACCTGAAGACCCAGCGCCAGTTCAAAGAGGTCTACGACGCCATCCGTGCCCTGATGGAGACGCCGGCGCCCAAGCGCCGCGGCATCGGGTTCACCGCCGATTTCGAGGAGAAGTAACGCAGGCCACCATGCGCGTTACAACCCCGTTCACGCCCATGATGTGTCACAAGAGCAGTCGCGAGGCTATCCTGCATACCTACCAAACGATCCCAGAAAATGACACAGTTGTGAGACGCGACGCGGTAGTGGTCTCGGCGCTTCATCCTGTTGGACAGCTGTTGGCGCCCGCCCCCGACGCCGAGTCGACTACGTCGACCACGAGGACAACTGAAGCGGAGATGTTGACTGACGGAGCTGGCATCTGATTCTAGTTAGACCCGTTATGGGAAATCAGACGATTCCACCTCAGCGTTTCAGAACCATATTGGTCAATGTCATCTGGGTCCCTGGGCTCTGCCTGATGCTTGGGGGAGTGCTGCTGCCGGTCTATTAC
This sequence comes from uncultured Gammaproteobacteria bacterium, assembly GCA_963835645.1. Lineage (GTDB taxonomy): Bacteria > Pseudomonadota > Gammaproteobacteria > Steroidobacterales > Steroidobacteraceae > 13-2-20CM-66-19. Next base: position 70,284 of record CAWIGQ010000026.1, on the reverse strand, counting down.
TGGCTGACCTGTCCACATACCCCGGATCCTGCCACTGGACATGTCATACGTTGGTCCAAGCGCGGCGCATCCATTTACGTAACTACCAACGAGCAGCGTCTGGAGTTAGGGCTCTGGATAAGCGGTTTGTCCCTATTTGTTCCCGCCTACTTGCTCCGTCGTCGATGGAACATGCTCCCTGAATCACTGATAGTCCCGGATTACGAGAAGATTCGGGCGACGTACAACGACAAATGAGCGCCAAGTCGTCGCGCCGCCGGGTGCTCGCGTCCATGCAGTGCCAGCGGACGGTTGGCACTGGATAACTTGGCTAGGGTGCCCGTGAGATCAGGCGCGGCAATGAGACAGTACAGTTCGGGCAGTCCCTTACGCGGGGCACAGGGCGTATATGACGAAGGGCCGTTCGCGGCCGTCTGCTCGGGTCAATTGCGGACGGTTCATGCGAGCTGATTAAGTGGTAGCGCGGGCGTCACGCCATGGCGCTAGCGAGGGGACTCGAACCCTCGACGCCAGCGTTATGTTATGCGCCCACTGAGGGTATTCGAGGTCTGGACCCTTCCATGGCCTCCTCATCTACGCATCTGCCTTGCCGCGGGTGATTCTCGCGCTTGGCAGCGGGGGCGTGATTGTCCCGCTCGTCAAGTTGCAGTAGCGTTAATGCGCTTCGCGGCAGAACAACAAGCAACGAGCGGAGGTGTCCCGTGCAGCGACTGACAGGGATCGGGTGGGTACTGCTCATCGCGACTGCTCAAATTCCGGTACTAGCTGACACAGTGACTGTCACGGGAGCCCCGGGAACGCCCGGTGTGACAGGTACGTCTTCTTCGCCGAACGGGACAAATGGCGGCAATGGCCAGGACGCCGCGGCTTCCGCAACGGCATCATCGAGCGCGAGCAACTCGGCCAACGTGACAGGCGGAGCGGGCGGCGCTGGCGGAGACGGCTACTCGCCAAACGGTGCGGGCGGCACAGGAGGCGACGGCGGAAACGCTGCGGCGAGGGCGTCGGCCTCACCGAGCTCGGGTGATGCGACCGCAACGGCGAGCGCGACCGGTGGTGCCGGCGGGAATGCCGGCGCATCAACAACGGGCGCGACGGGTGCTGGAGGTGGCGCAGGTGGCGCCGCATCCGCGACTGCGTCGGCAACGGCTACGGGCGGGAACAGCGCCCAAGCGACCGTCACGGCCCAGGGTGGGGCTGGCGGGTGGGGCGTTGGCGCTGCCGGCGGCAATGGCGGCACGCTCGGCGCGGCAATGGCAATCGCTACGTCGGGGAGCGGGCCCGCCAACGCGTCAGTTTTCACGTCGGGTGGTAGCGGAGGCGCGGGGTTCAATGGCGCTGCCGGGGGGCAGGGAGCCGCAGCGCAACTGAATAACGCCGTTTCGGGGCAGACCACCGGGACACTGACCCTGGTGCAGGCCGCGACCGGGGGCAGCGGGGGCCCCGCGGATTCTGGACCGGGAGGAATCGGTGGCGCCGCAAGCTCGGTCTTGACGCTTAACGACAGCAGCGCAAGCTCGTTGCAGATACAGCTCGGGGCGAACGGAGGCTCGGGCGGATCCAGCTTGACGGGCATGGCGGGCGCTGCCGGCGCCGCGTCGACCAGCGCCTCAGTCTCGGGCACCGGCAGTCTCTCCCTCACTGGCAGTGCTCAGGGTGGCTACGGAGGCAGCGGGGCGACCGGCAGCCGCGGAGGCGATGCGAGTGCTCTGCTGGCCGGTAATGGAAGCGGAGGCGCAGTGACAGTCACCGCCACTGCACTCGCCGGCAACGGCGGCCCGGGTGGCGCGATTAGCGGCAGCGGGGGCGGCGGAGGCAACGCATCCGCGGGCGCGAGTGCAACCGCGAACGGCGCCAACGCAGCCACAGCAACCAGCTACGCGAGCGGTGGGAGTGGCAGTTTCGGATACGGAATCGGATTTGGATCGGGCGCAGGTGGGACAGCCTCGCTGGCTCCGACCGTGGCTCAGTCAGCAACGGGCACCGCGAGCGCCACCGGTAATGCTTATGGTGGCGCGGGAGGCAGTGGATCTTTTGGCGCGGCTGGCGGTGCTGGCGGCGCGGCCACCCTCTTCAGTGCGGTGTCAGGTTCTACGTCCGGCACGCTCAATCTGACCCAGAACGCTTACGGCGGAGCGGGCGGCGGCTCGGACTCCGGAGCCGCGGGCCAGGGAGGCTCGGCGACCTCCTCACTCACCTTGGCCGACACGGCGGCGAGCGTTCTCAACAGCAATTCCTCTGCCACAGGTGGCGCGGGCGGTGGGATCAATCCGTCGACCGATACTTCCGGCACACAAGCAGGAGTCGGTGGAAGTGCAACCGTCAATGGGAGTATCACCAGCGTCGGTGCGCCGTCGATTCAGGCGATGGCGCAGGGCGGCGCTGGAGGGGGCCTCAATTTCGCTTTCGCTCCGTCGACCCTTCCTTTGAACGGAGCGCCTGGCGGGACGGCAGTTGCCACGGGCAGCGGTGCGACAACCGGCAGCAATGCAGTGTCGCTGCAGATCACGGCGTTCGGTGGCGCCGGCGGTAGCGCGCAAAACGTCGGCGGCGTCGGTGGTGCGGGCGGGGTCGCGAGTGCGAGCGCGAGCGGAACCTCGGTCAACGGGCCAGTGACCGTGTCGGCGTATCAAACGGGCGGAGCGGGCGGAGCGGGCACGCTCGGTGCAAACGGCGGCGCTGGTGCCGTTGTGTCCCAGACAAATGCGGTCGGGGGGAGTACCACGGGGACTTTGAATCTCTATCAGTACGCTGGTGGAGGCGCGGGCGGTTCCACAGACACCGGAGTCGGAGGAAAGGGGGGCAATGCAAGTTCGTCGCTCACTCTCACAGACAACCTCGCAAGCACGGTGTACGCGACGGCGGTGGCAATCGGCGGCAACGGAGGTTCGGTATCCGCTTCAAGGTTTCCGCCGTTCACGGGGACCGGAACTCAGGGAGCCGGCGGAAGTGCGACGGCCAATCTTGCTGTGAGCGCTACAAGTCCCGGAGCCTCGGCCAACGGGACAGCCAACGCCAACGCAGGTGTCGGATCCGGCAGCTCCTCTGTAGCGGGATCTGCGACCGCTCTCGTAAACGCGCCTTACTCTGCGTTGGCGACCGCGATGGCTTCCGGCGGCACGAGTGCCCTCGGACCCGGGGCGGCATCGGCCACCGCGAGCGCCAGCGGAACCCAGGCAAACGCTGGGCCGGTGAGCGCCCTCGCCCAGGCGCAGTCGATCAATGAGCTGACAAATGTCGGCGGCGCCGCGAACGCTTTCGCAAGCAGTCATTCAACCGGCAGCAGCGCGGGGAGTGCCCAGGCCAGCGCGTGGGGTGGTAGTGGACTGGCCGCGGCACAAAGCACCGCCGTCGATGCAGCAGGCCTGGAGAGCTTCGCGGCGAAAGCGAGCGCGCCGGCGAGCACTAACATTGCCTCCGTGCTCACGCAAGCAAACGTGTCCGGTGAATGGTACGGTGCGCCCCCGAGCGCCAGTAACGGACAGGCCGCGTACGCTTTCGTCCTCGGCAAACCGATGGACAGCACACAGATCTTCGATGCCAGCACAGCCCCCCGGACAGCAGCGGCCTTCGCAGGAGGGAGCGTCGTCGCCGCGGGGATTCTGGGTGCAAACGATGACGGCACGAGCAGCGCTCTCACAACGTGCACCGCCAGCACAGAGCACACCTTCGCCGTGGCCGACAACGGGCGAGTCGTACTTTCGCTGCTGGATCTCGCGAGCTACGGGGGCGGATTCTCCAAGCTCATTTTTTCGGTCAGCGACGACGGCACGACACTCTTATCGGATACGTTCACCAACCTGAGCACTGCAGAGAGGTTCTTCACGGACAATCCGCAATCACTCTCCACGGGGAGTGGCCCTCAGGACCTCATAGTGTCCCTGCAGCTGACCGGAGACTCCGCCGAGGGAGCAGGTATCAGTTACGCAGTCGGCGAGTCGCAGGCAGGCGTCCCAGAACCGCCGACGTTGCTGCTCCTGATCCTGGGGCTGCTCGCACTGTCGCCTGGCGCCATGCGACGCCACGCGCGCGCATATGTGAGTCGAGAGTCCGAAAACGCATGATGGATTTGGTAGAAAGGGTGCGCGAGATCTTGCACTCACGTGGCGGGCGGTGCTTGCGTTCGCGTGCGTCCCGCTCCCCTCTCGCGCCCGTCGCGCCTCGTAGGCCTTGAGGTGGGAAAATGCGATTCGCAGCAACAGGGGCGGTTCGCTGTTTTCCTGAGGTGCACGTCGCAGCAGATCACCGACGATGTGGTCCGCCTCGATCGGGGCGCCGCGTTCGATGTCTCGCAGCATCGAGGCTGTCAGCGGCGAGCCTGCCGCGGTGAATATCCGGCGATTTCGGTCCAGGAAGCCCTCGCGCGGTGGGAATCCCTCGCGGGCCGCAATAGCGGCGCACTCCCCGAGAAGTCTCGAAGCGAACTCTGCAGCTTCCGCCGCGACAATATCGCCCACGGTCGCCCGCATCAGGCACGTGATCCCGGCCGCCGCCGCGATGAAGACCCACTTCTCCCACATCTCCTGCAGGATCGTCTCGCTCGATCTGCCGTCAAATGTGGCGCGGCTGAACACGGCCGCGATGGCCTGCACGCGCTCCGACCGGGCGCCGTTTCGTTCTCCGAACAGCAGTGTGTGGACGTCGTTAAGATGGACTACCGTGCCATTAGCGTCGAGCGTGGAGGAGATCACACATTCGCCGCCCAACAGGTGCTTCGGCCCAAACCGGCCATCAAGGATCTCGAGATGCCGCATCCCGTTGAGCAGCGGCAGAATCGCGGTTTCGGGTCCGACTGCCGGCGCGAAAGCCTCCATGGCGCCGTTGAGGTCATACGCCTTGCAGCTCAGCAGCACGACGTCGAAGGGCTCGCGTAATTCTTCGGCGAGCACACATGCTGGCGCCGGCAGTGTCGCATTCCCGAACCGGCTTTGGATCGTGAGCCCGGTGCGCGCCAGTTGCGCAGCGCGCCGCGGGCGTACGAGAAAAGTCACATCGGCCCCCGCCTCGAGCAGCCGGCCTCCGAAATAGCCGCCGATCGCACCGGCACCCACGATGAGAAAGCGCATGGTCATCTCCTGATGCGGTCGCCGGTCATGAGACTACATTGTCGATTCTGCCCGGGTGGGCCGGCAAATTGTGACCTGGTGTCATCGCAGCTGCGGCGGGCAACCGGTAGCATCGGGCGCCATGAACGAAACGATCCGCGCCTACATCAAGCGCCGCGTACGGTGGTGCCTGGCGATCGGCATTGGCGGCTGGGTGGTCATCGCGACGTCCATCGGTGCCCGCGTCGATAACCCGATGGTCAGCATCCTCGGCTTTCTCACCTTTGGCGGAGCAATTCTGGCCATGCAGTGGATCAAGTGCCCAAGGTGTTCCGTGCGTCTCGGACAAATCGCCGTGACTCTCGCAGTGCCGGGCCTGAAGCCGCAGCCTAACTTTTGCCCCTATTGCGGTGTCGCCCTGGACGAGTCACGGGCCAGCCAGACCCCGGCCGGCCAGCACGCACCGGTCAACCCGATCAGTTAGTTGAGGGGAGCGCGACCGCCGGCTACGGCGGTCGCTCGGATCCTATCTGACGCTGTAGCCGCGTCCCTCGAGGCAGGCGCGCATGGCGCGGTCGTAGTCCGCGCGCTTGGCGGCCGCCTGATCCGGCGACACGCCGCCAGCGGACTGAGTCGGATCGAACCCGCTCTGCGATGACGCCCACTTGTGGCACTCGTACTTGTCGTTCGCCTGCTGCTCATCGCTCTGCCCGCTCTGCGGGTAGATGTACAGATCATCGCTCGGCGGCGGCTGCGTCGTCGTCGCGCTCTGGTCAGTCGGCGGATCGACGACCTGGTAGCCGTTCTGATCGGCGCTCCAGGTGTAATAGGTGTCGTTGGCGTAGTAGTACGGCAAGCCTCCGACCCACAAGGTGGTATAAAACGGCGGCAGCACCGGCACGAACACGCCGAGCGGCGCACCGATCACTACGAAACCTCCGCCGCGCGGCGCATACCACACCCCGCCCGAATAGTAGTAGCGCCCGCCACCCCGGGCGACGATGTACGGTGAGCCCGGCACGCCGCGCACGAACGCGCCGCGATTGGCGTAGTAATGATTGTGGCTGTAGCGCGCATCGTAGTGTTCCGCGCGTCCCGGACCGCCGCGATCGCGGTACTGCTGCGCCTGCACCTGCGCCGCCGCCAGTGCCAGCACCCCGATCAGGGCCACACCTGCCCCTGCACTCATGATCCTCTTCATAACGTCACCGTACACTGTAGCCGCGCGCGTCCAGACACGCGCCGATCGCACGGCGGTAACTGGCGGCCTTCTGCTCCTGCAGCGCCGCGGCGCGCCGGTCCTGCACGGTCTCCGCCCGCGCCTGCTGCGCGTTCGCCGCGTTGGCCTGCGCATTGGCGGCGTCAGCCGTGCTGCCGATCGCGCCGCCGACCACCGCACCGGCCAGCGCGGCCGGCGCGGCCTGCCAGCGCGGGGCGATCACCGCGCCGAGGATGGCACCGGTGACTGCGCCGATGGCGGTATTCGTTCCGGGAGGCGGCCCGGCTGACACCACGTGCACGCGCTCGTGCGGCGGCACGCCCGGCGCGCTCGGATCAAATCCGGTCTGCTGGGTCGCCCACTGGCTGCATTCGTAGTGATCGCGGTCCTGCTGCTCCGGCGGCTGGCCATGCAGCGGATACGCGTACACATCGACATTCGGCGGCGGTGCCGAGGGGGGCGGTGGCGGCGGCATGGGCCGCGGCGGCGGTGCCGCGACGCAGCCGGCGAGCAGTCCCGCCGCTGCGGCGAGCGCCACGCAGGCGAGCGCGGCGCGACGAATCGTTTGGCTTCTGTTCATCATCGGTTGGGTTCCATGCTTGAAGCGCATTGCTTCTGTCAAAACGCTGATTGCGGGCGAACGGTTGACAGTTCAAGCACCACGGTCAACGCCATTTTGACGCCCTGGGGGGCGTGTAAGTTCCTGACGCACAAAGGCCCTGCCGGGAACATCCGCCCGCCCGCAGTGTGAACAATTGTTACGGCCCTTCGGGCAGTCACACACGAAGGCAAGTGTAGCCCTTCAGGGGTCAGGCCGCGCTAGCAGCGCGGTTACGCGTTCGAGATCTGCGAGCGTGTTCACGTCCGGCCCGGGGTCTGCCGCGGCGTCGCTGACGTGAATCGACAGGCCGTGCTCGAGCGCGCGCAGCTGCTCGAGCTTCTCGCGCTGCTCGAGCGCACCCTGTGGCAGCTGCGCCAGACGCAACAGCGCTGCCACGCGATAGGCGTAAATGCCGCGATGCCTGCGGGCGCCGGCGTAATCCTTCTGGCTCGCGAGTCCTGCGGGTGCGCCGTCGCGATTCCAGGGGATCGGTGCGCGGCTGAAATACAGCGCCATGCCGCGCGCATCGGTCACCACTTTCACCGCGTTCGGGTCCATCAGCTCATCGAGGGAGCCGATCGGCGTGGCGAGCGTGCCGATGTCCGCCTGCGATGGCGCGCTCAGCAGCGAGGCTGCCTGCGCGATGAGCGCGGCGGGCATGAGCGGCTCGTCGCCCTGCACGTTCACCACGACATCGCCTGCAGCCCAGCGGCGCAGGCGCGCAACTTCCGCGATGCGATCGGTGCCGGAGGCATGAGCACGCGCGGTCAGAAAGACCTCACGCCGTGGCCGGTGAACATATCTTGGGCCTTACTCTCCAACCGTTCATCGTGTTTTGCGGGCCGCGAGATGGCGATTCCGTTTGCGCCGCTGTCGCCTCAGCTCCGTTCCCAAGTTGACGCAGAGTTCCTACGCGTGTTTGACGGGAACGGGACCCCGAACGACGTCCAAGACTTGGCAATGAAATACGGCTGCGACGTCATCGTGCTCGTCCCGCAGGACAAGGCTTGGGAGCAGGATCCCTTCGCGGCCGGCTCCAATTATCGTCTGGCGGAAGAGCGCAATGGTCGTTGGCGGATCTATGTAAGGAGAAAGTGACGTCGGGAAAGCACTATCCCGACGATCCGGCACGCAAAACGCTGCCGTCGTTCTATCGGGTGACGGCTCCATCCGCGTAGGGTTGGGCTGCGGCGCTACGCGATCACGACTTTGTGAACGTTGTAACCATTGTGCAAACTGAGTTGAAATTGGATGCGGTCGCGTACTTTGCCAAACACCAGGGCTTCATGGCCAAGCGTGAATTTATTTCACCCGGGATTTTCGGAGCTGCATCACATGAACGTTGCAAATCGGCTCCGGGGCAAATGCTGTTCAATCGAAGGTGCCGTTACCGACGAGAATGATCGACCTCGCGCTGCCGGGTTGTGTGGCATAGCCATCATGGCCAAGGCATCCGTGCCGGGGCGGACCAAGACGCGGCTGGTACCCCCGCTGACTTTCGAGCAAGCGGCAGCCCTTAACACCGCGTTTCTTCAGGACATGGCGACCAATCTGTTATTGGCGGGGAGCTATACCGCGATCGCCGGCTACGCTGCTTTTACGCCAGTGGGGTCCGAGGAGTTTTTTCGCGGCATCCTGCCATCGCCCATCGGCCTGATCGATGCGAGCCTACCGAATTTAGGCGATTGCTTGCTGCGCACTATCGAGGAAATATTTGTTCGCGGCCATACCTCAGCGGTCGTCCTCAATTCTGACAGTCCGACCCTGCCCACTGCGCTGCTTGTCGAAGCCGCCGACGCACTGGCGTCCCCCGGAGAACGCGCCGTGCTCGGCCCATGCACCGATGGTGGTTATTATCTTCTCGGACTTAAGACCCCGCACCGCCGTCTCTTCGATGAAATCACCTGGGGCACAGAGCGGGTTGCCGCGCAGACGCTGGAACGGGCGCGCGAGCTTGAGCTGGAAGTGCACACGCTGCCGACGTGGTACGATGTTGACGATTTGGGAGGTTTGCGCCGGCTGCACCGTGAATTGAGAGCAGGACGCGCCGGCAAACGCCAGCTCGATCCGCATGCGCCGCATTTCTCGGCCGCCACCGCCGCTTTGATGGGCGGCCTGCCGGTCGGCGAATTGGCCGAAACCGATCCACAAATCCCCATTGGGAGCGCCTGATGGTCGTCGGAGCGAACTCAGCGGTCGATCCGCGGCGTTATTTCGAGGGCGTGCGCACTGGGAGCGACCCGCCTGCACACGATCCAGTATGCCTTTATCTGGAAACGACCAACCGCTGTAATCTTCTATGCACCACCTGCCCGCGCACTTACGAAGAACTCGAGCCACCGGCCGACATGAGCTGGCAGCTTTTTTGCTCCATTGTCGACCAAATCCCGAACCTTTCGCGAGCGGTTTTGCACGGCGTCGGCGAACCGATGCTCGTAAAGAATTTGCCGCGCATGGTGCGCTACTTGAAGGACCGCGGCACCTACGTTTTGTTCAATACCAATGGTACCGTTCTTAACGAAAAGAACGGCCGCGCCTTGATCGAGGCCGAGCTCGACGAATTGCGCGTCTCATTCGACGCTGCTAATGCCGAATCCTACCGGGCCATTCGCGGCAAGAATTATTTCAATCGTATCCTCAAGAATGTGCGCGCTTTCCGCGCCCTGCAAGAACGCGAGGGCCATTCAAAGCCGCGCGTGTCGGCGTGGCTGACCGGCTTGCGCGAAACCGTTGAGCAATTACCGGATTTCGTTCGCGTCGCTGCGGAAACCGGCGTCCAGGAAGTGTATTTGCAGCGCCTAGTGTTCTTCGAGGAGAATGCCATCGGCAAGGCGCGACCGGACCAGGCACTGTACGAACAGCTTTCGCGCGAGGAGGCGAGCCATATCGACCGCGCCACTGACATCGCCGCATCCCTCGGTATCACGTTCAGCGCGTCCGGCGGCGCCTCTGAGCCCGGTATGAGTCTCAAGCGCAGCGATAGTAGCTCCCCTTGGTCGCTGTGCCGCCGGCCGTGGACCGTCATGTACATCACAGCTAATGGCCGCGCACTGCCATGCTGCATCGCGCCGTTCTCGCAGAGGGGTTACGAGAATTACACGCTCGGCGACGCTACCCAACTGACCTTGCGGGAAATCTGGAGTGGTCCAGCGTATCAAGCATTCCGTCGGGCGCTGCAGTCTGACAAGCCGCCGGCGACGTGCGCAAATTGCGGATTGCGCTGGAGCTTGTAGCTTTGCCGCTGGCATAATGCTCGCGAAGCTGAGATTGTAGTTTGGAGACGATCGTTGCCCGCATCGCCGGGTTTAGCCCCCAGACCGCCGATGAGCGAAAGAGGCGGTTGTGAATTCAGCGAAGCGGAATCCATTGGCGCGGTCATCGCATTATTGCCGCGCCAAATGCCGAGGAATCGCTCCGTGTCATTTCTCTGGCTGCCGATTGATGGTGCGAAAAGAACGCCTCCTGAAACTTTCAATCGCAAGTGCTGGGATACGTCGACTTCGATAAATCGTTGAACAAGAAATGTTCAAATTGGCACATTGGCCGCTCACAGACCCGTTGCAGCGGTGGGCGATGATGCGATGTTGCAGGGCGATTGCCGCAGTTTTCGCCACCGTATTTGCGATGTCAGGTGCCGGTTCTGCCCAGGACTTCATGGCGGAACCCGGCGCGCCGGCTGCTGCTTTTCCAAAACTCGGTCGTCCGGTCGCTGATATCGTCAGCCCAGTCTGGCACGACGAAAAAGAGCGCGACGCCGCCGGTGAACCTGTCCAGCTCGTGCGTCTGCTTGGCGTCAAATCCGGTATGACCATCGCGGACATCGGCGCGGGTAGCGGCTATTACGTCGTGCGGCTCTCCCCGATCGTCGGCGCCGGCGGTCGCGTCATCGCGGAAGATATTCAGCCGGAATATCTGCGCAGCCTGCGTAAGCGGGTACGCGCTCTCGGATTGCAGAACGTCGTGGTCAGCCTGGGTGAGCCGCACGATCCGAGGTTACCAGCAAATTCGCTCGATGTTGCAATTCTGGTGCACATGTATCATGAGATCGCACAACCCTACGCCTTACTGTACAATCTCGTGCCAGCTCTCAAGTTCGGCGCGCGCGTCGGCATTGTCGACGCATTCGCGCCAACGTCCGAGCACGGCACGCCGCCCAGTGTCCTGCGGTGTGAGCTCGCAGCCGTAGGGTATCGCGAGATCAGTCTCGATCGGCTCGACGGCAGCAACGCCTATCTGGCCATCTTCGCGCCACCCTCCGTTGCAAGCCGCACGCGTCCGGAGGCTATCGTCGCATGCAAGTCGCCATAGCAACAACAGACCGAGGTCGTGGCCCTCCCACGGGTTGATTGTGACGCGTCAGTATCGATAGATCGAGTAAGCCGACTTCAGCTATTGGCATCGCGACCCGCGGCACCAATTTCGCAAGCCCATTGTTCCGCTGGACACCGACGACAAGCTTCAACGACACGGTGATTATGGAGAGGGGTGCCGGCGCTTCTTCTCGTCCGGCCTCCTTCGTCGCTACTGCCGCGCTCGAGTATGTCTTAGAGCTAAAACAGTTGGCGCACTGAAAGCGGCTTCGGCCGCCTTTTTTAGTTGATGCAGGAACGTGCTCTAGCGCCCTTTCTTCGTTGGATCGTCCTATCTTTGCCAGCAGAAAGAGGAAATCATGAAAATGCAAATCGCAGCTCTCGAAAAGGATGACGCCGCTCTTCGATCTTCCCAAATCGCGCGCCGAGATGGAGTGCCTTCAAATCCAAACCGGCACAAAGCGAGCGGCGCGTGGCTCGCTTTTAAGGGCAGGCGAGGCGTGTATCAGTTTCGACTGATCTGTTCGCCTTTATTTAGACGGCTGCCGCTGTAGTACGCATCGCCGAAGGATGGGCGCGCTTGTATCCGTTTGTACCAACCTCGCAGATGCGGATGCTGTGCCATCAGCCCTTCCATGCCAAGGTCTTCGAGACGCACGATGATTGGGGTTATACAGGCGTCAGCTACAGTGTAGCTCTCGCCACAGAGGAAGGAACTCTGAGCGAGGTTTGCATCGATGCGTTGCAGCGTTCGGGCAAGCTGATCTATCGCAATATCATAATCGAGTTTGGAGAAACCATCTGGACCTATCTTGAGAAGGAAACCCCTGCGCAGCGGATTGGCGTCGGCGAATGATTTGAACTCTGCCTCAGTCATCGTTTGGAACCTTGACATGAAGACCTTCTGAAAAGACGGTACCCTTATCGCCATCGACGGCACCTCATCGATATAGCGCAGCCACGCGCGCATGTGCGCTCGCTCGACTGGCGAATTTGGAACAAGACGTGGCTGATGAGGGAAAACCTCGTCAAGGTATTCGCACATTACGGCAAATTCGATGATCGAGCGGCCGTTGTGGCGAAAGGCGGGAACAACCCCATTCGGGTTTATGGCCAGGTATTCAGGCGAGAGATTTTCGCGTTTGGAGATGTCCACGGGGCGACTTATCCAGTCGCGGATACCTTTTTCAGCCAAGCAAAGCCGCACTTTCTGGCTGCAGGTCGAATTGTGGGCGTGGAAGAGTTCAAGCGACATATGATCGGTCTCCGGAGGATGCTGCCGTTCGGCGCGCGATGAAAATCTCGCTAATCGTTCCGATGATGCACACCCGCTATGGCTAGGGCCAACACCACACACCGGTGGGCCGACCCTGACTTACCGGGCTGTTGCTCGTAGCTTCCAGTAAGACCTTCACGCGCGGCCAGGGATCGGGCGAAAGATTTTTGAAGGGCGTCCAGTCGGATTCTTCCATGCGCTCGAAAATCGCGGCCTTCACGGACGGGCGTCTTTGCATGCGCGCCCACCAATCCGCCACCGTGGTTTCAGCCTTCCACATGGCGTCCAGCTCACTGGGCCATCGTATCACTAACTTTTGAAATCCGGTTGATGCTGCGACACTTCGCTCGCACGGCTCCGTCTTGATTTTCTATCAATCGTTATATAACGTCAAATGCGGGTTCGAAAGGGAGCTCGACGGCCTCCCATGGCGCGACCGAGAGAGTTCGATGAGACGTCCGCACTTAAGGCTGCGATGGAATGCTTTTGGCGCCGCGGATACGAAGCGACGTCGCTCCGCGACTTGACTGACGCGATGGGGTTGACGGCGCCGAGTATCTACAACGCTTTCGGCGACAAGCGGCAATTATTCGGGCGAGCGCTGGAGCAATATCTTGAACATACGACGCGGGCACGTCTGCGACGGCTCCAGGAGGCGTTTCCTCCGAAAGAGGCGATCAGGCGTTTCTTCGCCGAGATTGTCGACCATTCGATCAACGACCGGCAGCGCAAGGGCTGTTTTCTTGTGAACTCGGCACTTGAAGTCGCGCCGCATGACGCGAAATGCCGCACGACCATTGCTGCTCAGTTCGGAGATATCGAAGCCTTCTTTAGGCGATGCATCCTTGCAGGGCAAGCGGAGAGAACCATCTCCCGCGGATATCGAGGCCGGCGAAATCGCCCGCCTGTTGCTTGGCGTATTGCTGGGCATCCGTGTGCTGGCACGGACCAAGCCGCGTCGTGAGATCCTTGAAGGCGTCGCGAGGCCCGCGCTCGCGATGCTGGATAAACCTCTCTCACAACAAAAGAATCAGGCGATGATTGATCTTTACTATTGGACCACGCCGAATGGGCACAAAATCACGATCTTTCTTGAGGAGGCTGCGATCGCTTACCGGATCGTGCCGGTCAACATCAGCAAAGGCGAGCAGTTCAAGCCTGAGTTTTTGGCGATTTCACCCAATAATCGCATGCCGGCGATCGTCGATCACGATCCAAAGGACGGAGGCAAGCCAATTTCCGTATTCGAGTCGGGAGCCATCCTGCTGTACCTCGGCGAGAAGACCGGCAAGTACCTGCCAATTGGACTCCGCGACCGCGTCGAGGTGATGGAATGGCTGTTTTGGCAAATGGGCGGACTCGGCCCGATGGCGGGTCAGAATCATCACTTCTCCCAATATGCGCCGGAGAAGATACCTTATGCGATCGAACGGTACGTCAAGGAGACCAACCGTCTCTATGGCGTGCTCAACAAGCGGCTTTCGGATCGCAAGTTTATTGCCAAGAGCTATTCGATTGCCGACATGGCCGTCTATCCATGGATCGTCCCTTACGAACGGCAAGGCCAGAAGCTTGAGGACTTCCCGCACCTCAAACGCTGGTTCGAGGCGATGCGTGAACGGGAAGCGGTGAAGCGTGCTTATGCGCGGGCCAAGGAGATCAATACCGCCCCGACAGTCAGCGAAGAGTCGAAGAAGATCCTGTTTGGCCAAACCGCGGCGGTCGCGCGGTGACGCGTCCGCGGCCCTGGCGCTGCCTTCGGGCGCGAGAAGAGCAAAACGAATGACTCTACGTCTCTACGACCTGGCCGGGGCACAACCGGAGCGGCGCTTTAGCCCCTACTGCTGGCGCATCCGGCTAGCCTTGGCGCATAAGAGCCTTCCGGTCGAGACCATACCGTGGCGCTTCACCGAGAAAGCCGAGATTGCGCCGTCGGGTCAGACGTTAGTGCCTGTTCTGGTGAACGGGGATCGCTGGATCGCCGGCTCCTGGACCATTGCAAATTACCTTGAGGATACGTTCCCAGATTCACCGTCATTGTTCGGCGGAGCGAGCGGTCGGGACCTGACGCGTTACTATTCGAGCTTAGCGGATAGCTTGGGCGCGGCGATTTTCCAATTTGTGGCGTTCGACATCTGGCAGCATGTGGCTGATAAGGACCGCGAGTATTTTCGTGCGAGTCGCGAGAAGCGGGTCGGCAAAACGCTCGAAGCCTTGGTTGCCGACCGGCACGCGCGTCTGCCTGCATTTCGCGCCAGCCTCGCACCGCTCCGCCTCACCTTGCAGGCACAACCGTTTTTAGGCGGCGAGCGGCCTCTCTATGCCGACTATGCCGTCTTCGGTCCGTTCCAATGGGCGCGATGCATCAGTCCGTTTCCCTTATTGGAGGAGGACGATCCGGTCAGGCTGTGGCGGGATCGTTTACTCGATTGCTTTGACGGCTTGGCACGCGCAGCGCCAGCCTACGACGCCTAGTTCGATGTCGCCCTTGTGGGCCAACATAGATGAGGTCTCCGATGTCCCTGAAAGAACAACTCGCTGAATACCGTGCAGACTGGTTCAAGCGCGTTCCGGCGGAGCGCCAAGCCGTCATCGAGCGTCACGTCAACGAGCTCCGCAACGGCCTTGCGAAAGCTGCGCTCAAAGCCGGCGATCGCGCGCCGGCGATCGTGCTCACCAATGCAAAGGGCGAAACAGTTGACGTCGGAATGCTTCTGAAGCGCGGACCTGTCATCGTGACATTCTATCGCGGCGGCTGGTGTCCTTATTGCAATCTTGAGCTTAAGGCGTTCCAGAAGATTCTTCCTGACATAACGGCCGCCGGCGCAGCGCTTGTTGCTATCAGTCCTGAAAAGCCTGACGATACCCTTTCGACTGCTGAGAAAAACGCGCTGAGCTTCGAAGTGCTCAGCGACGTCGGACAAAAGGTCGGCCGAGCCTTCGGCCTTGTGTACACTTTCAGCGACGAATTGAAGCGCGCCTATCAGGAATTCGGACGAGACATTCCGGCGACGAACGGGGCCGATGAATGGGCGCTGCCCATTTCCGCCACTTACATCATTGGCCGAGATGGCACGATCATCTACGCTTACACGGATGCCGATTATCGCGATCGAGCCGACCCGGAAGAGGTCCTTATGTTCTTGAAGGAAGCCTCCGTGCCGGCTGAAGGCAGGCGGCCAAAACGAAAGGTCGGCTGAAATCGGAGGGCGAGGACCTGTCTGACATGGTCTGAAATCAGGGTCCTCGGCCACCGATCTTCGCAATCCCGGAGAAAGCGCGACGGAGCCGCTCGATCGCCGTTACAGAAATGCAACGTCGGTCAAAGCAGCGCCGTCAATTCGTGGAATTGGAGGTCAGGGAAAGACTGAATGGGTGGATTCCCATGAATCTGACGGCGTTCGTGCGGGACGAGCGGCTGCGGTCGCGACTCGCGACGGTGCTAGACCTCAGCGGAGCGGCCCGGCGAGCGGCGGCCCCAGTCGTAGATCTTCTGGTTCGCCTCGCCCTGGCAAAAGCCTTCTTTGCCCCGGGAATGTTCCCCGGCATTGGTGCTGCCGATTTCCCTACGGCGTGGCCGATGATCATTGTGCAAGTGATTGGACCGGTGCTCATGGCCATCGGGCTTCTGGGCAGGCCGGTTGCGCTGCTGATGCTGGTGCTGACCTTGCGGGCGCAGTTCTCGGGCGCAGCGCAAGAGGAGCACTTGTTCTGGGCAGCATTGTTTGGCTGGTACGTCGTGCACGGTCCCGCTTCGCTGTCGTTCGACCGCCTGCTGAGCAACGGTATGAAGCATAGTCCGCTGCCGTTGGCAGCACCTGCGATCGCTGCAGGGGATTGGGTCAATCGTGCGATCGGGCCGCTCTATGTGCTCGCAATACGGCTCTGGTTGGCCGCTGCCCTCGCCGTGCCCGCCCTACCCCATACCATGCTCCCGGCCATGCAAGACGGCATGCTGCCGTCGCGGTTGCTTATTATCGGTGCTGTCTTGCTGGCTTTGGGCTTGGGTACGCCTGTGGTGGCGGCCGTCCTCTTTGTGGCGGGAGCCGGTATGGCGATGGCCGGGTCGGGTCACGGCATGACGATCTATGAACCGTTGCTTTTGGCTTTGCTCGCGGCATCGGGAGCCGGACACTATTCGCTCGATCATCTGATCGGCTGTTGGACGCGTCGCGCAGTCCGCGTGCATCCCGACATGCCGCATGTCGTCATCGTAGGCGCAGGATTTGGCGGCATGGCGTGCGCGGCGGGGCTACGCCATGAACCGGTGCGCGTCACGTTGATAGACCGGGAGAACTATCACCTGTTCCAACCGCTGCTGTATCAGGTCGCAACGGCTGCCCTTTCGCCGGCCGATATCACCACGCCGGTGCGCGCCGCGTTCCGCGATAATGCTCGAATGCGGGTGCTGCGCGGCACCGTTACCGCGGTGGACGCCGCTGCGCGCCAGGTGATCGCCGATGGTCGCGCAATCGCATACGACACGCTCGTGCTCGCGACCGGTGCGACGCACGGATACTTCGGTCACGAGGAATGGGCAGTCTACGCGCCGGGGCTGAAATCGGTCGCGGACGCCACCAGTATTCGCAGCCGCATTCTCGACGCCTTTGAAAAAGCTGAAGCAACCGGAGATGCTGCGCTGCGGAGGAAACTGCTGACATTCCTTATCTGCGGCGCCGGACCGACTGGTGTCGAGATGGCCGGTGCCATCGCAGAACTTGCGCATAATGGGATGGCCAAAGATTTTCGCAATTTCGACCCCGCATCCGCCCGGATCCTTCTGGTGCAGGCCGGGCCGCGGGTGTTACCGCAATTTGACGAACGGCTATCGGCGTTCGCGCGCATCTCATTGGAGGCGCTCGGCGTCGAGGTGCACACCGATAGCCGGGTAGAGCTGATCGACGGGGACGGGGTCGTCGTGAATGGCAAGCGAATCGCGGCCGGTACCGTTTTATGGGCGGCTGGGGTGGTTGCGTCGCCAGCCTCGGCGTGGCTTGGAGCGGAGGCTGATCGTGCCGGCCGCATCAAGGTCGGCCCTGATCTCTCAGTCCCGGGACTCCCCGATATCTTTGCGATCGGCGATACCGCGCTTTCGTTCGCTTGGAATGACCAACCTGTTCCCGGCCTTGCGCCGGCGGCGAAGCAGGGCGGCGCCTACGTAGCCTCGGTTTTGCGAGCCCGGCTGCGCAGCCGCAAATCGCCGCCGCCGTTCCGCTATCGCCACCAAGGGAGCCTGGCCACGATCGGCCGCAAGAGCGCGGTTGCGGATTTTGGATGGGTGAAGGTCACCGGCGCGATGGCATGGTGGCTTTGGGGCGCCGTACACGTCTTCTTCCTGGTCGGCGTACGCAATCGGCTTTCGGTCATGTTCGGCTGGATCTGGTCTTACTTTACTTTCGATGTCGGAGTACGGCTGATCACGGAAACAGGAGCGGATCAACCCACACCGATATACCCGAGCCAAGCTTGACGGTCAGCGGCCTCGGGATCGGCATATCCGCCATCGCTATTGTGGTCTTTTTGACCAACGGTGATGGCAGGGCGGGCCCGGCGCCTGCGGTCAGCTACCGGGACGGCTGGCGCAAGCGACACCAAGCTTCGAGTTCGGCACCGACCGTGCGATCGGAACAAAAGTCGCGGTCGGCCTCACCCCTTCCTCGTGAGTTCCCCCGAACAGCCGTTAGTCGTTCGGCCGATCGCTTTGTTTTCCATTTTGCGCATTACTCTCTTGACGGCGCGGCTCACCCATAAGCGCAGGTTGAAACAACGCCGCCGATGTCAGGGTGCACACAAGTGACAGAGCCAACAGCTTGCCCATGCTCGATATGCCTGGCTGATTGGAGACCCATAGACTTCCGAATGCGGTAGCGGTCAGGAGTGTGCTGTAGAAGACCGCGCGAGTGAGAACTGATTCCAGAAAGTTGCTTTCGCCGCGCCTCCATGCTGTCACGTAATAGATCTTAAACGCGACGCCGACGCCAAGCAGTACGGGAAGCGCGATGATGTTCGCATAGTTGAGCTGGAAATTCGTCAGCGCACAGATTTCAAGTGTGACCAGCCCAGCCACAATGAGCGGGATCAGCGTCACCAACACGTCCGTGACGCGGCGCAAGACAATCCATAGCAAGATAGCGATTGAAATCAGGGCCAGCGCCATAGCCTCGATAAAGGCGCTCACGATCGTGGCACCCCATTCGATGCTTTCGATTGCCTCGCCCGTTGCCGTCGGTTCTACCGCCAGTACTGCCTGGGCAAAACGACGGACCGTTGCGTTGTCGTTCGAATTACCCTTGGGCCAAATCTCAATGCGCATGCGACCGTCCGGCGCCACCCAATCGCGAACCAGATCGGCGGGTAGGGATCGGCGGGTCACACGCTCGGCCATTAGGCTCTGCTCAATGTCGTCAACATCGAGCTGCAGCGGGCGAATGAAAGCATCGGTGGCTCGGACGCGTTGCGCTTCATCCGCTTCCGAAAGTCTTCTCATGGCGTCCGCCAAACGGCGGGCGGCACTTGCGCCGGCACCTTGCTGGCCTGCAACACTTTCCAGAGCATGAACCCCCTGCTGCAGCGCCGTGACATTCTCGGCATCGCTTGGCGGCGTTTGGGGCGTCGCGTGTAACGTCGCCTCAAGAGACTTTTTCGCATTTCCAATCGACTCAAGCTTTTTTTCCTGGTCGACGGGGACGAAGCTGTCGACCGTCCAGGTCGTACCGACCTCGGGTGACGCGCGCAGCTTGTCTACAATCGCCGCCATCTGCTCCGGCGCCACCAGCAGTCGTGCAGTTTTCAATGGCAAGTCCTTGCTCAATCTAAACAAAGACCGGAGCGCTGGAGACGATTGATTTTCCAAAGCAAGCGGATTGAAATTGAACTGCAGTCTCGTCAAGGCCGGAAGGCCGGCAAGCACGATGAGAACGGTGATCGAGATTACCCATATTCGATGCCGCTTCAGGAACGCGTCCGCTGGCGCCAAGGCTGGCAATGTCAGCGGTTTCGGCTCGGGCGGAGGGTTGATAATACCAATTAGCGTCGGTAACAGCGTCAGGCTCAACAGATAAGCAACGACCATGCCGAAGCCGGCGATAATGCCAAGTTGGGCCAAGCCACGATACGCCGTCGGGGTGAACGACAGAAATCCGGCCGCCGCCGCCCCAGCGGCAAGCGAGAGGGGAATGCCGACCCAGGCTGCCGACCCGATCAAAGCCTCATGAAGATTTCCGAGATCGTGGCGCTCTGCCCGATAGCGGACGGTGTATTGAATGGCAAAATCGGCACCCAGTCCTACAAACAAAACCGCAAAGGCAAGCGATATGGGATTGAGCGCGCCGACCATTAGGATACCGCCAGCCGCCGTAATCGCAAGGCCGACCGCCAAGTTGACGACAACAGCGGCGACCAGGCCAATTGATCTCAACGCTATCGCCAGTATGATGAGAATAATGGCCCCGGTGACGAAGCTATTGAGCGCCACCCCTTCGTGCACACCCGCAAACTGATTATCAGATATGATAACTGGTCCGGTTAGAACGGCCTCGGCGCCGTACTTGGCTTGAAGCCCCAGTTGCGAAACGATTTCGCGAATGGCAGCCGTCGCCTTGCCGCCGGGTTCCAGTGCGGTTTGATCGAGAAACGGCCGCACTTCAACGAACCGATGCAAATCCAAAGGACGCGGATCGCCGCGCACCAGCGTGCGCCAGGAGAATTCCACAGGACGACCCTGTGCAATACCCTCCAGCGTGGCGGCCGCGAGGTTTAACGGCCGCGCCATGTCGTCGGAATTGACGTAGCCTTGTTTGGCATAATCCAGAGTACCGGCCAGCGCTTGCACCAGGCCACGCAAGCTCGGATCCCGCACCAAGCCGGATATGAGCGGCTGCGCATTACTGAGCTGTTCGGTGAAATGCGCCACCTGATCCGGCGGAAGAAACAAAAGACCGTTGCGACGGAAAAACGGACTGTCGAGCTGGTCCCGGACCGAGCGGAAAAGATCCGGCCTCTTCGCTAGCGCCTGCGACACCTCCCTGGCCGCGGCCTTGGCGCCCTCGGGCGAGCCCGCCCCGACGTCGACGAGAATAAGTTCGACCGTCTGTGGAAAGGCTTTCTGGAATGCAATTTCACTCTGCCGCCAAGGGAGCCGCTCCGAAATCAGATTGTTGATGTCAGTATCGATTGCGAAATGACGGGCGGTGTAGATCGCCGACAAGGCGGCCAAAAGAAGCGCTGCTGCGATCACCAGCTTGGAATGCCCAATACAATAGGCTACTCCGCGATCGATCCATTTTTGCAACATTGGCCACCGCCCGTGTCCTCGGTGTTGTGGTGACAGTCGTTTTACTGTTTCCGGGACCAGCATAACCGTTTTTACGCCCGAGCAGCAGACCGCGCCCATACAGGATTTTGTAGTTGCCTACCGCTCGCGTTATGGGTTGACGCCGACCCAACGATCATCCGCCGAGCAGGATCCGACGAGCCGACCGCAATCCAACGAAACGATGCAAATCCAAAGGACAAGCCACCTTTGTTGTACGCTATCGTACAGGTGGTCGGAGCGGCGCGGCGTGGCCAAGGACGCCAGGGGCATCGCGGCGAACATGGCCAAGCTGTCGGAGTTGCTCAAACGTCCGCAGTATTAAAGTCGATCGCCTCGGCCGCAATGAAAGGCCCCGGGCAGTGAAACCCGAGGCTTTTAGGCAGAAGCCGGGGCGGAACCTATCTCCTTCTTCGCATCGCCCCATGATCCGAGATTCGCTCCGCAGGCCGGACAAACGATGAGAATCTCATCACTTGTTGACTCGGCTGGTGGCGGCACGGAATGGCCGCACTGGATCCAGGCGAAGAAGCGCTCTACCAGCCACCGTCGGGCGTATCGTCTGAATCGGCGCCCGTCTTGCGTCGCGGGTTTGCTGCGGTTTGAGCGGTGCGGCGCAATCATCTCGATGCCGTCGCGGCGTAATTGCTCATCCAGTGGATCGCTGTCGTAAGCGCGATCGCCGATGAGGTTCTCCGGCTTGGCCTCGATCATGTAGAAGTCGAAACAGAGCTGAACCAAACGCACTTCGTGGTGGTTGGCCGCGTGCGTGCTGACCGAGAGCGGCAAGCCATGGCGTGTCCCGCTTCAGCACCTGTGAGACAAAACTGACGGCTTGAGGAACGGAGGATTTCTGGCTCATCGTAATCGGGTCTGGAACCGCAACATCCGGCAGCGCGTTGTCATGATGGCCCTTGGCGCTGTCGCAGCGTGATGCCGCCAATGCCAGCTCGAGCGTTTCGGAGACATCGTCGGCGCGCATCTCTTGTGGGGTTCCTCGAAGGTCAAAGCGAACGGCAAAGTTGAGCGCATAATTGACAATTAATCTAGTAGGTCGCCCGAAAGCAGGAATCGTTCCGTTCCATTTCGCTAGCCGGCGTTGGATTACTTTCAAAGATTTTTTGATGTAGCTCTTACGTTCGCCGTCCAAGTTAAAATCAACGCGCAATAACCGCTCCACACCGATAATGGCTGCCACAAATATCGGCTCGGGTCTTGTCCGCTCGGTGAGAATGATGGCGTGCGGCCGGAAATTCTCGCGCCACTCCATCCCGGCTTGTTCGGCCTCGCGGCGTTTCATCGATGCAATTTGTTGCCGAGTTTGGTCGACGACGCCCGAGATGACGTCAGTCGGAAGATTGAGCGCCGCCGGTAATCCCTGGATGAGCCAGCGGGTAGTTTCCAAATCGCCAGCAATGAGACTGTTAAGTCGGCGAATTCCTTTTGCCTCGTTCTTGTAACCGGCCAACCGAACGAGTCGTGCTTTGTTCAGTCCAAGCTCAAGGCAGCGGCTCCTGATGAGAGTCGCAACAGGACTAAGATTCGATTCGGCCATAATGCCCTCCTGGGACGCTCATACGCGAACTGTCAGCTACGTTTGCCCTGTTTGACCACATCGCTTTCGGGAATACGACCGTGCTGCGGGAGGGCTGTTGGTGAGAACCCGCCGGCGTCTCTTCTTGACGTAGCGAGCAGCACAGCGCTCGGCTCCAACGTCTTTCATGCCGGCGAATGAATATCCTGTTCAAAAAGGCCCTTCACCTTGTCCACACGATCGAATTCATGGTGGGTGTCAGCCGCACAACGCCAATGTCACTCACGACCTGGCCCGAAAGCCCCTGGTCACTCCAAAGGCGACGCCGGTAGCGACAGTGCATCTTAATCGCCCACCGCGTTGGCACACGTTCCGTGAGGACCAGGCGGCATCACCTGACGAGCGCGCTGATTACCAGCCCAATAAAGTCGTTCGTCGCAACCGGATCGAGCCATCGCAAGACGGCGACGATGCCACTTGCCGGATCTATCCAGGTACAGTTACCACCGGCTCCGATTGCGAAAAAACTCTGCGGCGATGCATTCGAATAATAACCGCGGTCGGTATTGAGCCACCATAAATAGCCGTAATTGGGGTAGATCGAGCAGGGGTGCGTTGCGCGGTCGATCCAGCGCGTGGAAAGAACGCGGTGCCCTGCCCATTCGCCTCGGGCGAGCATCATCAGGCCGATACGCGCCTGATCCTCAGCATTAATGAAGGCACCGCCTCCCCAGTGGCTACCACCGGGAACCGAGAGCATTTGTTGCCCGTCGATCTCGACCGTAGAATTGCGATATCCCTCCCAACGCCAGCGCGTGGAGGCACCGATCGGCCTCATGACCGCTTCTGCGAAGACGTCCGGCAAGGGGCGGCGGAATAGGCGCAGCAGCGCGAGACTAAGCAGGTTCACACGAACGTCATTGTACTCCCAATGCGTTCCTGGAGCCTGCAGCGGTCGCGGCACCCCCTTCTTCGCGAGCGGTCCACCCTCGGTCGAAAGGTCGCGATTCCGATCGACTATGTCGGGCTTGTCCCACAGTGTCCCTTCCCACTCTGAGGTCTGCTGCAGCAGATGCGACCAGGTGATCGCGCGGTTGTGAGGAGCGGCGAATGCATCGTCAACGACGCGCCTATTGACCGGCTCGTCAGGGTCAGGGATTAGCCCGCAATCGTACGCAATTCCAGCAAGAATGCTCAGGTAGCTTTTAGCGATACTAAACGTCATATCGACCTGCCGCGTGTCGCCCCAGCGCGCGGCGAGGCGTCCATAGCGAGTGACAAGGCCATTCGGCCCGCCGCGCGGTGCGATCGGTCCGAGGACCGCGTTCCACGGGGGCGGCTCGAAATAGGAGTTGGCGATCACCGCCGCAACGTCGCGGCTCCAAGATGTTTCGTGCGCCTGCGCAAATTCCACGGCCTTCTCGATACGCGAGCAATCAAATCCAGCCTCGGTTGCGCGTGCGCTCGACCAGGCCGCGCCATCAGCAGACGGGAATGTGATATCAGGCATGGCGCTTTGTCGGTCTTTACCAATCGGCTGAGTCTTTACTAATGTTGTTCAGCCACAAATCGAAGGCAGCTACAATGCCCAACAATCTTCCGCCGCGCGAATTCAGCGAGCAGCGCAATAGTTTCGTCACGGGTGCCCCACCTCGGATCTGGTCACTTCTTAATTCTTTCTTTTCGTCAGACAATCAGGTGGCCGTGCTTGCCGATGGCTTTGCCTGGAATGGCAAGAGCTATCCGAGCCTGTCGAAGGTCGCCTTCGCGATCACCGGCACGCGCTGGAACGGGCCGAAATTCTTCGGACTACGAGAATACAGCGAGATAATGTCGCCGCGCGCGCGTAGAAATCATTGAAGGATTTCGCGCGGGTTAGATGCATTCCTGCGTACAGGTAGGTCACGAAAAAGTGGGCTGCGTTCGCGCCGCAGCTTCAACGGCCGCCATGCCGCGAGCGGTCACGACGTTGAAGTGGCCGAAGCCAGCGCCATGTATCTGCACGACGGGCTCGCCTTCGCCGGTCCCTTTGTACCAGATGAGAACGCCATTGATCCGGGCCTCAGGCCTTGCCGCAACTTAGTCGGCCAGCACGTCGTGGGTATCAAGCGGAGTATCCGCAGCCAAAGACCATTCTTCGCAAGCGAGCGCGTGCGCGCGCAAGGAAGGCGCGAGGAAGGGTTCACGCTTCTTCCAGTGCACTCTGCTTTCCTTGGCGTTGGGGGAATCCGAAAGTTTAAGTAGGCATTGCGCTCCGAAAAGCAAGTCCCTGAAGGCGGTCGTGGATCATGATGGTTACCACGACCGACTGGCCGTTCATTACGGTCACGACACCGTGCGAAACCTTTCTTACTTCACCGTCGCTATGCAACGGAAGCTTCGGCTGCTATCATTCCCGCTTGCAAAGAAAAATCGACGGGCAGCGACCCGGGCCAAGCAGGACCTTAAGGGGGACGCTCATGCAACGACGCGAATTCATCAAATACACCACCTCAACGCTGATAGCAGGAGCATTCGGCACTACAGCTGCGAGGGCCGATAACAAAACCGCCGGGGAGGCTCACATGGCGAAAGTGAACGCGAACGGCATCACGATCAATTACGAGCGACAGGGAACAGGCGAGCCGCTCGTTCTCATTCCCTATCTTGCCGCCGACCACGCCTGCTACGCCTTTCAGGTCGCCGACTATGCCAAGCACTTCACCTGCATCTCTCTCGACCCGCGCGGAACGGGTGAGACCGACAAGCCGGACGGCACCTATTCGATGGAGTTGTTCGCCGACGACGTGGCCGCGTTCATGCAGGCGATCGGCGTCGAGCGCGCGCATATCAGCGGCCTGTCGCTCGGGGCGGCGACGGGTCTATGGCTGGGCGGCAAATATCCGGAACGTGTCAAATCGCTGTCACTGCACAGTTGCTGGCCCAAGAGCGACGCGTTCCTCAAAACCGTGGTGGAGGGCTGGCAAAGCACCGCCAAGGGCTTGAACAGCGTCCCGGAAATGATCATCCAGGGCATCTTGCCCTGGTGCTTCACGCCGGAGTTTTATTCGAGCAACCCGGAATTCATGGACAAGGTTGCCGCCTTCGTGCGCAGTCGGCCGAAACAGCCGCTCGACGCCTTTATCCGCGAGTTGAACGCAGTGATCGCCCACGATGCCCTCGCCCAGCTGGCCCGTATCAAAGCCCCGACGCAGATCACCTTAGGCCGCCACGACCAAGTGTGCGGGCCGCGCTTTGCCGACACGCTGACGAAGGGAATCGAGGGGAGCGAACTTGTTGTGTTCGAGACCTGCTCGCACGCACCGATCTACCAAAGCACCGCTGAGTTCAACGAGAAGACCTTGAGCTTCCTTAAGCGCCACACGGGCTAGCAGCGTTCACATCGGTGGCCCGAGTGCCGGCTCGAGCCGCTGTTTCGGCAAAACTTTCGCACGCGCGTAGATTGATCTTGTTAAATAACTTGGCGAAGCGCACGGTTCCAAACAAACGGAGACTGTTCATCGTGAAAAGATCATCAAAGAGACGGGCCTGGACTACCGACCAGGTTCGGCAATTGAAGTCGCTCGCAGGGAAGAGCACGCCAGGGGCGAGGATCGCTCGAACGCTAAAGCGTACAGAAGGTGCGACACGGCAAAAGGCATTCAGCATCGGATTGTCACTCAACTCGCGCGCTTGACAAAAGGCATCGAGTAGTTCGGGTAGGCCCAAGTGAAGCCGCGCAATGATGGGGGCTTTTCTCCCGCGGCTCGTTCGCTCTTGGGCGGAATTTCAGAGCTTGTCGTGAATGCTGCGCTCGCGATGATCGAAGCCGCGGCGCCGAGAGACGAAATTGAGGCTGCGCTCACTGTCTAGATGGCCTGTACGCACACGGCCGCCATGGCGATCCTTGCCAAGCTGGACGTTGCGCCGAAGCTGACGACGGAGGACCTGAAGGATTTGGGCGTCTCCATCGTCGGGCATCGCCGTGTGTTGCTTGACGCAATCGCCGACCTACGTTCGGAGACGAAGGCCGGACCCGCCCCGTCAGAACCACCAGCACCAATCGCTACGCCAGCCAAAGACACCCGCTGCCGAACGCCGCCAAGTTCTGCCGCTGAGTGCGCCTTGGGCTGGAGGCGTAAGAACCACAGTGATGTTGCCTCGCGCGGTTCACGCACTAGCGATGTTTTGCCTACCAGCACATGCCGTGAAGGGCTAGTCATCACAGGGCTAACAAACCGCGTGAACTATCCGCAGAGGCTGAACCGGCACGCGCGTGATCATCGCACGCGACGGCCGGTTGAGATAGCCAACTCGCATCTTTTTGTGTCGAGACCGAAAACCGCGTCCGTTTCGCCAGAATCTTCGGCTGTGACTGTCGCGGGTAATAACAATAATACAGCTCCAGCAACCCATGGGGCTTTGCGTGCCCCACGCCGCCCCGCTTCCGGGTCGTGCCCTACCATTCGCTTTCGGCGGCCGCGCGGCGTGAAATCGCCCTCGCCCAGTGGTGCGGTAGGGCCGGAAAAAGGGTAAGCTAAGGTTGGCTGGGGGCGACGCACGAGCGCCCAATGTGTGACTACAGCCTGCACAACGTCAAATCGCGTCGCGCTAAAGTTGGCGACAAGCTAACCACACGCAACTTTGGCACGGGCACTCGAGGCTTCGCTGCACCAGAAGATGCGAGTATGGCGGTCTGCCTTTTGCCAGGGACTGAGTTGTCGTTTGTAGAAGAGGTCGCGGGCGTTCGTTTGTGGTGGAGCAAGATAATCGAACATAAGACTGTGATCTTCCGGCAAGTGAACCAAAACAATCCCAGAGCGCATCACGACGCGCTAGAATTTCCGGACGGTCAGATCGTGTTGCTGACATTCCTGCCTGAGGGTCTGCAAGCCACGGTTCTTCAGTTGCCGGCGACACCAACAGGATCCAAAGCTCCGCAACGGGCAGCCTACGTTTGAGACGCCACTGAAACGGGCGAGGGTCCCGATCGGCAGAGGATCGGGACCCAAAGATCATCTCAGGCTAGCGCTCGCTTGATACAGATGATCAAATGAGCAAGTACGTTCTCATCGTTGCTTTATTGGTCGGCCTCGGGAGCTTTGCCATCGCACGCGACGATGGCCGCCATGCCGACGATCCACTCAAGTATTGGTTCGACCATCTGGGAAGTAGTAAGGGACTGTGTTGTTCGTTCGCAGACGGCTTTTCAGTCAGCGACGTTGACTGGAATGTGCAGAACGGGCATTACCGCGTGTTACTGCATGGTGAGTGGATAGATGTGCCAGACGCAGCAGTGGTGACCGCGCCGAACCGCTATGGTCCTGCTGTCGTCTGGCCCTATATGGACAACAACGGTAATACTAACATTCGATGCTTTTTGCCTGGAGCTGGTTCATGAGATTGCGGGTCGATGCGCACTTCCGCCCCTCTCGATCCCGTTGCAAATTCTTGATCTGCCGTTTGAGCGCGCGCGGCTCGCCACGAGCCGCGAGGGCACCGAGGGCCAATTGCTCAGCTGCTTCGCGCTTTCTTCGCCGTTCGGCGAAATAGAGCGAGGCCACGATCTCGCGCGGTATCATGGCCCAGCCCTCGGCACGCGGATAGTTTGCGGCAATCAAAGCGTCGATGGCTTCGGCGACCTCGAAGCCGGCGCCGTAACGGATGGAGCGGCGTTAAGGATTCCGCCGAGCGCCCGAGCGCGTTAACACGCGTCTCGGTCTTCAGCCGCAACGGCTCGCAGCCGACACGGTTTATGGCCCGGCCCGATTTTACCTTCGATCGCGAGCGCAATATCTACATCTGCCCAGGTGGTGCAGAGTTCACCAACACCGGCAACGTCGATCAGGTCCGCATCGTCTACTACAGAGCCAACAAGAATGACTGCTCTACCTGCTTGTTGAGGCCGAAGTGCACGACCGCTGTTGTGTGTAAGGTGACGTGTGATCTCGACGAGGAGGCGCATGAGCGCGTGCGCGCATTAACCAATCTGCAACCTTCCGGCAGTCCCGCCGGGAGCGCAAGATGATCAAGATGGGTTTGCTCATACGGATTTCGCCGGCGTCCTGCGATCGAGGCGGTGGCCACGTTCGGCCGCGACTTTGCGGCGCCGGGCGTGGTAACGGTGGCGTCGCGTCCGGATGCCAATTCCAGACGCGGATCGGCCGGTCGATGTTCTTGACCCGCGAAGTGCTGCGGGTCGTGGAATTTTCAAAACGGCTTCCTACGTTTGAGCCAGGTCCCTATTTCTCGTGGCTTGGCCAAATGACCCAAGAACGCGTCAATCGCAAACTCGCGGCCATCCTCGCCGCCGACGAGCGTGAAAACGCACGTCTATACGGTTGCCGATGTTTTCGTTGACGATCGAGGAAACGCAGATGCCGCCCGGCTCGGCCAGCGGCTCCAGCCGGGCGGCGATATTGACACCGTCGCCGTAGATGTCGTCGCCTTCGGTGATCACATCGCCGAGATTGATACCGATCCGCAGCACGATTCGGCTGGCGCAGCGCCTCGTTCGGCGGCGCACTATCGGCGCGCTGCACCGAGAGCGTGCAGTTTCACCGCATCGACAACGCTGGCGAACTCGACGACAGTGCCGTCGCCGATCAGCTTGACGATGCGGCCGTTATGGGCCGCGAACGCCGGGTCGAACACGGCCTGCCGGTGCAGCTTCAGCGCGGAGAGCGTGCCTTCCTCGTCGGCGCCCATCAGGACCTGCGTGATCTCGACGTCACTGAGCTTCGCAGCCATTGGCAGGCCGGATTCGGGCGACCAGCACTCTTCAGATCGGTCGATCAGCTCGGAAAGGCGAGCCGGCAGGCGCTCGCCTCGACGGGGCCTGCCGCCTGCTCGCCTTGCACCAAGGCGTGCGCGGTGAACACGTCGAACGGATCGGCCTGCTGCGGATGCACCTCGCCCACGAGCACTGTGCTCATCAATTCATGATCGCCGGCGCGGAACAAGACCTGGTTGCGATCGAGCGCGATGTCGGCCGGTAACGCGTAGCCCTGCAGCGCCCGCGCGAGCGCGAGCGCTTCGGCGGTTTTTTCCTGATTGGCGACCTGGGCCAGCGTACGCAACGCTGCATATCCGAACCAATTACGAGCGCTTGGCGCGTTGCCAGTGCGGCTGCGCATGGCGCTGTCGAAGGCCTTGATGGCCGGAATGTCGGGCTGATCCCACCACCATTCCATGGTCCACCAGCCGATGCGCGCGGCGTCGGGCACTTTGAGGATGCTTTCAAGCTCGAACAGCGCACCGCCGACGGCCATGTCTTCTGTCAGTCCGAAGCGCACGATCTGCCGCAAGCTGTTTGTTTGATCGTCCCCGCCCATCAGATTGATGAGAAGCTGCGGCCGGAAGCTGCCGGCATCGGTGAGCGCACGCGAATAATCGACGGTGCCAAGCGGCAGGATGCTTGCCGCCCAGGTGCCGCCATAGGCCCGCAGCTTGCCTTCGAACACCGCCTGCAAAGCGTAGCCGTAAATATAATCGGGAGTCAGGAAGTACCACCTGCCGCCGAATTACTCGATCAGCGTATCGGCGATTGCATTGGCTTCCATGGTCGTCGTCTTGCAGATCCGGAACACGTTCCAGCTGCAGCGGCTGCCCGTTATTGCATCGATATGCCCGCCGGTCACGATGTGAAGCTTGTGCTTTTCCGCGGTCACTTGCGTCATCGCCAGCGCCACCGCCGAGTTGACATTGCCGGTAATGAACTCGGCCTGATCGCGCTCGATCAGTTCGCGGGTCTTTTGCACGCCCGTCGCGATGTCGTTTGCGGAATCGGCACCAGCAACTCGACCGGGCGGCCGAGGATCCCGCCGTTCTGGTTGATCACTTCGACTGCAAAGCGGGCACCAGCGACCTCAAATTCGGCAAGTGTGCCGTAAAAGCCGGTGAGCGGCTCGACCATCCCGACTTTCAGCGGCGTCTCCGCCCGGGCGCGGATCGGGAACGGCGCGGCGATGGCGGAGGCGCTCGACGCTAGGCCCGCTTTGAGCAAGGTGCGGCGCGGTAAGGACCGTGCGCCAGCCGGCGTCATTCTCCCCATTGTCGGCTCCGCTTGGATGCGGCTCGACTCGCCGTTCGATTTCATAAAGGAACCGGCCAAAGAGGCCGAAAGCTCGGCCGTTTCGACCAAGAGCGCAGTCGGCAATGTCGGACTGTCAGAATTGAGGACAACCGCCGCAGCATGTTCGCGCGCAAATATTTCCTGAACCGCGCGCAGCAAGCAATCGCCGAGATTTGGAAGGCATGCATCGATCAAGCCCATATCCGGTGGCAGGATATCGTGGAAGAACGCCTCGGTGCCTGCTGGCGCGAAAGCGACATAGCCGGCAATCGCCGCATGGCTCCCCGCCGATAACAGATTGCCCGCTATGTCTTGAAGAAAAGCCGTATTGAGCGCTGCGGCTTGGTCGAAAGTCAGCGGCGGCGCCAGGCGAGTCTTGGTCCGCCCCGGCGCCGAAGCCTTAGCCATGATGGCGATACCGCACGACCCGTCCGTGCGACGTCCATCATCTCTTCTGCCGGCAGGGCGTTCAACGGACTTTGCTTCGCCGGGAAGCCGATTTGCAGCGTCAATGCATGCCACTCCGAGAATCCGCCTCAAAGAACTTCCTCACGAAGTCGCGGTCGCAGTGTTTGCCAAAACCTCGAATTTCGCCAATCAATTTCGGTACACGTTCCGGGCAATTGTCAGCGCGCTCGCTGACGCGGACGCGTCGGCAACGATGCCCCACCGTCGCGGCGACCCTGAAGGAGATCGCCGCTGGGCGGCATTGTCGACGCCTCGGATGGAGCGGAACGACGGGCTCAAACGCCCGCAAACCAGTTTTCGCCCTGCTTGCTCCAGAAGGTCTCGCGAAACGTGTTGGTGACTTCGATCGCCCTGACCCATTTCGCATTCTTGTAGCCGATCTTGACGGCGGTGCGGAGCCGCAGCGGATAGCCGAACGGATCGGCGATGGGCTCTCCGGCGTATTTGGTGGCGAGAATCGTCTGCGGATGCAGTGCCGACGCCATGTCGATGCTTTCGGTGAAATCGTCGTTGCAGATAAAGTAGACGTATTTTGCGGTCAAATCGGCGCCGACGCGCTGCAAAAAGCTGCGCAAATTCGGGCCCGACCATTGGCCGATGTAATCCCAGCCCTCGATGCAGATGTGGCGGATGATGATTTCCTGCTCCGGCAGAGCATAAAGCTGTTGTGCCGTCCACGGCCGCTTATCCTCGATCAGGCCAGCCAGTTCGAGTTTCCAAGTGATGCCGTCGATCGGCTTGACGTCCTCGATATCAAAATGGGCGTTGAAGCGCGGCGGCTTGACCACCTGTGCAGGGCTGAATGTAGGCGCCAGATGATTGGGGCGGAACAGCGTGGCCTGCACACGGTCATTCCAGGATGAGACCGCCCGCAGAAACTTCTGCACCGGTTCTTCCTCGCTCACGTCGCAACCGCTGAGCAGCGTTAGCGCGCCAAGACTGATCGCGCCGCGCAACACGCCGCGGCGGTTGATGTCGTCAATCAACGCGCGGTTTTGCGTCGGCACGCCCCGGTCAATTAGCTGTTTTGGCCGAACGATCGGCGGCGTACGGATGCGAGGCAACATTTCTTTCACCGCCCGAGGCGTTGATGGCGCATCTGCCGCTGCATCGGCGACGGCCACGGCGTCGTCGCGCACGAGCGGACCGCCGGTGACCATAGCGACCAGGCTTTGCGGCACCAAAAGCGCCAGCGTCACGTGTACCAGCAAGAACCCGACGATCGCCGCCATGCAGAGAAAATGCACCAGCCGGATCGTCTGGAAACTGCCGAATAGCCCGGCTGGTTCGGAGAACTGAACCGGCTTCCACAACGATAGGCCCGAAATCATGATAGCGATGCCGATCAGAATGACGCCCAGATAAAGGATTTTCTGCACCGCGTCGTAATGCGTGAGATCGTCGTGGCTCAGGCGAAGCCGCAGCGCCTCGCCGACCGTCGCCAGTATCTCACGCACGGAAATCGGAAATAGCTTGCGCCGAAAGCGTCCGGTAGCAATGCCGTAAGTCAGATAGGCGAGGCCATTAATGACGAAAATCCACATGCCGAAGAAGTGCCATTGCAGGCCGTACTGCGCCCATTTGCCGATCACCAGAAAATCGGGAAAACGCAGCCAGCCGAATAGCACGTCATCATTGTAGATGCGCCAGCCGCTGCCGATCATGATGAAAATGGCGACCGCGTTGATCCAGTGCATGACGCGCAACGGCAGCGGATGAAGCAGCCGCTCCTTGTGCGCAGTTGATTTGACCTCTGCCGTCGACATCAAGGATAGTCAGCACTCGCGGAATTGGTCCATTAGCCGGACGCTACGGCCGCGGAACACGCTTCGCAAGCAGGCCTCCCTCACAAACTCGCGCGGCGCATTTGATTGGGAAAATCGGCCATGAAATTCGTGATCAAAATGCCGCTTGCCGTGACGGCTCTGACCTTCGGCTTCACGCTTGCTTTGGCAATTCAGGCAAAAGCGGCGATGCCGGCCACAGCGACCACGTCCGGCCTTTTGCTCGCACAAGCCATGGTGCCGCCGACCGGCATGATGGACAAGGAACATCCGATGCCGATGAACGAGCGCTACCTCAGGCGCTTCCCGCAGCCGGTCCGCGTCGGCGACCTCATCGGTTTGCCCGTACTCGACCTAGACGCTTCCACGCTGGGTTATGTCCGGCAGGTCGTGCGCGCGCCGCAGGGCAAAATCGAGCTTATCGTCTTGTATAGCCGGTGGTGGGGTTGGTTCGGCCGGCCCGTTGCCGTGCCGCTCGAAATGGTCGGCATAGAGGGCCGGCAATTGGTATCGCTCGACATGCCGCCGCGCGAATACGCTGCCGCACCGACCTGGCGGAATGACGACGCGCAGCCGCTCCCCGCCGATACGATGATCAAGATCGCGTTGGCCCGGAACTGAAAGTGAACACGGCTACGCCGCCGTAGGAATGGCCCACCGAAAGGATAGGCCCTTCCATCAAAGCGAGAGCCCGCTTCACAGTCGCGAATCCGCCCCCAACGTAAGAAAAAGCTGAGCCGCTTTCACCTGCAGATTTTTCTTGCGCAGAGTGGGAATGACTTTCGCCCGGGACGAACCGTCCGCCCAGGCACCGTGAATATTTTGTAAGAGGCCGAAGTGGAAACCCCGCCGGTCGGCCGAAAAACCCTCCACTACTGCCAGAATATGCTCCGGACCCGGCGGCTGCCGATCGTCGGATTATCCCCAATGTGGTGATCCAGGCCCGTAAGTGGTGACTGCGGCTCTGTTCGTGCCGCCTTACGACGCCGGCCGCGTGTATTCTGCGGACGGAAGCTATCAAGCCTACGGCGCTGTTGGAGCCGGCGGCACAATCCGAGTGACTCTCGTCAGAGGTGGCCAGTCAGCGACAGGCTCCGGCCGTCTGTCATATAGCTCGGGTGGTGGTCGCTGGCGTACTGCTAGGGAGAATGTTTCGGGACGTCGTCAGCGTCACGGTATGCGAACTACTAGGCCAATAACGGCAAAAGCCGCCTTTTCGTGATATGTGACTGCAAGTTCAATATCAGCGCTCAATCAAAGCAGCGCGGCGGATCTTCTTCTGTAGTAAGAGCACGCCGTAGAGCAGCGCCTGGCCGTCGGCGGACAACCGGGCACGTAGATATCGACTGGAACAATCCGGTCACAACAGCGGCGCGTAGTCTTGGCGCTGGGCGAGGTAAGAACAGGCGGCGCGCACCTACTTATCACCGCTTCCCGTTTGACCGCTACCGACCCGCCAAGGCGGCGCATCTGGCCTGGGTGGTGTGCCGCAGCAGCCGCAATAGTGTAACCCACCAATCATCGGTTCTCGGCAAAGTCACGCTTGGACGTCTTCCGGATAGGCTATGGCGCAACGATTGACGCCTGTCGATTGGAATTCACTACTGCGTGAAGCCGTCGATTTTGTTCCAGGCGCGCTCCGGGCCTAGCGAGTTAACGTCGCATCACTACACATACACCAACGGAGGCGCCAGATGACAGATAAAGGCCGCAAACCCACAACAACAGATGCTGGTATTCCAGTCCCAAGCGATGAGTTCTCGCTGACCGTTGGCCCCGACGGGCCGATATTGCTGCAGGATCACTATCTCATCGAGCAGATGGCGAACTTCAACCGGGAGCGGATTCCCGAACGTCAGCCCCATGCCAAGGGCAGCGGCGCGTTCGGACGTTTCGAGGTGACCAAGGACGTCAGTCAATATACCAAGGCCGCGGTGTTCCAGCCGAACACCAAGACCGACATGCTGGCGCGTTTTTCAACTGTCGCTGGCGAGCGCGGCAGCCCCGACACCTGGCGTGACCCGCGGGGTTTCGCGTTAAAGTTTTACACCAGTCAAGGCAACTACGACATGGTCGGGAACAACACGCCGGTTTTCTTCGTGCGCGACCCGATGAAGTTCCAGCAGTTCATCCGGTCCCAGAAGCGACGTGCCGACAACAATCTACGCGACCATGACATGCAATGGGACTTCTGGACGCTGTCCCCGGAATTGGCTCACCAGGTGACCTGGTTGATGGGCGACCGCGGCATTCCCAAGTCTTGGCGGCACATGAACGGCTATTCCAGCCACACCTATATGTGGGTCAACGCCAAGGGTCAGAAGTTTTGGGTGAAATACCATTTCAAGACCGACCAGGGGATCGACTTCCTGACCCAGACGGAGGCCGACCGGCTGGCCGGCATCGACGGCGATTACCACACTCGCGACCTCTACGAAGCGATCGAGCACAAAGACTGGCCGAGCTGGACACTGCATATGCAGATCATGCCATTCGACGAGGCCAAGACCTATCGCTTCAACCCGTTCGACCTGACCAAGGTTTGGCCGCACAGCGACTATCCGCTGATCGAAGTCGGCCGGATGACGCTGGACCGCAATCCTACCGACAACCACACCGAGATCGAGCAGGCGGCCTTCGAGGTCAATAACCTCGTGCCGGGCATCGGTCCCAGTCCGGATAAGATGTTGCTGGCCAGAATTTTTTCCTATGCCGACGCACATCGCGCCCGCTTGGGGGTGAATTACAAACAGATACCGGTCAATCAACCCAAGGTGCCGGTGCATAGCTACAGCAAGGACGGGTTAATGCGAGTCCAGAATGTCTCCGACCCCGTCTATGCGCCGAACTCCAAAAGCGGGCCGAAGGCCGATTCAGCCCGGTATCCTCAAGTTGAGGTGTGGGAAGCCAGCGGAGAATTCGTCCATGCAGCTTACACGAAACGCAAGGACGACGATGACTTCGGTCAGCCCGGCACCCTGGTGCGCAAAGTCATGGACAACGCAGCTCGCGACCGGCTCGTGTCGAACGTCGTCGGCCACCTTAAGAAGGGAGTGAGCGAACCCGTACTAGCGCGAGCCTTCGAGTATTGGCGAAATATCGACCAGGCTGTCGGCGACCGTATCGCCAAGGGCATCGGACAACGGATGGCCGCCGAATAGCCGATCTCCATCCTGTCAGCGCGGCCCGTTACCATGCAAGCTTGTCAGGCACGGAATGATAGCCGGGCCGCGCAGGCGTCCTGCATCCCTATGAGGTCCCGTCTTTGGTTCCATCGGTCGTGGGGAAAGACACTTGGAAGGCGTCAGCCCATCCCTTTCAGCCCTGGCTCCGTCTTTCTCGCGCCGCGCTGATGTCGCGATGATGCCGGCGCATGTTGCCCGGTTCGCGCCGGATGCCACGGCTCAAGTCGGCGTGTCTTGCCTGGGCTACAAGGCCCATTTCAGCGAGGCGACAGAGCCGCGCACGATCGCCACCGTTGCGCCCGCAGCTTCTTGGTGCGGCGAGATCACCCAAGAAAACCTGAGCCAAGGCTCGCCAAATTAGCTCCCAAAGAGTTCCATTCGGCAGAAATTCTCTTTTAGTTTCTCGCGCGCGCGTGCGCGCACATGCGGAAGGGGTGAGGCCGATCGCGGAGAAGTCGGAAGCATCATGATGCCTGAGACTACGGTGCTCTTCTTTGTCGCCATTGTTGTAATTGCCTCTGCCATCCTGGTTACCTTCTATTCCCTGTGCCGGCACACGCACCCGGCGCATGAAAATCAAACAGACAAACGGTTTC
Source organism: uncultured Gammaproteobacteria bacterium (assembly GCA_963835645.1). Taxonomy (GTDB): domain Bacteria; phylum Pseudomonadota; class Gammaproteobacteria; order Steroidobacterales; family Steroidobacteraceae; genus 13-2-20CM-66-19. The sequence goes on along the minus strand of CAWIGQ010000026.1, from coordinate 33,902 downwards.
ATATGTCCAACTGGAAGTGAGTGAGGCGAGCGGCCGTAGCAAGCGTCTACTTCTTCCACTTCAGTAACGACCCGCAAGCGACGGCCGCAAAAATGAGTCCGGCCGCACTGAGCGCGTCTGTTCGGATCGTGTCGAGGGGGATACCGAACTCATCATGCGCGACGCTGCCGGTCATCATCGCCGCCATTGCAGCAGTCGCCAAAGCTATGATGAGAAAAGCCGCCCTGCCCATGTCAGAAGCCTACTCCATTGCGCTGCGGGTCGCCAACGCCTGTATGGGGCCCCTCCGGCGACCAATCTCAGCAAAAAGACCCCCGCCCCCAACTCCAAAAAGGAGCCTGAAAGGGCGACGGCTCCGTATGACCTCGACGCGCGGCGTGTGAACTCTCAGGGACGCCGTGTGTGCATGCTAAGATCAGTCCGCGCACGGCGCCCATGGAGGTCAACGTGAGCGGCCACAAGTTCAAGATTGGCCAGTTGGTCAACTACCACGGCCGCGAGCGCGCTTTCGGCCTCTATCAGATCACTCAGCTACTGCCGCCCGAAGGCGGAGAGTTCCAATACCGCATCAGGAACACCAACGAGCCGCATGAGCGCGTAGCCAAAGAGCGCGAACTGAGTAGTGTGGCCCAAGCCTGAGTGACCGAGCGCCTCGAATGGCTCCGCCTGACTGCGACGCGCAGTGTAAGAATGCGCAGAGCACCACGCCCGGTCGGGATTGCCCGTCTGCGCATCAAGCACAAGGTCAGGCGATGCAAGGGCGGGACCTATCCACTCTCGCACCTTTATGGGCACTTCGGGCTCGTACGCCTAACCGCGCTTGGGCACGACGTGCCGTGGGTGAAGGCGTGAAGTCTTGTCCGAGAGCCGGATGCGGGAAAGCACGCCGCGACTTCATGGGGCCTCCTCCAGCGCCCAATCTCAGGGAAAAGACCCCCATCCCCGGCTTCCAAAACAGCGGAGAGACGGCGACGGCTCTGTAACGGCGCCACTCGCGTACTGATGGGTGGACCGTCCACAGCGTCAAAAGCGGACGTATTCCCCTTATTAAGTTGTCTAGAAGCCCCGAGAGTAATAGCGTCGTGCTTTGGTGCACATCCAGCAGACTAAAGTCGGAGAGATGCCCACAGCGCTTATGCTTATTTTGGTCGCGGTCGGCTCGGTTTTGTTCCACATCTTGAGCCCGTGGTGGTGGACGCCTATTGCCTCAAACTGGCGTTACATCGACAACACGATCATCATCACATTCTGGATTACCGGGGGCGTTTTCACCGCAATCATCTTGTTTATGGCCTATTGCGTATTCCGCTTCCGTCACAAGCCTGGAACACGGGCGGCATACGAACCTGAGAATAAAAAGCTTGAGTGGTGGCTCACCATAGGAACTGCGGTTGGCGTCGGGGCCATGTTGGCTCCCGGCTTGTTCGTATGGGCCCAATTCGTCACAGTCCCGCAAGGGGCGTCCGAGGCCGAGGCCATCGGCCAGCAGTGGCAGTGGAGCTTCCGCCTTCCAGGGAAAGACGGCCGACTGGGCAAATCCGATACCCAATACGTCGGTCCTAACAACCCTTTGGGCTTGAATCCAAACGATCCCAGTGCCGGCGACGATATCGTGATCGAAGGTGACGATTTACACCTGCCGCTTGGCAAGTCGGTCAAGCTATTACTCCGCTCGTTAGACGTCGTGCACAGCTTCTATGTGCCGGAGTTCCGGACCAAGATGGATCTGGTGCCCGGTATGGTTAGCTACGTCTGGTTCATCCCTACCAGAACCGGGACCTTCGAAATCCTGTGTGCCGAGCTATGCGGTAATGGGCACTTTAACATGCGGGGCAAGGTCGTAGTTCAAGAGGAGAGCGAATATCAGGCGTGGCTGCATAAACAGAAAACGTTCGCACAATTGTCAGCGCGCGCCAAACAAGCGAAGGCAACACAGTAGACTTGTTGAGCCAGGGCAGGCATCGGGGGACAAAACAATCCGTGCGATGAGACCCAAAGTGATTGAGCCTCATCGGAAAGAACGGGTGGGCGATTTCGCCGTTATCTGCCGGGGGTTGCCGATGCGGCGCGGCAGCGCTTGCCGAAGCTGGCGCTTTGCCTGCCAGAGTGTTCGGCAGCGACGCTGGCTAGGCATCGTGCCCTGCTGCTTTCCCCAGCCGAAGATTTATCAGACACGCGGAGTAGCGTGGGGTTCATGGCCCCCGAGATAACGCACAGCCTAATCGACATGGGACGAAAAGCATCAAGGACCGGCTCGCTCACATCGTAGGTAGCTTGGCCGACGAGTATCTGAAGCGGCCAGCGGGCCTATCCAGCGCCGACGACGCGACGAAGGGAACGGGTCCTCTTTCCGCCAGGACTTCAGAATTTCGACCCCCACCCCCGTATTTCAAAAAAGGGCTAAAGACCGGCTAGGGCCATTAGACCCCTAGGTATTTTGCGAAGCCTGAGAACCCCAACGCCACCCTGGACGCCCTCGCTTTCCCGGCTGATGATGTGCGCCACCCCCGATTGTAGGCGCCGTCATGGACATTGTGGTCTGGCTGCGGAGCCTGGGCCTCGGGAAGTATGAGGCGGCATTCCGCGAGAATGACATAGACGAGACGGTTCTCCCGAGTTTGACGCACGAGACGTTGAAGGAGCTTGGCGTCGCCTCGATTGGGCACCGTGTGAAGCTGCTGGACGCCATCGCTGCCTTGCGCAACGACGCGAGCGTCAAGCCGCCCTCCGTTGATCCAGCGACCACGTCGAGTGCGCCAAGCGCGCGTCCCGAAGACCGTGCCGAGCGCCGCCAAGTGACGGTGATGTTCTCGGACCTTGTGGGCTCAACGGCGCTGTCGGCGCGCATGGACCCCGAAGACCTCCGCGAGGTTATCAGCGCCTATCAGAAGTGCATCGCCGAGACCGTACAGCACTTCGGCGGTTTCGTAGCGAAGTACATGGGCGATGGCGTCTTGGTTTACTTCGGCTATCCCCAAGCCCACGAGGACGACGCAGAGCGAGCGGTGCGTGCGGGGCTGGAGTTGGTGGCCGCTGTGGGCGGCCTGAAGACCCACGCGCCCTTACAGACCCGCGTCGGTATCGCAACGGGCCTAGTACCCGGAATCACCAATCCGTGCAGGCAACGATGCGAATAAGTGACTCGATCTGACTCTCGAATTCATTGCTCGCACGAATTACGCTTCTATAAAAGTGGGTGCTAGTGGTTGTCGGTGATCTGATCGGCTCAGGTGCTTCTCAGGAGAAAGCCATTGTAGGCGAGACACCGAACCTTGCGGCGCGCTTGCAGGGCATTGCGGAGCCGAACAGCGTTGTGATTGCGGAGAGCACCCGGAAGCTCGTGGGCAATCTGTTCGAGCTTCAGGACCTTGGAGCGAAGGACCTAAAGGGGATTTCAGGGCCTGTGAGGGCTTGGGTCACTTTAAGACCCTCAGCAGTCGAAAGCCGTTTCGAGGCACTACACGAAAGCGGTCTCACCGAGCTTGTTGGGCGTGAAGAAGAACTCGAACTGTTGCTGCGGCGATGGTCGAAAGCACAGGCTGGCGAAGGCCAAGTGGTGTTGCTCTCTGGCGAACCGGGTATCGGCAAGTCTCGATTGACCGCCGCTCTGCTCGAACGGATCGCTAGTGAGCCACACACTCGCTTGCGTTACTTCTGCTCGCCTCAGCACACCGACAGCGCGCTTTACCCGATCATTAGCCGAATGGAGCGCGCCGCTGGGTTCGCGCACGACGACACTTCGCAAGCGAAGCTCGATAAACTCGACGCGCTACTGGCCCAGCGTTGTACACCACGCCAGGACGCCGCGCTGCTTGCCGAAATGTTGTTGCTACCGAACAATGGACGCTATCCCACCCTCGAACTGGCCCCGCAGCAGCGGAGGCAGAAAACGCTCGAAGCTCTGACAGCGCAACTGGAGGCCCTGTCGAGCACCAATCCGGTGCTGATGATTTTCGATCACCGCCGATGAGGCTGGAACCCCAGCAATCGTGGTGGTTCCATGGCGGGATACCCCAGCCGGGGTATCACTGGGGGTAACCCAATTGTAGAAGGCCGCTGTGCGTCTTGCCGGACGGTGGTGCGGCCAGCGCCGGAAAGCCCGCCAGCGCGGCCGCCAGCGCCTTGGCGGGGCTGCCGTGGCCATAAGCAAGGTTCAGTTGGTTGACCAACGGATGCGCCTGGAATGCGGTGTCGGCTTTCGCCAACTGCGGACGTGCCGTCGCATTCGTCCGGGGCAGCTATGGGCTTTGGTTGTGTAGAAACGCTTTGCCGGAAGTGTCGAAGCGTAGCGGTTTTGGTCGGGTGGCGGTGAGGAGCCTTTTTTCGGGGTTGGCTAGGCCCTCATCGCGGCCATGAGCGGCCGAATGCCCATGATGTTCATGACCCGGGTCAGATTGTAGGCCAGCACGTGTAGCGCCATCTCTGAGGCAACTCGTGGCAGCGTCTTCATCAGAAAATGGGTTGCTCCCATCCTGGCCTTGATGGTGCCGAAGGGATGTTCGACCGTCTCGCGGCGCTGGCGCATCTTCTCCGGATGTTCGTCGAGCCGGCGCTGAACCGCTTCGAGAATGTGCTCATGTTCCCATCGGGTGATCCGTCGTTCCTTGCCGGTGGTGCAAGTGGGCTTGATTGCACAGCTCTGGCAGACGTTGGTCCAGTAGCGGCGCAACAGCAAACTGTTTTCCTCGGTCGTGTAGTGGTAGGCGAGCTTCTCGCCGGCAGGACAAACGTAAATGTCCTCATCAGCCACATAGCGGAAGTCCTGCTTGCCGAAGCGTCCTTCGGCCTTTGCGTTCGAGGTCATCGGCTTTGGCAGCGTAACCGTGATACCAGCCTCCTCGCATGCCCGAATCTTCGCTGTTGAAGTAACCGCGGTCGGCGACGGCATCGAGCTTCTCCACGCCCAGCGCCGCCTTGGTCTCGTTGGCCACATGGAAGAGTTGCGATCGGTCAGTCCCGTCGTTGGTTACCTCATGCATAACGATCAGATGATGGTTGGCCTCGACGGCAATCTGAACGTTGTAGCCGACGACGCCGGAACCTCGGCCGCTGGTCGCCATCGAGCGGGCATCGGGATCGGTCAGCGATATCTGCTGGTCCGGGGTGGCAAGCATCTCCACCTTGAGACGCTCGAGACGCCGCATCTGCTGCTTCAGCGTCTCGATCTTCTCTTTGAGGCGGTTCGTCTTGGTTTGCAGCGCCTCTGACGGCTCCTGCCGGTCGGCAGTGTCGAGCTGCTCAAGATAGCGCGCGATGCTCTCCTCGATCTGCGCCATGCGCCGCTCCATCTTGGCGCGCGTGAAGTTCTTGTCGCGGTTGTTCACTGCCTTGAACTTGCTGCCGTCAATCGCGACGCTGGCTTGCGTCAGCAGGCCCATCGCGCGGCACAGTGCGATAAAATGAGCACAAACTTTGCGGATGGCAGCGCCATTGTCCTTGCGGAAGTCGGCAATCGTCTTGTGATCGGGTACAAGCCGACCCAACAGCCACATCACCTCAACGTTGCGCCCAGCCTCGTACTCAAGCCGCCGAACTCATTGAACTCGATTGAGATAGCCGTAGATGTAAGAGGCCGTTTCGAAATTGGTTGTTAGGCGTGCAGCTCGTCGAGCAAGGCCTTGGCCTCCTTCAAGTCGGTGTCGAAGCCTTCGGTGAACCGGCCGTAAACCGGAGCGAGCAGATCGCGGGCCTCATTCCGCTTACCTTGATCGCGCCACAGCCGAGCCATGCTCATCGCTGCGCGCAGTTCCCAGGATTTTGCCTGCTGTTGACGTGCGACTGCGAGCGAATGCTCGAAATAGGCTTCCGCTTTCGCCGCATCCGGTTGCGGCGACTTGAGCGCTATTTCCCCTGCAATGCGATGAACATCGGCCTCGAACCACCGTTCCCCCGTTGTTTCCACCACCGTCATCGCCTCGCCAACGCAGCGCCGCGCGTCATCAAATTGGCCAAGGTCCGCATGGGCGCTGGCCAAATACGATAGGTCTGACGGGACGCCCAGTGTTGCTCCTGTTGAGCGAAAGGCAGCGATGCCAGAGGCGATTGTTTGAACCGCGTCCGAAGACTTGTTAGTCAGTGCCAATGCGCGACCTGGCTGCGGTGCGATAAGCCCTATTTCGCGGCCGTTCTGTTAACTTCGGCGCGCAAAGTTTGACGCCGCGCCAACGGCACTCGTTTCCGAAATGTTGTCGCTGCCGAACGATGGACGCCATCCCACGCTCGAACTAGCCTCCCGCGGAAATGTTGGATGTAAGCTAAATTGCTCAGATTCCGGACAGACAAAGACGTAAAGGCAATAATAATCAATACGCCATCCCAAAGCGTTCGGTCGTCAATTTAAGCTGTACCGGAACCCATCCGGGTTTCCGTGGTCTCGCTCCGAAAACATGTCGGGCGAAGGAAATACCATGCAAGTACCTTCAATCCTTCAAGGAGAATCGCTGAAGCGTCTGCTCATCGTTCGGACGCCTCTTCAGGTTCGGACGCCTCTTCAGGAATGGAATTCGGGCCTGATTTAGCGATTGCGATAGATCGAGGAGAGGACGGACATGACGACCTACACCTTCACGAATCTCAACCTACCCAACAACTCAGCCCCACTCGGCCTCAATGATTCGGGTGAGGTCGCCGGTCATTATCAAGATAGCAGCAACACCATTCATGGCTTCCTCTACAACAACGGCGCCTACACGACCCTGGACGATCCTTCGGCCGGCACCGGCGTGCTAGAAGGCACCTATGCTGCAGCGATCAATGCCTCGGGTGAGGTCGCCGGTTTTTATTTTGATAGCAGCGGCAACCGGCATGGCTTCCTCTACAACAACGGCGCCTACACGACCCTGGACGATCCTTCGGCCGGCCCCGGCGGCACCGTTGCTGAAGCGATCAATACCTCAGGTGAGGTCGCCGGTTCTTATCTAGAGCAGATTCCGCTCGATTTCACGCATAGCCTGCGTGCCTAAAATAATTCTTGGCCTCACGAGCAGTGAGATTACGCGCGAACGTTCTGATCCGGCGGCGCAGGCGGGGAATTGTCCGCTCTGCCATCTTACGCAGATAGGCCTTGAGCTTGCTAAACGGCATCTCGATCGGGTTCAAATCCGGGGAATATTGCGGCAGATAACGAAGGACGGCGCCACGCGCTTCAATCGCTTCGCGCACGCCTGCTGCCTTGTGTGCCGGAAGGTTGTCCATGACCACGGTGTCGTTACGCCGCAGGGTTGGAGCCAAGTGGTGCTCCACATAATCGAGGAACGTCTTTCCCTTCATAGCCCCGTCAATTACATATGGCGCTGTCATTCCCTCGCAGCGTAAAGCGCCGACGAAGGTTATCGTTTTCCAGTGGCCGTGCGGAACCTGGCCGATCAACCTCTCGCCGCGCAGGCAACGGCCGCCCACCCGCATCATTTTCGTATTGGCGGCGGTCTCATCAAGAAACACCAGGTGAGCTGGGTCAAACATGCCCTGTGCTCGCATCCAGCGCCGACGCGCCCGTGCTACGTCGGCGCGTTGCTGCTCCGCCGCGTGCAGGGTTTTTTTTGAACGTGATGTTGTGCCGCTTGAAGAAGCGCCACACCGAAGTGCGACTACTGCGAATTCCTTGCTTTCGCAGCACACAAACTACCTCGTCCAGCGTCAAATCCGACTGCCTCTCAATCAGCGTCAGCAAAAAGTTCGCGTGCTTCTCCAGTGGTGAGGTGCTCCCGCCCCGCGGCTTGGCCGCCCAGCTTCCAGTCGTTCGGTAAGTCGCAACCCATTTGATCGCGGAGCTCGGACTGACATCAAACTCCTCCGCTGCCTCGCGTCGCGAGGACCCACTCTCCACACTCGCGATCACCCGACCTCGAATATCAGTAGAATAGGCAGCCGGCATCTTCCCCCTCCCAAAGGCAAATCAATGCCGGTAGAATCTCCTATCCAGAACGCCGTGAGAATCCTGCCAATTCAGCTCGGGCGGAACATGCTCTAGATAGCAGCTACACCGAACATGGCTTCCTCTACAACAACGGCACCTACACGACCCTGGACGATCCTTCGGCCGGCCCCATCGGCACCGTTTTTCGGCCGGCCCCGTCGGCACCCTTGCTGTAGCGATCAATACCTCGGGTGAGGTCGCCGGTTATTACTATGATAGCAGCAACACCGTTCATGGCTTCCTCTACAACAACGGCACCTACACGACCCTGGACGATCCTTCGGCCGGCCCCGGCGGCACCTATGCTTTCGCGATCAATACCTCGGGTGAGGTCGTCGGTTATTACTATGATAGCAGCGGCAATGCGCATGCCTTCGACGCGATCGCGTCCGATACGGATGGGCTGCCCGAGACGCCGAGCTTGGCGGCGCCCTCTTCTCTGACGGTGGCAGCGGGCGGGTCGGCGCCGTTGAATTCAACGCACTACCGTCCGCAGACTGGAACAACGGGCTGATCCTACATTCGACCTACCCGGGAAAAGGCCATCCGACGAACCCGCTGACCGTGACAGCGAGCAATACGACCGCTGGCGAGTCTTCGACTGCCCCGGCTCGGACGATTAGCGTGACGGATCCACCGGCAGGCAATTCCTTCACGGACGTCACCGCAGGAGGAGCCGTGTACGATCTGAATTCCGACTGGAGCGACGTAGCAAATCCGAATGGCCCATGGGCACTTTTGCAGGGTTCAAGTGCGCTCCCGCATGTTGCGAACTGGACGCCATTAGGGGCTAGCGTAGCGCAGCCTGCTTGGGCACCCAGCAACACGCCAGGTAATTTTTTGCCAGCATGGTTTAAGGCGACGAGCTCGGCCTTCGACTGGCAGGTCGGTGACGTGGTGGTACACACGACCGATCCGGCCAACGGAGCGTCCGAAGGTGTGGCGAACGTCGAGTTCACGGCACCGACGAGCGGCGTTGCGGAAATTTCTGGATTAGTTTGGAATGCTCGCGACCAAGGGCGTGGCCAGGAGTGGCAGTTGTTCGTCGGAGGCACTCTCGTTGATGGAGGTAACTTGCCGGGAGACGGTTCTATCAGCAGGGCAGACCCGGCGACATTTGATTTTACCAACGTTAGTCTGCTCGCAGGCGAGACAGTTGATCTAGCCATCTCGAACACAAGTGGCGTCGGCGACTTCGTCGGCAACGATCTGAAGATCAGTCTCGCAGACGACGACAGCCTCGCTGAGACGCCGACCTTGACGGCGCCCTCGTTTCTGACCGTGACGGCGGGCGGGTCGACGCCAATGGGGATTTCCGTGTCGCCCACCAATTCCGACGATACTCTGTCGGTCACCATCAGCGGCGTTCCGCTTTTCGAAATCAATAAAGGCGCCAAGTGGCGACACGGTCACCAGCCAGTTGGTCCATGGCGGCGGAAAGGGGGATACACTAACCTTCAAAATAACGGCTCCCACTGGGCAGAACATTAGCGGCCTGACGCTGAGTTCGAAGTCTCCCCGGAAAGGGTCACCCGGTGAATACCTTTACGGTGACGGCAACAAATTCGACTGCTGGAGAGGTCGCGAGCGCACCGGCGAAGACGATTACCGTGACCGATCCGCCGGCAACAACAACAACCCCTAGTCACCAAAACCTAGCGCTGTTGAACCAGTTTGTGGCGGCCGGCCTCCATGAGCAGAATGGGATTCCCATCGTCGCGAACAGTCGGACGGAAATAAACTCGGGTGGTGAGGCATTCTTAACACAGCCTCATCACTAGGGTCGGGTTGAGCGTCGTCATGGCTCAGATCCGGGCCAGGTGCCTGTAATCGATCAGGGCCTCGCCGCCCTGGTGAGCCTGTTGCGCCTTAACGGCATCGGTGCCGATGCCGAGCAGATCCGGCACCGCTTTGGCGGCGCGACGATCGGCGTTCCCGAGATGCTCCGCTGCGCAAAGGAGTTCGGGCTCAAAGCGCAAGCTCGCAAGACGACCTGGGCACGGCTGGGCTGTACACCCGCTCCCGGCCATCGCGGTGCTCCGTGATGGCGGTTTCCTGATTCTCGGCAAGGCTGGAGACGATAAGGCCATCGTCCAATCACCGTTATCGCCGCGGCCCGCGCTAATGACCCGGGCCGAACTGGAGCGGTCTGGGATGGTCGCGTTATTTTGATGGCGCGGCGCGCCGGGCTGGTGGATCTTTCGCGCCGCTTCGATATCACCTGGTTCCTGGGCGCGATCCACAAATATCGCCGTCTGCTTGGCGAGGTACTGGTCGCCTCGTTCTTCCTTCAGCTCTTTGCGCTCGTCTCGCCGCTGTTCTTCCAGGTCGTCATCGACAAGGTGCTGGTGCATCGGAGCTCAGCACGCTCGATGTGCTGGTTATCGGGCTCGTCGCCATCTCGATTTTCGAGACCATCCTCGGCATCATGCGGACCTATCTCTTCGCCCACACTACAAACCGCATCGACGTCGAGCTTGGCGCCCGTTTGTTCCGTCATCTGGTCGCATTGCCGGTCGCCTATTTCCAGGCGAGACGTGTCGGGGACTCGGTAGCGCGGGTGCGCGAGCTCGAGAACATCCGTAACTTTCTCACCAGCTCGGCGCTGACGCTGGTCATCGACTTGTTCTTCACGCTTCGTGTTCCTCGGCGTGATGTTCTTCTACTCGCCATTGTTGACCTACATCGTGCTGGGGGCCTTTCCCATTCTACATCGCAATCTCCGCCGGGGCGACGCCGCTGTTCCGCAAACGGCTCGACGACAAGTTCCAGCGCGGCGCCGAGAACCAGGCTTTTCTGGTCGAGAGCGTGACCGGGATCGAGACGCTTAAAGCGATGGCGGTGGAGCCGCAAATGCAGCGCCGCTGGGAGGAACAGCTTGCCGGCTACGTTGCCGCGAGCTTCCGCGTGCTCAGCCTCGGCAACACGGCAAGCCAAATCGTGCAGCTCGTCAGTAAGCTGGTGACAGCCGGGGTTCTCTATTTTGGGGCAAGACTTGTCATCGAGGGCAACCTCAGCGTCGGCGAGCTTGTTGCGTTCAACATCCTGGCCAGCCGGGTGAGCGCGCCTGTGCTGCGGCTGGCGCAAATCTGGCAGGATTTCCATCAGGCGCGCCTGTCGGTGGCGCGGCTCGGGGATATCCTCAACGCGCCTGCCGAACCGAGCTACCATCCCGGCCGGGCGGCACTACCGGCAATCCGCGGCGATATCGTGTTCGAGCACGTCACGTTCCGTTACCGGATCGACGGCCCGGAGGTGCTCCACGATGTCAGTTTCGGCGCGCAGGCCGGACAGATCGTCGGTATCGTCGGCCCCTCCGGGTCGGGCAAGAGCACGCTGGCCAAACTGATCCAGCGGCTCTATGTCCCGGAAAGCGGACGGGTGCTTGTCGACGGCATCGATCTCGCGATGGTGGATACGGCCTGGCTGCGCCGGCAGATCGGCGTGGTTCTGCAAGAGAACGTGCTGTTCAACCGTTCGGTGCGCGACAATATCGCGCTTGCCGACCCGGCGATGCCGATGGACCGGATCATTGCCGCGTCCGCGCTTGCCGGAGCGCATGAGTTCATCCTCGAACTGCCCGAAGGTTATGACACCATCGTCGGTGAGCGCGGCAGCAGTCTTTCGGGCGGCCAAAGACAGCGTATTGCGATCGCCCGCGCCCTGATCACCGATCCGCGCATCCTCATCTTCGACGAAGCGACGAGCGCGCTCGATTACGAAAGCGAGCGGATCATCCAGCAGCAACATGAAGGAGATCGCCAGACGACGAACTGTCTTTATCATCGCCCATCGCCTTTCGACCGTGCGGCGCACCGACCGCATCCTGACCATAGATCGAGGTCGGCTTGTCGAAGACGGCACGCATGACGAGCTGATCAGGACAGGTGGGCGCTATTCGGCGCTTCATCGTCTGCAGGGCGGGCTCCATGAGGTCAGCTGACAATGTCCTCGCGCTGCCACGTGCGACCAATCGCCGGGATCGCGAAGAGGTCGCTTTCTTGCCCGCGGCACTCGAGATCATGGAGACGCCGCCTTCGCCATTGGGACGGGCCATTGCGGTGACAATTGCTGCGGTTTTCTGTCTGGCGTTGGCTTGGGCCTCACTGGGCCGGATTGATATCGTCGCCTCCGCGCCAGGCAAGATCATCCCAAGTGACCGCACCAAGGTCGTGCAGCCCTTTGAGACCGGGGTCGTGCGCGCTATCCACATCCGCGACGGACAGAACGTCAAAGCCGGCGATGTTCTGATCGAACTCGACCCAACGATGAACGAAGCCGAACGTGATCATTTGCGGAGCGACCTCATCACGGCGCGGCTGGACGCCGCACGCTTGCGAGCAGCGCTCTCGGATGGCAGCGATCCGCTTGCCAATTTTGATCCGCCGGGTGAGGCAAGCCCAGCGCTCATTTCGATGCAGCGGCAATTCTTATTCGATCAAACCTCTGAACATCGTGCCAAACTGGCCGCACTCGACCGTCAGAAGGCGCAGAAGGAGGCAGAGCGGGCCACGATTGCGGCAACCGTCGGCAAGTCCGAGCAGACTATTCCAATTCTCCAGCAACGCGTCGACATTCGTAAGACGCTCTTTGACCACAGCACCGGCTCAAAGGCGAACTACCTCGAAATCCTTCAGACCCTCGTCGACCAGCAGCAGGATCTTCTCATCCAGAAGAGTCGCGCCAACGAGGCGGACGCAGCGTTAGCCGCAATCACCGAGACCCGCGCTCAGGCCGCGGCAGAGTACCGACGCACATTGTCAGGCGAACTGGTCGAGGCCGAGCGGAAGGCCGCAGGACTGTCGCAGGATCTGGTCAAGGCGGAGCAGCGAACCAAGCTTCAGCTGCTCGTCGCGCCCGTCGACGGCGTCGTGCAACAACTCGCGGTCCATACCGTCGGCGGCGTCGTCACCCCGGCGCAAGCATTGCTCGTCGTTGTGCCGCAGGACAGCCATCTGGAGATCGAGGCAATGGTATCGAACCGGGACATCGGCTTCGTGCACGCCGGACAGGACGCCGAGATCAAGGTCGACACCTTCAATTTCACACGGTACGGCCTTCTGCACGGCCAAGTGGCGAGCGTGTCACAGGACGCCATTACGCGCGACACGCCGCAGGATAAAGATAGTGGCCGAGCACAGAATGCGGACAGCAGAACAAGTGAGCCAAAAGGGCAGGAACTTGCTTATGCTGCGCGTGTCTCGCTGGACCGCACGCAGATGCAGGTGGAGAACAACACAGTCAACCTGTCGCCCGGCATGGCGGTCACGGTGGAGATCAAGACCGGGTCACGCCGGGTTATCAGTTATCTGCTTTCGCCCCTGCTGAGGTACAAGCAGGAGACCCTGCGGGAGAGATGAGCCATGCCTGGGCGAGAGGTATGCGGCAGTTTTTGAAAAGCGTTAAGTCATGGCGCCCGCCGTGATTCCAAGGGGTTTCTCGAAGCAACCTTGGATTCGCCATGTGGACGCCAACCACTCGACAGCAGCATAACCGCACCGTCACCCGATACCAGACCGATCTGACCGACGCTGAGTGGCGCGTGATCGCGCCGCACTTGCCGAAGCCCTGCGCAACGGGCCGGCCGCGGGCCTGGCCGATGCGCGAGATCGTAAATGGGATATTCTACGTGATGCGAGCGGGATGCCCGTGGCGGCTGCTGCCGAACGACCTGCCGCCATGGGAGACGATCTACCGCTGGTTCGCCGCCTGGCGCGACGACGGGTGCTTTGAACGGATAAACCACGCGCTCGTGATGGCAGATCGCGAACGGGTCGGGCGCGATGCCAGCCCCACGGCGGCAATCATCGATAGCCAGAGCGCCAAGACACCGAGGCCGGAGGGCCACGCGGTTACGATGCTGGAAAGAAGATCAACGGTCGTAAGCGCCATGCGCTCGTCGACACGGACGGGCGCGGCCTCGTGCTCGAACCGCATCCGGCGAGTATCCAAGGCCGCGATGGTGGCGGACCGCTACTGCGAGTCTCGCGGCGCATCTTCCCGTTCATCCAACGTGTCTTCGCCTACAGCGGATATGCCGGGGAAAAGGTCACCACGGCAACGTTGATCGCGGTCGAGATCGTGCGCAAGAACCCCGATCAGGTCGGCTTCGTCGTTAACCCGCGGCGTTGGGTCGTCGAGCGGTTCTTCGCATGGATCGGGCGCAATCGACGGCTGGCAAAAGACTTCGAGGCTACCATCAACTCCGCACGCGCCTTCCTCTACGCCGCATCCGTCATGCTGCTCGTGCGTCGGATCGCTCGTGCTTCATGACTTTCGAAACCGACTCTAAGGCTTCAGCAGGATCGAGGGATGATACGAGGGTCGGCCGGTTGCTTCGGGATCGACCCCACCAAACCCAAGCTCGGCCAGATCGAGTTCTTCGACGAAGACATCGACCACGCGAACGGGATTATCCTCGCCGATCCAATCTTCCAGGCATTCCGGAAACAGTGTGGTCTGACCGCGATCGACCCCCTCAACGAAGCGCCTCATCCGATCCTCCCGCAAATCGCACGAGAATCTTATCGCGGGAATCAAAACAGGCGATGCGTTTTTACACAGGCTGGGCTAGAAGGAGACATCCTCGGTCGCTCGAAGCACCCGTATAGGTCACAGAATTCGGTGTTCAGGCGTGATATCCTTCGCCGCTTTGGGAGGACAGAAACTCGTCGTTGTGGTCATGACCGAGACCCGGAAACTCGCAGCTATTCTTGCGGCGGATGTTGTCGGCTACAGCCGGCTTGCCGGCATCGACGAGGATCGGACATTGGCGCGGCTCCGGGCTCTCCGGAGCGATCTGATCGACCCCACCATCGCCGTGCATAACGGACGGGTGGTGAAGCGCACCGGCGACGGCAGCCTCGTCGAGTTCCGCAGCGTGGTCGACGCTGTCCGCTGCGCCATCGAGGTGCAGAACGGAATGATCGAGCGCAACGCCGGCTTGCCGCCCGAGCGACGCATCGAGTTCCGCGTCGGCATCCATCTCGGCGATGTGGTCGAGGAGAGCGATGGCGACCTCATGGGTGACGGGGTCAATATTGCCGCGCGCCTGGAAGGTATCGCCAAGCCCGGCGCGATCTGTCTGTCGGAAGACGCCTACCGCCAGGTGAAGGCGCGGCTCGATCTCGCAGTGAGCGATCTTGGCCCGACCCAGCTCAAGAACATCGCCGACCCGATCCGGACATATTCGGTCGAAGTCGGCAGGCCGGCGCAAGTGAAGCCGGCGACGGCAGCCGAGACAACTCCGCCGGAAAAGTCTTCTCATCGGTTCCCATTGCCCGACAGGCCTTCGATTGCAGTCCTGCCATTCCAGAACATGAGCGGCGACCCGGAGCAGGAGTATTTCGCCGACGGGATGGTGGAGGACATCATCACCGGGTTGTCGCGGATCAAATGGCTGTTCGTGATCGCGCGCAATTCGAGCTTTGTCTACAAGGGCAAAGCCGTCGACGTACGGCAGGTGGGACGCGAGCTTGGTGTGCGATATGTGCTGGAGGGCGGCGTGCGCAAGGCGGGGAACCGCGTGCGCATCACTGCGCAGTTGCTGGAAGCAGAAACCGGGGCGCATCTTTGGGCCGACAGGTTCGACGGCGCGCTGGAGGACGTCTTCAACCTACAGGATCAGATCACCGAAAGAGTGGTCGGCGTCGTCGAACCCAGCCTGCGGCAGTCGGAGATTGAACGCTCCAGGCGAAAGCATCCCGAAAATCTCGACGCCTACGACCTCTATCTGCGCGCTTTGCCTCGCATGGCATCTGTGATGCCTGCGGACGCCAGGATCGCCGCGGGATTTCTGGAGGACGCGCTCAAGCTGGATCCGACTTACCCAGCCGCCCACGCCTTTCTCGCTTGGTGCCATGAGATTTGCTTCATGCGCGGGGGGCTGGACGAGGCTGACAAAATAGCCGGGCTCCAGCACGCGCGCACCGTGCTTGCAAGCGGAACCGACGACGCTACGGCCTTGGCGGTCGCCGCGTTTGTGATCGCCTATCTGGGCAGGGATCACAAAGCTGGGTTGAGCGCCGTCGAGCGCGCCCTGTCGCTCAATCCTTCGTGCGCCACGGCGCTCTATTTCGGCGGGGTAATTCATGCTCACAGCGGCAACTCCGACGCCGCGACCGCCTACGCTAGTCGCGCGCTGCGGCTGAGCCCGTTCGATCCCGTGGCTTTTTTAGCCCACTCGGCGCTCGGAGACGTGGCGGTCCACGAGGCGCGCTACGACGACGCGGCATCTTGCTTTGCCAAAGCGGTGCAAGCGAATCCACGCTTTAGTCTGTACTATTTCTTTCAGGCCGCAACGCTCGCCCTGGCCGGTCGTGTGGAGGAAGCGAGGCCGATTGTTGGGCAGTTGCTGGAACTCGAGCCGGCCTTTCGGAGCAGCGCGCAGGTAAGGCATCGAACTTATTCCTGGTCGGCAGATCAGTTCCACCTTCCGCGCGTCGATGCCTAAGAAAGAATATCTTGTGTTAACGCTTCCCGCCGGCCATTTTCTGACTGCCTGGCAAAAGCCTTAAAGCCAGCATCGCCGCGGCCCCCGAAAATGGACCTATCGCCAAAACGAGGAAGGCCCACTGCCAACTTCCCAGCGCGTCTGCGACCCGGGGCATCAGCCAGATTGCTCCAATTGTTAGCGCAAAACCGAGCCCAAGTTGTACCGAAAGCGCCGTGCCAACGTAGCGTGGGTCTGCAAGTTCGGTGGCAGCCGCAGAAAATTGCGCCGAGTCGCCGACGATTGAAATTCCCCAAAACAGGCTCACTAGAGCGAACAACCAGAACGGTCCGTCGAAGGTAAATCCGATAAACGCCGCGCATGTGCCAGAAACGATCATCATGCCGGCGGTCGTGAATGTGCGACCGAAGCGGTCGGATAGTAGTCCGCCAGCGATACAGCCGATCACACCCGTTGAGATCGCATTGAAAGTTAGCAAGGAGGGCATGCTTTCGGACAAGCCTCCCTGCGCTTTGAGCGCCGCGCGGTTGAACGTAAGCAACCAGGTCCACATCGCATAAAGTTCCCACATGTGACCGAGGTAGCCGGCAGTCGCGTACATCAATGGCTTGTTGCAAAACACGGCACCGATTTGCCGAGGGTCGAAAATCGCTTTCCCGAAGGGGATCGGGCCTTCTCGGGCATAGAGTAGGAATGTCACTGCTCCGGCCAACGTGCTCAGCGTTGCTGTGACGACCGCGACCCGCCAGTCCAGTGAGCCCGATAGTGAACGGAAAAGATGTGGACCGGCTGAGCCCAGAGTAAGTGCTCCAATGACCACTCCGAGCGCCAGTCCTCTTTCGTTTGCGAACCAAGTCGAAACGAGTTTCAGGGCGGGAGGATAGACCCCCGCGAGGGCTATCCCTGTGGCCGCACGCGCGAGTAAGAGTCCACCTTGTCCCGGCTCGAACAACAGACTTGCATTTGCGACTGCCGCCATGGCTGCCGATGCTGCCATGAGGCGATTAAGTCTAATGATGTCGGGAAGATTGACGATGCTCAAAGCGAGCGCTCCCATAACAAATCCGATTTGCACGCTATTGGTTAGCCAAACCAAGAATGGTTCCGACAGCCTCCAGGTATCACGAAGCTCGGGCGTGATCGCCGTAGCGGAGAACCAGCTAGTCATTGAAAGCACGAGCGCCGCACAGAGAATGCAAAGAGCTCGCCAACGCCCGGGAGCGGAGGTGACCTTTTGACTATGATTTGCCTGGCTGCTCAAAAACGACGCTCTCCTAACGGCTCGCTCGTTGTGTCAGAAGCTGAGATCCGGTGCTTGCAGACCGGTTTGTCGGTCAGCTCAGCTCGGGTTCGAGCTGGATCAAAACTCAGTGGGCGACACTCACATCGCGTCTATACAGATGCTTGAGTTGGCGTCGGCAACGGCAGGACCTATTCCTCATGTGTGGCTATTGCTGACCGGCCGAGTGTAACGGTGAGCGAAAAGTCAATGTGTATGCGGCAGTAGAGAATTCGGAATCTCAGGCCGGGACAAACCACCTCCTTCGATCCATTTCCGCGTGTGCTCAGCGGCCTGTTCGATCAATTGGTCGGCACGAGAGAAATCGTAAGGAGAGACATTAAGCGGGCACAGATTGGGTACGGTGAAAACATCGACTTTCCCGCCAAGCTCTCTGAGATCGCGTACCATTTGATGGGCGATAAGCAACGTGATCGCATGCAAAGCGCGCGCGATTGCTCCCATTGGCGGCTCGTGGAGAGCGCAAGCGAGATCCGGTCGGAAGAACGATAATACGAGTGGCACCCAGATCGGCTGCATTGAGAATCGGCGTGTTGCACCCGACTGCGCCGTCAATGAGATAATGTTCGCCGATGCGAACCGACGGGAAAGCTGCGGGAATCGCAGCGCTGGCGAGGAGCGCCTCGACGGGCCCGACGACAGACATATGGCGACGCCGCCAAGGTTCGTGGCAACGACATGCACGGGGATCGGCGCATCCTCGAGATTTGCAAACGGAATATTGCGTTCGATGAGCTTCCTCAGATTGGAGGGATCGATCAAATTAGCACCGCCCATGAATCCGAGCACGCTTCGAAACGTTACTGGAAACACATCATGTCGCCGCAGTCCGCGCCAAACCTCTTCCAGTTTGTTGACGCCCGCGGCGTGAGCAGCACCTGCGAAGTAGGCCGCGTTCATCGCGCCCACGGAGGAGCGGAGGACTAGATCTGCGCTCACCCCGGCATGCATCAGCTCCCGCAGCATGCCGGCCTGAACGGCTCCCAAACTGCCGCCCCCCGCAAAGACGAAAGCCGTCCTTTGGGCGGCATGGGACATGCTCGGTCCTCCCTGTATCTGAGCTCGGTCCGATCAGAGCTAAACCGAAACTCCAGTTTGGGGCGCGACCAATGTCGGGGTCACGCCGCGACGGCTTTTTTGGCCAGCACTTGCAGGACATCGCGGGGGTCGGCGCGGTCTCGGTAGTCGACATCCGTGTAGGCGTAGATGATCGAGCCATCGCGGTCGATAACGTAAGTTGCGGATACCTGGAGCGCCCATTCGCCCGGCGTCCCATTGCGGGCCGGAATATCCAAATTGAAGCCGTGGTAGGCCTGCTTGAGCTCTTCGGTGAACTCGTAAACCAGGCCGAATGCACGTCCGACTTTTGGCCGAGGTCGCTGAGCACCTCAAACCTGAGCGCGTTCTTCTCGACGGTCGACAGTGTGTCGTCGGGTTTTTCCGGGCTGATCGCGACAAGCGATGCTCCCGCGGCCGCGATCTCAGGCAGTATCTCCTGATATGCCTTCAGTTCGAGGTTGCAGTAGGGACACCAGCCGCCGCGATAGAAGGTGACGATGACCGGGCCTGTCTTGATCAGGACACCAATGTCGACGGTCGCGCCCTTGGCGTTCTTCAGGACGATTGGCGGCGCCCGGTCGCCAACTTTCAACATGGTGCGGGCAATAGTGCCGGCGCGCAGTCCATCGATATGCCGCTACATGATCGCCTGCCGTCCGGCCGGAACACGCTGGTACCAGCCGGCCCGGTATTCGGCGGAGTTGCTCTTTCAACGACATCCTTAGCTCCTTTGTCTGCTTCAAAGTGATGTGAACGGTCTCTCAAGCCGCTGTCAGCAACTCCTGCACCTTGGGCCAAGGGTCGGGCGCAAGATTCGTAAAGGGCGCAGCATCGGCCTCGGTCATGCGATCGAAGACTGCGGCCTTGACCGACGGCCGCGTGCGCATTCGCGCCCACCATTCGGCGACGGATGGGTAGCTGTCCCACATGCGGCTGAGTTTGAGGAGTTCGAGCCGCAAAATATAGGGAATCACCGCGCACTCCGCGTTGGAAAAACTCTCGCCGGCCAGGTACGGACCACTCTTCAGTGATTTGTCGCTGTATTATCACGATTACGAGAAAACCTACTTCTACCCCGGACCGGTCAGCCAGAATCGGAGCAACTGCGGAGCCGATCGCGACGGGCATTGTAACTGCACACAGGAAGAACTTGCTAAATTTTACGCTGTTACACGCGAGCACAGCCGCGGCGAAAGTTCGCGCACAGCCATGCCATCGATGATCATCACTCCTGGCAACTTTAGCCGGGAAGATCAAAGGACTGAGTGGCCGAGAGACGCTTCGAGTGATTTCTCTTCTCTTTATGAGCAGGATGTCATTTTCGGGGGAGAGAAGTATGCCATCGGAGTGTGTGAACCCGGCGAGCCCGTCAACTGGCTCTACCCCGCGAACGCAGCTGAACCTTATACGCTGTCGCTGCTCTCGCGCGGGCGCGCTGATCTTCGCCATGGCCCATCTTTGTTCCGTGGACGCTTTCTGCCTGTGTTGGCTGTCACCCAGTCTGCGCCCCCAAATGTGGATGCCGAGGTAGTCGCAGTTGTAAAGCGTCCTTCACAGTCAGCCCAGACGTTTGACGCTAAACCTAAAATAACTGCCGGTTTGTTCACGTTCATCTGGCATGAATTCGATTTCGACTTACCCCTACAAGCAGGCACCCACGTCTCTTTGCTACTGAAACTCCTCGGTCCTGAAAAGCGTTTGCTGACGTACTTGTCCAGGAGCTACGTCGTTCTGGCGTCAGCACCATACTCACGCCCGGCACCCACAAGCAGGCAAAAATAGCTCTCAGAGCCGCGCGCGCCGACGCGCGCTCTATGCTGCAGAAAGTGACCAGTTGAAGCGACCCGCGGACGGCGTACATCCGGCCTATCCGCAGGTTCGCTATGCCGACGCCGTCATCGAAAACCGGCGCGCGGCTATTCAGTCGCGGGGTGACTCCGCGCTACGAAAATTTATGCCAACCGAGCGGCGCATCACGCGGGATCGAGACAAGCGTGAGGTGCGGCGGCGAGGCGTCAGGAAGCGTCGGGAAAAAATCGGCGAAGGCGCGGGGCCTTGGGCGGGCGTCCTCCCGCGATCCGGTTCTTGGCCGCGCGCTGGGGAACTTGATACCCTGCGAAAACGATCTGCAAAGAAAATCAAACCTTGTTCGGAAAGAGCACTCCGCGTGCACCGCCAAAAGTGCTATGTTTCTACTTTGGTCCAGTCGGCGAGGCTGTCATGAGACCCTTCGGGATCATTCTTGCGGTGGCAGTGACCGCTGCGTGTAGTCCTGCCTTGGCACAAGTCGTTGCTCCTCAAGCCACTCCTCTAGGCACTCCTAATGTCGTCAATCCCGGTCTGGGACTTGCAACTCCCCTTACTTCCACTACGACCAATTGCATGATGCTTTGCAATTCGCAGGCGGCGAACTGCCGAACGACCTGCGTGTTACCTGTTCCGCCTGCTCCCCCTCCTAGCCCCATCAGCAGTCCAGCCCCTAATCTCAATGCGACACCAAGCACGGCGTGCCTGGTGGGTTGTGGCTCGACCCAGTTGGCGTGCCAGAGCGGATGCGCGCTGAACTCGCCTTCTCGTTAAAACCGACGCCTATCGCGCACACGCCGCGACAACATATTCCCGCGGCCCTGACCATCACCGTGCCAGCATCAAACCGCAGCCCGGCCGAAGCATTCGGCCCGCGGAAAGCCTTGGGCGACGGGCGCGGAGCGGGTGGAATATGTTGCAGCGGCGTGTGCCTATTTCGGCCAGTCCTAGATATGTCTGACCCGATCTTTCGGCTTCTGTTCCTCGCCAGCTGCGGCGTTGTGCTCGCTTGGGCGATATGGACAGCGATTTTCACCCTGTACCCCTTTATGGTGGGCCTCCCTATCCTCCACTAGGCTCGCCCGTCCCTCGCTCTCATCTTCTAGAGCCTTACGGTACGCCACGTTCCAGGGCCTCACGGGCATGGCCGCCGGAAGCTTAAAAACCCCTCACGCCGCATCAACGATCGTCCCGGTATTGATCCGCTCAATGTGGTGACGATCGATGCGCTGGATGTTCGCGGCTTCGGTCTTGCCGCGAACCTTCCTGCTCTCGATGATGTCGAACGAGAGCCGGTCGCCGACGGCGATGTCGTGGATGCCGGCCCGCTTGAGCGTGCTACCATGGCAGAAGACTTTAGCGTCAGCCTGGTCGTCTGGCGTAATTAAAATCCAGCCGATGCCGGTGACGCGGGAAACCGTTCCAAGTGTCAATTCTCTCTCCTGTTGATAAAGTGAAGCGATAACGGGTTCAATATTTCCATCGGCTCGCCAAGCTCGTCACGCCGCAGCCGCTCTTCGAGCTGCGCCTTGGCGTCCTCCGGACACGGCATGCGGCCGTCGCGGATCATCGCCTTGGCCAGCCTAACGGCCGTCTGGGCGTCGACGTCCTGGCCGTGGATGGCATCGCAGTGAGCCAAGCAGCGGCCGCTCGCGTCCTGGATACACCACCGCTTCCGGGAGGGAGACCACTCGACACAGGCCCACAACTTCCCGTTGATCGTGAGGTTATACATAGCCAGCTTGCCGGCCTGGCGGAACCGGGTTTCGATCACGCCGAAGCGCCGTTGGTCTTGGGTTCCATTGCCTTGCATTTGCCTCTTCTCGCGCTCTTCTTCCCTTATTTCCCAGGAAACCACATTTTTACCCGCAACAGTGCAACACATGCGATGGATGGTGGACTTCTCACACTTTTTCAAAATGCAGCATAGGACGGGCGTTGCACTTTAAAAATCATCAACTTCTCCTTCATCCACGGGAGTTGTTGCACTGTTGCGCTTTGAAATGGCATTTTCCGGAGGAAGGTACCTTTCCCAGGCATCCTCGAACTGAGATCGCATGTAGCCGCGGGGCGTCTTGCCACTCTGGAACCGGACGACTTCCGGGCTAATGCCGAAGCGTTTCAGCGCACGTGCCAGTTGAGCCTGCGTAATCGGTTTGCCGTTCCTCCATTCGGCCCACGGGCTACCGACGTCGGCGGCCAGTTCAATTGCAAGCTCGGCAGAGCTGATGCGATCGAGCGGCTGCGGGTTTTCACCGAGCGGCTTCGACCAAGACGTCGAGCTGTTCGCGAGTCCCACCAGCGGCGAGCCAATCGCGGACGTCGCCCTTGTCTGTCAGGCCGGGCAGCATGACGACCCGCGTCCGCGCCGCGATGCCGACGAGCGAAGCGCCAATATCGCTGATGTGTTTCCAGCCGGGTGCATCGTTGTCCGGTATCACAATGACGTCGGCGCCGCGCAGATAGGCGTTGAACTCGATCTGCCACTTGCCGGCACCGCCGGAGTTCGTGGTCGCGGCGATACCGATGGCGCGCAACGCATCGGCGCAGGCTTCACCTTCGACGATGAAGACCAAGCGTTCCGATGCCACAGCCTCAATCAACTCAGGCAGGCGATACAGCACCCTGGCAATGCCGTCGAGATTCCTGACCCAGCTGCCATTGGCATCAGGGCGGCGTTGCGAAAACGTCTTCTTCCGCTTGCCATCCTTCAGGACAAACGTGCCATCGGCATTCTGATATTCAATGCGGTCGACTGCATACAAGACGGCGCCGTCGGCATCACAATACTCGAATGAAGCGGCGGTGACGCTCTTAGCCGTCTGTTTGCTCTTGTTCGCTGTGATCGCGTCCCGCAACGCAGAGCCGTTGCCGCCATTCGGATTTGGCCCGGCCAGCGTCGCCGCTGCGGTGATGAAGTCGCAGTCGTCGAGGTGCTGGACCAGAGCAATGACGTCGCCGCCGGTGTTGCATCCGCGACAGTTAAACACTTGTTTCTGAGTATTGATGGAAAAGCGGTCATCACCGCCGCATTTCGGGCACGGCCCGCAACGGTCGGTGCCGCCGCGCAGCGTGACGCCGCGCCGCGCTATCTCGTCCTCGATACGGACGGCGCGCGCCTTGTCGGCCCAGTCTTGGTTCTGAAAATTCATAGTTGCCACCTAAAAAACGGGTGCCGCATCTGCGCGGCTCCCGGTAAGCCATTTTCAAAATGGCGCGCTGTCCTCGAAATCGCGCGACGGCTCTGCCGGCGATGTGTTGCCAGATGCCGGTGGTGCCTTGACGCGGATCGCGGCGACGCGCTTGTTGCCGAGCTGCGTCGTGGTCGGATAAAGGCAGATCTTATGGCCGACCCAGCGGTCGCTGTCGGTTTCGCCGGTCACATCGACGATGCTGTCGAAGTTCACGGCGTTACAGACAAACTGCTGCTTCTGGCCGACGAAATGAACGATCAGCTTCTCTTTGGCGACGCCTTCGTTGTTCTTCAGCGATTTAACGGCGCAGTGCAGGATCTCGACGATGATGGGCTTCTTCATGCCTTCAGCTTTGAAGAAGCGGCTTGCGAAAAGTTCATCTTTAGTGGGCATTTCTCTCTCCAGTTCTGTTGCGACGGCGATGCGGTCGCGGTTGCCGGGCATAGCCTCGGCGTTTCCCGCACCGGGATGGCGCGGAATTCCTTGCTTGCGTTTTGCGAGAGAGAGCGTATGTGTGGGGTGTTCAGCACCCACTCTTAGTTCTCTCTTCAACCCTGCGCGCCTTTGCCGGCGCGTGGGGCTTTGGGGTTCAACTCTTCATTGTTTCTCCCAGAGGGGGCAGGTGTCCGGCTATGCTTTTGATAGCATTGGGTAATTTCTATTTCGGCTCTGCTCCATCGGTTGCAGTTCGGCGCAGCTCAGCGGCATCGTCTCGATGAGCGGCGAAGCAGCCGCGTAGCGTCGCGACGGTGCGCGGCTCAAGCCTCCTGTCGTTCTCGTAGATACTTCGAAGCATTTGGTATCTGGCGGCGTCGACCAGGATTTGTTGGAAGCGCCAGGTTGCGGTGATGTCGGACATTGGTGTTGACCTCAGTTGTAGGCGAAGGGATTTGGATTGTTGCGAAACTCGTCGAGGTCGAGCGCGTCGGCCCAGCGGTGCAGGTTTTTGGGCGCGAACGGGTTGGCCCATCCGCGCAGCGGCCACGGCCGTCCGGGCGGCCACGGTGGGCTAGGTAACTGGGTGCCGGGCGGCAAATCCTGTCAGCGGCACGCCAGACGATTTCCAATACTGAGAAGCTATAGAGCAAGGTGAACATGTCGGCGATTGTTTGTTTGAAGCGCACCACGTCACACGCCAAACAACCGAACGAGTTCATGCACCGCGACCATCTGAATGTTTTTCAGATTAGCTTGACACTGACACGCCACCAACATGAGATGCGAAGCATCGAGCGAGTGCACGAAGTTGGCCGGCGCCGACCGAACCGCTGCCTTCCTATCGATATTGCCGGTGTCGCCAACGGTAACTTTGCGGCGACGGCGCTTGCCGTCTTTCTGAATGGAAACGGTCTTGATGTCGGGCTCGTCAGCCAGGTTGAGAACGGGAAGGCCAAGCGGCGTCGGCCAGCGCAGCAACACGTTGTGCTTGGCGCAAATCTTGGCGAGGCTTTTCAGAAAGCGGCGTACCCGCTTCGCGGCCGGCGCGACTTCACCAATCGCTTTGTTGATGGCACTTGCAATTGCCGCAGCGCCGATTTTGGATTTCTTTTGCTCTTTCAGAACATCAACGACGTGCGGCGTTATGGTCTGCAACGTCGCGCCGTAGATAAATGAAACGGACGGCCGCTTGGTGAAGTCGCGGGTAATCACCACGTCGATGTAGCCGGCGCCGAACAGGTCGACCGTCTCGGCGAAACGGTCCGCTTCCGCCTTAGTTGAGAAGGTCTTCCAGCGCGGCCGATACTCGCCGAGCATCGCCGCGACGGACCGGGCCGAATACGGCTTACCGTTGGGATAGCAGCAAC
The DNA here is from genome assembly GCA_963835645.1 of uncultured Gammaproteobacteria bacterium. Classification (GTDB taxonomy): domain Bacteria; phylum Pseudomonadota; class Gammaproteobacteria; order Steroidobacterales; family Steroidobacteraceae; genus 13-2-20CM-66-19. The sequence goes on along the minus strand of CAWIGQ010000026.1, from coordinate 8,371 downwards.
CATAACTGGCGAGTTCAGCCGCGACTTGTTGCAGCGGGACGAGACCGTCGACGTTGTGGCGCAGCCAACGCGCCAGGTCGATTACCTCGTCATCGGGCTTTGGGTAGCGCCTGCGTTTGGGCTTGCGTTTTTTATCTCGCTTGGGCTTGCGTTTTTTATCGGGCTCGTCCTCGCCGTTGAACTCAACGACCCATCGGTCGACCAAAATCTCGTTGGCCCGGTCGGCAACCCGCTCATAGAAATCTTCGCGCACCTGGCTGGCGGAGATGTTCGCATAGCGGGCATCCTTCGACCGCATCATGGTGCACAAATGTTGCAAGCCCGAGCACGTCGCATCAAACGACAGCGGCAAGTGAGTGATGAAATCCGGCCCAACCCGGTCGGCGCGGACCAGTTCATACACCGCGGCGATGAACTGCACGGGGTCCTTCAGATTCGCCGGTAACTCGGGATATTCGCCGCGTGCCACGGCGTCGCCGATGGCGCGGAACCGATGCATGTTGCGCTCGACCCAGGCCAAGCGCCCATCAAAGTTGAGCCGGCTCGGCTTTGGATCACCGTCCCAGTCGTGGCCATCGGCGAGGCCGGCGACGCAGGCTCTGAGCTGCAACAGTCCTTCGGTGCCGATTGCCTTGCCATTAGCGAGGTAGAACAGGCCGCGGACGTAATCGGGACCATGAAAATTGAAAAGCGGCCGGCCGCAATTCCGGCCGCGGTGGTCGAGATAAAGCGGGATGACGAAACGCCCACGAGCCGCCACCGCCTTGGCCCGTTGCATCGCGATGTGCCAGGCGTCGGCTTTGGCCTGCTCGGCGTACCAGTCACTCACCTCCTCGTTAGATTCGATCAGCCATTGCGGCGCCCTGTCTTTTTTATGCTCGGCCAGCCAAGCATCGAGCAAATCCGGCATCGGCGGCACGACCGGCGGTTTCTTCAAAGCAACATCGAGGATCGGCCCGTTGATGATGCACGGGACACGCTCCAGCGCATTGAGCGCGTCGAGCACGACCGGCATCTCGCCACGACGGATTGCGGCGCGCATCGCGGCACGGCTCTTATGGTCTTTGACCAGCGGGACCCGTACGCCACGATAATGGCGCCAAACGTCAGTCCACGGCGGGGGCGCTTCAGCTTCGGTCGGCGGCAAAATCATCCGCTGCGCCACCGCGCTTTCGAACAAATCGTCGAGCCGGAGGTGCAGCTCGACTGCCGGAACCAGAACGTCCCTACCGTCGAGCGCGAAAATCTCTAGCTCGACGAGCCGGTCGACCGCCCAATCTCCGACCCGCCACTCCATCTCGTTGTCGTGCTGGTCGAGCTGCTGGCCCAGCCAGCGCCGCACCGCGACGGCGGTCTTGTCGCCGTTGTTGTTGGTGCCGGCATCGGCGTCCAGCGCAACGTTAATGCCGGCGATGAGAAGGCGTAACTCGAGATTTTCAATGCGCCGAAGCTTGGGCCAGACCTTACTGTCGGACCGGCTGCGCCTCAGGTCCGCCGCGACCAGTTCCTTGAGCTGCGGCAGATATTGGCGCACTACCGTCAAGCTGCGCGGGGTGGTGCCGGTACCGGTTTGCCTGATATCGTAGGCTTCGCCTTTAGTTATCCTACGTCGCGCGTATTCGTCCTCGTCGAGGACCGCGTCGTCCATCTTCATGTCGCCTTCCAATCAGTTGCAGGGATTTCAGCGGCCAATACTTGGTGGCGACATAAACCGGCCGGCCGTCACGAATTTCGCCCGTGCGGCGGATTAGGCCCTTCGCTTCCAGCTCGGCCATGGCCTCTTGGATTTCGGCCGGCGACGGCGGCTTCTCTTCGTCGCTCATGGATTGCCTCCTCGGATATTAGGCGTGTCGCAGCTCTCGGAGCGAGCGCCGCACGAGCGCCCGTGAGCAACGCGATTAGCTTTGCTCATGGGCGCACCCCCGACATGCGCCCGAGCCTGCTGGCGCTCCCATTCCAGGAGTGTGCGTTCGTTGAAGTACCTTCTCCGATTAATGACCAGGGGGCGGGGGAATCCCAGCGCGGGATTGGCGAGCCAGCGGTCCAACGTGCGGCCGACGACGCCGTAGCGTTTCAAGACATCGCGTGCGGGGACGAGGGGGCCGGTGTTGATGTCAATGTCGTGCGAAGTCTGCATTTCGTGCTCCGTTGTTCGATGGAGCACGAAATAGCGCACGCTGCCGATTTTCGAGTTCCCGAGATGCGAGACAGAGTTGCCGTTCATCACGGCGTTGATACGGTGGAGCGCAAAATTATAGTTTTCTACCGCGGCCATGAATTTGAGTGAGGCGGTGGCAAAATCTTCCAACGCAATCAAAAATTCACTACGAATATGCTATACAAAAAAGGGCGTGGCAGGACGTCGCGGGCTGTGACTTGTCGAGCCGGCCAAGGGCTTCTATGGCCGCGCCATCGCCACGATGTTGGGCTGCGGATCGACGATTTGCTGGATCAGCGTCGACAGCTTCTCATAAGCGATCAGCATTTCTTCGCGGTACGAATGCCTGTCGTAAATACCTTCAACGCCGCGGATGGTGTGGCCGAGGCACCGCTCGGCATGCTCGGATGGCACACCGGCGCGTGACATCAGGCTGCGCGCCGTCCTTCGCAGATCATGCAGCGTCCAGCCGGTGATGCCAGACGCCTGCTCGATTTCTCGCTTCCGCCGCGTCATGCCGCCGAGACGCCGGCCGTCTGCGCTGAAGACGAAATCGGTACCAGCAATGCGCGGCACTTTTGATAGAACCGCCAGCGCCTCAGCCGATAGCGGTCGTGTCAGATCCGTCTTCGTCTTGTTGCGGCTGGCCGGCAGCGTCCAATCGGTGCCGACGACTTCCTGCCATCGCATATGCGCAGCTTCATTGCGCCTGGCCGCCGTGAGCAGCAAGAACTTGCAGTAGCGGCCGAAGGGTCCCGGCATGACGCCGGCAGCACGCCACACGGCGCGGATTTCGTCGTCAGTCAGAATGCGGGCTCGGGAATGCTGGCTCGGCTTCCGCCGCCGCATGCCGCGCACGATCGGCGATCGGAAGTTTTCGTCGCGGACGGCATACCAGTTGCAGATCCGGCGAATGATAGCCAGCACGGTGTCCGCTTGTGCGGTGCCATTATTGTCCTCGATGGCGTCCAACAGTCTGATTACGTCTTTCCGGCGAACGTCAGCGATCGGCCGCTGCCCAAGCGTCGGAAATACCAGTCGCGCAAGGTCGCGCTGCCAGTCACGCGCACTGCGTAGCTTGGCGCCGTCCCGCTTGAAAAACTCGGCACACACTGCTTCGAGCGTATCGGCCGCAGCGGCGCGCTGCTCGTCCCTGGCGCGTTGTTTCGCGACACCTGGATCGATGCCCTTCTCGACCTGATAGAGCGCGTCTGCGGCTTCCCTACGGGCTGCGGCAAGGCTGATCCCGGCCGTCAATGTCAGCTTGCGAGGCTTACCGGCGAACCTATAGCGGACAGCGAACGTCTTTCCGCCAGTCGGCTGCACAATCAGGTACAGCCCGCGCTGGCCGCTATCCGGTATCTCTCGCCGCGCTGTGCTGGCTTTCAGATTTCTGATCGCGATGTCCGTTAGCCTAACCATTGTCCGCCTCGCTGGGTATCCATTGGGTAGCGATACCCGGGTGTCTGCTGGTGTTACCCAATGTCGCCGACAATAAGGAACATCGGCAGCAAAAGCGAGAATTATTGCGGGTCAGCAGTGTCGCAGTGTCGGGCTGTGTCGTGAGGTGTCAGCCAATGGAACAGTGCTGGCGATCCTGGGCCGCAGAGGGCCGATCGCGGCTCGAAGCAATCGCGTGTCATCGCGTTGCTGCAATCACCCACAGGCGCAACGATCGAAGCGATGATGAAGGCCACCGGCTGGCAGCCGCACTCGGTGCGCGGCTTTCTTGCCGGCGTGGTGCGCAAGCGCCTCAAGCTGAAGCTCGGCTGGAAGAAGGTGGACGGCAACCGGGTCTACCAGATCGCGAGCGCAGATCGCGGCAAGACTGCCTCTCGCCAGCCCCGACGTCGGCCAGCCTGAGAGCCATGCCGCGGGTGAAGATCGGTCCTGCGCTGCCGGACCGCGAGAAACTCGACGTCGAGATTGCGCGCCTGCGTGATCTCGACGTTGGTCAGCTTCGCAGCCGTTGGCATACCGCATTCGGCCGACCCGCGCCCGCTCACCTTGCTCGTCATCTCCTGTTTCGCAGCCTGGCGTACCGGCTGCAGGCCGACCGTCTTGGGGACTTGGACGGGGAGAGTCAGCGTCTGCTCGATCGGTCGGGGTCGCCTGAGAAGGCTGGACGGAACGCCGTGGATTTAAGCCGACATACCACCGAGCTCCGGCCCGGCACCATCCTGGGCCGCGAATGGAACGGGCAGATGCAGCAGGTGGCAGTGCTTGCAGATGGCTTTGCCTGGAATGGCAACACCTATCCGAGCCTGTCGAAGGCGGCCTTCGCGATCACCGGCACGCGCTGGAATGGACCGAAATTCTTCGGCCTGCGAGACAAACCAGCGAAGGCGTCGTCACCATGAAGACCGGATCAACGAGAGTGGTTCGTTGCGCGATCTATACCCGCGTCTCGACCGACCAAGGACTCGAACAAGACTTCAACTCGCTCGACGCCCAGCATGAAGCGTCACAGGCCTATATCCGGAGCCAAGCGCACGCCGGTTGGACGCTGCTACGAGCCAAATACGACGACGGCGGCTTCTCCGGCGGCCACGGCGGGAGATCATCAAGCCGGCTCATAGGGTGACCGTAAGTCATGCGCTCGAGGACGTCTTTCAGGTAGGCAAACGGTTCGACGTCGTTGAGCTTTGCGGGGGCGACGAGTGAGCAGACGGTGGCCCAGCGGACGCCGCCACCATCGGTGCCGGCGGAGAGATGGTTCTTGCGGCCAAGCGCGACGGGTCGGATCGCACGTTCGACCGGATTGTTGTCGCAGCGAATCGACGTGCGGATTGCCCCAAAGGCGTTACCCAAACAAATAACGGCAACGCAGGCGTCGCAGCCATGGCGACCGCGCGTCGTGCGAAGGCGAGGGGCTCAGATCTGCTCTAAGGAAAATTCCTCGGCCTGCCCCAGGCGATAAACGGCATTACAATGGGAATCTGATGTACGTACGCGTCTCTCTGCCACCATAGAAGGAACTGGGAAACGCTATCGACTTGATCATCGTGGCGACCATTCGGAAACGCCAACAGTTCCGTGAGGAGGTCGCCCAGCCATGGCGCCGTCTTTGGCAGATAGACGTGGCCCGCCTCAATCTTCGATGATTGCGCCACCATGCGCTCCACTTTGCTGCCCTCCGGCTTGACGCCGATCGGACGCGACATGCCGTCCGGCATGGCGGTCCTGAGATCCTGCAAAAAATTCATGCCCGGCCCCGCATTCTCAATCAGGATTGTCGTCGCGCCATGCTCTGCAGCCAAGCCAATAACCTTGCGGCGCAGTTGCGGATATTCAAGGCGGCCTCGATAGACATGAACGAGGTAGGCATCTTTTTGATGAATCAACCAGATCGTGCATACCGAATAGTCGTTGCGATCACCCGTCATCATGGCGACGTCCCAGCTCTGAACGATCCGCGTTGTAGATAACCGGGCGGGCAAGTCGTCATAGGTCTGGAACCATGACCGTCGGATTAGATTACCTTCGACCGGCACGGGCTGTTGCTGATATTGGGCGGAGAAAAGTAGGCTTCCCACTTCGGCTTTGATCGCCTCCAGGGCCTGTTGGGTCTCGCGCTCGGGATGGAGAATATCGCCAGTGCGACGCGAATGTGTTCTCCCGTGGCCCAGCTCAACGGTCTCGTCCGCCAACGCGATTGCTGGCATGTTCAGATGGTTCCAGCCGCCCTGTCGCAAGAGGTGGCCGGCGAGGTCATCCTCATGCAAGCGCTGCATGACCACAATGATTGGGCCTCTGTGTTTGTCATTGAGGCGCGAGACCAGCGAGCCGCCGTACCAGTCGATGACTTGCTTCCTGGCCGTCTCCGAATGGAGCTCATTGGCATTTAAGGGATCGTCGACAATGATCAGATCGGCGCCGCGTCCGGTAAGCGTTCCGCCAACGGAAGTCGCATATCGGCTGCCGCCTTGGGACGTGACGAGTTCAAGCCCGGTTTCTTTGGCAAACCGCAGTTCCGGGAAAACCTCCGCATACCAAGGCGCGGCGATCACCATGCGAAACTGCCGGTGGAGTTCGGCGGCGAAGTCGCTCGAATAGCTCACCACGATGACGCGGCGAGTTGGATCATGGCCGAGCAGCCAAGCGACAAAGGCGACCGACACACAAATCGATTTGAGCGAACGCGGTGGCTGGTTGATCAAGAGGCGCCGGCTCTCGCCGGAGTGAACCCGCATCAGCTGATGGGCGATCGCATCCACGTGCCAGTTATGAAGATAGGTTTCGCCCGGCGAGACGGTCGCAAAGACCTTGCGGATGAAGTAGGGCAGCTCCCTGCGCAAAACGGCCCGCAAAACTTTATCCATCGCTGTTTGGCCCCGCGTCTTCATCGGCGCCGTGCGTCATTCCGCCCGAGCTTGCCGGCCGGGACCGAACCTCGGCGGCGTAGGCGTCGAGGATCGCCTGATCTTCAGCCGCCACAGCCTTTCTGCCGAGCGAATCGATCGCAGTGCCGTTGTTGAAGGTCTGCGCCAGTTGCAAAAGCCGATCGAGGGAACGTGCGTCGCCCTTGAGCGCCTTCTCCCGCAACCGCAGCAGGGCGGCTTCCTGCGTTGATACCCGCCTCGCCTTGCCCTGTTCGTTGAGCCTGACGGGCGTCTCAAGGGTGCTTAACCCGCCTCGCCTTGCCCTGTTCGTTGAGCCTGACGGGCGTCTCAAGGGTGCGTTTGACGTCACTTCCGAGATTGCGGACGGCTTTCTGCCTACCGCGCGGGTTGCCTGATCGGCCCGGCTGGAATCGACTGTGTCGCGGCGGTTGCCCATACCCGGCCTTGAAGTCGTCCTCGGGGCTGTCCGTTGTCATGAGTCCGCTCCATCGTTGGCCTGTTTCGGAGCAGCCATCGTCACAGCCGCGTCAGGAGCCGGTGGCGGGGCGTCGTCTGGATGCGGCGTGGCCGCGTCGGCGCGCACAGCCGTCCTGCCCGTTAGGTTTTGCCAACGTTTGATCGTGACGTCGACGTAGCGGGGATCAATCTCGATCAAGCGGGCTCTGCGTCCCGTCTTCTCGGCGGCGATCAACGTGGTGCCAGCGCCGCCGAAAGGATCGAGAATAATGTCGTTGCGGTTGGAGCAATCCCGTATCGCATCGCCGACAAGCGCAACCGGCTTGGCCGTGGGGTGCAGCGACAGCTTGCTCTTTGTCGTACCGTTTAGGACGTTCTGGCTCGGGTAGTCCCAGACGTTCGTTCGATGCCGGCCAAAGCGGCCGAGTTCTATGTTATTGACGTGCGGCGCAGCTCCTTTCTTGAAGACAAATATAAGCTCGTGCTTTGATCTGTAGAGCGAGCCCATACCAGCATTTGACATGTTCCAGACGCACAAATTCTTAGTCTCAGCGAATAGATCGGCCGCCGCGGCGAGAAGCTCCCTTATCTTTCCCCAATGCATGCACACGAAGTGGATCGAACCGTCATGCGAGCAATGGGCCGCATGGCCAAGCGTCGTTCGCAGGAAGTCCTCGAATTCCACCGCCGACAGTTCACCGCAGCCCATCGCAAAATCACCATGCTTCGTGGATCCGAGGCCCGAGACATGGCCGGCGATCGGAATGTTCCAGGGCGGATCCGTGAAAACCATCTGGGCGCGCTCGTCTCCCAGTAAGCGGGTATAGCTTCTCTGGCTTCGCGGCATCTGCACAGAGAATACGGTGCTCGCCGAGCAACCAAAGGTCTCCCGCTTGCGTCACCGGCATCGAGGCCTCATTCAGCGCCGGCAGGTCGTCCTCTTCGTCGGCGCCAGAGCCTTTGAACGCGATATCAATTTCGCCCATCTCAAATCCGGCGACGCGAAGATCGAGTTCGCCGCTGATCTCCATAATGTCCGACAACTCCAGCCTCAGCCCGTCAACATCCCAGCGCGCGTCCTCGCTCAGCCGGTTGAGCGCCAGCCGAAGCATCCGCAGATTGGCTTCGTCGAGGCCGGTGATGGTCACGGCGGGAACTTCCGACAAGCCGAGGTTTTTGGCTGCGAGCGCTAATGCCCAACCGGCGATCACACGGCCGGCCGCATCGATGACGATCGGCAGGACGAAGCCGAATTGTTCGATGCTCGCCTGCAGCTTACGGATTTGCGCCGGCGTGTGCTTGCGGGTCTCTCGGCCAAGAGGCTTTAGAGTTTCAATGCGGACAAGATTGGGGTTGAGGTTGCGGGCAATGGCATAGCCATTCCTCCGCAGCGCGGGCTGCGTTTCCATCACAG
>CAWIGQ010000025.1:0-102971 GCA_963835645.1 uncultured Gammaproteobacteria bacterium | reverse complement strand
GCGACGATCCAGGCGCGCCGCCCGCGAGCCGTGCGGCCTTCCGGCTCACTGCGTTCGATGCGCAGCTGCCCCAACAGCGCCCTCTTATCGGTCTCCGAAGACATGCCTCACATCCGAGTGCGCGCAGCGGGTGTCAGCCGGAGGTGATCTTCGCCATCAGGCGGCGCGCCTGCGCGAACTCGGGCGCCAGCAGCAGTGCGTGCTCGAGCGCATCGCGCGCCGCCACCGGGTCGCCCTGATCGAGCAGGTCGGCCCCGAGCAGTAACCAGGCTTCCGCCGCGCCCCAGCCGGGCAGCGGTTCTGCGCCGCTGCGCTCGGCCTCAAAGGCAGCCACTGCCCGCCGCAGCTTGCCGAGCGCGCGCTCCTTGTTGCCGCCACGATCGGGCGTGAGCTCGTAATCGCTCATTGCATCCGCGAGCAGCACGCGCGGGTTGTGGGCCGCGAGCTGCAGCGCCCGGTCGAGGTCCTTGTGTGCGCGGTAGCCGGCGAAGGTGTGGGCGCCGCCCGCTTCCAGGCACACCGCGCGCAACGCCAGTGCGTCGGCAAAGTCCGCCTGCGCGGCGAGTGCCGCATCCGCCTCGCTGACGCAGCGCTGCGCCAGCTGCGCCGCAGAGGTGCCCGGTGCCGCGGCGGCGCTATCTTTCGTTAGCAACGCGAGCCGCCAGGCCAGCAGCGCCGCGTAGTAACCGTGCAGGGTATCGTGCGATGCGTCGGCGGCGATCGCGCTGCCGAGATTCCTCAGCGCCCCGGCGTCCTCGGTGTAATAGGCGTATTGAATGCGGCTCTCGACGTCGCGCCACGACAGCTCCTCTGCCTGCGCAGCGGCGGCAGCCGCCAGCAGCGCGGCTGCGCCGGCCGCGCTGCGCCAGAGGCTCGCGCGCCAGCAGCCCTCTCGCCGGCAGCGCCTGCGCCACCGCGGCCCGCCGGCAGCACCCGCCGCTCGCCACCGCAGCGCGGCTTGGTCCTTCAGTAGAATGCGCAAAGCCATGCAGGATGACCATAGCACAGCATCAGCGCCATTCGCCGCCGCAACTCCGCCAGCGGCCCTCATCGACATCGGCATCAATCTCGCGCACGACAGCTACGACGCCGATCGTGAAGCGGTGATCGAGCGCGCACGCGCGGCCGGTGTCACGCAGATGGTGGTCACCGGCTCGACGCTCGCGGACAGCGCGCGCGCCATTGCCCTCGCGCGCGCGCATCCTGGACGACTCTTCGCAACCGCCGGCGTTCACCCGCATCACGCCAGCGAGCTCACCGCGGCCGCTGCTGTGCAGCTCGAGGAGCAGCTTCGCGATCCGGCAGTCGTCGCAGTGGGAGAATGCGGTCTGGATTATTTTCGCAACTTCTCCCCGCGCGAAGCGCAGCAGCAGGCCTTTCACTGCCAGCTCGAGCTGGCCGCGCGCGTCGGCAAGCCGGTATTTCTGCACCAGCGCGATGCGCATGCCGATCTGGTGGCCATCCTGCGCGGGCACGCTGCGTCCTGGCGCGGCGTGGCGCACTGCTTCACGGGCTCTGCGGAGGAGCTCGCGTGTTATCTGCAGCTCGGGCTCGCGATCGGCATTACGGGCTGGATCTGCGATGAGCGCCGCGGCTCGCACCTGGCGGCGCTCATGCCGCAGATTCCCGCGCAGCGGCTGCTGCTCGAGACCGACGGACCCTATCTGCTGCCGCGCGACCTGAGGCCCAGACCCGCTTCGCGCCGCAACGAACCGGCGTATCTTCCGCACATTGCCGCCGCCGTGGCGCGCGCCCGCAGCGAGGCGCCGGACTCGCTGGCGCGCTCGAGCACTGCGGCGGCGCGCGTCCTCTTTCAGCTCCCCGGGGGCTGAGAATTAGCTCGAAGATACGGATATAAGTCATTATATTGTAACCATGAAAGGCCGGACTCCATGGACCTGCAACGGCTGACCGCCGCGATCGCCAAGACCTGGGACGACTCGATCGTCGAGCGCCTCATCGCGTACGTGCGCATTCCCAACAAGTCACCGATGTTCGACGCGCAATGGGAACGCAACGGCCACATGGAGGCGGCCGTGAAGCTCATGGCGCAGTGGTGCCGCGCGCAGCCGCTGCCGGGGGCGCGCGTCGAGGTGCGCCGCATTGCCGGACGCACGCCGGTGCTGCTGGTGGACGTACCCGGGGAGCTCCCCGGCTGCACGCTGCTCTACGGCCACCTCGACAAGCAGCCGGAGTTCACCGGCTGGCTGCCGGGCCTGGGTCCCTGGGAACCGGTGCTGCGCGACGGCAAGCTCTACGGCCGCGGTGCTGCCGATGACGGTTACGCCGTGTTCAGCTCGATCACCGCGATCGCGGCGCTGAAGCAGCAGCAGGTGCGGCTGCCACGCTGCGTGGTGCTGATCGAGGCATGCGAGGAGAGCGGCAGCATCGATCTGCCCGCGCACCTCGCAGCGATCGGCGATGCGCTCGGCGAGCCCTCGCTGGTAGTGTGTCTGGATGCCGAGTGCGGCAACTACGAGCAGGTCTGGTGCACCACCTCGCTGCGTGGGAACCTGGTCGGCACGCTGCGCGTGCGTGTACTCACCGAAGGGGTGCACTCGGGCATGGCCACCGGCATTGTGCCGACACCGTTTCGCATCCTCGAGCAGCTGCTCGCGCGCATCGAGAGTCCGGTCACCGGCGATCTGCTCCTCGATGAGCTGCACGTCAGCATGCCGCGCGATCGGCGTGCGCAGGCGAGCGCGGCGGCGCAGGTGCTCGCCGAGTCGGTAGCGGGGAAACTGCCGTGGGCACAGGGCGTGCAGCCGCTCTGCAACGATCCCACCGAGCTCATCATCAACAACACCTGGCGCGCCACGCTCGCCGTGACCGGTGCCGACGGGCTGCCGCCGCTCGACTCGGCGGGCAACGTGCTGCTGCCGGAACTGGCGGTGAAGCTGTCGCTGCGCCTGCCGCCTACCTGCGATGCCGCGCGCGCGGCAGCGGCGGTGCGCGAGGCGCTCGAGCGCGACCCGCCCTACGGCGCACAGGTCAGCTTCGAGGCCGGCTCGGGCTCGGCCACCGGCGGCTGGAACGCTCCGGCCTTAGCGCCCTGGCTGGAGGAGTCGATCGGGCGCGCCTCGCACGCGGTCTACGGACGCGATGCGGTGTACATCGGTTGCGGCGGCACCATCCCCTTCATGGGAATGCTCGGCGAGCGCTTCCCGCAGACGCAGTTCTTCATCACCGGGGTGCTCGGGCCGCACGCCAACGCGCACGGCCCGAACGAGTTCCTGCACCTGGCCTACGCCAGGCAGCTCACCGCCTGCGTCTCGCTGGTGCTTGCTGATCACGCACGGACACTGGCCACTTAACGCATGTTGACCATGTTGCTGGGCCTGACGGCCTGCTTCAGGCGCAGCCAGTCTTCGCGATAGCGCGCTACGCTCTCGGCCGGCGTCTCGAACTCCGCCAGCGGGAATTCGGCGCGCAGCGCATCGACCATCAGCGTCCACTTCGGCAGTCCCTTGGGGAACTTGCCACGACGTGTGAACACGATGCGCCCCTCCACCGGCACATCGCCCGCCACCGCCTTCACCGCCGCAATCCGGTCGTACAGCGCGCTCTGCGGGTTGGTGAAGGTGAAGCGCCGCGGGCCGTCCATGACGGTCCACTCCGCCATCTGGTCGCCGCCAAAGATATTGCCGCGCACGTCGCGCAGGTCGATCACCACTACGCCGCGCAGCGTCAGCAGCAGGTAATCGACGTGAAAGCCGCCGCCCATGCCGTCGGGGACCAGCGTGTTGACCAGGTGATCGGCACTGCCCGCCGTGACGGCGGCGCGCAGCGCCTTGCGCGCGCGGTACTTGCGGTACCAGCGCCACACCCACGCCAGCGCGAAGCCGAGCGCGGCCGCGCACCCGATCAGTACCCAGGCAATCGGCGGAAGCCTGCTCAGCTCGTTCACTTACGCTCTCCCCTCGAGCGCCGCGCGCAGTGCGCTCAAGTTCGCATCGATCTCGACATAGTGCGCCGGACGTGCAAACAGCTTCGCGAGCGCTGGTGGCACCGGCACCTCACGCCCGATGAGCGGCGCGACGATCTCGCGGAACTTCGCCGGGTGTGCGGTCGACACCAGCACCCAGCGCCGCTCGCGCCGCAACGCCGACGGCAGCCGCTCCCAGGCTTCCGCAGCGGTCGCGGTGTGCGGACACCAGATCTGGCCGTATTGGCGGTAGCCGCGCTCGATGCGCGCGCGGATCTGCGTGTCCGTGACCGTGGCTGCGCTCACCGCGGCGCGCAGCTCGTCGAGGCCGGGAAACAGCGCGCGCAGGCGCTCCATGTTGCTCGGGTCGCCGACATCCATGGCGGAGGCGAGCGTCGCGACGCTCGGCCGCGGCTGCCACACCCCGCTCGCGAGGTAGTCGGGCACCGTGCGGTTGGCATTGTGCGCCAGCAGCACGTCCGCGATCGGCAGCCCCACCTGGCGCGCCCACAGGCACGCCAGAGCGTTGCCGAGATTGCCGCTCGGTACGATGAAGGAGGCGCGTTCGCCGTGCTGGCGCCAGATGGCGAGGCTGGTCGCGGCGTAATACACGCTCTGCGGCAGCAGGCGCCCGAGGTTGATGCTGTTGGCGGAGGTGAGCGCACGGCGGGCGGCGAGCTGCGGATCGAGAAAGGCTTCCTTCACCAGGCGCTGGCAGTCGTCGAACGTGCCACGAACGGCGAGCGAGCGCACGTTGCCGCCCCAGCAGGTGAGCTGGCGTTCCTGCGTCGCAGACACCAGCCCCTTCGGAAACAACACCGCGACCTCGATGCCGGCGCGCTCGTGGAAGGCCGCTGCCACCGCGCCTCCGGTATCGCCCGAGGTCGCGACCAGGATGGTGAGCGCAGGCTCGCCCGCGCTGCGCAGGCGCGCAAAGCACGCCGCCAGGAAGCGCGCGCCGAAGTCCTTGAACGCCGCCGTCGGCCCGTGGAAGAGCTCGAGCACCGACAGCCTGCCGTCGCCTTCGAGCGGCACGAGCGGCGCCGCAAAGCTGAAGGCCTCGCGCGTCAGGGCGGGCAGCTGTGCCGCCAGCGCGTCCCCTGCGAGGAACGGGGCGAGCAGTCGCGTACCGACGGTATCGAGCTCGTGCGCATCGGCCCCCGCGAAGTCCGCAAGCGTCAACCGCGGCCAGCGCAGCGGCACGTACAGACCGCCATCGGCCGCAAGCCCCTGGCGCAGCGCTGCGCTGAAGCCACAGGGGGGCACCGCGTCGCGCGAGCTTCTGAAAAGAAAGCCCTCGCTCACCGCTGCCTCATTCGATCACCCGCGCGCCTGCGGAGGCGAGCTCCACCACCCAGCCATCGGTCACGAGCGAGTGGCGGGTAAATTCGCGCTGCATCGCCGCCAGTACGGCCGCCGTGGTCGCTTCCAGCGTCCAGGCAAACATCGCCGGCCCGGCGCCGGAGATCGAACAGCCCAGGGCGCCCGCGTCCATCGCGCCGCGACGCACCTCGCGGAAGCCGGGGATCAGCGCCGCCCGTTGCGGCTCGATCACCACGTCCTCGAAGGAGGCGCGGATCAGGTCGAGATCGTCGGTATAGCAGCCGCAGATGAAGCCGGCGAGGTGCGCGGTCTGCCAGACGAAATCCGACAGCTCGACGTTGAGCTTGAGTATCGCGCGGGCCTTCGAGGTCGCAAGGTACATGTGAGGATGCACGATGACCGCGCGGATGCCCGCCGGCACGGGAATCTGCTTCACGCGCGGGTGATCGATGCCGACGGTGAGCACCAGGCCGCCGTACAGCGACGGCGCGATGTTGTCCGCATGGCGCGCGCCGCTCGCCACCGCCTCCCCGGCCATCGCGAACTGCAGCAGCTCGATGCGGCTCAGGGGCTGCGGCAGCAGCGCGTTGGCCGCCACCACTGCGCCCACGGCCGAAGCCGCGGAGCCGCCGAGGCCCGAGCCGAGCGGAATGCCCTTGTCGATCTCGAGCACGAACCCGAACTGCGGGCGCGCAGCCTCCTGCATCGCGAGCAGCGCCGCCCCGGCGGTGTTGTCGCGCGCCTCGCGCGGCAGCTCCCCGGCGATGCCGCGCACGGCGCTGATCTGCACCCCGGGCGCGGCGCGACGGGTGACCGTCACGCGATCGCCGAGGGCCTCGACAGCGAAACCCATGATGTCGAAGCCGATGGCGACGTTGCCGACCGAGGCCGGCGCAAACGCGGTGGCGCGCTCACGCGTCGCGGCGCTCACAGCCGCGCCCCGAGGTAAGCCGCGAGGCGCAGCAGGTCGGCGAACACCCCGCCCGCCGTCACTTCCGGCCCGGCACCCGGTCCCTGCACGATGAGGGGGTTGTTGCAATAGCGGCGCGTGGCAAAGCGCACCACGTTGTCGGTGAGCGCGATGTTGGCGAAGGGGTGACTTGCGTCGAGCTCCTGCAGGCCCACGGTGGCCTCGCCCGCCGCGTTGAGCCTGCCGATGTAGCGCAGCACCGTGCCGCGCCCGCGTGCGGCCGCGAGGCGCCCGGCGATGGCGGCGTCGTAGCGCGGCAGGTGCGTCATGAACTCATCGATCGTGGCGGCGGCAAGGTCGGCGGGCGCCAGGCTCTCCACCTGCACATCCTTGAGCTCGAGCGGCAGCCCCATCTCGCGCCCGAGGATGATGAGCTTGCGCGCGACGTCCTGGCCCGACAGGTCATCGCGCGGATCGGGTTCGGTGAAACCGCGCTGGCGCGCATCAGCAACAATCTGCGCAAAGCCGCGGCTGCCGTCATAGACGTTGAAGAGATACGCCAGCGTGCCGGAGAAGATGCCCTCGATCGCACTGATCTCATCGCCGGTCTGCACCAGGTCGCGCAGCGTATGCACGATCGGCAGGCCGGCGCCCACGGTGGCCTCGTACAGGTAATGCGAGGCGCCGGCACGGCGCGCATTCTGCAGCCGCTGGTAATAGGCGAATTCGCCGCTGTTGGCCTTCTTGTTGGGAGTGATGATGTGTATCCCGGCCGCGAGCCAGTCGGCGTAATGCGCGGCGATCGCCTCGCTCGAGGTGCAATCGACCAGCACGGTGTGCGGCAGGTAGTCGAGGCGCACGTGCTCGACGAAGCGCGCCACGTCCGCCGCCTGGCTGCTGCTGTCGTAGTGCGCGCGCCAGTCGGGGCTGGCGACGTTCGTCTCCGTCAGCAGCATGCGTTGCGAGCCGATGATCCCGCGCACCCGCAGGTCGAGCCGGAACTGACGCCGCAGCCGCTCGCTCTGCGAGGCCAGCTGGTCGAGCAGCACGCGCCCCACGGTTCCCGGGCCGATCACGCCGATCGAGAGCGTATGCGGCGACAGGTACAGCCCGGCGTGCACCGCGCGCAGGGCGCGCACGGCGGCGCGCCCCTCGACCACCGTGGAGATGTTGCGCTCGGAGGCTCCCTGGGCGATCGCCCGCACGTTGACGCCGGAAGCTCCGAGCGCGGTGAACACCTTCGCGGCGATGCCGGGCGTTCCCGCCATGCCGTCGCCCACCACCGCGAGGATGGCGTGATCGGCATCGATGTCGACGCTCTGGATCTGGCCTTCCTCGAGCTCGCGCTCGAAGGCGCTCTTCACCACCGCCGCCGCGCGCTCGGCCTGCTCCTGCGGGATCGCGCAGCAGATCGAGTGCTCGGAGCTGCCCTGCGAGATGAGGATGACGGAGATGCCCTCCTCGCGCAGCGCGCCGAACAGCCGGTGCGCCGTGCCGGGCACACCGATCATGCCGGTGCCTTCCAGGTTGACCAGCGCCACGCGCTCGATGCTGGTGATGCCCTTGACCGGCAGCAGCGATGCCGGCTGGGCGCAGATCAGCGAGCCGGCCTTCTCGGGAGCGAAGGTGTTGCGGATCCAGATGGGGATGCGGTCCTTGACCGCAGGCATGATGGTCTGCGGATGAATGACCTTGGCGCCGAAGTAGGCGAGCTCCATCGCCTCGCTGTAGGAGAGCGAATCGATCACCGTGGCATCGGGCACGCGGCGCGGATCGGCGGACAGCACGCCATCGACGTCCGTCCAGATGTAAATCCCGCTGGCAGCGAGCAGCGCGCCGAAGATCGAGGCGGAGAAATCGCTGCCGTTGCGGCCGAGCGTGGTGGGCACGCCGCGCCGGTCGACCGCGACGAAGCCGGTGATGATGAGCGTGCCGTGAAAGTCCGCCGGCACCTGCGCCTGGATGTTGGCGCGCGACTCCGCCCACTGCACGCCCGGGCCCAGCGGCCCCCACTCCACCACCACCACGCGCCGCGCATCGAGCCAGGCCACCGGTCCCGGGCGGCGCGCACGCTCGGCGAAGAAGCGCTGAAACAACCGCGTCGACCAGACCTCCCCGTAACCGGCGACCAGATCGCCCACCCCGCGCGGCGAGGGCGGCGGTCGCTGCAGTGAGCGCGGCAGGTGCAGCGCGCGCAGCGTCTCCTGCAGGTCGCGGCAGTCGCTGTCGAAGGCGCCCCGGTAGTGGCGCGCCCCTTCCGCGCTCAGCAGCTCATCGGCGATCCCCAGGTGGCGCTCGCGCAGCTGCGCGATCTCGCCGCGCACGCGCTCATCCTCGCGCTCGGCGAGCGCCACGATCCGCAGCAGCGCATCGGTAACGCCGCGGCAGGCGGACAACACCACGCCCAGCCGGCCGGCGGGCGCGGATTCGAGAATGGCCGCGACCTTGCGGAAGCAGTCGGCGTCGGCGACGCTCGACCCCCCGAACTTGTGCACGACCCAGGGATCGGGTTTGACCATCGAATCCGGGATTTCTTCAGACGAATAAAGGCCGTGCGACTGTACTGACGTGCCCGCGCGTGCGCAACGACCGCCTGCCCGAGAGCCGCGAGCGGCGGGCGTGTTGACAGTTATGCGGCGCGCACCGGCGCGCGGTGGCAGCTGGCATAATCTGCCGGCGTGGAAGCCTCCCTCGGTCCTCTGCTGCCCCTGTTCGAGCGCGAGCGCGGCGCCGGGCGTGCGCTTGCGCTCGGCGTGCTGGTGCACACCGCGGGCTCGACCTATCGCAAGCCCGGTGCGCTGATACTCATTGCCGCAAACGGCGATTACGCCGGGCTCATCTCCGGAGGTTGTCTCGAGGGTGACCTGCGCGAGCATGCGCGCGCCGTGATCGAAAGCGGCGCGGCGGGAGTGGTGCGCTACGACATGCGCACCGCGGACGACCTGCTGTGGGGACTCGGCCTGGGATGCGAAGGGGCAATGCAGATCCTGCTGCTGCGGTGTGGGCCTGACAATGGCTGGCAGCCCCTCGAGCACCTCGCCGCAGCCCTCGCCGCGCACGCGGCCACGGCAATCGGCGTCGTGGTCGAATCCTCACGCGCGGACCTCGCACCCGGCAGCGTGGCCCTGCCCGCCCCGGCGCATCCCGCCGCGCCGGCGCTCGCAACGCCCGCCGTGCAGGCGGCTCTCGCGCGGGCGATCACGCAGCGGCAGGCGCTTTGGCTCGATGAGCGCTCCTGGCGACTGTTCGTCGTGCCGCTCGCGCTGCCCCCGCGCGTGCTGCTGCTCGGCGCCGGGCCCGACGCGGTGCCGGTGGTGGATTTCGCAGTGCGGCTCGACTGGAAAGTCACCCTGGTGGATCACCGCGCAGCGTACGCCGTCGCCTCGCACTTTCCTGCCGCCGAGCGGGTGGTCCTGACACGTCCTGCTGAGCTCGCGACGGCACTCGAGCTGCGGGACTTTTCCGCCGCGATCGTCATGAGCCATCACCTGCCTTCCGATCTGGCCTACCTGCGCGTCCTGGCCGCGACGCCGATCCCCTACGTCGGACTTCTCGGGCCGGCGCCGCGGCGCGAGAAGCTCCTCGCAGACCTCGGCGCCCAAGCGGCGGCGCTGCACTCGCGCCTGCACGCGCCGGTCGGCCTGCCCCTCGGCGGCCGCAGCCCCGAGTCCATCGCGCTCGCCATCGTCGCGCAGCTGCACGCCTTCGTGCACGCTGCCCACACGCACGGTGAGGCGGTGCCCAAGGCTATTCAATATGTTATAGAGTAGAGTTCGCGTCAGTTCCCGAGAGCGCATGGACGAGATTCAGCTCATCCGCAACCAGCTCGCCGCGCAGCGGCAGCACGCGAGCGCCGTGGCCAACGCGTGCGCCCGCGCACTCGCGCCTGCCGGGACGCACGCGCTCGCCGGCGGCTCGCTCGGGCAGTTCCGGCAGGCGTGCGTCGACTATCTGGTGTGCGTGCTGGCGTGGTTTGAAGAGCGCGACCAGCGCCTGAGCGACTTTGCGCACGCGCGCGTTGCGAGCGCGGATGCGGCGCGGCGCACGCTCGAGGAAGCGCTGGGGCGGCCGGGACGCAGCCGCGAAGCCCTCGAGAAGCTGGAGAAGGCCGTGGTCGGCGCGCGCGACAGCGGCGACACGGCGGCGGCGCACGGCACGCAACACAGCTGGCAGGAGTTTGCGCAGTACTTCAACGGCGTGTGGAGCGCGCGGCGCGATGCGATCGATGCGCTGCTTGCAGCCGCGTTGCGCGCCTCGGATTGGCGGGCGGTCGCCGGCATCGACGCCGATTCGATCCTCGAGGAGCGCCAGCGCTACGCGCGCGTGCGCGCTGCGCTTCCGCCAGACGCCTCGCTGGCGGGGTTGCCGACGGCGGCGGGATAGCCAGTGACGAGCTCTCAGGCCAGCGACGCGTTGCATGCGGTAGTGCTCGCGGCCGGGCCCTCCACACGCTTCGGCTCGGCCAAACAACTGGTGCGCGTGGCCGGACGGCCGCTGCTGCACACCGCCGTGACGCGCGCTGCGGAGGTCTGCGGCAACGCCCTCATCGTGGTACTCGGAGCGCATGCCGCGCAGCTCGCCCCGCTGCTCAAGCACTCTCCAGGCTCGATCGTGGTGAACCACGATTGGCGCGAAGGCCTCGCCAGCTCGATTCGTGCCGGCGTCGCGCGGCTGCCGGCGACCTGCGCCGGCGTGATGCTGATGCTGGCCGATCAGGCCGCCGTCAGTGCGGATGATCTGAAGCGCCTGGCCGGCAGCTGGCGCAAGCAGCCGCAGTACATCGCGGCCGCGCTCTACGCGGGCACCTGCGGCGCGCCGGCCATCTTCCCGCGCAGTATGTTCCGCGAGCTCGCGCAGCTGCGCGGGGACGCCGGAGCCCGGCCGCTGCTGCGCCGCAATGCCGACCGCGTCGTGCGGGTGCCGATGCCGAGCGCGGCACTCGATGTGGACACGCCCGAGGATCTGCTGGCGCTCGAAGCCCCGAAGTGAAGTGCGCCGCGCGCGGCTAGCAGCTCTTGCCGCTCTGCGCGCCGGGGTGCGGAAAGTTGTCCGTCTCGTCCTCCTCCGTGCGCGGCGCGAGGCAGGCGAAGTCCTTCTCGAGCGTGATCTGCAGCACCCCTTGCGGCACCGGCTGGGCCTGGGCGAGCGTCACCAGCTCGCTCGTGCACCACTGTCTCGCGGTGCCCTCGGGGATGCGGATCTCCACCACGCCGTCGCGGTAGGTGGCGCTGATCTCGTGCGCCTGCGGATCGCGCTTCAGGCGGTAGACGAAGCTCACGCCAGCGGCGAACGGCACGCGCTCCTCGACGATCCCCTGCTGCGCAAGAGCGCCGATCTCGCCCTGGGTGAGACGCAGCCGCAGGGTGGCTCCCTTGATTCTGAGTTTCACGCTTCGCCTCCGAGGATGCGCTGCGCCTGCAGCAGGTGCGGCCGATCGATCATCTGGCCATCGAGACTCACGACGCCCGCTCCCGGTGTGGCGGCGAATGCCGCCACGACGCGCCGGGCGTGCTCGCGCTCGGCCGGGCTGGGCGCGAATGCGTTGTTGATCGGCAGGATCTGATCCGGGTGAATCGCCAGCTTGCCGCTGAAGCCGTCCCGGCGGGCGTTCGCGAGCTCGCCCTGCAAGCCCTGCGCATCGCGAAAGTCGGTATGTACGCCGTCGACCGCCTGGACGCCGAGTGCCGCGGCGGCGAGCAGGCAGCTGCTGCGCGCGAATTGGAAGGTGAAAGTGAGCTCGCCGGCGGCATCGCGTCGCGCGCGCGCCCCGAGGGCCGCGGCGAGGTCCTCCGCCCCCCAGGTGAGGCCTGCGAGCCGACCCAGGATCGCAGGCGCGCCGCCGAGCGCGGCCGGGTACTGCGGCAGCGCCAGCACTGCCCGCGGGGTCTCGGTGGCGATGATCAGCAACCGCGTGCTGCCGGCGGGCGTGCCGGCCTGCGTCTCGAGCATATCGAGATACTTCGCCGCTGCGGCGATCTCCGCCGGGGCGGAGACCTTCGGCAGCACCACGCCAGCGGGCGCGCCGCCGGCGAAGACCGCGTCGAGGTCCGCGCGCATCAGGCCGCTCGCCGGCGCATTCACCCGCACCCACAGCTGCGGTCCGCTCGCGCGCGCTCGCGTGCCCAGCAAGCGGCCGACGCGCTCGCGCGCTGCCGGCAACTTGTCGGGCGTGACCGAATCCTCGAGGTCGAGGATGACGGCGTCCGCCGCGGTGGCGAGCGCCTTCTCTTGCTTGCGCTCGCTGTCGCCGGGAACAAACAGCCAGGAGCGCAGCATCGGCGCCTGCGCGGGCAGCGGCGCGGCGCCTGCGCTCACGTGGCCGGCCTCTTCATCATCAGTGCCGCGCGCCGGCAGGAAGCGACCTCCTCGTCGCGCTGGTTGAAGGCGCGGTGCTCGAACACCACGATGCCGCAGTCCTTGCGCGACTGGCTTTCGCGCTTAGACACGACGACGGTGAGCGCGTGCAGCGTGTCGCCGAGCAGCACCGGGCGCGGGAAGCGCGCCTCCTCGAAGCCGAGATTGCCGATAGTGGTGCCGTAGGTGGTGTCGTACACCGACAGGCCCACCAGCAGTCCCAGGGTGAACAGGCTGTTGACGATGCGCTCGCCGAACGGCGTTCCCTTGCAATACTCGGCGTCGAGGTGAATGGCGGCCGGGTTCATGGTGAGCGCGCTGAAGAGCAGGTTGTCGGTCTCGGTCACCGTGCGCCGTACCAGGTGCTCGAAACGCTGCCCCACGTCGAATTGCTCGAAATACAGTCCTGCCACGCCCGCCTCCGTCAGGATCGGCCGCTAGTGTTGCACAGGCTCATAACCCCAGAAAGAGGTGACCAAACCACACGGTATTTAGCCGCCCGAGCGGGCACGCCTATATTCGCAGCGCATGTACCGGTACGACGAGCTGGATCAGGCGTTTGTCGAGCAGCGCGTCGCGGAGTTCCGCGACCAGACGCGCCGCCACCTTGCGGGTGAGCTCTCCGAGGACGAGTTTCGCCCGCTGCGCCTGCGCAACGGGCTGTACATCCAGCGCCACGCGCCGATGCTGCGCATCGCGATCCCGTATGGCCTTTTGAGCTCGCGCCAGCTGCGCAAGCTCGCCGACATCGCGCGCCGCTACGACCGCGGCTACGGCCATTTCACCACCCGCCAGAACCTGCAGCTGAACTGGCCGGCGCTCGCGGACGTGCCCGAGATTCTCGCCGAGCTTGCCACCGTGCAGATGCACGCCATCCAGACCAGCGGCAACTGCGTGCGCAACGTCACCGCCGATCATCTCGCCGGGATCGCACGCGACGAGATCGACGACCCGCGCCCCTACTGCGAACTCATCCGCCAGTGGGCAACGCTGCATCCGGAATTCACCTACCTGCCGCGCAAGTTCAAGATCGCGGTCACCGGCTCGCCCGAGGATCGCGCCGCCTCCGAGGTGCACGACATTGGCCTGCAGCTCAGGCGCGACGCGCACGGCGCCATCGGCTTCACGGTGCGCGTCGGCGGGGGCCTCGGGCGCGCACCGGTGATCGGGCAGGTGATCCGCGAATTCCTGCCGCTCGCCGAGCTGCTCGCGTACCTGGAAGCGATCCTGCGCGTCTACAACCGCCACGGGCGGCGCGACAACATCAACAAGGCCCGCATCAAGGTGCTGGTCAAGTCTCTGGGCGTGGCGCGCTTTCGCGAGGAGGTGGAAACGGAATGCTCCGCCGGCCGCGAGCGCGCGCCACGTCTTGAGCCCGCCGAGGTCGAGCGCGTGCGGGCATTCTTCAGGCCGCAGCCCTACGAGGCACTCGCGGATTTCGAGGTGGCGGCGGGCCGCGAGCCGGCCTTCCAGGCCTGGTACCGCTACAACACGCGGCCGCATCGGGTGCCGGGCTATCGCGCGGTATTCGTATCGCTGAAGGCGCACGGCGCGGTGCCAGGCGACATGACCTCGCAGCAGATGGAGGCGGTCGCCGAGCTCGCCGAGCGGCTGAGCTTCGGCCTGGTGCGTAGCACCCACAGTCAGAATCTGCTGCTGGCGGACGTGCGCCAGCGTGATCTGTACGAGCTGTGGGGGCAACTGGCAGCGCTCGGGCTCGCCATGGCGAACATCGGCATGCTGACCGACATGATCGCCTGCCCGGGATTGGACTTCTGCTCGCTCGCCAACGCCGGCACGCTCGGCGTCGCCCGGCAGATCCAGCAGCGCTTCGACGACCTCGACTACCTGTACGACCTCGGCGAGATCGAGATCAAGATGTCCGGCTGCATGAATGCCTGCGGACATCATCACGTCGGCCACATCGGCATACTCGGCGTCGACAAGCACGGCGAGCAGTGGTACCAGATCAGCCTCGGCGGCTCGGCCAACGGCTTCACCGCACTCGGTGAGGTGATCGGCCCCTCGGTGCCCCAGGACGAAGTCGCCGCCACGATCGAGCGTATCGTCGAAACGTATCGTGCCCGGCGCACCGAAGGCGAGCGCTTCATCGACACGCTGCGCCGCCTCGGACTCACTGCTTTCAGGGAGCACGCCTATGCGGCGCATCCTGAGGCGGCGTGAGCTGGTGGTCGATGACTGGCGGTACGCGGTTGAGGAGCCGGCCGCGGGCGCCGAGGTCCCCATGGACGCCGCCCTGATCATCCCGCTCGCCGAGCTGCGCCGCGCTCCGGCGCGCTGGCACGGCCGGTGCGGCCGGCTCGGCGTGCGCCTCGGCCCGGCCGACGCCGTCGAGGAGCTCGCCGCGGAGCTGCCCTTGCTCAGCCTGGTGGCGCTCGAGTTCCCCAACGCCGGGGACGGGCGCGGCTATTCCCAGGCACGGCTGCTGCGCGAGCGCTTCGGCTTCCGCGGCGAGCTGCGCGCCGTGGGTGCCGGCGTGCGCCAGGATCAGGTGTTCCTCCTGGCGCGCTGCGGGTTCGACGCCATCGAGCTCGCCGCCGGCGAAGACCCCGAAGCCGCGCAGCGTGCGTTCAGCCGCTACGACGTCGCCTATCAACCCGGTTCGCCGCAGGTCGGGATCCGCCGCCAGCGCTTTCACACCCTCGGCGCGTTGTCAGCCGGCGCGCTGCACCCGGGCATGAAGCCCTGAGGGTCAGCGCTGCGGCAGCTCGATATCGGCAAACAGCGCGCTCACCTCGGCGGCAGAGGCGGCGCGGTGTGCCCGCTCGAGCAGGCGTCGGTCGAGATGCGGCGCGAGCAGTTGCGCGAACTCGTACATGTAGCGGCGCAGCACCGTGCCGCGGCGAAATCCGATCCAGCTCGTGTGCGCTGCGAACAGGTGCGCGGCATCGACGGCCACCAGATCGCGATCGTTCGCATCGACCGCCATCGGTGCGACGATCCCCACGCCGAGCCCGAGGCGCACGTAGGTCTGGATGACGTCCGCATCGCGCGCAGTGATCGCGACGTTGGGGGTGAGCGAGGCGCGGGCGAACGCCTGGTGAAGCGAGGACGGGCCGGTGAAGCTGAAGGTGTAAGTGATGAGCGGGTACGCGGCCAGCGCCTTCAGGGTGAGGCGCGCGCCGTCGGCGAGCGCATGACCCTTCGGTACGATCACGGTGCGATGCCAGCGGTAGCACGGCAGCAGGGTCAGGTCCGCGAATAGCTGCTCCGAGCCGGTGGCGATGGCGCAATCGATGCGATCGCTGCTCACCATCTCCGCGATCTGCTCCGAGGTGCCCTGGTGCAGGTTGAGACGCACCTGCGGGTAGCGGCCGCGAAACTCGCGGATGACGTCCGGCAGGACGTAGCGCGCCTGCGTGTGGGTGGTGCCGATCGACAGGCTCCCCTTGCCCTCGTCGCGCAACTCCGTCGACAGGTTTCGTATGCTGTGCGCTTCCTGCAGGATCCGCAGCGCGCGCTCGATGACCTGCTGCCCGGCGGGAGTGATGCGCGTGAGGTTGCGTCCCTCGCGCACGAAGATCTGGAATCCGAGCTCGTCCTCAAGGAGCTTGATCTGCTTGCTCACTCCGGGCTGCGAGGTGTGCAGCTTCTGCGCGGCGGCCGTGATGTTGAGCCCGCTCTGGGCCACGGCGGCGAGATAACGCAACTGGTGCAGCTTCATCAGCGCATGCCCTTCATCCTTTAAGCCTAACCCAAGCGGCAACGCTTCGGTGAGTCGCCTGTGACCGTTCCATAACCGCCGCGTACCCTCTAAGAAGTATTGATTCGTTCTGGGTGACAGGCGGGTGTCGTTATAGTCTCCGCTACCATGGCACAGGAAGCGACTCGCGAACTCGATCAGAAGGCCGCGGCCGTGCGCGCGCTCCTCGGCGCTGCCCTGGCGCGGCACCGGCGGTTGGTTTATGCGAACAGCCTCGGTGCCGAGGCCATGGTGCTGACCGACATCATCTGGTCGCACCTGCCGCAGATCGAGGTGTTCAGCATCGATACCGGGCGGCTGCACGAGGAGACCTACGAGCTGCTCGAGACGCTGCAGCACCGCTACCAGCGCAGGATCCGCGTCGTCTACCCCGACGCCGCCCAGCTCGAGCAGCTGGCCGCGCGCCAGGGCGTGAACGGCTTTTACGATAGTCTCCAGACGCGCCTCGAGTGCTGCCGCGTGCGCAAGGTCGAGCCGTTTCGGCGCACGATCGCAGCCTTCCCGGCGTGGATCACCGGCGTGCGCCGCGAGCAGACCGCGGGCCGCGCCCGGGGTCAGGCCGTGGAGTGGGATGCCGAGCACGGACTCTACAAGATCAGCCCGCTGCTGGAGTGGAGCGAGGCGCAGGTGTGGCAGTACATCCGCGCGCGCCGGCTGCCGTACAATGCGCTGCACGACCGCCAGTTTCCGAGCATCGGCTGCGCGCCCTGCACGCGCGCGATTCAGCCCGGCGAGAGCCGCCGCGCCGGGCGCTGGTGGTGGGAGCAACCCGAGTCCCGCGAATGCGGCCTGCATCCGAGAATTGCGCCCGCGGCCGTGCCGGCAGCCGCGGCGGCCCGTGCCTGAGCCGGCCGGCGCCAGGCGTGGACTACCTGCCGGTATTCCTGCGTCTGCACTCGCGCCCGGTCGTCGTGGTGGGCGGTGGTGCGGTCGCGCTGCGCAAGGTGAACTGGCTTCTCAAAGCCGGCGCGCAGGTCAGCGTCGTCGCCCCCGCGCTGCACCCGCAGCTCGCACAGCGGGCGGCCCGCGGCGAGCTGACACACCTCGCCGCAGCATTCGCGGCGTCGCATCTGGCGCAAGCAGTCGCAGTCGTCGCCGCGACCGCTGACCGCGCCACCAACAGCGCGGTCTCGCTCGCGGCTCGCGAGCGCAACCTGCCGGTGAACGTGGTCGATGACGCCGCACTCTCGAGCTTCATTTTCCCGGCCATCATCGACCGCTCGCCGATCCTGGTCGCAGTGAGCTCCGCGGGCAACGCGCCGGTGCTCGCGCGGCACATCCGTGCGCAGATCGAGGCGCTGCTGCCTGAGCGCCTCGGCGCGCTCGCCCGCTTCCTCGGAGCACGGCGCGCCGCCATCGCCCGTACGCTCGGTGCGCTCGCGCGCCGCGCGTTCTGGGAGCGGCTCGTGGCGGGACCCGTGGCGAGCGCGGTGCTGCGCGGCGATGAGGCGGCAGCCGAGCGTGCGCTGGCGCGGGAGGTTCTCACCTCGCAGGCCGCCAGTGCCCGTGCCAGTGCCGGCAGCGCCCCGGGCGAGGTCTACCTGATCGGTGCAGGCCCGGGCGATGCGGACCTGCTGACGCTGCGCGCGCTGCAGTTGCTGCAGCAGGCCGACGTCATCCTCTATGACCGCCTGGTCGGCGCCGGGGTGCTGGAGCGGGCGCGCCGTGATGCCGAATGCATCTTCGTCGGCAAGGGATCCGGCGAGCACGGCGAGCAGCAGCGCATCAACGAGCTGCTGGTGAGCCTCGCACGAGCGGGCAAGCGCGTGGCGCGGCTGAAGGGCGGCGATCCGTTCGTCTTCGGGCGCGGCGGCGAGGAGCTCGAGGCGCTCGCCACGCACGACATTGCCTGCACCGTGGTGCCGGGCGTCACCGCCGCCCTCGGCGCGGCCGCTGCCGCCGCCCTGCCGCTCACGCATCGGCGCCTCGCGACGAGCGTCACGCTCGTCACTGGCCACCAGCTCGATGCGCCCTCGCGCGACTGGCGCTTCTTCGCCGATCCGCGGCACACGGTGGTGTTCTACATGGCCGTGGCGCAGCTGGCGGGCATCGTCGCGCGGCTGCGCGCCGCCGGCGCCGCGGCTGCGCACCCGGCGGCGCTCATCGAGCGCGCAACGCTCCCGCAGCAGCGCATCGTGCGCGGCTCGCTCGCCAACATCGCCGCGCTCGCCGCCGAGCAGCGCATCGAGCCGCCGGCGCTGCTGATCGTCGGCGACGTGGCAGCGTTTGCCGCCGGCGCCATGCCCGACGGCCTGAGCGCCTCGCTCGCGGCGGCGGGGGCGCTGGCGTGAGCGTGGTGCGCGGTTTCATCGGCGCGATCGGCAACACTCCGCTCCTGCGCCTGAAGGGGGTGAGCGCAGAGACCGGCTGCGAAATCCTCGGCAAGGCGGAGTTCATGAATCCCGGCGGCTCGGTGAAGGACCGGGCGGCGAGCGCCATCGTCGCCGCCGCCGAGCGCCGCGGCGACTTGCGGCCCGGGGGCACGGTGGTCGAAGGCACCGCCGGCAACACCGGCATCGGCTTGGCGCACGTATGCAACGCACGCGGCTACCGCTGCGTCATCGTCATGCCGGACAACCAGTCGCCGGAGAAATATCAGCTGCTGGAAATGCTGGGCGCCGAAGTCCACAAGGTGCCGACCGTCCCCTACAGCAATCCCAATCAGTACCAGAAAGTCGCGCAGCGCCTCGCCGGCTCGCTCGCCGACGCCATCTGGTCGAACCAGTTCGACAACGTCGCGAACCGCGCGATCCACGCGCAGACCACCGGCCCGGAAATCTGGGCGCAGACCGCCGGCCGCATCGACGCCTTCGTCGCCGCCACCGGCACCGGCGGCACGTTTGCCGGGGTCGCGGAATTTCTCAAGTCGCGCCGGCCAACGGTGCGCTGCGTGCTCGCCGACCCTCCCGGAAGCAGCCTGTATGCCTGGGTGCGCAGCGGCGCCCTGCAGGCGACGGGTAGCGGCTCGATCACCGAGGGCATCGGCATCGGCCGTGTCACCGCCAATCTCGAGGGCGCGCCGATCGACGACGCGGTGTACGTCGAGGACGCGGACACGGTGCGCAGCGTCTACCGGCTTCTGTACGAGGAAGGGCTGTTTCTCGGCAGCACCAGCGGCCTCAACGTCGCGGCAGCGGTGCGCGTTGCGCGTGAGCTGGGACCCGGACACACTATCGTCACCGTGCTGTGCGACGGGGGAGCCAAGTATCAATCGCGCCTGTTCAATCGTGAGTGGCTGCAGCAAAAAGGTCTGGCCGGCTACGCCGTCACGCCGCCGGCACGGCAGTCGATCGCCCTCGAGTCCGCCCTGGTCGCCTGAGCGCGCCTGACGCGCTCGGCGCACGGCAGCTGCACGCATGACGGTTGCGCCCGAGATACCCTGGCTGATCGCCGTGGGCTTCGCCGCGCAACTGATCGATGGCTGCGTCGGCATGGGCTACGGCATCTCCGCCAGCTCGATCCTCGCCACGCTCGGCGTACCGCCGGCGGTCACCAGTGCGACGGTGCACGCCGCGGAAGTGGTGACGGCAGGAGTCTCGAGCGTCTCGCACGCGTGGTTCCGCAACATCGACCGGCGGATCTTCTTCTCGCTGCTGGTGCCGGGAGTGATCGGCGGCGTGCTGGGGGCGAGTCTGCTCGCGCGCGTGCCAGCGCGCGCCGTGCGGCCCTTCGTGTGGGCCTACCTGCTGGCGACCTCCCTGGTGGTCCTGAGCCGCGTGTTCCTCGGGCGCCGGGCGCTCAAAGTCGGCGCCCAGGGTCCGGCGCTCGGCGCGATCGCCGGATTCCTCGACGCCATCGGCGGAGGCGGCTGGGGGACGATAGTCACCTCGACCATGATTGCGCGCGGCGTCATCCCGCGCTTCGCCATCGGCACCTCCAACGCCGTCATTTTTTTCGTGGCGCTCGGCACCTGCCTGACGCTGTGGGTGCAGCTGGGCACGATGCGCTACGACATGGTGGTCGCGCTGCTGATCGGCGGCGCGTCCGCCGCGCCCATTGCGGCGTGGGTGACCCGTCACGTGCCGCAGCGTGCCGCGGCGACCGCCGTCGGGCTGGTGGTGTTCCTGCTGGGCGCCACCGGACTGTACTCAACGCTGCGGTGAAGCGCCCCCCGTGACCGATGCCGTAAGCTCCGCCGAGCTCGACGCGCTGCGCCTGAGCCTCGAGGTCGCCGTGCGTAGCGTAGGCATCAGTCTGCCGCTGGCGGTGCTCGCCGCCTGGGTGCTCACCCGCGCGCGCTTCCCCGGGCGCATGCTGCTCGACGCCTTCGTGCACCTGCCGCTGGTGCTGCCACCGGTCGCGGTCGGCTACACGCTGCTGCTGCTGTTCGGCGCGCGCGGTCCGATCGGCGGCTGGTTGCGCAGCCACTTCGGCATCGAGCTGGCCTTCACCACCGCCGGCGCGGCACTCGCTACGGCGGTCATGACCTTTCCCCTCATGGTGCGCGCCATCCGGCTGTCACTCGACAACGTTGATCGCGGGCTGGAGGAAGCCGCACGTACGCTGGGCGCAGGCCCGCT
Organism: uncultured Gammaproteobacteria bacterium; assembly: GCA_963835645.1. Taxonomy (GTDB): domain Bacteria; phylum Pseudomonadota; class Gammaproteobacteria; order Steroidobacterales; family Steroidobacteraceae; genus 13-2-20CM-66-19. Next base: position 82,215 of record CAWIGQ010000025.1, on the reverse strand, counting down.
CGATCGTTTCATCAGCATCACACTGCCGCTGATGTTGCCCGGCATCCTTGCCGGCGCGGTCACCGCGTTCGCCGCCGGCCTCGGCGAGTTCGGCGCGGTGATCACCTTCGCCTCCAACATCCCCGGGGTCACCCGCACGCTGCCGCTCGCGCTCTATACCGCGATGCAGTCCCCCGGCGGTGATGCCCTGGCTCTGCGCCTGGCGGTGCTGTCGTTCGCGCTCGGACTGCTGGGACTGCTGCTGTCGGAGCTGCTGGTGCGGCGCGTGCGCCGCTACCTGGGACGCTGACATGCTGCAGGTCTCGGTCATGAAACAACTCCCCGGGTTCTCGCTGCAGGCCGCCTTTGCCGCGCCGACGCCCGGGGTCATCGCCCTGTTTGGCCGCTCCGGCAGCGGCAAGACGACGCTGGTCAACCTCATCTCGGGGCTGCTCGCCCCGGACAGCGGCGAAATCCGCCTTGGCGATGAGGTGCTCACCGACACCCGCGCCCGGATCGCCGTGCCTCCCGAGCGCCGCGGCATCGGCTACCTGTTTCAGGAGCCGCGGCTGTTTCCACACCTCAGCGTCGCCGGCAACCTGCGCTACGGCGAGCGGCGAGCGGCTGCGCACCCGCACTTCATCGGTTTCGAGGAGGTCGTCTCGCTCCTCGGGCTTGCCTCACTGCTGCAGCGGCGCCCGCGGCAGCTCTCGGGCGGAGAGCGCCAGCGCGTCTCGCTCGGGCGCGCGCTGCTCTCGCAGCCGCGCCTGCTGCTGCTCGATGAGCCCCTCGCCGCCCTCGATGTCGCCCGCCGCGAGGAAGTGCTGCCTTATCTCGAGGCTCTGCGCGAGCGGCTCTCGATCCCGATCGTGTACGTGAGTCACCAGTTCGAGGAAGTGCTGCGGCTAGCGACGCACCTCGTGCTGCTCGAGGCGGGCCGGGTGCTCGCCCAGGGCGCGGTGAGCGAGATGTGCCTGCTTCCGGCGCTGCAGAGCATCGTCGGCCCTGACCTGGTGGGCGCGGTGCTCGAGGGCGTGGTCGCACGACTCGACCCCGATCAGGGGAGCGCGGATCTCGCGGTGGGAAGAGGCACGCTGCAGGTGAGCCTGCAGGGTGTGGCCATCGGGGCGCGGGTGCGGCTGCAGCTGCTCGCCCGCGACGTCATTCTCGCCACTCAACCCGTGCAGGGACTCTCGGTGCGCAACGCGCTGGCGAGCACCGTGACCGCAATCCGCTACGACGATTACAGCGCGGTGTTGGTGAGCGTCGACATCGGCGGCGCGACCGTGCTGGCGCGCATCACGAAAAACGCGCTGCAGGCGCTCAAGCTGCGCCCGGGCGATGCGGTGTGGACGCTGGTGAAGGCGGTCTCCACGCGCGGGCATGCCTTCCGGCTTGCGGCCGGGTCCGCGTAAGATCTAAGCCCTGGAGGCAATCACACACGTGCCGGCACCGCACCCACCGCTGCGCAGCTACTATGCGACCGAAGGCGATCGCAGCGCCTGGGTGCGCGGGATATTCGATCGAACCGCCGCCGACTACGACCGCCTCGAGCGCATCGTCGCGTTCGGTACCGGCTCCTGGTACCGCCGCCACGCGCTGCGCGACGCCGGCCTGAAGGCGGGAATGAGTGTCATCGACGTCGGCACCGGCACGGGGCTCCTCGCCGCGGCCGCCGCGCGCATCGTCGCTGATCCTGCCCGGGTCACCGGGGTGGATCCGAGTCACGGCATGATCGAGCACGCCCGCGTGCCCGCGGGCCTGCGGCTGCTCGCCGGCAACGCCGAAAAGATCCCCGCCCCCGACTGCAGCGCCGACTTTCTGACCGTCGGCTACGCGCTGCGCCACATCGGCGATCTGTCGGCGGCGTTCGCAGAGTTCCACCGGGTGCTGCGTCCGGACGGCCGGCTGTGCGTGCTCGAGATCACGCTGCCCACAGGAGCAGTGCGGCGCGCGTTGCTCAAGGCCTGGATCAAGCAGTGCGTGCCGAGGATCGCGACGCTCATTGGGCGCCGCCACGCGGACGCACCGCTCCTCATGCACTACTACTGGGACACCATCGCCGCGTGTGCGCCGCCCGAGACGATCCTGCGCGCAATCGCCGCGGCGGGTTTTGCGGAGGTCGGACGGCGCGTGGATCTCGGCATCTTCTCCTCGTACTGCGCGCGCAAGCCGCTCGCGGCCGAGCGCGGCGCGCCGCCCTAACCCGCAGAAGGTCCGGCCCGCGGCCCTGCCTGTGCCTCTGCCCGCGTCTCGAGCCAGTCGTTCTGCGAGGCATGCGCCAGCTCCGTCCGCAGGTACTGATCGAGCTGTGCCATGAACTCGCGTACGTCACCGGGTGGCTCCAGCCGGCGGCCCAGGCGCATGCGATAGTCGATCGGCAGCGAGGGGCGCCGCAGCAGCGGCCATCCCTTGCTGAGATAGGGCGAATCCGTCTCGATGATGAGCGTCTGCACCGCCGCGCCCGCCCCCTTCGCGATGATGCCGACCCCGGCCTGCAGTGCGTTGAGCGGCGAGCGCGTCGTGCGCGTGCCTTCCGGGAACAGCAGCACGATTCCGCCGCGGCGCAGCTCCGCGACGGCCTCGTGAATCATGCGCCGCGGCGGCTCGCTGCGGATGTAGCGGGCGAGACGTGCGCCGGCGCCGAGGAACACGTTGTTCATCAGCGAGGATTTCATCACGCACGCCACGCGCGGCTCGTGCGCGATGATCAGCAGCGCGTCGATGAGGCTCGGGTGATTCGGGGCGAGCACCACCGGCGGGCCATGCCGCAGTGCCTGCAGCGCGCGCAGATCGAGCCGGTAGAGCCCCCCCACGCGCAGCGACCAGACGAACAGCCGAAACCCTGCGAGGATCCCGAGCCGCCCGCACCAGCGTCCTGGCCGTGGCGGCAATAGCAGCAGCAACGGCAGCGCGATGACGGTCCACGAAAGGCAGATGGCACCGAGAAGCGTCAGCCCCACGTAAAACATCAGGCTCGCGAGGAGCTGCCGCAGGCGCCTCAGCATCAGGCGTCGGGCACCGGCTTCTCGCTCACCATCGTCAGCACGTCGTAGCTGGCGACCGTCTCGCCGTTCTGGTTGGTGATCGCCGTATCCCAGCGCACTTCGCCGTAGCCCGCGCCCGCGCGCAGGGATTTCTCCTTGCAGGTGAGACGCACCCTGATGCGGTCGCCGGGCTTCACGGGCTTCAGGAACCGCAACCCGTCGATCCCGTAGTTGGCGAGCACCGGACCGTAGGGCGGGTCGACGAACAACCCGGCCGCGGCCGACACCAGGAAGTAGCCATGTGCCACGCGGCCGCCGAACAGCGGGTTGCGCGCCGCCTGCGCCTCGTCCATGTGCGCATAGAAGCGGTCGCCGCTGAGCTCGGCAAAGCGCTCGATGTCCTGCACCGTCACCTCGCGCTCGGGTGAATTGAAAGTGTCGCCGATGGCGAGTGCGGCGAACGCCTTGCGGAACGGGTGCGTACCCGGATCGAGCTCGCGCGCCCCCTTCACCCAGCGACCGCTCACGGTGGTGATGACATCCGGCGTGCCCTGCAGCGCGCTGCGCTGCATGTAGTGCATGACGCCACGAATGCCGCCCATCTCCTCGCCGCCGCCGGCGCGCCCGGGGCCGCCGTGCACCAGGTGCGGGAGCGGCGAGCCGTGGCCGGTGGATTCCTTCGCGCAGTGGCGATTGACCACCACGATACGGCCGTGAAAGGGCGCAAGCCCGAGCACCAGCCGTGCCGCCGCCGCGTCATCCGCACTGAAGATCGAGCCGGCGAGGCTCCCGCCGCTGCGGCGCGCGAGAGTGATCGCCTGCTCGAGGTCGTTGTAAGGCACCAGCGTGCACACCGGACCGAACGCCTCCACCGAGTGGATCGCCCGGGCGTAGGTGGCGTCGCGGCAGTAAAGCAGCGTCGGCGCGATGAAAGCGCCGCGGTCGGCGTCGGCACCCACCACCAGCGCGCGGCCCTCGCCGCCGCAGACGACCTCTGCCTCGCGCGTCAGCCGTGCCAGCTGCTCGAGCACCTCGCGGCGCTGGCTGAGCGAGGCCACCGGCCCCATCGCCACGTTCTGCAGGCGCGGATCGCCGACCACTACCTTGCCGAGCGCCGCACGCAGGGCGTCGAGGACGTCGGTGACGCGCGCCGCCGGCACGATGGCCTTGCGGATCGCGGTGCACTTCTGCCCGGCCTTGACGGTCATCTCGCGCACGACCTCGCGCACGAACAGCTCCAGCTCCGGCGTGCCCGCGGCGGCGTCGGGACCCAGGATCGAGCAGTTCAGCGAATCGGTCTCGGAGGTGAAGCGCACCGAGTTGGCGCTCACCACCGGATGCTGGCGCAGCTTCAGCGCCGTGCTGGTCGAGCCGGTGAACGACACCACGTCCTGGCAGGTGAGATGCTCGAAGAGATCTCCCACGGCGCCGCAGACGAGCTGCACTGCGCCCTCGGGCAGGATCCCCGCTGCCATCATCCGCCGGAACACGCGCTCGGTGAGGTAGCAGGTCTGGGTAGCGGGCTTGACGATCGCCGGCACGCCGGCCAGCAGCGTCGGCGCGAGCTTCTCGAGCATCCCCCACACGGGGAAGTTGAACGCGTTGATGTGTACCGCGGCGCCCTCGAGCGGCACGCACAGGTGCTGCCCGACGAAGCTGCCGCTCTTTGACAGCCCCTCGACGCCCCCGTCGATATACACACAGCTGTTGGGAAGCTCGCGCGTGCCCTTGCTCGCGTACACGAACAGCGTGCTGATGCCGCCGTCGATGTCGATCCACGAGTCGCCGCGGGTGGCGCCGGTGGCGTACGACAGCGCGTAGAACTCGTCCTTGTGCTCGCCGAGGAAGCGGGCGAGCGCCTTCAGCAGCGCGGCGCGCTCATGGAAGGTCAGCCGGCGCAGGTTCGGCCCACCGACCTCGCGGGCGTATTCCAGCATGGCGCCCGCGTCGAGCCCATCGGCGCTCGCACTGGCGATCACCTCGCCGGTGGTCGCATCGCGCAACGCCACACCCCCGCCCCGGCCCGCCTGCCACCTGCCGGCAACGAAACTCTGCAGTTGCATGTTGCTCACTCCTCGCTCGCCACCTGCCCGTCGATGCGGTAGGAGCGGCCGCGAAACAGCGCGATACGCTCGCCGCGCTGGTTGCAGATGACGATCTCATAGATGCCGTTGCGCCGGGTGCGCCACAGCTCGATGGCTTCCGCGGTCAGCTCATCGCCCTCGCGGGCGGCGGCCAGGTAGTCGATCGCCGCCGCGGCCGCAACCGTCGCCTCGTTGTGCGAGTTGCAGGCAAAGGCGAACGCGCTGTCGCCGAGCGCAAACAGCATCCCGCCGTGACAGACGCCGTGGCCGTTGAGCATGTCCTCGCGCACGCGCATGACGACGCGCGCCCAGCCAGGCCGCACTCCCGTGATGCGCATCCCGAGTGCCTGCGAGGCGCGATCGCGCCCGAACAGTGCCGCGGCCGCGCGCTCGGCCCGCGCTGCGGCCGCCCGATTGTCATCGTTCATGAGTCGCTCCTGCCACCGCCTGCCCCGCCCGTCAGCGACCGCTGAAGCGCGGCGCGCGCTTCTCGCCGAAGGCGGCCACGCCCTCAGCGTAGTCCGCACTGCGCCCAAGCTCGCCCTGCAAATCGCGCTCAACGTCCAACTGCTGCGCCAGCGTGCGGCTCAGGCCCTCGTAGATGGCCTGCTTGGTGCGCGCCAGAGCGCGGGTGGGCGCCGTGGCAAATTGCCGTGCCAGCGCAGCGACCACCGCAGCGAGCTCCTCATCCGCCACGCAGCGCCAGATGAGCCCCCAGGCCGCAGCTTGTTCCGCCGGCAGCTTCTCGCCGAGCAGCGCGAGGCCGAGCGCGCGCGCCGTGCCGATGAGGCGCGGCAGAAACCAGCTGCCGCCGGAATCGGGGATGAGCCCGAGCTTGCAGAATGCCTGCACGAAGGTGGCGGAGCGCGCGGCCACCACCAGATCGCAGGCCAGCGCGATGTTGGCGCCCGCGCCCGCTGCCACGCCGTTGACCGCGGCGATGACCGGCAGCGGCAGCCGCTGCAGCGTGAGCACCAGCGGCTTGTAGTTCTGCTCGATGGAGGCGGCGAGGTCCGGTGCCGAGGCGCCCGGTGCGACCGCGCGATCGTTGAGATCCTGGCCGGCGCTGAAAGCCCGCCCGGCGCCGGTGACCACCAGCACACGCGCCGGCGAGCCCGCAAGGCTTGCAAGTGCGGCACGCACCTCGGCGTGCATCGCACTGTTGAAACTGTTGAGGCGCTCGGGTCGATTGAACGTGAGGCGCGCCACGCCGTCGGCGATGTCGAAAAGAATGTTCTGGTAGCTCACCTGGCTTGCTCCGTGAACGCGCCGGCGCCGCAGTCCGCGGCGCCGCCGGCTCACTTCTCGTCGTAATCGAGCTCGAGCGAGGGGGTCTTGACGCGCGACTGGCACGCGAGCACGTAGCCCTGTTCGAGCTCCCAGTCCTCCAGCGCGTAGTTCTGCGCCATTTCCACCTCCCCGCTGATCACCTTGGTGCGGCAGGTGGAGCACACGCCGGCGCGGCAGGAGAACGGCAGCTCGATGCCCGCGCGCGCCGCGGCATCGAGTACCGTCTCGTCGCCAATTTTCATGCTGAAGGAGCGGCGCCGGCCATCCATGCGCACGGTCACTTCGGCGGCGCCCGCAACTGCGGCCGCGGGCGCTGCAGCTGTCGCGCCGGCGGGGCCGCGCGGCGAGGTTCTCCGCCGCCGCCGCGGTCGCGAGCGTGAAGTGCTCGGCGTGCACGCGCGCCGCGTCGACCCCGAACTCGCGCAAGCTCGCCCCGACCTGCTCGATCATGTCGCCCGGGCCGCAGACGAAATACTCGCTCACCTCCCCGGGACGGAACAGCGTCGCGGCAAAGCCGCGCACGCGCGCCGCGTCGATGCGGCCGTTGTAAAGCTCGGCTTCCTGCGGCTCGCGGCTCATCACGAAATGCAGCGACAGTCGCTCGAGATAGCGGTCCTTCAGGGCGAGGAGCTCCTCGAGGCACATGGTGCGGGCAGTGCCGGTGTTGCCGTAAAAGACCATGACACGGCCGGCGCCGCCCGCCAGCAGCGCGCGCACCACCGCGAGCACCGGAGTAATGCCGCAGCCGGCGGCGAACGCCACGAATGTCGAGGCGGGCTGCGGGGAGGGGTCGCGCGGGGTGAAGCTGCCGTTGGGCGGCAGCACTTCCAGCAGATCCCCGGCGCGCAGACCTTCCGCCAGGTGGCGCGACATGCGCCCCTGCGCGTGCACGCGCGGCACGATGCGCAGAGGCACCTCCCCGGGCGCGCTCACCAGCGAGTAGGTGCGGCGCGTGTCTTCGCCGTCGATGCTCGCACGCACGACCACGTGCTGCCCCGCGGTCCCGCGGTACTCCGCGCGCAATGCCGCGGGCACCTCGAGCGAGATGGCCACCGCGTCCTCCGCATCCGGGGTGACCTGCGCCACTTTCAGCGAATGAAACTTGAGCATCTCAGAGGCATTTGAAGTAGTCGAACGGCTCGCCGCAGGCCTCACACCGATAGTGCGCCTTGCACGGCGTGGAGCCGAACTCGCTCACGCGCACAGTGGCGCGGCTGCCGCAGCGTGGACAGCTCACCGCCGCCGCACTCCACAGGCTGCGCGGACTTGAGACCGCCTTCTCGGGCGGCGCAATGCCGAAGGCCCGAAGCTTCGCCCGCCCCTCGGGCGTCAGCCAGTCACTCGTCCAGGGCGGCGACAGCACCTCCTCGAGAATCGCATCGCTGTAGCCCGCGGCATCGAGCGCCGCGCGCACCGTGCCACGAATCACCTCGGTCGCCGGACAGCCCGAATAGGTCGGCGTGAGGCCGACCTGGAGCCGTGCGTCGCCCGCATGGCGCACGTGCCTGACGATGCCCAGATCAACGATGCTCAGCGCCGGAATCTCCGGATCGGGCACTTGGGCGAGCAGCGCCCACACGCGCCGCTCGCGGGCGGCGGCCGCGACGGTGGCCGCGACGGTGGCCGTGGCGGGGGCCGTGGCGGGGGCGGGCGGTGGCGGCGGTGGCGGACACTTCGGCTGCAGTCGACATCGCGCGAGCCGCCCTCACCAGCGCGCGCCCGGGTAGGCGCGCTGCAGATGCTGCATTCCGGCGAGCAGGTGCCCGAGATGCTCGGTGTGCACGCCGCGCTTGCCTTGCCAGAGATAGGGCTGTGCGGCAGGACGCTGCAGCGTCGCGGCAGCCAGGTCCGCATCGACGCGAGCGGACCAGCTCACGGCCAGCTCCGCGAGCGGCGGCGCGATGCCGGCGGCGCGCATGCATTCATCGGTCTCATCGGCAGTGAAGAGCTCCGCGGTGAAGCGCCACAGCTCCTCGAGCGAGCTCTGCACGCGGCGCTGGCTTTCGGCGGTGCCGTCGCCGAGCCGCACCAGCCAGCCGCTGCTGAAGCGATAGTGATAGCGCGTCTCCTTGAGGGCCTTGGCCGCAATCGCCGCAAGGCGCGTATCAGCCGAGCTCGCGAGCCCCTGGTAGATCTCGAGCTGCCAGCCGTCGAGCAGCCACTGGCGCACGATGGTGTGGCCGAAATCCCCGTTCGGCTGCTCGGCGAGCGTCAGGTTGGTGAACTCCGGCGCATCGCGCAGGAACGCCAGCGCGTCCTCATCGCGCCCGCGGCCCTCGAGCTCGCCCGCGTAGGTGAGCAGCAGCCGTGCCTGTCCGATCAGGTCGAGGGCGAGGTTGGCGAGCCCCAGATCCTCCTCGAGCGCTGGCGCATGAGCGACCCACTCCGCGAGGCGCTGCCCGAGCACCAGCGAGGTGTCGGCGAGCCGCAGGACGTAGCGGCAATGCGCCGCCCCGTGCGCCGCGTCGCGCTCGCTGTGCCGCGCCGGCAGTGCGCTCACAGATTCTTCACCTCTTCGGGAATCGAGTAGAAGGTCGGATGGCGGTAGACCTTGTCGCGCGCCGGCTCGAACAGCGCGTCCGCCTCCTCCGGGTCCGAGGCGATGATGTCCGCCGAGCGCGCCACCCAGATGCTGACGCCCTCCTGGCGGCGCGTGTAGACATCGCGCGCGTGCTCGATCGCCATGCGCGCGTCCGCGGCGTGCAGGCTACCGACGTGCTTGTGCTCGAGCCCCGAGCGGGAGCGGATGAAGACTTCGTACAGCGGCCAGTCGTGACTCATGGGGTGCCCTCCCGGCTCAGGCTGCGCGTGAGGCGCGCTGCCGTTCCTTCTCGGCATGGGCCGAGGCTGCCTCGCGCACCCACTGCCCCGCGGCATGTGCCGCGCGCCGTGCCTCCAGGCGCTCGCGATTGCAGGGCCCGCTGCCCTTGAGCACCGCGTGAAACTCGTCCCAGTCGATCGCGCCGATGCGGTAGTGCTGCGACGCCTCGTCCCAGCGCAGCTCGTGGTCGGGGATGGTGAGCCCGAGGAAGTGCGCCTGCGGCACGGTGACGTCGATGAATTTCTGGCGCAGCTCATCGTTGCTGAAGCGCTTGATCTTCCAGCGCATCGACTGCGCGGTGTGCTTCGACTCGGCATCGCTCGGGCCGAACATCATGATCGACGGCCACCACCAGCGGTTCAGCGCATCCTGTGCCATCGCCCGCTGCGCGTGGCTGCCCTGCGCGAGAGTCAGCATGATCTCGAACCCCTGCCGCTGGTGGAAGCTCTCCTCCTTGCATATGCGCACCATGGCGCGCGCGTACGGCCCGAAAGAGCAACGGCAGATCGGGATCTGGTTCATGATCGCCGCGCCGTCGACCAGCCAGCCGATGGCGCCGATGTCCGCCCAGGTGAGCGTCGGGTAGTTGAAGATGCTCGAGTACTTGGCGGCGCCCGACAGCAGCTGCGCGATCATCTCCTCGCGCGCGATGCCCAGAGTCTCGGCGGCGCTGTACAGATACATGCCGTGCCCGCCTTCGTCCTGAACCTTGGCGATCAGTACCGTCTTGCGCCGCAGCGTCGGGGCGCGCGTGATCCAGTTGCCCTCGGGGAGCATCCCGACGATCTCGGAGTGCGCGTGCTGCGAGATCTGGCGGATCAGCGTCTGGCGGTAGGCGTCGGGCATCCAGTCCTTGGGCTCGATCTTCTCGTCCGCGTCGATGCGTGCCTGGAAGCGCGCGGCGAGCGCGTCCGTCTCGGCGGCGGCCGGCACCGGCTCCTTGCCATGGGTGTCGAGGGCCTGGGTATACATGGGTGGGTGGCAGCGGCGGCAGCTTCAGATGTGACACAAGACTATCACATGAGATGAACATTTTTGTGTCACAATTTCAACCCCATGAAAAGCAAGGCGAGCGCCACGCCGCCCGCCGCGGTTCGGGCCCTGTTGCGCCATTTCCGGGCGCAGCGGCCGCTGCGCGGCGGCTCGCTCCTCATCACGCTCTTCGGCGATGCCATCGCCCCGCGCGGCGGGGCGGTGACGCTCGGCAGTCTCATCCGCCTCGCCGCCCCCTTCGGCCTCACCGAGCGCCTGGTGCGCACCTCGGTGGCGCGACTGGCGCGCGAGGGTTGGCTCGCGCCACGGCGTTCCGGACGGCGCAGCGAATACCGCCTGACGCGCGGCGGCGCGGAGCGCTTTGCGGAAGGCGCGCGGCGCATCTACGGCGAGAACCCGCGTGTCTGGGACGGGACCTGGACGCTGGTGCTGCTGCCGGCCGGCACGCCGCGGCCGAGCGAGATGCGTCGCGACCTCAGGTGGCTCGGATTCGGCCAGCTGACGCCCGCGCTCTTCGCCCACCCGGCGTGCACGCTGCAGCAGGCGCGCCGCTGGTTGCGCACCGTGGCCGGCGCCCGCGAGGGGCTGCTGCTGCACAGCGCGAGCGCCGACGTGCGCATCGACCGCAAGCTCGCCGCGCGCGGCTGGGACCTCGCCGAGCAGGCACGGCGCTATCGGCGTTTCATCGCGCGCTTCGCGCCAGTGGCCGAGGCGAGCGCCACCGGCGGCGTCAGCGCCGACACCGCCTTCGTGATACGCACGCTCCTCATTCACGAGTACCGCAAGATCCACCTGCTCGATCCGCTGCTGCCGGCGGCGCTGCTGCCGCCCGACTGGGCCGGCACGGCGGCCTACGGCCTGTGCCGCGCACTCTATGCCCGCGTGTTCGCCGCAGCAGAGAGCTACCTCTCGGGCACTGCCCGCCGCTTGCACCGTTCATTGCCGCCCGCCAGTTCCGCGGCACACGCGCGCTTCGGCGGGATCGCCCGGTACGCGGCAACGCAGCCGATTCATGCGGCGGCACCGGCGCGCGAGAGCCTCACGGTCAGTCGATTGCGGCCCTCGGCCGTACGCAGGTAGTCGAGCGAGCTCGCGGCGCGGCGTACCAGCATCAGGCCAAAGCCGCCGACCTGCGCCTCCTCCAGCGACCTCGCCGGCAGCGGATCGGGGCGCCCGCGCGGATCGAACGGCATGCCGTCGTCGTCAAACGTCAGGACGATCGCGTCGGAGCGAGGCTCCAGCGTGACGCGCACGTCCGGCTCGTGGCCGTGTACCGCGCCGTGGCCGACGATGTTGGCCACGATCTCCTCGAACACCAGCTCGGCGTTGTAGCGCGCAGCAGCGTCCAGTCGTTCCGCATCGAGCGCGCCGCGCAACTGCGCGAACGCCTGCGCGAAGCCGTCGTGGGTGCCGGGGAAGCGGATCTCTGTGCGCCCCGGCATCACGGCCCGGTCCGCTCGGGCGTCAATCGTCAGCCGCGCGCCACGGCAGCGGCGGCGCCCGAATCCGCGCGCACCGGCACGATGCTATTCAGCGAGGTGATTTCAAGGACCTGGGCGACGAGCGGTGGCGCGCCGTAGAGCACCAGCTTGCCGCCCTTCCTGCCGAGCGCACGCGCAATCGTGATGAACATGCGGATCCCCACCGAGCCGAGGAACACGACCTGGGAAAGATCGACAATCGCACGCGCACCGCGCGGTACGAGGTGGGCAGTGAGCTGCGTCTCGATGCAGTCCACGCCCGCCGTGTCCAGCCGGCCGATGAGCGAGACATCGAGGAGTCCGTCGCCCGCATCCCCCAGGTGCATCTGCATGCTTGATCTCCAGCCACCCGCGGCATGGCGCCGGTCGCGCCTGTCCGGCGGCAACGGGAGACTTGATTTTACGGGCACCGCCGCGCGGGGCGCAAACGGCCTGACTCGGCCCAGCGCTATTGCCTCAAACCCTCGCGGGCGGCTCGTGCTCGCGATGAAAGCGATGGATGGCCCACAGGTAGCTCTCCATCAACGAGTTCTTGCCGAGCTCGGCGAGGATCTCGAGGCGGCGGCTCGCGGCAAACGTGCGCGTCAGCTGCGAACGCGCGCGGGAGAAGTGCTTCAGTTGATTACGGTACTGCCACAGCAGCTCGCGGGTGGCCATCTTGTTCTGGTGCAGTTCCCAGGATGCGAGCATGACGGCTCCCAGCCCTATGACGAACGTCAGTACCTCCTCGAGCGATATGCCAAAGACCAGTCGATCGCTTGCGGACCTGCCGAGCAACAGCAGACTCAGAACGACCAGGAGGATCATGCCGAGCAGGCCCCCCTTCAGCCACTTCGTACGCACCCCGCTGCGATGCAGTTTGGCCACTTTCCTGATGAAGTATTGGCGCTGATTCTCGATCCAGGCCAGATGAACGCCATCCTCCGGATCCGTGCCGACTCCCGAGCCGCTGCCCCCCGCGGGCGATTCAAGGGCGATCAGGACATGGCCGATCCAGCCAAAGCCGTGGAAGCGGTTCACACCGGAGAGCGAGAGCACCTCTTCGGCGTTCACCAGGTGTTCACCGCTCGCGAGCCTGAGGTAGAACTTCACGCGCAGCGTTTCCGCGAGTGCCCGGCACATCAGGTGCTTCGCGAACCAGTGCCGTCGGTGCAGTACGTAGTACAAGCCGACGCTCGAAATCAGGATCAGCAGGTACACGAGCAGCAACAGGCGCGTTCTGGAGAATTTGTCGTACACGAGATAAGCCAGACCCATCGATAAGGCAACGAGGTTCAGGAATGCGAACAGCTGGTCCGAGCGTCGCTGGAAGTACACGGCGAGTGCGTCGGCCTTACCGTACTGCGCATCGATCCGCTCGAGCGCCGCACGCTCGCGGGTACTCAACGGCATCGTCGCCCCCAGGCCACTCATGAGGGAGTCCGGAGGAGGATGGCTGCGCCGGCGATTGTGGAGGCGCTGGTACTCGCTGTTATAGGCGCTCAGCGAGCGCAGGTGGACCTGCAGCCGGTGCGGCATCGTGGACAATCGCAGCAGCGCGTTATCGCTGATGCCGGCGAGAAAGCAGGGCGAACCGGCGTCCGGTGCGGGACCCGCTTTCGCGCGGGCCGTCGGGATCCAGTAGACCAGCCGGGCGGGCACGTCGTGATCGGCCGGTGCATCCAGGAATTGCAGCCGGGTATCGTCCTTGTTGCGGTCGGTGCGCAGACCGAGATAGCGCAAAACCGTGTCCGCAGTGCCGCCGGGCAGGTGCGATGATTCCCCGTCCCACAGCGCGATCAGCAGATTGCATCCGCGGGTGAGGGTCTGCGCAAGAACCGCGTAGTGCGCGTCCCGGACCGAGATGCCCGCGGCCGCCGCGCCTTCCTCCGCGTGTAGGCTCAGCGGGAGCTCGAGGCAGCGCACCCCGGGGTGCGCCAGCAGCGTTCTGAGCAAGGCTAACGAGTCGGAATCGAAGTCTGCCGCGTAGTGCTCAAGCCGCATGGGCAGCATGGCGTCGACGCCGAATCCGAGCTCCAGCGCGGTTTGCACCACCAGCAGATCGGCGCCGGCGGCCATGCCCGCCATGATGCGCACCTCGGAGTTCGGAAGACGCTCCTTGAGCTGCTGCAGGATCTCCACGAGCGCCCGGCGCAGTTGCTGCAGTGCGTCCGGGTGCAGGTCCCGATGCCCTGAAACGCCCACGACAAACGGCGAGATTCTGTGGTCAGGGTTGTCTGCCGACAACGTGGTCATCCCAAGCGCCCCGGGCGGTTGTCGATCACCCGTTTCGCCTTGCCGGCCGAGCGCTCGATCGCGCCCGGATCGCGCACCTGCACCTGCGTGGCGATGCCGATCATCGCCTTGATGCTGGTCTGCAGCTCCTGTTGCAGGCGCGCGCGCAGCGATGCATCCGCGGCGACCTGCGTCAGACACTCAACCTGCACGAGAAGCTCATCGCGGTGCGCCACGCACATCACTTCGAGCTGGTAGTGCGGGGCGAGCCCCGCGATCTTCAGCAGCAGCTCCTCGATCTGGCTCGGGAACACGTTCACCCCGCGAATGATCAGCATGTCGTCCGAGCGTCCGGTGATGCGGTCCATGCGTCGCATCGAGCGGGCGGTGGGGGGCAGGAGTGCGGTCAGATCGCGTGTACGGTAACGGATCAATGGCAGCGCTTCCTTGGTGAGCGTGGTGAACACCAGCTCGCCCGGCGCCCCGTCGGGGAGCACCTCGCCCGTGGCCGGATCGATGATCTCCGGATAGAAGTGATCCTCCCAGATCACCGGCCCATCCTTGCTCTCGATGCACTCGCACGCGACGCCCGGGCCCATGACTTCCGACAGCCCGTAGATGTCGAGCGCCTGCAGCCCCATGCGCGCTTCGATCTCCTCGCGCATGCGCTGCGTCCAGGGCTCCGCCCCGAAGATCCCGATGCGCAGCGAGCTCCGCGCCGGATCCAGTCCCTGGCGCACGAACTCCTCGGCGATCGCCAGCATGTAGGAGGGGGTCACCATGATGATGTCGGGTCGCAGGTCGCAGATCAGCTGCACCTGCCGCTGCGTCTGCCCGCCCGACATCGGCACCACGGTGCAGCCGAGCCGCTCGGCGCCGTAATGCGCGCCGAGGCCGCCGGTGAACAGCCCGTAGCCATAGGCGATGTGCACCAGGTCCCCGGGCGCGCCGCCCGCGGCGCGGATGGAGCGCGCCACGAGCCCGGCCCAGGTGTCGATGTCGCGGCGCGTGTAACCGACCACGGTCGGCCTGCCGGTGGTGCCGCTCGAGGCATGCAGGCGCACCACCTGCTCGCGCGGCACCGCGAACATGCCGAAGGGGTAATTCGCGCGCAGGTCGTCCTTGAGCGTGAAGGGGAAGTGCGAGAGATCGGCGAGCGATCCGAGGTCGCGCGGATGCACCCCGGTGCGCTCGCACTTGGCGCGGTAGGGCGCGCTGTTCTCGTAGGCGTGGCGCACCGACCACTGCAGACGCTGCAGCTGCAGCGCCCGCAGCTCATCCGCGCTGGCGTGCTCGATCGGTTCGCGCTGAGGCGTCATTCCCCTAGGGCGGCCACTCGTTGAGCGTCTGTACGAAGGTCTGCATGAAATGGTTGGCCTGGTGGCCGTCCATCACGCGGTGATCGATCGTCAGCGTGACATAACAGCGCGGCTGCACCGCAATCCTCTCCTCGTCGCCCTCCTCCACGACCACCGTCCGCTTCTCGAGCTTGCCGATGCCGAGAATCGCCGCCTGCGGCTGGTTGATGATGATGGGCGCCGCCAGCAGACTGCCGCTGACGCCGTGGTTGGAGAGCGTGAAGGTGCCACCGCGGACGTCGGCGGGCGAGAGCTTCGCCGCGCGTGCCCGCCTCACCAGGTCGTCGAGGCCGCGCGCGGTCTCGAGCAGGTCGCGTGCCTGGGCATCGCGCAGCACCGGCACGAGCAGCCCTACGCCGTCCACCGCGGTCGCGATCCCGATGTGAATCGGCTCGTAGATCTCGAGTGCCGCGTCCGTCCAGCGACTGTTGGCCTCGGGAACCGCGCGGATCGCCGCTACCGCGGCCTGCACGAAGTAAGCCGTGAGCGTGAGCGGCACGCCGCGCTGCGCGAACTCCTCGCGCTGGCGGGCGCGGCTGCGCAGCACGGCGGCCATGTCGGCCTCGAACACCGTCGTGACGTGCGGCGCGGTATGCAGCAGGCTTTGCACCATGTGCTCGGCGATGCGCCTGCGCACCGCGGTATGCGGCACGCGCCGAGCGTGCAGCGCGGGCTCCGCGTACGCCGTGGCGGCCGACGGCGGTGGCGTATCCGCGGCGGTAGCGGTTGGGCCCCGGGGCGCACCCCCCGCGGCCGCACTGCGCGTGGCGGCCTGCAGTACATCCTCCACGGTGATGCGCCCGCCCTCCCCGCTGCCAGGCACCGCGGACGGATCGAGCCCGTGCTCGGCGAGCAGGCGTCGTACGGCCGGGCTCAGCGCGCTGGCCGCACGCGCGGCGGATGAGGTCGCGCCCGTGACGGGGGCGGCTCTGCCGGCTGCCGTGCCCAAAGCAGGCGTGTCGGCGTCGCTGCTGCGCTCGGTGTGGCTCGCGGCGCTCGCGCCAGCCGACGTCGCGGCGGCCAACCCGGGCTCGAGCCGCCCGAGCAGCTCTCCCGGCTCAATCTCCTCCTGCTCGTGTTTCAGGATCTCGCGCAGCACCCCGGAAGCCGGCGCGGCGACTTCCACCGTCACCTTGTCGGTCTCGATCTCGATGAGTGGCTCATTCTCGCTGACACTGTCGCCCGGGCGCTTCAGCCAGCGCAGGATCTGCGAGCGCGTGCCTTCGGTCTGCTCCGACGGCGCCCTGATCTCGACGGCGCTGCTCATGGGCGGCTCACGGTGTGATCACAGGCTCGCCAGGCGCTGGATGGCCTGGGTGATCTGCGCGACGCCCGGCACGGCCGCTTCGAGCAGCACCGGGCTGTGGGGGCTGGGGATATCCGGCATCGCAAGCCGCTCGAGCGGCGCATCGAGACTGAAGAAACTCTCCTGCGCCAGCGTCGCGGCGATCTCCGCGCCGAAGCCGGCACTCAGGTTGTCTTCATGCACGATCAGGCAGCGATGAGTCTTTTCCACCGAGGCGCGTACCGCTTCCCTGTCCCAGGGCGACAGAGTACGCAGATCCAGGACCTCCGCGTCAACGTGCGAGCGCCCGGCTGCCTGCTCGCAGCGCTCCACCATGGCGCCCCAGGTGACCACGGTGAGCTCGGTGCCGCTGCGCACCGTGCGCGCCTGCCCGAAGGGCAGCACGAACGCATCCCCCGGATACGGACGGCGCGCCGAGGCGCCATCGAGCATGGCGCGGTGCTCGAAGAAGATCACCGGATCGTTGCCACGCAGCGCCGCGCGCAGGAGCCCCACGGCATCCTCGGCGTTCGAAGGCACTGCGACGCGCCAGCC
Source organism: uncultured Gammaproteobacteria bacterium (assembly GCA_963835645.1). Taxonomy (GTDB): domain Bacteria; phylum Pseudomonadota; class Gammaproteobacteria; order Steroidobacterales; family Steroidobacteraceae; genus 13-2-20CM-66-19. The sequence continues at coordinate 65,168 of CAWIGQ010000025.1, read as the reverse complement.
GACGCCGTGCACCCAGGCGACTTCGTTGGTCTGGCTGTGCCAGGGATCGCCGCACTTGAAGAAGCCCCCGGGCATGCGCACCACGATCGGCGCAGCGAAGCGATTGCGCGTGCGCCAGCGCAGCGTTCCGCAGTCATTGAGCTGCTCGGCCGCCGGATCGGCGTACTTGCGGAACTGGATCTCGGCCACCGGCAGAAGTCCCGCGAGCGCCATGCCCACTGCGCGGCCGATGATGCCTTCCTCGGACAAGCTGGTGTCGAAGACACGCTGCGCGCCGTACTTGTCCTGAAGCCCCAGCGTCGCCCCGTGCACGCCCCCCTTGGGACCCACATCCTCACCGAACACCAGCATGCGCGGATTGAGCGCGAGCTCCACATCGAGCGTGCGGCGGATCGCGGTGAGCATGTTGATGCGCGGTCCTTCCGGACGGGCCACGGCACTCGACGGGGCAAACACGAACCCCTCGGGTTGCAGGCCACCCTGCTCCTGAGGCGTCGGGGTTGCCGTGACGCTGCCTGCCGTGGCGCTCGCCGAGAACACGTGCTGCGTCAGCTCACGCGGATCGGGATCGGGCCGCGCGAGCGCGCTCGCAATCGCCTCCTCGACCGCGCGTCGTGCCTCCTGTTCCAGGCGCGCCCATTCGGGCTCAGGCATCGCCGCGGGCACCAGGAACTCCTGCAGGCGCCTGAGCGGATCACGCCCACGCTCATCACTGAGCGTCTGTGCCGACTTGTAGGTCTGGGTGTCCTGCCCGGAGTGCCCCGACAGGCGCGGCACGGTGAGCCGCAGCAGCAGCGGGGCGCGCTCAGCGCGTACCCGCGCGACCGCCTCGGCGGTGAGCGTCGCCGCCGCGCGCGGATCGCTGCCGTCGCCGTCCATGAGGATGAGCCCGCCGAAGGAGCGCAGGTTGGCCGCGATATTGCCTCCCGGCGTCTGCAGACGCGAGGGCACGGAGATGCCGAAGGCGTTGTCCTCGATGAGAAAGAGCAACGGCAGCTGCAGTGTCGTGGCGATGTTGAGGGCCGACCAGAAACCGTTGGTGGCGGTCGAGGCATCTCCGCCGAGCACCACCGCGATGCTGCGCGCGTAAGAGGCATCGGCAAGTACCTCGTGGCGGTAACGGATCGCCTGCGCCCAGCCGGCCGCAGGCGTGTACTGCGTGCCGACGCCGCCGCACGCGGGCAGCACGGTCGCTCCGCCGCGCCCGGGAAGGTTGAAGACCACGCCGATGTCGCGGCCACCGCTGAAGGAGCCGCTGCGCGCGAGCGGCCCTGCTGCCGCCTCCTCCAGGCTCACCCCGAGCGCCAGCATCAGCGGGCGCGAGCGATAGTAAGCGCCCACGCCATCGTGTGGGTCCGTTAGCTGCAACCCGAGCAGAATCTGCGCCAGCTCATGGCCGCGGGCGGAGAACTGGTACAGCACCTTGCGCTCGGGCAGGAGTCGGCTTTCCTCGATGTCATCGAGCGCGCGCGAGGCCTGCATGAGCGCGGCTACACGGCGCCAGTCAGGTGCACTGGTCGGCGCGCGCTCTTGCCGCGAGACGTTCGGCATGGCAGCAGCCCGCTCGGGCATGGGATGTTCGGTCTCAGTGGCGATGGCGCAGCTTATGCCCGAATTCCTGAAATTATCTTGCTCTCATTGCCCTCAAAAGGCTCTATTTGGCAATATTCTTGCTCCGCTCTCGGAGCCACAAGCCATGGGTACCCGCTCGCTCGATCGTCTCGACCGCCTCGACCGGCGCATCCTCGAAGAGCTGCAGGCCGATGCGCGGATTTCCAACCAGGAGCTGGCCAAACGCGTCGGGCTGTCGGCCGCGCCGTGCTGGCGGCGGCTGCGCCGCCTCGAGCAGGCGGGCTTCATCGAAGGCTTCGCGACGCTGCTGCGCGCGTCCGCCATCGGGCTGCCGATCCTCGCCTACGCCGTGGTCTCGCTCGAGAATCATCACCCCGAGTCGGTGCGCCGGTTCGATCAGTTCGTCAAGGAGCGCGCCGAGGTGCTCGAGTGCCACTCGATGAGCGGCGCCAACGATTACCTGCTGCGCATCGTCGCCGCCAGCATGGAGGCGTACGAGCACTTCCTGTCGACGCAGCTGCTGCAGCTTGGCGCGGTGCGCTCAGTGAACACCAGCTTCGTACTGCGCACCAAGAAGTTCACCACCCGGCTGCCGCTCACCTGACGCCCGGCGCTGGCATTCGCAGCTGGTAGCATCGGCACCCGCGAACCAGAACGCGGAAGCTGGCAGCTGCACATCCGCGTGCTGCCACGCCGCCTCGAACTCACGCGTGACCCGCGCGGCCTCGCCTGACTTGTGCTGCGCGCGCAGCGCCGCGGCGAGCCCATAGAGCGACCAGCCGTTGGCGGGATTGCGCGCGAGGTCTTCACGGTAGATGCGCGCGGCCTGCTGCGCCTGTCCTGCGATCAGCAGCTGTGCGCCGAGCAGCTGGCGCGCCGGGAAGAACCAGTCCGCGGGCTCGTTGTAGGCGAGCTTGTCCTCGGCGGCGACTGCCTGCTCGAGCAGCGTGACCGCCTCGTCGCTGCGCTGCTGCGACGATGCAATGCGGGCGGCCACGATCGGCACGGCGACACTGAGAATGTCGTGCAGCGTGTTGAAGCCGGCGGCTGCGTCCGCGGGCACGGCGGCGCTCAGCCGTCGCAACTCCCCGAGCACGGCCTGCGCGTCGTCGATCCGGCCGCGCGCTGCGAGCCCCACGCCCCGGCTGTAGAGGTAACCGGCCGTCAGACCCTGCGCCCGGGGATCCGGCGGTGCGAGCGCAATCGCCTCGTCCCACAGTCCGAAGCGCACCAGAGCCGCGTACTGCGGCGCGAGAATCCAGCCGGAGTCGCCCATGCCGAGCACCGCGTCGAGCGGGACAGTCGCGACCACGCTCTGTACGGCGGCGAGGGTCTCCGCCTTGCGCCCTTCCATGGCCGCTGAGAAAGCAAGAAAGGAATAGTTGTGGGCGAGATACATCGCGTAGTAGTCCGGGGGCGACGTCGCTGCGAAGTACGCCTGATCGGCTGCGGCGCCGCGGCGGTTCGCTTCAGCTGCGTCCTCGTAACGTCCCACACGCTGCATGATGTGCGCCGGCATGTGCTCGAGATGGCCTGCGGCGGGCATCATGCCGCGCAGCCGCTCGGCGGCGGCGAGCGCTTTCTCCGGATGCGGCGAGGCCTCCATCACGTGGATGTAGTAGTGGTTGGCGCCCGGGTGATCGGGATCGCGGCGCAGTACCGACTCGAGGCGCGCCTCGATCTCGAGCGTGCCGGCAGCGGGCTGGCCAGCGGAGGTCCACAGCTTCCACGCATGCACATTCATCTCGCTCTCCGCGCACAGCGTCTGCACGTCGAGATCGTCGGGGAAACGCTGCGCGACCTGGCGCATGGCGGCCGCGTAGGCGCTCAGGACCGGACCGAGGTCAGCGGGCCCGAGCGGTTGCGCAGACGGGTAACGCGCCGCGAGCGCCACGATCAGCGCCTGCTCCACCGCCGATGCGTGCGCGGCGTTGTCCTGGGCCTTGTGCAGCGCCTCCCAGGCGACGCGCGCGCGTGGCTCCGCCATCGCTGGCACGTTGTAGTTCGGCCCGACCGTGAGCGCCACGCCCCAATAGCACGCGGCGCAGCCGGGATCGAGCTCGGCCGCCCTGGCGAAAGAGCGCGCCGACTCGTCGTGATTGAACGCCCATAGCAGCCGCATGCCCTGATCGAAGTACTGCTGCGCCAGCGCCGAGGAGGTACTGACGCCGCGGTGGAAATCGCCCAGGCCCTGCCACAGGCGTGCGCTGTTCGCCCACTCCGCCACGCTCGCCGGCACGTGCGCCATCGCGTGCTCAGCGCCCGAGGCGCCGGCGGCGCCCGCACCAGTGGCCATCGCCAGCGTCAGCAGCGCGCTGCCGACCGCGCGTCGCAGCGCGCCCGCACGGGCGCCCTCGCCTGCCTGCCTCACGAGCTGGCGCTCTGTCCGCCCGCCCGCAGGCTCCCCCAGCCCTCTGCGGAGCCCGCCAGGCGCTCGAGCAGCGGCGCCGGGCGCCAGCGCGCGCCGTGCGTCGGCGCGAGGCGCTGCATCGTGCGCACTACACGCTCAAGCCCCGCCTGCTCCGCCCAGAACATCGGCCCGCCCTTGTAGGCGGGGAAGCCGTAGCCGTTGACGTACACCACGTCGATATCGCTGGCGCGTATGGCGATGCCCTCCTCCACGATGCGTGCGCCCTCGTTGACCAGCGGATGCAGCAGGCGCTCGAGGATCTCCTCATCCGGGATCTGGCGCCGCTCGATGCCGAGCTCGCGCGATACCGCCTCGATCAGCGCCGTGACCTGCGGGTCGGGGATGCGCTTGCGTCCCTCGTAGCGGTAGAAACCCTTGCCGCTCTTCTGACCGAACCGCCCTTGCGCCACCAGACGCTCGAGGATCGGCGACCAGCGCTCGTCCGCGGGAAGCTTGCGTCCCTTGCGGATCAGAAAACCGACATCGTTGCCGGCGAGGTCGCGCATCGCCAGCGGTCCCATGGCGAAGCCGAAAGCCTCCATCACCCGGTCGATCTGCTCGGGCGTGGCGCCCTGCTCGAGCAGGAACTCCGCTTCCGAGCCGTAGAACATGAGCATGCGATTGCCGATGAAGCCGTCGCAGTTGCCGGCGAGCACCGCAACCTTGCCGAGTGTCTTGCCGAGCGCCATCACGGTCGCGATGGTCTGCGCCGAGGTGTGCTTGCCGCGCACGTTCTCCAGCAGCCTCATGACGTTCGCCGGGCTGAAGAAATGCGTGCCGACCACCTGCTGCGGTCGCGAGGTGCTGGCAGCGATCGCATCGATGTCGAGCGTGGAGGTGTTGGTGGCGAGGATGGCGCCGGGAGCCGCCGCACGCTCGAGCCGCGCGAACACCTCCTGTTTGACTTTCAGGTCTTCGAAGACCGCCTCGATCACGATGTCCGCGGCAGCGAGCGCCGCGTAGTCGCTCACGCCGCGGATCAGGGCAAGCGCCTGATCCGCGCGCTCCCGGGTGAGGCTGCCACGGGCGACGGAGGCGGCGTAGTTGCCGCGCACCACGTTCAGCCCCCGCTCGAGCGCCTCGCCCGACAGCTCCAGCACCGCGACCGGGATGCCGGCGTTGGCGAAGCACATCGCAATGCCCCCGCCCATGGTACCCGCGCCTATTACGGCCGCGGCACGCACCGGCTGTGGCCTCAACTTCGCATCGAGCCCGGGGATACGCCGCGCCTCGCGCTCGGCAAAGAACACGTGAGTGAGCGCGCGGCGCTGCTCGCTGTCGCGGCAGGCGACGAAGGCCTCGCGCTCGAGCCGAAACGCCTCCTCCTTTGGCCGCGTGCACGCCGCCTCGACGGCATCGATGATCTTCCACGGAGCGAGCTGGCCGCGGGCCTTCGCTTCGACCCTGCGGCGAAACGCCGCGAAAACCTCAGGATTCACGCCGGCGATCTGATCGGTCAGATCGCTCGTCACCCGCACTCGCCAGTGCTCCCGGGCTGCCTGCCGCGCATAGGCAACCGCGCCCGCGAGCACGTCTTCGGCGAGACCATCGACGAGGCGCAGCTCGTGTGCGCGCGCGGCCGGGATCTGTGCGCCGCTGGTGATCGCCTCGAGCGCGGCTTGCGGCCCCGCGAGGCGCGTGAAGCGCTGCGTGCCGCCGGCTCCCGGAATCAGTCCGAGCTTCACCTCCGGGAGGCCGACCTTCGCGCCCGCGGCGGCGAGGCGCCAGTGGCAGGTGAGCGCCAGCTCAAATCCGCCCCCCAGAGCGATTCCCTCGATGGCCGCCACCAGCGGCTTGGCGCTCGCCTCCATCTGCTCCTGCAGATCGCGCAGCGTCGGCGGCGTGAGGGCCACGCCGGAGGCGATCTCGTTGATGTCGGCGCCGCCGGAGAAGCAGCCGCCCTGCCCGGTGAGGACGATCGCCGTGACCGCGGCATCGGCCGCGGCGCGTTCCAGGCCCTGCATCAGGCCAGTGCGCACCGCAAGGCTTAGCGCGTTGACCGGCGGGTTTGCCATCGTCAGGACGGCGACCTCGCCTTCCAGGCGGTAGTGCACGGCGGGCACGGGTGGCTCCTGTTGGCTTCGGCTGTGCGGGGATGCGCATTGTAAGGCGCGCGGGCGATGCGCGCTCACCGCAGGGCACGTCGTGCGCGCGACGCCATTACACTGGCACGGTGGACAGCGTGGATGCGGTCGTGATCGGCGCCGGCGTGATCGGGCTTGCGGTGGCTCGCGAGCTCGCCGCGCGCGGCCGTGACACGCTGATCCTCGAGGCTGCGGCACGCTTCGGCACGGCGGCGAGCTCGCGCAACAGCGAGGTCATCCACGCCGGTCTGTACTACCGCCCCGGCTCGCTCAAGGCGCGCCTGTGCGTCGCGGGTCGGGAGCAGCTGTATGCCTTCTGCCGCGAGCGCGGCATCGCGCACCAGCGCTGCGGCAAGCTGATCGTGGCGGCGGAGCCCGCACAGCTGCCGGGGCTGGAAGGCATCGCGGCCACGGCGCTCGCCAACGGCGTCGAGCTCGCCTCCCTCGGACGCGCAGCGGTGCTCGCGCTGGAACCGCAGCTCGCGTGCGCCGGGGCGCTGCACTCGCCCCTCACCGGCATCATCGATTCGCACGGCTACATGCTGGCGCTGCTCGCGGATGCGGAGCGCGGCGGCGCCACGCTGGCCTGCAGCTGCGCGGTCACCCGGCTGGTGCTCGAAGAGCGCGGCGTGCTCATTGGCGTGAACGGCGCGGAACCTGCGCTGCGCGCGCACCTGCTGATCAACTGTGCCGGCGTGCAGGCCCCCGCGGTGGCGCGCCTCATCGAGGGCTTTCCCGGCGCGCACATCCCGACCGCGTACTACTGTCGCGGCAACTACTTCTCGCTTGCCGGCCGCGTACCTTTCCGGCACCTCATCTATCCGCTGCCCGAGGAAGGCGGCATTGGCATCCATCTCACGCTCGATCTCGCCGGGCGCGCGCGCTTCGGGCCGGACGTGCAATGGATCGACGCGTTCGATTGCGACGTCGATCCGCAGCGCGCCGCGGGCTTTTATGTGGCGATCCGCCGTTACTGGCCGGGGCTTGCGGATGGGGCGCTGCAGCCCGCCTACGCCGGCGTACGCCCGAGAATCACCGGCCCCGGCGAGCCGCTCGCGGATTTTCGCATCGACGATGCGCACACCCACGGTGTCGCCGGCGTGCTCAACCTCTTTGGCATCGAGTCCCCGGGACTCACCGCCTCGCTGGCGCTCGCCGCCGAGGCGGTGGCGCGGATCAGCTGAGGCGGGGTAGCGTGCCTGCGGCGTCGCGGCAGAGCGTCAGCTTGCGCGGATCCCCTCCACCTGGATGGCAAGTTTCACGGCCATCTTGAAGCCGTACTTATCGCCGTAGCTGATGCCGTAATCGCTGCGCTCAAGGCTCCCTGATGCGTCCGCGCCGCAGTGTTCCTTCTTGTCCATCGGGACCGTCACGCACTTGAACTGATTGACCGTGAGCGTCAGCGGATGCGTCACGCCATGGAGTGTCAGCTCGCCGACGATCTTCGTTGGGGCGCCGTTCCTGAAGTCGGCAAACGAGCCCTTGTAAGTCGCCGTGGGGAACTTCTGCACGTCGAACATTTCCGCAGACTTCGCGTGCTCATTGAGCTTGGGCATGCCGAAGTCGATGGAGGCGGCGTCGACGGTCACTTCCACTGTTCCGGTCCCCTTGTCCTTGTCCAGCACGATGGTCCCGGAGGACTTGTCGAACTTGCCGCGCCACACCGACAGGCCCCCGAAATGGTCGGCCTCGAAGCTCGGATAGGTATGGTTCGGGTCGATCTGGTAGGTCACGGGTTCGGCGAGCGCCGCGCCTGCCATGAACGCCAGCATCGCAGCCGGCAGCGCAATCTTCCTCACGAGAGCCTCCACAGGTGTTGGGATCGATGCGCCGCTAGCCTAGCCGCCCGCGGCACGCGCAGCCACCTATCTTTGTGGGGACTGCCTCGGGTGCCCGGCGCAATCGCGCGGCCCCGGGCACTCGCCGGCGCGCGCCGGCCCTCAGCTCACCGGGCGGGCCTGCAGCCCGAGCGCTCGTGCAACCGCCTCGTGGGTGATCTCCCCGGCGTGTACGTTCAGTCCCGCGGCGAGCCCCGGATCGCGTTTGAAGGCGGCCTGCCACCCCAGGTCCGCCAGCGCGCGCGCGTAGGGGAGCGTCGCATTCGTCAGGGCAAACGTCGAAGTCCTGGGAACGGCGCCCGGCATGTTGGCAACGCAGTAATGAATGACGCCGTCCACCACGAAGGTCGGCTCCGCGTGCGTGGTGGGATGGCTGGTCTCGAAGCAACCTCCCTGGTCGATGGAGATGTCCACCAGCACCGTGCCCGGCTTCATGCTCTTGACCATCGCGCGGTTGACGAGCTTCGGCGCCGCGCCGCCGACCACCAGCACCGCGCCGACGACGAGGTCCGCATCGCGCACCAGGCGCTCGATCGTCTCGGTCGTGGAGTATGCAGTGCGCAGCGACGAGCCGAATATCGCCGACAGCTCGCGCAGCCGATCCACCGAGCGGTCGACCACGGTGACGTCCGCGCGCAGCCCGACAGCCATCTCCGCCGCGTGCGTGCCGGAGACGCCGCCCCCGAGAATCACGACCTTCGCCGGAGGCACGCCGGGCACGCCGCCGAGCAGTACGCCGAAGCCGCCATTGGCCTTCTGCAGGCTCGCCGCGCCGACCTGGATCGACATGCGCCCCGCCACCTCGCTCATGGGCGTGAGCAGGGGCAGCGAGCCGTTGCGCGCCGTCACGGTCTCGTAAGCGATGGCCGTGGCGCCGGAGCGCATCAGTCCCTTCGCCTGCACCACATCGGCCGCCAGATGCAGGTAGGTGAACAACACCTGGCCGCGGCGCAGCATCTCGCACTCGACGGGCTGCGGCTCCTTGACCTTGATGACCATGTCAGCGCGCTCAAACACCTCCGCCGCGCGCGCCGCGATGACGGCTCCCGCGCCCCGGAACTGGGCGTCATCGACACCGATGCCATCGCCCGCGCCGCTCTCGACGATGACCTCGTGCCCGGCGGCAGTGAGCTCGCGCACCCCCGCCGGCACCAGGCCGACGCGGTACTCATGAACCTTGATTTCCCGCGGAACGCCGATACGCATGGCTGCAGATCCCCCATTTGCTTTTGCACCAGCATAGGTTTCGATCCGCGGCGGCGACTTGCGTAATGGCGACGCCCGGCCCCGCTTGTGGCAGAATCTGCCGCCAGAACGCCCTTTGATGAAGGATAATTGCGCTCATGGAGCTCGACCGCTACGATCGCGCCATCCTGCGCCTGCTGCAGCAGGACGCCCGCATCACCAATACCGGGCTCGCCGGCAAGGTGAGCCTGTCGGAATCGGCGTGCCTGCGCCGCGTACGCGCGCTCGAGCAATCGGGACTGATCCAGGGCTACACCGCGCTCATCGACCAGCAGCGTGCGGGCTTTCCCGTGAATGTATTCGTCAGCATTACCCTCGATCGGCAGAGCCAGGCGGGACTGGAAGCCTTCGAGAGCGCAGTACGCAAGGTGCCGGAGGTCATGGAGTGCTATCTCATGACCGGCGAGCACGACTACCTGCTGCGGCTGGTGGTCGCGGACATGGCCGATTTCGAGCGTGTGCACATCCATCTGACACGCCTGCCGAGCGTCGCGCGCGTGCACTCGAGCTTCGCCATGCGCACCGTTACACGCGCCACCAGCCTGCCGGCGCGCTGATTGCGCCTTTCAGCGCAGCACGAGCGCGGCGTTGCGCGATCGGATGCGGGCGATCAGGCGCGTGCGTACGCCGGCAGGGTGCGCGCGAAGTCGCGCAGCGCGCCGATGCCGCTGGCTTCCGCGCGGCGGCACCATTCACGCAGCTGCGCCAGGGCGCGCGAGGGATTGGCCGCGGTTTCGTTCCACAGCTGCTGCAGACTTTCGCGGTACTCGATCACCCGGCGCAGCACCTCGTACTTCTCCAGCAACTCACGCAGCTTGCGCCGCGCCTCCTCGGCGAGCAGCGTCGGATGGCGGATCAGGAGCTTCGGCGCACTGGCCGGCAGCGCACCCTGCGGCTCGCGCCGCACCAGCTCGCGGCACACCGGCAGCACCACGCGCCGCGCGTAGGCCCGCAACACGTGCAGCCGATTGGTGAACAGCGCGTTGACCGTGTCGGCATCGAGCTCGCGGCGGCGTCTCTCGAAGTGCGGGTGCGGCGCCACCCAGCGCACCTCGGCAAGCCCCAGGGCGCGGAACAGGCGGATCCACAGCCAGCCGATGTCGATCTCCCAGCGCTGCACGGCGAAGCGCGCCGAGCGCGGGAAGGCATGATGATTGTTGTGCAGCTCCTCGCCTCCGAGCAGCAACCCCCAGGGCAGGAGGTTGGTGGCCGTCGAGGGCATCTCGAAGCTGCGATAGCCCACCGCGTGACCCAGGCCGTTGATGACGCCGCCCGCGAAGAACGGCTGCGCGGCGAGGTGCACCGCGATCATGACGATGCCCGGCACGCCGAAAAGCACCAGGTGTGCCACGACGAACAGCACGAGGCCGCTGTAGGGATGCGCGCTGTAGAGGCGACGCTCGAGCCAGTCATCGGGGGTACCGCGCCCGTAATTGCGCAACACCTCCGGGTTCTGCGTCGCGGCCCGGTACAGCTCGAAGCCCTCGAACACCACGCGCCGCAACCCGAACACGACTGGACTATGCGGGTCGCCTTCCGTGTCGGCGTGGGCGTGATGGCAGCGATGGACCGCCACCCACTCGCGCGTCACCGCCCCGGAGCTGAACCACAGCCAGAAGCGGAACACGTGCCGCAACGCCGGGTGCAGGATGAGACCGCGGTGCGACTGGTCGCGGTGCAGGTAGAGCGTCACGCCGAGAAACATCGTCTCGATGGTGAGGAAAGTCACCAGGAAATAGGCCCACAGGGGCAGCTCGAGCAGACCGTACGGGGACAGACTCATGCCAGCCGATTCTTATCCAGGTTCTTGGCGCCCAAGCCTACGGCAATTCCATCTTGACTGCGCTGCTATCAGAATCTCACCCTGTCGCCCGCCGGCGCGCGCTAGGTGAGCAGCACGATCTTGCCGATATGCGCACCGGACTCCATCAGCTTGTGCGCGCCGGCCGCATCGGCCAGCGGAAAGCGCGCGTGGATCAGCGGCTTTAGTCCCCCGGAGGCAAACAGCGGCCACACGTTCTGCCGCAACGCTGCCGCGATCCGGCCCTTGTTGGCGACCGACTGGGGCCGCAGCGTCGAGGCGGTAAGGGTGAGACGCTTGCTCTGGAACGGGCGCAGGTCGAGCTCCGCCTTGGTGCCGCCCTGATACGCAATCAGCGCGATTCTTCCTTCCACAGCGGCGGCGGTGACGTTGCGGGCCACGTAATCCCCGCCCACCATATCGAGGATCACGTCCGCGCCCTGCCCGTCCGTCGCTCGCACCGTCGCCGCGACGAAATCGCTCTCGTGGTAGTTGATCGCGAGATCTGCGCCGAGCTCGCGGCACGCGGCGCACTTCTGCGCGCTGCCGGCGGTGACGAGCACGCGCGCGCCGAACGCCTTGCCGAGAAGAATCGCCGTGGTGCCGATGCCGCTCGAGCCGCCGTGCACCAGCAGCGTCTCGCCGCGCTTCAGCCGCGCGCGCTCGAACACATTCAGCCAGACGGTGAAGAAGGTCTCGGGCAGCGCGGCGGCCTCCTCGAGGCTCAGCGTCGGCGGCACCGGCAGGCACTGCACCGCGGGCGCGCTCACGTATTGCGCATAACCGCCACCGGCAACCAGCGCGCAGACTTTCTCGCCGAGTGCCGGCTCACGCACTCCCGCGCCCAGGGCGACGACCTCCCCGGCAACCTCCAGTCCGGGAATATCGGTGACGCCCGGGGGCGGAGCATAGGCGCCCTTGCGTTGCAGGACGTCCGGTCGGTTGACGCCCGCCGCCGCGACATGGATCAGTACTTCCCCGGGGCCGGGCTCGGGCACGGGGCGCTGCACGGCCCGCAGCACCTGCGGCGGGCCGGGCTCGCGAATCTCGACGGCGGTCATGGTTTGGGCAGTCACGGCGCGCGATGTTGGGGTGGGGCAGCGTGTCCCGTCAACCGCGGCCGTGAGCCGCTCCATCTAGGCACCCGGCGGCGGCGGCTCGGCTGCCGCTGCTGGGGCGTGGTGTCCGCAGTGGCTCATGTAGCGCTCGCGCAGCCGGGCGCGCTCCTCCGGAGTCATCTGCTCCCAGCGCTCGCGCCATATGCGCTGGCGCCAGTGCCCATGGCGGCCGCCCCGGCCGCTCAGGCCGCCGAACAGGATGCGGCTGAGGATCAGCAGCCCGACCGCCTGCCAGTACTGCAGCGGCGGCCCGTGGAACAGTGGCGGTACCAGGGAGTTCCACAGCAGCATGACGACCACACCCAGTGCAGCCATGACCACAATCACGAGGAGGAAAATCACGATCCCCTTCGCCGCCCAACGTACCGGATTTCGCATGTCAGTCTCCTCAGGTCATCAGCCAGTCGTGCCACGCCGCCTGCAGGCGCTCGCGCAGGAATTGCGTGGCATACCGTTTGCGCGACAGCAGCGTATTGATGCTCACGCCCGAGCGCGCCGCCAGCTCCCGGAAAGTCACGCCTTCCAGCTCGTGCGCGATGAACACCGCGCGCTGCTCGGGCGGCAACTCCCCGAGCGCAGCTGCGACCTCGGCGAGCAGCATCTCGCGCATCAGCGCGGACTCGGGGTCTGCGTCCGCGTCGGGCAACAGATCCTCGATGCCACGGTCGGCTTGCGCCACGTTCGCCGCTTCAGCTCCAACCTGCCGCGGCCGCGCGCGCTGCCGGCGAAATCGGTCGATGATGCGATTGCGCGCCACACGCAGCAGCCAGCCGCCCGCCTGCTCCACCGGCTGCATCATCCGGTAGGCCAGCACCAGCTCGTAGAAGGTCTCCTGCAGGACGTCCTCGGCCTCACCTGCGTCGGTAATCCACCGGCGGATGAAAGCGAGCAGACGCCGGCGCTCGCGCGCTACGGTGCGCGCAATCAGCCGGTCCTGCTGCGAGGTCGTCAGGGGCTCGGCAAGCGCAGCATCCATCTGTCTACGAAGACGCGCGAACACGAACGATATTGTGTCCCCGGCGACCGCCATCCGCCGGGCGCGGCCTTCAGCGCGCGCCGCTCGCGCTGCCAGCGCGGATCACGGCGACTGCACCGCCAGCGTCCCGGAACGCCCTGGCACGTTGCCGGCGGCGATGTTGCAGCGCGGCAGGCCGCGCACGTCGAGCGTGCCGAAGTAAGTGGCAAGATCGGTGAGCTGCGTGCCGCGCTGCTGCCAGGCACGCAGCAGCCGCTCGAGCGCGCCGAGGAACTTCCCGCCCTCGAGCTCGGCGTGCAGCGTGAACACCTGGTCGCGCGCCGCCGCCGCGCAGCTCAGCGCGAGCAGATGGTCGACCGGATCTGCGCCCTGCAGATCCGTGCGGCCGATCAGCTCATCGAGCGTCGGCAGCGTCGTCGGCAGCTGCGGCACCGGCGCCGCGGCCGCCTGATCGGTCAGCGGCACGAACGGGCCGCTGCCGCGCGTGTCGGAGGCGTAGCGGAATCCGAGCTCCCGCTCGAGGGCGGGCACGCAGGCGTTCATCTGCCAGCCCGCAGCGCCGTGCACCAGCGGCGCGCGCCCGAACACCTCGCCGAACTGGTCGCGGGCGCGCACCAGCTCGCGGCGCGTCCAGGACTCGCTCGCCCGCGCAACGCCGTCCTGCCAGCGCACGTGATCCCACGTGTGCACGCCGACTTCGAAGCCACGCCGTGCGATGTCCTGCATCGGCGCGCGCGCGCGGCGGCCGATGTGCGGCCCAGGCAACAGCACCCCGTAGAGCAGCGTGCGCACGCCGTAGTGCTCGATCACCGAGGTGCGCCGTACCTTGCCGAGGAAGCCCCGCCGGAAGGCGCGCCTGATGGCGCGCCCGGTGTGATCGGGACCTAAGCTGAAGAGGAACGTCGCGCGCACGCCGAGCCGCTCGAGCAGGTCCGCAAGCCGCGGCACCCCTTCGCGGGTGCCCCGATAGGTGTCGACGTCGATCTTGAGCGCGATGCGGGCCACGGTCAGGCGGTCAGTCGGTCACGCGGTCTCACCGCTCAGCCAAGCGCCACGGGCTGCTTTTCAATCCTGGCCGACAGCGCCGTCAGCTCGATCGGGCCGCGCGCATTCGCCGCCGCCAGCAACTGCAATACTTCGCCGTCACCGCAGGCGATATAACAGCGCCCGTCGGCGCCAAAGAGCTGTGCGCCACCGCGCGCGCCGGCGCGTGCCGTCATGCGTGTGCGCTGAATCTCCCAGCGCTCCCCGCTCACTTCGCCGAACGCGCCGGGGAACGGCGGCGCCACCGCGCGCACCAGGTTGTGGATGTCGAGCGCCGGGCGCCGCCAGTCGATGCGCCCGTCCTCGGGGCGGCGCCGGCCGAAGTACTCGCCCGCCACGATCGGCTGCGCCCGGCGGGGCGCCGTGCCGGCGAGCAGCGCTGGCAGCGAGCGCGCCAGCACCATCTCTGCGGCCACGGTCACCTTGGCAAACACGTCGCGCGCATCGTCATCGATGAGGATCGGGACCGACTGCTGATCGACGATGTCGCCCGCGTCGGCGCGCTCGACCATGAAGTGCAGCGTTGCCCCGGTCTCACGCTCACCGCGCAGGATGGCCCAGTTCACCGGCGCGCGGCCGCGATACCGGGGCAGCAGCGAGCCGTGCAGGTTGAGGGCGCCGCGGCGGGCGGCGCGCAGCAGCGGTGCGCCGAGCATGGAGCGGTAATAGAAGGAGAACACGAAGTCCGGCTGCAGCGCGCTCAAGGTGCGCTCGAGCTCGGGGGTATTCGCCTCGGCCGGCGCGATCACGGGCAGGCCGTAGTCGGCGGCGGTCGCGGCGACACTTGCGTACCACTGCCGCTCGCGCGGGTCGTCCGCCACGGTGACGACCAGCGCGATCTCCACGCCCGCAGAGAGCAGTGTCTTCAGGCACCGCACTCCGACATCGTGATAGGCGAAGACGACGGCCCGCGCCGCGCTCACTCCGCCGCTCCACGTACGCGCTCCGGCGGCGAAAGCTGCGCCGGCACCGCCTCGGGCGCGCCCGCGTGCGCAAGAAGCGCCGCGTCGCCCGAAGCCGGTTCCTCGAGCACGGCGGCCACCGTGTAGCGCGGGCGCAGCCGCACCTGCTCGTAGATGCGCCCGACGTACTCGCCCACCACGCCGAGACCGATCAGCGCCACGCCGATGAGGAAGAAGGCGATGCCGAACAGCGTGAACAGTCCCTCAGCCTCGGGACCCACGATCAGGCGGCGCACCGCGAGGTAGATCACGAAAATGATCGACAGCAGCGCGATCACGATGCCGGTCATGGAAAAGAACTGCAGCGGCGCCACCGAGAACCCGGTCATCAGGTCGAAGTTGAGCCGGATGAGGTGCAGCAGGGAATACTTCGACTGGCCCACCGTGCGCTCCGCGTGCGCCACCTCGATCTCCACCGGGTGGCGCGCGAAGGTATATGCGAGCGCCGGCACGTAAGTGCTGACTTCGCCGCAACGGTTGACGGCATCGATCACGCTGCGGTGATAGCCGCGCAGCATGCAGCCCTGGTCGGTGATGCGGATCGAGGTCGTGCCCTCGCGCAGCCGGTTCATCAGCCGCGAGGCCGCCTTCCTCCACAGCCGGTCCTGGCGGCGCACGCGGATGGTGCCGACGTAGTCGGCCCCCGCATCCATGGCGGCGACCAGGCGCGCAAGCTCCTCGGGCGGGTTCTGCAGGTCCGCATCGAGGGTGATCACGTAGGTGCCGCGCGTCTTCGCGAAGGCGGCGAGGATCGCCATGTGCTGCCCGGCGTTGCGTGCCAGCAGCACCACCCGCGTGACGTCCGGCCGCCGCTGAAACTGCTCGCGCAGCACCGCCACTGAAGCGTCCGTGCTGCCGTCGTCGACGAACACCACCTCGTACGGGCGCCCCAGGGCATCGAGCGCGGGGTACAGGCGTGCGAACAGCAAGGGCAGTCCCTCCTCCTCGTTGTACACCGGGATGACGACCGAGACTGCGGGGCTCACGTGCGTGCCCCGGCGACGATCGCGTCCACCGCCTCGACCACGCGCTCGACGTCCTGCGGCACCATCGCGGGAAACAGCGGCAGCGTCACGGTCTCGCGCCCGATGCGCTCGGCGTTGGGGAATTGACCTTCCCGGTACCCGAGCGAGCGATAGGTGCTGAACAGGTGAATCGCCGGGTAGTGAACGCCCACGCCGATGCCGCGCGCCTTCATCGCCTCCATGAACTCGCGCCGCGAGATCGACAGCTGCGCGAGCGGCAGGAGCGGTGTGAACACGTGCCAGCTGTGCCCCTCGTCGCCACGCTGCGGCAGGCGCAGCGGCGGATCCGCGCCCCACAGCTCGTAGTAGCGGGCCACGAGCGAGCGGCGCCGTGCGTTGAATTCCTCCAGCCGCCGCAGCTGCCCGAGCCCGACGGCGGCGGCGACGTCGGAGAGGTTGTACTTGCCCCCCGGCAGCAGGGTATCAAAGCCGTCGGCTCCGGATTTCACCTGCCCATGCCAGCGGTGCAGCTCGATCGCTTTCAGCTCCTCGGGGCTGCCGCCGGAGATGGCACCGCCTTCGATGGTGGTCATGTTCTTGTTGGGATGGAAGCTGAAGCACACCAGGTCCCCGAAGCTGCCGATGCGCCGCCCGCGCCAGGCGGAACCGATGGCGTGCGCCGCATCCTCGATGACCCGCAGCCGGTGCAGTGCCGCAATCGCGTACAGGCGCTCCATGTCCAGCGGCAGGCCGGCAAAATGCACCGGCAGGATGGCGCGCGTGCGCGGGGTGATCGCCGCCTCCACCTGATCGAGGTCGATGTTGCGCGAGTCGAGTCCCACGTCGACGAACACCGGCCGCGCGCCGACGCGCACGATGACGTTCGCCGTGGCCACGAAACTCATCGCCGGAGTGATCACCTCATCACCGCGGCCGATGCCGCAGGCGAGCAGCGCCATCTCCAGTCCCGCCGTTGCCGAAGTCTGGGTGCGCACCGGCCGCCCGCCGCAGTACGCCGACAGCTCGGCTTCGAGTTGCGCCACCTTGGGTCCGCTCGCCAGCCATCCCGAGCGCAGCACCTGCGCCACCGCGGCGATCGTCTCCTCGTCGATGCTCGGGCGCGTAAAGGGTAACCAGGCGTTCACGGCTGTGCTCGAATCGTTCATGAGCGCGCCACCAGCACGACTCCCAGGACGATGACGCCGATGCCGGCGACGCGCTGCACGTTAGGGATCTCCCCGAGCAGCCACCAGGCGAGCCCGATGTTGATGACGTAGCCGAGCGAGAGCAAAGGATAAGCCTGGCTCACCGGTACACGCGAGAGGCCCACCAGCCAGACGATGACCGAGAGAGCGTACGCGGCCAGCGCGTACCATAGCGAGGGCACCACCAGCAGCTCGAGCGCGCGCTGCCACACGCCGGCATCGGTGACAATCAGCGGACCGCTGACACGCGTCGCCGCCTTCAGTCCCAGCTGCGCCAGCGCGTTCAGCAGCACTCCGCAAAACAGGATTGCAAAATCGGTCAGTCTCACCAGCGACTCACGGCCACAGTGTAGTTGTCGGCGGCAATCACCCGTCCGGGAAGCCCCCGCCGCCGCCAGCTATCCCAGACTCCGGGGTCGAAGAATGCCACGGCCGGGCCGGCGGCGCTCCAGCGGGCGGCGAATTGGGCCGTGCTCATGCGCCGCTCGGGCTCCTCGTCCAGCCCGAAGCGCAGTTCCCCCTCGTAACCGGCGAGCTGCAGCGTGCGCCCCAGATACGGCGACACCGTCTCGCGGTACTGCCCGACACTGTACAGCGGGGTGTGCGCGCCGACGAAGGGACCTGCGGCGCGCACCAGATCGCGCGCCGAGCGCGCCGGCGGGATGACCGTGTATTCGCACAACAGGCTCTGCCAGGCGAGGATCGCCCCGACTGCCGTCGCCATCACGACGGCGAACGGCGTGGCACGCGCCGCGAAACCGACAGCCGCGGCGGCGAAGGCCACGACGACGGCCGCGACCGCCCAGTACACTGCCTCGTGCGGCACGAAGCTGTTGCGGCGCGCGCTATAGATAACGAGACCCGCAGCCACCACGATCACCAGCGCGGCTCCGACGCGTGCGGCGTGGCGTGCCAGCCCCTGCGGCGCGGGAGTGATAGCGCCGGTAAGCGCGGCCAGCACCGGCAGCATCGGCAGGATGTAGGGCGCGAGCTTCGATCCCGAGGCCGAGAAGAACACGAGCGTTACCGCCGCATAGACAGCCAGGAACCTCAGCGGCCTGAATGGTGGCCCGGCCGCGCCCGGTCGGGCGGCTGCGCTCGGGGAGCTGCCCGCGATCGGCGCGCTGGCCGCCTCGTCCCAGGCGTCGCGGCAGGCGCGCGCAAGTGGCTGCACCCACGGCAGCACGGCGAGCAGCAGCAGCGGCAGGAAATACCACCAGGGCTCGGCGCGCTGGTGCACGGTGGTGAGGAAGCGCGTGAAATGCTCGTGCACGAAGAAAAATCCCGCGAAGCTCGGATTGCGCAGCGTCACCACCACGAACCACGGCGCGGCGATGGCCGCAAACAGCGCCAACCCGGCGCTGAGGTGCAGTCGGCGCCAGGTGCGCGCATCGCGCTCGATCAGTGTGTAGAGAATGAGTGCCGCCCCAAGCAGCACGCCGACGACGATGCCCTTGGAAAGCACGGCCAGGGCGGCCGCCGCCCAGGCGGCGAGCATCCAGCGCCGCTCGCTCGCCGAGGCAGGCGCCGCGCACTGCGCGAGGGTGAAGCTGAAGACGGCAGCGCTCAGCCAGAAGCTGAAGGCGCCGTCGAGCAGGTTGAGATGCCCGATGACCACGAAGAATGGGCTGACGCTGAGCGCGGTGAGTGCGGCGAGTGCGCTGCCGTACCCGTAAAGCCGCGCCACCCAGCCGAAGGTAAGCGGCAGGCAGGCGAACGCGAGCGCGAAGGCCCACAGCCGCGAGCTCCACTCCGAGAGGCCGAAAGCCGCGTAAACCGCCGCCGTCGCCCAGTACTGCAGCGGCGGCTTCTCGAAATACTTCAGGCCATCGAAACGCGGAGTGACCCAGTCGCCGCTCGCGAGCATCTCGCGGGGAATCTCCGCGTACCGGCCTTCGTCCGGATCGAGCAGCGGGCGTACCTGGATGGTCGCGAACCAGGCGAGCGGCAGCATCACCCACAGCAGCCAGTGCGGCGCGCGCGAGCGCGGCTGCCGCCCTGCGTCCAGGTTCATCGTGCTCGGGGCACGCGCGTCAGATACCCGCCAGCCCCGCCGCCCGCGCGCTGAAGCCCTCCTGCTTCACGTAGAACTCGATGGTGCGGCGGATGGCGGTATCCATGTCGGTCGTGGGCGCCCAGCCCAGGTCGCGCTTCGCCGCCTCGATGTTGGGGACACGCACCTGGATGTCCTGGTAGTACTTGCCGTAGTACTCCCCGGCGGAGATGTCCACGATCTCGGTGGCCCGGGCGTTGTCGCGCAGCACCGCGAACTCCTGCGCGATACGGATGGTGCGCTGCGCGAGATCGCGGATCGAGACGCAGTTGTTGGGATTGCCGATGTTGAAAATGCGCCGGCTGGCGCGGCCGTCCTGGTTCTCGAGGATGCTCAGCAGGCACTCGATGGCGTCGTCGATGAAGGTGAAGGAGCGCTTCTGGCTGCCGCCGTCGACCAGCTTGATGGGGCGCCGGTAGAGCACGTTGGACAGAAACTGGGTAAATACCCGCGAGCTGCCTTCCTTGGGCTCCTCGACGTTGTCGAGATTGGGGCCGATGAAGTTGAACGGGCGGAACAGCGTGTAGTCGAGATTGTCGCGCACGCCGTAGGCGTAGATGACACGGTCGAGCAGCTGCTTGGAGGCGGCGTAGATCCAGCGCTGCTTGTTGATCGGGCCGTACACCAGGGGGCTGCTCTCCTCGTCGAGCACCGCATCCGGCGACATGCCGTAGATCTCGGAGGTCGAGGGGAAGATCAGACGCTTGCCGTACTTGACGCAATGGCGCACGACCTCGATGTTGGCCTCAAAGTCCAGCTCGAACACCCGCAGCGGATGCGTCACATACTGCGCCGGGTTGGCGATCGCCACCAGCGGCACCACCACGTCGCACTTCTTGACGTGGTACTCGACCCACTCCTTGTTGATGGTGATGTCGCCCTCGACGAAGTGGAAACGGTCGTTCTGCGGCAGATCGCCGAGCTTGTTGTCGGCGAGGTCGATGCCGTACACCTCCCAGGAGCGCTCGCGCAGAATGGCGTTGGTGAGCGCGCTGCCGATGAAGCCGTTCGCTCCCAGGATCATGATCTTCAGTGCCATAGCCTCACCTTCTGCCAGCGCGCGCGCGACCCTGAACCGCTAATGCTAGCATTTTCCGGCACTTTCGGCCGGTGCCGCCGGCACGCGCGCGCTTCAGCAACAGCGGTTGACGCCGCTCCACTTGCGCTGCTCGGCGTCCCGGCAGAATGCCCGACGTGTCATGACGGGCTCCCCGGGATGGCGTGCGGCGACGTGGCTGCGATAGCGCTCGTAGGCGTCATCACCGGTAAGCTCGCGCAGCGTGTGCCAGAGTGCCGCGAGGCGCGGCCGCAGGCGGCGGGCGAAATTCTGCGCTGGCCGCATCAGCGCCCCGCCAGCGCCGCACCCTGCAGGCGGCTCTCCCGGTAGGGCGACTCGGAGCTCGACCGCAACGGCAGGCCGCGCAGGCGGCGCACGCAGACCCGGCCCATATCGAGGATCACCAGCCACAGAATCGCGGCGAACAGTATGGTGAGCGCGGCGTCGAGGCGCTGATTGAAGATCAGTTGCGGTGCGACAGCCGCCCGCTCCGCGCTCAGCGTGCCGGCCGCGAGTTTCCCGGCGAGATCGGCGGCGGCGGCGAGAAAGCCGATGTGCGCATCGGGGCTGGTGATCTTCTGCCAGGCGGCGCTGCTCGTCACCACCGCCAGCCAGGCGAGCGGCAGCAGCGTCACGAACGCGTAACGCGCCTTGCCGCACTTGACGAGAATTCCGGTGGCCACGCACAGCGCGATGGCGGCGAGCATCTGATTGGCGATGCCGAACAGCGGCCAGAGGATATTCACCCCGCCGTTCGGGTCGATCACGCCGACGTAGAGGAAGTAGCCCCACGCCCCCACCAGCAGCGTGCTCGCGAACAGCACGGAGGGGTACCACGACGTGCGTCCGAGCGGCGCCCACACGTGACCGAGCAGGTCCTGCAGCATGAAGCGCCCGACGCGCGTGCCGGCATCGAGCGTCGTAAGAATGAACACCACCTCGAACATGATGGCGAAGTGGTACCACAGCGCGAGCAGCCCGCGGCCGAAGCTGCTGCCGAAAATGCTCGCCATGCCGACCGCCAGCGAGGGTGCGCCACCGGTGCGCGCGAACAGCGTGCGCTCGCCCATGGCGTGCGCGAGTGCCGACATCTGCTGCGCGCTCACCGGAAAGCCCCAGCCGCTGATGGTGTGCACGGCGACTTCCGGAGTGCTGCCGACCACGCCAGCCCCGGAGTTGATCGCGAAGTACACACCCGGATCGAGCAGCGTCGCGGCGATCATCGCCATGATGGCGACGAAGGATTCGAGCGCCATGCTGCCGTAGCCGACCAGGCGTACGTCCGCCTCGTTGCTGATGAGCTTCGGCGTGGTGCCGCTCGACACCAGCGCGTGGAAGCCCGAGATCGCACCGCAGGCGATGGTGATGAAGACGAACGGAAAGACCTTGCCGCCGAACAGCGGCCCGCTGCCGTCGATGAACTGCGTCACTGCGGGCATCTTGATCTGCGGGTGCGTCAGCACGATCGCGACGGCGAGCAGGCCCACGGTGCCGAGCTTGAGGAACGTGGAGAGGTAGTCGCGCGGTGCAAGCAGCAGCCACACCGGCAGGATGGCGGCGACCCAGGCGTACACCACCACACACCCGGCGAGCGTCAGGGCGGCGTAGTCGAACCAACCACGCAGCCCCGGCTGCTGGTCGAGCCAGCCGCCGGCGAGCACCGCCAGCAACACCAGCGTCACGCCGATAGCTGAGCCCTCGAGCACCCGCCCCGGGCGCCACAGCCGCAGATACACCCCGACCAGCAGCGCGACCGGGATGGTGGCGGACACCGTGGAAGTGGCCCAGGGACTGTGCTTCATCGCGTTGACGACGACGAGCGCGAGAACTGCGGCCAGCACGATCAGGATGAGCAGCGTGCCGATGAGCGCGGCGAATCCTCCCAGCGGCCCGAGCTCATCGCGCGCCATCTGCCCGAGGCTGCGGCCGTCGCGGCGGGTCGACATGAGCAGGATCGTCATGTCCTGCACGCAGCCGCCCAGCACCGCGCCGACCAGTATCCACAGCGTCCCAGGCAGATAGCCGAACTGCGCGGCGAGCGTCGGACCGACCAGGGGACCGGGGCCCGCGATCGCGGCGAAGTGATGTCCGAAGACGATGGCGCGATGCGTCGGCACGAAGTCGCGGCCGTTGTTGAGCCGCTCCGCCGGCGTCGCCCGCGAGGGATCGACGAGCAGCACGCGCGTGGCAATCCAGGCTGCGTAGACGCGATAGCCGAGCAGATAGATGCACACCGCGGCGGTGACGATCCATAACGCATTGATCGGCTCGTGGCGGTGCAGTGCCAGGCCGCCCACGGCGAAGGCTGCGGCGAGTGCCAGCAGGACCGTCGAGATTTTCCTGATCATGTTGCTCCCCGGTGTTGCCGCCGTTGCGCGAGCACGCGCCGCAGCGCCCGGGCGAGAATTGCGTCGCGATCGCGATGCCGCCCGGATCTAGTGTCGTAGCACTGCGGCACGCTTGCGGACTTCCGCTGCAAAGGCGGCGTCCTTCATCGACTCCAGATTGATCTCGACGTTTGCCGATGCGCCTTCGATAGCGGCATGGGCCAAGGCCGAGGCGGTCGTGAGATCGGACTTCATGTTGGGATTGGTAATGGGCTTTAGTTTCTCGACAATTGCCACGATTTCGCGGGCACTCTCAGCGACCCCCAACGGCACGCTGGTGGCCTGCTTCAGCGCGGCATCGATCATGCCGTCGGCATCGGCCGATTCTTTCGCCCGCTTGTAAGCCTTCATCACAACGTTAAAGGACTCGGCGTCGGCATCGATGGCAGCCTTCAATTCTTCCCGCAACTGGCCCAGGCGCGCGATGGCGTCACAGAGCTCACGCTCATACTGAAGGTACGCTTTCTTCCCCCGTGACATGGAAGCCGCCATCGTAGCCAATGCCGCGGCCATGGCAGCACTGGCGGCCGCGGCGCTGCCGCCCCCAGGTGTCGCCGTTGGCGCGGCAAGTCGCTCGACAAACGGCTCGACTCCGGCGCGCAACCCGCCGACCGCCGCTTTGCCAGCCATTACCGCACTTAAGCGGTTTTCGAGAATTAATGACGAATCAAAGTTCTCGACCTGCAGAAACCATTCCGCCGCCGCTTCCAATGCTCTCTTCGGGATCAATCCGACGATTTCGCTGCTGACGGGTGACACGCCGTAGCGCGCCGCTTCGCGCTTCACCATCTCGAACACGCGATGGATGGGCGTCTGCTCAAAATCGGTGAGGTTCATGGAGACCTGGGCCATGCCGCGCACCAGGAATCCCGCGCCCTTGACAAAACGCAACCCTCCGCTCGAAAAGCGAATTGCCTTGGCAATGTTTTTCGCAATCTGGACATCCGGCGTGCTGAGAAAAACGTTGTAAGCGATGAGAAATTTTCGCGCGCCAACCGCTGTGACCCCCGCCGTCGGATGTACTCCTGGGTCGCCGAAATCCGGCTTCCTTGCAGGATTTGTCGCGATCTCGGCACGGATGCCTTCGAACTGCCCGCGGCGAATCGTTTCCAGGTTCTGCCGCTCAGGAGCTGTTGCGGCGGCCTCGTAGAGATACACCGGAATCTGATAACGCTTCCAAATCTCGGCGCCAACGTGGCGCGCCATGGCGACACAATCTTCGATGCTCACGCCTTCGATGGGAATGAAGGGAACCACGTCCGCTGCGCCCATGCGCGGATGCGCTCCCTGGTGAACGTTCAGATCGATCAGTTCGGCCGCCTTGCCCACGCCGCGAATCGCCGCTTCCTGAATCGGCTCGCGCTCGCCCACCAGCGTGATCACGCAGCGGTTGTGGTCGGCGTCCATCTCGCGATCGAGCAGGTACACGCCGTCCATTTTCATGGCCGCAACAATGGCGTCCACCTTCGCTTCATCGCGGCCTTCAGAGATATTGGGTACGCATTCGACCAGTGTTGACATAAGAATGAAGAATAGCTGGCGAGGTCGGCAACTCGCAAGCCAGCCGATAAGAACGACAATGATTGAGTGCTTCCTACGGACGCGGCTGCGATGCTCATCGCTAGCGCTTTTCCAACACGAAAAAGCGTACTCGAGCTTTCTCGGCCGGCTTGAACCTGCGCGATGCGCCCGCCGCTGGCGGTACCGCTAGAAGCGCAGCCCGAAGCGGATCGGGACGAACTGCGTTGGGCCCTGGGTCTCGATACGCTCGTAGCGCGCCTCGATGAACCACGACTGGCCCCCGGGCAGGGCAAAGTCCACGCCCGCACCGGCGTTCCACGCAAAGTGCGTGGTGTCACTGCTGGCGACCAGGTTGTGCCCGAACCCGCCGCAGAAGAACGGGTCGCAGAAGAATCCGTTCTGGGTGAGCTCAATGCGTTGATAGCCCAATCCCACCCCGCCAGTCGCATAGAGGCGCGCCCACGGGCTCACCGGGGCTTCCACTAGGCCGTCGAAGAAACCGGTGACGGTCTGCAGCGACCCGTGGTCAATCGGCGTGTTGGTCGCAACCTCGTTGGCGGCAATGAACTCGCCGGTGGCCTCGGAGCGGGCGTAGTTCACCTCGACGCGCAGCGCGAACGGTTGCGACGGGTCGGGGCGGAACATTACTCCGGTGCCGATGGTCCAGCCGTCGTCGAAATCGTTGCTTGTTGAGCCCTGCGTGAGGTTGGCGCCACCGTCAAGGTACCACTGCACCGGGCGGGCTGGGGGGTACGAACTTTGATACACCTGCGCGAGCGCGGGTGCTGCGAATCCTGACAACACCAACACGGGCGCAAGTGCCCGCAGGTACGACTTCATGCTTTTCATCATCCCGTCCTTTGGCTGAATCTTGGCTGAATGTAAACGCCGCACTCTGGCGGACCTGACAACCGGGCATTGGACATCAGCGGCGGTCATTGGTTGCCGCGTGCCGCAACCTGCGGCCGACGGCGGCCACGAGGTCATGAACCTCGCCGATCCCCAACGCGTTGGCTGCCAGGAAGAACGCGCCGGCTCCCGCGGCGATGACAAGCAGCAGACTGATGCACTTCGGCCAGAAGCGCTGCACTGCCCAGTCGGCGAGCAGCAGATGCGCGCCCGCCCAGGCCACGGTCAGTAGCACCACCGAGGCCAGCGCCACCTTCAACAGCAGCACCAGCATCGCCCGCGACTCGAGCCGGCCGAGGTGCGAGCGCATGAGGAAATACAGGATGAGGAAGTTGCTGCTCGCCACGCAGGCGGTGGAGAAAGCCAGGCCCCGGTGCCCCCACCCCAGCCGCATGGTAAAGATCCAGTTGAGCAGCAGGTTCAGGCCGACTGCGAGAAAGCTGACCACCATCGGCGTCTTGCGCCGCTCGAGCGCGTAGAAGGCGTTGACCAGCACCTTGAGCGCCGCATAGCCGCACAGCCCAAGCGCGTAGAAGCGCAGCGCACCGGCGGCTTCCAGGGTGGCGTGCGCATCGAACCGGCCGTGCTGGTAGAGCACCGACATGATCGGCTCGGCGAGCACGATCAACCCGACGCTCGCCGGGATCGTCATGAGGAACGCGAGCCGCATACCGCGCGCCAGCTCGCTCCTGAACCCCTGCATGTTGTCGCTCGCGGCCATGCGCGCCAGCAGCGGCAGCGCCACCGTGCCGAGCGCGACGCCGAACACGCCGAGCGGCAGCTGCATCAGCCGGAAAGCGATGTTCAGCCAGTAGGTCGGGCCGTCGCCGAGCTGCGAGGCGAACACCGAGTTCACCAGCACGTTGACCTGCGTGCTGCTCGCGGCCACGACCGACGGCCCCATGAGCCCGAGGATGGCGCCGACACCGGGGTCGCGCCAGCGGAAGTCCGCACGGTAACGGTAACCCTGGCGGCGCAGCGCCGGCAGCTGCACTCCGAGCTGCAATGCACCGCCGAGCAGCGTGCCGACCGCTAGTCCCAGGATCGCGCGCTGCCCGAAGTGCGGATCGAGCCACAGCCCGAGCAGCACGCCGCCGGCGATCGAGCCCAGGTTGAAGAAGCTCGAGGCCATGGCCGGCACCCCGAACACGTTCTTCGCGTTCAGCATGCCCATGACCAGCGCCGCGAGCGACACCAGCAGGATGAACGGGAACATGATGCGCGTCAGCGTCACGGTGAGCGCGGCCTTGTCGCCGGTGAAGCCCGGCGCGAGCAGCCCGACGAGCTGGGGGGCGAACGCTATGCCGAGGAGCGTGATGACGCTCAGGGTGATCGCCGCGAGCGTCGCCACCTTGTTGGCAAGGTGCCAGGCCGCGGCGTCGTCCTTGAGCACCACGGTCTTGCTGAACACGGTCACGAAGGCCGTCGACAGGGCGCCTTCGGCGAACAGGTCGCGCAGCAGGTTGGGGATGCGGAACGCGATGGTGAACGCGTCCATGATGCGGCCGCTGCCGAAGAGCGCCGCGAAGATCTGCTCCCGTGCCAGTCCGAGCACGCGGCTGCACAGCACCGCGAGCCCGACGACCCCGGCGGCACGGGTGTTCAGCCGCTCAGCGCGAGCGACACTTCCTGCCGCGCCCGGCGGCTCGTCGCCTGTCGTGCCTGTTGGCATGCGGACGCCACGGTAGCATCCGCGCCAAGCTCACGGCCAGCGCCTCAACGTCTGACTAACCTCCCGGCCCCGAGTGCCAGCTCGCGGTGATGCCGAAGGTGCGCGGACGGAAGGTGTACTGGTTCTGCTGCACCGAGGGCGACCCGGCGGGGTTGTAGGGGTCCATCTCGCCGAGCGCGTAGTTGGTTACCACGTGCGTGTCGAACAGGTTGTCGATGAATGGCGTGACCAGCCAGTCGCCGAGCGTGACGCCGGCGCGCAACGAGGTGAAGTGGGTCGAGGGCAGCGTGTAGGTGGACGGCTGGTACTGCGAAGACAGCGGATCCTGCACCGCCGCCAGCCAGGGATTGCGGCTCTCGTACTCGAAATCAACGCGCACGAACGACTGGTACTTGCCGAGGCTGAAGCGGTACTCGGGACCCACCGCCACAGTCCAGGGCGGATTGGTCCCGGGGGCGTAGTCGATCGCGGCCTCGCCCGAGATCGCATCGCCGGCACTGACGAGCCTCGGGACGTTGGGGTTGCCGCCCGGGTAGGCATTCTCCGTGAAGCGCGCATTGGTATAGCCGACCGCCAGGTCGAGGTGAAACCCGCCGAGGGCGAGCTCCCCCTGAAAGTCGAAGCCCTTGGCGACCGCGGTGCCGAGGTTGTCGGTGAACTGCAGCCCGCAGGTGCCGGCGATGTAGACGCTCTGCTGGATGCCGTTCCATTTGATGTAGTACACGCTGGTCGCAATGCGCACCATCTGGCCGAAGGAGTTCTTCGAGCCGATCTCATAGCTCTCCGTGGAGTCGGATTTGTAGGTGAGCGGCGCGCCGTTCGGATAACCCGCCTCGTTGAGCGGGGACTCTGGACCTGGGCCGCAATACGACGGCAGCGGCGGGTTGCCGCCGCCCGGGCGAAAGCCCTTGGCGTAGGTGCCGTAGAACATGTTGGCATCGTTCGCCTGCCACGCGAGGCTCGCCTTGGGTGTGTTGGGGTTGTCAGACTCGCTGGCCATTGCGGGACTCGGGCCGAAATTCTCCAGTCCGTCCGCATAATGATTGAGGCTGAACTTGTCGCGGCCGACACGCTCCCCGAGCGTCAGCCGCAATGTGTCTGTGAGCGCATAGTTCAATTCGCCGTAGGCGGCGATATCGCGATCGAAGGTCACGTTGTTGTTGTAGTAGATGGAGCAGGCAGGAATGGCCGTGTAGGCGGCATTGGTGGGGCAGGAATAATAGGGCCCGAACAGCGAGGTCGCCGTCTGGCCGTAGAGATAATTGAAGAACGGATTGATCTGCGTGTCCGTGAGGTTCTCGATGCTGCCCTCCTTCGCGAGCTGCCAGAACGCGCCCAGCGTCCAGCGCAACCGCGCCGTGTTGTCATTGGACTGCCAGCGCACCTCCTGCACGTAGCTCCTCTGGGTGTTGGTCATGAGGTTCGGCGTCTGCTCGTTGCCGAAGCACCCTGGGCTGGCGCCGTACGCCGCGCATTGGGCGGCCGAGAGAACCGGCAGGTGGATGCCCCGGCCGTCGAGCAGCGGGTACCACGGGCAGCCGGAGGCGTTGACCGCCGGTGCGGCCTCGCAGCCAAGACCCGTACCGCCCACCGCGGTGCCGAACAGCGGGTTATTGGCCCAGCCGAGGCTCTGGTAGAAGCCCAGGTCGTACACCGTGCCCTGGTAGCCGGTGAAGCCGTTGCGATGCCAGTAGGAGGTGTTGGAAATGATCGAGCTCTTGCCGAGGTCCCATTGCAGCTTCAGCGCCGGCAGGTAGTACTGATCGGGGTCCGGGATGCGCTCGGGGGTCGCGGTGTTGAACTCCCCCGCCCCGGGGTTTGAATAGGCGGGCCAGTACGTCGACTGATCGTGTTCCTGGCGATTCTGGTAGATGATGCTCGGCGTCACCGTGAACGCGCCCGCCGGCTGCCACACACCCGCCAGGCGCAGCACGAGGACGTGAGAGTAGTTGACGTTGTGCGCGGTGACCTCGTCGGTCGTGTCGCTCACACGGTCGATCCAGCCGCCGTCGTAGCGGTACCAGGCGCTCGCGCGCCAGCCGAACACACCGTCGACGACCGGTTGGCCGTGGGCGATACCGAACTCGTAGCTCGGTTGCCCGTACTGGGTGTAGGAGGCCTCGGTGCGCACGTAGGTGCTGGTGGTGGTGAGGCTCGGTTGGGTGAGGATGTAACGCACCGCGCCGCCTTCGGCGCCGGCGCCGAAGAGCGTCCCCTGCGGACCGCGCAGGATCTCGACGCGATCGAGGTCGAAGGTCTTCGGCAGCGAGTCCTCGGGGTTGAAGCCGACGTTGCGCATCTGGATGGGCGTGTCGTCGAGGTAGATGCCGGTGGTGCCCGCGCCCGCGGACGAGGAGATGCCGCGGATCGAGATCGCGTTGGTCCCGGAGTTATCGATCGAGACGCCCGGGGTGAAGCGCGCGATGTCCTGGAAGTCCTTGATGCCGCGGGCATCCATTGCATCCTGGGTGAGCGCGGTCACGCTGATCGGCACCTTGCTCAGGGATTCCTCGTGACGGGTTGCCGTCACCACCACTTCCTGCAGTCCCGCCTCAGCGCCGCGCGCGTTTTCCGCGGCGGCGCCGGTGGCAAGGACCGCCGCATCATCGGCGTGCGCCGCCCGCTGCGGCCCGCCAAGGAGAAGAACCGCTGCCAGCGACAGGCAGCTCGTGATGCGGATGGCGCAAATTGAATATTTCATAGGCGTATCCTTCCCCCCCGGGCCCTTCGCAGGGCATCCCCCAAGCCTCATCGGCCGAGTCTATGACTCGAGCAGCACCGCTGCATCGGCACTCCAGCTTACGAACACCTCATCGCTCCAGTCGATGACGGCTTTTGAGGTGCGCCGCTCGTTCTGGGCGAAGACCGTGACCAGCTTGCCGCTGGCGGTCTTGATCTGATAGATGGAGCGGTTGCCGAGATAGCCGAGCTCCCACACCGTGCCGCGCAGCTGGTTGACGCGTTCGCCGTCGGTCGGCTGCTTGGCGAGGCGCACCTTCTCCGGACGCAGCGCGACCCACACGCGCTGGCCGACGCTGAAGCTGCCGGCGTCATCTACCAGCAGCGCGCCGCCGGTCTCGGCGCACTGCACGGTGATCAGGCCCGGCTCGCAGGCGCTCACCGTACCCTCGAAGAGATTCATCGTGCCGACGAAGTCGGCCACGAAACGGCTGCGCGGGAACTCGTAGATCTCCCCCGGCGTGCCGACCTGTACCACCTGGCCATGGTCCATCACCGCGATACGGCTCGCGAGCGCCATCGCCTCGTCCTGGTCGTGGGTCACCACGATGAAGGTGATGCCGACCTTGTACTGCAGATCCATGAGCTCGAACTGCGTCTGCTCGCGCAGCTTCTTGTCGAGCGCGGAGAGCGGCTCATCGAGCAGCAGCACCTTGGGGCGGCGGATCAGCGCCCGTGCCAGTGCCACGCGCTGACGCTGGCCGCCCGAGAGCTGGTGCGGCTTACGCTGCGCGAGCTGCCCGAGCTGCACCATGTCGAGCGCCTCCTGCACGCGCTGCCGTCGCGTCGCCTCAGCGAGCGGCAGCCGGCGCAAGCCGTAGCCGACGTTGCTCTCCACCGTCATATGCGGAAAGAGCGCGTACGACTGGAACATCATGTTCACCGGGCGCTGGTGTGGCGGGATAGTGCCCATGTCGGTGCCGTCGATGCAGATGCGCCCGCGCGTCGGCTCCGCGAATCCGGCGAGCATGCGCAGCAGCGTCGTCTTGCCGCAGCCCGAGGCGCCCACGAGCGCGAACATCTCGCCCTTGTAGATGCGCAGGCTGACGTTGTCGACGGCGGTGTGCGCGCCGTAGGTCTTGGTGACCCCGTCGATCAGGATCTGCGCGTTCGCGCCAGGATCAAGCCAGGGCCGGTCGGCAAGGGGTTTTGACTGGGTTGCGATCATCGGCCGGTGACTGATTATGCTTCAGAAATCCGCCGGCGGCGTAGCACGCCGCCGCGCCGGTGCAAAGAAGGGCTTCGGCACCACGCGTGCACGTACCATACGGCGCTGCCACACGAGCTCGCGATTCAGGTAGATCTCAGCCCAAAGCGCGGAGCCCGTGGCGATATACGGCGCCGCCACCATCGCGAGCGCGAGGTTGCGCTTGCAGGTCGGCGACCAGGTCGCGGACGTCACGCTCCCCGCCTCTTTCCTGCCCGAGCGCTCGGTGTACAGCAGCGCATTGTGGGCCGCTTTCGTGCCCTCGATGTCGAGGCCCACGAGCTGGCGGCGTGGCCCGCGCGCAGCTTCCGCAAGCAGCGCGCGGCGGCCGGTGAAGTGCCCCTTGCTGAAATCCACCAGCCAGGCGAGCCCGAGCTCGAGCGGCGAGCGCTCGGTGCCGAGGTAAAGCGTGTGGGCGGCGGAGACGAAATCCAGGTTCGGCAGCACGAATCCCGCTTCGATCCGCGCCATGTTGAGCGCCCGCGAGCCCACCGCTCGCACCGCGCGCGTGCGTCCGACCTCCATCAGTGCATCCCACACGGCCTCGGCGTCCGTGGGCGGCATCCACAGCTCATATCCCAGATCGCCCGTGAATCCGGTGCGCGAGACCATGATCGGGATCTGTCCGCCGGCGCCCGCGCCGCGCGGCATGCAGAACTCACCGTGCTCGAAGGGCTTCAACCGCTCGATGCCACCCAGGCCGACGGCTTTCAGCAGCTTGGCTGAGGTCGGCCCCTGCACCGCGAGCGCCGCCACCTCTTCGGTCACTTCGCGGATCTCGACGTCGAAGCCGATCGCGGAAGCCCGGAACCAGTCGAGCTGCCGCTCGGCGGTGCAGATACGGTATTCGTTCGGCGCGATACCGAATACCGTGCCGTCGTCGATCAGATGCCCCTCGTCGTCGCACCAGACGGTGTAGGCGACCTTGCCGGGGGTGACCTTGCGCATGTCGCGCGTCACCAGGCGGTTGAGGAACCGCAGCGCATCGGGACCCGCGACCCGGTACTTCACCATCGGCGTCAGGTCGTAGAGCGAGCTCGCGTTGCGGATCGCGAAGTATTCCTGCTCGACGCTGGTGAAGACGTCCACGGTGGTGTAGCCGGCCCACGGCACGAAGCTGTCGAGCTGGCTCTCCGCGCGGGCGCGCTCGTGAAACGGCGTCTTCAGCAGCGGCTGACGGTAGTGGGGCTCGCTCTCGGTCAGCATCGCTTATGCCGCCTTGCGCAGGACCTGCTGCGCAGCATTGCGCCCGGGCAGCCCCATGACGCCGCCGCCCGGGTGGCAGCCCGCACCACACAGAAACAGCCCCGGCACCGGAGTGCGGTACTGCGCGGCGCCGGGCACCGGACGCACCATGAGGAACTGATCGAGCGCGAGCTCGGCGTGATGCCAGTGGCCGCCGCTGATGCGGAATTCGCGCTCGATATCCGCCGGGGTCAGAAGCTCGCTGGCGCGGATCTCCTCGCGCAGCTGCGGCGCGTGGGCCGCCACAGTGTCGATGATGCGGTCGGTGAAGGACTGCCGCTGCCCTGCCCAGCCGCCGCCGGGGCTGTGGGGTGCGTACTGCACGATGACCGACATGACGTGCCGGCCGGCGGGCGCCAGGCCCGGATCGGTGAGCGTCGGGATCGTGATCTCGAGCATCGGCGCGCGGGAGTACTCGTCGTACTTGGCGTGATTGTAGGCGCGCTCGATGTAGTCCGCGGAAGGCGCGACCAGGAGGCGCCCGCGCAGCTGCCCTTCGTCGAGCCCCGGGAACTGCGGCAGCCGCTCGAGCGCCAGGTGCAGTTTCGCCGTGAGCCCGCGCGAGCGCACCTGGCTCACGCGCCGCACGAAGCCCGCGTCGAGGTGCTCGGCGCCGAGAAGCCCGAGGAACGTGCTCTTGGGATCGGCGCTCGAGACTACGGTCGTGGCCGCGATCTCCTCGCCCGAGGCGAGCACGACTCCGGCGACACGATCATCGCGCACCTGGATGCGTGCCACCGGCGCGCCCGTACGGATTTCCGCGCCCGCCGCGGCCGCGGCGCGGGCGAGTGCTGCGGACACGGCACCGAGGCCCCCTCGCGGCAGCGCCAGGCAGTCCGCCCCGCCGGAAGCTGCCGCGCGGTAAAGGAGCGACAGCACGGTGCCGGGCGAGCGCGGGCCGTAATTCGTGCCGAGCACCGCATCGAGTGCCAGTGCGCCTTTCAGCAGCGGCAGAGTGAAGCGCTCCTCGAGCAGGTCGTGCACACACATGCCGCCGATGCGCAGCAGCTCGCGCATGTCGCGCCGTCCCAGGCGACGGATCCGCCAGCCGAGTCCCAGCAGCGCGTAGGTGTCGCGCCAGGCATCGGTGCCGAGCCGCGGCGGCGTGGCGCTGAGCACCGGGTGCAGCGCGCGCCCGAAGCGCTCGAGCAGCGCCTGCCATTGCGAGAGCGCGGCCGCGTCCGCTGCCGAGCGCGCCTCGAGCGCCGCTAGGTTTCCCGGCCCGAATGACAGGTGGCGCGCGTCTTGCGACAGTGCCACCGTCGGCAGGCCCATTGCGGCGAGGGTGAGTCCGTGCGCCGGCAATGCCAGCTCGCGCATCAGCGCCGGCGGCATCAGATGCAGCAGATGCGCGCAGGCGGAAGTGCTGAATCCGGGCGCGAACTCGCGCGTGACCGCAGCTCCTCCGAGCCGCTCGGCGGCCTCGAGGACCAACACCCTGCGACCGCCGCGCGCCAGATACGCCGCGCAAGTGAGGCCGTTGTGGCCGCCGCCGACGACGATGCTGTCGAAGCCGGCGCGGGCAGCGCCGTTCACTGCAGCCTACCTAAGTCGCCGAGAATGTTTTGCGCACAGTTGGCTCCCGGCGCCCCCATGACGCCGCCACCCGGATGGGTGCTGGAGCCGCACATGTACATGCCGCGCACCGGCGCACGGTACTGCGCATAGCCCGGCACGGGGCGGTTGAACAGCAGCTGATCGAAGGTGAGCTCGCCCTGGAAGATGTTGCCCTCGGTCAGCCCCACCTCGTTCTCGATATCGTGCGGCGTGCGAATTTCCGCGTGCAGGATCAGATCCTTGAAGTCCGGGCTGTGGCGCGCGATCGCATCGATCACCGTGTTGCCGAAGGCCTGGCGCTTCTGCGGAGTCCACTCGCCGTCGGCGAGCCGGTAGGGGCAGTACTGCACGAACACCGACATGTAGTGCTTGCCGTCGGGTGCCATGGTCGGATCGATCTGCGTCGGTATGAGCATGTCGACGTAGGGGGCGCGCGACCAGCGTCCCTCCTTCCAGTCGTCGTAGGCGCGCTCGACCATCTCGAGCGTGTCGGTGATGTGCATGTCGCCGCGCGTCGAGGGCGAGCCCTGCGGGATCGAGGGGAAATGCGGCAGAGCGTCGAGGGCGATGTTGAGCTTGCCCGAGGAGCCACGGATCTTGAACCGGCGTACCTGCTCGAGGAACTCCGGCGGCAGGTGCTCGGGCGCCACGGTCTCGAGGAAGGTGCGGCGCACGTCCATGTTGGACACTACCACCGGTGCCTGCAGCTCCTCCCCGCCCGTGAGCACCACTCCGGTGGCGCGGCCGTTGCGCACCAGGATCTGCTCCACCGGCGCACCTGCACGCACCGTGCCACCGCTCGCCCGCAATGACGCTGCCAGCGCCTGCGTGATCGCGCCCATGCCGCCGCGTGCGAAGCCCCACGCCCCCACCGCGCCGTCGATGTTGCCCATGTAGTGGTGCAGCAGCACGTATGCCGAGCCCGGCGAGCGCGGCCCGAGCGCGGTGCCGATGATCGAGCTGCCCGAGAGATGCGCCTTGACGATCTCGCTCTCGAAGTACTCCTCGAGCATGTCGGCGCAGCTCATGGTGAAGAAGCGCAGCGTGTCGTACATGCGCGCCTCGCCGAGCTTGTGGAAATGCCGGCCGAGGAACAGCAGCTCGCGGATGTCGCGCGGCCTGAAGGAGGTCGGGTCCGGAGGCGTGCGCAGCAGCAGCGGCTTGATGAAGCGGCAGTGGCGCAGCATGTCGCGCACGTAGCGGTCGTAGCCTTCCGCATCGTGGTGCGAATGGCGCGCAATCTCGCGCCGCATGGCGTCGTGGTTGTCATAGACCGCCAGATGCCCGCCGTCGCGCATCATGGTGCAGCCGCCCTCATAGGGGATGATCTGCAGCCCGTATGAGGGCAGCTCGAGGGCGCGGATGATCTCGGTGCGCAGGAGGCTGCAGACGTAGGAGCAGTTCGAGTAGGTGAAGCCGTCGTACAGGCTGCGGCTGACCGCCGCCCCGCCGATGTACGTGTTGCGCTCGAGCACCAGCACCTTCAGGCCCGCGCGCGCCAGGTAGCAGGCGTTCACCAGCCCGTTGTGCCCCGCGCCTACGACGATCGCGTCGTAGCGGTTGGCCGTGCCCCTGCTCATGCCCCCGCCCCCGCCCCCCGGTGCGGCTCAGGCCGGCACGCGGCGCTCGGTACGCAGCGAGTTGAGTGTGCGGTCGATCGCTACCTCAAATGCCGCGAGCGTCTCGCGCAGACACGCATCATCGTGGGCCGCAGACATGAACCACGGCTCGCGCGAGTCCGGCTCGCACAGGATGCATTCATCGTGCAGGACTTTCGCAACGGCGTCGTAGAAGGTGTAGTCGCTGCCCTTCCAGTCGCGGTAGGTACGCGGCGGATCATGCGCGAAGTACAGACCGCTCATCGACGGATGTCCGACGAAGCTGTGCGCGACGCCACGGGCCTTGAGGATAGCGCTCTTGCCGGCGCGCAGGCGCGTGCCGTAGGCGGCGAGGCGCTCGAGCGCGTCGGTTTCGGCAAGGATCTCGAGGGTCTTCTCGGCCGCGGCCAGCGACACCGGGTGGGCCGTGTAGGTGCCGCCGTGGGCGACGCCCTTGCCGAGCTTGCGCATGATCTCCTCACGCCCCGCCAGCACCGAGATCGGGTAGCCGTTGGCGATCGCCTTGGCAAAGGTGCACAGGTCGGCGCGCACGCCGTAGAGCTCCTGCACCCCGCCGCGCGCGACGCGAAAGCCGGTCTTCACCTCGTCGATGAGCATCACCACGCCGTAGCGGTCGCACAGCTCGCGCGCCGCGCGCACGTAGGCCGGCTCGGCGGCGATCCCTAAGCAGTTGCCCATGATCGGCTCGATCAGCAGGCAGGCGATCGAGTGTCCGTGGCGCCGGAGCACGTCCTCGAGCTGGTTGGCGTCGTTCGCCTGCACGAAGTGCGCGAAGCTGCGCGTCGCGAGCGGCACGCCCTCGCTGTAGGGCATCACGACGGGGTCGCCCACCTGCGACCACTTCTCCATCGGCGTATACCACATGGCAGCATCGAAGAGCCCGTGGTAGCTGCCCTCGAGAATGACGTAGTTGTCCTTCCTGGTGTAGGCGCGCGCGAGGCGCAACCCCGCCATGACCGCCTCGGTCCCGGAGTTGGAAAAGCGCACCAGCTCCGCCGCCGGCACCATCTGCGAGATGCGCTCGGCGACTTTGTATTCGCGCTCGGTGGAGAGGGCGAACACGCCGCCGACTTCCATGCCGGCGCGGGCGGCGGCATCCACGCGCGGATCCGCGTAACCGAGGATCGCCGGCCCGTACCCCATGCGGTAGTCGATGTAGACGTTGCCGTCGAGGTCGGTGATGCGCGCGCCGCGGCCCTCTTTGACATAAATCGTCCGCTCCTCGCCCCAGAATCGGAAGTTCGAGGCGACGCCCAGCGGCAGGCGCGTCAGCGCGCGACGGAAGTGCTCCTGGTTGCGGGTCAGGGTGCGCGCCATAGGTCACCTGTTTGGAAGAATTCTCTTGAGATACGGCACCATACCATTGACCATACGCGGCGTCTATATGCTCATATAATTCTATGCGGTACAATGATATGACCGTTCAAACCCCGCCGGGAGAGCTCCCATGAATGCCACCATCGCCCGCCCGGTCGCCGACTCTGCTGTCCCCCTCAGTGCGCGGGGACTGCCGGCCTGGGTTTACAACCATCCGGAAATGACCCGCCTCGAGCTCGAGCGGATTCTCAAGCCGAGCTGGCAGATCGCCTGCCACATCAGTCAGATCCCGGGCGCCGGAGACTACGTGACCTTTGAGCTCGGTTCCGACAGCGTGATCGTGCTGCGCGAGCGCGGCGGCGTCATCCGGGCGCTGCGCAACGTCTGCCGCCATCGCGGCACGCGCCTGCTCGAGGGCGCCGGCAGGTGTCACGGCCGCATCACCTGCCCATACCACGGCTGGACGTACCGCTACGACGGGTCGCTCCTCGCGACTCCCGCGAAGGAGAGCTTTCCGAGCCTCAACCTGCTCGAGCATGGGCTCGATCCGGTTCACGTGGAGCAGGCGCTGGGTTTCGTGTTCGTCTGCCTCGCCGCGGCGGCTCCGCCGCCACCCTCCCAGATGTGGGCGCCGATCATCGAAGAACTGGCGCCTTATCGGTTCGAGGAGCTCGTACCCACGCAAACCGTCTATTCCGAGGAGTGGGATGTCGACTGGAAGATCGCGATGGACAACTATCTGGAGTCCTATCACGTGCCGATCGGCCATCCGGGACTCAACCGCATGTTCACGCCCGACTACGAGGACCAGCGCGGGGTCCCCGGTATCGCGCGCGGCATCAGCTGGATGCGCGAGGCGCCCTCGTCCCGCTGGAGCGAGCGCGTCTACCAGAAGTACGTCGGCCCGGTGACCGCGCCGCATCTGCCCGAGCCGCACCGGCGCAGCTGGCGTTTCTACAGCTGCCTGCCCAATCTCGGCATCGACATCATGCCCGAGCAGGTCGACTTCTTTCAGGTCCTGCCCCGCGGGCCGGGCAAGACGGCGATCCGCGGGGCCGCCTTCGGACTGCCCGATGAGCGACGCGAGATGCGCCTGCTGCGCTGGCTCGGCAACCGCATCAACATGGAGGTCAACAAGGAAGACCGGATGTTGTGCGAGCGGCTGCAGCGCGGCATCGCCGACAGCAGCTACCGGCCCGGCCCGCTGTCACAGATCGAGAGCTGGATGATCGAATTCCACGATCTGCTGCGCGCACGCATCCCGGAGGTCAATCTGCCCGCGGCCCCCTCGAGCTTCGCTTAGGCGCGCGCGCTTTCTGCGGCCGGCAGCGCCCGCAGCAGCGCTGCGACGACCTCGCGGAACTGCGCGAGCGCTGGTGCGACCGGACCGCTCTCCGCCGGCTCGTCCGCGGCGCCGGCCAGGCCCGCCTGCGTAGACTCGGCGAGCTCGATCTGCTGGCGCAGCCAGGCGCTGGTGCGCCGCTGCCATGCGCCGCGCGCGGCCACGCGACCGGCAGCGGTGCGCGCGGCGAAATCAAAGCGGCGGATGCGGCTGCGCCCGGCGGCCACGGGGGTGACCTGCAGCACGAGCGCCCCCTCGGGACGGATGTCGAGCAGCAGGTTCGGCGCTACGAAATGCTGCTGCGGCTGCGGACTCTCGAGCCACTGCTCGACGATCACTTTCCAGTCCGCGCCGGCGTCGAGGTCCGCGACGGCGCGCGGCACCAGCGTCGCAAATGAGTCCCAGGGTGCGACCGCGAGCGCAGCGCCCGGCGCGCCTGCGGCGCGCGCGAGGATCAGCCTGCCCGAGCGCTGCATCTCGAGCGGCGTCAGATCGCCCGGGGTAGCGCCGGCAACCAGCCGACCGTCGAAGCCATAGGTGAGCGAGTGGCTGGCGCAGTGAATGGCGCTGCGCAGATGCCCCTTGCGCGGCGCGAGCAGCGCATGCGGGCGCTGGCGGCAGCTGTTGCGGAACACGTGCAGCCGGCCGCGCTCGGCGCGCACCACCATCGCGCGCTCCCCGCCAAGGTCGGCGGTAAGGAAGTCCCCGGGCGCGCGCAGCTCCGCCTCGTGCCCGAACAGCTGCCACGCCGGACGCAGCAGCTGCTCGCGTTCCGCGGCCAGCAGCGCCGCGTCGGCGTAGGCGCGCGCCGGCAGCCGCCCGCCGCCGCCCGGTGCCGGGCCGCTGCGGCGCGCAGCCGCGGGCGCGCTGTCGCTGAATTCCCCGGGAAATACCGAGCGCAGATACCTAAGCGAGCGCGCCCTTGCTGCGGCGCGGTCGATGTTGGCTTCGCTCTGGAACGCGAACCCCTGCCACAGCACTTCCAGCACGCCGATGAGCCCGAGCGCCACCGCGTCGGCATCGAGGTGCGCGGCGCCACGCATGCCGATCAGGCGTTCCATCAGCTCGCGCACCAGCACCGCAAACTCCTCGTCCTTCTTGCCGCAGATGTCGAGGTACTCCTGGCGCGAGCTGGCCTCGCCCCAGAACGAGTACCACACGGACACCTTGCGCGGACTGGCGATGTCCGCGTCCAGGTACAGATCCACCAGCAGCCGCAGCGCCTGCACCGGCGAATCCTTCAGCTGCGCGACCGGCACCAGCACGCGCTCCTGGAACTCCGCTGCCAGGTACTCGAGCGAGGCGACCAGCATCGCCGCCTTCGAGTCGAAGTAGAAGCGCACGATGCCCGGCGAGAGGTCCGCGAGCGCCACCACCTTCTCCACGGTGGTGCGCGAGGGCCCATACAGATGCAGCGCCGAGATGCAGGCATCGATGAGGCGCTGCCGCTGGCGCTGGCGGATGCGCGAGCCACCGCCGTTGGCGGCTGGCTCAGCGCTGCGGGTCACGGCACGCGGGCTCGGCACTTCGGTCTATCGCACCCTTCGATCCCGCCGCCGCTCGCGGCGGGCCAACGCTCTGTACGGCGCTCAAGTTTATCCCTCACAATAGCCGGCGGGCACAGTCGCAACGCACACCATGAAAAACACCTGGCGTCCGGGCCGCTGGCTCATCATTCTGCCGCCGCTGTTGTTCCTGCTGATATTCTTCCTCATTCCGTTTGCTTTCGCCTTCAAGATCAGCTTCGCGGAAACCGCGCCGCGCGTGCCGCCGTTCACCGACGTCATCTCCTTCACGCGCGATCACCACCTGCAGCTCGCCATCAGCCTCGACAACTACCGCTACCTGTTTACCGACGAGGTCTACGGGGTTGCCTATCTGTACTCGCTGCGCACCGCGTTCTTCTCCACCCTGATCTGCCTGGCACTCGGCTACCCCATGGCCTACGCCATCGCGCGCGCACCGAAGTCGACGCAGGGGCTGCTGCTGCTCGTCATCATGCTACCGTTCTGGACCTCGTTCCTGCTGCGCGTGTA
The DNA here is from genome assembly GCA_963835645.1 of uncultured Gammaproteobacteria bacterium. GTDB lineage: Bacteria > Pseudomonadota > Gammaproteobacteria > Steroidobacterales > Steroidobacteraceae > 13-2-20CM-66-19. The sequence continues at coordinate 25,287 of CAWIGQ010000025.1, read as the reverse complement.
CGCGCTCGAGGGAATCATCCGCGACAACGGCTTTCTCAACACCGCGCTGCTGCACCTGGGCCTCATCCGCCAGCCGCTGCACATCATGCGCACCAGCCTCGCGGTGTATCTGGGCATCATCTATTCCTACCTGCCCTTCATGGTGCTGCCGCTGTTCGCCACGCTCGAGAAGCTCGACCCGACGCTGCTGGAGGCGGCCGCCGACCTCGGCAGCACGCCGCCGCGCGCCTTCCTCGACATCACGCTGCCGCTGTCGGTCCCGGGAGTGATCGCCGGCTCGATGCTGGTGTTCATTCCCGCGGTGGGCGAGTTCGTGATCCCCTCGCTCCTTGGCGGACCCAACACCCTGATGATCGGGCGGGTGCTGTGGGACGAGTTCTTCGGCAATCATGACTGGCCGGTGGCGTCCGCGGTGGCGATCGCGTTCCTGCTGCTGCTGGTCGGGCCAATCGCGATCTACCAGTACTACAACGTGCGCCAGCTCGAGGCCTGAGGCCGGCATGGAACGGCATTCGTCCGCGGGGCTGCAGTCGGTGCTGTTCTTTGGCATCGCTATCCTGTATCTGCCGATACTGGTGCTGATTGGCTACTCGTTCAACGCCTCCCCGTTGGTCAACGTGTGGGGCGGCTTCTCCACTGCGTGGTATGGGCAGCTGCTGCACAACCGTCAGCTGCTGCAGGCAGCGCTGCTGTCGCTGGAGGTGGCGGTCGCGGCCTCGACGGGCGCGGTGGTGCTCGGCACCCTGGCGGCGACCGCGCTGGTGCGCTTTGCGCGCTTTCGCGGCCGGCTGCTGCTCACCGGCATGGTGAATGCGCCGCTGGTCATGCCCGAGATCATCACCGGCATCACGCAGCTGCTGCTGTTCGTGTCGATGGTGCAGCTGTTTTCCTGGCCGCATCGCGGCTTCACCACCATCGTGCTGTCGCACATCACCTTCTGCACCGCGTATGTGACCATCACCGTGCAAGCGCGCCTGCAGTCGGCCGATCGCTCGCTCGAGGAGGCCGCGATGGACCTCGGCGCCGGCCCGGCGCGCGCCTTCCTCGAGATCACGCTGCCGATCATTGCGCCGGCGATCGTCTCGAGCTGGCTGCTGTGCTTCACGCTGTCGCTCGATGACCTGGTGATCTCGAGCTTCGTCGCCGGGCCCGGGGCGAGCACCCTGCCGATGGTCATTTACTCGAAGGTGAAGCTCGGGGTGAGCCCCGACATCAACGCGCTCGCCAGCCTCATTGTCTGCGCGGTCGGCGTGTGCATCGTCGGCGCCGGTTACCTCATGACCCGCAGCGACCGCCGGCGCGCGCTGGAAGCGCAGCTCGCCGGCCGCGTTTGACGCTCACAGGTTGGTCTTGATGCGCGTCCAGGTGCGGGTGCGCAACCGCTCGAGCGCCGGTCCGACTTCGCGCCCGTTGTAGAGCCGCGCCTCTACCGCCGGCGTAGGGTAGATGGTCGGGTCGTTGAGGATCTGCGGGTTGACGTAGGCGTCGGCCGAGCGGTTGTCGTTGGCGTAGTGGATCTCGTTGGTGATGGCGGCGATCACCCGCGGCTCGAGCAGGTAGTCGAGAAAGCGGTGCGCGGCGAGCGGGTGCGGCGCGTCGGCGGGGATCAGCCAGGCGTCGAACGAGCCGTTGGCACCTTCCTTCGGCACGCTGAAGGCCAGGTGCACGTCGACGCCCGCGGCCCGGGCACGCGCGCGGGAGGTGGCGTAGTCGCCCGACCAGGACATGGAGATGCAGAACTCGCCGTTGGCGAGCCCCTGCATGTACTCGGTCGAGTCGAAGGCGCGGATGTAGGGCCGCACGCCGAGCAGCAGTTGCTCGGCCTGCCGGTAGTCCTCCGGCCGCGTGGTGTTCGGGTCCAGATGCAGGTAGTTGAGGGCGAGCTGCAATACGTCCTCGGCCGAATCGAGGAAGGTCACCCCGCAATCGGCGAAGCGGCGGATGATCTCGGGCCGGAAGATCATGTCGAGGCTGTCGACGGGCGCATCCGGCATGCGGGCGTGGATCATGTCGACGTTGTAGGCGAAGCCGTTCACGTGACGCAGGTACGGCATGGCGTGGCGGTTGCCCGGATCGGCCCGCGCCTCGATGGCGAGTATCTGCGGATCGAGATTCTTCCAGTTCGGCAGCAGCGCCCGATCGAGCGGGCGGTAGATGCCCGCCTTGATCTGGCGGGCGAAGTAGTCGGTCGAGGTGCTCACCACGTCGTAACCGGAGTCGCCCGCCATCATCTTCGCTTCGAGGGTCTCGTCGGCATCGTAGGTGTCGTAGACCACCTTGATGCCGGTGCGCGCCTCGAAGTTCGCGATGGTGTCCTTGCCGATGTAATCCGCCCAGTTGTAGATGTGCAGCTCCCCGGCCTCGGCGTGCGCCGCAGCACGCGCGCCTCCCGGTCCACCGCAGCCGCCGGCGGCCGCGGCCGCGATAAGTGCCAGCGCCGCCGCCGCGGGCACTGCGGCGCGCGCTGCGGCGCTGCGCGGCACGGCGTGTCGGGCGTCTATAGTTTCACCATCACGTGTCGGGCCACGGTGTAGTCCTCCAGCGCGTACACCGACAGGTCCTTGCCGTAGCCGGAGCGCTTGAAGCCGCCGTGCGGCATCTCGCTTGCGGTCGCAAAGTGCGTGTTGATCCAGGTAGCGCCGTACTGCAGTTGCGCCGCCACCTGCATCGCGCGCGAGATGTCGCGCGTCCACACCGAGGACGCCAGGCCGTACTCGGAGTCATTGGCCCAGCGGATCGCCTCCTCGGTATCGCTGAAGGGCGTGACCGACACCACCGGTCCGAACACCTCGCGCTGCACGATCTCATCGTCCTGCCGCGCGCCGGCGATCACCGTCGGCTCGTAAAAGAACCCGCTCCCCGAGCGCGCCTTGCCGCCGGTGGTCAGCTCGACATGCTTCAGCGCCGCGGCGCGCGCCACCATCGAGGCGACGCGCTCGCGCTGCGTCTGCGAGATGAGTGGCCCCATCTCCACCCCGGGCTCCTGCTGCGTGCCGACCTTGATGGTACGCACCGCGCTCGTCAGGTCCGCGACCACGCGCTCGTAGACGCGCCGGCCGGCGTACATGCGGCAGGCGGCGGTGCAATCCTGACCGGCGTTGTAGAAGGCGAAGGTGCGTATGCCGGCGATCACCGCGTCGATATCCGCGTCGTCGAAGACGATCACCGGCGCCTTGCCGCCGAGCTCCAGGTGCGTGCGCTTGAGATTGCCGGCGGCGGCCGCCAGCACCTTCTGCCCGGTCGCCACCGAGCCGGTCAGCGACACCATGCGCACGCGTTCGTGACTGATGAGGGTGCTGCCGACCGGCTCGCCGCGGCCGCAGACGATGTTCACCACTCCCGCGGGCAGGATCTGCGCCAGCGCCGCCGCCAGCTTCAGTAACGTGAGCGGCGTCAGCTCCGAGGGTTTCAGCACCAGCGTGTTGCCGGCGGCGATCGCCGGAGCGATCTTCCAGGCCGCCATCATCAGCGGATAGTTCCACGGCGCGATCGAGCCGACCACGCCCACCGGATCGCGGCGGATCATGCTGGTGTGGCCGGGCAGGTACTCCCCCGCCGCCAGCCCGGCGGGGGAGCGGCAGGCGCCGGCGAAGAAGCGGAACACGTCCGCGATCGACGGCAGCTCGTCGCTGAGCGCGGCGGCGAGCGGCTTGCCGGTGTTGCGCGATTCGAGCGCGGCGTAGGCCGCGGCCTCCGCGTCGATGTGATCGGCGATGCGCAGCAGCGCCGTCGCGCGCTCCTTCGGCGGCGTGCGCGCCCAGCCGGGAAACGCCGCCTCCGCCGCCATGACGGCCGCCTGCACCTGCGCCACCGAGGCTTCAGGCACGGCGGCGATCTGCTCACCGTTGCCGGCGTCGAGCACCCGCTCCGGTGCCCCCTCGCCCGTCACCAGCTTGCCCGCGATCAACATCTGCGTCTGCATAGCTCTCTCCTGTGCCCCTCGGCTTGCCGCGTGCCGCCGGCACGTTATATTATTACAGCCATAATATTACCTCCCGCGCGCGCGAAAAGGCGAGGTCCCATGAATTCCGACGTCATCATCACCTGCGCCATCACCGGCGACGACAGCAAGGTTACCAAGAGTCCCCACTGTCCGATCACCCCCGAGCAGATCGCCGCCTCCGCGGTCGACGCCGCACGCGCCGGGGCCGCGATCGTGCACATTCACGTGCGCGATCCCGAGACCGGCGTGTTCAGCATGGCGACCCGCCACTACCGCGAAGTGGTCAAGCGCATCCGCGAGAGCAAGGTCGACGTCCTCGTCAACCTCACCTGCGGCATGGGCGGCTACATCTACATCGGCAGCCAGGGGCTCAAGGATACCCCTGCCGCGGGCACCGACTTCGTCACCCAGCAGGAGCGCATGCGGCACGTGATCGAGCTGTGCGGCGAGGGCCTCTACCGCCCGGACATCGCCACGCTCGACTGCGGCACGCTCAATTTCGGCGACGGCAACCGCGCCTACATCTCCACACCCGACTACTGCCGCCAGGGCGCCGGCATCCTGCGCGAGCTCGGCGTAAAGGTGGAGCTGGAAATTTTCGATACCGGCAACCTCTGGTTCGTGAAGCAGATGCTCAAGGAAGGCCTGATTGGCGCCCCCGCCATGATCCAGCTGTGCACCGGCATCCCCTGGGGGGTGCCGGCGGACGTCGGCCACCTGCTGGCGATGGTGAACAGCCTGCCCGCCGAATGCGTGTGGACCTCCTTCGCCGTGAGCCGCATGCAGATGCCGTGGGTGGCGCAGTCGGTGCTGCTCGGCGGCAACGTGCGCGTCGGGCTCGAGGACAATCTCTACCTGAGCCGCGGCGTTTACGCGAGCAACGCGCAGCTGGTCGAGAAGGCGCGCACGATCATCGAGGCAATGGGGGCGCGCGTGCTCTCCCCGGCGCAGGCACGCGAGCGGCTGCGGCTGCACTGACGTGGCCGGCATCCCGATCTACACGACCTCGGTGCGCCCGGAATGGATCGACTACAACGGCCACCTGCGGGATGCCTACTACGGCCTGATCGCCAGTGAGGCGACCGATGCCCTCATGGACCGCGTCGGTCTCGACGCGGCCTACCGGGCGCGCACCGGCTGCACCCTGTACACCGTGGAGATGCACCTGCACTTCCTGCAGGAGGTGAAACAGACCGACAGCGTCGAGGTCGGCGTGCGCATCCTGGGCGTGGACCGCAAGCGCATCCACGCCGCCTTCGAGATCGCGCGCGCCGGGCAGGCGCAAGTGGCGGCGACCGCCGAGATGATGCTCCTGCATGTGCGCCAGGAGCGCGAGCGGGTGGCCACCGCCCCCTTCCCGCCCGAAGTGGCAGAGAAGCTCGCGCCGTTCGTAGCCGCGAGCGCCACGCTGCAGGCTGCCGGCCCCGGCTCGCGTCGCATGGAGCTGCGGCCTCACAGCGCCACCCCATGAACGCGCCCGTGCTGCAGCGGCTGCTCGCTCCGCGCACGCTCGCACTGATCGGCGGTACCTGGGCCGATGCCGCGCTCGCTGCGAGCCGCGTGATCGGCTACACCGGCGAAGTCTGGCGTATTCACCCGAACCGGCCCTCCTGCGGGGCGCAGCGTTATTTCCGCTCCGTCGACGAGCTGCCGGCGGCGCCGGATGCGGCCTTCATCGCCGCACCCAACCGCCAGGTGCCGGACATTGCCGCCGCGCTCGCGCGGCGCGGCGCCGGCGGCTTCGTGTGCTTCGCGGCCGGCTTTTCCGAGACCGCCACCGCGGAGGGCGCGCGCCTCACCGCGGAGCTGCTCGAGAGTGCCGGCGAGCTGCCGTTCTTCGGCCCCAACTGTTACGGCTTCGTCAATTTCTTCGACGGTGTGGCGCTCTGGCCCGACCAGGTCGTGGGCCGGCGGCGCGAGCGCGGCGTCGCGCTCATCTGCCAGAGCGGAACGCTGGCGCTCAACCTGCTGTACAACGACCGCTCGCTGCCCATCGGCTGCGTGCTCACGGTAGGCAATCAGACGCGCCTGGCGGCCGAGGATCTGCTGGAGCTGCTGTGCGCCGACGAGCGCGTGACGGCGTTCGGCCTGTACCTCGAGGGCATCAAGGACGCGGCACGCTTCGCGCATGCGGCGGCACGCGCGCGCACGGCCGGCAAGCCGATCGCGCTCGTCAAGGCAGGCCGCACCGAGGCCGCCAGCCGCACGGTGCGCACACATACCGGTGCGCTCGCCGGCACGGATGCGGCCTTCGACGCCTTTTGCGCGCAGGCAGGCATTGCGCGCTGCGAGTCGCTGGCGACGCTGTGCGAGACGCTGAAGGTGTTTCACGCCGGCGGGCCGCTGCCGGGCCGGCGCGTGCTCGCCATGGGCGCCTCGGGAGGCGACATGGCGATGACTGCCGACGCCGCGCGGCACCTGGGGCTCGACTTCGCCCCCATCCCTGCCGCTGCGGCTGCCAGCCTGAGCGAGATCCTCTCCGAGCGCGTGCACGTCTCCAACCCGTTCGATTTCCACACGCACGTGTGGTTCGACTATCCGCGCCAGCGCGCCATGTTCAGCGTGGCGCTGCGCGCGGGATTCGATGCCGTCGCGTTCCTGCTCGACTGCCCGCCCGAGAGCCTCGCCGACGACTCGGCCTACGTGCGCGCCATCGAGGAGTTTGCCGCCGCGCTGCCGGGCGCGCCGAGCCGGGCCGTGCTGCTCTCCTCGCTCCCCGAATCGATGTCCGCCGCGACTCGCGAGCTGTGTCTCGCGGCCGGTATCGTGCCGCTGCAGGGTCAGCGCGAAGGCCTCGAGGCTCTCGACCTCGCCGCTGCGGTGGGTGAGGCGTGGAAGCGTGGCAGCAGCGTCGAGCTGCGCCGGCCGCAGTCCGCGCGGGCCGGCGCGCACGCGCTCGGCGAGCACGAGGCCAAGCGGGCGCTCGCCGCCTTCGGGGTGCCGGTGCCGCGCTCGCAGCTGGTGCCGGCGCGCGAGGCGGCCAGCGCCGCCGCGGCGCTCGGCTTCCCGGTGGTCATCAAGGCAGCCGATGCGGCGCTGGAGCACAAATCCGACCGCGGCGGCGTGGTGCTCAACGTGCGCTCCGCCGCCGACGCTGCGGCAGCGGCACAACGCCTGTCGGCGCTCTCTGCAACGCTGCTGGTGGAAGAGATGGTGACCGACGGCATCGCCGAGATCCTCGTGGGCGTGACCACCGACCCGCAGTTCGGCCAGCTGCTGGTGCTCGGCGCCGGCGGCGTGCTCACCGAGCTGTTGCGCGACAGCGTGACGCTGCTGCCGCCCTTCACTGCCGCGAGCATCGCCAGCGCGCTCGGCAAGCTGCGCGTGGCGCAGCTGCTGCGCGGCTACCGCGGGCGAGCGCCGGCGGACATCGCAGCGCTCACGCAAGCCGCGCTCGCCTGTACGCGCTACGCTGCCGCGAACGTCGAGCGCCTCGCAGAGCTCGACCTCAACCCCGTCATCGTGAGACCCGAGGGTCTCGGCGCGGTGGCGGTCGACGCATTGATCCGCCTGGTGTAAGGAGCATCGACATGTCCGCAGGCATCAGGACCGCGACCGACGGTCCGATTCTCGAGGTGACCATTGACCGCCCGAAAGCAAACGCCATCGACCTGGCCGCCAGCCGGCGGCTGAACGAGGTCTTCAGCTCCTTTCGCGACGACCCGGCGCTGCGCGTGGCGATCGTCACCGGTGCCGGCGAGCGCTTCTTCTCCCCCGGCTGGGACCTCAAGGGTGCCGCCACGGGCGAGGAATCCGATGCGGACTGGGGCGTCGGCGGCTTCGGCGGCCTCAACTACCCGCGCAACCTCGACAAGCCGCTGATCGCGGCGGTGAACGGCATCGCCTGCGGCGGCGGATTCGAGATCGTGCTCGGCACCGACATCATCGTCATGGAGGAGCATGCGAGGTTCGCCCTGCCGGAGATCAATGTCGGGGTGCTGGCCGACGCTGGCACCATCAAGCTGCGCCGGCGCATCCCGTATCATGTCGCGGTGGAGTTCCTCATGACCGGCCGCTGGATGGATGCCGCCGAAGCCAAGCACTGGGGACTCGCCAATCACGTCGTGCCGAAGGGACACTCCCTCAGCAAGGCGCGCGAGATCGCCCACCAGCTCGCCGACGGGCCGCCGCTGCTGTTCCCGGCGATCAAGCAGCTGCTGCGCCACACGGAGATGGTCGCCGAGCATCCGGCGTTCGAGCTGCACGACGCCCTGAGCGCGGTGCAGAAAGTGCTGCGCTCGCAAGATCTGATAGAGGGTGCACGCGCGTTCACCGAGAAGCGCAAGCCAGTGTGGAAGGGCCGATGAGACGGACCTCAGCCGCCCAGCGGCCGCAGCAGCGCACGCGAGATGATGTGACGCTGCACCTCGCTCGTTCCTTCCCAGATGCGCTCGATGCGTGCATCACGCCAGATGCGCTCGAGCGGCAGGTCGCTCATGAGTCCCATGCCGCCGTGAATCTGCAGCGCCTCATCGGCCACCATCGCCAGCATCTCGGTGGCTTTGAGCTTCGCGATCGCCATATCGCTGTCGGTGGCAATCTTCTGCTCGAGCTTCCAGGCCGCTTCGAGCGTTAGCAGCTCCGCCGCGCGCAGCTCGACCGCCATGTCGGCGAGCTTGAAGGAGACGCCCTGGAACTTGCCGATCTGCTGCCCGAACTGCACCCGATCGACCGCCCACTGCCGTGCCGCCTCGAGTGCGCGCTCCGCGCGTCCAAGGCAGTTCGCCGCCACCTGCAGGCGCGTCGCTCCCAGCCAGGTGTTGGCGACCTCGAATCCGCGGTGCACCTCGCCGAGCACCGCGGACTGCGGCACGCGGCAATCGGTGAACTGCAGGATGCTGTTGGTGTAACCGCGGTGCGAGACGTTGCGGTAACCGGGCCGTACCTCGAAGCCGGGAGTGCCCTTGTCGATGAGGAACGCGGTGATGAGCCTGCGCCTGCCGCGCGGGGACTCCTCCTCGCCGCTGGCGGCGAACAGGATGACGAAGTCGGCATGATCGGCGTGGCTGATGAAATGCTTGGTGCCGTTGATGATGAAGTCCCCGCCCGCCGGCACCGCGGTGGTCTTCATGCTGCGCAGGTCGGAGCCCGCCTGCGGCTCGGTCATCGCCAGGCACTCGACACGCTCGCCGCGCACCGCGGGTAACAGATAGCGTTCGCGCTGCTCGCCGGCGCAGGCGAGCAGGATGTTGGAGGGGCGGGCTACGCAGGAATACTGCAGCACGTAGCTGGTATAGCCGAGCTCCTTCTCGTACAGAATCCAGCTCACCGCATCGAGACCTGCGCCGCCGACCTCGCTCGGCATGTTGGCGGCATACAGGCCCGCGTCAATCGCCCTGGCCCGCAGCTCGCGCCACAGCTCCTCGCGCATCCTGCCGGTGTCTTCGACCTCGCGCTCGTGCGGCACCAGCTCCTGGCGCACGAAATCGCGCGTGGTCTTGATGATCAGCTGCTGCTCCTCGGTGAGGGCAAAGTCCATCGGCTTCTCCTCAGGCGGTTGCCTTGCGGCTCCTCTTGAGCGTGCCGCGGCTGGTGCTGCTGCTGGCCCAGGCGTGCAGCAGCTCGAGCTGCAGCCGCAGTTGTGCGATCTGGCGCGCCGCCGGCCACTCCGGCCGGCTCGCCACGGTGCTCGCAGTGACGCCGTTGATGAAGGTGATCACCGAGCGCAGCACCCGCTCGCGCACGGCGGGCGTCCACTGCCGCCATTCGGCCCAGCCGCGCGTCAGACAGCGCTCGAACAGGCGCAGATACTCGCGGTGCAGCCAGGCGTTGATGCGCTTCAGGCGCCGGTCGGCCGGCACCTGTCCCCAGAATGACATCCACACCGCGCACTCCATGTAGCGCGTCTCATCGACCGGCAGCGCCTCGGTCAGCAGCGCCAGCAGGTCCGGCCGCTCTGCGGCTGCGTCCGGCGTCAGCCGCTCCTCGATGCGCCGCAGGATCAGGCGCAACGCGGCGACGATGATGTCCTGCTTGGTGTCGAAGTAATGCGCCACCATGCCGGTGGTGTAGCCCGCCTCGCGCGCAATGCGCACGATGGTCGCCTGGTCGAAGCCGTATTCCGCCACCACGCGGCATGCGACCAGCGCGATCTCATCGCGCCGCTGCTGGTGATCGACGATCTTGGGCATCGGCTCAGCGCGCCGCGCCGGCGTGCCGCTGCGCGGCCGGCGGCAATGGCAGCTGCGCCTGCGCGGCCTGAACGGCCGCCAGGCGCGCGCGCACCGCTGCATCAAGCGCCGTGCTCTTGCCGGCAGCGGTGTCGACGTGCAGATACAGCTGCTGCGCGGTCGCTACCAGCACGTCATCGCGCCGGCGATGCAGGCTGTGGAACAGCCGCAGGCGCTTGTCATCGACCTCGAGCACCCGGCTCGTCACGTACAGCAGCTCCTGCGAGCGGGCTTCCGCCTGGTGCGTGACCACGCTCTCCACCGTGTACAGCGCTCGCCCCGAGCGGCGGTAAGCGTCGTCGACGCCGGCGTAGCGCAGCAGCGCATCGGTGGCGTCGCCGAACACCTGCAGATAGCGCCAGTCGGTCATGTGGCCGTTGTAGTCGATCCACTCCGGGCGCACCTGCGTCTCGAGCAGCCGCAGCGGCTGCGCGGCCGGCTCACCCGCGGTCACCGCAGCGGTAATCCGTCCGTGCGCGCCGGCGGCGGATGCCTCGTACAGGCGCGCCTCGAGCGCGCGCAGCGTCGCGCCGGCGCCGATGTTGTATTCGCGCAGCACCTGCTGGATGGCCACCAGGTAGTCGTCGCGCAGCCGCTCGAGCTCGCGGATCGAGCGGCCGGCGGCCTGCGCTGCGGTTCCCGCGACCATCCTGTCGATCAGCCCTTCCGTCAGCTCCGGTGCTTCGAGCTTGGTCCACGGCCACTTCAGACACGGTCCGAACTGCCGCAGCATGTGCCGCATGCCGCTCTCGCCGCCGGCGAGGTGATAAATCAGGTTCGTTCCCATCGCCGCCCAGCGCAGGCCCGGGCCGTACACGATCGAATCATCGAGCTCGCCGGTGGTGGCGACGTCCTCGTTGACCATGTGCAGGATCTCGCGCCACAGCGCCTCCTGCAGCCGATCGGCGAGATGGCCGGGCACTTCGCGCCGCACCCGCAGCGGATGCATGCCGATGTCGGTGTAGAAACGCGCCGCGGCATCCAGCGCGGCAGTAGAGGTCTGCCGGCCGGCAACCAGCTCCACCAGCGGCAGCAGATAAACGGGGTTGAAAGGATGTCCGACCAGCAGCCGCTCCGGGGCGCGCATGTCACGCTGCAGATCGCTCGGCATGAGCCCGGAGGTGCTCGAGGCGATGACGACGTCGGGGGCGGCGTGGCGGCTGACATCCGCGAGCAGCCGCTGCTTCAGCTCCAGCTGCTCCGGGATGTTCTCCTGGATGAAATCCGCCTGCCGCGCCATGGCGGTCAGATCGGTCGTGAAGGACAGCGTGCCCTTCGGCGGCAGCGGGGCGAAGGTGAGGCGCGCCAGTGCGCCTTCGGCATTTGCCACAGCGCCACGGATCCACTGCTCCATTTCGGGCTTGACGTCGGCCGCCAGCACGTCGATGCCGAAGTGCAGCGCACGTGCCGCCCAGCCGCCGCCGATGACTCCCGTGCCCAACAGACCGAGGGTCTTTACCGGTCTCATCATTGCGTCCTACCGCCCTCACGCGCGGCGCCCACCAGGTCAGCCCTCGCGGCGCGGCGTTCCGAGTGTGCGTCTTTTTAATGTCGTCATAATAATATAATAAAACGGCGCCACGCGCACCGCCCGTCGCGCTGGGCGTGGCTAGCGGGGGCGGGCGGCGGGAAGCTGCGGCCGTTCTTCGACGGTGAGTGCGTGCGGATGTGGCCCGGCAGCGCACCGCAGTATTGAGCCGCGCGGCCGGTTTGCGGGAAAATGCCCGCTCATCGCACCGCGGTCAGGCTCGGGAGGCATCATGGGCTTTTTGGATGGATTGTTGGGCGGCGTCGTCGGAGCTGAGATGGCGACGGTGGTGAATTCCCTCATCCAGCAGCACGGCGGTATCCAGGGAGTCATCGCGCAACTCGAGCAGCAGGGACTCGGAGGAGTGGCGCGCTCGTGGATTGCCAACGGAGCGAATCAGCCGATCTCCCCGGCCCAGCTGAGCCAGGTGTTCGGCAGCGGCATGCTCGGGGAGCTGGCAGCCAAATCGGGCCTGAGCCCACAGGAGCTGGCGCAGAAACTTTCGCAGGCGCTGCCGGCCGCCATCGACAAGCTCACGCCGAACGGGACCATCCCGCCCAAGAGCCCGTAGCGCTCCGCTGCAGCCGCCTCGCGCGCTTGCCATCCTCGGACCTGACTACCTGCCGCGCGCGCCTCCGGCGCGCGGCAGCTCCGCCTCGCAGAAGCGGCGCAGCCGCGCGCAGGCCGCATCGAGTGTGTCCTCCTCGGTCGCAAAGCACACGCGCACGCAATGGGCCGCAGCCTGGCCGAACGCCGCCCCGTCCATCACCGACACACGCTGCGAGGCGTACAGGGCGCGTGCGAACTGCGCCCCGCTGAGGCCGCTCGCGGTCACGTCGATCAGCATGAACATGCCCGCTTCCGGCTCGAGCGCGCGCAGCGCCCCGATGCCGTCGATGCCCTGCGCCAAGCGCTGTTGACGCGCGGCGCAGTACGCGCGCATGCGTGCCTCAGCCTCGGGCGCGATCGCCAGCGCGGTGACGGCGGCCTCCTGGATGAACCCGGGCATGCCGAACAGCATGCACATCGCGAGATTCTCGGCGTTGACGGTGAGCTCGCGCGGCCCGATGAGCCAGCCGGCGCGCCAACCGGTCATGGCGTGCGACTTCGACAGGCTTCCCAGCGTCACGACGCGCTCAGGCAGCCGCGCACCGAGGCTCGGCACCCGCCCGCCGGGGGCGAGCCCCGCGTAGACCTCGTCCACTACCAGCCACAGGTCGTGCCGACGCGCCAGCTCCGCAATCGCCGCGAGCTCCGTCTCATGCAGCACGATGCCACTCGGATTGTTCGGGCTCGCCCAGAGGATCGCCCGGGTGCGCGGCGTGATGAGCGCGGCGAGCGCATCGACATCCGGGCGCAGCTCACGCGTCGGTGGCGCGCGCACCAGGCGAGCTCCCGACACCTCGATGGTCGCCGGATAGGTCGGGTACAGCGGCTCGAAGGTCACGACCTCATCGCCCGGTCCGGCAAGACACAGCGAGGTGATGAACAGCGCGTTCTGCGCGCCGGCAACAAACACCACGTTGTCCGCGCCGACCGCCTGGCCGCAGCGCGCCGTATGCGCGCGCGCGATCGCCTGGCGCAGCGCGAGGCGCCCGGCCGCAGCGACGTAGTGGGTATCGCCGCCGCGCAGCTGCGCGATGGCGCGCTCGACGACCGGCGCGGGCGTCTCCAGGTCCGGGTCGCCGACGCTGAGGATGATCACATCCTCGCCGCGCTCGCGCGCGGCCACCGCTTCGTAGTGCGTGAGCCAGATGGTGGCGCCTTCGCCGCCGATGCGGTTCACCAGGAGCGAGAACTTCATGTTCTTAGGGTGCGTGTACGGTGCTAACATTTCAAGCGCATGAGTGCAGCTCCCTGGACGGTCGGACGCTATGTTGTCGAGACGCTCGCCGCCAACGGCATCGACACGGTGTTCGGCATTCCCGGCGTGCACAACATCGAGCTCTACCGCGGTCTGGAAACCGCGCTGCTGCGCCACGTGCTGGCACGCCACGAGCAGAACGCCGTGTTCGCCGCCGACGGCTACGCACGCGCCACGGGCAAGGTGGCGGCCGCATTCGTCATCTCCGGACCGGGCGTCAGTAACGCCCTCACCGCGCTCGCGCAGGCGTACTCGGATTCGGTGCCGCTGCTGCTGCTCGCCAGCGCCCCGGTGCGCGCCTCGCTCGGGCGCGGCTGGGGCGTGCTGCATGAGCTCGCGGACCAGCGCGCGCTGGTCACCCAGGTTACGGGCTTCGCCGGCAGTGCGCGCTCGGCGCCGGAGGTGCGCGATCAGCTGCGCTCGGCGTTTGCCGCGCTGCGCGCCGGGCGGCGGCGGCCCGCCTATCTCGACATCCCGCTCGACCTGATCGCCGAGCCGACGGTGCTGCGTCCGGAGAGCTTCCCGGACGGCGCCGAAGCGCCCGCGCCCGCGGCCGGATCCATCACCCAGGCGCTGACACTGCTCGATGGCGCGCAACGGCCGCTCATCATCGCGGGCGGCGGCGCGCGCGGCGCCGGCGCAGCGCTGCGGCAGCTGGCGGAGAGCCTCGATGCGTACCTGGTGACTACCGTGGCGGGCAAGGGCGTCGTCGCCGAGAGCCACCCCGCCAGTCTCGGCGCCAGCCTCCCGTACGCTCCGACCCGGGAGCGGGTCGCGGCCGCCGACGTGGTGGTGGCGGCCGGCACGGAGCTGTCGGAGACCGATCTCTACACGACGACGCGGCTGGCGATGGACGGCCGCCTGGTGCGCATCGATGTCGACGCCCGCAAGTTCGAGGATCAGTACGCGGCAGCGGTGCGCGTGCACACGGATGCGGCGGCGGGTCTCGCCCTGCTGGCGCGCGGCGTGCGCACGCGTCGTGGCTGGCGCAGCGCCGCCGGGGATGGCGCCGCGCACCGCGCGCGGATCGAGGCACAGTTCGAGCCCGGCACACGCGCCATGCTCGGAGCGCTGCGCGCGCTGCGCGCGGCCCTGCCCGCCGACGGCGTGGTCTTCAGCGACATGACACAGATTGCCTACCTCGGCAACTACGCGTTTGCCGCCGAGCGCCCCGGCGTCTGGTTCCACCCCTGCGGCTACGGCACGCTCGGCTACGCCCTCCCCGCCGCGATCGGCGCGAAGATCGCGCAGCCCGAGCGAGCGGTCGTGGCGCTCGCCGGGGATTTCGGCGTGCAGTTCACCTCGCAGGAGCTGATGACAGCGGTCGAGCTCGACCTGACGCTGCCGCTCGTCGTCTGGAACAACGGCGCGCTCGGGCAGATTCGTGACGACATGCACGCTGCCGGTATCACCCCGATCGGCGTGGTCGGCCGCAATCCCGACTTCGTCGCGCTCGCCGACGCCTGCGGCGCCGTCGCGGTGCGGCTGCATGGCGCTGTCGCCCTGGCGCAGGCGCTGCGCGCCGCTCTCGCGCGTCCCGGCCCGACACTGCTGGAAGTGGTAGCAGCCGACTTTCAGACAACGTGAGCACGCACTCCGGCTCCGCGCCGCCGGGCTCGCTGCTGCTGACGCGCGCCGCAGCTGAGCGGCGCGCTCGCTGCCCGAGCAGCCCTCGTCAGGCCCCGGGCACCAGCGGCGCGCGGGCCGCCGCCGGCCGCAGCTGTGTCAGACAGTTACTGTGCCTGCGCCTGTCGCTCTGGGAGCTTGCTGACCTTTGCGCCCGCGAGTGATACGTCGCCCATCAGGCCCTTCTCGCCGAAGACGAACGCCAGCACCGGTTTGTGCAGGGTCTCGGTGCCGTACTGGGCCTCCGCGCCCTTCTTGACGACCGCGACGCCGGCATCGGCGCCGATGCTCCAGTCGCTGCTGTGCATGAAGTGGTCCCGCGCCTCGTCCGTCATGAACAGGATCACCTCGCTGTGGGATGCGACGCCGAGAGTCGCGCCAATCGAGCCGCCGGTGACCTTGTAGTAGCCGACCGTGCTCCCATGCACCATTAGCGCGCCTTTGCCAAACTCGCCGCCGACGCCGGCGCCCGCCTTGGTAACGCGCGGGAACACCAGCACTGCGGCCGCCTTCTGCGCCAGGTTATGGTTGCCGTCGCTCTGCGCATAGAAGCGGTTGAGGGTAGCGTCGACACGCGCATCGATATCGGCATCGGCGGTGCTCGCAGCGAGCGCGACCGCGGCCAGCGCACTCGCGGCGACCGCGATGGCCGCGGTCATCGGGATCTTCAGGTAACGCTTCATGTTTCGCTCCTCCGGGTCATCATGAGGGGCGCAAGCCTCCCACGGACCTACGGCGAGCGCAGCCTGCGCAGGCCTTCATACGCTGTCATCCCCCGCCTACGTAGACCCCGCCGGGGCGCGAATTGGCGGGGTCTCCCCCCGCAGGCCGCCGGCGGCGTAGGATTACGCCTACACGGGGTCAGCTGGAAGGCGTATGCCGCAGCCCTCGCTGACCCGCTAGTGTCTGCGCAAGGGGATTGCAGCGACGGGACTCTCGCGGGAGGCTCAATGGCAAAGGTACTCATTGCTGACGACCACGCGATGATCCGCGCCGGGCTGCGGCGCTGGCTGGAGCAGGACCGCTCGGTCGAGGCCATCGCCGAAGCGGCGACCGGGGCAGAAACCCTGCAACAGCTGCGCGATGGCGCCTGGGACCTGGTGGTGCTCGACATCAACATGCCCGATCGCAGCGGCATCGACATTCTGCGTCACATCCGTTCCGGCCACCCGAATACGCGCGTGCTCGTGATCAGCGCCTTTTCGGAGAAGCAGTACGCGATCTACGCGCTGCGCGCAGGCGCGGCCGGGTATCTCGCCAAGGACCAGGCCCCGGAGGAATTCATGCGCGCCGTGCACACCGTGCTGGCGGGGCGGCGCTTCGTGAGTGCGGCGTTGACGGAAATGCTCGTCAGCGCGCTCGACGAGCCGGCCGATCGGCCCCTGCACGCGGCCCTGTCGCAGCGCGAGTTTCAGATTCTCTGCAAGCTCGCGGTCGGGCGCAGTGTCTCGGAGATTGCCCAGGAGCTGTGCATCAGCGTCAAGACCGTCAGTACCTATCGCGCGCGTGTGCTCGAAAAGATGAAATTCGACACCAACGCGGACCTGACGACCTATGCCCTGAGGAACGGGCTGGTGCAGTAGCCGGGGGTCTGACGCCAGTCAGTGTGCGCTGACAGGTTGACACGGCGGGTACCTGCATTTAGCGCTCCAGCGCGGGTCTACACTTTGGACCGTCGGTAGCGGGGGGACCGGACGCCTGCCCGTCTGCCTTTGCACCTGTATATCGGTGGCGGTTGCTCTTATGTCGATTGTTCTTATGTCGAGTAGTCAGTCCCTGCGCGTGTTGCTTGTCGAGGATTCCTCGCTGCTCGCCACACGGCTCGCAGAGCTCATCCGGCGTCTGCCGGATGTGGATCTGATCGACACCGTGGACAGTGAGGCCGAAGCTCTGCGCAGCGTGGCTGCTTCCACCCCGGATGTGATGATTCTGGATCTGCACCTGCGCACCGGCTCGGGCTTTGGCGTTCTGCGCTCTCTCGAGCGTGGCGCCGGCCAGCGCCCGAAGATCATCATCCTCACCAACTTCGGTCTGCCGGAGTATCGGCGCGAGGCCGAAGCCTTCGGTATCGAGGCCTTTCTCGACAAGTCCCGCGACTACTACCGCCTGCCGTCGCTGCTGAGCGGCTTTGCCAGGCAGCAGCTCCCCGAGCAGCGCCACTGATCAGGCGATCTGCCCGTCGTCGGAAACGCCGGCTGCCGCTTCCGCAAGGACGCGCTCCAGAGGCAGACGCACCTCGATCTGCGTGCCACCGCCTGCCGGGCGATGAACCTGCCAGTGGCCCCCGAGCCCTGCGGCGCGATGGCGCATCGCCGCCAGACCGTGCGAGCGCGGCGCCCGCAGCCGCTCGAGCGGCAACCCCACGCCGTCATCCCGCACCCGCACCAGCAACCACGGCGCCTGCGCCTCGATGGAGATCTCGATGGTCTGCGCGCGCGCGTGCTTGAGAATGTTGGTGAGCGCTTCCTGCACGATCCGAAAAACGGCAATCGATGCCTCGGGAGTCAGCAGCAGTTCCTCCTGCGGATAGTGCTCGATGTACTTCAGTCCCGCCCGCCCGCAGGTGTCGGCCACCTGCCAGCGCAACGCCGGGAACAGCCCGAGATTATCGAGCAGCGTCGGCCGCAGGTTCTCCACGACCCGGCGCTTGACTTCAACGCCCGTCTGCAGCGCCTCGTGCACGCGCCTGAAATAGCCCTGCACTTCGCTGTCCGCCGTGTTCAGCCGGTCCTCGAGCCAGGAGACGTCCATGCGCGCGGCCACGAGTAACCCGCCGAGCTCATCGTGCAACTCGCGTGACAGCGCGGACTTCTCTTTCTCGGCGAGCGACTGCAGGTGCGTCGAGAGCTCCGAAAGCTCCTCGGTGCGCCGCTGCACCAGCCGCTCCAGATTCGCCTGCCGCTGGGCAAGCTCCTCGGCCTCGCGTTCCTTGGAGCGCACGAGGCGCAGGCTGAGGTGAGTGAGCAGCAGCACCAGCCCCAGGCTGGCAGCGAGCGCGGTGCTGGTGGTGGCAAGGCTCACCCAGCGGCTGATGCGCCACGAGTGGCTCGCCTGCAGTACCTCACTGGTCTCGTTCGCCTCGATCCTGCCCACCAGCTCCTCAATCTGCGTCATGGTGAGCACACCGGCGTCGGTGCGAATCAGTTCGACGGCGGCAGCGCGGCCGCGGGTGCGGAAGAGGTCGAGCGTCGCGCGCATCTCCGCGAATTTCGTGTCGCTGAGGCGCTCCACCTGCTCAATATCGACGCGCAAGGCAGGAGTGGCGGTGGCAAATGCCGCATCGAGCCGCGCCTGCGCCTGCGGAAACTTGCCGGAGGCGTCCTGGAAGGGAATGAGGTAATCGGGTTCGGCGACCAGGATGTAGCCGCGCTGACTGCTCTCGGCCTGACGCAGCAGTTGCGAGACGTCCGAAAGCGCCCGCTGGCGTTGCGCGCCGAGCTCGACCCGTCTGCTGGCAGCCTCCAGCCGCCGCTGCCCCGACTGCGCGGCCACGAACAGCCCGACGACCGCGGCGAGCAGCAACGCGATCACGACTACCTGCCGCGCGAGTGAGCTCATCGGCGGCATGATACCGCGCGCCGGCAGCCGCGCTCACGCGGCGCACGGTGCCTACGCCGGCTGTGCTGCGGAAGCTGCGACGATCTCCTCGAGCAGGCGTCGCGTCATCGGGTCGCGCGACCCGATAAATCCGGTCATTTCGCAAGGTCGCGCTCAGCGGCGAAACACCAGAAAACCGATGACCAGCCCCATGACCGCCGCCACGCCGATCGCTTCCCACGGCTGCTCGCGCACGTAGGTGTCGCCTGCCGTCAGCGCACCGCGCGCCTGTCGCTGCACCTGCGCCGCGCTCTCGCTGACCGCTCGCCTGGTGGTTCTGAGCGTTTCCGCGACCCGGGCGCGTATGCGCGCAATCCCCGGATCGGCCGTGTCGGCCAGCCGGGCAATCAGCTCCTCGACCTCGCCGATGAGCTTCTCGACCTCCTGGTTGCCGGCGGCGCGCGCCCTGCGGGCCGCATCGCGTGCCGCCGCTTTGAGCGTCCTCGTCTCCTCGGCGATTGCGTGGGTGGCATCGTTTGCTGTGGTTGCCATAACTTGTGTCCTCCTCGGGGTGGCTCAATGCCCAAACCGGTCGCTGCGCACGGTGCCGGCACCGCAACGCTGCACCGCCCGCCGCGCGACGTCAGTCGGGCAAGGCCGCGACGGCCCGTAGGAGACAGTCTACTGCTGAGGGGCTGCCCGCTAACGCATGTGCCGCTGCGGCGCCAATCCTGCTGCTGCTGCGGTGCGAGCCTTGCACTGATGCAGTGCGGCCGCTGCGGTGTAGGACTCGCCTGACAAAACGGCTCGCCTTCAGCCGACGCCGGGCCGGGTGGTGCGCCGGTGCAGCGGCGCCGTGTGCCGCCACTACGATGCCGCACAGTTACGTTGCTGCCGACGAGGAGACCTGGCGATGGATGCTGCCTCAGTCCTGCGACCCAGACACAGCGTATCGGCGGTGCGTGGCCTCGAGCTCACAAGCCTGCTGCGAGCTGCAGTCATGGACGGTGACGAAGCGCGCATCGCACGACTGCTCTCGGAACTGCTGCGGCTCAAGGGACTGACGAAGGGACAGCGCATCGCCCTGCAGCTCAAGGCGCTGCAGAATCTCGTGCACGCGCTGCGCTCGGTGGCGTTGAATGACGAGACCACCGGCTTGTACAACCGCCGCGGCTTCGTGCAGACCGGCACCCGGCTGCTCGACCTGGCCATCAGGGACACGTTGCCCGCTCACCTCGTCTATTTCAGTCTCGGCCAGGTGGAGCTCCTCAGCGAGACCGTCGGCCAATCCGCCGGCGATGTGCTCGTGCGGCAGATGGGCAATTTCATGCGCGATGTGTTCCCAAGCTACGGCGTTTACGAGGTCCTCGGCAGGCTGACCCGCAGCGAGTTTGCTGCGCTGACCACGAGCCCGGAGTACTCCACGCGCGCATCGATCGTGTTGCGAGCGCGCAGGCCGCAGCGCAGCTGCGACCTTCCGGCCCTGCCGCTGAGCGTCGGTATCGCTCACTTCGATCCGGCCAGGCCCGTGGCCATCGACGAGCTGTTGGACAGCGCGCAGCGGGCGATGCAGGCCTCCGAACATGCAACCGAACATGCACTCGAACGCGCACCCAAACGGGTGGCCCGAATCGCGTCTTCCGAGTTAGCCCCCCAACCCGGAGTGACGCTATGTTAACGGTCTCGAGGCGGCAGTGGTCTGAAGCACCTGAGAGCGGCTGAACAGTCTCCAGGATGAGTCCGGCGCCAGGGATGGCGCGCTGTCGGCAAGCTCTCAGCAGCTCCAGATCACATGGCGCCGCCTCTGAGACCGTTTCTTTTTTCCTTTCAGATGCGCGTACACCGGCGCAGGCTTTCCCAGCTGACATCAGCCGCGCCCGCGGCGATGGCGTAACCAGTCATTCTCCTGCAGCGCGAGCGGTGGCCGGTCGTCCGGTCGCCCGGGAACGCACCGTAGCCTCGGCGAGGTAGTCGTCCTCCGTGCCGGCATGCGCCCGACGTTCCATGACCGAGGTCTCTACGTGGGGGTCGCTGGCACCCGCGCGCCGCGCCGCCGCGAGCGCCAGCTCACGCGAGACGCGCCTGGCGTCCTCGATCGCAGCCTCCGCCTCCGGGTAGTCGCGACTGCCGGCAGGATCGTGTACGCGAAAGACCTTGAACGTCGGCTGGTTCACCAGCACCTCGGCGGTCTCCGAAACCACGCCGGCGACGGCGCCGACTGCATTGCACACCGCCGCGTGCTCAGGCACGAGCAGTTGCGCGCCGAGGCGGCGTGCGACCTCGGGGTAATACGCGCCCGCGGGCGCACCGATCGCGATCAGCGGCGTCGCCAGACGAATCCGGGCATCGATGAGTCCCGAGAACGCACGCCCGGCGATCAGATTCTCGATCAGCACCTCGAGCGGTCCCCAGCGTCCATGCTTCGCCTCGATTCCGGGATCATGCGCGAGCGCGCTCTCGAGGACCACGCGTGACGCCTCGCGCAGGACGTGTTGATAGGTGCGCTCGCAGAGGCCTTCGGGCGTATCGCGCTCCCGGCGGCCGCTCGCATTGCGCTCCTCGGTCGCAAGGACCGCGGCGCCAAGGCGCGCTGCCTCGACGTTCCAGCCCTGCTGGCGTCCGAGCACGTGCATCGCATCGCTCGGGGTGAAACCTGCAAGCGTCGCCAGTCCGCGATCGACCAGCCGTCGCAGCGCCTCCACTCCCTGACCGGTGCGCGCGACCTCTGCGAGCCGCCGTGGAGAGGCGGCGAGCGCGCTCCAGACCCGCTGCTCGAGCCGATCGAGGTGCGCCTCGAGCTCGCGCCCGGGATTGCGGAACGCGTACTGCGGAGCAAACGGCGGCAGGTATTCGGCGGCGGACAGCTGGCGCAGCTCGGGTAGCACGTCGGGAAACTGCTCGGCCAGAAGGCTCAGCGGCATCGCCTTGCGCGGGCCAACCGTCAGCCGCCGCTCGCGGGTGAAATGCACTTCGCTGTCCCCGCCGAGCCCGCAGGTGCGAACGGCGATCGCCTGAACCATCGTGCGCCAGCCACCGATCACGGCGCCTTCGGCGCGAACCACCGGCCGGCCGTCGACCACGATCGCGACGTCGGTGGTCGTCCCGCCCATGTCGGCGACCGCGAAGCTCTCCAGCCCGCTGAGGAAGCCCGCCCCGACAACGCTCGCCGCCGGCCCTGACAACACCGTCTCCACCGGGTACTCGAGGGCAACCTCCGCTTTCATCAGCGTGCCGTCGCCCTTGGCGATCATCACCGGAGCGGAGATCGACTCCCGCTCGAGCACCCGGCGCAGCGCATCGAGCAGGTGCGCGATCTGCGGCGTCAGGCGGGCATTGAGCGCCGCGGTCAGTGCGCGCTTGGGTGCATCGAGTTGCGAGCTCAGCTCGTGGCTGCAGGTGACCGGCCTGTCCGAGCCCGAGCGGATGCGCTCGCGCGCCCGCCGCTCGTGCTGCGGGTTACGCACCGAGAACATTGACGCCACCGCGAAGGCCTCGACCCGTGAGCCGAACTCGCGCACCGCCGCGTCGACCGCCGACTCATCGAGCGGCTCCGACTCCTCGCCGGTCGGGTCGTGGCCGCCGCGCACGCGCACGATGACACCCCCTGCGGCGCGCTTCAGGCCGGAGCGCTCGACCATCTTCTCGTCGAAGCCGATGAGGATGGTGCAAATCTCGCTGAAGCGGTTCTCGACCACCGCGTTGGTCGCGAGTGTGGTCGACAC
Source organism: uncultured Gammaproteobacteria bacterium (assembly GCA_963835645.1). GTDB lineage: Bacteria > Pseudomonadota > Gammaproteobacteria > Steroidobacterales > Steroidobacteraceae > 13-2-20CM-66-19. Next base: position 2,897 of record CAWIGQ010000025.1, on the reverse strand, counting down.
GGAGACGAGCGCGATGTGCTCGCGCTGTGCGCCCGGCGGAAGTTTTCCCAGCACGGCGCGCAGCGCCTCGCCGAGACCGATTGAGAGGTCCCAGTGCGTGGTCAGTGCCTTGGCGCTGGCGACTACCCGCCGCTGGCCGTCGAGCGCGACGGCATCCGTGTAGGTGCCACCGGTATCGAGGCCAATCCAGATCTCGGGCGAGGGGCTTGTCGGCGTCCTCGCCTCTGCGTGGTCAGCGTCGCGTGTCATCTCGAAGTCGTACGGCGCGTGCAGGTCATGCGTCATCAACAGGCGACGGACGGCAGCCGACCGCCCGCTGGTCACATGGTACAGTGAACTTGCCGGCACATTAGAAATCCGTTAGACGGTGCGCTGTCCTGAAGGCGACACCGCGAAACATTGCAGGTGCGACATGGTGAAGAAGATCCCGCGGCGTCATGCAGCGCTACGGAAAGAACTGGAGGCACTGCGGACAAGCGCAAAGAAAACGCCCGGCGAGGCAAGATGGCGTCCACTCCTCGCGCTCCCCCCAGACACACTTATCAAGGGCAAGCGTTACGTGGGATGGATCTGCAAGGGATGCGGCGACCGCCTTGAACTCGACGAAACGACGTACGAGACACCTGAGCCCGTCCACGGGCGCTCCCTGCCGTGGGCCAAGTGCCACTGCGGGCGCCTTGATCAATACCGATGGAATGCCAGAACGACTGCGATCTACCGCCGGGCTGGAGCCGGCGCGACATAAGCGCCGAGCGGGAGGCCCGCGACCCCGCGGCCCCGCGGCCCCGCGGTGCGGGCATCAAAGTAAAACGAGCTCAATTTGGGAATGCGATGGACCGCACGCCGCGTCGCAGGCGCCGGTGACGCGGATCACGCTTCGCAAGCAGCTTTGGGCGTTTGATAATCCCGTTCCTGCGCCCAACAGAGAGTGTCGCCCGTGTTAATGCTCTTGCTGAAGATAGCGCTCGGTTGGTTCTCACTGTCGCTGCTGTGCGCCTTCCTCTGGGGGGGGCTTTTGGAGTTAGCGCGGCGGAGAGCACGACAAGCCTCCACGCCGATCGGCACAGCCACACAAACCCTTAGCGAGGAGAAAGTCGACGTGCTGCTGTCGGCGCCACACTCGCGCAATCCCGTTCAGCGACCGCGCTCGCAACCGGCGCCTGGGCGAGCGCAGCAGCGCTAATCGTGCGGGCGGCTGCGGCCCTCACTCGACGCAGCGGCACCACCTGAGTGGCAGGTAGGGCGGGTGCCACGCCGCTTGTACCGAAGTAACGCGTCCGACTTCGAGTCTTCTCCCGGCACCAATTTTCTTATACCACCACTCACTTATCAGGACGGCGTCGCGGTGCTCGCCAAATGGGGATACCAGGAGGCGGCGCTCTGCGAGGAGTACAAGCTCACCCCGGAGCAGGTCGCGCAGGCGATCCGCAGATGCCCGGCGGAGCTTCTGGCGGAGCGCTTGTAGAAGCCATCAGGGAACGGCGGCCAGCGCCGCGCGCAGCTCGGCGAGACGCGGTGGTTTGCTCAGCATCCGATCGACATGGGGAGGTATCGCGTGCTGCCCCTGCAGAGTATCTCCCCATCCCGTGAGCAGAATGACGGGCGTCTGCGCTGATACGGCCTTGATTGATTCGGCTACCTTGCGGCCGCCGACGTCAGGCATGCCAAGATCCGTGATGACGACAGAGAAGGGCATCCCGTGCGCGAGTGCTTCCGTGAAGACGTCGATCCCTTCTTGCCCGCTGCCGGCCGTCGTGACGACATGCCCTTCCTGCTCAAGCACGTTTCGCAAGGAATAGAGCAGCATCAGATCATCGTCGATGAGCAGAATCTGCAGTGGGCGGCGGGACGACTGCTTGCTCACGGCGCGATTCTACCGCCAGCCGGAGAATGCCGCCCGCGCGTGCCGCGCGCTCGCGTACGAGGAGGAGCTCTGCCGGGCATGTGAGCCCGACTTGCGCGTTCAGATTGCGTCTGCCTGATTTCCTCCTCCGCCCAACGGCACCAATCCCCGCTTTCGCTCGCCTCGCTGGTCTCAGCCGCGATGGGCTGGGTAATATCGACCTCACGGACTTAGCCCAGACACCGCACGTATCTCCTGTGTAAATTCCTCGTTGTCGTTTTAAGATGGTCAGCCTCACTGTGGATTTTCTAGTGCTACGTGTCGAGTCCGAGGCCGACCTCGCACTGCGAGAGTGGGGAGTCGAACTGCTCCGCGAGGCAAAATACACATGAAAAGCCGGTCTCGCAGCGACGACAGTGGTATTGACTGCTCGCGCCGCCACCTCTTGCAGCGCACGGCTTACTTCGGTGGCGGGCTCGTGCTCGCGCTGGCTCTGCCTGGGGTTCACGCTGGTTCACGAGCGGCGGCAATCTCGAGCAGCCAGTTGAACGCCTGGCTCAGAATCGGCAGTGACGATTCCATCACCATCCTCGTCGATCGCTCGGAAATGGGGCAAGGCGTGTACACCGCCTTGCCCACGCTGCTCGCCGAGGAGCTCGAGGTCGATCCGTCCCGGGTCAAGATCGTCGCCGCACCAGTGGGCGAGGCCTATGTGAATGCGCTCAACGGCGGTCAGATCACCGGCACCAGCAACAGCGTTACGGATGCCTGGGAGAAGCTACGCAAAGCGGGCGCGCAGGCGCGCTCGATGCTGATCACGGCGGCGGCGCGGCGCTGGCGGGTCGATCCCTCGAGCTGTCGCGCGAGCAACGGCCGGATTACGAGTGCTTCTGGCAAGAATGCCGGCTACGGCGAGCTGGCCGAGGCAGCCGCCAGACTCCCCGTTCCCAAGGAGGTGCCGCTTAAGAGTCCAGTCGAATTTCGCCTGATCGGCAAGCCCTTGGCGCGGCTCGATACGCCGAGCAAGGTAGATGGGAGCGCTCAGTTTGGTCTC
>CAWIGQ010000024.1:0-51962 GCA_963835645.1 uncultured Gammaproteobacteria bacterium | reverse complement strand
GGTGCGAGATGATCGCGAACGTCCGTCGCCGACGGATCTCGGCAGCCAGATCGGTCATGGCGTCGCCGGGGTCAGCCGGCAGCAGCGCCGGGCCGCAGCACGCGCTTGAGCACCGCGGCATCCTCGCGGCCGCTCGGCCGCCTGGTAGTAGCCGCGGCGCATGCCGACCTGCTCGAAGCCGAGCGACTGGTACAGCCGGATGGCCGCGGTGTTGGAAGGCCGCACCTCCAGAAACGCCTCGCCCATGCCGGCGGCGCTGGCGCGCTCGATCAGCACACCGAGCAGCCGCTTGCCCACGCCGCGGCAGCGGTAGGCCTCGCCGACGCACAGGTTGAGAATGTGCGCCTCGCCCGCGCCGAAGCTCATCACCCCGTAGGCCATGACCTGGCGGCTCACGGTAACCACGCGGCAGACGTAACCGACCCGCAGGCAGTCGCGGAAGATCCCCTCGCTCCAGGGGAACTGGTACGAGGCGCGCTCGATCGCGACCACCTCGGCGACGTCCAGCCGCGCGCATCGGCCGGATCACGACCTCCGGCGTCAGCAGCTCAGCCGCGGTTGCCATCGGTTGCCGTGCCCTGGAGTTGCTGGTAGACACTGCGCGCGAACTTCAGGTCCTCCCACGCCTTGCGCTTCTCCGCCGGCGTGCGCAGCAGATAGGCGGGATGATACGTCACCACCAGCGGCGTATTGCGCGCGCCGAAATGATGCACCCGGCCGCGCAAGCCGCCCGAGCGGCAGTGTCGGTCGCCAGCAGATTCTGGGCCGCGATGCGTCCGACCGCCAGCATGATCTTCGGGCTGCAGCAGCGCGATCTGCCGCTCCAGGTACGGCAGGCACGCCGCCACCTCCTCCGGCTTCGGGTCACGGTTGCCCGGCGGCCGGCTCTTGAGCACGTTGGCGATGTAGACGTTGTTGCGCCGGTCGAGCCCGATCGCGCGCAGCATCGCATCGAGCAGCTGTCCGGCCGCGCCCACGAAGGGCTCGCCGCGGCGGTCCTCTTCCGCCCCGGGAGCCTCGCCGATCACCAGCCAGTCGGCGCGCGTCGGCCCGACACCGAACACGCCCTGGGTGCGCGTGGTATGCAGCGGACAGCGCTGGCACTTGAGCACCTCATCGCGCAGCGCTTGCCACTGCGCGGCGACCTCCGCGGGCGCCGCCGGCGCCGCCGCGGGCAAGGGCGCCCGCTCCGCCGGGGCGGACGCTCGCGCAGGCGCGAGCGCGGTCGCCTCGCCCATCGCGGGCGCAGCGCGCGCGCACTCCACAGCGTCGATGCCGATCGCCTCCAGGTACTGCCGGCGCCGCTCGGGATGCATGTGTCAGGCGCCTGCCGGGCGGTGTACGACGCACCAGGCGCCGCACGCGCCGTCCGACCCACAGCAGCGGCGCCGACAACGCATAGATGCCGAATATCGACAACAGCATGGTGGACGGGATCGACGGCGATCAGCACGAAGGCCAGTGGCACCAGCAACATGTACACGAAGCGGATGCGCCGGTCGAGGTGGAACTGCTTGAAGCTCGGGTAACCGAAGCGGCTCACCATCAGCGCACCGGCGCTCGCGGTGACGACGAACGCGGCGATCAGCCCGGTGAGGCCCGGCTCGTGCCAGTCGCTGACGAACCACACGAACGCCGCGACGATCGCCGCCGCCGAGGGGCTCGGCAGGCCTTCGAAATAGCGCTTGTCGGCGACCGCCGCGCGCGCGTTGAAGCGTGCCAGCCGCAACGCCGCCGCCGCCACGTAGAAGAAGCAGGCGAGCCAGCCGAAGCGATCCCAGTGATGGCCGTATTCCGCGATACGCACCACGCCCCACTGGTAGGCAACGATGGCCGGTGCGACGCCGAAGGCCACCATGTCGGCGAGGCTGTCGTACTCCTTGCCGAAGAAGCTCTCGGTGCGCGTCAGACGGGCGATGCGCCCGTCGAGGGTATCGAAGATCATCGCTGCGAACACTGCCATGCCGGCGTGATCGAAGTGCTTGTCGATCGCGGCGACTACCGCATAGAAGCCCGAGAACAGGCATCCCGTGGTCAGCAGGTTCGGCAGCAGGTAGATGCCCTTGCTGCGCGGGCGCGGGTATTCGTCGGTTTCGGTCGCCACGGCGGCAATCTTAGCCGGGGTCCCCGGGAAATTGCGCATCTTGTCAGGAGCGGTGCGCACACCGCTCGCGGCAAGCGCAATTTCCCGGGGTGGGTTAGCAGGGGGCTCCTGCTAAGATGCCAGCGCGGAAAACGCCGAGGTCGGCGCTGCACGATGAAGCTCTCCCAATACCCGATCAACACCATGAAGGAGACCCCCGCGGAGGCGGAGGTGGTGAGTCACCAGCTCATGCTGCGTGCCGGACTCATCCGGCGCCTGGCGGCGGGCCTTTACAGCTGGCTGCCGATGGGCCTGCGCGTGTTGCAGAAGGTCGAGCGCATCATCCGCGAGGAGATGAACCGCGCCGGTGCGCTCGAGCTGGTGATGCCGGTGGTACAACCCGCGGAGCTGTGGCAGGAGTCGGGCCGCTGGCGCGAGTACGGGCCGGAGCTGCTGCGCCTGAAGGACCGCCACGAGCGCGACTTCGTGCTCGGGCCCACCCACGAGGAGGTGATCACCGACATCGTGCGCCGCGATCTGCAGAGCTACCGCCAGCTGCCGGTCAACTTCTACCAGATCCAGACCAAGTTCCGCGACGAGGTGCGCCCGCGCTTCGGCGTCATGCGCGCGCGCGAATTCATCATGAAGGACGCCTACTCCTTTCACATCGACCAGGCCTCGCTTCAGGCCGGTTACCGTGCGATGTACGACGCCTACACGCGCATCTTCACCCGCACCGGCCTCACCTTTCGCGCCGTGCGCGCCGACTCCGGCGCCATCGGTGGCGACGTCTCGCAGGAATTTCACGTGCTCGCCGACTCGGGCGAGGATGCCATCGTCTTCTCCGATGGCGACGATTACGCCGCCAATCTCGAAGCCGCCGCGGCGCTGCCGCCGCCCGCGCCGCGCCCCTTACCGCGCGAGCCACTGCACCAGGTCGCCACCCCGGGCGTGCGCACCATCGCGGATCTGGCGCGCTTTCTCGGGGTGCAGAGCGAGCGCTGCGTGAAGACTCTCATCGTCGAGGGCGAGGGCGAGGCCGGCGTGGTGGCACTCGTGCTGCGCGGCGATCACGAGCTGAACGCGGTGAAGGCGCAGAAACTGGCGGGTGTGGCGAGCCCGCTCATCGCTGGCCAGCGCGACGCGCGTCCTCGAGGCGACCGGCACGGAGCCCGGCTCCGTAGGGCCGGTGGGGCTCAAGTGCCGCATCTACGCCGATCACAGCGCACTCGCGCTCGCGGATTTCGTGTGCGGGGCCAACGAGAAGGACCTGCACCTCACCGGCGTCAACTGGGACCGCGACGTCAGCGGTGCGCTCGCGGCGGACTTGCGCAAGGTCGTCGAGGGCGATCCGAGCCCCTCGGGCCGTGGCCGGCTGAAAATCGCACGCGGCATCGAGGTGGGACACATCTTCCAGCTCGGCAGCAAGTACAGCGAGCCGATGAAGGCGGTGGTCCTCGACGAGGCGGGCCGGGAGACGACGCTCCTCATGGGCTGCTACGGCATCGGTGTGACGCGCATCGTGGCCGCGGCGATCGAGCAGAACCACGATCAGCGCGGCATCATCTGGCCGGCGCCGATCGCGCCCTTCCAGGTAGTGCTGGTACCGCTTAACCTGCAAAAATCGGCCCGTGTCCGTGAAGTCAGCGATCGCCTGTATGCCGAGCTCGGTGCCGCCGGGATCGAAGTGCTGTACGACGACCGTGACGCCCGTCCCGGGGTCAAGTTCGCCGACGCCGAGCTGTTGGGTATTCCGCATCGGCTGGTGGTGGCCGAGCGCGGCCTCGAGGCCGGCAAGCTCGAGTACCGCCACCGCCGCGACAGCGCGAGCACCGAGTTCCCGGCAGCCGATGCCCTCGCCTTCCTGGGCGCGCGGCTCGGGGCCTGAGCCGGCGCGCCGCACACGGCTGCCGGGCCTGCGTCCGCGCGTCGCCGCCGGGCTCGCGGCCGCCGCGTTCGCCGTGCTGGCACTCAGCGGTGCGTGCCCGGCGCTCGCCGATCAGCAACTCGACCCCGAGCTGCGGGCGGTGATCGCCCGCGCCATCGCCGAGGCGCAGTGCTTCACCGATCAATACGACTCGGCCGTCTGGTACACGCTGATGGAGCCGCGGCTGCGCCCGCTCGTCAAGCAGAAGGACGAGCGCATCGACATCCTCAGGCAGGTGTACTGCGAGACCCATCGCGCCGGCGAGGCGCGGCTGCCGCCGGGACTGGTCATGGCACTGATCGCGGTGGAGAGCCGCTTCGACCGCTGGGCCGTCTCACCGGCGGGCGCCGTGGGACTGATGCAGGTGATGCCTTTCTGGCCCGAGCGGCTCGGCATGCGCCGCTACGAGCTGGTGCACGTCGCTCCCAACATTCGCATGGGTTGCGCGATCCTGCGCTTCTACCTCGGCTACGAGCGCAACGACGTGCGCAAGGCGCTGGCGCGCTACAACGGCAGCCCGGGCAGGCGCAACTACCCCGATCTCGTGCTCAGCCAGTGGACGCGCTGGAGCGGCGCGGACGATCTGGGGTTTCCCAAGCTGCAACCGCCGCCGCGCTGAGCCGCTACGGGTGCCTCGCGTGCGGCGGCAACATGCGCGCCACGCCCTCGCGGCGCGAGTCCGCCGCCCCCTGATAGCTGCCGTCGGCGAGGCGCACCACGGCGTGCAGGCCCGAGTTTTCGGCATGGCCGGCTTTCAGCTCGATGCCGCGCTCGCGCAGGCCCGCGAGCAGCGCGGGAGAGAACCGCGCGAGCTCGCCGCTGAAGGTGTTGCCACGCGCGATCAGGTTCGGCAGCTCGATCGCCTGGTGCAGCGGCAGCTTCCACGCCAGCAGCGCCACGAGCGCCTTGGCGTTGTACTCGAGAATGGCCGAGCCGCCCGGCGAGCCGAGCGCGGCCACGAAATCCCCGCCGTGATCGAGCACGATCACCGGGGCCATCGATGAGCGTGGCCGCTTGCCGCCCTGCACGGCGTTCGCCACCAGCTCGCCATCGTCGGTCGGCATGAACGAGAAGTCGGTGAGCTGATTGTTCAGCACGAAGCCCCCGAAGGTGCGGCCGGAGCCGAAGATGGACTCCACCGTGGTGGTCATGGAGACGACGTCGCCGTCGGCATCGACCACCACGAAGTGACTGGTGCCGGCGGATTCTGCGGTCGCATCCCGCCCGCGTGGCATGGAGATGTCCCCCGGGGGTGGGGGCGCGCCGGCGTGCTCGCCGATCAGCTGCACCCGCAGCCGCACGTACGCCGGATCGAGCAGCCGCTCGACCGGCACCTGCACGAAGTGCGGATCGCCGACGTAGCGGTCGCGGTCGGCGTACATGATGCGGCTTGCCTGTGCGAACAGGAACCAGGCCTGCGGATCGGTGGGCGTGCGTGCGGCGATGTCGGTGTGGTCGAGGATCGACAGCATCTCCAGCAGCGAAACACCGCTCGAGGGCGGCGGCGGCACGCACACCGAGTAGCCGCGGTACGGCCGGCAGAGCGGCTCGTCCCATTCGGCGCGGTAGGAGCTGAGGTCCCTGAGCGTCATCGTGCCCGGCAGCGGCGCCTGGTGCGTCACTGCAACGATGCCCGCGCCGATCACGCCTTCATACAGCCCACGCGGGCCTTCGCTGGCAATGCGCTGCAACGTGTGCGCGTACTCGGGGTTCTGGAACAGGTCCCCTTCCTGCAGCGTCTCGCCATCGGGCCGCGAGAACAGCGTCCGAACCTCGTTGGTCGGTGGAAAGGGCGAGCCTTCACCGAGGAACATCGCCAGCCGCTCGGGCACGCGAAAGCCTTCGCTTGCGGCGCGGATCGCCGGCGCGAAGAGATCCTTCCAGTGCAGCGCGCCGAGTTTCTTCTGCGCCATCGCCAGCATGGCGATCACGCCCGGCACGCCCGTCGAGCGGCCGCTGCGCACCGCCTCGAGAAACGGCAGCGGCTTGCCGTGCTCGTCCAGGAACATGTCGGCTGGCGCGCCCGCCGGGGCTTTCTCGCGCCCATCGAGCGCGCTCACCTTGCCGGTGTGGGCGTCGTAGTACATGAGGAACGCACCGCCGCCGATCCCGGAGCTCTGCGGCTCGACCAGCCCGAGCATCGTCTGCACGGCGACGGCGGCGTCGATCGCGTTGCCACCCCCGGCGAGAATCTCCAGCCCCGCGTCGACCGCCAGGGGGTTGGCGGCCGCCACCCAGGCTTGCTGGGCCCGGTGGCGGTGCCGATGAAACCAGGAGAGCGGCGCGGGCGGTGCCGGCGCGGCGGCCGGCGGCCGTATCTCGTGGGCAGTCCCCGCAGGCGCACCCTGCGGCGCCGCTGCCGGCGGCGGTTGGTCCGCGGCCGGGGGCGTGTCGGCGAACGCAAACGCTGCGGACACCGGCAGCGACAGCGCCACCAGCAGCCTTGGCAGCAAACGGCGATTGAGTGGCCGGATCATTTCAAAGCGCGTGAAAGCCCGCGCGCGCCGGCAGCGCATCGATCGCAGCATCGCTCACTTCCACCGAGGTGACCTTGGACGCCGAGGAGCCGATCCACAACCATTTCACGAACACGTTCACCGACTCGTCCTCGCCGTATGCCACGACCTCCACGCGACCGTCGGCGAGGTTGCGGGCATGGCCGTGAATCCCGAGCTCCCGGGCGCGCCGCGCCGCAGTCGCGCGGTAAAACACGCCCTGCACCCGGCCGCCGACCAGACACCTCTTGCCGATCATGCATGGGTTGACGTTCGCGGCGCATGCCGCACGTAGATGATGACACATCCGTTTTGTGGCAACGTACCCGGCATGGCGGAGGTACTGGTGCTGTATTACTCGCGCAGCGGTGCCACTGCCGAGCTGGCGCGGCAGGTGTGCCGCGGCGTGGAAGCGGTTGCCGGCGCCGCCGCGCGGCTGCGGACGGTGCCGGCGGTAGCGGCGCAGAGCGAAGGTCCTGCGAAACCCGTGCCCGCCAGCGGCGCCCCTTACGCAACGCTCGATGACCTGCGCGAGACGCAGGCCCTGGTGCTCGGCAGCCCCACACGCTTTGGCAACATGGCCGCGCCCCTGAAGCACTTTCTCGACGGCACCGGGAGTCTGTGGCTCAGCGGCGCGCTCGCCGGCAAGCCCGCCGCGGTATTCACCTCCACCCAGACCATGCACGGGGGCCAGGAGAGCACGCTGCTGTCGATGATGCTGCCGCTCCTGCATCACGGGATGTATCTGGTCGGGCTGCCCTATACCGAGCGCGCGCTGAACGAAACGCGCAGCGGCGGCACGCCCTACGGCGCCTCGCACCTCGGTGCCGCGGGGGTTACTGCTGCGCTCAGCGATCACGAGAAGGCGCTGGCGCACGCGCTCGGCAGGCGCGTAGCCACGCTGGCGGTGCAATTATCGCGCGCCTGAGCCGCCCGCCGCCCGCGCACCGCCCTCGCCCTCGCCCTCGCCCGACGACCCTCAGTCGTCGCGTGTGCGCGTGGCGGAGCGCAACACCTCGCGGATGAATGGCACGGTGAGGCGCCGCTGCGCGGCGAGCGCCGCTTCATCGAGGGTGTCGAGAAGCTCGTAGAGCGTGCGCATGTCGCGCGGAAAGCGCCGCTGCAGCCACTGCCAGGTTTCGTCCGGTAATTCCAGACCGCGCAGGTGCGCGCGCAGTTGCAGCGCCGCGTGCCGCTCTTCCTCATCGAGCAGGCGCAGCTGCAGCACCGTGCCGGCGGCGCAGCGCGAGCCGAGGTCCGCCAGCGCCCAGCTCACCAGGGCGGGTGGCGCCTGGGCCGCGAGGATCAGCCGCCCGCCGCACTCTTCCAACTCGCGCAGCAGAGCGAATATTGCGCGCTCCCACGCGGCCCCGCCGGCGACGCAATCGACGTCGTCGAGGCACAGGCACTCGAGCTGCCGCAGCCCCTCGAGCACGCCCACGCCGAGGCTCGCGATCTGCGCCAGCGGCACGTAGCCGGCGCGCATGCGCTCAGCCGCCGCGGCGCAGATCGCCTGCAGCAGGTGAGTCTTGCCCGAGCCGCGCGGACCGCACAGCCACGTGAGTCCGCCCTCCTGGGCCTGCGCGAGGCGCCGCGCGTGCTCGAGCGCTTCCGAATTGCGTGCCGGCAGAAAGCTTGCGAACAGCGCGCGATCAGGCAGGCGCACACCCAGGGGAATCTGACGCATGGCGGCGCTCGCCTAGGAGGAGCGCGCCGGCAGCGCCCAGGCGCGGCGCGTGAAGGTCATGACGTAGTGCACTCCCGACAGTGCGGTCGTCGCGAAGGTGATGAGGGCGCAGGCATCGAGGATCTCCCGGGACGGCACGCGCAGCGCGGCATTGAGGAGCACCAGCATCACGTACAGCAGCTGCGCGGCCGTATTGACCTTGCTCAGCGGCGTCGGCCGGCCGCGCAGCGGGCCGAACCACACTCGGTAGGTAAGTGCTCCGAGCCCGATCAACACGTCCCTGGCCACCACCGCCGCAGTCAGCCACCACGGGGCAAGCCCGAGCCAGGCGCACTCGACGAACACCGTGACGAGCAGCAGCTTGTCAGCGAGCGGATCGAGCACCTTGCCGAGCTCGGAGGTCCAGTTGAAGCGTTTGGCGAGGTAGCCATCGAGCCCGTCGGAGATCGCGGCCGCCACGAACAGCGCCAGCGCCATGCGCTGCTCCCCGGCCTGCAGCGCCACGGTGATCGGCCAGATGAGCGCCAGGCGGACCAGACAGATGAGGTTGGGCAGATGGCGCACGGTGGCAGCGGCTGCGCAGCTTCAGCCCCGGGGCTGGTAGCGGTACACCATCCCTGCCGCGGCGTCGCCGTTGCGCACCAGGCGCGCCGAGCCGGCCAGTTCCTGCTCGAGTCCCGCGGCCCCGCCGCGCACCGTCACATCGAAGGCGACGCTGCCGCGATCGGCGGCGGCGATGTTCACGCGGCGCACGCCGGGAATGGCCTGCAGCAGCCGTGCAACCGCGGCGTAATCGGTGAGCGAGCCTACGCCGACGATCTGCACGCGCGCCTCGCTCTCGGCCTGCGCGAGCGAGCTGCCCTGCTGCGGCACCAGCAGATCGACCGTGTGGTCGATGGCGGCGGCCAGCGGCCCGTTCCAGCTCTCGCTCCTGGCGTGCGTGTACAGGCTCCACTGCAGCACGCTGTCGGGGCCGGCGTCCTCGCCGCGGCCGACGAGAATCTCATCGCCGCCGTAACGCTGCGCCGCCTGCAGCAGCGCATCCGCGCCGCGGGGATTGCCCGCGCTGTCGACTACGCTCAGCGGGATCAGGCTGATAGGCAGCCCGCGCTCGGCGGCCACCCGCTCGAGCTCGACGCGCGCGGCATCCTCCGCGGCGCGCGTGCGCGGCGGATCGAGCACCACCAGCGTGAACGGGCGCTCGCGATCCCAGAAGCTGCGGCCGGCGACATTGATGGCGTGCTCGACAGCCACTGCATCGAACACCACCTGCGACTCGCCACGCGGGCCCGTCGTGTAGGCCTTCACGTACCTGGCCGCATCGGCGATCAGGCCGGCGAGCGCCGGGTCGTCGGCGGCTTCGCGGCGTCCGGTCGCGCGCACCAGCGCCTGCCGCATGGCATCCTGCACCGCAGGCGCCGACTGCCCTTCGACATCGATTTCGTAAACGCGCACCGGGCGTCCCGCCCATGACGGCAGCGCGCACGGCAGCACGCAGCAGAGCGCGACAAAGGCGCACACACGATGCTGCGCAGTGGCTGATTTTCGGCCCGCTCGGGACATTGTCTGGATCGCACGCGCACCGGCGCGAGGCGGCAGGTACAATACCATACGCGTTGAGCGCCACACGGCTCACCCGCGCAGCCCGCGCGCACCGAACATGACAGAAGGTCCCGGCATCACTTATCGCGATGCGGGCGTTGACATCGACGCCGGCGATGAGCTCGTCGAGCGCATCAAACCGCTGGTGCGTCGCGCGCAGCGGCGCGAAGTGCTCGCGGGCATCGGCGGTTTCGGCGCGCTGGTCGAGCTGCCTCCCGGCTATCAGCGGCCGGTGCTGGTCGCGGGCACCGACGGTGTAGGCACGAAGCTGCGCCTGGCGATCGACAGTGGGCGTCATGACACCATCGGGATCGACCTGGTCGCGATGTGCGCCAACGACGTCGTGGTGCAGGGCGCGGAGCCGTTGTTCTTCCTCGACTACTACGCGACCGGCAAGTTGCAGGTGGCGGTCGCGGAAGCGGTGGTGCGCGGTATCGTCGAGGGCTGTGTCCAGGCCGGTGCAGCGCTGGTGGGCGGGGAGACCGCCGAGATGCCGGGCATGTATCAGGGCAGCGACTACGACCTCGCGGGCTTTTGCGTAGGCGTGGTGGAGAAGGATGCAATCATCGACGGCACCGCCGTCGCTGCCGGGGATGCCGTCATCGGCCTCGCCTCCTCGGGGGCGCACTCCAACGGCTATTCGCTCATCCGCAAGCTCGTAGCCGTGGCGGGGGTGACTTCCGCCACCATGCTCGAGGGCCGCAATCTCTGCGATCGGCTGCTCGCCCCGACACGCATCTACGTGAAGCCCCTGCTTGCGCTGTTGCAGGCGATGCCGGTACACGCTCTGGCGCACATCACCGGCGGGGGCCTCACCGACAACATTCCGCGCGTGCTGCCCGCGGGCCTCGAGGTGGTGCTCGAGCGCCGCAGCTGGCCCGACGATCCGCTGTTTCGCTGGCTGCAGCGCAGCGCGCGCATCGACTCCGCCGAGATGTATCGCACCTTCAACTGCGGCATCGGCATGGTCGTCATCGTACCCGCCGCGCGCGCCGCCGCCGCAGTCGAGTTCCTGCGTGCACGCGGCGAGAGCGCCCAGGTCATCGGCGAGGTGCGCGCCGGCGGACGCGGCGTGTTCATTCGCGAATGAGCGCCGGCGCGCCGCTGAAGCTCGCGATCCTGATCTCGGGCCGCGGTTCCAACATGAGCGCCATCGTGCGCGCCTGCCTTGCGGGCGCGATCCGTGCCCGCCCGGTGATCGTGATCTCCGACCGTGCCGACGCCGCGGGCCTGGTCAGCGCCCGCGAGCTGGGCGTGGCGACGGCGGCGCTGCCGCCGCAAGGCCACGGCGCCTCAGCCTTCGAGCAGGCACTCGGCGCCGCGCTTGAAGTGCATCAGCCCGAGGTGATCGCGCTCGCAGGCTTCATGCGCATTCTGTCGGCGCCGTTCGTCGCGCGTCATCTCGGCCGCATGTTCAACATCCATCCCTCGCTCCTGCCCGCCTACCGCGGCCTGCATACCCACCGCCGCGTGCTCGCCGCCGGCGAGCGCCAGCATGGCGCGAGCGTGCATTTCGTCACTGCGCAGCTCGATGGCGGGCCGGTCGTGCTGCAGTCGAAGGTCGCAGTGCAGCCCGGCGATACGGAGGCGACGCTGTCGGCACGCGTTCAGGCCACCGAGCACATCATTTATCCGCGGGCGCTCGGCTGGTTCACCGAGCGGCGCCTCGCATGGCATGATGGCGCCGCGTGGCTCGACGGGCGCAGGCTCGAGTCACCGCTGGTGGAGGACTTCCGTGACCCAGGTCATTAACGCGGCCCGCGCCGTCATAGTGGCTCTCGCGCTCGCCCTGCCCTGCCCAGGGCGCACCGACGAGCTCAAACCCTATCAGGCCACGTACGCCGGCATCTGGCACGGGATGACCGTCGCGGTCTCGAGCCTGAAGCTCGAGCGCACCGGGGACAGCTGGACCTACAGCTCGCGCAGTGAGCCACGCGGCATCGGCCGCCTGGCCGCCGGCGTATTTCCACCGCTGCAGGTGAGCACCGTGCGCATCTCGGCCGGCGCGGTGCAGCCGCAGAGCTTCAAATCGAGCGGCGGCTCAGACTCGAAGAACACCGATCTCAAGTACGACTGGCAGGCGCACCGGGTCACCGGCACCTACGAGGGCACCGCGGTCGACTTGCCGCTCACGCCGCAGGTCCAGGATGATGGCTCGGTGCAGCTGTCACTGATGGTGGCACTGCTCGGCGGACACACGCCCGCGAGCGTCGAGCTGATCGACAAGAACAGCGTGCGCGATTACCAGTTCACGCGCGACGGCGATGCCAGGCTCGCAACGCCCCTGGGCGAGATCGCGACGGTCGTTTATCGCGCGCAGAAGGCGAACTCGCCGCGCATCACGCGCTTCTGGTGCGCGCCCGATCGCGGCTACGTGCCGATGAAGGTGGAGCAGACCAAGGGTGACGACGTGCAGTGGACACTGCTGATCGAGAGCCTGACACGCTGAGTGCCGACGCGTCGCGGCGCGACGCGCGCTCAGTCCCCACGCATCAGGTCTTCGGTAACGTCACGCCGCGCTGCCCCTGGTACTTGCCGCCGCGGTCGCGATAGGAGGTCGCGCACACCTCGTCGGATTCGAAGAACAGCATCTGCGCCACGCCTTCGTTGGCGTAGATCTTCGCAGGGAGCGGGGTGGTGTTGGAGAACTCGAGCGTGACGTGGCCTTCCCACTCGGGTTCCAAAGGCGTTACGTTGACTATGATGCCGCAATTGCGGACGAAGACGCCCGCCTCGAGCGCAAAATTGCCCGCCTCCGGGACGGTCAGGCAGTAGACGTCGTGGTCGCCCGGAAGCTCGCGGATCGCCGCAACCTTGTGGTTGCGGTAACGGGCGTCGCCGCGGAACCTCGCGATGGCATCCGGAAATCTCCGCAATACCGTTCTGTCGCAGTGCAGGCCGGGCGTGTCCGCGTAGATCTCGTGCCGAAGATTCCACTCGTCCGCGAGTCGGTGTGTCGGATACAGAAACCCGTCGATCGGCTGATAGACCACCTCGTAGCCGCGCACCAAGTCGCGATAAAGGGGCATCAGCGAATCGCCGGGTCGCAAAGTGTGTGCTGCCGCCATCCGACCATTACGCTTCATGAACATATGATCGGGGGTGGCATTGATGACACCCCCGCTGTCCAGTCTGATCTCTAACAGCGCGTCGCGCCCTATGAAGCGTGGCGCATCCAGGAGCGTTACGATGAGACCGCCACCCGGACCGATGCTGTAGCCCCAGTAGAGCTCACCGGCATCATGACCGCGCGCCATCTCTTCGAGCGTGGCGGAAGCGCCATGCACCAGCGCGATGCGGGTGTCGCCACGCAAGCAGCGCGCGTAGGTGGATTTTCCAAGTGTCGCCACGAGTACATTGCGCGGAATGCGGAAATACTCAACTGTCCGCGCAAGTGCGAAGGAGTTGGGCGGAATGATGCAGACGTCGCCGCGGAAGTCGACGAAGCTCTTCTCGTCGAAGTTCTTCGGATCGACGATAGTGGAATTGATGTTGGTGAAGATCTTGAACTCGTTCGCGCAGCGCACGTCGTAGCCGTAGCTGGAGGTGCCGTAGGAGACGAGCTTATGGCCGTCCTTCTCGCGCACCTGACCGGCCTCGAACGGCTCGATCATGCGGTGCTCGCCCGCCATGCGCCGGATCCAGTTGTCGGACTTGATGCTCACGCAAGGCCCCCGCCGCGCTCGCTGCGCGGCTGTGCAGAAAAAATAAATCGTGCAAGGATAGCCTGCGGCTCCGCGAGGGTCCACGGCCGCGCGGCGGCGATTGCGCCGGCCGATGTCCACGCCTACGCTCCTGCCCTATGCATTTCTTCACCAATCGATCGGTATGGGTCCTGATTCCGCTGCTGCTCTTTTTCGTCGCGCTCGCCATGGCGGGCCCGCTCCTCATCCGCCGCCGCATCGCGCTCGAGCGGCTGCGCACCAACAACGAGGTGGCCGGCTTCAAGTTCGCCACGATCGGCGTGCTCTACGCGGTGCTGCTCGCCTTCGTGGTGGTCATCACCTGGGAGCGCTTCTACGACGCGGAGCGGGCACTCGCGGCGGAAGCCGGATCCGCGGCCACCATCTACCGCCTGTCCTCGGGCCTGAGCGAGGCATCCGACGCGGCGCTGCGTAACCGCATCTCGGCATACCTCAAGTCAGTTCTCGAGGATGACTGGCCGGCCATGGCGGCGGGGCACTCGAGTCCTGCGACCACCCGGGCGCTTACCAGCGTGTACGAGGAAGTGGTGCATTACCGTCCCTCGGACCTGCGTGACTCGGACCTGCACAGGGACCTCTTACAGCAGCTCGATCAGTTGACCCAGGCACGCCGGGAGCGGCTCGTCATGGCCGAGGGCACCGTGCCGAATGTGATCTGGTTCGTGCTCTTCATGGGCGCGGTGCTCACGATCGCCTTCACTTTGTTCTTCGGCACCCACAACGTGATCGCGCAGTCCGTGATGACCGGGGTGCTCGCGGCGCTGATCTTCTCGGCGATCCTCGTGATCATCGCCCTCGACCGCCCCTTTACCGGCGCGGTCGTGGTCTCGAGGGAGTCGATCCGGACGCTACTGGAGGAATTCCAGAGCGCCCGGTAGCGGCAGGCGGTCAGCTCTCCTCGACCACGATCTTCGGAAATACGCTGCTGCGATCGCGCGCGCGCACCGCCAGTGCGCCAGCCGTGCGCCGCGCCATCTCGAAGTACGGCCGGGCGCGCGCCGACTGCGGTGCGGCCACCACCGTCGGCCGGCCGCCGTCGGCCTCCTCGCGGATGTGCGCATCGAGTGGCAGCTCGCCCAGCAGCCGCACGCCGTACTGCTGCGCCATGCGCGCGCCGCCGCCGGCGCCGAAAATATGCTCGCTGTGGCCGCAGTTCGAGCAGACGTACACGCTCATGTTCTCGACGATGCCGAGCACCGGCACCGACACCTTCTCGAACATCTTCAGTCCCTTGCGGGCATCAGCCAGGGCGATGTCCTGAGGGGTGGTGACGATCACGGCTCCCGCGACCGGCACGCGCTGCGCAAGGGTAAGCTGGATGTCACCCGTCCCGGGCGGCATGTCGACCACCAGATAGTCGAGCTCGCCCCACTGCGTCTCCCCAAGCAGCTGCGTGAGCGCCTGGGTCACCATCGGGCCGCGCCACACCATCGGCTGCTCCGCATCCACCAGGAAGCCGATCGACATGGCGCTGATGCCGTGACTGGCGAGCGGTTGCAGGTGCTTGCCGTCCGGGGAGGTCGGCCGTTGCCCGGTGAGTCCGAGCATCAGCGGCTGGCTGGGACCGTAAATGTCCGCATCGAGCACCCCCACTCGCGCGCCCTGGGCGGCCCAGGCGAGGGCCAGATTCACCGCCACGGTGGACTTGCCCACGCCTCCCTTGCCCGAGGCCACCGCCACGACGTTGCGGATCTCGCCCAGCGGCTTGAGGTTACGCTGCACCGCGTGCGCGCGGATGTCGGACTCGAGCTCTACGGTGAGCGGCGCGGCAATGCCCGCCGCTGCGAGCGCTCCGGCCAGCGCAGCCGTAAGTTCCGCCTGGTAGCCGCCCACCGGAAATCCAAGGGCCAGACGCGCGGTGAAGCCCGCGCCCGCAGCGCGCACCTCGCGGACCGCCTGTGCCGCAGCGAGCGTCTCGCCCAGGTACGGGTCGACGTAGGTCTCGAGCGCGGCGCGCACTCTGTTGGCCAAGTCATTCGCGGTCATGTTGAAAACCACCAGGCTCCGGTGGGCGATTGTAGAGGCTTGGCGGGGCGCGCACACGGAGGCGGGAACTGGCCGGGCTCAAGGCTATGGCATAATCCGCCCCAGTGCGGGGGTTGGCTCCTTTATTAGTAGGTGGGCTCGAGACAGCCCGGCGCCGCCCCCGGCCAGAACCTGCATCTGTCGCGGATCCTGCTCCGTCGCGAAGGGCGCGCTGGATGCATGCAGGACGCCGCCCCGACGGAATGGCTGAATGAGCTTTTTCACGAATCTGCGTGCCGACCGGCTCGTCACCGAGATCCGGTCTGCCACCGACCCCGGAAGTCCCGCAACGCAGAAGGCGGTCGCGCGGCTCAAGGAGATCGGTGCGGGCGCCATCGAGTCGATATTCGCTGCGCTTCCGGATGCCGACAAGTCCGCGACGGTGGCCTTCGTCGATGTGCTCTCGAGCGTCGTCAGCCAGAAGACCTTCCCGCAGTTCATGCGCGGGCTGGTGGAGGGGAGCCCGCGCGTGGTCTCCGGTATCTCCTGGGCGCTGACCAGCAGCCGCAACTACCCGCCCCATCTGCTGATCGAGGCGCTCGCCACGGCCGGGATCTCCAAGCACACGGTGCTGGAGGTGATCGCGGCGCAGAAGTCGCGATTCACGGTGCGCGACCTGCTGACTGCGGCTTACGCACAGGAGCCGAATGAGAAGGCGGCGCTGTTTCGCATCATCGGCGAGATCGCGGACCGGCAATCCCTTCCCGAGCTCCTCGGGCGCATCCAGGGCAAGGACCCGATCGCGCGGGTACACATCATCAACATCCTGGCGCGCTTCAACACCCCGGAGGTGCAGACCGCGCTGCAGGGGCTGCTGAAGGACCCCAATAAGCTGATCCGCGGAGCCGCGCTGTCGGCGCTGCAGCGCATGGACGGGCCGATCGATATCGAGCGCGTGTGTGCGCTGCTGCGCGATCCGGAGATCGACGTGCTCAACCGCGCCATCGACGTGGTGATCAAGGCCAATCACCCCGAGACCATGCGCTACCTGATCGAGGTGCTCAAGGATGAGAACGAGAACGCGCGCCGCGCCGCGGTCGAGGTGCTGAACGAGATCGGCGATGCCAAGTCGGTCAAGTCGCTGCTCGAGTCGCTGAAGGACAGCGACTGGTGGGTGCGCAGCCGCGCGGCGGATGCGCTCGGCAAGATCGGCGGCCCGAAAGTGATCGACGCGGTGCTGCAGCTGGTGCGCGACAAGGACGAGGACATCCGGCGCGCGGCCATCGAGATCCTGAACCAGACCAAGGATGAGCGTGCCGTGGATTCGCTGATCCAGGCGACGCGCGACAGCGACTGGTGGGTGAGCGAGCGTGCCGTGGATGCGCTCGCCGAGATCGGCAGCAAGCGCGCGCTGCCGCGCCTGATGGAGATGCTGCAGGTTCCGATCAACGGCAAGGCCACCCCGATCGTAGTGCGCGCACTCGGCAAGCTCGGCGACAGCAAGCTCGTCGACACGCTGCTGCCGCTGGTCGCACGCCCCGAGCGCGAGATCCGCATCGAAGCCATCCAGGCGCTCTCGCGCGTGGCGGACGAGGCCCGCGCCGAGCAGGTGCGTAGCGAGCTGAAGGCGCAGGTCGCCTCACCCGACCAGACCATCTCGCGCATGGCGGCGGCGGCGGTGAGCGAGCTCGACAACCGCATCGCCGGGATCGCCACGCTCGGCGGCGGCTCGACGCCCCTGCCGCCTGCGGCGGCAGGCAAAACCGCGGTGCAGGCCGGCGTGCATCCGCCGCAGCCCACGGCCGCCGAGGCGGCCAAGACGCTGCTGATTTCCGACCAGGCGGTCGCCCAGGCCGCCAAGGCGGCGGAAGCCGCCGCGCGGCTCGACATCCAGACGCTCAAGCCCGGCGACATCATCGAGGGCCGCTACAAGTACATCGACCGTATCGGGCGCGGCGCCTTCGGTACCGTACTGCTGATGGAAGACACCGTGGTCGATGAGCGCCTGATCCTGAAGTTCCTCAATCCCAACGTCTCGCAGGACGAGGAAGTGATGAAGCGCTTCGTCCACGAGCTGCGCTACTCGCGCAAGATCACCCACAAGAACGTGATCCGCATCTACGACTTCCTGTACATCCAGGGGCTGTATGCGATCTCGATGGAGTACTTCCCCTCGCACACCCTCGGCAGCGAGGTGGTGAACGACAAGCCGATCGAGCTCAAGCGCGCCACGCAGTTCGGCATCGACATCTGCACCGGCATGACGGTCGCGCACCAGGTCGGCATCGTGCATCGCGACCTGAAGCCCGCCAACGTGCTGATCAACCAGGAAGGGCTGCTGAAGATCGTCGACTTCGGGGTCGCGGCGGCACAGCGCGAGGGCGACACCCAGCTCACCAAGACCGGCTACGTCATCGGCTCGCCGAAGTACATGGCTCCCGAGCAGATCCTCGGCAAGAAGGTCGATCAGCGCGCCGACATCTACGCGGTCGGGGTCATGCTGTACGAAATGGTGACCGGCGTGCCGCCGTACTCGCGCGGTGATCACATGTCGGTCATGTACCAGCATGTGCAGGGCAAAGCGCGCCCCCCTCAGGAGGTCAACCCCAACCTGCCGCCGGGGCTGTCGGATCTGGTGATCCGCGCCATGGCGGTCGACAAGAACAAGCGCTTCCAGACCATGGAGGAGCTGCGCGTCGCGCTCGAGCGCTACCTCAACTGACTCGCGCCGGCGGGCGCGGCTCCGGGGCAGGCGTGGCTCACCAATCCGGCCCCTGCGCCCGGTACCCAGCACCGCGGGGCGGGGCAGGTGTGGCCCTCCAGCCCGCCCGGGCAGCCTTGCGGGCGTGCTAAAGTTCGTGCGTCAGGTCAAGTTTTCAAGCTTAAGTTGTTGATCCCAAAGCCCGATACGGGCTAAACAGCAGCAGATATTTCCTTACGGAGCAGTGCCTTGGCGCGCATCGACGCGTTCCTCAAGCTCGGCACCCAGCAGGGTTGCTCGGACGTGCACCTGGCGGTGGGCGTACCCCCCATGCTGCGCCTGTACGGGGACCTGATGCCGATCAAGTTCCGCGACGTGCGGGCGTCGGAGCTCGAAGGCTACATCGGGGAGATTCTCACCCGCGCCCAGAATGAGCAGTTCAGCAAGGGCCATGACCTCGACTTCTCCTACGTGTCCTCCGAGGGCGGCCGCTTTCGCGTCAATGTGTATCGCAAGGAGACCGGGGTAGGCGCCACGTTCCGCTCCATTCCGGCGGCGGTGCCGACGCTCGACAAGCTCGCGCTGCCGCCAGTGGTGACGAAGCTCTGCGACTACCACCAGGGCATGGTGCTGGTCACTGGCTCCACCGGCACCGGAAAGTCCACCACGCTCGCGGCGATGATCGATCACCTGAACTCAACCCGCCGGCTCAACATCATAAGCTTGGAAGACCCGATCGAGTTCGTGCATCCGAGCAAGAACAGCCAGGTCATCCAGCGCGAGCTCGGCACCCATATCCCGAGCTTTGCCGAAGGAGTGCGCGCCGCGATGCGCGAGGATCCGGACGTGATCCTGGTCGGCGAGCTGCGCGATGCCGAGACGATCTCGATGGCGATGACCGCCGCCGAGACCGGCCACCTGGTGCTCGGCACGCTGCACACCACCAGCGCGGTGAAGACCATCGACCGCATCATCGACGCGCTGCCGGTGGAGGAGCGCGAGCAGACCAAGAGCTTTCTCGCGCAAAGCCTGCTCGCGGTCGTCACCCAGGTGCTGGTAAAGACCGCCGACGGACACGGCCGCAAGGCGATCTGCGAGGTGCTGATGATGACCAAGGCCATCGCCAAGCTCATCCAGACCGAGCAGACGCACCAGGTTCCCAGCCAGCTGCAGATGGGGCGCGATCTGGGCATGCAGCTGCTCGACCAGGCGCTGCTCGCCGCGATCGCCGCGCGCACCATCGACCCGGATGACGCCTACACCTACGCCATCGAGAAGCGCGCCTTCCAGAAGTACGTCACCGATACCAGCATGCTGCCGAAGATCGACATGACCGGCGCGACCAAGGGTCCGGCAGCGGCCACCACGGCCTGAAGCGGGCACACGCGTGGCACAGATCGACTCACTGCTCATCGAGGTGCTGGAGAAGCGCGGCTCTGACCTGCACTTCATCGCCGGCGACCCGCCACGCATCCGCCTCTACGGCGATATCTCGCCACTGAAGCCCGAGAAGCTCGCCGCCGAGGCCGTCAAGCAGGCGCTGTACGAGATCATGCCGAAGACGGCGCTGGAGCGCTTCGAGTCCAGGGACGGCGCGGATTTCGCCTACACGCTGGGCGACCGCGGGCGCTTCCGCGTCAACGTCATGCGCCAGCTCAACGGCATGGGCGCGGTATTTCGCGCCATCCCCTCCAAGGCGCTCACGCTCGATGAGCTGAAGCTGCCGGAGGCGGTGCGGCAGATGTGCCGCGCCAACAACGGGCTGATCCTGGTGACCGGCAAGACCGGCTCGGGCAAGTCGACCACGCTGGCGGCGATGGTCGATGACATCAACCGGCGGGTGAAGGGCCACATTCTCACCGTCGAGGACCCGATCGAATTCGTGCACGAGCGCCGGAACTGCCTCATCAGCCAGCGCGAGATCGGCGTGCACAGCCCGAGCTTTGCCGCCGCGCTGCACTCCGCCCTGCGCGAGGATCCGGACGTGATCCTGGTGGGCGAGCTGCGTGACCTCGAGACCATGAGCATCGCGGTCACCGCGGCGGAGATGGGCATTCTCGTCATGGGCACGCTGCACACCAACGGCGCCGCGCAGACGGTCGACCGCATGGTGAACGTGTTCCCTTCCGACAAGCAGTCGCACGTGCGCACCATGCTGTCCACGTCGCTGCGCGGCGTGGTATCGCAGCAGCTGCTGCAGCGCGCCGACAAGCAGGGACGGGTCGCGGCGCTGGAGATCCTGGTGAACACTCCGGCCTGCTCCAACCTCATCCGCCAGGGCAAGCTCGACCAGCTCGAGAACGTCATGCAGGCGGGCGCGCAGTTCGGCATGCGCACCATGGACAGCGCGATCCAACAGCTGCTCGATCAGCGCCAGATCACCGGTCGTGAGGCCTACAAGAAGGCCATCAACAAGCTGAAGTTCGAGGAGCTGAAGGATTCCGGCTGAAAGCCTGCCGCCGCGGTCTTGAAGGGGGGCGGCCGCACGGGTGAGTTAAACTAGCGCGGATGACCCGCCGTATCTTCGTCACCGCCGCGTTGCCCTACGCCAACGGCCCGTTTCACATCGGCCACATCATGGAGTACATCCAGGCGGACATCTGGGTGCGCTTCCAGAGAATGCAGGGGAACGAGCTGCACTTCGTCGGCGCGGATGATGCGCATGGCGCACCGATCATGCTGAAGGCGGAAGCCGAGGGGATCACCCCGCAGCAGCTGATTGCCCGCATCGCCGCCGGCCGGCCGCGCTACCTGCAGGGCTTTCACCTGAGCTTCGATCACTGGCATTCGACCGACTCGCCCGAGAACACGCTGCTCTCGCAGGACGTGTACGCGCGCCTCAAGGCCGCAGGTCTGATCTACGCGAAGACCGTCGAGCAGTTCTACGACCCGGTCAAGGGCATGTTCCTGCCCGACCGCTACATCAAAGGCGAGTGCCCCAACTGCCATTCGCCGGATCAGTACGGGGATGCGTGCGAGGTGTGCAGTACGGTGTATGCGCCGACCGATCTCATCAACCCATATTCGACCCTGACCGGCGCCAAGCCGCTGCTGAAGAGCTCCGAGCACTTCTTCTTCCGCCTTTCCGATCCGCGCTGCGTTGCCTTCCTCAAGGAGTGGCTCGATGCGCCCGGGAGGCTGCAGCCGCAGGTCGCCAACAAGGCGCGCGAGTGGCTCTCGGGCGCCGGCGGGCAGGCGCTGGCCGACTGGGACATCTCGCGCGATGCGCCCTACTTCGGCATCCCGATCCCGGATGCGCCCGGGAAGTACTTCTACGTTTGGCTGGATGCGCCGATCGGCTACCTGGCTGCGCTCAAGAGCTATTTCGAGAGCGGCAAGGCGCGCGCCAACGGCGAGCGGCGCAGCTTTGCGCAGTTCCTGGCGGCGCCCGACACCGAGCAGATCCATTTCATCGGCAAGGACATCATCTACTTCCACACGCTCTTCTGGCCGGCGATGCTGAAGTTCGCCGGTCCGCCGTACAAGGTGCCGGACCACGTCTACGTGCACGGATTCATCACCGTCTCGGGCGAGAAGATGTCCAAGTCGCGCGGCACCGGCATCAGCCCACTGCGCTACCTGGAGATCGGCATGGACGCGGAGTGGCTGCGCTATTACATCGCCGCCAAGCTCAACGCGAGCGTCGAGGACATCGACTTCAACCCCGATGATTTCCTCGCGCGCGTCAACAGCGATCTCATCGGCAAGTACGTCAACATCGCCAGTCGCGCGGCGAACTTCATCACGCGGCACTTCGGGGGTGAGCTGAAGTATTTGGGCGACACGGATAAGCTCGTCCGCGGAGCAAACGGAACGGCATTTCTCGTTGAGGAGAGCTACGAGAACCGCGAATTCAGCAAGGCCATGCGCGACATCATGGCGGTGGCGGACCGGATCAATCATGACTTTGATGCCCGCCAGCCGTGGGTCCTCGCGAAAGATCCGGCCCGGGCGGCCGAGCTTCAGGATGTGTGCTCGCGAGCGCTGCATGGCTTCAAACTGCTATCGGTTCTACTCGCCCCGGTGCTGCCTGAAGTCGCCACGCGCGTCGCACGTGAGCTCTTCGGACTGCAGCGCGCCTTCATGTGGAGCGATGCCGCTACGCTCCCGGAGCGCATCAGTCCCTATAAGCACCTGATGACCCGCGTGGACCCGAAGCAGCTCGACGCGCTGTTCGCGAGCGAAACGCCGCTTCAGCCCACCACCGCATCGCCGGCCGGCCCGGCAGTGGCGGTAGTCGCGGACGCTGCCACCGTGCTCTCGATCGATGAGTTCCGAAAGGTCGATCTGCGCGTCGCGCGGATCGTCGATGCCGCAGCCGTCGCTGGCGCCGACAAGCTCCTCAAGCTGACACTCGATCTCGGCTCGGGGACCCGGACGGTGTTCGCCGGCATCAAGTCCGCCTACGACCCCGCTGCTCTCAAGGGGCGCCTCACCGTGGTGGTGGCAAATCTGGCTCCGCGGAAGATGAAGTTCGGGCTCTCCGAAGGCATGGTCCTGGCCGCGAGCTCGGACGACGGGGGGCCCTTCCTGCTCTCGCCCGATTCCGGTGCCTCCCCGGGCATGCGCATCACGTGAGCTGACCGTGAGCTGACACTGCACGCTGATACCGCGATGGCCATCACCGACGATATCGATGCGCTGCTCCCGCAGACCCAGTGCACGCGTTGCGGCTACAGTGGCTGCCGTCCGTATGCCGAGGCCATCGCGGCGGGAGCTGCGGACATCAATCAGTGCCCGCCGGGGGGCGTCGCAACGATCGCAGCGCTGGCGAAGCTCCTCGAGCGTCCCGCGCCGCCGTTGAATCCCGCCAACGGCGTCGAAGGCCCGCCGCTGGTGGCACAGATCGACGAGGACGCCTGCATCGGTTGCGCCAGGTGCCTGCCGCCCTGTCCGGTGGATGCCATCCTCGGGGCGCCGAAGCGCATGCACACGGTGATCGTGGCGCTGTGCACCGGGTGCGAGCTGTGTATCGCACCCTGCCCGGTCGACTGCATCGCGATGGTGCCGCGGGCGAGCCTGCCGGATGCGCCGCGTGCGCCCGTGCCGCGGGAGAATCGCGAACGCTTCGATGCGCATACCGCACGCGCCGCCGGACGGGCCCATGAGCGCGCTGCGCTTCTCACGCAGCGCAAGCACGGCGGGCAGCTTGCCGCCGAGCCCCAGGGGGGCTAGATGCATCCGGCCACACGCAGGGCGATCTACCGGCGGCTGCAGGCCGCAAATCCCGCTCCGACCACGGAACTGCTGCATACCTCGCCGTTCGAGCTGCTGGTCGCGGTCATGCTCTCGGCGCACACCACCGACAGGAGCGTCAACGCCGCGACGCGCAACCTCTTTCCGGTGGCCAACACGCCCGCGGCGATCGTCGCGCTCGGCGTCGAAGGCGTGAAGCCGTACATCCGGCCCGTCGGGCTCTACAACACCAAGTCAAAGAATCTCGTGGGCCTCGCCCAGGCGCTGATCGAGCGCCATGGCGGCGAGGTGCCGGCCGAGCGCGCCGCGCTCGAAGCGCTGCCCGGCGTCGGGCGCAAGACCGCCAACATCATTCTCAACATGGTGTTCGGCGAAGCGGAGATTGCGGTCGATACCCACATTTTCCGGGTGGCCAACCGCACCGGGCTCGCGCCCGGCCGTACGCCGCGCGAAGTAGAGGAGGCCCTCACCGCCAACACGCCGCCGGAATTCAGGAAGGACGCACATCACTGGCTGATTCTGCACGGCCGCTACGTGTGCAAGGCGCGCGCTCCGGCCTGCCCGGCGTGCATCATCCGCGACCTGTGCGAGTATCGGCACAAGACGCCGGCGCGTCGCGCGGGAGGCCGATGAGCCTGTTCTCAGGCGAGAGCCGCAGCCAGATGCGCCAGCGTTATCTCGAGGCGTGGCGCAAGTTCAGTGCCCGCGAGCCGCTCGAGCCGCTCGAGGCACAGCTCGCCGCAGTGATCGCCGAGCACCCCGAATACGTCGGCTGGCTCGAGTCAGGCGAGGAGGCGCTCAGCGTCGAGTTCACGCCCGGAGGGCGGACGCGAGAACCCCTTTCTGCACATGGGGCTGCACCTGGCGATCCGCGAGCAGGTGGCGACCGACCGTCCCGCCGGAATCGCGCGCGTGCACCAGGAGCTCAGGCAGCGCACGGGCAGCGCGCACGCCGCGGAGCACCGGATGATCGAAACCCTCGCCGAGACGCTGTGGGAGGCGCACGCGCAGCGGCCGTGCCCCCGATGAGCAGTCGTATCTCGAGCGGCTGCGGCGACTGTAGATCGTGTCGCATCAACGCCGGGGCTGCTGCACGGCGCTGCTCAGGCAGATGAACCTGACGCCCCGAGCTAGGGTACGCCGTACAGCAACCCCAGGGGCCGCAGATTGGCGTTGTACAGCCACTCGACCGTGGCAGGATCGCCGCAGGTGAAGGTCCGCTCGGCAATGTGCGTGCCGGTCGGCGGGTCGCGATCGATCAGGCAGTAGTAGTCGTTCGCGTCGTGCGTGACGGGCACGTAACCCCACTTGACGAGCCGCTCGTCCGCCCACGGGGCGCTCCTCAGCACGTACCACGGTGTGCGATCGCTGTACTGCCACAGCGAATACTGCTGGTAGAGCTTGTAGTAGCCGCGCAGGTAGATCGGCGACTGATCGCCCTGCGAAGCAGCGAACGCCGCCGAGGCCAGCGCGGCGAGGCCGGCCAGATATCCCACGGTAATGCGCATGAGCACCTCTCCTCGCACTGGCCCTCACTTCTTCGGCATGTACAGGTCGGTGAGCGTACCTTCGAATGCCTCGGCCGCTCCCGCCACCGTCTCGCTGAGTGTCGGATGCGGATGGATCGTGAGCCCGATGTCGGCCGCGTCGCAGCCGGTCTCGATCGCGAGCGCGACCTCGCTGATCAGCTCGCCGGCGTTGGTGCCGACGATGCCGCCACCCAACACCCGGTGGTTGTCGGGATCGAACAGCAGCTTGGTGAAACCCTCATCGCGCCCGAGTGACAGCGAGCGTCCGTTCGCCACCCATGGAAATGCGCCCTTCTTGAACGCCGTACCGTTGGCGCGTGCCTCGGTCTCGGTGAGGCCCACCCAGGCGACTTCCGGGTCGGTGTAGGCCACCGACGGAATCACGCGCCAGTCGGCGGCACGCTTCTCTCCCGCGGCGACCTCCGCGGCGACCTTGCCCTCGTGCATGGCCTTGTGTGCCAGCATCGGCGGCGCGGCGATGTCGCCGATCGCGAAAATATGCGGCACGTTGGTGCGCATCTGCTTGTCGACCGGGATGAAGCCGCGCTCGGAGACTTTGACGCCGGCGAGCTCCGCGCCGATCGCCCGACCGTTCGGCACCCGACCGACCGCCACCAGGACCCGCTCGAACAACTGCGGTGCCGGCGCCTTCTCGCCTGCGAAACTCACGCGCAGGCCCGCCGTCTGCGGCTCGACGGCCGCCACGCGGGTGCCGAGCACGATCTGCTGGTAGCGCGCGCGGATGCGCCGCTCGAGCGGTCGCACCAGGTCGGCATCGCAACCGGGCATCAGCTGCGGCGTCAGCTCGACGACGCTCACGCGGCTGCCGAGGGCATCAAACACGCACGCCATCTCCAGTCCGATGATGCCCCCGCCGACGACCAGCAATCCCCCGGAAAACTCCGGCAGCTCGAGCGCATCCGTGGAGTCGAGGATCCGCGGGTCCTCGGGCAGCCCCGGCAGGCGGGTCGCCTCGGAGCCGGCGGCGATGATGCACTGATCGAAGCGGATGCGCTCCGAGCCCGAGGCACCCATCACTTCGAGCACGTTGGCGCTCACAAAGCGACCGGTGCCGCGCATGACTTCGACCTTGCGCTGCCGGGCCAGCACTCTCAGGCCCCCGGTCAGCTTCGCCACCACCGAAGCCTTCCAGGCGCGCAGTCGCGGCAGATCGATCTCGGGGGCGGCGAAGGCAATGCCCCGCTCGCTCATCTCGTCGGCGTCCTCGATGACCTTGGCGGCATGCAATAGCGCCTTGGAAGGGATGCAGCCGACGTTGAGGCAGACCCCGCCCAACTCCTGCCAGCGCTCCACCAGCGTGACCTTGAGCCCCAGATCCGCTGCGCGAAACGCCGCCGTGTAGCCGCCGGGCCCCGAGCCGAGCACCAGCAACTGCGTGGTGCGGCTGAACTCCCGCGCCGCTCGCTCGGCGGGGCCTCCCTGCGGCGCCGGCATGCGCACGGTATCACCGGCGCCGTCGACGCGTGCCGCAGGCGCAGCCGCCGCCGGTGCAGCGCCGCGCTGCGGCGGGGCCGGCGGCGGTGGGGGCGGCACGGTCGGCGCCGCGGGGGGAGCCGGCGCGCTTGCCGCGGCCGGCGCGGCCGCCCTCGCCGCGGCGCCGCTCTCCACGCGGGCGATCACCGATCCCTTCGAAACCTTGTCACCGCGCTTCAGCAACACCTCGGTAATGGTGCCAGCGGCGGTCGCCGGCACATCCATCGAGGCCTTGTCGGTCTCGAGTGTCACCAGGGGCGTGTCCACCTCGACGACATCGCCGGCTTTCACCAGCACGTCGACCACGTCCACATCGGTGAAGTTGCCGATATCGGGGACGGTGAGATCCACGCTCACGGCACTGCCTCGAGCAGGCTCCGCGGCTCCGCAAGCGCCTGCGCCAGCCAGGTCGTGAAGCGCGCAGCCATCGCGCCGTCGATGACGCGATGATCGTACGACAGCGACAGCGGCAGCAGCAGCCGCGGCACGAAGGCGCCGTCGCGGTACACCGCTCGCATCGCCGCGCGCGAGACGCCGAGAATCGCCACTTCCGGCGCGTTGATGATGGGCGTGAAGGCGGTGCCGCCGATGCCGCCGAGGCT
This sequence comes from uncultured Gammaproteobacteria bacterium, assembly GCA_963835645.1. Classification (GTDB taxonomy): domain Bacteria; phylum Pseudomonadota; class Gammaproteobacteria; order Steroidobacterales; family Steroidobacteraceae; genus 13-2-20CM-66-19. The sequence continues at coordinate 24,977 of CAWIGQ010000024.1, read as the reverse complement.
CGAGATGGTGAAACAGCCGCCCTGCATGTCGGTGGGCGGCAGCTTGCCGGCGCGCGCCTTCTCCGAAAGCTGGCTCAGGTGGCGTGCGAGCTCATAGACATCCTTGCGGTCGGCATCGCGTACCACCGGCACTACCAGCCCGTTGGGCGTGTCGGCGGCAAAGCCCATGTGAATGTACTTGCGCACGATGAGATTGGCGCCGCTGGCATCGAGTGCCGCATTGAAGCGCGGGAATTCCTGCAGCGCCTTGACGCAGGCGCGCATGATGAAGGCGAGCGGGGTGAGCTTGACACCCGCCGCCTGCGCCTTGTCCTTGAGGCTCGCACGCAGCTGCTCGAGCTCGGTGATGTCCGCTTCGTCGAACTGCGTGACGTGCGGGATGTTCACCCAGCTGGCGTGCAGCCGCGCTCCGGAGATGCGCTGAATGCGCGACAGCGGCTCGGTCGCCGTCGGTCCGAACTGCGAGAAGTCGACCGCCGCAATCGCAGGCAGCGCCGGCCGCGCCGTATCGGTGGCGCTGCTGCCGGCAGCGTCGGGGGCGCTGAGCGCACCGCCAGCGCCGGCCGCGCCCCGAGCGCCGCCTTCGAGCGCACTCTTGACGAACGCCTTGACGTCATCGTGGGTGATGCGCTCCTTGAACCCGTGACCTGCGACCTGTGCGAGATCCACGCCGAGCTCGCGCGCGAACTTGCGCACCGACGGCCCGGCGTGAGCGCGCGAGAAGCCCGGCTCGTCGATGGCCGCAAGATCGCTGCGGTAGGAGGTGGGCATACCAAGCAGGGATCGGGGAGTGAGCTTGCCGGCAGGCGATGCGGGTGCTGGCGCGGCTGCCGAGCGCGCCGGCGGCTGAGGCGGCGTTGGCGGCGCGGACAGCGGTGGCGGCGTGGCGGGCGCGCCTTGCGCCGCTCGCGCGGCGGGCGGTGCCGGCTGCGCAGCCGGCGCGCTCACTGCCGCTGCCGGCGCGGAGGCGGCCGGCGCGGTGCCGGCCTGTACACCGTCAGACCTGACGGTGGCGACCAGGTCGCCGGTATTGACCGTGCCGCCCTTGGTGGTGTGAACCTTCTCGACGACCCCGCTCGCGGTCGAGGGCACGTCCATGGTGGCCTTGTCCGACTCGAGCGTGACGAGCGGCGTGTCGACTGCGATGCTGTCGCCGGGCTTCACCAGCACGTCGATCACCGCGACGTCCTTGAAGTTGCCCATGTCGGGCACGCGCACTTCTACCAAGCCGGCTGCGGCGTTCATGGCGCGCTTTGAGCCTTCAGACTTTCCACGGCACGGGCTTACCCGGATCGACACCGAGCGCCTTGATGGCGCGATCGACCGTCGCCGGGTCGACCCGCGCGTCGTCGGCGAGCGCCTTGAGCGCCGCAACGGCGATGTAGTTGCGGTCCATCTCGAAATGCCGGCGCAACGCCGCGCGCGAGTCGGAGCGGCCAAAGCCATCGGTGCCGAGCGTCACGTAGCGCCCGCCGACCCACTGGCGGATCTGGTCCGGAACGGTGCGCAGGTAGTCGGTCGCGGCCACTACCGGGCCCTCGCGCCCCTGCAGCATCTGCCGCACGTACGGTACGCGCTCGGGCTCGCCCGGATGCAGCATATTCCAGCGCTCGCACTCGAGCGCTTCGCGCCGCAGCTCGCTGAAGCTCGTGATCGACAGCACATCCGCCGGAATACGAAAGTCGTCCTCGAGAATCTTCGCCGCCGCGAGGCACTCGCGCAGGATCGTGCCCGAGCCGAGGAGCGTCGCCCGCACCTTGCCGCGCCCGCCGATCTGCAGCAGGTACCCGCCGCTCACGATGCCGGCCTCCACCCCCGGCGGTAGCGGCGGTTGCGGGTAGTTCTCGTTCATCAGCGTGATGTAGTAGAAGATGCTCTGCTGCTCGGCGTACATGCGGCGCAGGCCGTCGTGAACGATCACGGCCAGCTCATAGGCGAACGCCGGATCGTAGGCGACGCAGTTGGGCACCGTGGTCGCGACCAGCTGGCTGTGGCCGTCCTGGTGCTGCAGACCCTCGCCCGCGAGCGTGGTGCGCCCGGCGGTCGCCCCGAGCAGGAAGCCGCGCGCCTGCATATCGCCCGCCGCCCAGATGAAATCCCCGACTCGCTGGAAGCCAAACATCGAATAGAAGATGTAGAACGGCACCATGTTGATGCCGTGGTTGCTGTAGGCGGTGCCAGCGGCGATCCATGAGCACAATGATCCCGCCTCGTTGATGCCCTCCTCCAGCATCTGGCCTTTCTTGTCCTCGCGATAGGACATGAGGGTCGCGGCGTCCTGCGGGGTGTACAACTGGCCGACCGACGAGTAGATGCCGATCTGGCGGAACAACCCTTCCATGCCGAAGGTGCGCGCCTCGTCCGGGACGATCGGCACGATGTTGCGCCCGATGTTCTTGTCCTTGAGCAGCGCCGTGAGCATCCGCACGAAGGCCATGGTGGTGGAGATCTCGCGCTCGCCGGTGCCCTCGAGGAGCGAGGCGAAGGCCTCGAGCGGCGGAATCATGAGCGCCGGAGCCGTGCGGCGCCGGACCGGCAGGAAGCCGCCGAGGGCTGCGCGCTTCTCCTGCAGATAGCGCGCCTCCTCGCCGCCTTCGTCGGGCTTGCGGAACGGCAGCGCGGCGAGCTCCTCGTCCGGCACCGGGATGTTGAAGCGGTCGCGAAACGCGCGCAGATCCTCCTCGGAGAGCTTTTTCTGCTGGTGCGCGACCATCTGGCCTTCGCCACCCTTGCCGAGGCCGAAACCCTTGACGGTCTTGGCGAGAATGACCGTGGGCTGACCCTTGTGGCTCATGGCCGCGGCGTAGGCGGCGTACACCTTCAGCGGGTCGTGGCCGCCGCGGTTGAGCCGCCAGATCTCGTCGTCGGACATGTTGGCGACCATCGCCTTGAGCTCGGCAAACTTGCCGAAAAAATGCTCGCGCGTGTACGCCCCGCCCTTGGCCTTGAAGTTCTGGTACTCGCCGTCGACGCACTCCTCCATCACCCGGCGCAGCAGCCCGTGGGTGTCGCGCGCCAGCAGCGGATCCCAGCGCGAGCCCCACAGCACCTTGATGACATTCCAGCCGGCGCCGAGGAAGGCGGCCTCGAGCTCCTGGATGATCTTGCCGTTACCGCGCACCGGCCCATCGAGACGCTGCAGGTTGCAGTTGATGACGAAGATGAGATTGTCGAGTCCCTCGCGCACCGGCATGGTGAGCGCGCCCATCGACTCCGGCTCGTCCATTTCCCCGTCGCCGAGGAATGCCCAGACCCTCTGATCCGAGGGCTTCACCAGGCCGCGGTGCTCGAGGTAGCGCGTGAAGCGCGCCTGGAAGATCGCCATCATCGGGCCGAGCCCCATCGACACCGTCGGGAACTGCCAGAAGTCCGGCATCAGCCACGGATGCGGATAGGACGAGAGCCCGATGCCCTGGCCGCCCGCCTCCTGGCGGAAGTGGCGCAGCTGCTCCTCGGTGAGGCGCCCCTCGAGATAAGCGCGCGCGTAGATGCCGGGCGAGGAATGGCCCTGGATGAAGACCATATCGCCGGGGTGTTGCTCGGAGGGCGCGCGCCAGACGTGATTGAAGCCGACCTCGTAGAGCGTCGCGGACGAGGCATAGCTCGAGAGATGCCCGCCGTACTCGGAGGACTTCTTGTTCGCCAGCAGCACCATCGCCAGTGCATTCCAGCGGATGTAGGCCTCGATGCGCCGCTCGATCGCGCGGTTGCCGGGATACTCGGGCTCACGCCCCGTGGGGATGCTGTTGACGTAAGCGGTGTTGGGCTTGAACGGCAGATACGCGCCGCTGCGGCGCGTATAGTCGATGAGCCGCTCGAGCAGGTAGTGCGCGCGCTCCGGGCCGTGGATCTTCAGCACCGAATCGATCGATTCGAGCCACTCGCGCGTCTCAACGGGATCGAGGTCTTCGAGTTTGGGCGGTTCGGTCATGCGATCTGCTCGCGCTGTGCGCTCTCCGGCGCTGGCGGCGCGGTCGCGAGCCGACGCTCGCGCGCGTGTCGTGCCGGCTCGCGTTAGAATGAGTAATGATGGCGAGCAGCGGCAGGTAAAGCAAGTGAGGTCCGCCAGCGTCCGCGCTCGCGGCAGCGCACTGCTGCCCGCCGCGCACGCTCCCGCCATCGTTCGTGCTCGCCGCCCCAGCGCCGCCGAGCTCGACGCGCTGCTCGCCATCGTGCCGTACCCGCCGAGCGCGGCGGCGTTGCGCCGCCTGCCCGAGAGTGCGCGCTGGCGCGAGCTCGATGCGCGCGCGCCGGCACACGCCGGCACGGTGCGCAGCACCGTGCTCGGCAATCGCCGCCACACGCTCGCGGTGCTCGGCTACCTCGGCGCCGACGCCAGCGCGTTCGAGCGGCTGTCGCTCGCGGGACGCATGCTGAAGGAAGTTGCCGCGCGCAGTCCGCAAACGCTCGGCCTCGCCGCGGCGGGCGCGGCGGCGAGCGCACGCAGCGCGCTCGAGGCGCTGCTCGCCGCAGCACTCGCCCACGCGTTTGCGCTGCCGAGCTTTCGGGCGCCGCTGCGCGGTGAGCGCGGCATCCGGCGCATCGTGCTGCTGTCGGATGAGAGCATCGATACGCGCTACGCCGCGGCCGCCGCACGCGGCACCAACCTGGCGCGCTGGCTGACGGCGCTGCCGCCCAACATCCTCGATGCGCACGGCTACCGCCGGGCGATCACCCGTCTGGCGCGCGAGAACGGGCTCACGCTGCGCTGGCTCGACGAGCGCGCCCTGCGCCGCGCTGGCGCCCACGCCTTCCTCGCCGTCGCGGCGGGCAACGCGCAGCGTGGTGCCGGCATCGCGCAGCTGAAGTACCGCCCGGCGCGCCGCCGGCGCGGCGGGCGGCCCGACGTCGCCTTGATCGGCAAGGGCATCCTGTTCGACACCGGCGGGGTCAACCTCAAGACGCATCGCTCGATGCTCGACATGCACACCGACATGGCCGGCAGCGCGGTCGCGCTCGCAACGCTGGTCGCGCTCAGCGAACTGCGCGCCCCGCTCGCCGCGGATGCCTGGCTCGCGATCACCGAGAATCGCATCGGTCCGCAGGCCTATCGGCCGCAGGAAGTGGTGCGCGCTGCGAACGGCGTCACCATTCAGGTCATTCACACCGATGCCGAAGGGCGCATGGTGCTCGCCGATACGCTCGCGCTCGCCGCCCGCACGCGGCCGCGAGTGATGATCGATTTCGCCACCCTCACCGGCGCCTGCGTCGTTGCGCTCGGCGAGCGCATGAGCGGAGTGTTCGCGAACCGCCCGGCGCTCGCCGCACAGCTCTGCGAGGCGGGAAACGCCAGCGGCGAGCGCGTGTGGAACTTCCCGTTCGAGGCCGACTACGACGCCGAGCTCGAGAGCAAGGTGGCCGACATCCTGCAGTGCTCCGCCGAGGGTAAGGGCGATCACATCCTCGCGACGCGCTTCCTGGCGCGCTTCGTGCCGGCGGACATCCCCTGGGCGCACGTCGATCTGTCCGCGGCGACCCGCAGCGGCGGGCTTGCGCACGTGAGCACGGACGTTACCGGATTCGGCGTGCGCCTGGCGCTCGAGCTGCTGCTCAGGCAGAACCTGCGGCAGTCGCTGCAGAGCTTGCGATGAAGCCGCTGCTCATCCGCCGCCCCGACGACTGGCACCTGCACCTGCGCGATGCGGCGGCGCTGCGCGCGGTGCTGCCGTTCAGCGCCGCGCGCTTTGCGCGCGCCATCGTGATGCCGAACCTCGATCCGCCGGTGACGACCACGGCGGCGGCGCTCGCGTATCGCGAGCGCATCCTCGCAGCGCTCCCCCCGGCGCGCAGTTCGAGCCGTTGATGACGCTGTATCTGACCGATGCCACGCCGGTCGATGAGATCTCGCGTGCGGCGGCGGCGGGGTGCGTGCTGGGATGCAAGTTGTACCCGGCGGGCGCCACCACCCACTCCGACGCCGGCGTCACCGACGTGCGGCGCCTGGACGCGGTGTTCGCGCGCATGGCGGAGGTCGGCATGGTGCTGCAGGTGCACGGCGAGGTCACCGACAGCGCCGTCGACGTGTTCGAGCGCGAGGCGCGTTTCATCGATGCGGTGCTGGTGCCGCTCGCCGAGCGCCACCGCAGCCTGCGCATTGTGTTCGAGCACATCACGACCCGCGCCGCGCTCGATTACGTGCTCGGCGCGCGCGCGGGAATCGCCGCGACCGTGACAGCGCAGCACCTGCTCATGAACCGCAATGCGTTGTTCGCGGGGGGCTTGCGTCCGCATCACTACTGCCTGCCGGTGCTCAAGGCGGAAGAGCACCGCGCAGCGCTGCTCGCCGCGGTGGCCGGCGGCAGCGCGCGCCTGTTCCTCGGCACCGACAGCGCGCCGCACGCGCGCTCGGCCAAGGAGGCTGCCTGCGGCTGCGCCGGTATATTCTCCGCGCACGCCGGCATCGAGTTGTATGCGGAAGCCTTCGCCAGCGTCGGCGCACTCGAGCGGCTGGAAGCGTTTGCAGCCGTTCACGGCGCGGACTTCTACCGCCTGCCACGCAACAGCGGCACGATCACGCTGTTGCCGCAAGCGTGGGAGGTGCCGGCAGCTTATGCGTTCGGTACCGATGAGCTCGTGCCGCTGCGCGCCGGCGAGCGCATCCTCTGGCGTCTCGCTCCCGATGCGGTGCCTTAAGATCGCGCCATGAGTGAACCTCTTCCCGCTGCCCTCGCAGTGCCGGTGGTGCCCGCGGCGGCCGCAGCGCTGATGGTGCGGCGCTTTCGCGGTTACCTGCCGGTGGCGATCGACGTCGAGACCGGGGGCTTCCACGCGGCCACCGATGCGCTGCTGGAGGTCGCCGTCGTGCTCATCGAGATGGATGGCGAGGGAGTGCTGCGGCGCGGCGCTACCCACCACTTCCACGTCAAGCCGTTCGAGGGCGGCCGGCTCGATCCGGCAGCGCTATCGATCACCGGCATCGACCCGCATCACCCGCTGCGTCCGGCGCTGCCGGAGCGGGATGCGCTGCAGAGAGCCTTCCGCGAGGTCCGTCACGCGGTGCGCGCCTACCAGTGCCGCCGCGCCATCCTGGTCGGCCACAACGCGGCCTTCGACCTGGGATTCCTCAATGCCGCCGTCGCGCGCGCGGACGTGAAGCGCAATCCCTTCCACCCGTTCTCCTGCTTCGACACGGCGACGCTTGCCGGGGCCGCGCTCGGCCAGACGGTGCTCGCCAAGGCCGTCACCGTCGCCGGCCTCGAATGGGACGCGGGCAGCGCACACAACGCCCGCTACGACGCAGAGCGCAGCGCCGACATCTTCTGTCTGGTGTGCAATCGCCTGCACGAGAGCTACCGCGGCGCCGAGGAGCGCGCGTGCGCCCTCGGCTGGCTAAGCGCGGCCGCGGAGGCCGGCGCCGATGAGTCGCCGCTCGAAGCGCAGCTGCCGCCGCTGTAGGGCGCGGCCGCAGGGTCGGCTATCTGGCCGCGCCCGCTGTGCTGAGGGCACCGGCCTCGTCGAGGAGCTTGCGCAGCTCGCCGCTGCGGTACATCTCGAGCGCGATGTCGCAGCCGCCGATCAGCTCGCCGTTGACGTACAGCTGCGGGTACGTCGGCCAGTTGGAGAAGCGCTTGAGCGCCTCGCGTATCTCGGGCTCTTCGAAGATGTTGACGTGCTTGAACTCGGCGCCGAGCGAGCGCAGCGCCGCCACCGTCTGCGCGGAAAATCCGCATTGCGGAAAATCCGGCGTACCTTTCATGAACAGCACCACCGGGCTCGAGCCGAGCTCCACCTTGATTCTCTCCACGACTTCCATTTGAGGCCTACCTCGTAAGTTTGCGCCGCTCGGTGAGCGCCGCGATCAGCCGCCACTGCTCCGCCGCACTCATCGACATCCAGCGTCCGATCTCCTCACCGGTGCGCAGGCAGCCGATGCACAGACCGTGCGCATCGAGGCAGCAGACGTTGATACATGGAGACGGCGGGCGCTCCAGGCGATCCGCCGCCTCTGCTTCACAGACACTCATCATTCGCGACACGGGCTCAAACCAACCGTCACCTTCAGTATGCGTTGAATTATGGGGGTGCCTCGCCTATTCTTCAAACGCTCGAAAGTTCCCGAAGCCTGCAGAAACAAGAACTTGGAGATTAAAGCCATGAATCCCCTTAACAATCACAGGCAATCGCTGGTTCTAGGCGTCATCATTGCGCTGCTGCTGGCGGTGGCGCTCGGTGGCGTGCACCTCAATTCCCTGGGGTTCGCACGCTGGTTTCACATCGTTGCCGGCGTGTTTTGGATTGGGCTCCTGTACTACTTCAACGTCGCGCAGACACCGGCACTCGCTGATGCCGCCGCCGACAAAGGTGGCCCGGGCGGCGCCGGCATCACCAAGTACGTGGCTCCGCGGGCGCTGTTCTGGTTCCGCTGGAGCGCGGTGGCAACCTGGCTCGGCGGCGTGTGGCTGCTGGGACCGAGCGCTGTCAGCGCCTTCACCTTGGGCGCAGTCGAAGACCCGACGCGCTCGCACTACTACCTCCTTGTCATCGGTATCGGCGCCTGGCTCGGCACCATTATGCTGTTCAACGTCTGGGTGCTGATCTGGCCGAATCAGAAGAAGATCCTCGGCATCGTCGCCGCCACCGATGAGCAAAAGGCCAAGGCACGGAAAGTCGCAGGTATGGCCTCGCGCGTGAACTTCGTGCTGTCGATCCCGATGCTCATGTGCATGGCCGCGGCGGGCCACACTCTCCCGCTCATGGGCGGCTAGCACGCCAAGGGCGGCAAGTTGTCCGAGCTTCCCGCTGATCTCGCCGCGCAGGTGGATGCGGCGCTGCGCGAGGACCTCGGCAGCGGCGATGTGACGGCTGCCCTCGTGCCTGCGGCGCAACAGGTGCGCGGCAGTGTCATCACGCGCGAGGCGGCGGTGCTGTGCGGGCGGGCGTGGGCGGAGGAGACCTTCCGTCGGCTGGATCCGCGCGTGCGCCTCAACTGGCATGCGGCCGATGGCGAGCGCCTCGCCGCCCGGCAGGAGATCCTCGCAATCTGCGGGCCTGCACGGCCGGTGCTCAGCGGCGAGCGCACGGCGCTCAACTTCCTGCAGCTGCTGTCCGCCACGGCCACCGCCACGCGGCGCTTCGTCGATGCGGTCGAGGGCACCGGCTGCCGCATCCTCGACACGCGCAAGACGCTTCCCGGGCTGCGCAGTGCGCAGAAGTATGCGGTGCGCTGCGGCGGCGGTGAGAATCACCGCATGGGGCTCTACGATCGCGTGCTGATCAAGGAAAATCACATCATCGCCGCCGGCTCGATCGCCGGCGCGATCGCGGCAGCGCGCTCGAGCGCGCCGCAGATCAGCGTCGAGGTCGAGGTCGAATCGCTCACCGAGCTCGAGGAGGCTCTGAATGCCAGGCCCGACATCGTCATGCTCGATGAATTCAGCCTGCAGGACCTGCAGGCGGCTGTAGCGCGCAACCGCGCGCGCGGCTCGCCGGTTAAGCTCGAAGCCTCCGGGAGCGTCTCGCTCGATACGGTACGGGCGATCGCCGCGACCGGAGTGGACTTTATCTCGGTCGGCTCTCTCACCAAGCACGTGCGCGCCGTGGACCTCTCGATGCGGCTCGAGTTCGGCGGCGGCTAGTGTGCTGCGATGAAGGATCTCGCAGCCGCGACGCAGAAGGGGGCCACCAGCGTCACGTGGTAGGCCTCGAAAACCGCAGCGGCGCCGCCATCGGTCGCCCCATTCGCAACCGCCTGCGCCGCGACGGCCGCCTTGGCGAGCTTGAAGCCCTGCTTGAGGGAGGCATAAGGATCGTCGGCGTTGGGCGCGGACTCGAGATCGAGGACGCTGACGGGGGCAGAGGGCGGCGACTGCGACGTCCAGTAGTCCTGCATCAGCTCGGTATTCAGCCAGAAGACGACCGGATCGAGGTCGCCACCGCACACCAGCGCCGGGACGGTCGGGCTGAAGGAGCGCAGGTCATTAAGTTGCAGCGCCTGCCGCCACGGCAGGCCCGGAGCCGCGGCGGGCAGACCCGTTGTCAGTGTGGGGAAACCACCATCGGGGTGTGCCTGCGCGTCGAGCAGATAACTGAGCCGATAGCTGTTCAGGATCAGGTTGCCCCCACCGAACCCCAGCGCGAAAACCGGCGCGAGATCTGCCGGCGTCGTTGGCGGGGTGATGTCGGCGAACTGCGGGGCGGGCGGTGTCGAGCTGAACAGGGCGTACTGCGGCAGCTCGCCGCTCGCGTAGAGCTGACTTCGCAACAGCGTGCTCGGCAGCAGCGAGTCGATTCCGCTCGCATACTGCGGCTCGAACACGTCCGCGGCGCTCGCGTAGATGTTGCCGTAGGCGTGCTGGTACGCGGTCGCGAGTAAAGTGGTCGATACCGTGGCATCACCGTTGACCTCTCCGTAAAACACCGCATCGGCGAACGCGGCCAGCGCGTAGGGGCCCGACATCGGCACGGCGGCGTCGACCCGCATGCCGGCTGCCTGCATCGCGCGCAGCGTGGCCATGGCAACATAGCCTCCCTGCGAGTAACCGATGAGGAACAGCTGCCCGCTATCCTGTACGGTGGTCAGCGACGCCAGCGGCAGCGCCGCGCGCGCTGCCGTCAGCGCGTCGATCATGTCCTTGGATTGCTGATCGCCAATCAGGTAAGGATGGTAGGGAAGCGTCGAGGTGTCGTAGCCGGCGTAGTTCGGCGCGACGACGATGTAGCCCTGCGTGGCAAAGAGCGCTGCGAGCAGCAGCGTCTCTGCATTCTGCAAGTCGGCCATGTTGAAGGTGCGCTCGGTGCTCGTCCCGTGCGCATACTCGACGATCGGCCGCGAGCCGGTGCAGCTCGCCCCGGCGCCTGTCGGCACCAGGAGCGCTGCCGCTGCGGTGGTGGGCTCGCCGGCACCTCCCACCGTCTCGTACTCGATGTGGTACATGAGGATGTCGCACACCGGCGGACCGCTGAGCGACAGCACCTGCTGGTTCGCGGCGGCAGCGTTTAGCTCGGCCAGCAGCGCAGAGGTGGTGACTGTCGACAACAGTTCCGGTGGCGTCTGCAACAGCGCGCCGCGCTGCGGCGGTCCGCCGTTCGAGCCCGGCTGCATCCCGCTGCCGCCCCCGCCGCAGCCGGCCACCAGCAGCGATGTCAGCAGCGTCAGATGCCAGTTCTCGAGCAGGCGCATGGTTTTTCGGCTCCTCTGAATTGCACGCCCCGCCTGCTTCGAGACAGCCGTCAGTCGGTGAAGTTCAGCACCGGCTTGAGCGGTGGCCTGGAGCATGCGATAGACTCCGGCAGCCATGATCTCTCACATCCGATTGCGCCGGCTGCTGCGGGTTGCCCCGCTGATCGTCGGCGCAGGCGCTCTTTCAGCGCAGGTCACCCCTCCCGCGGACGTGCCCGCAGCGCTCCGGGCGCCGGCCGGCGAGCAGCTCGTGCTGCGCGCGCACGCTCAGGGTGCGCAGATCTACGTCTGTGCCGCAGCACCGGACGGCAAGCCAAAGTGGACGCTCAAGGCGCCGGACGCCGAGCTGCGTGATGAGCGCGGTGCGGTCATCGGCCATCACTTCGCCGGCCCCACGTGGACATACCGGGATGGCAGCGAGGTCGCCGGCAAAGCGGTGGCGCACGTCGACTCCCCTGATGCCAAGGCCATCCCCTGGCTGCTGGTGGCCGCCGTCAGCCACGCCGGACGCGGCGTGCTCGAGCACGTCACGAGCATTCAGCGCCTGCACACGGTCGGTGGCGCAGCGCCGCCCGCTGCGCAGTGTCAGATCGCGAAACCCGACATCGAAGTGCGCAGTCCCTACAGCGCGGATTATTACTTCTACGCCCGGTAGGATTGTCCGCGCCGTCGCAGCCCTGCGGGGGGGCGCGCCGCCTCAGGCGACCGCTGACTTCAGCACGCGCTGCGGCTGGGCGACGCCGTAGCCCTGCGCGTAGTCGACCCCGAGGCTGGTGAGCATCTGGATGATCTCGGCGTTCTCGGCGAACTCCGCGATGGTCTGTTTGCCGGTGAGGTGCCCGATTTCGTTGATGGAGCGCACCATTTCGCGATCGATCGGGTCGCGCAGGATCTCGCGCACGAAGCTGCCGTCGATCTTGAGGTAGTCGACCGGGAAGTGCTTCAGGTACCCGAACGAGGACAGCCCGGTGCCGAAGTCATCGAGCGCGAACTTGCACCCCAGCTCCTTCAGCGCCTGGATGAAGCGGTTGGCCTGCGAGAAGCTCGCCACCGCCGCGGTCTCGGTGATCTCGAAGCAGATCTTGGAGCCATCCAGCCCGCTGCGATGGAACTGCTCGATGACGAACGGCAGGAACTTGTCGTCGCCGAGACTCTGGCCTGAGAGGTTGATCGAGCACTGCAGCAGGTTCTGGCGTTCATCCGCTTCCGACACCAGCCAGCGGAAGGCGTTTTCGATCACCCAGCGGTCGATCGCCGGCGTGATGCCGTAGCGCTCCGCGGCGGCAATGAAGTCGTTCGGCGCGACGATGCGCCCGGTCTCATCCTTCAGGCGCAGCAGTAGCTCGTAGTGTGCCCCGATCTCCACGCGCTGCAGCGGCTGGATCGCCATGCGGTACAGCTCGAAGCGCCCTTCCTCGAGCGCGGCATTGATGCGCGCCGCCCATTGCATCTCGCGCCGCCGGCGCATGAGCTCGATGTCGTTCTCGGCGAAGCTGTGCACGCGATTGCGGCCGCCCTCTTTGGCTGCGACGCAGGCCGAGTCCGCCGCCGACAGGATCGAGGCGACGTCCTCGTTGTCGGCGGTGATCGGCACCACGCCGATGCTGGCGCCGAGGCGGAAGACGCGGTCTTCCCAGGTGAAGCGGAAGTTGCGCACGCCCTCGCGCAGCGTCTCGGCGGTGCGCATCGCCTCATCGAGCGAGCAGCTCTCCAGCAGTATGCCGAACTCATCGCCGCCGAGCCGCGAGAGCGTGTCGCGCCAGCGCACCTTGGACTTCAGCAGCGCCCCCACCTGCCCGAGCAGCGCGTCGCCGGCGCTGTGCCCGCAGGTGTCGTTGACGATCTTGAACTGGTCGATGTCGAGATAGCACAGCGCGTAGGAAGCCTCGCGCGCCTTGGCGCTCTTCAGCGCCCGCTCCAGGCGGCTCTCGAATTCACGACGGTTGACGAGCCCGGTCAGCAGGTCGTGGCTCGCGTGGTAGGACAGGCGGCGATTGAGCTCGCGTGACTCGCTGACGTCGTGGAACACCAGCACGCCGCCGGCCACGTGGCCGGAGCCGTCGCGGATCGGCGCTGCGGTACTCTCGACGTACAGCTCGTTGCCGTCGCGGCGGATAAGCAGCATCGGCCGCACCGACTTGATGGGCCGGATGCGGCGGATCGACACCGACAGCGGGTTCTCCAGCGGCTCGCAGGTCTCCTCGTGGAAAGCGCGGAAGATCTCCTCCACCGGGCGTCCCATCGCGTCCTCCAGCCGCCACCCGGTCAGCTCCTCGGCCACCGGGTTGATGTAGTCGATGGTCGAGTGGGCGTCCGTGGTGATGACGCCGTCGCCGATCGACTGCAGCGTGATCTGCGCGCTCTCCTTCTCGCGGAACAATGCCTCCTCGTAGAGCTTGCGCTCGGTGATGTCGAGCTCGACGCCGACCAGGCGCAGCAGCCGCCCGTGCTTGTCGACGCGCGCGGTCGCGCGGCTGATGACCCAGCGCCACTCGCCGTTGCGGTGGCGCATGCGATGCGTGCTCTCGAAGATCGGCGTCTTACCGGCGACGTGATCGCGGATCGCGGCCTGCACCCGCGACAGATCGTCCGGATGCACGAGGCTGCGCCAGTCGGGCGAGCCGCGCATGTCGTCGTCGCCATAGCCGAGCATCGCCTTCCAGCGCGGCGAGAAGTACACCTCGTTGCTCTCGACGTCGAAGTCCCACATCCCGTCGTTGGCGGCGGCCTGAAAGAGGTTGGTGCGCTCTTCGAGCTTGGCGAGCCGCGCCTCGATGCGGATACGCTCCAGCCCGGTGGCGAGACTGGTGCCGATGAGCTTCATCAGCAGCTGCAGGTTCACGTCCCAGGCACCGCGCGGCATGGCGTGGGCAAGTGCGAGGAATCCTGCGGGCTTGCCCTGCGCGCGCAGCGCCACCATCAGGGCCGAGCCGATGTGCAGCTCCGCCAGCTTGGCCGCCTCCGCCGCCTGCTCCTTGCGCGGGGCGCTGGTGTCGCGCAGCTCCGAGAGGCGCAGGTGCTCGAGCCGCCCCTTCAGCCACGGCAAGCCCTCGAGCGCCGACCCGGCGAGCCCTTCAGGGCGGCACTGGGCAAAGGCGCTGCGTGCCAGCTGCACGTCGGCGATGGTCGAGTCCTCGGGATTGAGCGCGGCGAGAAAGGCGCAGTCCGACCCGGTGGCGCCGCGCAGCAGCTCGAGATTGCGCCGCACGCACTCCTCCATGTTTTCGCGGCGCATGTTCTGGAAGTCCACCGCGATCTTGGTGCAAACCACGTCGATGCCGAGGACGGGCTTGGGTGCCCGGCCGGTCCAGGCGTCGGCCGAGAGAATGTCGGATGCGGTGTAGTCCGCCGGCTTATCCGGCGGCGGAGTTGTCATGTGAGACCTAAGACCTCCCGACAAGCCAAGGAGCGCAGCGTAACCATTTGTTCCGCCTCCGGTGTGACGTGTCGTCACGGAGTCGAGGAATAAGCGCCGCTATTTTCCAAGTGCTTGCGGAGGATTCTCGCACACTGATTAAGGAACACAAGCTAACATCCTGTTGAATCACGCTTTCATCACTTAACAGAATGCTTCTACCCGGTCCCCGTGGCTGGCCCTGCACACGCCTCCAGCGCCGCCCGTGCCACGCCATACAGCCGCCTGAGCTCGTCGGCCATCCGCCCCTGCAACTGCTGCAGGGCCGCTGCATCGGTGACGCGCGGCACGTACACCGGCGGCCCGATGGCAATCGCGATGCGCGAGCAGGGCAGCGGGATCACGAACCTGTCCCACTTGATGAGCCAGGCGCGCGAGGCCGCGTAGGACATCGGCAGGATCGGCCGTCCGGACATCTGCGCGAGCAGCAGCGCGCCGGGCTTGAACGTAAAGCGCGGTCCGCGGGGTCCGTCGGGCGTGATGACCGGGGAGACGTTGTCTTTGACCAGCGCCTGGTAATAGTCGCGCAGCGCCCGCGCGCCGGTGTGCGTGGAGGAACCGCGGATGACGGCCGCGCCAAAGCGCCGCACCATCATGGCGCCGAGCTCCCCGTCCACCGACGGACTGATCAGCCAGCCGACGGTGAGTCCGCGCGCGCGCTGCTCGACCAGGAACTTGCCGCAGTAGAGCTGGTGCTGGTGCCAGTAGCACGGCACCAGCGACGGGGCGCGTGCCAGCGCCGCGTCGAGGTGCTCGATGCCCACCACGCGCACCACCCGGCAGCTCCACCACCACGCGCGGATCAGGGCGAGGGCGAGCGGCACCGCCACGCGATACAGCAAGCGCCGCGCGCGGGTCATGCGGCGGCCCGAGCGCGTGGTGGTGCGATAGAGCGTGTTGCGCAGGCCGCCGTCGCCGTTGGCGCTCATGGGGCGAACAGCTCCGCGAGCCCGAAGGCGCGCGACTCGATCTCACGCAACGCAAGGCTCGACACCACGCACGCCGACGCGCCCGCAAACATCTCCAGTCGCTGCACGTGCCAGCATTCGCCGCGCCAATGCACTCGTCCGTCGCGCGCGCGCAGCTCGCGCGCCGCCGGCGCCGCGCGGATCCCCTCGCCCGTCGCCTTGAGCGCCGCCTCGCGCAGCACCCACTGCGCACGCGGCGCGTGCGTGCCGAGCTCGACATCGAAGCCCACGCGCCCGCGGGCCACTGCCGCGCAGCCCACCCACGGGCCGGAGTGCGAAATGCTGAAGTCGGGCCCTGCGCCCGCGAGCGCCGTCGCGCCCGTCGCACCTGCTGCAGCGGCGAGCGCGGTGGCGGCGAGCTGCGGCTTCTGCCCCGGGGTAAACACGATCTCGCCCGCTCGCACGGCGCGGTGCATGAGGCGCGAGAGCGCGCGCAGCGCAAGGGCGATGCCCGCGATGCTCGCCCGGTCGGTGGCGCGGCCGCCGCGCAGCCTCAGGCGCCGCGCGTACGGCAGCCGCGCCGCGAACGCCTGCGCCGGCGCTTCCGGCCACTGACCGCGCAGGTCAGTGTGATATAAGATTAACGTTTCGCTTTCAACAAGTTGCATGACCGCCGCCGCACCCGCGAACAGCGCGCCCCCCGAGGCCGAGCTGCAATTCGACGTCGGCTCCACGGACGACTCCCTGGAGCGGATGATCGAGTTGTTCGCCCGTCACGGGGACACTTATCGGGTATTCGTGCCCGCGCGGCGATCTTATACCTATGTCATCCATCACCCCGACGATGTGAAGCGGGTGCTGCTCTCAAACCATAAGAACTACACCAAGGGGGTCGGCCTCGATCGCGTCAGGATCCTGCTCGGCAAGGGCATCATGACGAGCGAGGGCGAGCTGTGGAAGCGCCAGCGCTACATGATGCAGCCGTTGTTCCACCGCCGCGTCATCAGCGCGTTCGCGGACCTGATCGCGCAGGCGAACGATCGCTTCATCGCCCGCTGGGAAGTGCTGGCGGGGCGCGGCGAGCTGGTGAACCTCACCGACGAGATGAGCGAGCTCACGCTCGAGATCGTCCTGCGCTCGATCTTCGGCCGTGACCTCGACCGCCTCACGCAGCAGCTCGGCGGCAACCCCTTCGAGGTGGTCACCCGCGAGCAGTCGCGCGACCTGCAGTTCGCCTTCAAGTTCCGCTCGCTGACGAAGCTGGTGGCGCAGCTCATCGCGCGCCGCCGCGCCGAGCCCGAGGAGCACCTCGATTACATCGCGATGCTCATGGCGGCGCGCGACAAGGAGAGCGGCGAGCCGATGGGCGAGCGCCAGCTGATCGACGAGGTCCTGACGCTCATCGTCGCCGGCCACGAGACCACCGCGAGCGGGCTCAACTGGACCTGGTACCTGCTGTCGCGGCACCCGCAAGCCGAGGCGCGCCTGCACGCGGAAATCGACGCCGCCGCGGAGCTGCCGGCGCCTGGGCTGGCGCAGATGGAAGCCCTCGCCTACACGCAGCAGGTGATTAACGAGGCGCTGCGGCTGTACCCGCCGGGGTGGTTGCTGTCGCGGCGCACGATCGAGGCGGACGTGCTCGGAGGTTACCCGGTACCCCCGGGCAGCAACGTGCTGCTGCCGCTGTACCTGTTGCACCGTCACCCGCGTTTCTGGAAGGATCCGGAGCTCTTCGATCCTGCGCGCTTCGCCGCCGAGCACGAGGCCGAGCGCCCGCGCTTCGCCTACATGCCCTTCGCCGCCGGACCCCGCCACTGCATCGGCGAGAGCTTCGCGCTTTACGAGATGCTCATGCATCTGTACAAGGTCGCGCGCCACTACCGCCTCACCTACGTGCCCGACAAGCCCCTCGAGCTCGAGGCGCAGATCAACCTGCGCACCCGCTATCCGCTGCACATGAGGTTAGAGCGCCGCCGATGAGCAAAGCCAGCACCCTCACCGAGCTCATCGAGCGCAATCGCGCCGTGCTGCGCCGGCTCACCTATCTGGACGGCGAGAACGACAGCCGCGACGTGTCATACGGCGAGCTTTACGAGCGCGCGCTCGGGATCCTCTGGCATCTGCAGCGCACCGGCGCACGCCGCGGTGACAAGCTGCTGCTGTTCCTGAGCAACAACGAGCAGTTCATCGACGCGTTCTGGGCGGCGATCCTCGGCGGCATCGTGCCGGTGCCGGTGGCGCTCGGCATCAGCGACGAGCATCGCATGAAGCTGCTGCGTATCGCGCGCCGCCTCGGCACGCCCTTCATCTATACCGAGCGCCGCGCGCTCGAGCGCATCGGCAGCTTCGCCGCGGGGGTGGGCGAGACGCAGCTGTACGAGGGCCTGCGCCAGCGCGCCTTCCTCGTCGATGACCTCGATGACATCTCGCGCGCCGGCAGCGTGCAGCGCGCCAGCGCGGCCGACACGGCTTTCATCCAGTTCTCCTCCGGCTCCACCAGCGAGCCGAAGGGGGTCGTGCTCACCCACGGCAACATCCTCGCCAACACTTACGGCGCGACCGAGGCGGCCGGCTTCACCGAGGACGACGTGAGCCTGTCGTGGATGCCGCTCACCCACGACATGGGCCTCATCGGCTTTCACCTCGTCATGTTCGCCAACCGCGTGCACGCGCACCTGATGCCCACCGAGCTCTTCATCCGCCGCCCGCT
The DNA here is from genome assembly GCA_963835645.1 of uncultured Gammaproteobacteria bacterium. Lineage (GTDB taxonomy): Bacteria > Pseudomonadota > Gammaproteobacteria > Steroidobacterales > Steroidobacteraceae > 13-2-20CM-66-19. The sequence goes on along the minus strand of CAWIGQ010000024.1, from coordinate 6,825 downwards.
GCTGTGGCTGCAGCTTCGCCACGCGCGTTCGCGCGACCATCCTGTGCTCGCCCAACTTCGGCTACAAACATTACCTGAGAGTGCTCGGTGAGCGGCCGGTCGAGGGGCTGGACCTGTCTGCCGTGCGCTTCATTTTCAACGGCGCCGAGCCGATTTCGGTGCAGCTGTGCGAGGAGTTCCTCACCCGGCTCGCGCCTGCGAAGCTCGCACGCAACGCGATGTATCCGGTGTACGGGCTCGCGGAAGCCTCGCTTGCCGTGAGCTTTCCGCCGGTGGGGGCGCCGCTGCGCACCCTCGCGCTCAACCGTCACCGCATGAATGCCGGCGACCCCGTGCAGCCCGTGCCCGACGGCGACAAGGATGCCATCCAGCTGGTCTCCGAGGGACGGGCGATTCCTTACTGCCGCGTTCGCATCGCCGGCGAGGACGACCGCGAGCTTGCCGAAGGACGCATCGGGCACGTACACCTCAGCGGCGACAACGTCACGCGCGGCTACTACGAGGACCCGGCGGCAAACGCCGCCGCCTTCACCGCGGACGGCTGGCTGCGCACCGGCGATCTCGGCCTCATCCACGGCGGCGATCTCTACATCTCCGGGCGCGCCAAGGAGATCATCTTCGTCAACGGTCAGAACTACTATCCGCACGACCTCGAGGCGATCGCGCAGCACGCCCCGGGCCTGGAGCTCGGCAAGGTGGTCGCCGCGGGCGTACGGCCGCGCGGCGCGCAAGTCGAGCAGCTGGTGGTGTTCGTGCTGCACCGCACGGGCGCGGAGGAGTTCCTGCCGCTCGCCAATCAGGTGGCGCGGCTCATCAACGAGCAGACCGGACTCGAGGTGTCACAGGTGGTGCCGGTGAAGCGCATCCCCAAGACCACCAGCGGCAAGATCCAGCGGCACGTTCTCGAGGAGAACTACGTCGACGGGGAATTCGACGCAGAGCTCGGGCAGCTCGCGCAGCTGCGCGCTGCACAGCGCGGGCCTGAAGTCGGCTCGCGCACCGAGATCGAGGAGAAGCTCAAGACCATCTGCGACGCGGCGCTCGAGGGCAAGCGCGTCGACGTCCACGACAACCTGTTCGAGATCGGCGCGAGCTCGCTGAAGCTCATCGAGATTCACGAGCTGATCGACCGTGAGTATCCCGGCAAGGTGGACCTCACGGAGCTGTTCGACTTCCCCACCATCGCCGAGCTCGCGCAGCACCTGCAGAGCAAGCTCGCCCAAGCCTGAAGCTGCGCCGCCGCCCGGCGGCGCCGTGCAGCTCGCCCGTGCCGCGCCCGCCGGCGGCGCGCAGGCAGGTGCTGACGGCCACGGCCGTGCTTCGCTTGACTATATTTGTTTAGGCAAATAAAGTTTGGACAAATATAGCCGGAGCAACTATGTCCAGACGGTACTACACCGTAGATAACCTCGAGCGCAGCAACAGCGTCGGCTTTCTCATCAAACGCTGCGGCGTTCTGATGTCGCAGGTGGCGGAGCGCAAGTTCGAGGGAACCTCGATCTCTTTCACCCAGTGGCTGGCGCTCATCTGGCTGAGCACGCAGGATTCGCAGATTTCAGCGACGCAGCTGAGCGCCGAGATGGGTCACGACATGGGCGCCCTCACCCGCATCGTGGACGAGCTCGAGCGCCGTGGCCTGGTGCGGCGCGAGCGCAGCCGCCGCGATCGGCGCGCCGTCGAGATCGCCGTCACGGCGGCCGGGCGCCGTCAGGCGCAGAGCGCCAAGCGGAGGGTCGTGGAGCTGCTGAACCAGCTGGTCGAGCCCTTCTCCGACGCCGAGATCGCCTCGCTCATCGACCTCTTGCACCGCCTGCTGGCGCGTCTGCAGCAGACGGCCGCGACGCGCGCATCCGCCGCCGCGCCACAGGCGCCTGGCGCGCGCCGGCGGTCCGCATGAGCCGCCGCACGCTGCGCGCCTGCGCCGCGCTGACCGCCGTGCTGCTGGCGGGCTGCACCGTCGGACCGAGCTTCGTACGTCCCGAGCCCCCCAAGGGGGGCTACGCCAAGGCGGCCCCGACGCCGACCCCAGCGCGCAGCCTCACCTCCGGCGCCGACGTCGCGGACGACTGGTACCGGCTGTTTGACTCTGCCGCGCTCGATCAGTTGGTTCGCACCGCGCTCGCGGGCAATCCGGACCTGGAGGGGGCGCGCCACGCACTGGCGGCGGCGCAGCACGAGCTCACAGCGGTCGCCGGCACGCAGCTGCCGCAGATCGATGCCACGGGCCAGATCGGCCGCGCGCATATCAACGGCAGCTTCCTGTACGGACCGGTGAACGCCGTTACAGAGACCGGCAACCGCTGGGAGCTCGGTCCCGCACTCGCCTACAACCTCGATCCGTTCGGCGGCACGCGCCGCCAGGTCGAGTCGCAGCGCGCGGCGACCGCGCTGGCCCGCGATCAGGCGCTCAACACCTACGTGACGCTGGTCGATCAGACCGTGATCACCGCGTTCGACTACGCGGCGACGCAGGCGCAGATCGAGGTGACGCAGGTGCTGGCCGATGAGCTGCAGGCGCAGTACGAGCTCACCCAGACCCTCGAGAACGCGGGCAAGATCACCCGCAGCGACACGCTGCAGGCGCAGACGCAGCTCGAGAACCTGCGCGCGACGCTTCCGGGACTCGAGCAGCAGCGCGATGCCTACCGCAACGCGCTGGCGCAGCTGTGCGGCACGACTCCGGATGAGTTCACGATGCCGGCGCTCTCGCTGCGCGACTTCACGTTACCGGCGCAACTGCCGCTGTCGCTGCCCTCGACGCTGGTGCGCCAGCGGCCCGATATCCTCGCCGCCGAGGATTCGCTGCACGAGGCGAGCGCCAACATCGGGGTCGCGGAAGCCGCGCGCCTCCCGGGCCTGAGCCTCTCGGCGCAGTACGCGCAGCAGACCACGGCGCTCAGCGATTTCCTCACCCGCCCGGGCGCCATCTGGTCGGTCGGGGTAAACGCCACTGCGCCGCTATTTCACGGCGGCACGCTCGCCGCGCGCCAGCACGAAGCCGAGGAGCGCTACCGCCAGGCCCTCGCCGGCTACCGCTCGACGGTGATTGCGGCTTTCGTCGAGGTGGCGAACGCGCTGCAGGCGCTGCAGCACGATGCCGCAGGCTACCGCGCGCACAGCGTCGCTCTCGACGCGGCGCGCGCCAACCGCGATCTGGCGCTCGAGCAGTACCGCGCCGGCAAATACACCGAGCTGCAGGTTCTGACCGCCGAGCAGCAGTACCAGGATGCCGCCCTCACCGAGGTGCAGGCCGACGTCCAGCGCTTCACCGACACCGCGGCGCTGTTTCGCGCGCTCGGCGGCGGCTGGTGGAATGCGCCCCGCGACCCTGCGCTGGCCGCCGCCACGTCAGGAGAAACCCATCATGAGTGATCCGCAGGACAGCCGGCCGAACGCCGCACCCGCTACGGCTGCACCCGCCACCGCCGCACCTGCCACCGCCGCCCCGCGACCGTCGCGGCCGCCACTGCGAGCAAGCGACCGCTCATCTTCCTCGGCGTAGCGGTGGTCGCGATCGTCGCCTGTGCGCTGTACTACCTGGTTGTCGCCCGCGGCCACGTCGGCACCGACGACGCCTATGTCAACGGCAACCTGGTGCGGCTCACTCCCCAGGTGGCCGGCACGGTCGTCGCGATCAACACCGATGAGACACAGTTCGTGCGTCGCGGCGAGGTGGTGGTGCAGCTCGACCCGCGCGACTCCCAGGTGACGCTTGCGCAGGCCAAGGCGACTCTCGGGCAGACCGTGCGCGACGTCGCGCAGCTGTTCGCAGAAGCTACGCGCGATGCCGCCGTCGTGCAGACCCAGCAGGTGCAGCTCGCGCAGGCGAACGAGGACCTGCAGCGCGACCATCCGCTGATCGCGGTGCACGGCGTGTCGCAGGAGACGCTGCAGCACGAACAGAACGCCGTGCGCAGCGCGCACGCCGCGCTCGAGCAGGCCGAGGCGACGCTCGCCAGCACGCGCGCTGCGATCGTGGGAACCACGCCCGCCAGTCACCCGCGCGTACTGCAGGCAGAAGCGGCACTGCGCACCGCGTGGCTCGCGGCGGCGCGCACCAAGGTGCTCGCGCCCGTATCGGGCTATGTCGTGCGCCGTGCTGTGCAGCTCGGCCAGCAGGTGACGCCCGCGACCGAGATGCTGGCCATCGTGCCGGTGGATTCCATGTGGATCGATGCCAACTTCAAGGAGAACCAGCTCTCGGACCTGCGCATCGGGCAGCCGGCGAAGGTGTCGGTCGACATGTACGGCTCGCGAGTGCACTACCACGGCCGGGTACTGGGTCTCACCGCCGGTACCGGCAGCGCGCTCGCCGTGCTGCCGGCACAGAACGCCACCGGCAACTGGATCAAGATCGTGCAGCGCCTGCCGGTGCGCATCGGGCTCGACCCCGCGGAGCTCGAGGCCCATCCGGTCTTCCTCGGACTGTCGGCCGACGTCCGCGTCGACGTGGCCGATCAGCGCGGCGCAGCGCTCTCGAAGCAGCCCGCCTGGCCGGCCGAGCTCAACACCGATGTCTATGCCGGTCAGGACGCAGGTGCCGACGCCGCGATCGACGAGATCCTCGCCGCCAACCTCGGCCACGGTGGGGCCGAGCCGGCGCCGCCGACTGCGCAGCGCGGATCCGAGCGGGGCCGGCCGTGAATGCGATCGCGGCGCGCGGCGCCGCGGGCAACATTCACTGGTTTATCGCGCCGGTGGTCGCGCTGGCGGCGTTCATGGAAATCATGGACATCTCGATCGCGAACGTCGCGCTGCCGCACATCGCCGGCTCTCTGTCCGCGAGCCAGGATGAATCCACCTGGGTGCTGACGAGCTACCTGGTCACCAACGCCATCATCATGCCGATCTCCGGCTGGCTCGCGAACAACTTCGGTCGCAAGCGTCTGTTCCTCACCTGCATCGCGGGCTTCACCGTGACCTCGCTGCTGTGCGGGCTGGCGCCGAACCTGCCGAGTCTCATCGTGCTGCGCGCGCTGCAGGGTGCGACCGGCGGCGGGCTGCAGCCGGTCGGCCAGGCGATCCTCACCGACAGCTTTCCCGCCGAAAAACGCGGCATGGCGTCGGCGATCTACGGCATCTCCGCGGTCGTCGCCCCGATCATCGGACCGACCCTCGGTGGGTGGATCACCGACAGCTACGAGTGGCGCTGGATCTTCCTCATCAACGTGCCGGTCGGCGTCGTCCTGGTGCTGCTGGTGCAGTCGGTGATCAAGGAACGCGGCGCCGCGGCGCGCCCGCGGGGGCCGCTGTCGGTCGACTGGCTCGGCTTCAGTTTCGTGGGCTTGAGTCTCGGGTGCCTGCAGGTGGTGCTCGATCGCGGCCAGGAAGCCGACTGGTTCAGCTCGACGCTGATCACGACACTCGTGATCATCTCGGCGGCGGCATTCGTGCTGCTCGTCTGGCGCGAGCTGCACCACGCGAACCCGATGGTGGATCTGCGGCTGCTGAAGAGCCCCGACTTCGCGGTCACGTTCGTCCTGATGCTGATGCTCGGCTTCATGCTGTTCGGCAGCACCTTCCTGATCCCGGCATTGACGCAGCAGCTGATGGGCTACCGCGCGGTGGACGCCGGCATGGTGCTCTCGCCCGGCGGCATCATGACCATCGTGCTGATGCCGCTGGTCGGGCGCGCCATCAACAAGGTGGATCTGCGGCTGCTGACGGCCATCGGCCTGATCGTCGGAGGCGCGAGCCTGCTGCTCATGACCAACCTGTACCTGGACGTTTCCTTCACGACTTTGGTGTGGCTGCGCCTGCTGCAGTCGGCATCGCTGCCGTTCCTGTTCCTGTCGATCAACCAGATGGCCTTCCGCGACATCGCGCCGGCCAAGATCAACAATGCCTCGGCGCTGATCAACCTCGCGCGCAACTTCGGCGGCAGCATCGGCGTTGCAGTGGCCTCCACCGTGCTCACGCGCCGAGCCCAGTTTCACCAGAGCCGTATCGTCGAGCAGCTGCAGGGACTCAATCCCTCCTACCCGGACTTCGCGCAGCACATGGCGCACACGTACGGCAGCACGCCCGATTCGACGCTCACGCTCGCGAGCATTTACCAGACCGCCGTGCAGCAGGCGAACCTGCTGTCGTATCTGGACGCCTTCAAGCTCCTCGGAGTGGTCTTCCTCGTGCTCATTCCGCTACTGCTGCTGGTCAAACCGGGCAAGGGCGGCGGAGGGCCAGCCCCGGCACACTGAGCATCACCGCGGACGGTGGCTCTGAGGCTCGCCACCCGTCCGGCCGCGCTGCGTGCGCAGTCGCGTGCGTGCTCATGGCGGGATCTGGCTCAAAAAGCGGCAATCTGCGGGCTCTTGTGCCTATAATGCCGCGATCATGGAGGCCAATGCCCCAGTTGGCGCCGGTGCAAGCGCCAGCGGTTGTGAACGGCAACTCGCCGGGTGTGGGATCCGCCCCACCGCGCAGCGGGTGCGAATCGCCGCGCTGCTGCTGTCGGCGCAGCAACACCTGTCCGCCGAGCAGATCCTCGCGAGCCTGCGCACCGCCGGTGCACGCGTCTCGAAGGCAACGGTCTACAACACGCTCAACCTGTTTGCGGCGCACGGGCTCATCCGTCAGCTGTCGGTGGACGGCTCGCGCGCCTGGTTCGATTCCAACGTCGACCCGCACTACCACTTTCACGACCTCGACAGCGGCGCGCTGATCGATGTCCCGGTTCCCGCGGTGGAATTCAGCCGCCTGCCGGCCCCGCCCCCGGGTACCGAGGTGGCCGGCATCGATCTGGTGATCCGCCTGCGCAAAAAAATGTAAAATGCCCGGTTTTCCGTGGCGCGCGCCGGGATAGCTCAGTTGGTAGAGCAGCGCATT
>CAWIGQ010000023.1:0-87650 GCA_963835645.1 uncultured Gammaproteobacteria bacterium | reverse complement strand
GCAGGCCAGCGCGAGCTCGAGCCCCCCGCCGAGGGCGAAGCCGTGGATCGCGGCCACCGTCGGGCATTTCAGCGCTTCCAGGCGATCGAGCGCCTGCTGGCCGCGGCGGATGAGCCGATAGCCGCTGGCTTCATCGCTGAGTGCCGTGAACTCCTTGATGTCGGCGCCCGCCACGAAACCGCTCTTCTTGGCCGACAGCAGCACCACGCCGCGCGGCAGGTCGCGCTCGAGCGTGTCGAGCAGGCCATCGAGCTCCACCAGCACCGCGCTGGAGAGCACGTTCGCCGAGCTGCCCGGCTTGTCGATCGTCAGCCAGGCAATGCCATCGGCATCACGCTCGGCCTTCCAGGATGCGGCGGTGCTCTCCGTCATGGTGCAGCGGCTCCAGCGGGTTGGAAATGTCCTCAGGCGGCCGAGGCGGCGCGCGCGCTCGTGCCCGCGTGCACCACGAAGTCGCACACCAGCGGACGATGATCCGAGAAGCGCACGTCCGGAACGCGAAAGTCGGTGACCTCGATCCCCTCGCTCACCAGGATGAAGTCGAGCTCGATGCGCGGCACGCGCGCCGGGAAGGAGGGCAGACCCGTGGTGTTGGCGCTACGCAGGCCCGCCGCACGCATGAACAGGTAGATCTCGTGCGTGCCCCAGAAGGTATTGAAGTCCCCCGCCACGATCACCGGCTTCGCCGCCTGCAGCACCAGGTCATGGAGCGAGCGCAGCTGGTACTGGCGCTGGCGGAACTTCAGCGACAGGTGCACCAGGAACACGCACACGTCCGAGAGCTCCAGCTCGATGATGAGGCGCTTGATGCCGGTGTCGAAATAGTGGAAGCGCTCGCCATGCACCGTCGGGGCGGACAGGAAGCAGTTGCCCTGCTTGCGTACGATGGGCATGAACTGGTTGATCGAGCCGGTGCCGTACTTGCACTGGTAGGTGGAATAGTGACCGAGCTCGCGTGCGATGTGCTCGGCCTGATTGAGCATGCCGGTGCGGATCGAGCCGCTGTCGACCTCGAGAAGCCCCGCCACGTCCGGCTTCTCCGCGCGGATGAACTCGGTGATGCCGCCGAGGACCTTGCGGTTGCTGCGCAGGTAGCCGGCGCCCGGCACAGGCAGGTGAAAGGCAGGCCCGGTGCCGGTGGCATAGCGGATATTGTAAATCAGCAGACGCACTGATCAGGGGTTTCGCTTCAGTGAGGCAGCAAGCGGCAATGGATTCATTCTATCGCGCGGCGCCGCACTCTGCGGCGCGCTCGTGCACCTGCTCAGGTTCCCCGCCGGCGGCTCATGTGCGAGACTTGCCACATGTCGCAGGCCAATCCGCTCCGCCTGTTCGTGACGCACGCCTGGGAGATTAGCGACGACTACCTGCGCGTATTCGAGTACCTCGAGAGCGCGCGCACTTTCTTCTACCGCAACTACAGCACTCCGGAGCAGCGTCCGGCCGGTGACAAGGAGGCGCTGCGCGAGAACCTGCGCCGCCAGATCCATCCCGTCGAGGCGGTTATCGCGCTCTCGAGCCTGTCCGATACGCACCCGGAGCTGCTCACCTTCCAGCTGCTGTACGCGCAGGCGGACCACAAGCCCGTGGTGCTCATGAAACCCTTCGGCGCACGCAAGGACGTGCCGCGCGCCATTCTCGATCTTGCCGACGAAGTGGTGGAGTGGGACGAGCGGGCACTGGTCGATGCGATCCGCCGCGCCGGGCGTCACGAAGATACGGCGCGCTGGGACACCATCGAGTTCAAGCTCGACTAGCTCACGCCTCGGCGGCGGCGTAGAGTGAAATGGCCTGCGGCACGGGCTTGAGCACCCTAGTGCGGACTGCGGCGGCAGTGAGCGCGCCATTCAACACTACCCCGGACAGTGCCGGCGCGGCTTCCAGGGTTACTTCGCGCACCAGGCCGGCGAACAGTCGCACGACGCTGCAGGCGACTCCGTCGGCGTCCTGGCTCGACATCTTGCGCACCGTGGCGCGCACGGCGTCCTCGCCGCGCAGCGGTCGCTCGCGCGTGAGCGCGTCGTGGCAGGCGCGAAACTCCGCGCGCAGCGCCTCCGGGAGATCCTCGGGGTTCACCAGCGCGAGATGATTGCGATAGGCGTTGATGAGACGGTCCTTGATAGCGCCCGAGCGCGCCAGCGATAGCGCGGCGCCCTCAAGCTGTTCCCATGTAGTGCTCATCACTACCTCGGTAACGCCTTCCACCGGCTTCGGCTCCTCGGGTGCGGGGCAAGCGCGCGGGCGGCGTCGGTTAGTTCTTGTTGTCCGGTTGGCTACGGAATCCTAGCGCGCTCAAGCGGCTGGACACGAAATATACCCCAGACTCTAGGAAAAAAATACGGTCAAGTTGACCGGTGAGTCGGCGCAAGTGAGGCCGCGAAGCGTGCCGCCCGCGGGCTGTCTGCCCGATGGCTGTCCGATCGCTGTCCGATCAAGGGCCGATTCGCCGGCCGGTCTCTGTGAGAAAAAAAATAGGCTTGTATCTATCAGATTTAGAAGGTCAATTTGCCCAGCAATACGCTGCGGCAGCCGCCGTATACCCCGCTCCCGCCGAGGCGAATTGCGCGCCGGTGGAGTCCACGGCGAAGCCGGTGCACTGGGTATCCTTCGCCTGGCTCTGACCGGCAACCGGCAGAGCGATGATAGTGAAGGAGGGCGCGGCCACGGCGCTCGGGGCGCATGCCGGCGAGCAGACGCTCACCGTGTAGTAGCCGTTGCCCACGACCGCGGGGAGGGCTGCGTAGCCCAGGTTCGCGGCGACGGCCGTGTAGCTCGACGCATTGGTGCTGAAGTAGCGCTCCTCGCGCGCCGCCAGATCGAGGATCGCGGTGCGTGCATCGGTGCGACGGGACTGTCGAACGAAGACGCTGTAGGAGGGAACCGCCACCGCCAGCAGAATGGAGGCGATCACCACCACCACCATCAGCTCGGTCAGGGTGAAGCCCCGGGACAACCGCGCATTTGCCTGCAATTCCATGGTACCTCTCTCTGGCGACTATCTGCCGCGCTCAGCGCAGCTCGATCCAGCTCAGGCGACGGCCGCTGGTGTTGGGGGGCAGATTCGGGGCGAGGCTGCCGCTGCCGCCCCCGCCGCCGCCGCCGCCCCCATTGGTCTCGAACACGAGGAAGGGCGTGCCGGTGTTGCTGTAGATCACGAAGGAGCTGCCGCTGGCATTGGTCTGCAGGGCGATGGCGTGCGCATCCAGGTACGCCTGATTGGTGTTGACGCCCGGGTTGACCGCCTCGCTCGGCGGCAGGAACACCTGATTGAACGCGCCGCCGGTCAGAGCCGAGAGCACGTACGTAAACCCCGTGTCGCTCAGGATTGTGCATGAAGTGGGTGTGTTGGCCGCCGGAACGATCGTGTTAACCGTCAGCGCCTGCGCCACGAGCCCCGGACTGTAAATGACCTGCTCCTGGGTGCCGGGCAGATTCAGATACCAGCCGAACTGTGCAGTACTGCCGGTGCAACCGCTCTGACCGGCCCAGCAGATGGTCGCGTTGGTATTGATGTCGCGGTCCCCTGTCGAGCTGTTGATCGTGACCGTCTGTGCCTGCAGGTTCGCCTGCGCCATGGTGTGGTTCGCCCCCCCCAGGCCAGTCGATGCGGCGGCGAGGCTCGAGTACTGCGTGGTCGTCGAGAGCGCGTTCCAGGCGCTCATGTTCCAGTCCCACACGCCGTAAAGACTCTGCGTGCCGGTCGCGTAGGTGGCCCCGCTCGCGTTCGGTGAGCGGGAACTTCTGTCCGGTGCCGAAGAGCAGCATCAGCTGCTGTTCCATGCCAGGGTTGGGTGCACCGGAGGCGGCGACGACCGTGGTGGTGATCGGTTGGCCCGCCGGGGTCTTGAACAGTGGACCGGGCGTCACCGCCCAGTTCGTCTCGGTGGCGCTCGTCAGATCGAAGCGCCAGAGGTTGCCCTGGATATCACCCGCGTACACGTAGTCGGTGATGTGGTCGCCGTCCAGATCGACCGGCGTCGCGAAGGCGATGCCACTCGGGGTGCCCGCGCTGCAGGTGTGGGCGGCCAGACAGCCGCTGCTCAGGTAGTAGAAGGTCGGCGCACCCGTGCTGGTGTTCAGCACCCCGACGTAGATGCCCGCATCGCCCGACTGGCTGCCGATACCGTTACCGAAGATGATCGCCCACTTGCCGTCGTGCAGGCGCCGGATCTGCGGCGTGCCGTAGGTGTTACCGAGGTTGGTGCCGCAGGTGGCGCTGCCGACGCAGGTGATCGTGCTGGAATTCCACTCACCGATCACCAGGCTCGCCGCATTGCCCTCGGAGAAGTTGGCGGGATTGGTGACGTCGAGGGCGTAAATCGCCGCCCCGGCGGGCCCGAGTCCGCCCACGAGCCAGGTGTGCCACTGGCCGTTGAAGAACACATCGCCCGTGCCGGGAGTCGCGTCGACCCAGAAGTCATGTCCGTACTGGGAGTTCGAATAATCGATCTGCGTGTTGGAGTTGCTATGAATCACCTGCACGCCCGGGTTGGCAGCGAGGGAATTCTGCACGACCGCCCCGGGCATGTACGCCAGCAGCTCGTAACCGTCGTTATTGGTGTACGTGCCCGTGGCGGCGTTGTATGTCCCGCTGCGGAAGCCATGCAGCAGGCCGTCGTTGGCGCCGACGTACACGACCTGCTGGCGGTTCTGCTCGGCGGTGACGTACGCCGGGTAGGTCTGGGCGGTGCCGGAGTTCTCGGACAGGGGATCCGCGGAGTTGATCCGGTCGTTCCACACCGCCGTGTACGACGCATCGGGCACGCCCACCCAGGTCGGGCTCGAGTCGACGATGTCCGCGAGTACGCTGGTGCGCCTGCGGAACAGACCCACGCCCGATGAATTGATCTCGCAGCTGCGATCCCCGCGCAGGTAGTTCAGGCGGTCCTGGACCGCGTAGCCGGTCGTCGAGTTGCAGGCGGCGCCCGCAGAATCGCCCGCAGTGAGCGCGTTCTGCTGAATTCCGCTCAGGCTGGCATATTCGAACGGGATGCCTTTAGTGCCGTTCCAGGAAAGGATCACGCGACTGGTCGGAGCTTCCGCCGCGACCGGCCCCGCGACACCGGTGGTACTGCAGGTGCTTGAAGCGGACACGCCGGTCAGGACGCAGGAGGCGTCCCAGTTGGGCGTTGCCGCAATGATGATGTTGCCGTACGAGTCGTACCCGAGACCGAACGCGGTCACACGGCCCGTCCAGCCATTGCTCGGGTTGTAGTACGCAAAGTAAGCCTGGCTGCCGGTTTCGAGCTTGGAGGACTCCTTCTCGCTTGCGCCCGCGGAGGCGGAGGCGGAAGTGGCCGGTTCTGCCTGGAAGCACAGGATCTCGTGGATGTTCGAGCTGCCGCCGGTGGAGCCCGCGAATCCGAACAGGAAGTTCGCCGGCAGCGGGCCATTGGCGGTGGTGATGTTCTGGCTCTTGATCACAGATATGAAGGCACCGCAACCGGCCGCTGGGCAGAGGCTGTAGGACAGACTCAGCAGACCGTTCTGCGAGATCTTCAGCTGATAGTAAATCGGTGTCGCGGCGCTGCGGGTCGTGGCGGCTCTCGTTGGCGATCTGCGTGCCCGCCGGAAGCACGACGTACCCGCTAGGCTGCGCGGTGTAGTCGAGGATCGGCGCGATGGCCGGTGTGGCGGTCGCGTTGCCGGTGTTCAGGGCGTTCGTGAGACTCGTCGCGCCCTCGCTCGTCGGGTTGGTTACGTTGCTGTAGTTATAGAGGGTGCCGTTGGCGCAGGTGTTCTGTACCGCCATCATCGCGTCGGTTGAGGTATTTCCGTTGTTGCCACTGCCGCCGCAGAGGAGGGTGCTGGCAGAGTACGTGCCGCCGTTGATGTGGCACGAGGTGGCCAGCGAATTCGGATACCACGGCTTACCGGCGCCGGGGTTGCTCGACCCGCCATAAGCGCCGTTGAGCGTGGCCCACGCGATGTTGCCGGCGCCGCGTATGCCGATACGGCCAGGCTGATAGCCGCCGCCGCTCGCGGTATTGTCACCGCTGGCCGCCGTGCCGGCTTCTCCCAACGTGTTGGTCGTGCCGTTCAGGAAGTTGCCGTACTCATCGATCCCGAGTCCGAGGTAGCCGCCGATCAAGCCGTTGTAAGGCGGGTTGGAGTTCGAGCAGGTGTAGCCGAGGCTGCCACCCCAGGAGCCGAGGCCGTTACCGTTGCCGCTGCCGACACCGGTGATGGTGGCGGTGTTCAGCTGGGTGGCATCCATGAGGAAGAAGCTGAGGCCGTCCGCGCCGTCGATCTCCGTGCCGGACCAACCGCCCGAGTTGCCGAGGTAGGTCACGGTCTTGAACGTAATGGAGACACCCTGCCCGGTGGAAAAGGGTGTCGCGTAGACGATGCCGCCGTTCTCGCTGTAGCCATAGGGGTAGCCGTTGGTGAAGCGCAGTGCACCCTGGCCGGCGGGGTCGGGTGTCGTGTTTGTCAGGGTCTGGCCGCCGACCAGGTGCTCACCCGTGGTCTTGTTGTAGTAGCTGGTGGCGATGGTGGTGCAACCCGGGATCTGCCCGCCGGTGCCCACCCCGCCGGAAACGGTGGGCTCCTGCCCGGTGTGCGTTGATGCGGTGAGGCAGGCACCGTTGAAGTACCACCAGCTGTTGGTCGTGGTCGCTTTGGAGAAGTCCTCACTGATGGCCGTCTGCGCCTGCGCGGCGAACGGCGCGGCACTGGCCGCGATGGCGGCAAGCACGGCAATAAGACTCTTGCGGTTCATCATGGCTAACAGCCCCCTCTGCAAACGACGCCTTGCTGGATCTCGTAGGTACTCTCGACGACGGCGAGCGTGGCGCTGGCCACGTTATTCGCCGTACTGCCGGAGCCGTAGGCATCAATCTGGTACGCCTCGCCCTGACCGTCTCCAGCAGGACCGAGATCGGTGATGTAGAAGCCCGGAGTCAGCGCATAGGGCGGATCGTTGTTCGCGCCGTTCACGCCGGCGGTTACGCTCATCCCGGGCGGCAGAAATGTGACCTGCGTCGTCCAGGGGAACGTCGTCAGATACGCCATGCCCGCCTGCTGCGGGGTCAGGTTGCAGATCTGCCCCTGATTGGCATTGGCGCTCAGCGTGCCGGCGGCGCAGGCGACCGAGCCGGCCGCGGCGTTGGTGCCTTGCAGCAGCCACCACTCCCCGTACTGCTGGGCGCTCTCCGCAGCGTGCAGCGCGCGTTCCTTCTCGCGCAGGTTGCCGGCGACATGCTCCTGCGTGGCGAAGCTGCGGAACATGCTGAGCGCGATGATGGTGATGATCATCAGCAGCAGCAGGCTGGAAATGAGCGCGATGCCGCGCTCGGCGGTCTTTGTTTTGTGGCAAGGTTTCACGAGTGCACTCCGGCGCGTGCCATCACGTCGACGACGCGCTCGAAAGTTACGGTGGGCTTCTGGCCGGGTTGGCACGCGCCAACCGGCGGGCACAGTGGGTTGGTAAAGGTCAGCACCACCCTCACCGAGCTGATGTTCATCCAGTCCCCGCCGGCCGCCAGGCCGGCATTCATCTGGTCCGCCGTGAGGTAGGTATCGACGTTGTAATTGAGCGTCGGAGCGGTGCGATTTACGCCGTAGAGGATCTCCAGGCTCTGCACGCCGTTGACTAGCGGCACCGCGGCATTGCCGTTGAGCTGACAGAGCAGCTGACCGGGCACACCTCCCGCCGGCGGCACCACGGTAAAGGCGTTGGTCTCCACCGTGAGCGAGCCCCCGACGTTATTGGTGCTGCCGTCACACATGATCACGCCGTCGTTACCGGAGGTCATGTAGCGCACGGTGAACGTGTCGGGAGTCGCGGGGTAGCCCGCGGCGGAATGCGTGCCCCAGAAGGCCTGGCCCGCCTTCATGGTGACTCCTACTACCGGCAGGGCGCTGCCCTGCGTCTGGCCGGTGGCGTTGGGGTAGTAACCCCCGGCCTGGATGACGTCTGTGAGCACCGTCATGGCGAAGCGCTGCTGGTCCTGCAGCAGCGCGAGCGCCTGCTGGTTCAGATTCTCAGTGCGGACGTCCTCCACGATTGTCGCCAGGCCGAAGAGCAGGAAGAGCGCGATGGCCACAGTCACCATCAGCTCGATCAGGGTAAAGCCTCGCTCGTGGCGCGCAGTGCGAAGCATGACTGGCGTGCGCGCGGAGCTCATGGTTCCACGTACAACAGATAAGTGGGGGTCTCGAACTGCCCGACGTTGCCGGCCGCCTGCTGCGCCGCTTCCTGCTGGGTCATCGAAACCGCCTTCTCGGTCCAGCTGATCTGAATGGTGCAGCTTGTCGGGAGGTTGACGCCGGCGACGTTCGGACAACTGATCGCCGCCGTGGGATTGGGGAGCAGACCTTGAAGCGAAGTCGTCCAGCGGGCGAGATCGTAGGCCGCGAGATTCACCGGCGTGCACTCCGCCAGCCCTGCAGCGGCCCCGACACAGGCGTTGACACCGGTCGCGCCGTTAGCCGCCTGACCTGCCGCGAAATCCGCCGAGGCTTGCCCCTGGAGCGCCCCATCGCTCGATGCGATGGCCGGAGCGGCCAGGGGATGGACAGTGACCGTGAACCCGGCGGGCGTGGCGGCCCAGTAGGCACGGTTGGAGTGCATCGCCCCCGCAAGTCCCGCCGCCTCGAAGGCCGCCAGCGCGCGCTCGCGCGAGGTCGTCATGTTGGACAGCGACAGGGCCTGCATCTTGGCGACTCCGAGAAGCCCCACACAAATGACGATGAGCGCCACCATGACTTCGACGAGGCTGAAGCCGCCTGCGCGCTTGCTCGCGTATGCAGTGGTCAATGGCATGCTCCCGCGGGGATGCTGGTGGCTGTGGTCTCGGTGTTCAGGAGGCCCTGCGGCGAGACGGTCAGGCAGCGCGTAAACCCGGAGTTCGCGGACGAGTTGTGCAGTGTGAGGATCGTGTTCGGAAAGCCGGCCGCGGTGGTCGCGAAGCCCTCGCGGTTGTAAGTGATCGCGCTCACCCCGGAGCTGGCAACGAAAGTGTCGGGCGTCGCCCCGGTGAACGGGGCCTGCACCCGCAGGATGGTTCCCAAGGGCGGATTGGCGGCACCCGTGGGGTTGGAGAAGATGACCCAGCCGCCTTGCCAGTTGGCGGTGCCAGTGCAGCCGGTGCCGTTCGTCGAGACGCATACCGTGACGCCCTGACCCTCTTTGATGGCCTCGGCACGGGCGTACATCAGGTCGCCGAGCAGGCCGTTGACCTCCGAGGACATGCGATAGGAGGTCGTGATGTAGCGATAGGAAGGTACGCCGACGCTCAGCAGGACGGCGACGATAGCCAGCACCGTCATCAGCTCGGTGATTGTGAAACCCGTTTGCCGCTTCATGGGCGCGCAATGTACTGGAGGAAGCCTGGCGGAAAGGCGGTAATGCGTCACACCCGCCCCGCGAGCCGACGGACGGCCGGTGGCGGCCTATGGGCGGTCAGCCGCAGTGCACATAAGGCCCTCATTTGCTCGCACGCCTCGTGGGGGAGGAGGGGAGCTGCGCGATTCGCCCGCGCTGACGGCGGGCGCCTGGCCGCCGCCCACTAACCCTGCGGCAGCAGCAGCGCCGGCAGCTCGGCGAGCGACCTGATTTCGTGATCGGGGTTGCCCGGCAGCCGCTCGGGCCGCTGAGCGTATCGATTGCACCAGACGACGCGCATGCCAAATGCTGAAGCCGCCCACGCATCCCAGGCATTCGATGACTGAAAGGAGATCTGCTCGCGCGCCACTCCGAGCCGATCGACGGCGAGCTGATACACCCGCGGATGCGGCTTGTAGACACCGACCTCCTCAACGGACCACACCGCATCGAGCAGGTGGCCAATCCCGGCGTGCTCAACCGCGCTTCGCAGCAGCGCGGGTGTGCCGTTCGAGAGGATGGCGGTTCTCAGCCCCGCGGCCTTCAGCCGGCTCAACACAGCCGCTGCTTCGGGAAAGGCATCCAGCGTCGCGTACAGATCCAGCAGCCGCTTGCGCAGCGCCGGGTCGGCGAGTCCGAGGGTTTCGAGCGTGAAGTCGAGGGCATCGCCGGTGACCTGCTGGAAATCTGCGTGCTGACCCTGGACCGCCCGCAACCAGGTGTATTGCAGCTGCTTCTCGCGCCACAGCGCCGTTACGCGCTCCAGTTTTTCGCCCAGCGCGTCGCGGCAGGCCGCCGCAGCCGAGGCATAGTCAAAAAGCGTTCCGTACGCGTCGAACACGCACGCGCGGATACCGCTGAGCCGAGCCGGCATTGAATCTTCTCCTCACTTGCCTCGCGAACGTGAATCTTGTCACACGTCGGTGAAGCGAGGGCGCCGGCAAGAATCGCACCCACTTCAGGCGGCCTCCGGGAGCTTCATCGGATAAACCTCACGCTTTCGGAGAGCCAAAACCGCAGCTCGCATTACCTGTCCAGCCTGCGGAATCCGTCCACATCCCTGCGGTCAATGTTGTGAAATGCATCCGCGGCCGCAACGCCGGGAAAGGACAAGTATGACCTCGGCGTTACATCGACCTCTTAAATGGGGTGGGACTACGGCCGATGATTCTGATCATCTTCGCCATCTTCGGGGACATGGACTCAGCCGCTATCGCCGCGCTTACCGTCGCGCGGGAGTGCCCGCGGCAGTATGAGTGTGGCGGAGTGATCTACGAGGACTCAGAACACCATTACCACGTGAGCGCCCCGCTGACCTCCCACAAGCCCTTCGGGGTGGATATTCTGCAATACGCTGAACCTACACCCGATGGCTGGCGGATCGTGGCGGACTATCACACGCACATCTGCTCTGTACACAACCGCCTGTTCGCCAACTTCTTCTCCGCCTCTGACGCGTATGTAAACCAGGGCTTCCACACCGTGGGCTATATGCTCAGCCTCTGCGACGGCAATGTAAGGCGCTACGACCCCTCGCAGGACGACCGGGACGATGAGGTGGTTCACTTCACCAGCGGACGGGAGATCTACCTCACCTGCGGGCACATCGCGGGGTGGGTAGATACGAGCCACTCCTCGAACGCTATAAGAGTGCTTGACGCGAACACGAAAGCGATCGGACTCACCAGGAACATCAGCCACGCCAGTGCCAAGACAGGCGGCACGAGGCGCCGAATCGCGGATCCGCATAGCTGAACGCCTTCAGCCTGCTCGGCCATTCCGGGTAACTTTACGCGACGAGGGAAGCCGGGCACGTCGCATCCCTGGCGAGCGCAAGTGCGTAGAATGAAAAAATGGCGGTTCCGCAAAATAGCTACTTCGTCCGCCTGCGGCCAGACCTGTCACCACAGGTGGCCAGCGAGTTCCGCTCGTTCGCGAAAAAGCCACCGTCCGGCAAGGCGCCAAGTGAAGCCAGACTCATTCTCGCATGCGTGCGGATCGACTTAAGCCACCGCGTCTTCGCGAAGCTGACGATCAACCTTGAAGAGGGAGCGCCACCGATGGACCTCTGGGTACCTCACCAGATGATCCTAATGATCGGGGATATCAGCGAGATGGGACGCGCTCCTGTGGTGTTCACACCAACAGAGTAAGCACACCCCGATGTGCACGAGAGCGCCGGTCTATTGCGCTGGCGCGCGAGAGGGGAACTACGCGCGGATGGGATAAGGCCAGGTCGCTTGCGGGTCTGCGCATCCTACTTCGCATAATGTATATTATGTTAAATTATATCAATATCCAGGAACCGCAGGTAAGCCCCCGGCTCTGAACGCCGCGCCTGCGCTGCGTACGCCCTGCTCCGGAGGGCATCATGCCGGGTATATGCCACTCGTCAGCCGGCGGAGCTTTACCTCGGCCCTCAGCGCTCTGGGAGCGGCGCTGCTGTGGCTCTCGCCACGTGCATTGCCCGCTGCGCAGGATGCGGAAAAGCGCAGCAACAGGACGACGGATGCAGCTCGTGAGTTGAAGGCAATCGCCGTGCAGCTGCTCGCAATCCTCAGGCGCCACATCGATAGCGGCTATACGCCAGGCGCGGTCGCACTCATCGCCCAGGGGGATCGGGCGGAGGTGGTGGCGGCCGGCGACCAGGCCAGCGAGGGCGCCGCTCCGATGCGTACTGACAGCATCTTCCGCATATCCTCGATGACCAAGCCCGTCACTGCGGCGGCGGCGATGCGGCTCGTCGAGGACGGCAAGCTGCGTTTGCACGCGCCGATAGACCGGTGGTTGCCCGAGCTCGCCAACCGGCGCGTTCTGAAGCAGATCGGCGCCGAGCTCGATGACACGGTGCCCGCGAAGCGCCCGATCACGCTCGAGGATCTGCTGACATCTCGCTGCGGCCTGGGAGTGGTCCTCGCACCTGCGGACACCTATCCGATCCAGCGACGCATCTCCGATCTGCAGCTTGTTGGATTCGGGGGTCCGGATCCGGCTTCGCCCATCGGCCCCGACGAGTGGCTGAGGAGGCTCGGCACTCTGCCCCTGATGGCACAACCCGGCGAGCGGTGGCTGTACAACACCGGCTCCTGCATCCTCGGCGTGCTGCTCGCGAGGGCCTCGGGCAATTCGCTGCCGGATCTGCTGCAAACGCGGATTTTCGCACCGCTCGGCATGAAGGACAGCGGCTTCTTCGTCCCCGAGAGCAAACTGAGCCGCCTGGTCAGCGCCTATCGCCTCGAGGCCGGTCGAGCGCAGCTCTATGACGCGCCCTCCAAGAGTGCGTGGCGGGCGGCTCCGGCCTTCTTCGACGCGGCCGCGGGACTGGTGTCCACCGCCGATGACTTTCTGGCCTTCTCACGCTTTGTGTTGGGACGCGGCCGTGTTGCCGGGCGCCATCTGCTCTCGGAGGCTGCGATCAACGCGATGACCATCGACTACCTCACCCTGGCGCAGCGCTCAGACGGTGCGCCGATTCTCGGCCCCGGCCGCGGATGGGGCTTCGGCATGTCGGTCGTGGCGCAACCCGCCGCCGCAGGCCTGCCGCAAGGCTCGTACGGCTGGAACGGGGGACTGGGCACCACCTGGCTGGCGGATCCGCAATCGGGGCGCACGGCGATTCTGCTCACGCAAACGATGTTCACCTCGCCGGTAGCTCCGGCGGTGCACCAGGAGTTCTGGCACGCCGTGTTCTCACCCACCTTCCTATAGTCGCAAAGCGCGAAGGCGGTCACGAACCGGCCGGGCTAGCGGGCGCGGGCTGCGACCCAGTTCGCTGTACCCGGCGGCCTGCCGTGTTGGAATTCACGCTGTTTTGTTAAGTGGCTGCCGCGTAAGCGTCGCCCGGGCTGCCGGCGCCGAGCGCCGGAGCATTTCCCTCAGTGACTTGCCTGTCTGGTCGAGGCTCACGCCCCAGGGGCGATCGGAGACTGCGATGAAAACCGCCGACGCAGCCAGCGTTGCCAGCGACAGCTCCGACGTCACGCTGCTCCTCGAGACGCCCGCTGAGCTGCGGCCGGCAGAGACCGACGCACTGTTTCGCAACACGGTCGAGCATGCACCGGTAGGAATCGCCTTCGCCAACCGTGACGGCAGCTATCGCCACGGTAATCGCGCCTTCTGCGCGATGCTCGGCTACGGCGCCGCGGAGATCACCAGCCGAAGCATCGCCAGTCTCACCGTCGCCGAAGACCTCGAGGTGACCGCCGACGGCCTCGAGCGGCTCTGGAGGGGGGACATCTCTCATCTGGATGTCGAGAAGCGCTACGTCCGCAAGGACGGCAGCGCGCTGTGGGTGCGGGTGACCACCTCGCTCGTTCGCGGCGGTAGCGCGCGGGCGGAGTGTTCGGTCGAGTTCCTGCGCGACATATCCGCGCGCAAGGAGATCGCGAACGCCCTGGTGCAGAACCAGACCCTGCTCGCCACCGTGATCGCCGAACTCCCGGTTGCGCTGCTCGCCTGCGACGTCAGCGGCCGGGTGACGCACTACAACCGCGCCGCGGTCGAGCTGTTCGGAATACCCACGCAGCACAGCTCGGCGGCACGCACCCCCTACCCCATCACCTCGCAGGTCTTTCTGCCTGATGGCTCCACGCCCGTGGCGCGCGAGCAGCGCCCGCTCGCGCGCGCCCTGGGCGGTGCCGAGGTGAGCGACGCGGAGTACGTCATCGTGCGCCCCGACAGCGCGGTGCGCACGGCCGTAGCGAGCGCGCGGCGCCTGGTCGGGCCCGCCGGCCAGGTGCTCGGCGCGGTCGTGGTCGTGCAGGACATCACCGAGCGGCGGCTCGCGGAAAAGGAGCTCGAGGATCTGCACAAGCAGCTGCTGGATGCCTCGCGTCAGGCGGGCATGGCCGAGGTGGCCACCAACGTCCTGCACAACGTCGGCAACGTGCTCAACAGCGTCAACGTCTCGGCCAGCCTGATCACCGAACGCATCAGGAAATCAAAGTGCGTGGGGCTCACCCGGGTTGCCGCGCTCCTCAGCGAGCATGCGGGCGACCTGGCGGGTTACCTCATGGGGGCCCAGGGCCGGCACCTGCCGGTCTATCTGCAGGAGCTTGCCACGCAGCTCGTCGCCGAGCGCGATGCGGCAGCGGCGGAGTTGTCGGCGCTGCGCAGCAACGTGGAGCACATCAACGAAATCGTCTCCGTGCAGCAAAGCTACGCGCGGCGCGGCGGCATGACCGACATGCTCGACGTTCGCGTGCTGGTCGAGGACAGCCTGCGGATGAACGAAGGGGCCCTGAGCCGCCATGGCGTCACCATCGTCCGCGATTTCCAGGACGTGCCGCTGGTCCAGGGGGAGAAGCACAAGGTGCTGCAGATCCTGGTGAACGTGATTCGCAATGCCAAATACGCCTGCGATGAGTCGAAGGCCGCCGAGAAGCGCGTGACGGTGCGCGTGCGGGCGGCCGATGGCAGGGTGCTGATCGCCGTCATCGATACCGGCGTCGGCATCCCGCCGGAGAACCTCGAGCACATCTTCAATCACGGCTTCACCACGCGCAAAGACGGCCACGGTTTCGGACTGCACAGCAGTGCGCTCGCCGCCAGGGAGCTCGGCGGCACCCTGCACGCCGAAAGTGCCGGAACGGGCCGCGGCGCCACGTTCACCCTGACACTGCCGCTGAAGCCGCCGGAGCCACGCGATGGCCAATGAATCCGAGCTGCTCAGGCACCGCGTGCTGATGATCGATGACAATCCGGCCATACAGGCGGACTATCGCAAGATCCTCACCGGCCACGACGACGGCGGCAGGTCGGCGGCGGAGGCCGCGCTGTTCGGCGAGCCGCAGCCTGCGGTGCAGCGCCCGACCTTCGATGTCGATTCCGCCCTGCAGGGTCGCGAGGGGGTCGAGCGCGCCCGCCAGGCACTCACCGAAGGGCGCCCCTACTCCGTCGCTTTTGTCGACATGCGCATGCCCCCCGGGTGGGATGGACTCGAGACGATCGAGAATCTCTGGAAGGTAGACCCGGAGATACAGGTGGTCGTCTGCTCCGCCTACGCCGACTACGACTGGCTCGAGCTGCTTGCGCGCCTCGGGCACTCCGACAAGCTCCTCGTCATCAAGAAGCCCTTCGAGCCGATCGAGATCCTGCAGTCGGCGAGCGCCCTGAGCCGCAAGTGGCAGAACGCGCGCGCCCTCAGACGCCAAGTCGAAAGCCTCGAGCTGGTCGTCACCGATCGCACCCGGGGCCTGGAGGCTGCGAACCGCCAGCTGCGCCACCTCGCCTCGCACGATGCGCTCACGGGGCTCCCCAACCGCCTGCTGCTCGATGACCGCGCTACCCAGGCGATTGCCCAGGCAAACCGCCAGTCCCATGAGTTCGCCGTCCTGGTCATCGACCTCGACAGGTTCAAGCTCATCAACGACTCGCTCGGGCACCACGCGGGCGATGATCTGCTGCGCGAAGTGGCACAGCGCCTGAAGAGCGCCGTGCGCGCCGTCGACACCACCGCGCGCCTGGGGGGCGATGAGTTCGTGATCCTGGTCGACGGCCCGGCGACGCAGGCGGAGACGCTCGACATCGCCGCGCGGGCGATCAAGGTGATGGAGCCGCCCATGCGGCTGCTCGGCATCGACGTGCATATCTCGCCGAGCATCGGCGCGGCCTTCTATCCGCGCGACGGGGCGAGCGTCGATACGCTGCTCGCGCACGCGGACGCCGCGATGTACAGCGCCAAGGAACGCGGCCGCAACAACGTGCAGTGCTACGCCGAAGGCATGAGCCGCGTCACACACGAGCGCGTGAAGCTCGAGAGCGAGCTGCACGCCGCGCTGCAGCATGGGCAGTTCGAGCTGCACTACCAGCCGAAGGTCGACACCGCGACCGGCCGGGTCAATAGCGCCGAAGCGCTGATCCGCTGGCGCCATCCGCAGCGCGGGCTGGTCATGCCCGGCGACTTCATCTCGGTCGCCGAGGAATGCGGCCTGCTCGATATGATCGGCGAGTGGGTGCTGTTCGAGGCGTGCCGCCAGGCGCAGGCCTGGCGCCGCGAAGGGCTGCGGGCGCTGCGGGTCGCCGTCAACCTTGCGCCCTCGCAGTTCCGGCTCACCAACCTGGTGGAGCAGATTCGCCGCGCGCTCGAGGCCTCGGGGCTCGACCCGCAGCTGCTCGAGGTCGAACTGACCGAGAGCGCGGTCATGAGCGATGCGGAGGAATCGATCCATATCCTGGAAGCGATCAGCCGCATGGGCGTGCTGGTATCGGTCGATGACTTCGGCACCGGCTACTCGAGCATGAGCTACCTGCGCCGCTTCCCGATCGACAAACTGAAGATCGACCGTTGCTTTGTCGAGCAGATGACGGCACGCCCCGAGGACGCATCGATCGTGCGCGCGATCATCTCGCTGGCGCACAGTCTGCGTCTCAAGGTGATCGCCGAAGGCGTGGAGACACCGCAGCAGCTGCAGCTGCTCACCGAGCTCGGCTGCGATCAGTACCAGGGGTTCTACTTCAGCCCCGCCCTCGCGCCGGCGCAGCTGTTCGCGCTCGTGAAAGAGGAGCCCTTCCTCACGGATGAGGAGGCGGTGCGTACGCACAGCAAGCTCGCGGGGTTGGCCGGCTGAGGGCACGGTCCGTCGGGCGGTACGCCGGCGTCAGCTTCGCGGTTGGCTAACATTGGCGCCGCGGCGGCGCAACAGCCGTTTCCCTTGTAGAGCGCAAGTGGCGGGGCATACACTCGCCGCCGTCGCAGGCCCGCAAAGGGGATTGCTATGGCTGACATCACCCGGCGCCAGTTCCTGGCGGTCACGGGCGCCTCGCTTGCCGGATCAAGCCTTGCACTGATGGGCTTCTCGCCATCGAAAGCCCTCGCTGAAGTCCGGGAGTTCAAACTGGCGAGCGCCACCGAGACGCGTAATACCTGCCCGTACTGCGCCGTCGCGTGCGGCATCGTGATGTACGGGCTGGGGGATGCCGCCAAGAACGCCAAGGCGAGCATCTTCCACATCGAGGGCGACCCGGATCACCCGGTCAACCGCGGCACCTTGTGTCCCAAGGGAGCGGGCCTGATCGACTTCGTGCACAGCCCGAGCCGCCTGCTGCAGCCGGAATACCGCGCCGCCGGCTCCGCCGACTGGCAGAGGATCTCCTGGGATGACGCGCTCGATCGCATCGCGAAGCTGATGAAGCAGGACCGCGACGCCAACTTCATCGCCCGGTCCCCCGAGGGGCTGACGGTAAACCGCTGGCTCAGCATCGCGATGCTGGCGGCCTCGGCCAGCAGCAACGAGGTCGGTTATCTCACCCACAAGGTGATGCGCAGCCTCGGCGTACTGGCCTTCGACAATCAGGCGCGTGTGTGACACGGCCCGACGGTGGCAGGTCTTGCCCCGACGTTTGGCCGTGGAGCGATGACGAATCACTGGGTCGACATCAAGAATGCCGACATCGTGCTCATCATGGGCGGCAACGCCGCCGAGGCCCATCCCTGCGGCTTCAAGTGGGTTACGGAGGCGAAGGCGCATAACAAGGCGCGCCTGATCGTCGTCGACCCGCGTTTCAACCGCTCGGCCTCGGTCGCGGATGTGTACGCGCCGATCCGCACCGGCACGGACATCGTCTTCCTCGGCGGGGTGATCAACTACCTGCTCGCCAATGACAAGATCCAGCGCGACTACGTCACCAACTACACCGACTTCAGCTTCATCGTCCGCGAGGACTTCGCGTTCCACGACGGGCTCTTCTCCGGCTATGACTCCGACAAGCACACCTACGACAAGAGCACCTGGGAGTACGAGACCGGCGCCGACGGCTTCGTGAAGACCGACCCCTCGCTCGCCCATCCGCGCTGCGTGTACCGGCTGATGCAGCAGCACTACACGCGCTACACGCCCGAGATGGTCGAGCGGGTGTGCGGTACGCCGAAGGAAAAATTCCTGCAGATCTGCGAGATGATGGCCTCGACCGCGACCCCGACGCGCGCGATGACGATCATGTACGCGCTCGGCTGGACGCAGCACTCGGTCGGAACTGAAATGATCCGCACCGCCGCCATGGTGCAGATGCTGCTGGGCAACATCGGGGTCGCCGGTGGCGGCATGAACGCGCTGCGCGGGCATTCGAACATCCAGGGTCTGACCGATCTCGGACTGATGTCGAACCTGCTGCCCGGTTACATGACGCTGCCGGGCGAAAAGGAGCAGAGCTACGCCGACTACATCGCCGCGCGTGCCTACAAGCCCATGCGGCCGAATCAGCTGAGCTACTGGCAGAACTACGACAAGTTCTTCGTCAGCTTCATGAAGGCCTGGTGGGGTGATGCCGCGACAGCTGACAACCACTGGGGCTACGACTATCTGCCGAAGCTCGACAAGCCCTACGACATGCTGCAGTTCTTCGAGCTGATGAATAAGGGCCAGATGAACGGTTTCATCTGCCAGGGCTTCAATCCGCTCGCGGCGGCCCCTGACAAGGGAAAGCTGAATGCGAGCCTCGCCAAGCTCAAGTACCTCATCATCATGGATCCGCTCGCCACGGAGACTTCCGAGTTCTGGCGCAACTTCGGCGAGCACAACGACGTCGACCCGAAGCAGATTCACACCGAGGTGTTCCGCCTGCCGACCTCCTGCTTCGCCGAAGAGAACGGCGCGCTCACCAATTCCTCGCGCTGGCTGCAATGGCACTGGAAGGGGGCCGACCCGCCCGGGGAAGCGCGATCCGACCTCGAGATCATGGCAGGAATCTTCACCCGCATGCGGGCGGCCTATCAGGCCGAGGGCGGCGCCTATCCCGACCCGATCTTGAAGCTCAGCTGGCCCTATGTGCAGCCGCACAGTCCCGCCGCTGAGGAACTCGCGCGCGAGTACTCCGGCAAGGCGCTCAAGGACCTCACCGATCCGAAGGATCCGACCAAAGTTACGCGCAAGGCGGGTGAGCAGCTCGCCGGCTTCGCCGAGCTGCGCAACGACGGCAGCACGGCGAGCGGCTGCTGGATCTTCTGCGGCGCGTGGGGGCCGGGCGGCAACCTCATGGCCCGGCGCGACAACTCCGATCCCTACGGCATCGGCCAGACGCTCAACTGGGCGTTCGCCTGGCCGGCCAATCGGCGCGTCATGTACAACCGTGCCTCCTGCGACCCGGACGGCAAGCCCTACAACCCCGAGCGCAAGCTCATCGCCTGGAACGGCAGCGCCTGGGCCGGGGCTGATATTCCGGACTTCAAGGCCGACGAGGATCCGACCCACGGCATGGGGCCGTTCATCATGAACGCCGAAGGCGTCGGCCGTTTCTTCGGCCGCAAGTTCCTCGTCGAGGGACCCTTCCCCGAGCACTACGAGCCGTTCGAGACACCGCTCGCGGCAAATCCGCTGAGCCCGCAACAACCGCTTGCGCTCAACAATCCGGCGGCGCGTGTATTTCCCGACGATCGCAAGGCGTTCGGCAAGCCCGAGCAGTTCCCGCACGCCGCCACCACCTACCGCCTCACCGAGCACTTCCACTACTGGACCAAGCACGTGCGGTTGAACGCGATCATCCAGCCCGAGCAGTTCGTCGAGATCGGCGAAGCGCTCGGAAAAGAACTCGGGATCGCCTCTGGAGACCAGGTGAGAGTCTCCTCCAACCGCGGCTACATCCAGGCGGTGGCGGTCGTGACCAAGCGCCTGCGCGCGCTGCAGGTGGAGGGCAAGACGCTGCACCACGTCGGCATTCCGATCCACTGGGGGTTCAAGGGACTCGCCAAGCCCGGCTACCTGGCCAACACGCTGACGCCCTTCGTCGGCGACGCGAACTCGCAGACGCCGGAGTTCAAGTCATTCCTGGTCAAGGTCGAGAAGGTCTAGGGGAAATCACGATGGCGCTGCAATCACTCGACATCGTACGCCGCTCGGCCACGACCACCCGCTCACCCGAGATCCGCACCGTCAGCAGCGGCGGCGGTGTGGCCAAGCTCATCGATACCACCAAGTGCATCGGCTGCAAGGCCTGCCAGGTGGCCTGCATGGAGTGGAACGACCTGCGCGATGAGATCGGCACCAACACCGGGCAGTATCAGAATCCGCACGACCTGAGTGCGAGCAGCTGGACGCTGATGCGCTTCGCCGAGGTCGACGGTCCCAAGGGCGATCTGGAATGGCTGATCCGCAAGGACGGTTGCATGCACTGCGCCGACCCCGGCTGCCTCAAGGCCTGCCCTTCCCCGGGCGCCATCGTGCAGTACGCCAACGGCATCGTCGATTTCCACGAGGAGAACTGCATCGGCTGCGGCTACTGCATCACCGGCTGCCCCTTCGACATCCCGCGCATCTCCAAGCGTGACCACAAGGCCTACAAGTGCACGCTGTGCTCCGACCGTGTCGCGGTCGGGCTCGAGCCCGCCTGCATCAAGGCGTGCCCCACGGGCGCACTGGTCTTCGGCACCAAGGATGACATGAAGCTGCATGCCGCCGAGCGCATCGAGGATTTGAAGTCACGCGGCTTCGAGCACGCCGGGCTGTACGACCCCGCCGGCGTCGGCGGCACGCACGTCATGTACGTGCTGCACCACGCCGATCAGCCGCAGCTCTACAGCGACCTGCCGGCCGATCCGCACATCAGCCCGGCCGTGCGCGTGTGGAAAGGGGTCACGAAGCCTTTTGCCATGGCGCTCATGGGCTTCACCGCACTCGCCGGATTCTTCCACTACATCCGCGTCGGGGCGAACGAGACCGATGAGCGCGACGAAGCCGCCGCCACGGACATGGCCCGGAAACTGGAGAAGACACCATGAGCGACTCCCGAGCGCAGCTCAGCAGCCCCGAGCAGCGCGAGGCCGCCGAGGCCCGACGCCGCGCTCTGATCCTGCGCTACAGCGCTGGCGTGCGCACCCGTCACTGGCTGGTCGCGATCGCTTTCTTCCTGGCGGCGCTCTCGGGCCTCGCCCTCTTCCACCCGGCGCTCTTTGGGCTGAGCGAGCTGTTCGGCGGCGGACCCTGGACCCGGGCTCTGCACCCGTTTCTCGGGCTGCTGATGCTGCTCGTTTTTCTGATCCTGGCTGCCGCAGTGGCGGCAGATAACCGCATGCAGCCGCGCGACTGGGCCTGGCTGCGCCAGTACCGCGACGTGGTGAATAACCGCGAGGATCGCCTGCCGGAGGTGGGTCGCTACAACGCCGGACAGAAGCTGATCTTCTACGTGATCCTCGTGTGCCTCGCCGGACTGCTGCTGACGGGCGTGCCGATGTGGCGCGCGTATTTCTCAATGTACTTCCCCGTCGGACTCATCCGATTCTCCTCGGTCGTGCACGCGATATGTGCCCTGGCGCTGATCTGCACGATCATCGTGCACATCTATGCTGCAATCTGGGTGAAGGGCTCGGTGCATGCGATGATCGCCGGCACCGTGACACCGGGCTGGGCCTGGAAGCATCACCGGGCCTGGTTCCGCGAAACGATGACCCATGCAGCGAACTCTCGACCCCGCGCAGATTGAGGCCTTTGCCGAGCGATCGATCCCGCGCCTGCGGCTTACCGAGCCCGGATCGCTCTTCAGCAAGCGCGCCGCGCGGCTGCGACGGTTGAGGGAAGAACACGCCATCGGCGACTACCTCGCTCTGATGGCGTGCGTCTGCGAGGCTCAGCACACGGCGCTCGCCGCGCTCACGGCACGCCCGGTGAGCGCCGCCAGCAATCCCGGGCAGGCCCGCGAGCGCATGGCGCTCGCTCGCGAGCACGGCATGCCGTTGTTGCAGGCAACCTCGTGGCCCCGCGACGGCCGCTGGCGCGAGGTCCTCGGCGAGATCTGCAACGCCATCGCAGCGCTCGGAGGTTTCCCTGAGAGTGTCAGTGCGATCTGTACGCGCATCGGCGCAACCACAACCGAGCTCCTCGAGGAGCAGGCCGATCGCCTGCTCGCGCGCAGCGCCGGAGTCGACATCGAAGCGGCCCCCTTCATCATGGCCGCGCTGCAGGTCTACTGGGCGCACCTGGCCACCTCGCTCGCCGCCGACGAGGCGAGGCAGCAGCTGGCCGGGCAGGTTCGCGGCACAACGGCAGACATCCCCGGCGTGTGCCCGCTCTGCGGGACGCTGCCCGTCGCCAGCATCGTGCGTGCCGATGCCGGCTATCGCTATCTGCACTGCGGCCTGTGCGCAACCGAATGGCACCTGGTGCGCATCAAGTGCAGCCATTGCCTGGCCACCGAGGGCATCCGTTATCACTTCGTCGACGGCGGCTCCGAGGCGGTGCGCGCCGAGAGCTGCCAGAGCTGTCGGATGTATCGCAAGATTCTCTATCAGGAAAAGGACGCCGCCGTGGAGCCCCTCGCGGACGACCTCGGCAGCCTCGCACTCGACCTGCTGATGGCCGCGGAGGGTTACCAGCGCGCCGCCAGCAATCCGCTTCTCTGGCAGGGCACTAGCGGCTGAACGGCACGCGCCGCCCGAGTTGACCGCCCGGCGCGCTCCACTGATGCTCTGTGCATGGACAAGGCGCACAGTCTCGCGTGGCCCGCTGGCGCTGCCCGGATTCCCTCCCTCGACCGCCTGCTCAGGAGGCCGGCGCTCGAGCCGCTGCTCGACCGCCATGGGCGCACGCAGGTCACCTCCGCCCTGCGCACGCAGCTGGCGCGGCTGCGCCAGGAGGCGCGCGCAGGAACCCTGGCCGCGACTTCCCTGAACGAGGACTCGCTGCTGGCGGCGCTCGCCGCGACCCTCGGGCGTGCCGCGCGCCCGCGCCTGCAGCCGGTGTTCAATCTGACCGGTACGGTGCTGCACACCAATCTCGGTCGCGCGCTGCTGCCGGCGGA
Source organism: uncultured Gammaproteobacteria bacterium (assembly GCA_963835645.1). Lineage (GTDB taxonomy): Bacteria > Pseudomonadota > Gammaproteobacteria > Steroidobacterales > Steroidobacteraceae > 13-2-20CM-66-19. The sequence continues at coordinate 64,597 of CAWIGQ010000023.1, read as the reverse complement.
GGCAGTGCGTGCGGTCGCGCAGGCCATGGCTGTCCCCGTCAACCTCGAATACGACCTGGCCTCGGGGCGACGCGGCGAGCGTGACGCGCTCATCGAGCGGCAGCTGTGCGAATTGACCGGTGCTGAAGCTGCGACCGTCGTCAACAACAATGCGGCCGCCGTGTTGTTGATTCTGAGCGCGCTCGCGGCGCGGCGCGAGGTGCTGGTGTCGCGCGGGGAGCTGATCGAGATCGGTGGCTCGTTCCGTATTCCCGACATCATGCGACAGGCGGGCGTCAGACTTCTCGAGGTCGGCACCACCAATCGCACGCACCTCAGCGATTATTCGCAAGCCCTCGGGCCGCGCTCGGCGTTGCTGATGAAGGTGCATACCAGCAACTACGTGGTGCGCGGCTTCACCAGCACGGTCACCATCGCGCAGCTCGCGCGGCTCGGCCGCTCGCGCGGCATCCCGGTTGCCGCCGATCTGGGCAGCGGCTCGCTCATCGATCTGGCGCGCTGGCAGCTGCCGCGCGAGCCCACGGTGCGCGCCGCCGTGGCCGCCGGTGCGGATCTGGTCTGTTTCAGCGCGGACAAGCTCCTCGGCGGACCCCAGGCGGGGCTGATCGTGGGCCGGGCGGAGCTGATCGCGCGGCTGAAGAAACACCCTCTCAAGCGCGCCTTGCGGGTCGGCAAGCTGACGCTGGCGGCTCTCGAGCCGGTGCTGGCACTCTACGGCGCCCCTGAGTTTCTCGCCGAGCGGCTGCCGACGCTTCGCCAGCTCACGCGCGCGGCCGCGGCGGTACGCGAGCAGGCCACACGGCTGCGGCCGCTGGTGCAGCAGGCACTCGGAGAGGCGTACCAGGTGGCCGCTGCGCCCATGCTCAGTCAGATCGGCAGCGGCGCGCTGCCCGTGGCCGCGCTGGCGAGTCACGGCCTTGCGATCCGCAGGGCACCTGGTGCGGCGGCCGATCACACCCGGCGCGGCAGTCTCAAGCGTCTGGAGAGCCAGCTGCGTGCCCTCCCCCGGCCGGTGCTCGGACGCATCGCCGAGAAAACACTGTGGCTCGACCTGCGCTGCCTCGATCCGGCAGATGAGGCGCCGTTCGTGGCGCAGTGCAGCCGGTTGGGTCAATGATCGTCGGCACCGCCGGTCACATCGATCATGGCAAGACCACACTGGTGCGCGCGCTCACCGGCGTCGACACCGATCGCCTCAAGGAGGAGAAGGCGCGCGGCATCTCGATCGAGCTCGGCTACGCCTACACCCCGCTCGAGAGCGGTGAGGTGCTGGGCTTTATCGACGTACCCGGCCACGAACGGCTGATACACACCATGGTGGCCGGCGCCTGCGGCATCGACTTCGCCTTGCTGGTGGTTGCCGCCGACGATGGGGTGATGCCGCAGACGCGCGAGCACCTCGCCATCCTCGAGCTGCTGGGCATCGCCCACGGCGCGGTGGCGCTCAGCAAGACCGATCGCGTCGATGAGGCGCGCCTGCGCGAGGTCGAGCAGCAGGTCGCGCAGACGCTCGCCGCGAGCGCGCTGCATGCGGCGCCACTTTTTCGGCTCAATGCCACACTCGCCGATGACCCCGGCGTAGCCGCCCTGCGCACTCATCTGCAGGCGCAGGCGGCGCGGCTGCAGGCGCAGCACGATGAGCGGCTGTTCCGCCTGGCCGTGGACCGGGTGTTTTCCCTTCCCGGCCAGGGCACCGTCGTGACCGGAACGGTGTTCTCCGGACAGGTGCGCGCGGGCGACACACTGCTCGTCATGCCCGCGGGCACAGCGGCGCGGGTTCGCAGCCTCCATACCCAGAATCGCGCCGCCGACAGCGGCCAGCGCGGGCAACGCTGCGCAATGAATCTCGCCGGCCTCGGACGCAGCGCCATCACACGCGGCGACTGGCTGGCCGAGCCGCAGCTGCTCTCGCCCAGCCGGCGGATCGATGCGCTCCTGAGACCGCTGCCGGGCAGCCGCCTGCGGCTGGGCTCCTGGACGGCATTGCACGTGCACCTCGGTACGCTGCACCGCGTGGCGCACGTCACCCCGTTGCAGGCGCCGCCGGCCGCGGCGGGAGATTCGCTGCGCGTGCAACTGGTGTTCGACGCGCCGGTGTGCGCGCTGCCCGGCGATCGCTTCATCCTGCGCGACGCGCAGGCCCTGCACACCGTGGGCGGCGGCGTGGTGCTGGATCCGTACGCCCCGGCGCGCCGCCGCCGCAGCGAGGAGCGGCGGCACTGGCTCGACGCCCTCGAGCAGCTCACCGCGGGGGCGGGCATCGAGGGGCTGCTGCAAGCCTCGCCCCTCGGGACGAGGATGACCGACCTGGTGCGCCTCACGGGCCTGCCGGCCGCGGCGATCCGGCTGCCGGCGGACACCCTCAGTATCCGCGCAGACCATGAACAGTTCGTGCTGCTGCCCGCGCAATGGTCGGCGCTGTGCAAGCGGGCCGTCAGCGCCCTGCGCGCCTTCCACGCGCAGACCCCGGACGAGCCCGGCCCGGATGCCGCGCGGCTGCGGCGCATCGCCGCTCCCGGCATCGCGGCAGGGCTGTGGCGCGCACTGATCGCTGCTCTGGTGCACGAACAGGCCATCGTGCGCAGCGCCCCGTGGCTGCATCTGCCCGAGCATGCGGTGTCGTTGTCGCAGGAGGACTGCTCGCTCGCGCACACGTTGCAGCCGCTGATCGCTGCCGGAGGCTTCGATCCGCCGTGGGTGCGCGCGCTGGCGGCGAGCGCGCACGAGCCCGAGGAACGCGTACGTCAGCTGTTGCGCAAGCTCGTCACGCAGGGCCATGTGTATCAGGTCGTGCGGGATCTCTTCTACGACGCCGGCCGTGTCGCAGAGCTTGCGGCGATCGTCGGCACGCTGGTGCACGAGCACGGCGCGGTCAGTGCCGCCCGCTATCGGGACGCGCTCGGCACCGGGCGCAAGCGCGCCATTCAGATACTGGAGTTTTTCGATCGCGTCGGCTATACGCGTCGCGTGCGCGAGAGCCACGTCCTGCGCCGCGATAGTTGGCGCGTGTCCTGACACATGGCTACGGTCCTGACACGCGGAAGGCACACGTACCCGGTGGTGCGGCTGGGCTTCAAACCCAGGAGGGGGCGTCAGACGCTTCCTGGTAGGTTCGACTCCTGCTGCCTTCCGCCACTTCCACGCGGGGCGCGCGCCGCTTATGCTCGCGCGACCGGCGGCCTCACTCATGTCGACCCCTGCTCCGCCCCCGCCCCGCCTCACTTCGCTGTCCCACGGCGGTGGCTGCGGCTGCAAGATCGCGCCGGGCGTGCTGACGGAGCTGCTCAGGCGCTCGGCGCCGGCCCCGGTGCTCGCGCAGCTCCTGGTCGGCACCGAGACCGCGGACGACGCCGCCGTCTATCAGCTCAACGACACCCAGGCCATCATTGCCACCACCGATTTCTTCATGCCGATCGTCGATGACCCCTACGACTTCGGGCGCATCGCCGCCGCCAACGCCCTGTCGGACGTCTATGCCATGGGCGGCACACCGCTATTCGCGCTCGCCATCGTCGGGATGCCGGTGAACGTGCTGCCCGCGGAGGTAATCCGCGACATCCTGCGTGGCGGGGAGAGCGTCTGCGCACAAGCGGGCATCGTCATTGCCGGCGGACACACTATCGATTCGGCTGAGCCCATCTACGGTCTGGCCGCAATCGGCGTGGTTCATCCGCAGCACCTGAAACGCAACTGCGACGCGCGCGCCGGCGATGCCCTGGTGCTCGGCAAACCGCTGGGCGTCGGCATTCTCTCCGCCGCACTCAAGCGTCAACAGCTCGAGCTCGCTGACTATCGCGCGATGGTGGAGCTCACCACGCAGCTCAATCGCGCGGGTGCTGACCTGGCTGAGATTGCCGGCGTGCACGCCATGACCGATGTGACCGGATTCGGGTTGCTCGGGCATCTGCTCGGCATGTGTCGTGCGGCTCGCGTAGGGGCGCGCCTGAGCATGGCCAGCATTCCGCTGCTCGATAACGTGCTCGCGCTCGCTGCAGCGGGCGTCGTCACGGGGGCCTCCGCGCGCAACTGGTCGTCCTACGCTTCCGAGGTGCGCCTGGCGCCGGGAATCACGCTTGCGCAGCAGGCGCTGCTGTGCGACCCGCAGACCTCCGGCGGACTGCTGGTGGCGTGCGACCCTCAGGCGCTGCCGCAGGTGATGGGCGCCTTTGCAAGGCACGGCGGCGCGCGGGCCGCGCGCATCGGCACCATGGCGGCGGGTGAAACCGGCGTAGTGGTGAACCCTTAGGGCGGCCGCGCGGGACCCCCGTCTGCCGCAGCGCGGGCGGGGCCGTCCTGGGCCCCGCCCGGAGGCAATCGCATCAGATTAACGCGCCCTCAGGGTGAACGTGAGGCTTCTCGGTACCCCAGATACGATTGTGCCGTGTCTCCGGCATCACGAACAGACAGATCACGAAACATATCGCCGGCACCGCGATCGGGTAGATCAAGGCACGCCCCACGCTGTGGGACGACAGATATGCGGCGGCGGTGATGAAAGGAACCAGGCCCCCGCCCCAGCCGTTGCCGATGTGGTAGGGCACGGAAACGGACGTGTAGCGGATCCGGCTGGGAAAATACTCGGCCAGGAACGCTCCGACCGGGCCGTAGACCATGCCGACGTAGCACACCAGGATGAATACGATGAAGATAGCGACCGGATAGTTGACTGCGCCGGGGTTGGTGACATCACCCAGCCACGAATACAGCGGGTAATACGTCACCGCTGCCAGCAACATTCCCCCGAGAATCACCGTCTTGCGGCCGATGATGTCGGAGAGCCATCCGAACAGAATCAGCGTCGGCGACGCGATCAGCAACGCAATGCCGACAATAGTGCTGGAGGTGAGCAGGTCGAGCTTTTTCACCGTCTGCAGGAAATAGAGGGCCCAGAACTGGCCGCTGTACCACACGACGCCCTGCCCGATCAGAACCACGATGGCAACCAGGATGTATTTGATGTTGGGGCTTAGGAACGCCTCCTTCCACGGATTCTTGACCATCCCGCCCCTGGCCTTCATCTCCGAAAAATCGGAGTTTCCCCCAGTTGCAGCCGGATGTAGATCGCCATCATGACCAGCAGGAAGGAGATGAGGAACGGAACCCGCCAGCCCCATGCCTTGAAAGCGTCGTCTCCCAGGTAGGTCCGGGTACCGATGATCACCGCGAGAGACACCACGATGCCCAGCGTCGGGGATGTCTGCAGCCAGCCGGTGTAGTATCCCCGGCGCTCGTCCGAGACGTGCTCGGCAACGTAAGTTATCGCGCCGCCGTATTCCCCGCCCAGGCACAGCCCCTGGATCATCCTCAGGCCGAACAGAATAAAGGCAGCGGAAACGCCGATGGAGGCGTACGTGGGTATCAGGCCGATGCAGGCTGTCCCCAGGCCCATCCCGGTCAGAGTCACGATAAAGGTGTATTTGCGGCCCACCCGGTCACCCAGCCATCCAAACAAAAACGCGCCCAATGGGCGAATCAGGAAGCCGGCGGTGAAGAGGGCGATCGTGCTCAGCAGCGCCGCCACCGGGTTGGTTTTGTCGAAGAACTTGACTGACAGGATCGCGGCCAAACTACCGAAGATGTAGAAGTCATACCATTCGATGACATTCCCCGCGGCGGCGGCGACGACTACCTTGCGGAAGTTTTTCGGGATCTCGGCCATGGGATTCCCTTTCGGTGCGTTTAGTTTATTTCGTTATACCTGCGGCTCAACTTCGCAGCGCCGAAGTCCAGATCACCAGGACTTGTCCGCAGTGTAGTCTGCACCGGCCGGCGGCGCGAGTGCAGCGCGGCCGGGGGTTACAACAACCGCCGATCCGCAAAGCTCACCTTCGCGACGGTGGGAAAAGGTCGCCAGACGAGCAGCGCAATGAACGTCCATCCGCTTCCAAAAGCTCGCGGGCAGACGACCGGTTGGCACGCTCGCCGCGGCTGGTGCGGTGAGCCTCGTCTCCAGCGCCGTAGGCGAGCGACGCGGCGGGATGCGGCTGACTTAAACAAACATAATCAAAACAATGACTTGATGACTCGCGTTTCGATACCTCACGCCGCGTCACGTTCGCGCCCTGGTGCCCTGCGGGGCTTCCGTGCCGACCGGAATGCGTGAAATACTCCGCGTGCTCGGGTTGTGTCTGATGCGGTCAATAGCGCAATGAACGGTGCAAAGAAAGAACGTCCCGGCTGGAGCTGGTGGTACCTGCTCTTCATCGTTCAGTTCGTCGCGGTTCTCTGGCCACCCTTCTATAACAGCATCGAGCCCTCCTGGATGGGGGTGCCGTTCTTCTACTGGTATCAGATGCTGTGGGTCATCATCAGCGCCGTCTTCACGGCTGCGGTCTACTTCGCCACCACCGAATAGCGCGCGGCCGCAACGAGCCCGGGGGCAGTGATGCATGACGTGAACTGGGTGGCGCTCGGCATTTTCGTAGTGCTGTTCGCCTTCATTACCTGGCTGGGGTTTGCCGCGGCGCACTGGCGCAAGGGCGATCTCGACCAGCTGCATGAATGGGGACTCGGCGGCCGGCGCTTCGGCACCGTCATCACCTGGTTTCTGGTCGGCGGTGATGTGTATACCGCCTACACGTTCATCGCGGTTCCGGCGCTGGCGTTCGGCGCCGGCGCGCTGGCGTTCTTTGCCGTCCCTTACACCATCGTCATCTATCCCATCCTGTTCCTGGTCTTTCCGCGCCTGTGGCACGTGTGCCATAAGCGCGGCTACATCACCGCCGGCGACTTCGTGCGTGGCCGCTACGGCAACCGCTGGCTGGCGCTGGCCATCACGCTGACCGGGATCGTCGCGACCATGCCGTACATCGCGCTGCAGCTCGTCGGCATCCAGGTGGTCATCGGCGCGCTCGGCATCTCCGGAACGGGCGTAGCCGCCGATGTGCCGCTGCTGATCGCGTTTGCGGTGCTGGCCGCCTTCACTTATTCCAGCGGGCTGCGCGCGCCGGCATCGATCGCGATCGTCAAGGACATTCTCATCTACATCACCGCCTTCGTCGCGGTCATCGTGATCCCCATCGAGCTCGGCGGCTTCGGCAAGATCTTCGCGGCCGTGCCGGAGGCGAAGCTGCTGCTGAAAGCGCCCACCGCGCACTCCAGCGGCGAATATGGCGCCTACGCGACCCTGGCGCTCGGCTCCGCGCTGGCGTTGTTCCTTTATCCACACACGCTGACCGGCATCCTCAGCGCGAGCAGCGGCCGCGCCGTCCGCCGCAACGCCGCCCTGCTCCCCGGGTACACCTTCATGCTGGGACTGCTGGCGCTCATCGGCTTCTTCGCCATCGCCGCGGGCGTCAAGGGCATGCCGGAGTTTGCCGCAGGCTTCAAGCAGTTCGGCAACAACTACGCCGTGCCGGCGCTGCTGCTGCACAGCTTCCCCGCCTGGTTCGTCGGCGTCGCCTTTGCCGCCGTCGGCATCGGTGCACTGGTGCCCGCGGCGATCATGTCGATCGCCGCGGCCAACCTCTACACGCGCAACATCCACCGCGAATTCATCAACAGGAATCCGACCGACCGGCAGGAAGCGCAGATGGCGAAGTGGGTATCGCTCATCGTCAAGGCCGGGGCGCTCGCCTTCATCCTGTTCGTGCCCACGCAATACGCGATCCAGCTGCAGCTGCTGGGCGGCATCTGGATCATCCAGACGCTGCCGGCGGTGATGCTTCGGCGCGTATACGCGCTGGTTCAACTCCTGGGCGCTGCTGCTCGGCTGGGCAGCCGGCACGCTGGCCGGCACGCTCATGGCGGTGCACGTGGGCTTGAAGCCCACTTTCCCGCTGCAGTTCGCCGGCTACACCTTAGCCGGGGTATACCGCCTTCTACACGCTCATTCTCAACCTGGCGCTGGCGCTGATCCTCACGCCGCTGCTCAACGCCCTGAGCTCGCGGCAGATGGCGGTCGATGAGACCGTGGCAGCCGACTATTACGCCTGAGTCAGGGGCGTTGTCGAAAAAATGCGGACCCGACGGACAACCCTCGTGGTGGCGTGCCTCGGCGTGTGCGCGACCGCCTGCGCTGTCGTGCGCCCTGGCTGCGCCAGCGCCGCCGAGGCCGCCGTGCCCCCGCCGCCGGACTACGCCCGCGAGGAGGCCTGGGCTGCGTGGCCCGGACGCCCGAGCGGCGCCGACAGCGTGCCGCCCGGCCTGACGGACGGCCCGCTTCCCGAGGACGAGAAGGCCGATGTGTTCTTCATACATCCGACCACTTATCTCGTCGGCGACAAGCCCAACGCGCGCTACGATGAGCCGGGCCTCACCCGCACGCGTATCGATCGCGGCGTACTGCGCTTCCAGGCGAGTGCCTTCAATGCCTGCTGCCGTATCTACGCGCCTCGCTATCGCCAGGCGGCCTTCGGCACTTTCGTGCGCGCAGACCCGGCCTCCGCCGAGGCGGCGTACGAGCTCGCGTACGGCGATGTGGCGCGCGCCTTCGATTACTACATCGCGCATGCGAACCACGGCCGCCCGTTCATCATCGCCAGCCACAGTCAAGGATCGCTGCACGCCATGCGGCTGCTGCAGCAGCGCATTGCCGGCGGGCCACTCGGCCGGCAGCTGGTCGCCGCTTACGTCATCGGCTATTACGTGCCCGCAGAGATCGAACGGGCCGGCGTGGCCGTGTGCCGCTCGGCGCAGCAGAGCGGATGTCTGGTGGACTGGAACACCATGCGCGCGGGTGTGTCGGACGGTGTGCGCGAGAGCAGTCGCCTCATCTGGCTGGACGCGCGCTACCAGAGTGTCGGGGGGCGCCGAGTGGTGTGCACAAATCCGCTCAACTGGATCCCCGACGCCGACGCCCCCGCATCGCTCAATCTCGGGGCGCTGCCTGCAGTGCGTCCCGACGCGGAGCTGCGCGCACCGTTACCACAGCTGACCGGCGCCCGCTGCGTGGGATCGGCTCTGCAGGTTGCCATCCCCGAAGACCAGCAAGATGGCTTCAGCGGCATGTTCACCTTCCTCGGCAGCTATCACATCTTCGACTACAATCTCTTCTATACCAACATACGTGTGAACGCGAAGCAGCGCGTGAGCGCCTACCGCGCCGCCCAGAAGCGTAATCGCGAGTGAACGGCGTACGCCCCTACAGCGTGTACGTCATTGGTGTACTGCTGGCGGTGTACACCTTCAACTTCATCGATCGGGTGGTCTTGGGCATTCTGGTCGCGCCCATCAAGGCCGAGCTGCACCTGACGGACACGCAGCTCGGACTGATCGGCGGTACGGCGTTCGCGCTCTTTTACACCGCGCTCGGCATCCCGGTCGGACGGCTTGCCGATCGTGCGAATCGCGTGTGGATCATGGGCGCCGCCCTGGCGCTGTGGAGCGCCTTCACGGCGGTGTGCGCCCTCGCCCACAGCTTCCTCGCGCTGTTCTGCGCGCGTCTCGGAGTGGGCGTCGGCGAGGCCGGGGGCGTGGCTCCCGCGTACGCCCTGATCAGCGACTATTTCCCGCCGCACGCGCGCGCCCGTGCGCTCGGCGTCTATTCCCTCGGCATACCGCTCGGCAGCTCACTGGGACTGCTCTTCGGAGGCTACATCGCCACCCGTTTCAGCTGGCGCGCCGCCTTCCTCGCCCTGGGATTCGCCGGGCTCGCCCTGGCGCCGCTGTTGCTCGCGACTGTCGGGGACCCCGGACGCGGTGCCTACGATCGCCAGGCGGCACAGCGCTCTGATCCTTCCTGGCGTGAGGTGGCGCAGAAGCTCGCACACAAGCCCGGGTTCTGGCTGCTTTCCGTGAGTGCAGGCTGCGGCTCCATCATGGGCTACGGGCTGCTCTTCTGGCTGCCCTCCTTCTTCATGCGCAGCTACGGCATGACGCTCATCGAGGTCTCGCGCCTTCTCGCTGCGCTGCTGTTGATCGGCGGCAGCGCCGGCATCGTCCTCGGGGGCTACCTCGCAGACCGCCACGGGCTGCGCCGCCCGAGCGCCTACGCCCTGATTCCCGCCCTCGCCTTTGTGTGCATCCTGCCCTGCTACGCGGTGGGCACCTCGCTGCCCGCCGGCCCCGGGGCGTTTTGCTGCTTCCTGATTGCCGCGGCGCTGCAGGTCGCCTGGCTCGGGCCGGTCATCACCGCCATCCAGCATCTGGTGCCGCCAGCGATGCGGGCGCTGGCCTCGGCACTCTTCCTGTTCATCACCAATCTTCTCGGGCTGGGACTCGGCTCGCTCATCCTGGGATTTGCCTCCGATCGGCTCGCTGCGCATTTCGGCGCGGCGTCCTTGCGCATCGCAATCCTCGGCGGCACCGCGTTCTACCTCATCGCGGCCGCGCTGCTGCTGCTCGCCGCGCGCAGGCTGCCGCGCGACTTCGAGCCCGGCTGGCGTTAAGGCCGCGGCACGCGCAACGCGCTCGCCGACACCCGGTAGGATGCATATAGGGTGGGGGGTATGGTATCGGTTGACTTTGTACCTGTGGCAGAGAAGAATCGCGCGCGCCGCGCCAGCTAGTCTCACGGGCCTTTTTTGCAGGCGATCGTCATGGAAAACCACGATCATTCAACCGACCAGTACGAGCATTCCGCCACCCCACGCGGTCGCGCCTTCCTCTGGGGCGGAATCGGCGCCGGACTGCTGCTGGTGCTGGCACTGCTGACCCATGGCTTCGGCCTGCTGGGGGGCCGGGGAGGCGGCGGTGAACAGCCCCCTGCCCTGGTGCACCAGGGGAATCGAATCTTCGTCCCGGAGAGCTCCGTGCTGCGTCAACGCCTGACGGTGCAGCCGGCTCCGGCCGAGGCGCACAGCGCCATCATCACCGCACCCGGAATCGTCGAGTCCGATCCTGCGCGCACCGTCGTCGTGCTGACCCCGGGGGCCGGGCGCGTGCGGGCAGTAAAGGTCGCGCTGGGGGATCGGGTGCGCCGCGGCCAGCCACTCGCCACCATCGACTCTCCCGATCTGGCCCAGGCTTATGACGACAACGACAAGGCCGCCAGCCTCGCCGCGCTCGCCGCCAGGAACCTCCACTACCAGGAGGAGCAGCTCAAGATCGGCGCTACCGCACAACGCGACCTCGACCAGGCGCGCAGCGACAACGAGCAGGCGATCGCCGAATACACCCGCACGCGCGCGCACCTGCGGGCCATGGGGGCAGCGCAGGACGCGCACGGCGAAGCGCGGCTGCTGATGGTGCGCGCCCCGGTGAGCGGCAGCGTCACCGCGCTCTCGATCGCCCCGGGCGCCACGATCAACGACGATACCCAGCCCATCATGACCGTCGCGGATCTGTCGGTCGTGTGGGTGACGGCACTGGTGGCCGAGGAGGACGTTGCCGGCATCACGCGCAACCAGGATGCCGAGGTCAGCGTTGACGCCTATCCGGGCAAGACTCTGCACGGCAGGGTGCTGTTCGTCTCGGATGTGATCGAGGCGGATTCGCGGCGCGACAAGACGCGCATCGCCTTCGAGAACCCCGACGCCTACCTGAAGCCGAACATGTTCGCAACCGTGAGGCTGCACGGCGCTGCCGTGCGCCGCGTGGTGCTGCCGAGCTCGGCGCTGCTCATGAATAACGACCGCACCAGCGTGTTCGTCGCCACCGCGCCGTGGACCTTCGAGCGCCGCACCGTCGAGCCGCTCCTCGAAGAGAGCTCGCAGGTCGCAATCCGCTCCGGCGTACAGCCCGGCGAGCAGGTGGTCGTCAAGGGCGGAATCCTGCTCAATGATTGACCAGTTCGTCGGCTTCTGCCTGCGACGGCGCATCGCGGTCATGGTGATCGCGGTGTTGCTCAGCGTGTTCGGCATCTACGCCTGGGAGACGCTCAGCGTCGAGGCCTATCCGGAGCTCGGCGACGTCGCCGCGCAGGTCACCACGCAGCTGCCGGGCCTGGCGGCCGAGGAAGTCGAGCAGCTCATCACCGTGCCGCTCGAGCGCGAGATCAACGGCACGCCGGGACTGCTGCTGATGCGCTCCGAGAGCACCTTCGGCCTGTCGCTCATCACGGTGCTGTTTCGTGACGGGTATGAAGACTACTGGGTGCGGCAGCGGCTGCTCGAACGCATCAACCAGGTGACGCTGCCGGCAGGCGCCGCCCCCTCGCTCGACCCGGTCTCGGGGCCAGGCGGGGAGATTTACCGCTATACGCTCGAGTCCGACACGCGCAACCTGCAGGAGCTCTCCGAGATACAGCGCTGGACGGTGATCCCGGCGCTGAAGTCCGTGCCGGGCGTCGTCGATGACACCAACTTCGGCGGCTTCACCACCGAGTACCAGCTGGATCTCGATCCGCGGCAACTCGCGCACTACGGCCTCGGCATCACCGACGTGATGAACGCCATCAACAACAACAACGCCAACGCTGCCGGCGGGCGTGTCGCGCGCGGCGATCAGAGCTACGTCATTCGCGGCGTCGGGCTGATCAGAAGCCTCGCCGACATCAGCTCGACCGTGGTCACACAGTTCAACGGTGCACCGGTGCTGGTGCGCGATCTGGGTCGTACCACCTTAAGTCACCAGGAGCGCGAGGGCATTCTCGGCAAGGACAACAACCCCGACACGATCGAAGGCATCGTGCTGATGCTGAAGTACCAGAACCCCTCGGAAACCCTCAAGGGCATCCATGCCAAGGTCGACGCAGCTCAACCGTCAGCTCGCCAAGCTGGATGTGCGGATCGTGCCCTACATCGATCGCGACGACCTGGTGCGCGCGACCGTGCATAAGGTCGGGCGCACCATCCTCGAGGGCATTGCGCTGGTGTTTCTGGTGCTGATCCTCTTCCTCGGCAGTGCGCGCAGCGCACTGGTTGCCGGGGTGACCATCCCGCTGGCGCTGGTGGCGGTGTTCTCGCTGCTCAACCTCACACACGTGTCGGCCAATCTGCTGTCGCTCGGGGCGATCGACTTCGGCATCCTCGTGGATGGGGCCATCGTCGTAACCGAGGCGATCCTGCGCCGGCGCGAGGCCATGCCGACCGAGGAGCTCAGCGAAAGCGAGGTCAAGGCGGCGGCGGTGCAGGTGACGCGGCCGATATTCTTCGCGAGCCTCATCATCATCACCGCTTACCTGCCGCTGTTCTCCTTCGAGCGCGCCGAGGCGCGGCTGTTCACGCCGATGGCCTACACCATGGGCTATGCGCTGTGCGGCGCGCTGCTCGCGACGCTGGCGCTCGTGCCCGGGCTCGCCTATTTCGCCTACCGCAAGCCCGGCCCGGTCTATCACAACCGCTGGCTCGAGTGGCTGACGCAAGGCTACGAGCGAATGCTCGGCACGTGCATCGAGCAGCCGCAGATCGTCTACGGGATCGCGATCTTTGCGCTGCTGGCGGTGATCGGGCTCGGCGCCACGGTGGGTCGCGACTTCCTGCCGGACCTCGACGAAGGCACCCTGTGGCTGCAGGTGCAGATGCCCACGGGCCTTGCGCTCAACAAGGCGAGCGACATGGCGAGCGACCTGCGGCGCGAGCTGCTGAAGTTCCCGGAAATCTCCTACGTCGTGACTCAGACCGGGCGCAACGACGACGGCACCGATCCCTGGACCATGTCGCATATCGAGGTCCCGGCCGGCCTCAAGCCATATGACAGCTGGCCCGGCGGTGAATCCAAGAAGGAGTTCCTCGATAAGCTCGCCACCGCGCTGGCGCGCGACCTGCCGGGCTACTCGATCGGCATCAGCCAGCCGATCATCGACGGGGTCAACGACATGATCGGCGGCGCCCACAGCCCGCTGGTCATCAAGGTGTTCGGCAACGATCTGCCGATGCTGCGCCGCGTCGGCCAGCAGATGGTGGATGTGCTCTACAGCATCCGCGGCACCTCCAGCGCCTCCATTTTCCAGGAGCCGCCCATCCCGCAGATCAATATCACGGTGGACCGCGACAAGGCGGCGCGCTTCGGGCTCAACATCGCCGACGTGCAGAATCTCATTCAGACCGGCGTCGGGCAGGCGCCGGTCTCGACGGTCTACGTCGGTGAGCGCGTCTATAACCTCACGGTGCGCTTCGTCGCCGCCAGCCGCGATCGCCCCGAGACGCTGGCGAGCCTGCCGCTGCACACCGCGAGCGGCATGCAGGTGCCGCTCGTCGCAGGTCGCAGATATCCGCGTACAGTCGGGTGAGAGCACCATCACGCGCGAGAACGGACAGCGCAATCTCACGATCCGCATCGACAACCGCGACCGCGACCTCACCAGCTATCTCGCCGAAGCCCAGGCGAAAATCACCGCCCGCGTGCACTTCGACCCGAACCAGGTGCGGCTCGAATGGGGCGGGCAGTTCGAGAACCAGCGCCGCGCCGAGGCGCGCCTGCTGGTGATCCTCGGCCTGGTGCTCGGCATGATGCTGATCTTCCTCACCATCGGCCTGCAGTCATTGCGCCAGGCGCTGCTGATCCTCGGCGTGGTGCCGCTGGCGACGCTCGGAGGCCTGGTCTCGCTGCACTTCAGGGGCGAGACCATCAACGTGGCGAGCGGCGTCGGTTTCATCGCCCTGTTCGGCGTCGCCGTACAGAACGGCATCATCATGGTCGCGAACCTCAACCGCATGCGTGCCGCGGGACTCGAGCTGCACGAGGCGATCATGAAGGGCGCGACCGAGCGGCTGCGGCCGGTGCTGATGACCGCCACGGTGGCGACGCTCGGGATGCTGCCGGCGGCGGTGCACACCGGCGTCGGCAGCGACGTGCAGCGCGGCATCGCGACGGTGGTGGTGGGCGGGCTTGCGATCTCGACCGTGCTCACCTTGTTCGTGCTGCCCTCGATGTATCATGTCATCGAGCATTGGGCGGAACGACGCCACGGCAAGGCGCGCTGGGCTTGAGCATGACGCTACGCCTGATCGCACTCCTGTGTCTGACAGCCCTGTCGGGCTGTGCGGTCGGACCGAACTTCCACCGGCCCGCACCGCCCGCCGCGGCGGACTACGGCGACGCTCCCTCGCAGGGAATCACCGCCGCCGCCGCGGGCACCGGCGGCGCTGCGCAGCATTTCACCGCTGGCCTGGATATCCCCGGGCAATGGTGGACACTGTTCCAGTCGCCGCAGCTCACCGCCATGGTCGATCAGTCGCTCAAAGCCAATCCAAACCTCGCCGCGGCGCAGGCGGCGCTACGCCAGGCCCACGAGCTCTACAAAGCGCAGCGCACCAGTCTGTTCCCCGTGGTGCAGGGTAACTTCGATGCCCAGCGCGCCAGGAACGCGGTCGATACGCTCGCCAATCCGACCAGCCTTCCGCAGATCAATCCTTACTACAATCTGTTCACCGCGCAGCTCAACCTCACTTACATGCCGGACGTCTTCGGCGGCACGCGTCGTTCACTCGAAGCGACCCGCGCGCAGGTCGCGGCCACCCGCTGGCAACTGGTGGCCACCTACATAACGCTGAGCAGCAACGTCGTCGCCACCGCCGTGCAGGAAGCATCGCTGCGCGGCCAGCTCGGTGCCAGCATGCGGCTGCTCGAGCTGCAGCATCAGCTCACCGCAACCGTACAGCGCCAGCGTCAGCTGGGAACCGCGAGCCAGGCCGAGCTGCTGGCGCAGCAGACGGCGGAGGCACAGACCGCCGCCACGCTGCCGCCGTTGCAGAAGCAGCTCGGCCAGACACGCGACGCACTGACCGCGCTGCTCGGACGGCTGCCTTCCGAGGAGCCCGCCGACACCTTCAGGCTCGAGGACCTGACACTGCCGACCGAGCTGCCGGTCAGCCTGCCTTCGAAGCTGGTCGAGCAGCGGCCCGACGTGCGCCAGGCGGAGGAGAATCTGCACGCCGCCTCGGCACAGGTCGGCGTGGCGCTCGCGAACATGCTGCCGCAGTTCGCCATCAGTGCCGACACCGGGTCGGCGGCGCTGAAGATCGGCCAGCTGTTCACCCCCTACACCGGGTTCTGGGACGTCGGCGCATCGCTCACCCAGACACTGTTCGATGCCGGAGCGCTGCTGTACCGGCACCGCGCCGCCGATGCCGCACTCGATGAGGCCGGCGCACAGTATCGCGCCGCCGTGATCCTCGCCTGTCAGAATGTCGCCGACACGCTGCGCGCGCTGCAGGCGGACGCCGACGCGCTCAAGGCAACTGCCGAGGCGGATCGCGCCGCCCGCGCATCGTTCGAGCTTGCGCGCGCGCAGTACCAGCTCGGCACGCTGAGCCTGGTTGCGCTGCTGAACGCGGAAACAGCCCTGCAACAGGCCGAGCTGGCGCTGGTACAGGCCCAGGCCAACCGCTATGCGGATACCGCCGGGTTGTTCCAGGCACTCGGTGGAGGCTGGTGGAATCTTCCGGGAGCGACCTTCCAATGAACGAGCTGGTGCTACGCGAGAACAAGGACGGCGCGGCGATCCTCACGCTGAACCGCCCGGAGAAGCTCAATGCCCTCTCCAAGGACATGATCGAGACCCTCGAAGAGCACGTCGACGCCATCGCACGCGAGACCAAGACCATCGGACTGGTCATCCTGCGAGGCGCGGCGGGCAATTTTTCCTCCGGCCACGACATGCAGGAGGTGCTGGCTCAGGTCAAGGCGCACGCCAAGCCACATCACT
Organism: uncultured Gammaproteobacteria bacterium; assembly: GCA_963835645.1. Classification (GTDB taxonomy): domain Bacteria; phylum Pseudomonadota; class Gammaproteobacteria; order Steroidobacterales; family Steroidobacteraceae; genus 13-2-20CM-66-19. The sequence goes on along the minus strand of CAWIGQ010000023.1, from coordinate 48,129 downwards.
ACGTCGAAGTCATCGATAAGGTGGCGAATCTGCCGCAGCCGGTCATCTCCGCCGTGCAGGGGCACTGCTCGACCGGCGCGCTCGAGCTGGCGCTCGCCGCCGATCTGATCGCGGCGGCGAAATCGGCGAGTTTTTGCGATGCCTACGCGCGCTGGGGCCTCACCCCCATCTGGGGCCTGAGTCTGCGACTGCCGCATCGGGTCGGCACTTCCAACGCGAGCGAGATGATGTACACCTGCCGCAGCTACTCCGGCGAGGAGGCTCACGAGATGCATCTGGCGAATTTCTGCTTCGCGGACGATCGCTTCGAGGCGGAGCTCGCAGCCCTCGCCGCGGACATTCTCGCCAACTCCTGGTATTCGAATCAGGTGAACAAGCGCGCGCTGCTCGAAAGCAACGGGCTCACGCTGCGCGACGCGAACGCCCTGCAGCTGTTCAAGAACGAGGGCCTGGCCCCCGATGCAGCTGCGCGGGTCGCCCGCTTCTTCAAGAAAGACCGCAAGCCCCGCGGCTGATCACGGCGCCGGATCCTTCCACCAGCCTCCTCCCAGTGCCACCAGCAGCCCCGCCGTGTCCTGCAGTTGCTGGATCTGCGCGCTCACCAGACCGAGCCGCGCCTGCGCATAGGTGCGCTCCGCATCGATGAGCTGCAAGACGCTGGTCTTGCCCACGGTATAGCTCGCCTGCTGCAGTTTCAGTGCTTCGGCGGCGATATCAACCGAGTGTTGGTCGACCCCCATGCGCTCGGCATCGTTCTGCAGCGCCCAGAGGTCATCGGTCACCTGGCCGAGCGCCGCGACCACCACCCCCTGGTAGGTGGCGGCCTGCGACGCGAAAGCATCGCGCGCCGCCTGTGTCTGGGCCTGCAGCGCGCCGCCGGCGAAAATTGGCGCCGCGAGGTTCGCGCCCGCCTCGCGCAGCGTGTCGAATCGATGGAACAGTGCGCCGGCCGTCAGCGCCTCGCGGCTGAGTGAGCCCGAGAGCGTAAGGCTCGGAAACTGCTGGGCAAAGGCGACGCCGATCGCGGCGCTCGCAACATGCAGTTGCGCCTCGGCGGCGAGAATGTCTGGCCGCTGGCGCACCAGCTGCGACGGCAGAGTGAGTGGCAGCTCCTTCGGCAGCGTGAACTCGTTGATGTCGAAATCATGCGCCGGCCAACGGACGGGCGCGTGGCCGCTGAGCACGGCAAGCGCATCGCGCGCCTGTTCCAGCTGAGTTCTGAGTGAGGGCAGCGTCGTCAGGTCGGCCGCGAGCTGACTGTCGGCAGTCAGCACGTCCGTGCGCGCCACCGTGCCGACCTCGTACTCGCGCTGCGTGAGTGCGAGGTTCTTCCTGTCGCTCTCGATGAGCTGCAGCGTGGTGGCGATCTGCAGCCGCGTGGAGGCGATGGTGAGAGCCTCGCTGACGACGTTTCCGGTAAGGGTGAGATACGCGGCGGCCAGCTGATAGCGCTGCATGTCCGCGAGCGCGACCTGCTGCTCGACGCCGCGGCGGGCGCCCCCGAAGACATCGAGCGCATAGGTCGCCGAAAGCCCGAGGCTGTACTCGGTGGGTGCCAGCAGCGGCGTCGGCGCACTGCTGATGGTGTGGGTCACGCCACCGCTGGCGTCCAGGCGCGGAAACAATGCGGCGCGCGCGACGATGATCTGCTGCTGTGCCTCGGCAAGGGTTGCATTGGCAGCGGCGAGCGTCGGGCTGTCGGCGAGCGCGGCACGCACCGCTTCCTGCAGCGCCGGCGAATGAAACAGTTGCCACCACTGTCCGGGCAGCTCCTGCCCCGGCAGCAGCCGCTGTGCGCTCGCGGCAGGCGGCGCTGTGGGCAGGTAGGTGTCGCTGTCCGGTGTGCGCGGACGGTGGAAATCGGGCCCGACGGCGCAGCTCGCCAGCGACAGCGTGGCGAGCGGCACCACCCAGCACGAGCTTGCGCTGCCAGTTTGCGCGCGCCGCCGCCCGCGCGGTCGGTTACTCGTAGCGCAGTGCATCGATCGGGTTGAGGCGCGAGGCCTGGCGCGCCGGATAGAAGCCGAAGAACACGCCCACCGCTGCGGAGAACACGAACGCCAGGACCATGATCTCGACCCGCAACAGGATCGGCCAGCGCACGAAGTGCGCGATGAGCTCCGAGACGATGACGCCGGCGACAATGCCGGCCGTGCCGCCCATGACCGCCAGCAGCATGGCTTCGATCAGGAACTGCAGCAGCACGTGCAGCCGCCGCGCACCGGTCGCCATGCGAATGCCGATCTCGCGGGTACGCTCGGTGACCGACACCAGCAGGATGTTCATGATGCCGATGCCCCCGACCACCAGCGAAATTGAGGCAATCGCCGCCAGCAGCACCTCCATGGCCTTGCTGCTCTGCTCGGCAACTTCTGCGATCTCGGTGAGATCGCGCACCACGAAATCATCGGGATGCGGCGGGCGAATGCGGTGTTGCTTCTCCAGCGTCCGGGTGACCTGATCGAGGGCGACCTTCACGAGCGCCGGGCTGCGCGCCTGCACGTAGATGGTATTGACGAAACCTTCCAGCTTCGGGATGACCCCGAAGGGGTTGGGCGGCGGACCGATGGTGGCGAAGATGTTGTTGGCGAGCGTCTGTGCAGAGCTGGGAGTCGCCACACCGAGCACCCGCTCCTGGGAAGTCGAAAACGGGATGAACACCACGTCGTCCTGGTCCTGCCCCGAAGCGGAGTGACCCTTGGCGGCGAGCAGGCCGATCACGGTCATCGGTACGTTCTTCACCAGTAGCGTTGCGCCTATGGGATCGGAGAATTCCCCGAACAGGTTCAGCACCACCGTCTGGCCCAAAAGGCACACCGCCGCCCCGTTGGCGTTGTCGTCTTCGCTGAAGTTGTGGCCGGCCCGGATCGGCCAGCGGCGAATCGACAGGTAGCTCGGCGAGATCCCCTGGACGCTCGTGGTCCAGTTCTTGTTGCCGTTGACGAGCTGAGTGCTCTGGCGGCTGACGTAGCTCACGTCCGCAACCGCTGAGTCCTCTTCGAGGATGGCGCCGACGTCACGCACTCGCAGCGATGCGGCGCTGCCGTTGCCGGCGCGCACGCCGTTGACGCGCGTGGTCCCCGGGAGCACGACCAGCAGATCCGTGCCGAGGCTCTGCACCTGCGCCTCGACCGCCGCGCGCGCGCCCTCCCCGACCGCCACCATGGCGATGAGCGCCGCCACGCCGATGAACACCCCGAGCATGGTGAGGGCCGCCCGCAGCTTGTTGCGCCCGATGGCGCGCAGCGCCGCGAGGATCGCCATCCACCCGAGAGCTCCCGCCTCATAAACCACCGCCTCGAGGCGACTCGCGTAACGGCGCTCGCGAAACGGCCGCACCGGTGGCAAGGCCCGCACCTGCAGCCCCTCGTGCGTGCGGGCGGTGGGCAGGTCGGAGAGGATCTGGCCGTCGCGGATGGTGATGATGCGGTCGGCCAGCTCGGCGAGCTCGCGCTCGTGTGTCACGAGCACTACCGTGACAGCGCGCTCGCGGTTGAGCGCGCGGATCGTCCCCAGGATCTCGAGCGCGGTCTGCGAATCGAGATTGCCGGTAGGTTCGTCCGCCAGCACGATCGCCGGATCGTTGACCAGGGCGCGCGCGATCGCGACGCGCTGCTGCTGCCCGCCGGAGAGCTGGTTGGGCTGGTTCTTCTGCCGGTCGGCGAGCCCCAGCATGGTGAGCATGTCGCGCACGCGCTCGGTGTTGCCGCTGATCTGCGCCGCGTAGAACAGCGGCAGCTCCACGTTCTCGGTGGCGCTGGTGCGTGGCAACAGGTTGAAGGTCTGGAAGACGAAGCCAATGCGCCGCCCGCGGATGCGGGCCAGTGCCGGCTCGTCCAGTTGCGCGACGTCGATTCCCTCGAGCAGGTACTCACCGGCCGTCGGCCGGTCGAGGCAGCCGAGGATATTCATCAGCGTCGACTTCCCGGAGCCCGAAGCGCCCATGATCGCGACGAACTCCCCGCGGCGGATGGTGAGGCTCACGCCCCGGAGCGCATGCACGTCCGAGCCGCCCAGCCGGTACACCTTGGTCGCACCGCGCACGACGATAATCGGCTCCTCGGCTGCGCCGGGCGCTGCGGGCAGCGGTTCGCTCATAGTCGGAACCCGCCGCCTGCCGGGCGCTGATACGGGTTGCCGCCCGGGGGGCGCTCCCCGCCCTCGGGCTTCGGCTCATTGGGGCGTACAGCGTTCACGACCACGACATCGCCCTCCTTCAGATCGTCTGCTGAGACCTCGACCAGCGTACCGTCGTCGAGACCGGTGCGGACCTGCACGGCAATGAGCTTCCCGTCACGCAGCACCCACACACGCGCGTGCGGCGCACCGCGGCCGGCATGGCCGCGCCCATGCTGAGCATCGGGGCCGCCTTCCGACCCCCGTGCGTGCCCGCCGCCCGCAGGATTGCCGCCCGCGCCGGCGTCGGGTTCCCGGCCGGCAGCGCCGCGGTGCGCGTGCCCAGCGCCCGCACCCGCCTCATGGGCAAACCCTTCCGGCGTGAAACGGATCGCGGGCAGCGGCACACGCAGCACGTTGAGCCGCTCGGCCGTGATGATGTGCGCGTCGGCCGTCATGCCCGGGAGGAGCTTGAAGTCGTCATTCGGGACGTCGACCACGACGTCATACGTCACGACGTTCTGCACCGTGATCGGCCCCTCGCGGATCTGCCGTACCTTGCCCACAAACGTGCGATTCGGGTACGCCTGGACGGTGAAGGTGGCTTTCAGTCCCGGCACCACCTCGCCCACGTCCGCCTCGCTGACGTTGGTATCGACCTGCATCTTGCGCATGTCCTTGCCGATGAGGAACAGCGTTGAGCTCTGCAGGCTCGACACCACGGTCTGACCGACATCGATGTAACGCGTGATCACCATGCCATCGACCGGCGAGACGATGTTGGTGTAGGCCAGATTGACCTGTGCCGCGTGCAGCACGGCCTTCTTGTCGGCGATGGTGGCAATATCGAGCTCGACCTGCGCCTTATCCTGGTCGAGGGTCGACTTGTCAGTGTCGAGGGTCTCCTGCGACACGATGCCCTGGTCGATCAGCTTGGTGTCGTGCTCGTAAATGAGCGCGGCGTTCCTGACCGCTGCGCGGTCCTTGGCAAGCTGCGCCATCGCCGTGCGCACGTCCGCTTCGTCCTGGTCGACGATAACCTGGAAGGGCAACGGATCGATGAGGGCGCAGCGCTGCCCGATCTTCACCGGGGTGTTGTAATCGCAGAACCAGGCCTTGATGTTGCCCGAGACGTACGAGCCCACCTGCGCGGTCACCACGGGATTGAGGGCACCGGTCATGCTGACGGCGCGCTGGATGTCTCCGCGCGTCACCCGCGCGGTGACGTAGTGCAACGGCGGCCCGCGCACGAACCACCACCAGTACCCGAACGCAAGAGCCAGGACGACAGCCGCAGTCGCCCACCAAACGGCCGGGCGGCGGAAATACCCGAGCACGCTGAAAATTCCCGCCGGCTGAGAACCCGTTGTGTCTTGCTGCATGCCTGATCGAGGAGTTATCCGCCGAGCATGGCAGCGCGCCTCAGCATGAGGTGCAACCGATTGTAAAAAAGAGATCCCGCGCCTGCCCGCTACCCGCCGCAACCCCGCTCGCGGCGCGCGCTTGTACGGGGGCGATCCTTAACGCGCTGCGCCCCGAGCACGCTCGCCAGGCAAGCGGCAAGCTCCGCCACCGTCAGCGGCTTGGTGAGAACCGCCTGCGCGCCGGCGACCTGCGCCTGCGCATGCAGGTCCGGCCCGCCGTAGCCGCTGACGAGGATGCCCGGCAACGCCGGTCGTGCGCGCCTGATCTCGGCGAGCAGCTCGGTGCCGGACATGTCCGGCATGATGGCATCCGTCAGCACGGCATCGAATCGTTGCGGTGTGGCACGGAACAGGCGCAGCGCCTGCTGCGCGCCAATGCAGCCGACCGGCTCGTAGCCCAGGGACGCGAGCACCTCTTCAGCGAGATGCACCAGGCTCTCCTCGTCGTCGACGATCAGGATCGTCTCGCCGTTGCCCTGTGGCACTGCGCGCGCCGCCGGCTCCTGCAGCGGCTGCGCGTCGGTGAGCGGCAGGTAGACGCTGAACGTGGTACCGGCACCGGGATGACTGTCGACCTCCAGCGCCGCGCCGTGATCGAGAACGATACCGTGCACCAGCGAAAGACCCAGCCCGGTGCCGGCACCGACCGGCTTGGTGGTGAAGAACGGCTCGAAGATCCGCTCCACCTCCACAGCACTCATGCCCGCGCCCGAATCGCTGATGTCGATGCGCGCGTAGTCCCCGCGCTGCAGCCGCCCGACGGTGCAATCACGCGTCTCACGCACCGCGCTCGGCGCCGCGCGCAGCACCACACGGCCGCCGCCGCTGACTGCCTGCACCGCGTTGCTGAGAAGGTTGGCCAGCATTTGATGCAGTTGTGCCGCATCGCCAGCGACCACCAGCGGCCGCGGGGGAACACTGAGCTGCACCGTAACGCCGGGCGGCAACGCCGCGCAGGTCAGGCTGTGAGCCTCGGCAATGATCTGCTGCAGCAACAGCGGCCGGGCGCTGCCGACTCCGGGCCGGCTGAAGGCCAGGATGCGCGCCACCAGCTCGCGCGCGCGGTTCGCGGCCACGATGATGTTATCAAGGTAACGCCGCTGCAGCCCCCCCGGCACGGCGTGCTGCAGCGCCAGCTCGCCGTAGCCCAGTACGGCACCGAGCACGTTGTTGAAATCGTGAGCAATGCCGCCGGCAAGCGTGCCGAGAGCCTCGAGCTTCTGGGACTGGTGCTGTTGCGCCGTGACGCGCTCGTGGCGCTCCAGCTGGCGCAGAAATGCAATCAGCAGCACTGCCGCGAGCGCCGTGATCACAAACGTGCGTGCCACGTTCTTCCAGGCCTTCTCGCGCCACGCGCCGAGAATGTCGTGCTCCCCGCGCGCGACCGTGACGACTGCCGGGTAACCGCGCACCCGTCGCAGGCTGACGCGCGACACCCCCAGCTGGGAGTGAGCGAGCGTCATGTGCAGCGCGTCAGCGCTGCCGAGCGCACTCAGCGCGGCAAGCCATGGCGACAGCGTCGTGCGGATTTCAGCGCGCTCCCGGCTGACCAACGTCGCGCCATCGTTTCGTAACAGCTCAATGGTGCTGCCCGCTCCCAGGTCGAGCGCCTGATAAAAGCGGCGGATGTAAGCGACGTCCACCGCGGCGCCCACGATGCCGCGAAAACCCGGCCCATCGAGACGGCGGCTGAGCACGAAGGTGGGTTCGCCCGTGACCCGGCTGATGAAGGGCTCGCTGAGGAACAGGCCGAGGTTCGGCTGCGCGCGCTGCAGGAGGTAATACGAGCGGTCGCTGAGATCGGTGTACGCGAGGCCGGCGGGCGCGGAGCTCAGGTGCAGGTGCCGCGCCGGGTCGAACAGGAACAGGTTACGCACCTGTGGTACGCCGCTCATGTGACGGCGCAGCAGATCGGGGATGGCCTCACGAGCGTTCGCCGCTCCAGGCACATCCGGGTCGAGCAGCGCAGCCTGCCGCAGGATGAGATCCGCGGCCTGCAGCGCGCGCGCCGCCTGCTCCGCCAGCGCCCCGGCAACATTATCGTTCTGGCGCTCGGCCATCACGAGGGTCGCCTCGCGATCGCGCAGCGTATCAAACAGTGTCGACAGCCACACCGCCGCGCAAACCAGCGCCACGATGAGCACCAGCCGCACGCGCAGCGACGCCCCGCGCGCACGCTCACCGCCCCCGGGCGGCGCTAGCGGCGCGGCCGGTCCTGCGGGAGTGCCGGAGGGGTGCAAAGGCCGAGTGCTGCCCATAGGTCAGCGCGCGTAAAGGGCTTCGCCAGTATGCGCGTCGCTCCGAGTCTCATCGCCATGGCATCATTCGCCGTATCTGCCGGGGAGAATCGGCCGGAAGCGAGCACCACCGCAGCGTGTGGGTAAGCACGCCGCCAGGGTTCCAGGAGCGCATGAGCCTGCTGCTGACACGTCACGTCGACCAGTATGGCATCGATATCTGCGACCGGCTCCGCCGCGCTGCCGGGCCAGATCGCCTGCGCGCCGCCCGCCTGCAGCCACTCCCCGATCAGCTCACGGTGCAGACTATCATGCTCGACGACCAGCACGCGCTTCATGGATGGCCCGCCGCATGAGCAGCCTGCCGCTGCCGCACGTGCTGGTGGTGGACGACGATGCCGGCGTACGGCAGCTGGTCGACGACTACCTCGGCCGCAACGACTTCCGCGTCTCGGGGGTCGAGAGCGGTGCGCAACTCCTGACCGCGCTGCGGGCGCAGGTGGTCGATCTGGTGCTCCTCGATCTGCGGCTGCGCGGCGAGGACGGGATGCAGCTGCTGCGGGCGCTGCGGGCCGAGTCGCAAATCCCGATCATCATCCTCACCGGCCGCTCCGAGGAGGCCGATCGCGTCATGGGGCTCGAGCTCGGCGCGGACGACTACCTCACCAAGCCCTTCAGTCCGCGCGAGCTGCTCGCGCGCATCCGCACCGTGCTGCGGCGGGCCCACGCCGGGCAGGAAGCACACGGAGCACCGGTGTGCCGCGCCTATCGCCTGCCGGGGTGGGAGCTGAATCTGCGCACCCGGCGCCTCACCGGGCAGGACGGCGTCGAGGTCACCCTCAGCAACGGCGAGTTCAACCTGCTGGCGGCGCTGCTCGCCGCAGCCAACCGCGTGGTCACGCGCGATCAGCTGATCGAGATGAGCCGCCGTTACGATAACGAGGTCTACGACCGTGCGGTGGACGTGCAGATCCTGCGCCTGCGACGCAAGATCGAGCGCAACCCCTCCGAGCCGCAGATCATCGTCACCGAACGCGGCATGGGCTACCGCATCGCGGTCGCAGTCGAAGCGGTTTACTGACATTGCATCCATCGCCGTGACGTGACAGCGCCCGCTGCTACCAGCCCCCCGGACGGGGGCTGGCGCGCCTGCACACTCTGGCCGTTGCGTGTCGCGCCGCGCTTGCGGCGCGTGTTTCACCTGTAACGGGCGCGGCTACGCCTGTAACCGTCGACAGCAGGCGCTGCGCTATGGTGACGGGCGCATGTGGATCGTCCGCCTGGCGCTGCGGCGCCCGTACACGTTCATTGTTCTCGCCATCGTGATCACGCTGCTGGGCGTGTTCTCGATCTCGCGCACCCCCACCGACATCTTCCCCAACATCAAGATCCCGGTGGTCGCGACCATCTGGAGATACACCGGCCTGTCACCCGAGGAGATGGCCACCCGTCTGGTGCTCGGGACCGAGCGCAACGCGCAGACCATCGTCAACGACGTCGAGCACACCGAGTCGCAGAACCTCACCGGCACATCGGTGGTCAAGTACTTCTTCCAGCCGAACGCCAACGAGGAGCTGTCGTTCGCGCAGATCACCGGCGTCTCGCAGACGTTGTTGCGCTCGGCGCCGCCGGGCACCACCCCGCCGTTCATCCTCGCCTACAACGCTTCCTCGGTGCCGATCCTGCAGCTGGCGCTCTCCAGCCCGAGGCTCTCGGAGGCGCAGCTCTTCGACCTCGGCAACAACATCATCCGCACCGGGCTCGCCACCGTGGCGGGGGCCTCGATGCCCTACCCCTACGGCGGACTGCAGCGTCAGGTCCAGGCGGATCTCGACCCGGATGCGCTGCGCGCCCAGGGCCTGTCGGGCAACGACGTCACCAACGCCCTCGCCGCGCAGAACTCGATCCTGCCCGCCGGGACGCAGAAGATCGGCGACCGGGAGTATTTCGTCACCGTCAACGCCAACCCGCGCACCATCGCCGAGCTCAACGACCTGCCGATTGCCGTCCGCAACGGCAGCGTGATCTACGTGCGCGACGTGGCGCACGTCCGCGACGGCTACCCGCCGCAGACCAACATCGTGCGCCGCGACGGCCATCGCGGCGTGCTGATGAGCGTGCTGAAGACCGGCAGCACATCGACGCTCGACATCATCAAGGGCATCAAGCAGCGCCTGCCGGGCATCCGCGACCAGCTGCCCGAGGACTTCCACATCGACCTGGTGGGCGATCAGTCGGTGTTCGTGCGCGCCGCCATCAGCGGGGTGGTGCGCGAGGCGGTGATCGCCGCGCTGCTCACCGCCCTCATGATCCTGCTGTTTCTCGGCAGCTGGCGCAGCACGCTCATCATCGCCATCTCGATTCCGCTCTCGATCCTCGCCTCGATCATCTGCCTGTCGGCGCTCGGTGAGACCATCAACATCATGACGCTCGGGGGTCTGGCGCTCGCCGTCGGCATTCTGGTCGACGACGCCACGGTGACCATCGAGAACATCAACATGCACCTCGAGCAGGGCCAGGAGGTCGAGGAGGCGATCCTCAACGGTGCGCACGAGATCGCGCTTCCGGCGCTGGTCTCGACGCTCGCCATCTGCATCGTCTTCGTGCCGATGTTCATGCTGGCGGGCATCGCCCGCTATCTGTTCATCCCGCTCGCCGAAGCGGTGGTGTTCGCGATGCTCGCCTCGTACCTGCTGTCGCGTACGCTGGTGCCGACGCTGGCGAAATACTGGCTGCAGAAGCACGCGCAGCATGCGGACGCGTCGCCGGGCAACGTTCTGGTGCGCCTGCAGCAACGCTTCGAGCGCGGCTTCGCCGCGACTCGTGAGCGCTACAAAGCGCTCCTCACCCGAGCACTCGAGGCGCGAGGACGCTTCGCGCTGCCGTTCCTCGCCGCCATGGCCGCCACGGCGCTGATCGCCTTCCCCTTTGGCCGCTACCTGCCGGGTCTCGGACAGGACTTCTTCCCGAGTGTCGACGCCGGGCAGATCAAGCTGCACATACGTGCGGCCACCGGACTGCGCATCGAGGAGACGGCGGCGCTCTGCGACCGCATCGAAGCGGCGATCCGCGGCGTCATCCCGGCGCGCGAGATCGACACCATCGTCGACAACATCGGCGTGCCCTACAGTGGCATCAACCTCTCTTACTCGACCTCGGCTCCGGTCGGCCCGGGTGACGCCGACATCTTCGTGAACCTGCGCTCCGAGCATCACCCGACCGAGCGCTACGTGCGATACCCTGCGCGCGAAGCTGCCGCCCCTCTACCCCTCGACGACCTTCGCCTTTCAGCCCGCGGACATGGTCAGCCAGATTCTGAACTTCGGCCTCCCCTCACCGCTCGACGTGCAGGTGTCGGGCTTCGATGAAAGTGCCACACGCCGCTATGCCAACGAGCTGCTGGCGCGCATGCACCAGATCCCGGGCCTCGTGGATCTGCACATCCAGCAGGCCTTCGACTACCCGACCCTGAACGTCTTCGTCGACCGCAGCAAGGCGGCGCTGCTCGGGCTCACGCGAGACGGACGTCGCCAACGATCTGCTCACGTCGCTGTCGGGCAGCGGACAGACCGTGCTCTCGTTCTGGATCGACCCGCAGAGTGGCACGCAGTACCCAATCGTGGCCCAGACGCCGCAGTTCCGCCTCGCCTCGCTCACCGATCTTGCAACCACGCCGGTCACCGGAGCAGCGGGTGCCACGGGTGCAGCGAGCGGCATCAATGGCGAGCGGCGGCAGCGTCAGCCCGCCGGGCGGCGGCACGCAGCTGCTGGCCAACCTCGCGACCTTCAGTCGCAGCGAATCACCGGCGGTCGTCAGTCACTACAACGCCACTCCGGTCGTCGACATCTACGGCTCGGCGGCGGGTACGGACCTCGGCTTCATCGCCGCACAGCTCAAGCGGATCGTCGCCGACACCCGCCACCTGCTGCCGCGCGGCGTCCAGGTCAGCGGTACGTGGGCAGATCAAGACCATGACCGATTCGTTCACCGGGCTGCTGATCGGGCTCGCGGGCGCGATCGTTCTCGTTTACCTGCTGATCGTGGTGAACTTCCAGTCCTGGCGCGATCCGTTCATCATCATCACCGCTCTGCCTGCAGCGCTCGCCGGGATCGTCTGGATGCTGTTCCTGACCCACACGCCGGTGAGCGTGCCGGCTCTCACCGGTGCCATCATGTGCATGGGAGTGGCGACCGCGAACAGCGTGCTGGTGGTGAGCTTCGCCCGCCAGCGCATGGACGCGGGCGATGACGCGACGCATGCGGCGCTGCAGGCGGGATTCACGCGCTTCCGCCCGGTGCTGATGACGGCGCTGGCGATGATCATCGGCATGGTGCCGATGGCCCTCGGACTCGGCGAGGGCGGCGAGCAGAATGCACCGCTCGGGCGCGCGGTGATCGGCGGCCTGGTGTTCGCAACCGTCGCCACGCTGTTCTTCGTGCCCACCGTGTTCAGTCTCATCCACGGCAAGCGGGACCACTGATGTCGCAATCCTCTCGCGCCGCAGGCTGATCGCGACGCGCGCACGCGGCGCTACGTCCTGATCGCCGCCGCCCTCGCGCTGCTGCTTGCCGCGTGGGGCATCCTCAGCCGCCTGAGCGCGCGCAACGCGCTCGAGCGCCAGGCGCAACAGGCAACCATCCTGACCGTCGCCACCACCAGGCCGAAAGCCGGACCGACGGCCGACCATCTGGTGCTGCCCGGCAACGTGCAGTCGTACTTCGAGGCGCCGATCTACGCGCGCACCAACGGCTATCTCAAGGTCTGGTACACGGACATCGGCGCGGGCGTCAAGCAGGGTCAGCTGCTGGCGCAGATCGATGCGCCCGACCTCGATCAGCAGCTGCGCCAGGCGCAGGCGGACCTCGCCACCGCGCAGGCGAATTACATCCTGGCGCGCACCACCAATGAGCGCTGGCAGGGGCTGCTCACGACGCAGTCGGTGTCGCAGCAGGACGCCGACCAGCGCGCCGGCGATGCGGCGGCGAAGCTCGCCGCGCAACACTCCGCGGCCGCCAACGTGCAGCGCCTGCTCGAGCTCGAATCCTTCAAGCGCGTGGTGGCGCCCTTCGCCGGCGTCGTCACGCAGCGCAATACCGACGTCGGGGCGCTGATCAACGCCGGCGAGAGCCCCGGCAACGCCCTGTTTCGGGTGGCGGATACACACCGTCTGAGGATCTACGTGTTCGTTCCGCAGGCCTACGCCGCCGAGATCCGGCCAGGGCTCGAGGCGGCGCTCGAGTTCACCGATCACCCCGGTCAGCGATACACCGCCATGGTCGCATCCACCGCGCACGCGCTGGACGCCGTATCGCGCACACTGCAGGTGGAGCTGCAGATCGACAACAGCGGCGGCGCGCTGCTGCCCGGCTCCTACGTGCAGGTGACCTTCACGCTCCCCTCGCAGGCCAACACGCTGCGCGTGCCGGCGAATGTGGTGATCTTCCGCACCAGCAATCTGCAGGTCGCCACGCTCGATGCCGGGCAGCGCGTGCAGCTGAAGAGCATCACCGAAGGGCGTGACTTCGGCACTGAGATCGAGGTGCTCGCGGGCCTCAATCCCGACGACACGCTCATCGTCAGCCCGCCTGATTCAGTGGTGAACGGCATGCAGGTACGCGTTCAGCAGCCGCCTGCCAACCCGGCACCTCGGCCGCCGGCGGCCCCCGGAGGCGCCGCCGCGGAGCACTCCTCGTGAAGCGCACGGCAGGGGTCGCGGCAACCGTGTTGGTCGCAGCGGCGCTCGCTGGCTGCTCGCTGGCGCCGCGCTACCAGCGGCCGGCGATGCCCGCGCCTCCGCCTGCCTACAAGGAGGCCGGCGAATGGAAGGTGGCGACCCCCGCAGACACAGCGCCCCGGGGCCGCTGGTGGACGATGTTCGGTGACGCGGATCTCGATGCGCTCGAAGGCGAGCTCACCACCGCCAATCAGAATTTGAAGGCTGCACTGGCGCGTCTCGAGCAGGCACGCGCGCAGACCCGCTTCGCCCGCGCCGCGTGGTTTCCGACGGTGACCGCGGGCGGCGGTGCCACCCGAGGCGAGGTCTCGACCTACTCATCGAGCTACACGCCCGGCCAGCCGCGGACGGGGAACAGCTTTACCCTCGGAGGAGACCTCTCCTACGAGATCGACCTGTTCGGTCGCATCCGCAACACGGTCACCGGCGCGCGCGCCACGGAGCAGGCGACCGCCGGCGATCTCGCTGCGCTCGACCTGGCGCTGCACGCCGAGCTGGCCGGCGACTACTTCACCTTGCGCGGCCTGGACATCGAGCAGCGCTTCCTCGATCGCACGGTCGCCGACTATGCAAGGGCGCTCGAGCTGACCGAGAACCTCTACCACGGCGGCGCCGCTGCGATCTCCGATGTCCAGCAGGCACAGGCCCAGCTGGAAACCGCCCGTACCCAGGCGGAAGACACCCGACTGCGGCGCGCCCAGACCGAGCACGCGATCGCGGTGCTCGTTGGCCAGGAGGCTTCCGGCTTCACGGTCAGCGCTCGCGCCGAGGAGGCGCCCGCGCAGATGCCTCAGGTCGAAGTCGGCGTGCCTTCGCACCTGCTCGAGCGCCGCCCCGACGTCGCGGCCGCCGAACGCCGCGTGGCCGCTGCCAACGCCGCCATCGGCGTAGCGCGCGCCGCCTACTTTCCGACGCTGACGCTCGATGGCTCCGCCGGGTGGCAGAGCCTGTCGACCGGGACCCTGCTCACCGCGCCGGCGCAATACTGGACGATCGGACCCCAGGCTCTGATCACCGTGTTCGATGCCGGCGCGCACGCTGCGCAATCAGCGCAGGCGCACGCCGCTTACGACGAGCAGGTCGCCAACTACCGCAACACGGTGCTCACCGCTTTCCAGGACGTCGAGGACAATCTCGTGGCGCTGCGCCAGCTGCAGCGCGAGAGCGTCAGTGAGGGAGCGGCCGTCACTGCGACGCAGGGAGCGCTCGAGCAGGCCAATCTGCGCTACAAGGGCGGCCTCGTCACGTACCTGGAGGTCGTCTCGACCGAGAACGCGGCGCTCGCCGCGCGACTCGCCGCCGCGGATATCGAGATTCGCCGCGCCAACGCGACGGTCCTGCTGGTCAGGGCGCTCGGCGGGGACTGGAATCTCCCGCCGCCGCCCTAGCCGCGACCCCCGCGCCCGCGTGCGATCGTGCAGCGGTCAATCAGCGGTCAATCCCCGCCCCGATCAGCCCTGTGGGCCAGCCTGGACGTCGCTGCGCGCCTGTTCCTCGGCCCTGCGCGCCTCTTCCTTGGCATTCGCCTCGGGCTTCAGGTCATGAATCGCCGCGCCGAGCTTCTGCCCGCCGCTCAGCTTTGATTTCAGGTCCGGGAACGGGATGCTGAGATTCTGCGCCGCGTGTAGCGCCACCGCACACTCGCGAATGCTCTTGAATCCCGTGCAGGCTGCCTCGGTCGACATGCCCGGCGGTGTTATCGCCGCCAGGCGCGTATTGGGTTCCGCGGACGGCGACGTCGCAGCGCTCGAGGTAGTCCCGGATCTCGCGTCGGGGCCGGTCGCGGTCGCGGACGTCGTCGAGGAGTCGTCGGACGACGGTGCCGCGATAGACGGGTCGCTGGACGGAGAAGATGGCGGCATTGTCGCGGACTGCTCCGCCGGCTGCGCCCCTGCCGAAGTTTGCGCGACCGCGGACTGAGCGAATGCCGCCAGTCCCAGAACGCTCGCCGCTGTCAACAAGCTGGTCATGCGCTTCATCACACACCTCCTTCAGTTCGAGACCTGTGTGTTGATCAGCGCACTGCGGTCACAATAGATTAGCCCTGCCCGCAGGCGCCCCTCCCTGGGCGCGATGCTTCGTCACGGCTGATGTCACCACAACTTCGCCGCGCGGAAGCCGCAGACTTCCATGTCCGACGGCCTCCGGCGCGGGAAGTTCGTGCAGCTAGCCGTGAAGCTATATAAGTACATCGAACGCCATGCAGCAACGTGTCGGTATTTTGCGTCGTTCGTGCGGCGGATGTCGCTCGTGCCGACGCTCGTGCCGACGCTCGTGCCGACGGGGCTTGCGCGCGGCGCAACGCGCGCTGACGGTGCTTACCTGACGCGCGCGAAATCGATGAAACCGCGCTGCACGTCGGTATGGATCAGCTGCACGCGAACCGCGTCGCCGACGTCCAGGCCCTCGAAACCCTTCACCACACGCCCCTCTGCCAGCGGATGTGAAATGCGTACCCAGGTCCCCTGCGGCGATGCGCCAGTGACGATGGCGTCGAACTGCTCGCCGCTGCGCGACTGCAGCAGCACGGCAGCGGCGGACTTGCGCACCTGGCGCTCGACCTTGTTGGCGTTGCCTTCCTGCTCGGTGCAATGCGCGCCGAGCGCACGCAGTTGCTCCTCGCTGTACGGCGCGGCAGCAGCGCTCAGCGCCGCTTTCGTCAGCCGTTGCGTGATGAGGTCGGGGTAGCGCCGGTTGGGGGCTGTCGCGTGCGTGTAGTCGCTCACCGCGAGACCGAAGTGCCCCTCGGCCGCCTGACCGGGACGCTTCAGCACGTACTCGCCGGCGCCCAGCAGCTTCACGATCGACAGCGACAGGTCCGGGAACTGCGCCGGAGCAGCCTGCCGGCGGCGGGTGAGAAAACCGCTCAGTGCCGGTCCATCGGGCGTCGGCGGCAGCCGCTCGCCGCAACCGTGCGCCAGCTGCACGATACGGTCCCAGCGCTGCGGCTGGCGCAATACGCGCCGCAACGACGGCGAGCCCTTGCTCTCCAGGTAGCGGGCGATGACGCCGTTGGCTGCGATCATGAAGTACTCGATGAGCTCCTTGCCGCGATTATCCTCGTCAGGCTGAAGGTCAAGAAGCCGCGTCCCTTCGAATACGGCCTGAGCCTCGAGCGTCGTGAGTCCGAGCGCCCCCTGCTGCTCTCGCACGCTCTTGAGCCGCTGCGCCACGCCGTCCTGGATGCGCAGCTGCTGCTCCATGCCGGCCACGGCGGCGACGCGCGCCGGCATCTGCCCCTTGCCGTCGAGCCACGCGGCGACGCTGTCGTAGGCCAGCTTGGCGCGGTTGCGTACCACGGCCCGGTAGACGTCGGAGGCAGCCACCGCGCCGTCCGGCGCAACGCTCATCTCGATGACCAGGCTGAGGCGCTCCTGCTCCTCTGCCAGAGACGTCAGGTCGGTCGACAACCGCTCGGGCAGCATCGGAAAGATCTCCGCTGCGGTGTAAACGGAAGTGGTGTTGGTGTGCGCGTGCGCATCGATCGGCGAGCCCGGAGCGACGCTGGCATCGACGTCGGCGATGGCCACCAGGATCTTCACCTTGCCCGCGTCGAGGGGCTGGGCGACGGACAGCTGATCGAGGTCGCGCGAATCGTCGTTATCGATCGAGCACCAGGGCAGTGCCCGCAGATCGCGGATCTGCGCAGCGCGCTCCATCGCCGCCGTGGTCATGGAGCGCAACTGCTCGGCCACCGCCGGCGGGAAGTCCGGCTCCAGAGCGTGCTCGCGCATCGAGCGGCGCGCGATGAGTTGCAGCTCGCTGGGATTATTCTGCTCCGCCATCGCCGCATGATACCCGCCAATGCCCCGCCGGCGCTTCGGCCGCTGCGGGCGCACAAAGCGAAGGGCGCCGCGAATCCTCCGCGGCGCCCTTCTTCTCGAAGCGAAGCTTCCCTGCCTCGTCCGATTCTCACTCAGCTGACAGGCATCGTGCCCGTGTAGTAGACGAGTACGTAAGCCTTGAGCGTACCGTCAGCCTGCGGCACGCCGTACACCTTGACCGGGGCACCTGCGATCAGCCCGGCGGTGATGGCCGCAAGACCGTTGGCCGAGGTGATGTCGATGGGCGAGATGGTGACGACACCGTTCGAGCGGTCCACCTGGTAGACGAGCGGCGCCGCGCCCATCGTGGTGCTGACATCCACCGTGACCGGCAGCGTGCCGTTCGCGAGTGTGACGGCGAAGCTGTTGGCCGCATAGGCAGTGGTTACGGTGCCGAGCGGGATCGGCGTCGGCACCAGCACGGCGTCGCGCAGGTACCAGCCGCTCGGGTTAGTCGCGCCGTCGCCCCACATCGCCGCGCTCTCACCCCACGGCACGAGCGCACCGACGGTACCGCCGAAGTTCACCGAGCCATTGGTGGTCGCCACGAAGTCCGCAATCGCATCGGTGCCGAAGGTGACGTCAGTGGGGAAGGTGAAATCCCACCACTTCCAACCCATGATCGGGTTGCCCATGTCGTCGTAGCCGTTGGCCGTCATGCCCGCGATGTAGTCGAGCGTCAGCGAGTAATCGTCGTTGGCGTTGACATACTGCGAGGTATACGTAAAGCCGGTGCTGTTGGCGTTCGAGATGTGCCCACCGAAGGCCGCAGTCTCGATGTCGATGGTCTGCGCCACCAGCGGCACGGCGAGCGGATCCACCGCGCTCACGTGCACCTTGAAGCCGCGCACCAGCTCCTGGCTGGTGAGAAAGCCCGTGCCGGTGCCGATCGGAGTCGCATCGGCAATCGCGTTCGCCGGCGTGCGGAAGAAGAACTGCGTAGCGGCGTTGACCGTTACCGGAACGGGGATGCCGTTCTCGTTGGTCACGCTGATGACGTCGGTGGCGGTGTTGACGTTCAGCACGTGGCCTTCGGGGCTCAGCCACACCTTGCTGAAGTTGCTGCTCACCCACACGCGCACCGCAACCAGCGTGCCATCCTCCTGGTAGCGTGCGGCAATGCGCACGTACCGGCCGTTCATGTTGCCGTTGCTGCCGAAATTGTCGACGACCGTGCGGGTGCCGGCATCGAGGTCATACACGATCGTGCCGTTCGCGCTGTCCGCGTCGATGGTCAGCGACACGGTGCCCGTGATCTGCGTCTCAGGATTGGTCGCCGGATACACCGGGTAATCCTTGGTGATCGTGAGCGCGGCGGACGTCACCTGCGTGACCGTGCCGTAGGTGTGACGCAGCACCAGGGCGGTGATGTCGCGCACCGGATGGTGGCGCACCGGCCCTTTGAAGTTCACGGCCCAGATCGTGGCACCGTCCGCGGCGGGCGGCGTGTGGCCGACGATGAACGCCGGATGACCCAGGTCGAACTCCAGGTCGAGCGCGTTGCTCGAGCTGCTGCTCACCGTCAGCGGTGAGTCGAAGTTGACCGCCACAGGAACCGTCAGGCTGCCCGTCGTGCCCTGCCGGCCCTGGATCTGGATCTGATCGGACGGGATGCTGGTCCCCGGCGCAACCGGGAAGCCGCTCTCCGGATCGGCGGCCACCGTCAGCAGCACGTCGCCGGGATTCGCGCTGATCGTCATGATGGCGCCGGTGTAGGTGCCGACCGGCACGCTGACGTTACCGAGAATCTCTCCGAGCTGATCGAGCTGCTCGAGGTTGACATAAGGGGCCGGTGTCGGCGCCGTCCACACGATCACCGCGCTGCCGCCACCCTGGGGCACGAGGGCGATGCTGAGTACCCTGACACCGACGGTCGCCCAGTCGTCCGAGGACGCATCGCTGATCATCATCGGCATGGTCCCGGAAGTCATCGACTGGCTCGTGGCGGTGGAGCTCGTGCCTGAGCCACCGCCTCCGCCACAGGCCGCGAGGCCGGCGGTGAGACCTGTAAGAAGTGTGCCGTAAAACGCCCGTCGCAACATAATGCACCGCATATCAAATCCCTCTGTTGGTACGCCACGGCCGCCAGCGGCGGCTGTCGAGCGTAAAGCGAGCGAACTTACAGTTGGTTGACGAGCGCGCCCCAGGAAATGCGCGCGCTGTCGCCCTGCGCCGACAGTTATGTTGGTTCGAGGTGTCGGTCCGGCTGCTGCAACAGCGTTGTCACGTAGCGTTTGGCGCGTGCGCACGCCTCGGGAAGCGCGGCGCCCGCGGCCAGTCCCGCAGCAATCGCCGACGACAGCGCACAGCCTGTCCCGCGTCGCGTCGCGTCGCAGCGCGGCGCCGACAGGCGCTGCAGCCCCTCAGCACGAATCAGCAGCAGGTCGACTGCCAGGGCACCCTCGCCGTGGCCGCCCTTGAGCAGTACCGCGCGCGGCCCGAGCGCGAGCAGCGCTTCGGCCTGGCGCAGCAGCTCGTCTTCGCTCCGGGCCCGCGGCGTGCCGAGCAGAGCGGCGGCTTCCGGGATATTAGGCGTAAGCAGTGTGGTGCGCGGCAACAGCGTCTCGCGCAACGCCGCCTGACCCGCGGCATCGAGCAGCTCACCACCCGAGGATGATGCGAGCACCGGATCCAACACCAGCGGGAGCGGCTCGCGCGTTGCAAGGCTCGCGGCGACCGCGAGCACCGTGGCACGACTGCCGAGCATGCCGATCTTGATCGCCCCTGCCTGGCGCGTCGCGAAGGCGGCTTCGATCTGCGCACGCACCATGTCGGGCGGAACCAGATGCACGGCGGTCAGCTGCGCATCCGACTGTGCCGTGATTGCGGTCAGCGCGCACAGCGCGGCGGCGCCGAAGTACGCCAGCGTCTGCACGTCGCGCACAATTCCCGCGCCGCCGCTCGAGTCCGACCCGGCAATGACCAGGACCGCCGTCACTCGCCGAGCGCGACCAGTGCGACGTTGAGGTGGCCCTGGCCCTGCAGGGCGCGTGCCGCCCGCCAGGCGCGCACTCCCGAGCGGCAACACAGCACGATGCGTGGCTGGGCGGGGAAACTGACCTCCGCCTGCTCGAGTGCCTCGACGCTCACGCGCAGCGCGGCGGGGAACGGCGACCCCGGGGCCTCCTCCACGCTGCGCAGGTCGACCACGATGTCGTCGGGTGCGATTTCGGCTGGTGCAATGAATCTCAGCGGCGCGTCCGCAGCTTCCGTCGCCCCCGCAAAGGAGAAGCCGCCCACGTGCAGCGTGCGGAAGTCGACCGAGAGCAGCCGCCCGAGCACCTTGGGCTGCCAGTCGAGCAGCAGCGCGAGCGTCAGGTGCGCCTGCAGCGTACCCATGACCCCGACAGCGGTTCCGAGGACGCCCGACTGCGCACACGAGCCGGCCGCGCGCGGCATCTGCGGAAAAACCGCGCGGTAGCTGGGTGCGCCGGCGCAAAAAGCGCCGACATAGCCGACGAGCCCGAGCACCGAGGCGCTCACCAGCGGCGTGCCGCCATGCTGACACGCATCGCTCAGGATATACGTCACCGCAAGACTATCGGCGGCATCGACGACCACATCCGCTGCCTGCGTGAGGCGCGCCGCGTTGGCGGCGGTGAGGCGCTCGGCGACCGCCTCGATCCGCACCTGCGGATTTCTGGCGAGCAGCGCCGCACGCGCGGCGTCGACCTTACGCTGCCCGAGCTCGCTCATGCGATAGAGCGGCTGGCGGTGCAGGTTCGACTCCTCGACGCAGTCGTGATCGACGATGACCAGCCGGCCGACACCGGCCGCCGCAAGGTACTGCAGCACCGGGCAGCCAAGTCCGCCGGCGCCGACCACCAGCACCGCCGCGGCGCCGAGGCGGCCCTGACCGGCGGTGCCCACTTCCGGCAACACGCTCTGGCGGCTGTAACGATCGACCATGGGTTTCTCCCGCGCTACGCCGCGGCGGCGGCGAGCCATTGCCGCGTGCGCTCCTCCGGCTGTGCAGCACGCACGATGTCGGTCACGACCGCCGCCACGTCCGCTCCGGCGGCGAATACCCCCGCAAGGCGCTCGAGCGTCAGCCCACCGATGGCCACGAGCGGCACCGCGCCTACGCGCCGCTTCCATTCGCCGATGCGCGCAAGTCCCTGCGGCTGCCACGGCATCACCTTCAGCAACGTCGGGTAGATCGGACCGAGCGCCACATAATCCGGCGCGAGCGCCAGCGCTCGCTCGAGCTCGCGCTCATCGTGCGTGCTGATGCCGAGACGTACGCCGGCGCGACGCAGCGCCGCGACATCGGTGCCGTCGAGGTCGCCCTGCCCGAGGTGAACGAAGTCGCAGCCCGCCTCGAGCGCCAGCCGCCAGTGATCGTTCACCACGAGCTGCACGCCGGCACGGGCACAGCAACCGTGGGCGGCGCGGATCTGGGCGAGCACCGCCGCCTGCGGCTGCTCCTTGATGCGCAGCTGCAGCAGGCGCACACCGAGGGCGGCGAGCCGCTGCACCCAGGCGGCACTGTCGACGATCGGGTAGATGCGCGGCAGCATCATCCGCGAAAGGCCGTGCCGATGACCGGCGTCGAGGGGGCGGCGAGATCGCGCGGCTCGATCGGCCCCGCCAGGCGCGCCGCGTAGCCCGCCTCCACCGCCTGGGCAAACGCGGCGGCCATTTGCGCCGGGTCGCCCGCCTGGGCAACCGCGGTATTGACGAGCACCGCGTCGAAGCCGAGCTCCAGCGCCCGCGCCGCATGCGAGGGCACCCCGAGACCCGCATCGATGATCAGCGGCACGTCCGGGAAGTGCGCACGCAGGGCGGCGAGCCCGTAGAGGTTGTTCAGCCCGCGCCCGGATCCGATCGGCGCGCCCCACGGCATCAGCACGCGGCAGCCCGCTGCCAGCAGCCGCTCCGCCACCACCAGATCTTCCGTCGTGTAGGGAAACACCTCGAACCCTTCCGCGCACAGGATCGCGGCGGCCTCGATAAGGCCGAACACATCCGGCTGCAGCGTGTCGTCTTCGCCGATGACTTCGAGCTTGATCCAGCGGGTATCGAACACCTCGCGCGCCATGTGTGCGGTGGTCACGGCTTCCTTGACCGAATAGCAGCCGGCGGTGTTCGGCAGTACACGCACGCCGAGTCCGCGGATGATCGACCAGAAGCCCTGGCCGGCGCGCTCACCACCCGACTCGCGCCGCAACGCGACGGTGACCACTTCGCAGTGCGACGCCCTGACGGCATCCGTCAGCACTGCCGGCGAGGGGTAGCGTGCCGTGCCGAGCAGCAGCCGCGAGCGCAACGGGACCTGGTAGAGCCTGAGCATTCAGCCCCCCTGCATGGGCGCGAGCACTTCGACCCGGTCGCCCTCGCTGAGCTGCGTGCGCACCCTCGCGGCCGCGGCGACGAACTCGCCGTTCACCGCGGTCGCCACGACCGCATCGCCGTAGCCGAGCTCCTCGAGCAGCGCCGCCAGCTCCGCGCCCGCGGTCTCACGCCAGGCGCCGTTGAAGAGGATCCTCATCCATCACCTCCGGAAAGTGGCTGCCTCTGAGCAGCACGTCCGCCGCGCGCCGCGCGAGCGCCGGCGCCAGCAGGAAGCCGTGCCGGTAGAGGCCGTTGACGTGCAGCGCACCGCCCTCGCGACGCAGCCGCGGCAGGTTGTCGGGAAAGGCGGCGCGCACTGCGGTGCCGATCTCCACGATCTGCGCCTCGCCGAAGGCCGGGTGCAGTGCATAGGCCGCCGACAGCAGCTCGAGCATCGAGCGCGCGCTGATATGCGCGCCGTCATCGCTCTCGATCATGGTCGCCCCCACCATGAAGAGTCCGTCGTCCCGCGGCACGACGTACACCGGCAGGCGCGGATGGAGCAGCCGTACCGGACGCCCGAGCGACACCTCGCGCGAGCGCAGCAGCAGCATCTCGCCCTTGACCCCGCGCAAATCGCCCAGGCGCGCAGCCGCGGCGAGCCCGCTGCAGTCGATCACCGTGCACCCGGGGAGCATATCCACCGAAGCCTCGACCCCGAAGCGGATACGCACGCCCAGACTCTCCAGCCGCAGCGCCAGCGCGGCGAGCGTGGCACGCGCATCGAGGTGCCCCTCTTCGGCGAAGTACAGCCCGCGCTCGAAGCGCCCGGCGAGATCCGGCTCGAGCGCAGCGATCGCCGCGCCGGCCAAGCGCTCGAACTGTGCCGTGCGGCGGCCGAACTGCGTGAGTTCCGCGGCGTCGCGCCCATGCGCCACCACCAGCGTGCCGCGCACCACCGTGTCGGCAAAGTGCTCGCGCCACCACCGCAGGCTCTCGACACCGAGGCGCGCGATCAGCGGCCCGGAATTCTCCTGCTCGCACCAGGGCGCGAGCATTCCGCCGGCGAACCAGGAGCAGCTGCCCGCCCCGAGCCGGGCCGCGCGCTCGAGCACTTCGACTGCGACGCCGCGCTCGGCCAGCTCCAGCGCGCAGGTGAGCCCCGCCACACCCGCGCCGATGACGCTCACCTGCACGGTCAGCTCTCCCGCGGCGGCGTTGCCACGGGCGCCGCCACGTACAGCTCGCCGCCCGCGGCGCGGAACTTGGCCGCCATTTCGGCCAGGCCCTGGCTGCGCGCCTCGGCACGCACCTCGTGGGAGATGCGCATCGAGCAGAACTTCGGCCCGCACATCGAGCAGAAGTGCGCCAGTTTGTGACCCTCCTTCGGCAGCGTCTCGTCGTGGAACGCGCAGGCGGTGTCCGGATCGAGCGAGAGATTGAACTGGTCCTGCCAGCGAAAATCAAAGCGCGCCCGCGAGAGCGCATCGTCGCGTAAACGCGCCCCGGGATGTCCCTTGGCGAGATCGGCCGCGTGCGCGGCTATCTTGTAGGTGATGACCCCGGTCTTGACGTCGTTGCGGTCGGGGAGTCCCAGGTGCTCCTTGGGCGTGACGTAGCAGAGCATCGCGGTGCCGAACCAGCCGATCATGGCAGCGCCGATGGCGGAGGTGATGTGATCGTAGCCGGGCGCGATGTCGGTGGTCAGGGGACCCAGGGTGTAGAACGGCGCCTCGCCACAGACGGCGAGCTGCTTGTCGACGTTCTCCTTGATCTTGTGCATCGGCACGTGCCCGGGTCCCTCGATCATGACCTGGCAGTCGCGCTGCCAGGCGATACGCGTGAGCTCCCCGAGCGTCTCGAGCTCGGCGAACTGCGCGGCATCGTTGGCATCGGCGATGCAACCGGGGCGCAGGCCGTCGCCGAGGGAGAAACTCACGTCATAGGCGCGGCAGATCTCGCAGATCTCGGCGAAGCGCTCGTAGAGGAAGCTCTCGCGGTGATGTGCCAGGCACCACTTGGCCATGATCGAGCCGCCGCGCGAGACGATGCCGGTCACGCGATTCACCGTCAGCGGTACGAACGGCAGGCGCACGCCCGCGTGAATGGTGAAATAGTCGACGCCCTGCTCCGCCTGCTCGATCAGCGTGTCGCGGAAGATCTCCCAGCTCAACTCCTCCGCCACCCCGCCGACCTTCTCCAGCGCCTGGTAAATGGGCACCGTGCCGATCGGCACCGGGGAATTGCGCAGGATCCATTCGCGGATGGTGTGAATGTTGCGCCCGGTGGACAGGTCCATGACGGTGTCCGCGCCCCAGCGGATCGCCCACACCATCTTGTCCACTTCCTCCGCCGTCGATGAAGTCACCGCGGAGTTGCCGATGTTGGCGTTGATCTTCACCAGGAAGTTGCGGCCGATGATCATCGGCTCGGACTCCGGGTGATTGACGTTCGCCGGGATGATGGCGCGACCCGCGGCGACCTCGGCGCGCACGAATTCGCCCGTCACGTAGTCAGGAATGGCTGCACCCCAGGAATTGCCATCGCACGGCCCAGGCGTGCGGCCGGACTCGCGTCCGACGTTCTCGCGGATCGCGACGTACTCCATCTCCGGGGTGATGATGCCGGCGCGCGCGTAGGCGAGCTGCGTCACCGCCGCGCTCCCCGCTGCCCGCAGCGGTGCCCGCCGCCCGGGGAACTCCAGCGCCGCCTTGCCACCGTGCTCGAGCCCGTTATCGAGCGGCTGCACGTGCCGCCCGGGATAGGCCTCGACGTCGCCACGTGCGGCGATCCAGGCGGCGCGCGTGCGTGGCAACCCCTGGCCGATGTCGATGCGCACTGCCGGGTCGGTATAGGGGCCGGAAGGGTCATAGACCGTCAGCGGCAGCTCCTCGGCGGAGGGCTGCAGATCGATCTCGCGCATTGGCACGCGCAGCTCGCGGTGCAGGGATCCGCTCTTGTATACCTTACGAGAGGCCGGCAGGGCTGCAGAGACGACATGCAACAGTTGGGCATTCACGGGCTAAGCTCCTTGCTTCGCAAAGACCCGGTAAATGCTGTACGGCGGGAAGCAGCATCGACGCCGTGAACTCGCCTCACTGGCACGATGGCGATCCTGGGAAAACTTTCCTACGCCAGCATTAACTGGATCAGGTTCGGAGGGTCGCCAAGCCGCGCTTTCCCACAGCGCTCGCTGGCCTCTCAGCCCCCTGCCGGGGCTCCCCTAGCTCGTAGCGAAAGTAGTACGACTGCCGCTGGCGGTCAATGGCGTTCGCGACGGCGCCGCGCCACCGGCGGCCGCCGCGACCGACCCGCGGCAGATCACCGCGGTGGCCCGCGCCGCGGCCTTGAGCGTGTCTGCGCACTTGCCTGGCACCGGGATCGGTTAAGATTTTCGCGCCATGAAGAGCCTCGTTATCGAAGACGAGCCCGACACCGCACGCTACATCTGCAACGGCCTGAAAGAATCCGGTCACGCCGTCACCTGCTGCGACAACGGTCTGGACGGGCTGCACCTGGCGCTCAATGAAGACTGGGATCTGATCATCGTCGATCGGCTGCTGCCGGGCGGCGTCGACGGCCTGTCGATCGTCGGCAAGTTGCGTGACCTCGGCAAGAAGACGCCGGTCCTGATCGTGAGTGCGCTGACCACGACCGATGAACGCGTGCGCGGGCTGCGCCAGGGGGGCGATGACTATATCTCGAAGCCGTTCGCCTTCGCGGAACTGCTGGCGCGTGTCGAGGCGTTGTTGCGCCGGGCGCATCGCACACAGGGGAGCACGCAGCTGCGGGTTGCGGATCTCACCCTTGACATGCGCACCCTGCTGGTGGCGCGCGGCACGGTGCCCATTGCCCTGCAGCCGCGCGAGTTACGCCTGCTCGCGTACCTGATGCGCAACGAAGGCCAGGTGATCACGCGCACCATGCTGCTCGAGGCCGTCTGGGACTGTCATTTCGACCCACAGACCAACGTCATCGACGTCCAGATCAGCCGCCTGCGCAGCAAGGTCGACAAGGGGTTCTCGCCTGCCCTGATCCACACCATTCGCGGCGTCGGCTACCTGCTCGGCGAGCGCCAGCCGCCCGCGGTCGCGCCGCAATAAGACCCGTCGTGACAGCATTCAGGCTCAACGACTCGATCGCGGCACGCCTCGCGCTCGGCAACGGCGCACTGCTGGTTGCGCTGATCGTGGTGATCTCCGGGGTGTTTTATTTCGGCACGGTCGGCGTGCTCGCCCGCAGCAACGACGGCAAGATCGTCTCGATCGCCAACCGGCTGCGCAGCCAGTATGGCGCCCGGCCGGTAGCCGAGCTGGTGCGCGAGATCAATCAGGAGCTCACCGACGGCATCGACAGCGACACCGAGATCTTTCTGGTGACCTCGCCGCTCGGCGAGCGTGTCGTCGGCAATCTGACGACCTGGCCGCTCGCCCCGATCCCGATGGGGCGGCTGCTCAACCGCGAGGTGATTCGCGACGGCCGGCCTTCGTCCGCGCGGCTGATCGTGCAGCCCCTGCCCAACGGCGACCTGCTGTACGTCGGCCGCGACCTGAGCGAGCAGCGCGCGATCCGCATGCTGGTCGTGCACGCGCTCGAGGCCGCGATCGCAGTGTCGCTGGTGCTGGTGGTGATCGGCGCATGGCTGTCGCGGCGCCAGATCGAGCGCCGTATCAGCGGTATCCGCCAAACGGCGCGCGAGATCGAATCGGGCAACCTCGATCAGCGCATCACGGTCTCCGGGGATGACGAGTTTGCCCGCCTCGGCATCGACATCAACCGCATGCTCGATCGTATCGAGCAGCTCATGAGCGGCGTGCGGCATGTATCGAATGCCATTGCCCACGATCTGCGTACCCCGCTCGGGCGCGTGCGTGCCCGGCTCGACGAAGCGCTGCGGCGCGAGACGGCGCTCCCGGCCCTGAGCAGCGCCGCGCGCGTGGCGATCGACGGTATTGACGATCTGATCCTGCTGCTCAACAAGCTGCTGCAGATCGCAGAAGCCGAGTCGGGCATGCGCGCGCAAGGCTTCGAGCGTGTCGACCTGAACAGCATCGTGCACGACATGGTCGAGCTGTACGACGCCGCCGCCGAAGAGGCGGGCGTGCGCCTGATCGTTGCAGGCCACAGCCCGGTGTGGGCCCGCGGCGATCATGATCTGCTCGCAACCGCCGTGGCGAGTCTCCTCGATAACGCGATCAAATACGCCGGCCGCGGCGCCACGGTCGAGCTCGCCGCGCGATCGGAGGCGCACGCTGCCGCCATCGTGGTGCGCGATGACGGTCCGGGCGTGCCGGAGGCCGAGCTGCCGAGACTCACCGAGCGCTTCTATCGCATGGACCGCGCCCGCAGTCAGCCCGGCAACGGCCTGGGACTTGCGATCGTTGCGGCGATCGCGGCGATGCACGCCGGGACATTGCAGCTCCTCAACGTCAACCCCGGCCTGAGTGCCTCACTGCAGCTGCCCGAGGCGAAGCCTGCCGCGGGCGAGAGTCCCGCCGCCGGGCGAGCCGCCGCGTTACCGCCCGCCGTCGCACACCTTTCCAATTCGTAATCTTCGCGCAAGGTGCCGGAAAGTACGGCAGCGGCACGATGTCAGGTCGCGGCCGTCCGCTCGGCCGAACCTCGGGGCATCTGTATGCGCGTACCTCTTCGCTCCTGCGTTGCGCTGGCGTTCGCCGCCGCGGCCGCGCTGCCGGGGTGCGCCGTGGGACCGAACTTCCACGCGCCGAGGGCGCCTGCCGCTGCCGGCTACATGAGCGCGCCGCTGCCGCAGGCCACCGCCTCGGCGGACGTACCCGGGGGCGATGCCCAGCGCTTTGTGGCCGGCGAGGATGTTGCCTTCAGGTGGTGGCAGGCCTTCGGCAGCGCAGCGCTCGATTCCCTGGTCGAGCAGGCGTTGCGGGCCAACCCCAGCGTCGCGGCGGCGCAGGCCGCGTTGCGCCAGGCGCAGGAGCTGGTCTATGCGCAGCGCGGCTACTTCTACCCCAGCGTCGCCGCCGATTATGCTTTCGAGCGCCAGAAGGTGGCGGGCAACACCGCCTCTTCCTCCGCGCCCGGCGTGCAGGGGAATGGTCAGAACCTCGTCCCGAGCGGACCTGCGCAGCCGCTCATCTACAACTACCACACTGCCGAGCTGACGGTAGGCTTCGCGCCGGATGTGTTCGGCGGCAACCGCCGCAAAGTCGAGTCGCTGCAGGCGCAGGCGCAGATGCAGCGCTTCGAGCTCGAAGCCACCTACGTCACGCTCGCCGCGAATGTCGTCGCCGCAGCGATCCAGGAAGCCTCGCTACGTGCGCAGCTCGCGGCAGCCCGCGAGATCATCGATTACAACGAGCGGTCCGTGAACGTCCTGCGCGACAAGTACCAGCAGGGCTACGCCATGGCTGTCGACGTGGCAGCTCAGGAGGCGCAGCTGGCCCAGGCGCAGGCCCTGCTGCCACCCCTCGCGAAGCAGTTCGAACAGACGCGTGACTTACTGCGCGCCCTGGTCGGCAAGCTTTCCGAACCAGGAGCTCGAACAGACCTTCGAGCTCACCTCCCTGAAGCTGCCGCGCGATGTGCCGCTGAGCCTCCCGGCGAAGATCATCGAGCAGCGCCCCGACGTGCGCGCCGCCGCGCAGCAGATACGCTCGGCCAATGCGCAGGTCGGGGTGGCGATCGCGGCCATGCTGCCGCAGTTCTCGATCACCGGCGCAACGGGCGGCGGTGCGAACGAATTTGCCTGGATGTTCCGCGACGGTGGACCGTTCTGGAACGTCATCGCCGGGGTGACGCAGCCCGTATTTGCCGGCGGCACGCTGCTGCACAGCAAACGTGCCGCGGATCAGGCGCTGCGGCAGGCAGCAGCGCAGTACCAGCAGACGCTGCTCACCGCCTACCAGAATGTGGCCGATACGCTGCATGCGATGCTCGCGGATGCCGACGAGCTCGCGGCAGCGCGCGCTGCCGAGCGTGCCGCGAAAGTCACGCTGGATCTGACGCGCGAGCGCACGCAGGACGGCTTCGCCGATTACCTGGCTGAGCTCGCTGCGGAAATGGCCTATCAGCAAGCGTTGCTCGGCCTGGTGCAGGCGCAGTCGACCCGCTTCGGCGATACCGCGGCGCTCTACCAGGCTCTCGGCGGCGGCTGGTGGAATCGCACCGCAGAGCTTGCCGCGGCTGCCCACACGAACTGAGCGCCGACTCGCGGATTCCCCGCACCTCAGCACCCTTAAGCGACGCGAAGCGAGTCATCACCATGCGCCCCGCGGCCCTTGCAGCGCTTTTCAACACCGTGCCAGCGCCAGCCCTGGCAGTCGTCGCGGCTGTGTGCGCGCTGCTCGCCTGCATCGTCCTGCGCGGCACGACGGGCGAGGCCGCCGCTAGCGGCAGTGCCCGCGCCAGCAACAGCGCCCACGCCGCCAACAGCGCCGGGGCGGCGAGCGCCGACACGGTGGAGCTGAAACCCTCGCAGCTCGGGGCCATCCACATCGCACCGCTCGGTGATCATGAGTTTGTGTACCGCAAACAGGCGGTGGGAATCATCGATTTCAACCAGGACCTGAACGTGCAGGTGTTCACGCCCTATCAGGGCCGGATCATTCAGGCCTACGCCGATCTTGGCGATGCGGTGAAAAAAGGCCAGGTGCTGTTCACGATCGAGAGCGCTGATTTCCTCGCGGCGCAGTCGAATCTGATCGCTGCGGCGGCGACGCTCGAGCAGACCGCCAGCGCCCTGCAGCGCGCGATCAGGCTGTATGCAGCGCACGGCATCGATCAGAACGATTATGAGGCCGCGGTCGCTAGCCAGCAGACGGCCGAAGGCGCACTGAAGGCGGCGCGCCATGCAGTCGCGATCTTCGGCAGGACAGAAGCGCAGATCGATCGCATCGTCGCCAAACGACAGGTCGAGCCCGCGCTGATCGTCAAAGCTCCGCTCACCGGCCGCATCACGGCACGTAACGCCGCGCCTGGGTCGCTCGTTCAACCGGGAAACGCACCCGCGCCTTACTCCGTGGCCGATCTGAGAACCAAGTGGATGGTGGCGAATGTCATCGAAAGCGACAGCCCGCTGTACCGCCTGGGCCAGCCCATCCGCGCTGCGGTGATGGCCTATCCCGGCCGCTCTTTCGAAGGGACGATCTCGAGACTCGGCCGGTCGCTGGATCCGAACACGCACCGCATCGTGGTGCGCTGCGAAATCTCCGACCCGAAGGACGAGCTGATTCCGGGAATGCTCGCGAGCTTTGCCATACAGGTTCACGACCCGGTGAAGTCGCTCGCTATACCGGTGAATGGGGTAGTGCGAAACGGCGATGGCAGTTTTGCGGCGTGGATCACGACGGATCGTCGCCGCTTCACGCAACGCATCGTCAGGCTGGGCGAGCCGCTCGACGGGCAATACCCGGTCGTCGCAGGCCTGCAGCGCGGGGAGCTGGTGATCACGGATGGGGCGGTGTTCGTGAGCAACATTCTCTACGCGCCTCCGACCGACTGAGCGGGCGTAAGCGGCCCCGCCTCTAAGCCCCATGCTCAAAGCCATCATTGCGGCGTGCCTCAGCCGGCGGGCGATCGTCGTGTTCGCCCTGCTCGCCTTTGCGGTCGCCGGGCTCTACGCCTTCAAGGTCATCAATATCGAGTCCTACCCGAACCCGACGCCGGTGATCCTGGAGATCACGGCCGAGGGGCCAGGCCTTTCGGCCGAGGAAATCGAACGCTACTACACCATTCCGATGGAAATCGGCCTCTACGCGACACCGGGCGTGCAGGTGATCCGCTCCACCTCCTTTTACGGCCTGGCCTTCATCCGCGTGGTGTTCAAGTGGGGCGTCGATTACGACTTCGCCTATGCGCAGGCGACGCTTGCCCTGCAGCAGAATGTCACGCTGCCGGGCAACCAGTTACCGTCGGTCAATCAGAACAGCGGCAGCGGCGAGATCTACCGCTACACCGTGGAGGGTCCGAAGCGCTACTCCCTGACCGATCTGCGCACCATCCAGGACTGGATCGTGCTGCGGCGGCTGTCGACCATCCCCGGCGTCATCAACATCAACAGCTGGGGCGGCATGATCAAGGAATTCGAAGTCCAGGTCGATCCGCTCAAGCTGGAAGCCTTCAACGTGACCGTGCCGCAGCTGCTCACCGCGCTCGGCAACGCAAACATCAATGTCGGTGGACGCGAGATCGTGATCGGCCAGCAGTCGATCAACATCCGCGGCATCGGCCTGATCGACGACGGTGGCAACGACGATCTGACGCAGGGCTACAAGGTCGATGACATCGAGAAGGTCGTCCTCGCACAATTCAACGGCGTGCCGGTGCTGATGAAGGACGTCGCCAGCGTGCGCCCGACCCATGCGCCCCGCCTCGGCATCTTCGGCAAGAACTACGACGACGATGTAGTGGGCGCGATCGTGGTCATGACCCGCACCAAGCAGACCTCCGAGGTGCTGCCCCTGGTCAAGTCGGAAGTCGCCAGAATGAACCGCGACGGCAGCCTGCCGCCGGGAGTGCAGGTCGTTCCGTTTTACGATCGCGGTTACCTGATCGGCCTGACGACGCACACGGTGCTGCACAATCTGCTGCTCGGCGTGCTGCTGGTCTTCCTGATCCAGTGGGTGTTCCTCGGCAATCTGCGCAGCGCGATCGTAGTCGGCGTGAACATCCCGTTCGCGCTGTTCTTCGCGCTCATGCTGCTGGTGTGGCAGCATGAGAGCGCCAACCTCCTGTCCATCGGCGCCGTCGACTTCGGCATCATCGTCGATTCGGCCGTGATCCTCACGGAGAATGTCTTTCGCAATTTCCAGCGACCCGCCGCAGAACGGCAGGATCTGCTGGCGCATCTGGCGGGCGGCTCCTACGGCGCGGACCCGACCCGGGCGGTGGACGTGCCGGCGGGCCAGGGTTGGAGCGACCGCCTGCGGCTGATCCTGATCAGCGCCCTGCAGGTGGATAAGGCAATCTTCTTCTCGACCCTGATTACCGCCGCCGGGTTCGTGCCGCTGTTTACCATGCAGGGAGTCGAGGGGCAGATCTTCGGCCCCATGGCGCGCACCTACGGATTTGCGCTCGCCGGGGCGTTGATCGCCACCTTTACCGTCACGCCCGTCCTCAGCCACTTCCTGCTTCCCGAGCGTCTGCAGGAAGCCGAGACGCACGTGGTGCGGCTGCTGCACCGTGTCTACGATCCGGCGCTGCGCTTCGCGCTGTCACGGCGGGCGCTGGTGGTGGGCATCGAGCTTGCGCTGATTGCGGTGACGCTGCTGCTCATCGCGCCGCGGCTGGGGAGCGAGTTTCTTCCGGCGCTGGAGGAGAACAACTACTGGATCCGCGCCTCGATGCCGACCACGCTCTCGCTGCAAGCCGGGGAGGCTGCGACGCGCAAGATGCGGCTGATTCTGCTGCGGCACACGGAGGTGATCACGGTCACCTCGCAGCACGGGCGGCCCGACAATGGCACCGATGCCTCGCCGTTCTCCAACGTCGAGCTGTTCGTGCCGCTGAAGCCGCTGGATCAGTGGCCGCGCGGAGTGAGCAAGGACGATCTCACCAATCAGATTCAACGGGAATTCCAGGACGAGCTTCCCGGCGTTGTGTTCAACTTCTCCCAATACATCCAGGACAACATCGAGGAGGCGGTCTCAGGGGTCAAGGGAGCCAATTCGGTCAAGATTCTCGGTCCCAATCTGACAACTCTGGAAAGGCTGGCTCATCAGGTGCAGGACGAGATGAGCCGGGTCCGCGGCATCACCGATCTCGGTATCTTTCCGGTGCTCGGGCAGCCGAATCTCAACATCAGGATCGATCGCGACAAGGTCGCGCGTTACGGGCTGAACACCGGCGACGTGAACACCGTGATCCAGGCCGCCATGGGCGGGGCGATTGCCACGCAGGTGCTGGAGGGCGACCGCGAGTGGAACCTCGTGGTGCGCTACCCCGCCGAGTACCGCGACAGCATCGACAAGATCCGCAACATCCGGGTGGGCTACACGACCGCGAGCGGCGCCAGCGCCTACATCCCGCTGAGCGAGCTGGCCTCGATCTCGCTCGACACCGGCGCCTCCTGGATCTACCACGAGACCATGGTGCGCTTCATCCCGATCAAGTTCAGCGTCCGCGGCCGCGACCTGGCGGGTGCGGTAGCCGCGGCGCAGGCGCGCCTCGCCAGGAGCGTGCCCCTGCCCTCGGGGTACCGCATCGTCTGGGCGGGCGAGTTCGAAGACCTGCAACTGGCGAAGGAACGGCTGGAATTCGTGGTGCCGGTCAGCCTGATGCTGATCGTGCTGTTGCTCTATTCGCTGTTCAACTCACTGCGCGATACCTTGCTGTCGCTGGCCGGCATACCGGCGGGAGTCATCGGCGGGGTGTGGGCGCTGTGGCTCACCGGGCAACCCTTCAGCATCTCGGCGGCGATCGGCTTCGTGTCGCTCTTCGGGGTGTCGGTCATGAACAGCATTCTGCTGTTGACCTTCTATAACCAGGCGCGCGCCCGCGACCTGGCGCCGCTGGAGGCGATGCATCATGCCGCCACCAAGCGCATGCGGCCGCTGCTGATGACCAGCCTCTCGGCCTGCATTGGGCTGCTGCCGGCCGCGATCTCCCACGGCATCGGCAGTCAGGTGCAGCGGCCGCTCGCCACCGTGATCGTCGGCGGGATGCTCCTTGGGCCCATCATGCTGCTGCTGGCGGTGCCGCCACTGCGTATGCTGTTACTGGGCAAGGAGAATGCTGCCCCGCAAACGGCAGGACCCTGATGCATCCGTTCCGTGTCATCGCGGTGAGCACGCTGACATTGCTGGCGAGTGCCCTCCTGCACGCCCAAAGCGGTGACCACGCGCCACCCCGGGCCGCGGCGGCCCAGGCGGCGGCGCGCCGCCATTCGTCCTCAGCGCGCGCGCCGCTCTCAGCGCCGAGTCCCGCTCACGCCCCTGCACCTGGCGGCATGCGCCCAGCGGCGACTGCCGCGCGTGCCAGCGTGCGTCCAGCGGCAACAGCCGCCATCGCGCTCCCGCCCCGATCCAACCTGACAGGCGCACCCTTCGGCAGCGCCAGGGCCCGTCATGCGCCCGCCAACGCGGCGTTGGGCGGGCCGGCAACGTTCGACGCGCGCAAACTCGTGCGCCGCTAAGGGAATTTTGCTGCGTGCGCGCCGGCGCGGCGCGCGCTTTCACACGCGCGCCGCGCCTTCACTTACCTGCCGTGGAAAAACCGCCCTCAGCTCGGGCGGGCGCCGCCTCCGTGGCTCGCCTGTCCGCCCTTGCGGCCGGCCTCGGCCGCAAGCTCGGGATGCTGCGAGAAGCTGCGCTTCTCATCGGGCACACTCTGGCCGCCCTTGCGGCCGGCGACGGCTGCGAGCTCGCGATTCTGCGAAAAGCTGCGCTTCGAGCCCGGGACACTCTGTCCGCCTTTGCGGCCGGCTTCCGCAGCCAGCCGGCGGTTCTGCGAGAAACTGCGCTTCTCGTCCGGAACCGCCTTCCCGCCCATGCTCGCGATCTGCCGCTGCCGCTCGGCGTTCATCGATGCGAAGCCACGGTGGGAAATGCGCCCTTCATTCACTGTTCCATCAGCCATCACTACTCTCCTTTATTTCGCAAGCCCGCAGATGCCAGCCACCGCGGTGGGGTGCGATTGTTAAGAGTCGTTCTTCAGAGAGGATACCGCTCGTGTCCGGCGGGGAGTATCAGGTTAAACCTGACCGCTGCCGTCAGCGTACGCCTACCTGAGGCTCAGGGCGACTACGGGGTCAGCCGGTCAATGACCAGACTCACCAGCCCGTCCCGCCCCACGCGGTAGGTCACTTCGCCGAAGGGATCGCCGCTTGCAGCGACCGCGCTCCCGGAACGGGCAATCCGGGCCACGACCTGCACGCTCTGGCCGGCGGCAAATACGCGGCCGGGAACCATGGAGTCCGAGGGGGTCAGCGCCACGCGTTGCGGGAAGTGACTGTCGAGGCGCTTGACCGCCAGGGGCGGTCCGGCCGCGCCCGGATCGCGCACAAAAACGAACAGCGGCGCACCCGCAGAGGCGGCCGCGAGGGCGGGTGCCAGCGTGACATTCACCCGCACTACGGGCGACTGCGTCCCGCCGAGCGCATGATCGGGCGCCGGCGGCGCGGCGGCGGCGGACGTCGCCGCGAGCTTCTGGTCGATGGCGCTGATCTGCTGCTCGAGTATCGCGCGGACACTGTCGGGCGGATTCAGGCCGAGCAGCTTCGCAAGCCGCGCCCGTGCGAGCGGCAGCTCTCCACGGCGCGCGGCGACCGTTGCGCCGAAGAACAGCGCCTTGGGCGAGTCGGGCGCGAGGGCGAGCGCCTGCTCGATGAGACGCGCCGCCCGGCCGTCGAGCTCGCTCTCATCTTCGAGCGCCAGTGCCTCGGCCTCGCCGGTGAGTGCCTCAGCGCTCTTGCCGCCGCTCAGGCGGTCGGCGCGCTCGAACGAGCGCACCGCGAGCGGATACTCCTGCAGCACGGTGTAGGAGCGCCCCAGCATCAGCCAGCCATCGAGATTTTGCGGGTCGCGCTCGAGCTGCCGTGCGAGGCGCGCCACCATGCCCTCGGGCGAATCGGCCGAGGCCGAAGCTCGCCACTGCCAGTTACTCCAGCTGACATAGAGCGCCGCTGAACCGATCACCAGCAGTCCCGCCGCCCCGAGGGCCGCCCAGCGTGCGGGCGGCGCTCCCGCCGGGGTCGGCCTGAGCAACGGGATCGTGACGGCAACGACACCGGCGATCGTCAGCGCCGCCGCCAGCACGAGGAAGGCAGCCATCAAGAGTGGCCGTCCTCTTCGACGGACTCATGATCGGCGGCCAGCAGCGTGCTGCGCTGCCGCACGACACGCCACGACACCCATGCGCCCACGAGCAGCAGCACCGCCGGTGCGCCCCACAACCACGCGTTGCGCAGCGAGTAGCGCGGGCGAAAGAGGATGAAGTCGCCGTAGCGCGCCGTCATGAAGTCGCGCACGTCCTGGTCGGACTTGCCCGCGAGCAGCATCTCGCGCACTTCACGGCGTAGGTCCGCCGCCAGATCCACCGGCGAGTCGGCGAGGGATTCGTTCTGGCACTGCATGCAGCGCAGCTCGTGGGTGAGTGCCAGGTAGCGCTCCTGCAGCTGCGGTGTGGGCATCTGCGTCGGATCGACTGCCCATGCGGCGCGCTGCAGCGCGAACAGCGCGAGCACGCCAGCGGCGAGCAACCCGGGCAGCACCACCACGAGCGACTTGCGCGGCGACCCATGCTGTGGGGTCCGCCGATTCACTTAAGTCTTTCCTGCTGCGCGCGGCAGGCGCGGCAGGATATCGCGCGCCCAAACCTCCGGTGTCAGTGCGCCGACCTGCTTGAAGACGACAATTCCCTGCGGGTTCACCAGGAAGGTTTCCGGCGCTGCATAGACTCCCCAGTCGATGGCGGTGCGGCCTGAAGCGTCGACCGCGACCGCCTCGTAAGGGTTGCCGAGCTGCGCCAGCCACGAGCGGGCCTGTGCGTTGTCATCCTTCCAGTCCATGCCGATGAGCGGCACCACCGCCGCCCGACGCACCTCGAGCAGCATCGCGTGCTCGGCGCGACACTCGGGGCACCAGGTGCCCCACACGTTGAAGAGGTACCAGCGCCCCTTCAGGCCGGCGGAGCTCACCACCCGGGTCGGATCGGTCAGATTCGGCAGTGAGAACTGCGGCGCCGGCTTACCGAGCAGCGGCGAAGCAATGATTCCCTTCTCGGGCGCGTGACGGATGCCGATGGCGAGCACGGCCACCAGCAGCACGAAGGCACCGAGCGGCAGCATGAAGCGGTTCATACCGCCGGCTCTGCGCCTGCCGCTTCGCGCGCGGCTGCGGGTGCCTTCACCGACCAGTAGCGCCGGTCGGAAGCGGCGAGCGCGCCACCGATGGCCATGATGAGGGCTGCGAACCAGATGAGGCTCACGAGCGGGCGTATCTGGATGCGCAGGCTCCAGCGGCCCGCTCCGAGATCCTCGCCCAGCGCGAGCAGCAGGTTATTGCCGTGGTGCATGCGGATCGCAGTCTCGCTGGTCACCTGATGCTGCACCCAGTACTGGCGCTTCTCGGGGCGCAGCACCGCGACCGGGGCGCCGCCCTGCGTCACGACGAGCGTGGCGCCGACAGCGTCGTAGTTCGGGCCCTCGACCGCGCGCACGCCCACGAAGCGAAATTCATAGCCGCCGACGCTGGTGGTGGCGCCCGGGGCGAGTGCCACGTCGCGCTCGATGGTGAAGGATTGCACGGTGGTGAGCGCGATCACCGCGAGCGATAGCCCGATGTGCGCGACGGTCATGCCGAGTACGGCACGCGACAGCGATAGCCCGCGCCGCCAGCGATCGAGCGGGTCGACGAGCGAGGACAGCATGATCCACAGCCCGAGCGTCGCCCCGACCGCGCTCAGCACGCGGCCGTGCGAGTAGACGCCGAAGACCAGGCCAGCGGCGAGCACGGCTGCAACGATGAGGGTGTAGAGGAGCGCGCGCTCACTGTCCTGCAGCCGTCCGCGCTTCCAGTTCGCATGAATGCCGACCGACAGCAGCGCCAGCAACGGCAGCATCGACATCATGAAAGTGGGATTGAAATAAGGCGGCCCCACCGACACGGTGCCAAGCCCGAGCGCGTCCGAGATCAGCGGCGCCAGCGTACCGGCGAACACCGTGCCCGCGGCGATCACCAGCAGCACATTATTGAAGAGGAGAAACGACTCGCGTGCGCCGAGCTCGAATCCGGCCGCCGACTTCAGCCGCGGAGCGCGCCAGGCATAAAGTACCAGGGCACCGCCGATCATGAGGACGAGAAAGACGAGAATGAAGATACCGCGCGTGGGATCGGCTGCGAACGAGTGCACCGACACCAGCACGCCCGAGCGCACCAGGAAGGTGCCGAGCATGCTCAGCGAAAAAGCCAGGATGGCCAGCAGCAGAGTCCAGCTCTTGAACAGTCCGCGCTTGTCCGTGACGGCCAGCGAATGCACCAGCGCCGTGCCCACGAGCCACGGCATGAAGGAGGCGTTCTCGACCGGATCCCAGAACCAGAAGCCACCCCAGCCCAGCTCGTAGTACGCCCAGAAGCTGCCGAGTGCGATGCCGCAGGTGAGGAACGACCACGCCGCCGTCGTCCACGGCCGCGTCCAGCGCGCCCAGTTCTGGTCGAGCCTGCCTTCGAGCATCGCAGCGCACGCGAACGCGAACGCCACCGCAAAGCCCACATAGCCGGTGTAGAGAATCGGCGGATGCACCGCGAGCCCCGGGTCCTGCAGGATCGGGTTGAGGTCGTGGCCGTCGGGGACGGGCGGATCGAGTCTCAGGAACGGATTCGAGGTCGCGAGCGTAAAGAGCAGGAAGCCGAGGCTGACGACGCCCAGAACCCCGAGCACGCGCGCCCCGAAGCGCCGCGGCAGTCGGCTCGCACCGATCGTCACCGCCACGCTCCACAGCGCGAGCAGCAGGATCCACAGCAGCAGCGACCCCTCGTGCGCGCCCCACAGCGCCGTGACGCGGTAGAACAGGGGCAGCGCGGTGTTGGAATTCTCGGCGACATAGGTCACGGAGAAATCGTTGCCGACGAAGCAGCCGATGAGGCAGCCGAATGCAGTCGCCACCATGACGGCCTGGCCGGCCACCGCGGGCACCACTGCGGCGATCCAGCGATCGCGCCCGAGCGCCGCGCCGGCAATCCCGAAGAACGCCTGCAATCCCGCGAGCAGCAGCGCGAGTATCAGGGCAAAGTGGCCGAGCTCAGGCAGCATGCTTCAGCTCCCCGTCGCCGGCGGCGGCGCGGCACCGGAGCGCGACTCGCCACGGTGTCGCTTCAGTGAGCGCGCGACCTCGGGCGGCATGTACTTCTCATCGTGCTTGGCGAGCACTTCATCGGCGACGAATGTGCCATCGGTGCGCAGCCGGCCGTGCGCCACGACGCCGGCACCTTCACGAAAAAGGTCCGGCAAAACGCCCGTGTAGCTCACCGGGACGTCGTGACTGAAATCGGTGACAACGAAGTGAACCTCCAGACTCCCCGGGGCGCGATGCAGGCTCCCCTGCGTCACCATGCCGCCGAGGCGGAAACGCTCGCCCGCGCGCACGTGGCCGGCCGCCACCTCGGTGGGGTCGAAATACAGCATGACGTTCTTGCGGAACGCGCTCAACGCGAGCGCGGCAGCGATGCTGACACCGGCCACGATGCCGAGCACCAGCACCATGCGCCGGCGCCGCGGCGTCACGCGCCCTCTCCGCGCACGCCCTGCCGCCGCAGGGCCTCGGCACGCGAGCGTGACAGCGCCCGGCGCGCCCAGACGATGTTGAGCACGACGACCGCAAGGGTCACCACGTAAGCGGGCCAGACGTAGGCCGCATAGCCGCCCATTTCGAGGAAGGTCCTCATACGTGCAGTGCTTCGCGGACCCAGCTGGCGCTGCGCTCGCGATTGAGCACCTCGCCCCGCAGGCGCACGAGCAGCACGGCGCCGAAAAACAAGGTGAAGCCGAGCAGCATCAGCAGCAGTGGCAGCAGCATCGACGCCGGCATGGTGGGTTTCCCGAGGCGCATCACCGAGGGGGCCTGATGGAGCGAGTTCCACCAGGTCACCGAATAATGAATGATGGGCACGTTCACCACACCGACCACTGCGAGCACCGCGCTCGCCCGGTCGGCGCGCTGCGTATCCTCCAGGGCCGCGCGCAACCCCATATAGCCCAGGTACAAGAACAGCAGAATCAGTTCCGAAGTCAGGCGCGGGTCCCACTCCCAGTAGGTTCCCCACATCGGCTCGCCCCACAACGCCCCGGTCACCAGCGCGGCGAAGGTGAAGGATGCCCCGATCGGCGCGCAACTCGCTGCGACCGCATGCGCAACCTTGATTCGCCAGATGAGCCCAATCGCCGCGGCGAGCGCCATGATCGTATACACCATGAGCGACATCCACGCACTCGGTGCATGTACGTAAATGATGCGAAAGCCATCGCCCTGCTGGTAATCGGGGGGCGCGAGCACCAGCCCGCCCCACAGCCCGCTCACGATGAGCAGCGCTGCCGGCCAGGCAAACCACGGCGTGAGACGCGCCGCGAGTGCATACACGTACGGCGGTGAGCCGAGCCGATGAAACCAGGTCCACGTCATGTCGAGCCCCAAGCCTTCCGCGCGCTTACTCCAGACTGATGCGCACCGCCGCCGCCGCCGCGAGGGGCGCGAGGGTCACGCCGAGGACTGCGAGCGCGCCCAGCAGCTCGAGCGGCGCGAGCAGCGCGCCGCCATTGATTGCGAGCTGTGTAGCGCGCGCCCCGAAGATCAGCACCGGCAGCGACAGCGGCAGCGTGAGCAACGACAGCAGCGCACCGCTGCGCTTGATGCCGAGGGTGAGCGCCGCGCCGATCGAGCCGATGAGGCTCAGCGCGACGCTCCCCACCGCCACCGAGATGACGATGCCGGCGATGGCCGACGCGGGCGCCCCAAGAGACAGCGCCGCGACCGGAGCCATCACGGCGAGCGGCAGTCCGGTCAGCAGCCAATGGGCCGCGGTCTTGGCGAACATCAGCGAAGTGAGCGACTGGCCCGACAGCGCATACTGCTCGAGCGTGCCGTCATACGCGTCATCGCGAAACAGGAACTCGAGCGCCAGGAGCGAGGCCAGAAGCGCTGCCACCCACAGCACCCCGGGAGCGATCTCGCGCAGACGTGCGAGCTCCGGGGAGAGCGCGAGCGGAAACAGCATCGTCACCAGGGCGAAGAACGCCAGCGGCTGCACCAGCTGCCCGCGCCTGCGAAAGGCGAGCTGCAGGTCGCGCAGCAGCACCAGGCGGGCGGCATCGAGCGCGCTCGCCGCGGCGCCTGCCGCAACGCGCCCGGCGACGGGCGCCACCGCCGCATGATTCAACCCGTGCGCTGCGGGAATGCCCGGGCCGCTCACGGCGGCAGCTCCAGCCGCGCGACGTCGTGCACCGCGGCCGGGAGATCCTGATGCACGGCCGCGACCACCATGCCCCCGCGCGTGAGCTGCTCGCCGATGAGAGTGCCCACCAGCTGTCGACCTTCGGCATCGAGATTCGTGGTCGGCTCATCGAGCAGCCACAAGGGCACTGTCAGCAGCGCGAGCCCCGCGAGCGCCACACGGCGGCGCTGCCCGGCGGATAGCGTGCGTACCAGCCGCTCGCACCACGCTCCCGCACCGACTCGCGCGAGCGCCGCGTCGAGCGCCACGGCATCGAGCCGCCGCCGGATGCCGATCCAGTAGCGTAGGTTCTCACGCGCGCTCAAGTCCGCCTTCAGGGGCGGCTCGTGCCCGAGATAGGCGAGTGCGGCGTGAAAGGCCGGCAGATCACGACGGACGTTATCGCCGTTCCAGAGCACCCGCCCCTCCTCCGGGTACATCAGTCCGCAGATGGTGCGCAGCAGGCTCGTCTTGCCCGAGCCGTTCGGGCCGGTGACTTCGAGGCAGGCACCGCGCCCGAGCCTGAAGTGCACGCCACGCAGCACGTGACGCTCACCGCGCCACAGGTGCAGGTTCTCGACTTCCAGACTCTCATCCGGCATGGCGCGGTTTACGGTTCACCAACGGGCCGCAAGTCTCGCAAATTCAGGAGCTTAGCGCCACAACTGAGAGTGTCTGTCCCGCGCGTCGGCGCACGCAACTTCTGTAGAATCGCGGCGCATGCGTTGCCCGCGGAGTCGGATCTGCCTGGGGCCGGACTCGAAAAGCCGTCGCGCCGCGGCGGGATTTCAGCCTCGGCAGTGCAGGCACATCCGCGGATACCCCGAGAGATACCCCCGATTCGTTCGCGCCGTTAGGCGCCGCCCTGCCGCGAGTTGACGCCGCGAGGCGGCTGGCCACATCCCGTAATCGAGGTGCGACACATGGCTATGACTACCGTAACACCAGCGGCGCCCTACGCGATGCCGCCGACCTTCGAGGATCTCCAGGAGCGACTGCGACGCGAGACGGCTCGCGTGCGTGTCAAGCGCGTCTGCGCGATCGCCACCGGCGAGAAGCAGGCCGCTCAAGATCTGGCTGGCCTGCACGCGAATCTGCGTGCCCTGGCCGACGACTTCGCCGCGTGGCGGGCCCGGCACCCCGGGGTAACGACGTGAGCGCCGCCAAACGCGCCAGGAGCGCGCGCAAGGCTCCGCCGGCTGCCCCCATCGATCCCATGCTCGACCTCCAGGCGCGCCTGTGGGAAGCCGTCGCGATCCTCGAGCTCGCTGAGATCGGGCTCGATGCGGGTGGCACGCTGGCCGAGATCCCCTCGCTCTACCGTGCCGTTGGGTTCGCCCACCGCGCCGTATTCGCCGTGGCGAGCGACATGGGGAAACCGCTGCCGAGGTCGGAGGTGTAAACCATGCCCGAAGACAACGCTACTACGGAGCTGCTCGACATCTGGGGTAAGTTGGGTGCAGAGGCCCGCTCCTTTGTCGTCGGCGCCGCACAAGGCTGCCTCGCCCCGGCGCGCGAGGGGGCAGATCGAGCTGAGCTTGATCGGGCGCGCTTGAGCTTCCCGGCCGGGCTTCAGTCCTCAATCCAAAGAGCGCTAGCGCAAGGCTGGCGCCTCTACTCCGCCGAGCAATACGCCCGCGTGCTGCGGCGCGCCGCCGTCACGTTCCCCGGCCTCGAGATAGAGGCCCTCCGCCCTTCAGACGGCGATCGCGATGACTGCTATAGCGTGCTCGTGCTCACCGGGGACGCAGAAGCGTTCGTGCAACTTGGGATCCTGAAGCACGGCGAGGACATCGCCGCGCCGCCAAAGCGTATGCATTACGAACCGCGCCGCGCCCTGTGGACGGCGCGCGAGGCTAAGAGTCGACTGCGGGCTGTGTTTCATGTCGGTGACGACCTCGACCCAGCGCATCCCCTTTCGGGGTTCACGCGCCCCGCGATTCGCACAGAGCGGGCGCTGCTGCGGCTCGTGGTCAACAACGGGCGGCGTTCGCTTGAGGAGGCGCGACAATGAGCGCCGAAAAGGATTGGCAGAGGGTCTTCGAAGCCTCTGACGAGATCGGCACCCTGGTCCTGGCCATCCCTGGCGGTGACTACGGCTTCACACACACCGCGGAGACGACGAACGAGTTGCACCAGGTCGCGCTGCTCCTCGAGGCGGCCGTGCCGCTACTGCAGCGAGTGCTCGATCGGGAGGAGCCGCGGTGCAGCGAGCACATGGAGCGTCACGAGGCGCGGCGCGCGGCCCACTGACGGCACTCAGGAGACAGGAGTTGCGATCATGACCACGATTCCGAGGTATGCGCCCACAGAGCTGCTCGCGGGCGAGGACCTGGCGAGCGCTCTGACGTTCATGGCGCAGGCGCG
This sequence comes from uncultured Gammaproteobacteria bacterium, assembly GCA_963835645.1. Taxonomy (GTDB): domain Bacteria; phylum Pseudomonadota; class Gammaproteobacteria; order Steroidobacterales; family Steroidobacteraceae; genus 13-2-20CM-66-19. The sequence goes on along the minus strand of CAWIGQ010000023.1, from coordinate 4,255 downwards.
GCCGCTGCGCGGAACGAGTTACGACAATGACGAGCGCTTTGAGCACGGGCGCAGCGTGATCCTGCGTTGGCTCGCGTGCTGTGCCGAAGGCGAGAGCGCTGAGCAGACCCCGCCGGCAGATCTCTTGTACGAGTGCGCCGAGGTCCTCTATTTCCTCGGCAACCTCGAGCCGCGGCATGTGAAGGACTACGGCGACGAATCGGACACCGCGCAATCAGGCGGCTGCCGTGTGCTCGAATGGATCGAGCGACGGCTGCTGCGCGTCAGCGGATACGACGAGAAGCGCCCGCACCAAACAGCCGGCGAGAAGTTGGACGAGTCCATGCGGGACTCTGAAGCCAAACGCGAGGCCGAAGCCCAGCGCCAGGGCGCCACAGTAAACTGATTGGAGGTGCAGCCCATGAGTGACCGTGTAGAGGGGTCCGGGACGCTCTTCATGCCTCCGGGAAGCTCGCCGGAGTCCTACCCAGTTGAGTACTCGTTTCGGATCATCCAGAGGCCGCGCGCGTCCGGTCCGCCCGAGATCGAGTGGGTCGGCACGGTCACGCTGCCGCGCGGCGTAGAGGTGGCAGACGGCTTTTACCGCCGCCTGCGTCTGTCCGACGGGCAGGAAATAGCCGTCATGAAGCTCGGTGGAGAGTGGCGACGTTCGGGAGCGGTCTGACCAGGAGGGTGCCTGTGATGGAGGCGACGATTGGCCTCGAGGAGGCGGCACGGTACCTGGGCATAACGCCCTCGACTCTGCGAAAGCGCGCCGCTGCGGGCATCGTGCCGGCGTACAAGCCCGGGCGCCGCTGGATGTTCTTGCCCTCGGAAATTCAGCAGTACTTGCGCGCGAGTGGGCCGCCGCTGAGGCGCCCTATCCCGGTCGTCGCTCTCCGCTCCGCAGTCCTGCCGCACGACAGGTCGGCCTCGCAACTGGCCCTCGAGATCCGACGTGAGCGACTGCGAATCGCTCGGAGCGCGCACAGCGGTCCGTAGCTCAGCGCCGCGGCTACGACAGCGCCGCCTTCGGGCGGCGTTTCCCTTCGCCTCGCCGTCCATGAAAAGGGCGCGCGACGGTGGGCTTGAGCCTGGAGCACGCCTACGGGCGCAGGCTGGACGAGAGCTTTTACCGCGGCGCCCGCGGCCGCAATCCCTGATTTGGCTTTGATCCGGTGAACCTGGGGCTCGTCGATGGTCCGGTGCAACGCCTCGTCCTCGCCATGATCGAGTAGGTAGGCCAGCACCTTCAGCACGCACCGCGCACGCCCGCGAAAAACGCGCCGTCGGGCGAGGATGAGGTAGCGCTTGCCGAAGCCGCCGTCGGCCAGTAGCCGCTTGTACATCGTCCACAGTCGCCGCAATGGGGGTGCGCGCGGTCACGGTGAACGTCTTGCTTTGAACATGCGCCTAACGAAACGACCGAGTGACCTGCCGGCGGAGTAAGCGGCACTCGACGAAGCCGGGGGGCGCGCGGCGAGTTTTTCGGGAAGATTCTCGCGTAGAAACTTCTGCGCCATTGGAGAAGTGCGAGGAATCAGCGCTGTTTCGCCACAACTCGGGCATCCTTCATGACGTGAAGACAGTCGCCAAATCGAGTAGATCAAGCCTGGCACCAGAAAGCACAGCCAGAGGAAGAGTTCGAGGCGCGTGCTTCCCTTGGTGATTGTCTTCGGGTCACCGACATAGCCGCAACGCGTACAGACGACTTCTGACATGATCCACGCGCGCGGCTAAAGCGGATACTCGCCGATGACCAAGTCAGCGTGTTCTCGCATGCCCTCTTTGATCCCGTGCGCAAGCGTGATGAGAAACAGCTGAGCGCCCTCGCGGCGAGCGAACTTCATCGCGGGAATGAAGTCGCTGTCGGCAGTCACCAGAACAATCACCTGCGCCTGCTTCTTCAACGTTAGGCTCGCTATGTCGAGTCCGATGCGCATGTCGACGCCCTTTTGCCGGATGCTGGGCACTAGATCCACTGCCTCGATCTCGACCTTGGGGCCCGGTTTGTTAAGGGCCCACGGCTTGAGGTGCCAGCCTTCGTGGAACAGCTCACCGAAGCGCATGGCGAAGAACGGCTCCTTAAGGAGCGATGATTGGATGCTCTTGTTGCGGGCCGCTACGTCGCTCGCGCCGAAATTCATATCGCCGCCACCGAGCAGAATCTGGGCAATGCCTTCGAGCGGCTTCGCATCGTAGTAATAGATCCGGTGCAGTCGCATCTGCGCGAGACATGGGAGTTTCTGAATCTTCGCCACGAAGGCCGCGATCGCTGCGGCGTCTGCGGGTTTCTTTTTTGTGCCGAGCTTTCGACGAATGAATCCGCCGTCGAGCAGCATCGCGTACGATATGGACATCGCGCCCCCGGAAACAAAAAAGGCCGCTAAGCGGGTGGGGGACGAACCCCTCTTATATGACACCCACTAAGCAGCCGTTTCTTATCGTCCTTTATCTTACGCCTACCTGGAAATGGGGGCGATACGGACCTCTCGCAAGCCCGTAAGTCACTGCCAGATCAGGTATTTTCACCTAAGCCGCCCCGGCAGCCGACGAGGCGCAGCCGCCGATGGTCAAGCGTCGCTTCGGTTCGCCTGCAGCCTCGCCATGACCTCCGCAGACGCCTTAAAAGCGCGCGCGCGCGGAAGGAGGGCCGCCCAATGCGGTGACTGGCATCGGGGCCGATATATTCCGCCACCGCCGCACGACGCCCGCGCCGGGGCGGGCGCTCGCGACGAGGGCCCGGCGGAGCTTCTGATTGTCGTCATCCTGGCCTGAGGTCTTTTGGTGGGTCTTCGCGAGGCAGTAGCGGTTGAGCGAGCGGAGATTCGCGGAGTAGTCTGCACCCATGCCGAGTGATGAGAGTCCGACTCCGCAACCGCAGCAGGACCCGTCACGGCCTGCGCCAGATCCTCCACCGCCGCAATCGGACGTCCCGCTCAAAAAAAGCGTGTGAGGTACGGGGAGACGAAATAAAGCAACATGCCCGAAGGCACAGACGCGAGGCCGATCCATAGTGCGAAAGTCACTCGCCGGCTCTCTGTCTCGAGCATCCCCGCGTCTTTCTGGATCAGTTCCTCTAGTCGCTGGGCAGTAGCTTCCAACATTTCACTCTCGGTGCGCCATTTCGCACCGTCCCAGGACCAGCTTCGTAGCATGCTTGGATTACCGCCTGCGACATAGAAGTCCCCGGGCGCACTTGCATATGCGAACACGACAGAGGCGGCGAACAGGAGAAGGGATACCCAGGCCCCGCTGATGATCAAACTCGTTACATGATGATCCGCGCCGAGGTACGCGAGGACTGCGGCAGCAAGCCCGACGCTGGCCGCGCCAAAAATCGCGCAGAGCGTCGTCGCTCGGGCGTCAGCCGCGGTGGCGAGACTCAGGACCGCATTCAAACGCACTTCACCCTGTCGCGCTATTTCTCTCGCAAGGTCAGCGGGCATTGCCGCACCGTCACTCATGGCCCCAACTCCTCGGCTTTGCGTGTATCAATCGTGGCGCATCTTAGCTCGCCAGAAAGAGCCTCGCTCCGTGGAAACCTCGCAAGGCAGCGTACGGGGCACGAAGCGGCCACCGCCGACGCTATGAGCTGCGCGCAATAGTCGTCGGTCGCATCCGCGGGCAGATGCCACGCCCCGGGCTCATCGGCGCGCCAGGCAATGCGCCCGTGGACCCAACTTTTGAAATAGCCGCTGTCCACATGTCGCGAGTAGCTGTTAGCCGCCCGCCGTGTCCGTGGCACCCTACCGACACGACGAGGGACGAGCCCTGCTTGAGATGCTTTGCGCGCCGGGCGACACCTGCTGGCACGCGAGGCGCTGCAAGGCGGAGCGTTTGGCCTGTCTGGCCTTCAGCCTGTTCATGGGCGGCGAGAGCCCCGTGCGCTGGAAGCTGATACCTCGCCAGCCGAGCCGCGATCGCTACGAGGCACTGTTGGGTGGCGGCGGCTGAGCCGGCTGCTCCTTGTGGCTGTGAGCTTCGTCGCCCGCCGATCGAGACCCGACTCGCTGGCTACGACAACCGACGGTTGCCGTCCGCGGTCTTCGGCGCTCCGTGCACTGCGGCCTCCAACGTCTTCGCGAACATGTCGGTCAGCGCGATGAATGCGGTCCGCATCATCAACGTGCTGTGCTCGAGCATCTGCGCCGCGAGCTCGCGCATCAGGCGCTCGGCGTCCGGATGCGGCGCGCTCGGCTTCAAAATCCGGGTGAGCGGCGTAAATGGCGTCAAGGTGCCTCGTCTGCTGGTCGGCGAGCCAGTCGGCATCGCG
>CAWIGQ010000022.1:0-23438 GCA_963835645.1 uncultured Gammaproteobacteria bacterium | reverse complement strand
CGCCCGCGCAGTGGAGCAAACTTGTCGCGCACGTGCGGCCGCAACATGGGAGAACGCTTATGGACTATGGCAATCGACTTGTGGTGGTTACCGGGGGCACTGGCGCACTAGGGATAGCTGTCGTCGGCGCGCTGCTTGAAGTTGGTGCGGTGTGTCATGTGCCGTATCGCAGCGAGAGCGAGGCGAAGCGTTTCCCTTATGCGGCCAACAAAAAGGTGTCGCTCGTGCCGCTGCGCGACCTCGCCGATGAAGGGGCGGTCGGGGAATTCTACGGCAGCTATGACAGGCTGTGGGCTTCGATTCACGTCGCGGGCGGATTCGCCTGGTCGCCGATTGCGAGAAGCGACCAAGCGTTGCTTATGGGCCAGCTCATGACCAATCTGGTGTCGGCCTATGTGTGCAGTCGCGCAGCGATCGCCGCATTCGGACGCGCGGGCGCCGGCGGCCGCATTGTGAATGTTGCGGCCCGCCAGGCGTTGGAGCCGCGTCTCGGCGCTGACCTCACTGCCTATTCGGCCGCGAAGGCCGGCGTCGCGGCGCTCACGATAGCGCTCGGCGAAGAAGTTGCGAAGGATGGAATCCTCGTCAACGCGGTTGCGCCATCGATCATGGATACGCCGGCCAATCGTGCGTCGCTGCCGAAGGCGGATTTTGATACTTGGCCGAAGGTTGAGGAGGTGGCGGCGGCGATTACGTTTCTCGCGTCGCCGGATAACAGGGTCGTGCGCGGTGCGGTGGTACCGGTCTACGGCAAGGCGTAGCCGCCTGGGGAGCTCAGTGATGCGATCGCCGCGTCGCCGATGGTGACACTGACGCCGTTTCTCGCTAACTACATCGCGGCGATGATCGAGTCTGTGTGTGAAAAACGGGACATACCCGTGCCCGGCTGGACGCGCAACATTGGGCCACTGTCAAAGCCGGTCTTCGGATCCGCCTTGCAGAGCCTGCGCCTGTACCTGCTTACGCATTCGCCCGCGCCCTTCAGGCGTCGCAACATTTTCATTAACTCGTCGCTCGGCGACGGCCGTCATGTGTCTCGCGTATGCCGTGCGTCCGTCGACCCAGGACGTGGATGCCTGGTTTCGCCCGGTGGAGAAGATGCGCGAAGCCGCGACGCGGGTTGCGGCCCGGGCGCACCCGATGAAGTGCCTAGCGATGCGAAGTGGCGCAGAGTTTCACGACGAGGAGGACGTCCGCTATCTTTTGCGCCATCTGGATATCCGCTCACTGGAGCAGGCGCTTGCAATCCTCACGAAGTATTATCCGCTCGAGCGCTTTCCCCAAAAGACGCTCCATGCGCTCGAGGAGCTCCTGCCTAAGAAGGGTTGACTATGAAAACCAATGAAGTTCACGGCGGACAACAGGCGCCCTCTCGGGAGCGCACCGCAATACATGGCGCACACCTCCGCACGCTCGAAGCCCTGTTCCGACATCCGACGGCGCACAATCTCGAATGGATGGATGTGGTCGCGCTGATCGAGAAAATAGGGGCCGTGCACCAGCAGGCCAACGACAAGTTCGCCTTCGACGTCGGCGGAGAACATTACCTGATGCATAAGCCGCACACCAAGGATCTCACCAGTTCTGAGGTGGTCGACCTGCGCCATTTCCTACAGCGGGCGGGCTGGTCGCCCGAAGCGCCGTCCCAGGCGGCGGCTCGTCCCGAGCCGGCGCCGCCCAGCCTGATGGTGGTCGTGGATCATCATGGCGCGAAGATCTACCGCATCGATACGGCATCCGGCGACGCTTCGAAGCGGGAAATCAAGCCCTACGACCCGCATCATTTCCTGCATCAGCTTACGCACAAGGAGCAATCACGCGAGCAGGGTCAGCGGGCTCCGGAGGACCCCGCCTTCTACAAGCGAATCGGCGACGCTCTCGCTGCTGGCGGCAGAATTGTCGTGGTCGGCCATGGAACGGGAAAGAGCAACGCGGCCCAGCACCTTACGGAATACCTGCGCACTCACCACCGTGAAACTTATCAGCGCATCGTGCGTGAGATCGGGGCTGACCTCTCTGCCGTTACGACACCGCAACTACTGGAACTGGCCGAGCAGGCATTAGGTCAAGCGTCCTGAACCTTTCCGGCAGGCGGGCGATTTCTTCCTCACGTTCCGCAGAAGGTCTTGAGCACACGTTCCGACGGCTGCGGCGGCTGACTGTACTCGCCGACTTCCGTCTGGTCGTCATAGGGCCGTTGCAGGATAGCCAGAAGCTTACGGAAGAGGCTGTAGTCACCGCCGTCGGCCGCCTCTAGCGCCGCTTGGACGCGGTGATTACGCGGAATGAAGGCGGGATTTACGCGCCGCATGCCCGCAGCCCGTTCGGCAACGGTTTGCGGATCGCATGCCAAGCGCTGCTGCCAATCCCGCAGCCACCCATCCGCAGTGGAGTTCTGAGCAAACAGCTCGCGCACAGCGGGTAGCCTGTCGGGGTTCTCGGCCGCAAGAGCGAGGCTGCGGAATGTGAGGGTAAAGTCCGCCTGAGACTCTTGCATCGTGATGAGCAGACGTTTGACCAGCTCGGTGTCGCCATTCGCGGCCGACGAGAGACCTATTTTGCGGCGCATCCCTGCGAGGAAGTGAGCGTCGAATTGCGCGATGAAGGGCTCGATTACCTCTGTTGCGAGACGGACCGCTTTCTCGGCGTCGGGGTCGATGAGGAATAGCAACGTCTCGGCGAACCGCGCCAGATTCCACCGGGCGATAACGGCCTGGTTCGCATATGCGTACCGGCCCGCATGGTCGATTGAGCTGAATACGGTCTTCGCGTCGTAGCCATCCATGAACGCGCACGGGCCGTAGTCGAGCGTCTCGCCCGAGATCGCCATGTTGTCGGTATTCATGACGCCATGGATGAAGCCGAGCAGCATCCAGTCCGCAACGAGTACCGCCTGGCGCTGCGTGACCTCCTTCAGTACTGCCAGCGCGGGCACGTCGGCGTCACGGGCCGCGGGGTAGTGTCGTGCGATGACGTACTCCAGCAGCACCCGGATGGCATCCTGATCGCCACGGGCCGCAAAGTACTGAAACGTCCCTACCCGCACGTGGCTTGCTGCCACCCGAGTCAGGACGGCACCGGGTAGCGCAACGTCGCGAAATACCGTCTCTCCGGTCGCGACCACGGCGAGCGATCGTGTGGTGGGGACGCCGAGGGAATGCATGGCCTCACTGATGAGATATTCCCGCAGCATCGGCCCTACCACGGCTCGCCCGTCGCCGTTTCGAGAGAAGGGCGTAAGGCCTGCGCCCTTGAGCTGAATGTCGCGCAGGATTCCATCGCGGCCTCGAAGTTCTCCGAGAAGGATCGCGCGACCATCACCCAGCCGCGGCACGAACACACCGAATTGATGTCCCGCATAAGCCATCGCGATCGGGTTTGCGTCCTCCGGCAACTGATTGCCGGAGAGCATCAACGCGGCCTCAGGCTCGATGACGTTCGGTTCGAGGCCAAGATCCTCGGCAAGACGCCTGTTGAACACCACGAGCTGCGGGTGCCCCACCGGTGTCGGTTCGACCCGCGCGTAGAAGCGGCTCGGCAGGGCGCAATAGCTGTGTTGAAAACCAAATCGCATCGATCCTGGATCTTACTAGGTGCCACCGGGGTGAGCGCCGAGCGTCACCGTAAAGGATGTCAGCGCCGTCGAGCCGGTGCAGAATGAGCTTTTCGACCGGGTTTATCGGGCGGCTGCGGCGGCCGGAGCCAGCTCTGAGCGGGGAACGCTGCAGCGCCGGTCCGGGCGATGACAGGAGTTCGAATCACCTTGGGGACGCCAAGTCAATCAATGGATTGGAAACCTGAAAGGGCGATGAAGCCGGCGGAGAGCTGCCGTCGGGCATCGAAGCCGACCTTACAACGCGCGCGCGCACTGCTTGAACTGACCGCAAACCTGCACGTACCCACAACCGTCGGCGTGTATACCGATCCTGACGAGAGACCGCCTTGGCTAGCCCAAGATCAGGGCTGATATATGTCGCGATAGCGCTGCTGCAGCCGCTTGCGCTCGCGGCGCAGACCGGGTGGATCGCAGAGCCTGACGTGCAGCGCCGCCTGGCGGAGGGTGAGGTGGTCGTGCAGACCGCCACCGCGACTGATCCGGCCGTTCCGCGGGGGCGCGTCGGGGCGGCGGTGCGCATTCCGGCCTCGCCTGAGGCCATCTGGAGCGTCATGACTGACTGCGGTCAGGCCCCCTTGTATGTGCCGGGGCTCAAGCGCTGCCGCCGCATCGATGGCGCGCCCGATGGGCGCTGGGAAGACATCGAGCATGTGGTGCGATATTCCTGGCTCCTGCCTGCGGTGCGCTACGTATTCCGTGCTCAATATGACCGGCCCCATCGCATCGATTTCCGTCGGGTCAGCGGTGACCTGAAGGCACAGGAGGGCACGTGGTTACTCACGCGGACCCCGGACGGTTCGGCGACAGTGGTGGAATACGAGATTTACCTGGAACCGGGCTTCTGGATCCCGCAATTTCTCGTGGCGCGTTCGCTGCGCAAGGATGTTCCCGCGGTGCTGAGCGGACTGCGCGAGCGTGTCGAGGAAGCCGGCACTGTGAAGTGACGCACGGCTGCGGCCCTCCCGCAGCCTCCGCCGGAGCAGACGTGGATCCCCAGCCACGGCTCCCCAGCCGCGGATCCCCGTAGAATGACCGTGACCGGCAGGCGCACCGCGGCCGATAGTCCATGCCGGCGAGGGGAGCCAATGCATGCTGATCCGCAGCCTCTTTGTATACCTGAGCATGGTCGTGTGGTGCGTGGCGTTGCAGTCGGTGCCGGCGGTGGCGGCGGATGCAGCTCGCTACGATATCCTCATCAGCGGCGGGACCGTCTATGACGGCAGCGGAGGCGCGCCTTTCGTCGGTGACGTCGCGATCTCCGGCGATCGCATCGCCTACGTAGGGCCGCACGCACCACGCCCGGCCCGCGAGCGGGTGGACGCGCACGGCAAGGCGGTTGCGCCCGGCTTCGTCAATATGCTGGCTCATCCGGAAGCCTCCCTGCTGGTTGATGGCCGCGCCCTGAGCGACCTGCGCCAGGGAGTGACGCTCGAAGTGCTGGGTGAGGACTCGATGGGGCCGCTGAATGCCCGGATGAAGGAGCTGATGCTGCAGCGGCAGGTAGACGTCCACTACGCGATCGATTGGACGACGCTGGGAGAGTATCTGCAGCGGCTCGAGCAACACGGCATTGCACCGAACGTCGCCTCCTACGTCGGCGCCGGCACGGTGCGCACCTACGTGCTTGGTGAGCGCGACGTGCAGCCGACGCCGGCACAACTCGGGCAGATGCGCGCCCTGGTTCACCAGGCGATGGAGCAGGGGGCGCTCGGGGTCACGACCGCGCTCATCTACAGCCCCAACGAGTATGCGAAAACCCCCGAGCTGATCGCGCTCGCGAGCGAGTCCGCGCGCTGCGGGGGGATCTACAGCGTGCATATGCGCAGCGAAGGCGACCGCCTCCTCGAGGCACTCCAGGAGACGATCGACATTGCGCGCGCATCCGGCGCTCCCGCTGAGATCTATCACCTGAAGGCCGCCGGCAAGCGCAACTGGAGCAAGCTCGATGCACTGATCGGTGCAGTGGAAGCGGCGCGCGCCCAGGGCGTGCGCATCACGGCGGACATGTACGTGTACACGGCGGGCGCGACGGGTCTCGACGCCGCCATGCCCCCATGGGTGCAGGACGGCGGGCTGGAGGCCTGGATCGCCAGGCTCAGGGAGCCCGCGGTGCGCGCGCGGGTGGTGGCGGAAATGCGCGACCCGGCGCCGGCGTGGGAGAACCTCTACGGTGCGGCGGGAGCCACCGGCACACTGCTCCTGGCATTCAAGAACCCTGCGCTCAAGCCGCTGACCGGCAAGACGCTGGCGGCGGTTGCGCAGATGCGTGGAGTGTCTGCCGAAGATGCCGCGATCGATCTGGTCATCCAAGACGGCTCGCGGGTCGGCGTGGCCTACTTTCTCATGTCGGAGGAGAACGTCGGCCGCGAGGTGGCGCTGCCGTGGGTCAGTTTCGACTCCGACGAGCAAGCGCCGGCCCCCGAGGGCGTATTCCTCAAATCGAATCCGCACCCGCGCGCCTACGGCAACTTCGCGCGCGTGCTCGCGAAGTACGTCCGCGAGGAGCGGGTGCTGGGGCTCGCGCAGGCGATCCACAAGCTCGCGGCCTTGCCGGCTGCGACGCTGTCGCTCAGCGATCGCGGCTTGCTGAAGACGGGCGACTTTGCTGACATCGTGGTGTTTGATCCCAACACGATCCAGGATCACGCGACCTACGAGCGACCGCATCAACTGGCTAGCGGCGTGGATGACGTCTGGGTCAACGGCGTTCGCGCCCTGCGTCATGGCGAGGCCACCGGGGCAGCCAGCGGCCGGGCGGTGCGCGGCCGCGCCTGGACGGGCGCGAGCGGCGGCGGTTGCCGTGCAAATGCGCGCGACTGGAGATGGAGTCCGTGACGGCGCAAGGAGGTGTCGTTCGCGAGCGCACCTGCGATGTCGCAGTGCCGCTGACGGGCACGGCCGCCACGGCGGCGCCACGCGATCGTTGGTATGTGCTCGGGGTGCTCACGGTCGTCTATGCGCTGAACATCGCGGACCGCTTTTCGATCTCGACGCTGATCGAGCCGATCCGTCAGGAACTGCAGCTCTCCGACGGCGGTATCGCCTTTCTCACCGGTGTGGCACTGGCGCTGTTCTACGTCACGGTGGGCATCCCCGTCGCCGCGCTCGCAGACCGGGCCAACCGCCGCAATATTCTGGCGGTGGCACTTGCGCTCTGGTCGGGCATGACCGCACTGTGCGGGCTCGCTCAGAGCTACCTGCAGCTGCTGGTGGCGCGCTTTGGAGTCGGGATCGGCGAGGCCGGAGGAACACCGCCTTCCACTTCGATACTCGCCGACAAGTTCCCTCCCGACCGCCGTCCGATGGCATTGACCATTTTCGCCCTCGGCGCAAGCCTGGGCGCGTGGCTCGGCTCGTATGTGGCAGGCGAGGCGGCGCAGCGCGGCGGCTGGCGCGCGGCCTTTCTGGTTCTCGGCATCCCCGGCGTGATCGTCGCGCTGATCGTTTGGCTCACGGTGCGTGAGCCGCGCCGCGGTCAGCTCGATGCGCGTACGGATGCCGCAGAGCGCAGCACGCTTGCCGCGACGCTGCGCTTCATCGTGACGCAACGCTCGGCGGTGCATCTGCTCGTGGGCGGTTCGGTCGCGACCTTCTGGAGCTGGGGCCTGATGTGGTGGACGCCGACCTTTCTGCAGCGTTCGCACCATCTGACGGTCGGACAGGCGGGGGAACTCCTCGGGCCCATGCATCTGATCGCCGGCACCGCCGGGACCTTACTCGCGGGCTGGCTCGTGGGGAGGCGCGCGGCCGCCGATCCGCGCTACGTGGCGCGCCTGCTGGCCTGGGTCACGGCACTGACCACGCTGCCCTCGATTTTGCTGTACTGGGTTCCGTCGCAGCAGGCTGCGACGGCACTCCTCTGGGTGTTCGTGCCTGCGGTGTATTTCTACATCGGCCCGATCCTCGGGTTGCTGCAGAACGTGATCCCCGCGAACATGCGCGCCACGACCTGCGCGATCCTGTTGTTTCTCGCGAACGTCGCCAACCTCGTGCTCGCCCCGCAGCTGATCGGCTGGCTGAGCGACTGGTTCGCGGTATCCTTCGGCGCCGGCCAGGAGTCGCTGCGCTGGGCATTGCTGTTGCTCGCCCCCACCGGGTTCTGGGCGGCGTGGCACCTGTGGACGAGCGGCGTCACGATCCGCCAGGACGAGGCGCGCGCGACGTAAGCGAGTCTCACACGCTGTGAGCCCGCCCCGCGCCGCGCGCGCCCGCTGCGTACTCGGGCTTACTGGATCGTCGCGCTCGCGATCGCGGACATGGCGCTTTGCATGCCCGTCGTGGTGTACGCCATTCCGCCAAAGTACCAGGTGCCGGCCGCGAGATTACTGATCGTGTAGTTCGCCGGCTGGGGATTGGTCACCTGCATGGACTGGCTGAGGTTGGACGGCGAGGATCCGTAGTAAATGGTCACGCCCGCGAGATCGGTGATCGTGCTGCCGTCCGTATTCTGCGTCGGCGGGGTCAGGCTGACGGTTGCCGAACCGGTCGTGACTGTTGGAGCAGTGACTGTGATACCGAAGGCGGGCAGTGCGCTCGAGGCCTGCCCGTCGCTGACGCTGACGATGATGTTGGCGTAGGTGCCGGTCTGCGTGCTGGTAGGCGTGCCGGAGATGAGGCCGCTCGCGATGCTGAATGTCGCCCAGGAAGGCAGGTTCTGCACCGAGAACGACAGCGTCATCCCGCTCGGCCCGCTGGCAGAGGGCTGGAACGCGTAGGCAGTGCCGGCGACGTCAGTCGTTGGCGGCGTGCCTGAGATCGTCGGCGGCGGGGGCGGGCTGGTGGTGCTCGCGAGCACCTGCACGGTGAATGCCGGCAGGGTGGCGGTCCGGTAGCCATCACTGACTGCGATCACGATGTTGGAGTACGCGCCGACGCTGGTGGCGGAGGGCGTACCGGACAGCTGGCCGCTGCTGGTGCTGAATGTTGCCCACGATGGCATGTTGGCAATCGCGAAAACGAGAGCGCGGCCCTCGGAGTCCGTCGCGGACGGAGTGAACGAGTAGCTCTGACCGGCCGCGACGCTGGCGGCCGGCGTACCCGAGATCGTGAGGTGGTCGTGCTTACGCCAGCCGTCCGCTGCCATGCTGACGCCGCACCAAATGACGGCTAACAGCAGCACCAGAAGGAACCGCTGCAGCGGTCCGTAGTTACCGAGATGCGCGTGATCCATGTGCCTCCCCGAGAAAGGCCGTCGCGGCTGGGGAGGCAGAGCCCGATCTGCAGCGCGGTTTCACAGCCCGACGCGGCAGTGCTCGTCTGACGACAGCCCTTGGTTCGAGGGCTACCGGCAGCCCCGCTGTCTCATGTCACTGAGACCGGAGGCTTTGCGTCCCCGCCTTGCGACGGGTTTGCCTTTACAAATTGCAGCGGCCGTAAATGCGGCCTACCTGCGTGCCGGCAGGAAGTACACCGCTTCGTCTCGCGCTGCGCAAATGTCTCGACATGGAGACGTGCGAAAGTGGCTACACCTGCGAGAGCTCTGGCCGAGATCCGCGAGGACGAGGCGCGCGCGACGTGAGTCCGTCGCGCGCGCTGTGAGATCACCTACTGGATCGTCGTGCTCACGATCGCGGACATGGCGCTTTGCATGCCTGTCGTGGTGTACGCCATTGCGCCAAAGTACCAGGTGCCGGCCGCGAGATTACTAATCGTGTAGCTCGTCGACGTGGTGCTGGCCACCTTCACTGACTGGCTGAGGTTGGACGGCGAAGTCCCGTAGTAGATCATCATGCCGGCAAGGTCAGTGAGTGCGGTGCCATTGGAATTCTCCGTCGGCGGGGTCAGGCTGACGGTCGCCGAGCCGGTGGTGGGCGTGGCCGGCGAGACGGTGATGGCGAAGGCCGGCAGAGCGCTCGAGGCCTGCCCGTCGCTGACACTGATAATAATGTTGCCGTAGGTGCCGGTCTGTGTACTGGCGGGCGTGCCGGAGACGAGGCCGCTCGCGATGCTGAACGTCGCCCAGGAAGGCTTGTTCTGCACCGAGAACGACATCGTCATACCGGCCGGGCCGCTCGCGGAAGGCTGAAACGAATAGGCGCTGCCCGCGACGACACTGGTTGGGGGCGTGCCTGAGATCGTCGGCGGTGGCGGCGGTGGCGGCGGCGGCGGCGGCGGCGGCGGCGGCGGTGGCGGCGGCGGCGGCGGCGGCGGCGGCGGTGGCGGCGGCGGTGGCGGCGGCGGTGGCGGCGGCGGCGGCGGCGGCGGCGGTGGCGGCGGCGGCGGCGGCGGCGGCGGGGGCGGCGGTGGCGGCGGGGGCTTGTCGTGACCGTGACCGTGACCGTGCACCTGCAGCTTGAACGCCGGCAGGGTGGCGCTCCTGCTGCCGTCGCTGACCGCGATCACGATGTTGGAATACGCGCCAACGTTCGCCGCGGACGGCGTACCAGACAGCTCTCCGGTACTGCTGTTGAAACGTGCCCACGACGGCCGGTTCTCAATCGCGAATGCGAGCCTGTGGTCGCGGTCATGGCCGTCGTGCACTGAGGGAGTGAAGGAATAGCCCTCACCAGCGGTGACGCTCGTCGCCGGCGAACCGGAAATGCTGAGGTGATGCCAGTGGCCCTCGTGTGCCACGCTGACGCTGCACCAAATGACAACCAACAGCAGCGCCAGAAGGAACCGCTGCATCGGTCCGTAGTTGCCGAGATGCGCGTGATCCATGTGCCTCCCCGAGAAAGGCCGTCGCGGCTGGGGAGGCAGAGCCCGATCTGCAACGCGGTTTCAGAGCCCGACGCGGCAGTGCTCGTCTGACGACAGCCCTTGGTTCGAGGGCTACCGGCAACCCCGCTGTCTCATGTCACTGAGACCGGAGGCTTTGCGTCCCCGCCTTGCGACGGGTTTGCCTTTACAAATTGCAGCGGCCGCAAATGCGGCCGGCCTGCGTACCGGCAGGAAGTACAGCGCTTCGTTTCGCGCTGCGCAAATGTCTCGACATGGAGACGTGCGAAAGTGGCTACACCTGCGAGAGCTCTGGCCGAGAGCTCGGGCGCGCTGCCTGGCCTCTGCGGCGCCGGCCGACCGTTCCCGGGGAGGCCTGTATACATGTCGCTTGCGCCGCGGCGAGTCCCGCGCGCGCCGATCCGCCGACCTCCCGGGGTCGTACGTCTCTAGACTTGTGCGCATGGAGGTTCCGCAGGCCCTGTCGCCTCAGGCGCGTTGGGCCGGGGCGCGTGCTGGTGCCCATCTCGCCGCGCCGCAAACTGCGTGCGGCGCAGGCGCGGTGACGGCGAGCGAACCGGGCCCCTGGGGCGTGATCTGGCGCGTCGGAGGACCGTGCTGGTTGCTGGTCACCGGCACGGCGCTGCTCGGGATGCTGCCGGCGAGCGGCACCACGATGCCCGGCATGTACGTCGTAACCACGCAGGCACGTGCGGCGCAACACCTGCTGGTGTTTCTGGCGGCCGCGCTCGGCTACCGCGTCGCCATCGCGCTGGGGTGGCCGCCCAGCGGCTGGGCGCGTGCGCGGGTGGCGGTGGTGAACACGCTGCTGGCGCTCGCGGTGGCGGCCTTTTCGCCGATTGCGCTGGCCCTCGCTGCGGGCCTGATCGATCGGCACCCGCTCGAGATGCATGAGACGCTCGATAGCTGGGCGCCGTTGTCTGCGCACTGGCAGTCCTGGGCGATGTCGCTGCGGTTCTTTTTGCCGCCGTACGTCCTCGGACTGTGCGCGATCGCGCTGGTGCTGGTGGTGCGCCGCCAGCATCGCGAGGCGCTGCGGGCCGCCGAGCTCGCGAGCGCCTACAGCGCGGCGCGCATGGCGATGCTGTCGGCGCAGCTGCAGCCGCATTTCCTCTTCAATGCGCTGCACGCGGTCAGCGTGCTGATCGATGACAGTCCGCGACAGGCCGCGGCGATGCTCGCGCGGCTGGGGGATTTCCTGCGGCACGTCCTCGAGAGCAGTCGCCGGCCGTGGGTGGATGTTGCGACCGAGCTGGCCGGGCTGGAAGCGTACCTCGCCGTGCAGCAGATACGCTTCTGCGACCGTCTGAGCATCGCCACCGATGCGAGCCCAGAGGCACTCGGCCTGTGGGTTCCCTCGCTGCTGCTGCAGCCGCTGGCCGAGAATGCGATCGAGCATGGGCGCAACGCAGGCAGCCCCACCGTCAAGGTGCGCGTTGCGGCGGCGGTGAGCGGCGGGCGCCTGTGCATCGCGGTGAGCAACAGCAGTCCACAGCTGCGCCGCGAGCTCGCGCCCTCCGAGTACGGTCACGCCCTGTCGAACGTGGAGCTGCGGCTGCGTGCCGCCTACGGCAGCGATGCACGCCTCACCGTCGGCCCGAACGCCGAGGGCGGCACCAGTGCCGTGCTCGACCTGCCGGTGCGCCGTGCTGCCGCGTCCGGGCCCGTCTGAGGAGCGCGGCAGATGGGCAGCGCCATTCCAACCTTCGTGGTGGACGATGAACCGCTGGCGCGCAAGCGGGTCATGCGGCTGCTGCGCGCGGATTCCGAGATCAACGTCGTGGGCACGTTCAACTCCGCCGCCGAGGCGGCGACGCACGCGCGCGAGCTCGTGCCGCAACTGCTGTTGCTCGACATCCGTATGCCCGAGCTCGACGGCTTCGAGCTGGTGGAGTCACTCGCCGGCCAGGGCATCCATCCCTACGTCATCTTCGTGACCGCGTACGCGGATCGCTCGATGGAGGCGTTCGCGGTCGGTGCCGTCGACTACCTGCTGAAGCCGTTTGACGACGAGCGTTTCGCGCGCGCCGTTGCGCGCGCCAAGTCGCTGATTGCCTCCGGCAGACAGGCGGGCAGCGCGCCCGCAGCGCAGCGCCCGTCTCTCGCCGGCGGGCGCACGCGTCTGCTGCTCGCCGAGCGCGGCAAGGTCGTAGTGCTCGCGATGCGCGACATCGAGTTCGTCCAGGCGGCGGCGAAATACGTGAAGATCTTCGCCGCCGGGCGCTGCTACTCCTTCCGGCAGTCGCTCGGACAGCTCGAGGACCGGCTCGACCCGGCGTGCTTCGTGCGCGTGCATCGCTCGACGCTGGTCAATGTCGAGCACATCGCCGAGATGCATCCGCTGTTTCACGGCGACTATGAACTGATCCTCAGGCGTGGTACGCGCCTGACCCTCAGCCGCCGCTACCGCGAGCGCCTGACCCCGTTTCTCCTCGGGTGACGCTCAGTGCGGAAGTTGCAGCTCGACCGTGCGGCTGCGCACACGGCCGAGCCGCACGTGGCCCCGCCAGTGCGGGCCGCGCCAGTAGACGGCGTCATGCCGCCGGACGATGTGGCCGCGCACGTGGTGCAAGCGCGGCCCGCGACGCAGCGTGACGGGAGCGTCGCCGGGCCGGTGCGGCACCGGCGCTGCGGCGAACACGGGCGAAGAAACCTCGATGTGCTCGAGCAGCGGCGGCCTGCCAAGGCGCGCGCGCTTGGCGTTCAGCCGCACGGGGCACACCCGCGTGTGCACCAACCCGGCGCGGATCGCCATCAGCAGGAACAGCGCCAGCAGCATCGGCACATCGAAGGCGACCGCTGCGAGTGAGCGGGCGATGACGTCAGCACGCGTGGCGCTATCTTCCGCCACGCTGCGGTAGTAGCGCCGCCAGGCGGGATCGAGCCGGAAACTCGCGCATTGCAGGAGCGTGTCGAGCTGCGCGTTGTGCGGGTCGCGCACGGCCACCGCGCCTCCCTCGAGCAGCGACCCGGCAGCGCCGCCGGCGGCACCGCCCTCCAGGTCGAGCAGTGTTTCCACGGCCGCCAGCAGCGGCTGCTGCGGCTCGGCGCGCGGCAGCCAGAACGTGCGCAGCGTTCCCGAGCGTCCCTGTGGATGCGCGCTGATCAGGACCCCGCCGCGCAGGATGCCGGCATCGCCCGGGCACGCGCTCTCCGGCAGCGTGCGTGAGAGCTCCTCGCAGCGCGCCGCCTCGTCCCACTCGACCCACAGCCGCTGCGCCGGCAGGTGCAGCAGGTCGAGACAGCCCGAGAGCTCGTCGCCTTCCGAGTAGGCCAGCGCGATGCAGGTACGCACCAGCTCGTTGGAGAGCACATAGCGCAGCGGACAGCGCTCGAGCTGGTGCGCAAAATTCCCGGCGCCGGTGAGACGCCACAGCTCGCCGCTGTGCTGACGCACCAGGAACGGTGCGCGGCTCTGCGCGATGTGATCCAGCAGTCGCACGACCGCGAGCGTAGGAACCGCGGTGCGCGGATCGCAACGCGCGCGGCACCAGCGGCTGGCTGCGGCGGCACGAGCGGCGCGCACTGCGCGCGAGCGGACGAGGCCGCGCGGGCCTGCGCGGCGCTACCTCGACCTCCGCCCTGGTCAGGGAATCGCCTTGCTGACGATCGACGACAGCCTGCTTGCCATGCCCGTCGTGGTGTAGGCCTCGGCGCCGAAGTACCAGGTGCCGGCACTCAAGCCGCTGACCGTGTAACTCGTGGTGCTCTTGCCGCTCACCTGCAGGCTCTTGCTGAGGTCTGACTCCGAGGTGCCGTAGTAAATGCGCACGCCCGCCAGATCAGTGAGGGCGCTGCCGTTGGAGTTCTCCGTCGGCAGGACCCAGCTGACCTTCGCTGTTCCGCTACCACTACTGGCCGCGGCCGGTTTGACCGCGATGCTGAAGGCGGGCAGCGCGCTCGAGTACTTCCCGTTGCTCGCGCTGATGATGATGTCTGCGTACGTTCCGGTCTGCGTGCTGCTCGGCTTGCCGTCAAGCAGGCCGTTGGCGATGCTGAAGCTCGCCCAGGCGGGCTTGTTCTTCACCGAAAACGACAGTGTCTTGCCGTCCGGATCCTTGGCGGCGGGCTCGAAGGCGTAAGTGCTGCCGGCGTTCACGCTGGCGGGCGGCGTGCCGGAGAGCACCGGCTTGTCGGCGGTACTCGTGCTGGTCGTGGCAGCGGCAGCGGTGACCCTTACGCGAAACTCCGGGTACAGGTAGGCGGTGTCGACTCCGTCGTAAACGTTAATGAGAATATAGCCAGTTTCAGTGCCGCCGTAGGCGGCGGGCGGCGTGCCCGAAAGACGGCCGGTGGCATTGCTGAAGGTTGCCCACTGCGGCTTAACCCCAATCCGGAAGAACAACTTGCGCTTTTTCGGATTGGCTACTGTCGGCGTGAACGAGTAGGCGTGTCCGACCGTAACGCTGGTCGGCGCCGAGCCGGAGATCGAAAGTCCATCGGCCGCAGTGGTGGCGTGTGCTGCAGTGGCGGCGCCGCAGGCCGCCGCGGCGGCGAGCGCGCCGAGCAAGAGACGGCGAAGCGGCTTGCAAGTGAAGACTGTCAGTTCCATTGTGCCTCCCCTGAAGTGACGTCACGGTGTCAAGGGGGGGCACAGCCCGACGCGCGGCTCGCGCGTCGCGGGCAAAACCCTTCCGTCCGGGGTGGCCTGCCGGCTACCCCGTTCTCGTCGTGGCTGCGAGAGTGCCACCCCTTGCTTTATTTCCGTCTTCCGACGGACTTGCTCTACTTGCCGAGCTTCCGACACGAGCGATGCGCGGAATGCACAACGCTACGAGCGGGCGCGGTCTGCGTGGAGCGAGACAAGTAGAACGCGTCACAACACGCATCGCAAATGTCTCGATCGAGCGACGTGCGAATTTGGCTACACGTCACGTGCGTTCTCTGGCGCGCAGTTGCGCGAGAAGAGCTGCGTGGTTGCGAGAGCGCGCCGGTTTATGCCGGCGGATACAGGCCGCGCACGCGGCCGAAGAGCCGCGTGAGGCCGAAGAGTGCATCGATGCTCGGCGTCGCAACGCCGACGCGCTGACCGATCTCGCGCACCGCGCCGACCAGCGCGTCGAGTTCGAGCGGTCGCAGCGCTTCGACATCCTGCAGCATCGAGGTCTTGAAGGCGCCGAGCCTGCGGGTCACGGCGTAGCGATCTTCCGCAGATTCGCGCACTTCGCAGCCGATGCGCGCACCGACTGCCGCCGCTTCGCGCATGGCCCCGGAGCAGAACGCGCGCACCAGCTCATCATCGAGCACCTGCTCGGTGGTGGCGGCGGTGAGCGCCGAGACCGGGTTCATGGTCATGTTGCCCCAGAGCTTGTACCAGATGTCGTAGCGGATGCGCGCCGATACGGTCAGCTCGAAGCCGGCGCGGCCCAGCAGCGCGGCGAGACGCTGCACGCGCGCGGAAGTTTCGCCCGCGGGCTCGCCGATGATGAGGCCGCGTCCCATGCGATGCGCGCTGATGCCCGGAGCGGCGAGCGCGGCGCTCACGTGTACCACGCAGCCGATGACACGCTCGACGGGAATCGCCGCAGCGATCCGGCCGCCGGGATCTACGCTCCCGAGCGGACGCGTACCGAGTGCGGCGATGCCGGTGCTGAACCACCAGGGCACGCCGTTCATCGCCGGCAGCACCACGGTATCGGCGCTGATGAGCGGGGTGAGTGCGGGTGCGAGCGCTGGCAGCGCCGGGCTCTTCAGCGCGATGATGACGAGATCCTGGGGGCCGAGCTCGCGCGCATCATCCGCGGCCAGCGCGAGCGGCGCCTGCAGGAGCGTCGCGCCTTCCCGCAGGCGCCAGCCGTGATCGCGCAGCGCCACGAGCGTCGTGCCGCGTGCGAGGGCCGATACGCGCGCGCTGCCTTCGAGCGCCAGGCGAGTGCCGAGAAAGCCGCCGATGGCGCCGGCGCCGACTACGCAGACCTTCAACGTCGAAACTCCGGCGCGCGTGGTCCCCAGCGGGGCACTAGCCCATGTGCAGGCCGCCGTTCAGGGAAAAGTCGGCACCGGTGGCAAAGGCGGACTCATCGCCCGCCAGCCAGGCGACGATCGAGGCGATCTCTGCCGGCTCGCCGAGGCGCTTGACCGGTATGGCACTGACGATTTTCTCGAGCCGCTCGGGCTTGACGGCGCGCACCATGTCGGTGCCGATGTATCCGGGCGATACGGTGTTGACGGTGACGCCGCGCGCGGCCACTTCCTGCGCCAGCGCCATGGTGAAACCGTGGATGCCCGCCTTGGCGGTGGAGTAATTGGTCTGTCCGAACTGGCCGCGCTGACCGTTCACCGAGGAGATATTGACGATGCGGCCCCAGCCGCGCTCGATCATGCCGTCGATCACCTGTTTGGTGACATGGAACAGCGAATTGAGATTGGTCTCGATGACGGCGTGCCAGGCCTCATTGGTCATCTTCTGGAACGTGCCGTCGCGGGTGATGCCGGCATTATTGACCAGAATGTCGATGGGCCCCACCTCCGCGCGCGCGACCTCGAAGGCGCGCTTGGTCGAGTCCCAGTCGGAGACGTTGCCCTCGGAGGCGTGAATATCGAAGCCCTCCGCGCGCATCTCGGCGAGCCAGCGTTCCCTGCGCGTCGAGCCTGGCCCGCAGCCGGCGATGACGGTATGTCCCTCCCTGCACAGGCGCTGACAGATCGCCGTGCCGATGCCGCCCATGCCGCCGGTGACGTATGCAATGCGCTTTGGCTTTGATCCCATGGCCTGTCCCCATGTCCGTTCGTCAGGCTCTGACTTTGGGATATTAGTACGCCGATTCGTTGTACGCGTCCATGCTGTCGGCGGGCGGCGAACTTAGCCGCGCACGTAGCTGCCCGGAGCCTCTCCCAGCGCGGCCGTGCCTTTGGCACCGTCAGCGGCCGGCGTGCGGGCGGGCACCTGCGCCGAGCCCGAGTGAGTCACCAGCCAGTGCTGCCAGGCGGGCCACCACGAGCCTTCAAGGAGCGGCGCGCGCTTCAGCCATTCATCCGCGCTGAGCGTTGCCGTGGCGTCGCTCCAGGTGAGCATGCGGTGGCGGCGCTTGGGGTTCACCGGGCCGCTGACGATGCCGGCATTGTGGCCGCCGCTGGTGAGGAGGAAGGTGTAGTCGGAGCTGCGCGTGAGGGCGCGGACCTTGTACACCGAGCGCCACGGCGCCACGTGATCGGTCTCGGTCCCCACGACGAACATCGGCAGCTTCACGTTCGCAAGTTCCAGCCGCCTGCCGTTCACGGTGAAGGTGCCGAGCGCGAGCTCGTTCTGCAGATAAAGCCGTTCCAGGTATTCGCTGTGCATGCGACAGGGCATGCGTGTGCCATCGGCGTTCCAGGCCATGAGGTCGTTGAGCTTCGGCCGCTCGCCGCGCAGGTATTGATTGACTGCGGGCGCCCACATGAGGTCGCGCGAGCGCAGCAGTGCGAAGGCTGCCCCCATGCGCTCGCTCTCGAGCACGCCGGACTTGCGCATCATGGCCTCGAGCATGCTGATCTGGCTCGGGGTGATGAAGACCGACAGCTCACCCGGCTCGCTGAAGTCGGTCTGCGCCGCGAACATCGTGATCGAGGCGAGCGACTTGTCACCCTCGGCAGCCAGCGCCGCCGCGGCGATCGCGAGCAGCGTCCCGCCGATGCAGTAGCCCACCGCGTGCAACTTGCGCTGCGGGACGATGCGGCGCACTTCGGCGAGGGCATCGAGAAAGCCGAGCTTCAGGTAGTCATCGAGGCTGAGCTCGCGATCGGCCGCATCGGGGTTCTTCCACGAGGTCATGAAAACGGTGTGCCCCTTCTCCACCAGGTAGCGCACCAGCGAGTTGCGCGGCGACAGGTCGAGAATGTAGTACTTCATGATCCAGGCGGGCGTGATGAAGACCGGCTCCGCGTAGACCGTCGGGGTCTGCGGGGAATACTGCAGCAGCTCGATCAGACGGTTGCGGAACACGACCTTGCCGGGCGTGATCGCGACCTCCTTGCCGACTTCGAAGTTCTCCGTGCCCGGGGCGCGTCCACCGCCGACCGCGCGCTGCGCATCGTCCAGCCAGTTCTTCAGCCCGCGGATCAGATTCTGGCCCGACTCCGCGGCGGTACGGTTGAGGATCTCGGGATTGGTGTAGAGGAAATTCGCAGGCGAGGCGGCCTCCAGCAACAGCTTGCCGGCAAAGCTCGCGCGCGAGACCTTCGGATCCGCCCCGGGCGAGGCGGGGGCGAGCGCCTGCTGCCACCAGGAGGCCCAGTTTGCATAGGCGTGGGCGTAAACGTTGAAGGGCCAGACATTCCAGGCGGCATCGCTGAACCCCAGGTCCTCGCGTCCCGGGGCGAGCGGTGCACCGCCGGCGGCGCTCGCGAAGAACCGCCAGCTGTCGAGGATCTTGTCGTACGCGCTTTGCGCCAGTTGTGCCTGCCGCCGCGGTTGAGTGGCGACGTTCAGATACCACTCCCACCACGAATTCAGATAGTCGTCGGGCGCCAATCCGCCGGTGAGTGCGGCAAGTTGAGCGCGCAGGTACTGTGCGGCGTCGGGCGTTGCGGGCGCATCCGCGGCAGGGGGCGAATCGGACGGCGCGGCGGCTTTGCCGGGCGTCGGGGGTGTGCGGGGCGCGTGGGCTGTGCGGGGCGCGGCGGCCTCGAGGCGTGCTGGGGCTTTGCGCGACGCGGGCGCTTTACGGGGCGCAGGGGCTCGGCGTGACGCGGTCGTTTTACGGGGTGCCACCGCCTTGCGAGGTGTCGGGGCCTTCTTCTTCGTGCGGGCTGTCAAGACGGCGGTCTCCTAAAAACCGCACCCGGGAGCGCAAGCCCCCGGGTGCACGGATACCGCCAAGATATCAGGCCGCCTTGCGGGCCGGCACTGCGTGGGCTGCCATCTCGGTGCCGAGCTGGCTGAACTTGGACTGGATCTCGGACGTCACCGTCGCGAATTCCTCGGCGCGCGCACGCAGCTTGTCGGCGAACTGGCTGGTGAGCTCGGTCTGCTTGCTCAGCAGCTCGCTCGCCGTGCCCGCAACGAACGTCGCGTTCACGCGGGCCAGGCCCGACTCGAGGACATCCCCGGCGACCGCGTACTGCAGACGCGCCAGGCGCTCGAGGGTCTTGAAGCCTTCCTGCTGCGCCTTGAGCATCGGCGCGAACGCCTCGCGGGTGGCGGCAATCAGGGTGTTGGGATCGAATGTGCGGCTGGTCATGGTCGTAATCTCCGGTGCAGGTGTTATCAAGTGGGGCATATTCTACCCGTTTTTGTATGCACTGCAAGAGAAAAATTACGCCCGAGGTAAAGGAAGACGTTATACACATATAATGTATTGATTTATAAGTATTTTATTGTAAATAAAATGACCTGGAATGCTACAAATATAGGACGTCTTATTTTGCGCTGCATAGGAAACTATCCTCACATACGCAGGCCCGCGTCCACTTCCAGGCAGCGTCCGGTGAACAGGTCGTTCTCGAAAATGAATCCGACCGCGTGCGCGATCTCCTCGGGTTCACCGAGGCGTCCGAGCGGAATCGGAGCGGTCATGCGTGCGAGCGCCTCGGGCTTCATGCTCTCGAGGAGCGGCGTATGGACGAAACCCGGCGCGACGGCGCCGACGCGAATGCCGTGGCGCGCGAGCTCCTTCGCCCACACCACGGTCATCGCGGCGACCCCGGCCTTGGCGGCACTGTAGTTGGTCTGTCCCATGTTGCCGGCACGGCAGATGCTCGAGATGTTTACGATGACCCCGCGGCGCGCGAACTTGATCATGCGCAGCGCCGCCTCGCGCGCGCACAGGAACACTCCGGTGAGATTCACATTGATGACCGCCTGCCAGTCGGCGAGTGTCATCTTGCCGACCACCTGGCCGTCCTTGACCTTCACCAGCATGGCATCGCGCACGACGCCTGCGTTGTTGACGAGTCCATCGAGGCCACCGAAGTCTGCCGTCACCTTATCGAGCGTGCCGATCACGCTGTCCTCGTCAGCAGCGTCAGTGACATAACTGCGCGCGCTCACCCCGAGCGCCGTGCAGCGCGCGAGGGTCTGCTCCATGTCTGCGGCGTTGGTGTCTAGCAGCGCGAGATTGGCGGCTTTCCTGGCGAAGTGCAGGGCGAGCGAGCGGCCGATGCCGCGTCCGGCTCCGGTCACGAGAATAGTCTTGCCGCGAACATCCACGTACTGGCACTCCTGTCTTGGGGATTCGAAGGGGATGGGCTGCGGGCAGCTCGAAGGTGCGGCCGGGGCGTGCGCTTCAGCTGCGGCGCTTGCCGGGATCGCCTTTGGGTGGCTTGTCGGCGCCGGCGGCAGCCGCGGGGGGCGTGAAGGCCGACAGCATCGACGCTTGCATCTTGGCCCACATCTCCATGTTCTGCCGCGCCATCTCGGCCACCGGCGCCATCGGCGTCTCGAGCGCTTTCGCCATCTCCGCCTGCATCAGGTTCTGTTGCCGCAGGAGACCGCCGATGCTTTGTTCCAGGTACGCCGTCAGCATCTGCTGGATCGGGTTGCCGTAGAAGCGGATGATCGCTTCCAGCAGCTGCGTGCTCAGCACCGGCGTGCCGAATTGCTCCTGGCTGGCGATGATCTGCAGCAGGATGCTGCGCGTGAGATCCTCACCGCTCTTGTCGTCCACCACTCTGATGCGCTGGCCCGCGGCGATGAGCTTGCGCAGGTCATCGAGCGTGACGTGGCGGCTGTCGTGAGCGTCGTACAAACGCCG
Organism: uncultured Gammaproteobacteria bacterium; assembly: GCA_963835645.1. Lineage (GTDB taxonomy): Bacteria > Pseudomonadota > Gammaproteobacteria > Steroidobacterales > Steroidobacteraceae > 13-2-20CM-66-19. Next base: position 2,471 of record CAWIGQ010000022.1, on the reverse strand, counting down.
GTTGGCGTATTTGCGTATGAGGCGTTCTTCGGCCATGTTAGTTGGTCTTTCAGCCGCCGACGGCCTTACGCGACCTTGAGCGCGGCCGACCGACGGCGCGCACGATAATAGCCCTTGTGTATGCAGCGCACAATGATGGTCTTCACGCTTTGCAGCCCGGCTCGCCGCGGTATATATGGGGGGTTTCCCCGGATTTCTAGCACCCTTAACTTAATAGTGCCGTAGCCCTCCGTTGCGGTTTTTGGCAGCGCATACAACATGGAAAACCCCTTCACGAGTGCCGGATTCACGCCCGAGGCGGCGTTTGCCGGGGCCGCCGAGCGTTTCTTCGAGCTGCTCAAGACCTTCGGCATGCCCGCCGCCGGTCAGCTCCCCAACTGGTCATCGCTCGCCGCGCCGCTCGCCGCCCAATTCGAGCAGTGGCTGCGCGTGTCGCAGTCGGCGGGTCCCTGGTTCGGCGCAGGCGGTGCCGCCGCAGGCCTGCGAGCTCAGCCGGGATTCGCAGCGCCCGGCGGCTTCAGCGCGCCGGGTGCCGCCGCAGCGTTCGGGCCACTGCCGCTCGGGCCCGCCGCCGCTCAATCCGGCGAGGCGCAGCGCACCTGGGAGCTGTGGGGGCGGCTCGCGAAACTACAGACCGAGCTCGCCTCGCACTGGGGCGAGATTGCCAACTCCGCCGCGCAGCGCTTCGTCGCGCGTCTCGGCAGCGCTGCGGGCGCAGCGGCGACGCCCGAGCAGGCGCTGAAGCTCTATGAGCTGTGGGTGAGCTGCGCCGAGGAGGCGTATGCGGCGACGGTGCACAAGGACGACTTCGCCCGGCTGCAGGCGGAGCTCGCGAACACCTCGGCGGCGCTGCTGGTCGAGCAGCGCCGGCATGCCGAGACGCTGGTGCGCGCTTTCGGACTTCCCACGCGCAACGAGGTGGACGCGCTCTATGGCCAGGTGAAGGACCTGCGCCGGCAGCTGGCCGAGCTCACCGAGAAGGAACCTCCGCAGGGCACACGCGACGAGCGCGGGCAAGGGTGACGCGCAGCGGCGCCGCGCCGGGAGACAAGCCCGCAGAGCGACAAGCCGCCCGGGCAGCCGCGCCGCGCCGCTCGGGCCGCGCCCCGCGCGCGCAGGCCGCGGGCTTGAGTTTTCCGGGCGCCGATCCGCTGCGGTGTTTGCGCACCTCACGCTGCGGGTTACGCAGACACTGTCGCGGCTGCAGCAGGCCCGTGGGGTGACGGTGGGCTGCTCGGCGAAGCGCGCGGTGTGGGCCTGCGGCAAGACGACGCTGTATCACTACCTGCCGCTGCCGGAGGCCGCGCGCGCACGGCGCGGGGCGCAGCCGGTGCTCGTCTGCTTCGCGCTCGTCAATCGCCCCTACATCCTCGATCTGCAGCCGGATCGCTCGCTGGTACGCCGCCTGCTCGAGGCGGGACTCGAGGTCTACCTGATCGACTGGGGCGATCCGGACGAGGCCGACCGCCGCACGATCTCGAGGAGTACATCGATTGCCACCTGGGCGGCGCCGTGGACCACGTCCTCGCCGACCCCGACCAGGCGCCCTCGATCTCTTGGGTGTGTGCAGGGGGCGTGCTGAGCCTCATTTACAGCGCTCTGCATCGCGGGACATCGCCAACCTCGTGACGCTCACGACACCCGTCGACTTCCACACCCCGGATAATCTGCTCTCCAAATGGGTTCGACAGCTCGATACCTCACTCATCGAGGCGAGTGGCAACGTTCCCGGGCAGGTGCTCAACTTGCTTTTTCTCTCGCTGATGCCCTTCAGGCTGACGCAGCAGAAGTACGTGCGGCTCCTCACCGGCAGTTCCGACCCGCAGCTCGCTCGAGGACTTCGTACGCATGGAGAAATGGATCTTCGACAGCCCGCCGCAGGCGGCCACGGCGCTCGCGCAGTTCGTGCGCTGGTTCTACCAGGAGAACCGCCTGGTGCGCGGCACGCTCGAGATCGGCGGTCGCCGCGTGCATCTCGGCGAGATCCGCCGGCCGCTGCTGAACCTCTATGCGCGCGACGATCACATCGTGCCGGCCGCAGCGTCGGCCGCGCTCCGGTGATCAACGTCGGCAGCCATGACTACAGCGCAGGCGAGATTCCCACCGGGCACATCGGCATGTATGTGAGTTGCGCGGCGTGCAAGGAGATCCCGAGCGCATCGTCTCATGGCTCGGGCGAGCGCGGCTAGCGCGTGCCTTCAATAGCCGCGCTCGATATCCACCACCGACAGCATCGGCTCACCCGCGACGTAGCGGCGCAGATTCTCGCGCAGCAGCAGGCCATACGTTGCGCTCAGCGATGCGCTGGTGTCCGCGGAGACGTGCGGTGTGATGATGAGGTTCGGCGCCCGCCACAGCGGATTGTCGGCGGGCAGCGGCTCGGGGTCGGCGACGTCCAGCCCCGCGCCGGCAATCGTGCCGCTGCCGAGCGCGGCGATGAGATCCGCCGTCACGGTGCTCTTGCCGCGCCC
>CAWIGQ010000021.1:0-127091 GCA_963835645.1 uncultured Gammaproteobacteria bacterium | reverse complement strand
TGCTGCCGCTTGCGGCCGGCCGCTTTCGGGGAACCAGATGCGGGACGAGGTTTCGCTGTGTGGCTATTCCGGGAAATTCATCCTCCGCAGGAATGTCTTGTAACGGGAATCAGTCTTCATTTTTTCGAAGGCCGGATTGGATCTGACAAACGCGAGGTCCACGTCTTTCTCGTTGTAAGCGCGATCCAGCCATTCCATTGCGCGATCGGCTTCACCCCGGTAGGCATACGCGCAGGCAATTTCGTACGCCCAACCATCCGCGACCCGCGCAAGTTCCAAATCGGATTGGGATTTGTGCCCCCGAGCGTAGTCGATTATCGCCAGTCCCACATCACGCCCACCATCGGCTACCTCAAGTTCCATCTCCGACCGAGCTGTATCTACCTTGCCCTGCGCAAGCAGTGCCAGGGCCAGGTAATAGTGACCACCGACATATTGCGGGCTGATGTCGAGCGCCTTCCGAAACTCCGCCTCCGACTCGGCGAGCCGGCCCTCGAGCCTACGGCTATTCCCTAGCAGAACGTGCGTGCTGGCAACCATCGGATCGAGCGTCAACGCCGCTGAAAGCAGGCGAGCGCTTTCATCAGGTTTATCAGAAGCGATCAGTGCCTGACCCGCAGTCGCAAGAGCAAGTGTATTGCGCGGCTCGATCGCAAGCGCCAACTGACATTCTCGAGCGGCATCGGCCCAGTTCCAGTCATAGATGGTGTGAATGGAGCACATGTTCATGTGCGCCAGCGCCGATCTGGGATCTAGCGCCAATGCTTGCAGCGTCGCCGCGCGAGCACTTTCAAAACCCGCACGGGGTGGTACAAATCCCCATTCCGCGCTAGATTCGAGCGTCAGAGCGAGCCACTCCGCAGCGCGAACGGACGACGGCTCCAACGCTAATGCTTGTCGGAAGTAATTCGCTGCGTTCTCAAATCCGGCCTTGTCGAATTGGTCGTAGGCGTGCCGACCGCGAAGATAGAGTTCGTACGCCTCTGCGCTTTTCATTGGGCGCCACCGCAGGTCGTCGGCACCGATCGTCACCTGCAGGGCGCGTACCACGGCAGCCGCAATCTGATCCTGCACCCTAAAAACGTCGCCCGATGGCGCTTCGTAGGCATCGGACCATACGTGCCCCCCATCCCAGGAGGCGTTCAACTGTGCCGTCACACGCATTCGATCGCCGGATTTGCGCACGCTGCCCTCGAGTACGTACGCCGCGCCGAGTTCGGCGCCGATCTTACGAAGATCCTCGTTCTTGCCCTTGAATTGAAATGAGGACGTGCGGCCAATGACTTTCAGAGCGGGAATTTTCGATAGAAGATCAAGAACTTCGTCGGCGATCCCATCGGCAAAATACTCCTCGTCCTTCTTTTCGCTCAGGTCGAGAAAGGACAACACCGCGACGGACTTGTCCGGAATGGTGGGCATTGCGGTGGTGGGCGCGAGCGCTGACGGGGCCGGTGCGGGCGTGGCAGCGGCTCGATAGCGAGACAACCACAAGCGGTCCCCCGCGAATGCCACAAGACCTAAGCCGACCACCGATGCCACGACGATCGCCGTCCGCTTTGGCAGCCGGGCGGACACACTCGGTGCGCGCGCGTTTGCAGTGGGGGCGCTTGCCGGCGTCACGGCGGGTGCTTGTACGGCGACCCGTACCGCAGCAATGATCTTCGGCAGCGCGCGTCCCATGTCGCGTGCACTTGTGTCCAGCCACTGCGACGTGTTGAGAAAATATTCGAAGTCTGCGGGTAACGGCGCCTGATCGATCCGCAGCGATATAATCGGATGTCGCTTGGAAGCAGCGCGCTCGACTTCCCTCAGAACATGCGGAGAGGACGCCGCATCGTGGGACAGTATTAGGACGATGGCCTTGGCAGCATCGATCGCGTGAATGATCTGGCCGGCATAGGATGCGCCGGGCGTCACATCCCTCGGTGCAATCCAGCACTGCAGGCCGCTGTGCTCCAGAGCCTCCACAACGGCATCCGCAACGGCTGCATCCTGCGAGGCGTAGCTAATGAAGACGAGGGGCGCATTACCGCTCGCCCTCTCGTCGCCGCCGCCTTCGGCCATTTCCGGTGCCCCCACTGCCTACGCGAGATGGTCGCGGATGCTCTCGCCGATGGCAAATGACGCGGATTTCAGGCCGCTGAGTGGCCGCTTTAGAGGTGCGCCGTGAAAAGGCGGCGCTTTCCAGTGGGTGAAAGTCCCACCCGGCAACTGTACGTTTGACGCGGCGGGGATTGGAGACGAGGCATGGCGGAGATATCGTGGCACTCGCATACGAAAGAGCGAGACAACAGAGAACACAAACTTCCGCCTACACCGGCGCGCCAGTCCTCGACCCTACCGATGAGCGGGGTGTGAAAACGGAGCGACGGCGAGGGTACTTGGGCACCGCCAGACGAAAGAGGCGGCAACAGACAACCCGAACCTAATGTCACCGCGTCACATCCCGACTCTACCGGGGATTTCGTGTAGCCGTAGGACGGCTCTTGGCCGCGAGTTGGCGCCCACGCGCATTAGTTCTTGCGCGTCCGCGCCAGTAGCCGTTGCGTAAGCGTCGGCCGCTGCTGAGAGAACTGATCAACACAGGCGCGCAAGTAAGGGCTCAACTGCCGCTTCGCATAGGTGAGATAGCCCACCTCGCGTAACTCGTTCAGTGTCTGACTGTAGCCATCCAGCACATCTGCTGCCAGGAGCTTTCCGGTGCGCCTCGCACCGACGCGTGTTGACGCTGACAGCCAACGTGCCCTATTGGGCAGGGCACGTACGGCAGCGATTGCCATCACGGAAGAGGTCGCGAAGATCGAACGCCCCTGCCGCGTCGACTCTTGCTTGAGCTGTTCCCACTGTTTGCCGATCGCAGTCGGAGACGGAAGCTGTAGCGGGTTGGCCGTTCGCGCTTGGCCGCGAATCGTCTGCCACTCCTTCCGCAATTCTGCGACGTTCAGTGGTGGAACGTACAAAGCTTGAGCGAGACGCGAGGAGGTCTTTTCGAGCCCGTCCAACAGCTGATCTACGCTCTCGAACTGAGACCCTTCGTGCAGGAGGCCCTCCGCCTTGAGCGCCTCCGCAATTTCCGGAATCAGACGCCGCCCCAGACCGCTGAGATCGGCGAGCGCAGCGAGTACCCATACGGGCGATACTCGAAACGCGACGATGCCGAGGAGCTCTATTGCATGACCGGCTCCGCGCCTAGTAAGGAAGTCACCGGGCTGCGGCTGTTCGGTGGGATACACACCTTCCGCTCCACCCACATGTTCGATCACATAGCGCAGCGTTGTATCAACGAGGCTCCTGTACAACGCGCTGCGGCGCACACCCTGCGGCAGCACCACCACGCCGACTTCACGCAACAGACCCGCACTGAGGCCGAGCGCAGAGCGGATCACGCGTTCGGGAAGCGACAGTAGGTAAGCCCGTGAAGCCATGTTTCTCAGTGTAAGGCGGCCTGTTCATGCAAGCAGGCCGGTGACGCGGCGTCCGGATCTTGGCGTGAACGCGCTGTGTTGCATGATTGCGCGCCTTACCTGGGCACGCTATGCCGGCGGCCGCGCAGCCGACGCGCGAACCCGCCTACCCCGAGCATGTTCTCGCGGCCCGCGTACCGATACCGCCGGAAGTCGATTTGGTGCCCGAGGTCGGAGTCGAACCGACACGCTTTTAAAGGCGGCGGATTTTCTTACCACTTCGGCTTTCGCGGCCCCGAGTCACAATCAGCTCGGGTTCGTGGTCTGGAGCACGCCTTCACCATAGCCGTTTAGGCCGTAGGTGCCCGCCGTCTGCTCTCTACACCTTCCCTGCGCGCTTGGCACAAGGCTTGGCTCGGCATCAGCTCGAGCAGCAACTGCTGAGGGCCTTCACCGAGTTTGACGGGCTTCACCTCGAGGATTTCTCCGCGAGGGCTCAAATCGTTCCTCTGAGTCCGCTGCGTCTACCAATTCCGCCACTCGGGCATCGAGTGTGCCGCGGCAGTATAGGGTCCCGTGACCGGGAAAGGTACGGCATCGGGGTGGCACCGTGCGACCTTTTGCCGACCTCGCGCATCTAAGGGTGCGTGACCCGACTGACGGATATCGTCATTGCCGATGAGGTGCTGATGCAGGCCTGCGCCGGTCGCGAGGCCGCGCGGCAGGCGATCTACGCCGCAGTCGCCCCGGCGACCCTGACGCTGATCCGGCGCCTGGTCGGGCATCGCGCGCTCTCGGAGGACATTTTCCAGGACACCATGATGACCTTCTACGAGCGTTTGCCGCAGTTTCGGCGCGCGGCGCCGCTGGGCGCCTGGCTGCGCCGGATCGCGATCAGCCGCTGCCTGATGTACCTGCGCTCGCCCTGGCAGCGGGCGCGGCTGTGTCTGGAGCCGGTGGATTTCGGGATCGCGGCCGAGGTCGCGGCCCTGGTTACGCCGGGTTATGGCGGGGAGCTCATCGACCTGGAGCGGGCGCTCGCGAGCCTTGCACCCACCGCGCGCGCGGTGGTGTGGATGTACGAAGTGGAGGGCTACTCCCACCAGGAGATCGCGCGCGAGTTCGGCCGCTCGGTGAGCTTCTCCAAATCGCAGCTGGCGCGGGCGCATGCGCGGCTGCGGGCATGGCTCGAGCCCGAGGAACAGCGACACTCATGCAGCCTGATCTAGAACAGCCGGGAACACTTACGCGGGCGTTGCGCGAGTTGCCCGATGAGGCGGCCCGGCCCTACGGCTGGAGCGAGTTTCAGCGCCGCGCGCAGCAGCGCACGCTCAACCGTCGCAGCCGCCGCGGTGGCCAGGCGCTCGCCGCGCTCGCCGCGCTCGCCGTGCTCGCACTTGGCGCTGTAGCTCTCAGCCTGCGTTTCAGCGGACCCGCGCGGCAGGCGCCGCACCTGCAGGACCTCCCGGCCGCGCGCGGCGCCGCCGAGACGCCGGCGTTCGGCGCGGGTGAGTCGCAGTGGGCATCCGCCGCACGCACCGACGTACTCGAGCGCTGGCTCGCAAGCCTGCCGGACGAGCCGTCGCTGGCACGCGTCGGTACACGCGCCGCAGTGACCGGTCTCGAAGATCGCCTCGCCGAGGTCGATGACCTGCTCACCGCCGAACGTATCGATCAGGCGCAGCCGGCACACCTGCTCGCCCTGCAGCAGGAGCGCCGGCGCCTGGTGAGCTCGCTGGCGCAGGTGCGCTACGCGGAAACACTCGCCGATGAATCGCGCTGACCAATGACGCGCAACACGAGGAACGAACGTGACTAAGCCTTACCTGATTACCTCCTGGCCGGCGGTGCTGCTGGCCTGTGCCGCGGTCAGCGCGGCACCAGCGCGGGTGGCGGCGGCCGACGTCTCCCCGAGCCCGGCTGCACCGCCCGCACCGCCAGCCCCTGCCGCTCCTGCGGCGCGCCCCGACTCGAGCGCCGATCTCGACGGGCAGCTCGAAGCCGCCCGGCGCAGACTCGAGCAGGCAGCGCGCGAGGTGGCACGCCTGTCCGCGCAGTTGAGCGGCAATGTCATCGACAGTGTCATGCCGCTCGCCGGCCCGCGCGCCGTCATCGGCGTGCAGCTCGAGCGCGACGGCGCGGAGGCCGGCGCGCGCGTGCGCGAGGTGAGCCCGGGCGGTCCCGCCGCCGAGGCCGGCATCCGCCCCGGCGATGTGCTGGTGGCGGTGAATGGCACCGAGCTCAAGGGCGCGGAGCCCGCGCGGCAGGTCGTCAGGATCATGCGTGACGTCAGGCCCGACAGCAAAGTGAACGTGCGCGTGATGCGCGACGGCAAGCCGCACGATTACATCGTCACGGCGCGATCGGGTCCGGGCCTGTTCGACCTGAGCGAGCTGTCCGAGCTGCCGGGCGCTTACATGTTCCATCGCCCGCTCATGGACATGGAGCTGGCGACACTCACGCCGCGTCTCGGCAGCTACTTCGGCAGCGACAAGGGCGTGCTGGTGGTGCGCGCCCCGGCCGACGGGGCGCTCAAGCTCGAAGACGGCGACGTGATTCTTGCCATCGACGGCCGCGAGCCCACGAGCGGCTCGCACGCGACGCGCATCCTCGGCTCGTATCAGCCCGGCGAGAAGATCACGCTGCGCATCCTGCGACAGCACAAGCCGCTGCAGCTGGAAGTCACGCTGCCGCAGAGGTCGGAGCGCAGCAATCGGGACGCCCTGTATCTGGAGCGCTCGCTGCACGAGGGCCGCGGGATGCCACAACCGCAGGTGTCAAAGCGCGCCGGCGCAGCGTGTAACATGCGCGCGTGCGCCGCCAGGACTTCCTCTACGATCTGCCCGCTGAGTTGATTGCCCAGGCGCCGCCCGCCGAGCGCTCGGCGGGCCGCCTGCTGCTGCTCGATGGGCCGACGGGCGCGCTCACCGACAGCGCCATCCGCGAGCTGCCGGCGAATTTGCGGCGCGGCGACCTGCTGGTGCTCAACGACACGCGCGTCGTCGCTGCGCGCCTCTACGGCACGAAGCCCTCGGGCGGGCGCGTGGAGATCCTCCTGGAGCGGGCACTCGATGCACGCGAAGCGCTCGCGCAGCTCTCCGCCAGCAAGCCGATCCGCGCCGGCCTCGAAGTCGCGACCGCCGGCGGCACCGTGAGGATCGTCGCTCGCGAGCAGCAATGGTGGCGCATCGCGCTGCCCGCGCCGGCGCTGGAGTTCTTCGAGCGCTTCGGCGAGGTGCCGCTGCCGCCGTACATCCGTCGCCCGCCAGGGCCGGCCGACCGCGAACGTTACCAGAGCATCTTCGCCCGCTACCCCGGCGCAGTGGCGGCGCCGACCGCCAGCCTGCACTTTGACGAGGCACTGAGCGCAGCGCTCGCCGCGCGCGGGGTGTGCTGCGCGTTCGTCACGCTGCATGTGGGCGCGGGCACGTTTCAGCCGCTGCGCTGCGACGACATCGGCGCACACGTGCTGCACGCCGAGCGCGCCGCGGTCGGCGCTGCGACCTGCGAGGCCATCGCCCGCACACGCGCGCAAGGTGGCCGCGTGGTCGCGGTCGGTACCACGGTGGTGCGTGCGCTCGAGTCCGCGGCGCTCGCGCCCGGGGAAGCGCACCCCGGGGCGGCGCTGGCGCCGAAGAACCAGCGCACTGCACGACCGCTTGCGCCGAAGAACCAGTGCACTGCACTACCGCTTGCGCCCTGGTCGGGCGAGACGCGCCTGTTCATCACGCCCGGCTTTCGCTTCTCTGTGGTCGATGTGCTGCTGACCAACTTTCACCTGCCCGAGTCGACGCTCCTGATGCTGGTGTGCGCGTTTGCCGGCCAGCGCCAGGTGCTCGCCGCCTACCGCCACGCCGTGCAGTCGCGCTATCGCTTCTTCAGCTACGGGGACGCGATGCTCCTCACGCGGGGATCTGCTTGACGCTCTCCTTCAGCGTGCACTCAAGCGACGGCGCCGCGCGTGTCGGGCGGCTGGTGACGGCGCACGGCGTGGTGGACACCCCGGCCTTCATGCCGGTGGGCACCTACGGCACGGTGAAGGCCATGACGCCCGAGGAGCTCGAGGGACTGGGCGCGCAGATCATCCTCGGTAACACCTTTCATCTGATGCTGCGGCCAGGGCCGCAGATCATCGCAGCTCACGGCGGGCTGCACCGCTTCATGCACTGGCAGCATCCCATCCTCACCGATTCGGGCGGCTTCCAGGTGTTCAGCCTGAAGAGCCTGCGCCGCATCAGCGAGGAGGGGGTGCGCTTTCGCTCACCGGTCGACGGTCGCGAGGTGCGCCTCACCCCGGAGGATTCAATGGAGGTGCAGCTCGCGCTGCGCCCGGACATCGCCATGGCGCTCGATGACTGCACTGAGTATCCGGCGAGCGAGGCCGAGGCACGCGCCTCCATGGAGCGCTCGATGCGTTGGGCAGCGCGCAGCCATGCGCACTACTACCGCGCCGATCACGAGCCGCCCGGCGGACTGTTCGGCATCGTGCAGGGCGGGATGCACGCATCGCTGCGCCTTGCCTCCCTCGAGGCGCTGCTGCGCCTGGAGTGGCCCGGGCTCGCGGTCGGGGGGCTCGCAGTGGGTGAACCCGAGGAGCAGCGCCTCGGCGTGCTCGAGTCGCTCACTCCGCACCTGCCGTCCGGGCGGCCGCGTTACCTGATGGGCGTCGGGCGGCCCGAGGACATCGTGGCGGCGGTGGCACGCGGCATCGACCTGTTCGACTGCGTCATGCCGACGCGCCATGCGCGCAACGGGCACCTGTTCACCTCGAGCGGCGTCATCAACATCCGCAACAGCGCCTTCGCCGCCGATCTCTCCCCCGTCGATGCCGCCTGCGGCTGCTATACCTGCCGCAACTTCAGTCGCGCCTACCTGCGCCACCTGGACCGCTGCAACGAGATTCTCGGCTCGCGACTCAACACCATCCACAACCTGCATTTCTACATCACCCTGCTGCGCTCGCTGCGCGAGGCCATCGCCGCCGGCCGCCTGCAGCAGTGGACGGTCCGCTTCCTTGCGGCCCGGCGCGCGGGCGGCGCTGTGGCATAATGCCGCCCTTTTTCACTACCCGGACCGCTTAACATGAATGGCTTGATTTCTGACGCCTGGGCGCAGACAGCCACCGGCAGCGCCGGCGGGCAGTTTCAGTTCGCCCTGCTCATGGCGGCGTTCATCGCCCTGTTCTATTTCATGCTGATCCGCCCGCAGCAGAAGCGCGCCCGGGAGCACCAGGCGCTGGTGTCGAAGCTCTCCGCCGGGGACGAGGTGGTGACCGGTGGCGGCCTGCTCGGCAAGGTGACCGAGGTGGGCGACACCTTCATCACCCTCGAAGTCGCCGACGGCGTGCGGGTCAAGGTGCAGAAGGTGCAGATCACGCAGCTGATGCCCAAGGGCACGCTGAAGAGCGCTTAAGCCCGTGCTCGAATACGCCCGCTGGAAATACGTCCTGGTCGCCGCCGTGCTGGTGCTGGCGCTGATCTTTGCGCTGCCCAACTTCTTCGGCGAGGACCCGGCGCTGCAGGTGGCGCGCAAGGACCACGCCGCGGTCACCGCCGACGCCTCGCAGGCACTCGAGGCGTTTCTGCGCCAGCGCGGGATTCACTTCGCCAGGAGCTACATCGACAACGGGCGCCTGATGGTGCGCTTCGCCAACGTGCCCGACCAGCTCGCCGCGCGCGATGCGGTGAACGAGCAGTACGCGGGAACTTACATCACGGCGCTGTCGTTCGCGCCGCGTACCCCGGAAGTTCTGCGCGCTCTCGGGCTGCGCCCGATGCCGCTCGGGCTCGACCTGCGCGGCGGCCTCTACCTGCTGTATCAGGTGGACGTGAATGCCGCGGTCAACCAGGCGCTCGAGGGCTACGCGCAGGACGCGCGCCGCGCGCTCGCGGCGGCCAGTATTGCGGTGAAGGACGTGAGCGTGGCCGGGCCGGGAAGCGATAAGCCGTACTCCGTGCGCGTGCTGCTGCCGTCCGAGGCCGATGCGGCGGCCGCGCGCGCCGCGCTGGCAACCCCGCTGCAGGGGCTGTCGATCAGCACCGAGAGCCTCGCCAGCGGCTCGGCCATCACCGCAACCCTGACCAGCGCGCAGATCCGCGAGCGCCAGGACTATGCCATCCAGCAGAACATCACGACGCTGCGCAACCGCGTGAACGAGCTGGGCGTGTCCGAGCCGATCGTGCAGCGTCAGGGGGTCGATCGCATCAATGTGCAGTTGCCGGGCGTGCAGAACTCCGCCGAGGTGAAGGACATTCTCGGGCGCGTGGCGACGCTCGAGTTCCGGCTCGAGGACATGGAGCACAACGCCTACGAGGCGATGCAGACCGGACACGTGCCGCTCGGCTCCAAGCTCTATACCCATACGCGCTTTGGTCGCCCGGTCCTTCTCAAGCGCGAAGTGATCGCCACCGGTGACCAGCTCACCAACGCCACCAGCGGGCAGTCGCAGGAAGGGCCGGCGGTGAACGTGAGGCTCGACGCACGCGCCGGCGAGAACATGCTCAGGACCACGCGAGCGAACCTCAACAAGCGCATGGCGGTGGTGCTCATCGAGAAGCGCCGCGAGAGCAGCGAAGTCGGCGGGCAGAAAGTCTCCCGCGAGGTGACCGACGAGGAGGTCGTCAACGATGCCACCATCCGCGGGGTGTTCAGCAACAACTTCCAGATCACGGGGCTGCAGGCCGGTGAGGCGCGCGAGCTGGCGCTGCTGCTGCGCTCCGGATCGCTGGCGACGGTGATCTACCCGGTCGAGGAGCGTGCCGTGGGCCCGAGCCTCGGGCGCGACAACATCGACAAGGGGGTGACGGCGCTGATCGTCGGCATGGCGGGCGTATTTGTCTTCATGGCCGTCTATTACAAGACCTTCGGCCTGGTCGCGGATCTCGTGCTGCTCGCCAATGTGGTGCTGCTCACGGCGCTGCTGTCGATGATGCGCGCCTCGCTGTCGCTGCCGGGCATTGCCGGCATCCTCCTGACCGTCGGCATGGCGGTGGACGCCAACGTGCTGATCTACGAGCGCATCCGCGAGGAGATCCGCAAGGGGGTCTCGCCGCAGGCGGCGATCCGTGCGGGCTTCGAGAAGGCTTTCTCGGCAATCACCGATTCCAACATCACGACGCTCATCGCCGGGGTGGTACTGTGGGTGCTGGGCACCGGCCCCATCCGCACCTTCGCCATCGTGCTGACGCTGGGCATCGCGACCTCGATGTTCACCTCGCTGATGGGCAGCCGCGCGCTGCTGACTCTCATGTACGGCGGCCGGCGCAAGATCGCGCGGTTGTCGATCTGAGCGCAGGCCGCGAAGCGGCCGGCAAGGAGCAACAGTGGAATTTTTCAGCCATCAGACCAGCTACCCGTTCATGGCCACCCGCAAGGTGTGGTACGCGCTGTCGGCGCTGCTGATGATCGTGTCGCTGGCCTCGTTCTTCACCCGCGGGCTGAATCTCGCCATCGACTTCACCGGCGGCGTGAGCGCGGAGGTGAGCTTCCCGCGCGCCGTCAACGTCGATGACGTGCGCGCCAGGCTCGCCGCGGCCGGTTTCCGCGAGCCGCAGGTGCAGAACTTCGGCTCCGCGCGCGATATCGCCATCCGCCTGCCGCCCGAACCACAGCAGACCGCGGTCGAGATCCACGCACACCTCGATCGCGCGCTCGGCAGTGTCGCTGCCGGCGCGCAGGTCGCGCAGCTCGACGTGGTCGGCCCGCAGGTGGGCAAAGAGCTCAAGATGAGCGCCATGGAAGCGCTGTTCTTCACGCTGCTGTTCATATTCATGTACCTTGCCGTACGCTTTCACACCTGGCGGCTCTCGCTCGGCGCGATCTTCGCGGTGCTGCACGACCCGATCCTGGTGGTGGGCTTTTTCTCGCTCACGCAGATGTCGTTCGACCTGGCGGTGGTGGCGGCGATTCTCGCCGTCATCGGTTACTCGCTGAACGACACGGTGGTGGTGTTCGACCGCATCCGCGAGCGTTTCGAGACTAACCGCCGCTCCCCGCCGGATGTGGTGCTCGACCAGTCGATCAACCAGACCCTGTCGCGCACCATCATGACCAAGGTGGTCACCTCGATCGTGGTGGTGGCGCTGCTGTTCCTCGGCGGCGCGGTGCTCAAGGGGTTCTCGGCGGCGCTGCTGATCGGCATCATCGCCGGCACTTATTCCTCGATCTACATCTCCAGCGCCATCGCGCTCGACTTCGGCCTGACCGCTGAGCACGTGTTCCCGACGGTGAAGAAAGCGGCGTTCGATCAGCCGTAGCGGGGCGCCGTCGCGATCAGGCGGTGTGCGCGGCAGCCGCCGGGCCGTGGGCGGCCTTGCGCACGCAGCTGTGCTGGTAGCCGTAGAAGGCGTAGATGAGCACGCCGATGCCGGTCCAGATCACGAGCCGCGCCCAGGTCGCAGGCCCCAGCGACACCATCATCGCGCCGCACACCACCGCGCCGGCAATGCACACGAACCACGGCCACGGCGTGCGGAACGGGCGCGGCAGGTCGGGGCGCGTGCGGCGCAGCACCAGTATGCCGAGGCACACGGTAACGAAGGCCGCCAGCGTCCCGATCGCCACCAGCTCGCCCAGGATCTTCACTGGGAACAGCCCGCCGATGACAGCGGCCGATGCTCCGGTCACCACCGTGCCGGTCGAAGGCGTGCGAAAGCGCGGGTGCACGCGGCCGAAGAACGGCGGCAGCAGCCCATCGCGCGCCATGGCGAAGAAGATGCGCGCCTGCGCGATCGTCATCACCAGCATGACCGAAGTCATGCCGCACACCGCGCCGAGCTTGACGGGAATCCCGAGCCAGTGCAGCCCCTGGTACTTGTCGAGGGCGAGAGCCACGGGAGCGGCGACGTCGAGCTCCTTGTAATTCACCATGCCGGTGAGTACCGCTGACACGATCACGTAGAGGATGGTGCAGACGATGAGGCTCGTCAGGATCCCGATGGGCATGTCGCGCTGCGGGTTCTTGGTCTCCTGCGCGGCGGTGGAGACGGCATCGAAGCCGATGTAGGCGAAGAAGATCACCCCGGACGCCGCCATCACACCGCTCCAGCCGAAGACTCCCCGCTCGCCGGTATTGGGCGGCACGAACGGGTGCCAGTTGGCCGTATTGATGTAGCTCAGGCCGAAGACGATGAACAGCACGACCACCGTCACCTTGATGGCCACGATGACCGAGTTGAACACGGCGGACTGCTTGATGCCGATGTAGCAGATGGTGGCGATCGCGGCGACGATCAGGATGGCCGGCAGGTTGATCAGCGCCCCGGTGCGCACGATGTGCAATGACTCGCCGGTCTGGTCGAGCGGCGCCATGGAAATGGCGAGCGGAATGTGCAGGTGCAGCTGATCGAGCAGGCTCACCGCGTAGCCCGACCAGCCGACCGACACTGTCGCGACCGCGAACAGGTATTCCAGCACCAGGTTCCAGCCGATGAACCAGGCAATGCCCTCGCCGAGCGTTGCATACGAGTAGGAGTAGGCGCTGCCCGAAACCGGGATCATGGCGGAGAACTCCGCATAGCACAGTCCGGCAAAGGTGCAGCCGAGCCCGGCGATGATGAACGACAGCGGCAACGCCGGGCCTGCGTGGTTGGCGGCGGCGGTGCCGGTGAGCACGAAAATGCCGGTGCCGATGATGCCGCCGATGCCGAGCAGCGTCAGGTGTGTGGCATTGAGCGCGCGCCGCAGCTGGTTACCGGAGGATTCCTGCTCGTGCAGCTCCACGATGGATTTGGTCGCAAGAAGTTGGCTCGCCATGGAACCCCCGATTTTTTGTGCTGAGGACTCTACATAAGCGACCTGGGGAAAGCGAGCGAGCCGCCGCGCGCGTCTTCGCTGCGCAGGCAACGGAGGCACGGTCCGAAAAACGGCCGCAGGCCGTTTTTCCAATCAACTACAGCGCGCGCAGCTCCTCCGGCACGTGCGGAGCGAGCAGCTCGACGAGCGCCGCATACACCTTGGGCGTGCCGGCGACGATGTGGCCCTGCTGGACATATTCCGCGCCGGTGAGGGTGCCGCTGCGGCCGCCCGCCTCCTGGATGAGCAGCGTACCGGCGGCCGTGTCCCAGGCGCTCAAGCCGATTTCCCAGAACGCGTCCACGCGTCCGGCGGCGACGTATGCCAGGTCGAGCGCGGCGGCCCCGGGGCGGCGCACGCCCGCCGCCCGCTCGCTGACCGCCTTGAGCATGCCGAGGTACGCATCGAGGTAGCGCAGGTTGGCGCGGTAGGGGAAGCCGGTGGCGATCAGCGCGCCCTCGAGGTCGCGCGCCTTGCTGACACGCATGCGGTGATTGTCGAGATGCGCGCCGGCGCCGCGGCTGGCGGTGAACAGCTCCTGGCGCATCGGGTCGTAGACCACCGCGTGCTCGAGGCGGCCCCTGACCTGGCAGGCGATCGACACGGCGAACACCGGAAAGCCGTGCAGGAAGTTGGTGGTACCATCGAGCGGGTCGATGATCCACAGCGTGTCGTGCGTGCCGCTGGCGCCGCTTTCCTCGGCGAGGAATGCATGCTGCGGATAATGGCGGCGGATGATGGCGATGATCTCCCGCTCGGCGGCGCGGTCCACCTCGGTGACGAAGTCATTGCGCCCCTTGGAGGCGACGGTCAGCGACTCCAGGCGGTTCATGCTGCGGACGATGATCTCGCCGGCACGACGCGCGGCGCGCACGGCGATGTTGAGAAGCGGCGGCACGGTCCTTAAGCTCGTATGCCCGGTGGGCGTCGATGTAAGCCTAGCAGATGGATTCTCCCGACATTCGCATGGTGCTGGTGGCGCCCTCGCATCCCGGCAACATCGGCGCGGCCGCGCGCGCCATGAAGAACATGGCCCTCGGCACGCTGGTGCTGGTGAAGCCGAAGCAGTTTCCGCATCCGGAGGCCAGCGCACGCGCCTCCGGCGGAGAGGACGTGCTGGAGCGGGCGCGCGTCGTTGAGTCGCTCGCGGAAGGCCTGGCCGGCTGCGGTTTCGTCGCCGCGACGACTGCGCGCGACCGCGACCAGTATTTTCGCGTAGTGGATGTGCGTGAGGCCGCGGCACGCATCGTGGCGCAGGCGCGCCGCGCGCCCGCGGCGGTGGTGTTCGGCGCCGAGCGCACCGGCCTCACCAACGAAGAGCTCGAGAGCGCGCACGCCCTGGTGCGTATCCCCGCGAGCGGCGCTTACCCCGCGTTGAATCTCGCGATGGCGGTGCAGCTGGTCGCCTACGAGCTGTTTCGCGCCGCCGGCGCGGCGGAGCCAGCGGGCGCGCGCCCCGGGGCGCCGCTGGCGACGGCGCAGGAGATGCAGCGGCTGTATGCGCACTTCGCGCAGGTGCTGGAGGAGATCGATTTCCGCGACCGCACCCAGAGCGGCACGCACCTGATGAGCCGTATCCGCCGCTTCCTGCAGCGCGCCGAGCTCGATGAGAACGAAGTCCACATCCTGCGCGGCTTCCTCACCGCCGTGCAGAGCCGGCGCCGCCCGGCGGGCGAGAGGCGGCAGTGAGCAGCGCGCCGCTGTATCTGGATTACGCGGCGACGACGCCGGTGGACCCGCGGGTGGCGCAGGCGATGAGCGGCTGTCTCACGCTCGAGGGGGACTTCGGCAATCCCTCCTCGACGCATGCCTACGGCGCCGCCGCGGCCGCGCGGGTCGCCGCCGCGCGCGCGCAGGTCGCCGCCCTGGTCGGCGCGCAGCCCGAGGAGATCGTGTTCACCTCGGGGGCGACCGAATCCAACAACCTGGCGATCCTCGGGTGCGCGCGCGCCAATGCCGACCGCGGCCGCCACATCGTGAGCGTGCGCACCGAGCACAAGTCGGTGCTCGACGCCTGCCGCCAGCTCGAGAAGGAGGGCTTCAGCGTCAGCTGGCTGACACCGGCGCGCTGCGGCCGCATCGATCCCGCGGCCCTTGCCGCTGCGCTGCGCGCCGACACCGTGCTGGCCTCGATCATGTACACCAACAACGAGACCGGCATCCTCGAAGACGTGGCGACGCTCGGCGCGCTGTGCCGTGAGCGCGGCGTCGCCTTCCACAGCGACTGCGCCCAGGCGGCGGGCAAGGTGGCGCTCGAGCTGCCGGCACTGCCGCTCGACTTCGCCTCGTTCACCGCCCACAAGCTCTATGGCCCCAAGGGAATCGGTGCGCTCTACGTGCGCCGCGGTGCCCGCGGACTGCTGCAGCCGCTGCTGCACGGCGGCGGCCAGGAGCGCGCGCTGCGTCCCGGTACGCTCGCGACGCACCAGATCGTCGGATTCGGGGCAGCCTGCGAGCTGGCGGCCGCCGAGCTGCCCGCCGAGAGCGCGCGTCTCCTGCGCCTGCGCGAGCGGCTGTGGGCGGGGCTCGAGGCGCTCGGCGGCACGCACCTCAATGGCGCGGCGGTCCCGCGTGTGCCGGGAACCCTCAACGTCTCCTTCGAGGGCGTGCAGGGGGAGAGCCTGGTGGCGGGTCTCACGGGGCTTGCGGTATCCACCGGCGCGGCCTGCAGCTCGGGCTCTCCCGATCCCTCCTACGTGCTGCGCGCCCTCGGGCGCGACGTGCAGCTGGCCCAGAGCTCGCTGCGTTTCAGCCTGGGACGCTTCACGCTGGAGGCTGATGTCGAGTTTGCAGTGAGTGCCGTGGCTCACGAGCTTGCGCGGCTGCGCGCGCTGTCCCCCGCCGCGCCCGCGGCGGACGGGGGCTCTGGCGGCTGGCCTGCCGGGGCGCCGGGCGGCACCGTGGTCGCCGGTGAAGCGGGCGGGGCCGGGCAGGATACCTGGGTGCGATTTCAGCTGCTCATCGCGCATGACACCGTGAAGGACGCACGGTTTCAGGCCTTCGCCTGCCCCCATACTATGGATGCAGCGGCATGGCTGTGTGCCGAGCTGCGCGGGCGGCGCCGGGAGGCGCTGATCCCCGGCACGCCGGCGGCGTGGGCGGCAGAGCGCGGCATTCCGGTGGAGAAACTGGGCCGGCTGCTGATTGTCGAAGATGCACTGCGCCAGTGCGTGTCGCACTGGCCCTGAGACGGTAAGATACGAGGAGCGATGAGCATTTCACTGACCGAATCCGCGGCCAACCGGGTCAAGACTTTCCTGGCCGCACGCGGGCAGGGTATCGGCTTGCGGCTCGGAGTGCGCAAGACCGGCTGCTCGGGCTTTGCCTACGTCATCAACTACGCCGACGGGCCGCAACCCGGGGACGCGATCTTCGAGGACCGCGGCGTGCAGGTATTCGTCGATGCGGCAAGCCTCTCACTGATCGACGGGACGATCGTCGACTTCGTCAAGCAGGGCCTGAACGAGGCGTTCCGCTTCAGAAATCCGAACATCAAAGGCGAGTGCGGTTGCGGGGAGAGTTTCTCGGTCTGAAGCGCCTGCGGCGTGCCTTGACGGGCCCCCAGTCACCGGCGGCACGTGTAAAAACCCCTTACCAAACCGGCACTTCCATCGCCCGCTGCATTGCCGCTGGTGCAGGTCCCAAGGTAAACTGCGCCGCTTGCCGTTCGGCCGGTGCACCTGCCGCTGCAACTTCTCCCGTTCAGGTTTTCGGAAAGGCAAACGCGAATGGCGCTCGAGCGCACCCTGTCCATCGTCAAGCCCGACGGCGTCAGTGCCAATCTCATCGGCGAGGTCTACCGCCGCTTCGAGAAAGCTGGCCTGTCGATCATTGCCGCGCGCATGCTGCAGCTGTCGCAGCGTGAGGCGGAGGGCTTTTACGCCGTGCATCGCGAGCGGCCGTTCTTTGCCGACCTGGTGCGCTACATGAGCTCAGGCCCCGTCATCGTGGCTGTGCTGGAGGGCGAGAATGCCATCATCCGCAACCGCGACATCATGGGTGCGACCGACCCGAAGAAGGCCGCTCCCGGCACGATCCGTGCCGACCTCGCCACCAGCATCGAGCGCAACGTCGTGCATGGCTCGGATGCAGCCGAGACGGCCGCGCGCGAGATCGCGTTCTTCTTCAGCATGACGCAGCTGCACCCGCGCGCCTGGCGCACGTTGTCCCCGTGACCACCTCAGCCACAGAGCGCACCAATCTGCTCGGCCTGCCGCGCCCGGCGCTGGAAGCATTCGTGCGCTCACTCGGCGGCAAGCCCTTTCGCGCACGCCAGCTGATGAACTGGATATACAAGCGCGGCACCAGCTGCTTCGCCGACATGACGGACCTGGCCAGGGATTTACGTGCGCGCCTCGAGGCCGCCGCCGAGGTGCACGCCCCGCAGATCGCCTCGGTGCAACGCTCCGCCGACGGCACAGTCAAGTGGTTGCTGCAGGCGGACGCGCAGCAGGCCTTCGAGATGGTGTTCATTCCCGAACCCGATCGCGGCACGCTGTGCGTCTCCTCGCAGGTAGGCTGCGCTCTTGATTGCAGCTTCTGCGCCACCGCGCAGCAGGGGTTCAACCGCAACCTGAGCACCGCCGAGATCGTCGGGCAGGTGTGGCTCGCCTCGCGTGAGCTCGAGCGCGAAGAGCGCGAGCGTGCTGGCGCCGGCAGCGCGGGCGCGGTCCGCGATGAGCGTCACGTGACCAACGTCGTTCTGATGGGCATGGGCGAGCCGCTCGCCAACTTCCGCAATGTGGTCCCGGCGCTCGATATTCTTCTCGATGATTTCGGCTTCGATCTGTCGCGACGCCGCGTGACGCTGTCGACCTCGGGGCTGGTGCCGCAGATCTACCGGCTCGCCGCCACCACCAATGTCGCCTTGGCGGTGTCGCTGCACGCCCCCGACGACGTGCTGCGCAGCGAGCTGGTGCCGATCAACCGCAAGCATCCGATCGCCGAGCTGCTGCTGGCCTGCTGGCACTATCTCGACGAACAGAACGGCCGCAGCGTCACCTTCGAGTACGTGATGCTCGAGGGCGTGAACGACTCCCCCGCACAGGCGCGCGCCCTGGCCAGGCTCCTCAAGGGTCATCCCGCCAAGGTGAATCTCATTCCGTTCAATCCGTTTCCCGGCACCCGCTACCGGCGCTCGCCCGCGCCCGTCATCCAGCGTTTCCGCGACGAGCTGCTGCAGCGCGGGGTGCTGGCGACGATCCGGCGCACGCGCGGCGATGACATCGACGCCGCCTGCGGGCAGCTCGCCGGGCGTGTCATCGATCGCACCACCGTGCGTCTCGGCAACAAGGTCATCGGCGTCGCGGTTCAACCATGAGCATGCCAGTCAAACACACTCCCGCTGTGCGGCGCGCGCAGCTGGCGGCCTGCGCCGTACTCGCGCTGCTGCTCGCCGGCTGCGCCAGCACCCCGCACAAGGCCGCCAAGGAGCACGATGCGGCCGCCTACAACGTACAGCTCGGGCTCGATTACATGAAGCAGGGCGAGCTCGCACGTGCCAAGGACAAGCTCGACCGCGCGCTCAAGGAGGATCCCAACAGCCCCGACGTGCACCATGTCCGCGCGCTGTTGTTCCAGCGCATGGCTGATACCGGCCAGGCAGACGCGGAGTTCCGCGCCGCCCTGCGGCTCGCGCCGCACGACCCGCAGATCGCCAACAGCTACGCCCAGTATCTGTGCCAGAACGGCCGCGCCGACGAGGGCGTGAAGCGCTTCCTGGAGGCGGCGCACAACCCGCTCTACGAGACCCCCTGGTTCGCCTACACCAATGCCGGCGTGTGCCAGCGGACCGCAAAACGCGACGAGGAGGCGCGCGCCAACTTCACACGGGCGCTGCAGATACAACCCAACTACGCCGAAGCGGCGTTCCAGCTCGCCACGCTGCAATTCCAGCACGGCGAGCTCGCGCCGGCGCGCGCCGGGATCGATGCCTTCATCGGCAGCTTCGACGCCACGCCCGATCTGCTGTTGCTCGGGGTGCGCGTGGCGCGGGCGCAGGGCGACCGGATCGCCGCGCAACGCTATGCACGCAAGCTGCAACTTGATTTTCCCGGAACCGACCAGGCGCGCGCCCTGGCCGAGCTCGATCACAATCCGGGCTGACGCCGATGACGGGTGAAGCTGGCGGCGAGAGCGTCCGCGGCATCGGTGCGCGGCTGCGCGCCGCGCGCGAACAGTGCGGTCTCACGGTGCTGCAGGCCGCGGAGCGGCTGCACGTGGATGCACGCATCCTCGAAGCGCTGGAGGCGCAGGACTTCGCCGCGCTCGGCGCCAGTGTGTACGTTCGCGGGCACCTGCGCCGCTATGCCGAAGCTGTCGGCGAGTCGGCGGCCGAGCTGCAGGAGCTGTACGCGGGCAGTGCGCCGCCGCCTCCCGACCTCACCCGTATTGCGCGCGGGGACTTCGGCAAGCGCTCCTCGCCGCTGGTGCTGGCGGCGCTGCTGCTGTTGGTGGGATTTGCGCTCGCCGGCGTGCTGTGGTGGTTGCTCACGCTGCCGCGCGATAAGGCGCAGCCGCTCGCCGGTCTCGCGCCGGCACCTGCATCGGGCAGCGCCGCTACCGCAGCGGCAGGCGGCCCGGGCGCAGCCGCAGCGCGCCAGGGCAGCGCTGCGCCGCCAGCGGCTGGCTCGGGCGGTGCGCTGTCCGCCAGCGGCGCCGCGCAGGCGCAACTGAATGTCAGGTTCTCCGCCCTCAGCTGGGTCGAGATTTCCGATGCCGACGGCCGGCGGCTGCTGCACGGTCTGTATGCACCGGGCAGCATGCGCGAGGTGAGCGGCACCGCACCGCTGCGCGTCGTCCTCGGCAACGCGCCCGCGGTCGACCTGCAGCTCAACGGCCAGCCGGTGACGATCGCGGGGCTGGTGCATCGCAACGGCAGCGCCTATCTGCTCATCGACGGCAGCGGGCGTGCGAGCGCGGCGGCTCCGCGCCTGGCGCACGGAGACTGAGGTGGCGGAGCAGATCCCGCCCGTGCGCGGAATGAACGACGTACTGCCGGCCGAGATCAGCGCCTGGCAGCACTTCGAGGCGTGCACCCGCGAGCTGCTCACCGCCTACGGCTACGAGGAGATTCGCGTCCCGGTGCTCGAGCACACCGAGCTGTTCAAGCGTGCGATCGGCGAGCATACCGACGTCGTCGGCAAGGAGATGTACACCTTTACCGACCGCGGCGGCGACAGCCTGACGCTGCGTCCGGAGGCCACTGCGGGGATCGTGCGCGCACTGATCTCCAATGGCCTGCTGCGCGGGCAGCGCCACAAGCTGTGGTGCCTCGGGCCCATGTTCCGGCACGAGACGCCTCAGGCCGGGCGCTACCGCCAGTTCTGGCAGGTGGACGTGGAAGCGGTCGGCTGTCCCGGTCCCGACGTCGATGCGGAGCTCATCGCGATGAGCGCACGCCTGTGGCAGCGCTTAGGCGTCAGCGGGCTGAAGCTCGAGCTCAATTCCCTCGGCACACCCGAGAGCCGGCGTGAGTATCGGGCGCGGCTGCTCGAGTATCTGCGCGCCCACGAGCCGCAGCTCGATGCCGACAGCCGGCGGCGCCTCGCCGGCAACCCGCTGCGCGTGCTCGACAGCAAGAACCCCGCCATGCAGGAGCTCATCGGCGGCGCGCCGCAGCTCATCGAGCACCTGGACATAGAGTCGCGCGAGCATTTCGAGGCGCTCTGCGGCATGCTGCGCGCGATCGGGGTGAGCTACGAAATCAACCCGCGCCTGGTGCGCGGGCTCGACTACTACAGCCGTACGGTGTTCGAGTGGATCACGGCCTCGACCGGCGCCCAGAATGCCGTATGCTCGGGCGGCCGTTACGACGGCCTGATCGCGCAGCTCGGCGGCGATGCGACGCCGGCGATCGGCTTTGCCATGGGAATGGAGCGGCTGCTGGCACTGCTGGCGGCGGCCGGCCGCAGCCCCGCGGCGGCGCACCCGGACGTCTACGTGGTGGTCGGCGCCCCGGCGGCCGCTACCGCAGCGCTGCAGCTGGTGGAACGCCTGCGCAGTGAGCGGCCGGGCGTGCGTTTCGAGCTGCACGTCGGCGGAGGTAACTTCAAGGCGCAGTTCCGCCGCGCGGACCGCAGCGGCGCGGCCGTGGCCCTCGTCATCGGCGAGGACGAGCTCGCACGCGGCGTGGTCGGTGTGAAACCTTTACGCGCGAGCTCCGGTCAGAGCGAGTGCCCGATCGCACAACTCGCGCCGGCGGTCGATGCCGCGCTGGCTGCGGCGCGCGCAGACGCCGCACCGGCGTGACGTTGGGGGGAGACGTGGACGATTACCTGTCGGAAAAAGAGCAATGGGAGTGGGTCAAGGCCCAGGTGCGCGAGAACGCGCCGACGGTGATCGTCGCGGTCGTGGTGGTGGTGATCGGGTTGTACGGCTGGCGCTGGTGGCAGAGCCGTCTCGATGAGGCGCGCCTCGCGGCGGGCGCCCGCTACACGCGCATGGTGCAGGCGCTGGAGGCGGGCGATCGCACCCAGGCGCTGGTGTCACTCGGCGAGCTGGAGCGCGACTACGCGGGCTCGCCCTATACCGACCAGGGCAAACTCCTCGCGGCACGGGTATATGTCGATGAGGGCGCGCTCGATAAGGCCGCGGGCGAGCTCGCCAGCGTCGCCGCGAATTCGAAGGACCATGATCTCGCGCTCATCGCGCGGCTGCGGCTGGCGCGGGTGCAGATCGCGCAGGGTAAAGCCGACGGCGCGCTCGCCACGCTCGGCGAGGCAAACGCCGGCGCCTTCGCCGCGCGCTACCACGAAGTGCGCGGCGACGCCTATTACGCCAGGGGTGACAAGGCGACGGCGCTCGCTGAATATCGCAGCGCGCAGGCAGGCGCCGAGGGGACCGACTCCGCACTCCTCGGGCTGAAAATCGCGGACCTGTCCGCGCAGGCGCCGGCCGCCACGTCTGCGGCAACATCCGCGTCAAGGCCCGCGGCCACACCCCCGGCACCGCCCGCCACCCCGCAAGCCGCCAGGTAACACCATGCGAAAGCTGCAACGTCATACCAGGTTGGCTCGCGTCATGACGGTGGCGGGCGGCCTGGTGGCGCTCGTGCTCGCCGCTGCCTGCTCGAAGGACAAGAGCATCGACCAGCCCGCGAAACTCACCCCGCTCGCCCACCCGAGCCTGCATGTGCAGCGCCTCTGGAGCGCCTCCGTCGATGACAAGAAGGCCGTGGTGCTGCGTCTCGGGCTGGGCGTGTCGGTGGCCGACAACCGCGTCTACGCCGCCGGGCATCACGGGGATGTGGTGGCGCTGGATCTGCGCTCGGGTCGTGTCATCTGGCGGGCAAAGACCCGCGCACCGCTCTCGGGCGGCACGGCGGCGAGCACCGACCTGGTGCTGGTCGGCTCGAGCGACGGTCAGCTGTTTGCCTTCAATCCCGCCGACGGCGCGAGCCGCTGGAAGGTGCGCCTGAACGGGGAAGTGCTCGCGGCGCCGGCCATCTCCGAGCGGCTCGTTGCCGTGCGCACCGTGGATGGCAGGCTGCATGCCCTGAGCCCCGCGGACGGGCACGAGCTGTGGTCGCAGGAGCAGCAGGTGCCGCGCCTGTCGCTGCGCGGTACCTCGCGCCCGCTGATCGTCGGCGATGTGGTGTTGTGCGGCTTCGACAACGGCAAGGTGCTGGCGGTCAGCGTGAACGATGGCTCGGTACAGTGGGAAGCCACGGTGACACCGCCGCACGGCCGCACCGAGCTCGAGCGGCTCGCCGATATCGACTCGCCGGTGAGCGTTTCCGGACAGGACGTTTACGCCATCGGCTTTCAGGGACGGGTCGCGATGCTGGCGATCGATACCGGCCAGGTGTGGTGGTCCCACGAGGCCTCGAGCTACCGCGGCATCAGTCTCGATGACGCTGCGCTGTACCTGTCGACCGCCGACGGCGAGGTGGTGGCGCTCAAGGCGCGCACCGGAACGGAGATCTGGCGCCAGAACGCGCTGCTGCACCGCGGCTTATCCGCGGTTGCGGTCATGGACGACAGCATCGTCACCGCAGATTTTCAGGGCTACGTGCACTGGCTGGACAAGGCGAGCGGTGCGCTCGCCGCGCGCGTGCAGAACGGCAAGGTACGCGTCAGCAACCCGCCGGTGGTCGTCGGCAATACGGTAGTCGTCATCAACGATCGCGGGCATATCGCGGCCTATCGCGTGACGCCGCAGGCCGCACCCGCGCAGGGCAGGAAGAGCGCCTCGGCGGCGCCGGCAGCGACGCCCGCGGAGCCGACGCCCGCGGAGCCGACGCCCGCGGAGCCCAAGTAAACGGCGGGGACGGCGCTTCCCGATAGCGCTGCGCCATGCTGCCTGTCATCGCTCTGGTCGGCCGGCCGAATGTCGGCAAGTCGACACTGTTCAACGTGCTCACCGGCACACGCGATGCCATCGTCGCGGACGTACCGGGCCTCACGCGCGACCGCCAGTATGGCTTCGGTCGCCTCGGGCCCGTGCCCTACGTGGTTATCGATACCGGCGGGCTGCTGGAGAACCCGCAGGGCATCGAGGCGCAGATGCGCGCGCAGACCGAGCGCGCGGTGCTCGAGGCTGACCGCCTGATATTTCTCACCGACGCGCGCGCCGGCCTCGCGCCACAGGACCGCTTCGTCGCCGCCGAGCTGCGCCGCTCGGGCAAGCCGGTCACGCTGGCGCTGAACAAGGCAGAAGGACTCGACGCCGATACCGCCGCGGCCGACTTCCACGCGCTCGGCTTCGGCGCGCCGCGCGCCATTTCCGCCAGCCACGGCCGGGGCTGCGAGGATCTCATGGAGCAGGTGCTCGCGGGATTCGAGGCGCAGGCGCACGCGCAGCCCGATTCCGGCGCCATTCGCATCGCGGTCATCGGCCGGCCGAACGTCGGCAAGTCCACCCTGGTCAACCGCCTGCTGGGCGAGGAGCGCGTGATCGCGAGCGAGGCGCCGGGCACGACGCGCGACAGCATTCTGGTGCCCTTCGAGCGCGATGGCCGCCGCTTTGTGCTGATCGACACCGCAGGTCTGCGTCGGCGCGCGAAGATTGCCGACGTCGTCGAACGCGTCAGCGTCGCCAAGACGCTGCAGGCAATCGACGAGGCGCACGTGGTCATCCTGGTGCTCGATGCGCACGATAACGTCGCGGAGCAGGATGCCAGCGTGCTCGGGCTCGCCCTGGAGCGCGGCCGAGCCCTGATCCTCGCCGTCAACAAGTGGGACGGGATTCCCGCAGAGCAGCGCGAGCAGATCCAGCGTCAGCTCGCCCTGAAGCTCGACTTCGTGCCGTTCGCGCCGCTGCATTTCATCTCCGCACGTCATGGCAGCGGTGTGGGAGAGCTGATGCAGTCGGCGGTGCGCGCCTACGAGGCGGCGATGCGCGCCCTGCCGACGGGTGAGCTGACGCGCACGCTCGAGCATGCCCTCAGCGTGCACCAGCCGCCGCTGGTGCGCGGCCGGCGCATCAAACTGCGCTACGCGCACCAGGGCGGGCGCAATCCGCCGCGCATAGTGATCCACGGCAATCAAACCGCGTCGGTTCCCGCGGCCTACACGCGCTACCTCGCGAACGCCTTTCGCAAGGCCTACGACCTGTTCGCCACGCCGGTGCTGATCGAGTACCGCACCGACGCCAATCCCTACGCGCGCGAGCGGCGGGTGAAAGCGCGCCGCGACGCACCGCGCAGGCGCTCCGCCACACGCAAGCGCAGACCCTGAAGCAGCCGCGCGTCCTGCGCGCTACGGATTGGTGCCGAAGGAGTAGAGCACGGTCTCGGCGCCGGCCGGCGTGAGCTTGAAGAGCGTGCCCTGGCCGAACTGCCCGCCAGCGGAGGTCGTGCCGTAGAAGTTGCCGTCACTCCCCTGCAGCAGGCTCGAGGGCTGGGGAGGGTGTCCTCCTGAGTTCGCACTGGCGGTGAACAGATAGAGCGCCGACTCGGCGCCGGCCGGCGTGAGCTCGAAGACGATGCCACAGCCGCCGGGGCAGGTCGCATCGCCGCCTGCGCCGGTTGTCCCGTAGAAATTTCCGTCACTACCCTGTATCACGCTGGTAAAGGGTTGCGCACCATCGGCCGTGCCGCCGCTAAAGGCATGCAGCACGGTCTCGACACCCGCGGGGGTAACCCGGAAGACGACGCCGTTTGAGCTCGCACCGCCGAATGGCGTGGTCCCGTAGAAGTTCCCATCGCTCCCCTGCGTCAGCGGTGTCTGCGGGACCGCGCCGTCGGCGCCGCCCGCAAACGAATGCAGCAGCGTCTCGGCACCGGCTGCGGTGACTTTGAAGACCGTGCCGTCATTGGACTGGCCGCCGTACGCCGTTACGCCGTAGAAATTCCCGTCACTGCCCTGAATCAGGCTGGCAGCAATCGCGCCATCGGCAGCGCCGCCGGTGAATGAATACAGCACGCTCTCGACACCGGCGGGCGTCAGGCGGAACACCACCCCGCAGCCGCCTGGGCCGCACGCGCTGTTCGCGACGCCGCCGTAGGCAGCAGTCCCGTAGAAGTTCCCGTCACTGCCCTGGATCAGACCGTTGGGATCACCGCCATCAGCGGCGCCGCTGAAGAAGTAGAGGACGGACTCGGCTCCATCGGGCGTGATCTTGAACGCGATGCCGCAGCCGAACTGGCAGCCGCCGATGCCGCCGCCGCTGGTTGCGCCGTAGAAGTTGCCGTCGCTCGCCTGAATGACACCTTCGGGACTCGCCCCATCGCCCGACCCACCGACGAAGGAGTAGAGCACGGTCTCCGCGCCGGCCGCAGTCACACGGAAGAACGTGCCCTGGCCATAGCGTCCGCCGTTGGAGGTCGTGCCGTAGAAACTGCCGTCGCTCCCCTGAATCAGGCCGGTGGGCGTTGAGCCGTCGCTGCTGACGGGCGGCATATTGGCAGGCGGATAGTAGTAACCATGGTGGTCGTAGCCGCAGGCTGTCAGGACCAGCAACAGCGCACCGTGCGCGGCAACCGTGAGGCAGGCTTGATAGCGCTTCACTGCACTCTCCCCAGCGATCGGCGTCCGCGGCCGATCCTCGACGCATCATTGCATCAGAGACGGGTAAACGTGCACAAGCCCGATGGGTTGACCGGTGCGCCTCTGTCGCCTATGGGAGACAGGGCTCACCCTGTCGGTGGCGTGAAGTATGGCGTGAGGGAGTCGAACACCACCACGAGCGCACCGCTCGCGCTGACGCCGGAGGCGTCTTCCAACAGGTGATACCATCCCGATGAGGAGTTGGGCGTGAGGTATGCGAGCCCGGTGAACTGAATCCCGGCAATACTGTTGGTGCAGGTCGCAGCGTCGAACAGGAACGACACGCCATAGAGATTGTGCGCGGGATCAATGAGCGTGTACGCGCCAGTAATCGTGCAGCCATTGCCTTGTTGCTCGAAGAACGTCCCGTCGGGATTTACGGTGAGCACGTTCCCAGCGTCATCCCAATTGCCAACGAGCGTGGCAATGCTGGACGTGTACAGGTTATACAACGGGTCGAGCGTGGCTCCGAGCGTCGGGACCGCGGTGCTGCCGGCGGTAAACGTCAGGTCCAGCGCGCCATTCAGGACATACCCGCTCAGTGTCCATGAGTAGTAGTTCAGGCCGCTGGGCGGCGTGCAAGCCGATAGCATCGCGGTGACACCGGGGCCGCTGAATGTCTGACCATCGATGGTGTATGCGCCGCCGCTGACGCTGCTGCAGCCATCCTGGTCAGCGGTTGCCAGTGAGAAATACATGCCGCCGGCTATCAGCGCCACCTCACTTACCGGGTGGCCATCGACAGTGTCGTTGACATCCCAGATGCCCGCAGGGTTTACGGGGGGAGGCGGTGGCGGTGCAGGCGCAGAGGATTGCACTGTGGGTGACGTGCTATCCACTTGCTGCCCGGATTGCGGGTTCGTTGAGACAGACGTTACCCCGCAGCCCGAGAGCAAGGTAATCATCAACGGCAGGAATGCTTTCATGTGGTTATCCCCCGCAGAAAGCGTACCTAGCAGGAGCGAGGCTGGTCCTCCCCTTTGGTCATAATCCCGCGGAGGATTTTCCGGGAATCAGACGTTGCTCACGCAATCCAGATGAGCGCGCACGCTTATGTCAGGGGTTCGTCAAATTGCCAGCGCCGGGGACGTCGTCACTCCCACTCGATCGTCGCCGGCGGCTTGGCGGAGATGTCGTAGACCACGCGTGAGATGCCGGCGACCTCGTTGACGATGCGCCGCGAAACGTGCTCGAGAAACTCGTACGGCAGACGCGCCCACTGCGCCGTCATGAAGTCCACCGTCTCCACCGCGCGCAGCGCCACGACGAAATCGTAGCGGCGGCCATCGCCCATCACGCCGACCGAGCGCACCGGCAGGAATACCGCGAAGGCCTGGGAGGTGCGGTCGTAGAGATCGTGCTTGCGCAGCTCCTCGATGTAGATGGCGTCGGCGCGCCGCAGCAGGTCAGCGTAATCCTTGCGCACCTCGCCGAGGATCCGCACGCCGAGCCCCGGCCCCGGGAAGGGGTGGCGGTAGACGAGCTCGCGCGGCAGCCCAAGCTCCGATCCCAGGCGCCGCACCTCGTCCTTGAACAGCTCGCGCAGCGGCTCGATGAGCTGCAGGCGCATGCTCGCCGGCAGGCCGCCGACGTTGTGATGCGACTTTATGACCTGCGCCTTGCCGGTGCGCGCGCCGGCGGATTCGATGACGTCGGGATAGATCGTTCCCTGGGCGAGGAAACTGACACCGCTCAGCTTATGTGCTTCCTCGTCGAAGACGTCGATGAAGGTGCGGCCGATGATCTTGCGCTTGGCTTCCGGGTCGCTCACGCCCGCGAGCGCGGCGAGGAAGCGCGCTTCGGCATCGACGCGGATCACGCGCACGCCCAGGTGCTGCGCAAAGGTACGCATGACCTCGTCGGCTTCCCCGAGCCGCAGCAGCCCGTGATCGACGAACACGCACGTCAGCTGCGCGCCGATGGCGCGCTGCAGGAGGGCCGCGACCACCGAGGAGTCGACGCCACCGGAGAGCCCCAGCAATACCTTGCCCTTGCCAACCTGCTCGCGCACCCGCGCGATCGCATCGTCGATGATGTTGCCGGTGCTCCACAGCGCGTCCGAGCCGCAGATCTCGCGCACGAAGCGCTCCAGCAGCCGCCCGCCCTGCGGGGTATGCGTGACCTCCGGATGGAACTGCACGCCGTAGAAGCGGCGCCGCTCGTCGCTCATGGCGGCGAAGGGAATGGTCCGGGTAGTCGCGGTGGCGACGAAGCCGGCAGGCAGGGCATCGACCCGGTCGCCATGACTCATCCACACATCGAGCAGCGCGCGGCCGGCGTCGTTGCGGCGATCCGCGAGATGATCGAGCAGGCGCGATGCGCCGGTCACGGTCACCTCGGCGTAGCCGAACTCGCGCTCGCTGGCCGGCGTCACGCGTCCGCCGAGCTGCTGCGCCATGGTCTGCATGCCATAGCAGATGCCGAGCACCGGCACACCCAGCTCAAAGACCGCCCGTGGCGCGCGCGGCGGGTCGGCATCGGTGACGGACTGCGGACCGCCCGAGAGGATCACGCCGCGTGGGCCGAAGGCGCGCACTTCGGCGTCGCTCATGTCGTGAGGGTGGATCTCGCAGTAAACGCCGAGCTCGCGCACGCGCCGTGCAATCAGCTGCGTGTATTGCGCACCGAAGTCCAGGATCAGGATACGGTGCGCATGAATGTCGGGGTGCGCGCCCGTGCCGGTGTGCGCGGTGCCGGCAGGTCGCGGAACGCTCGCCATGGACTTTCACGACACCCGGTAGTTGGGTGCCTCCTTGGTGATGCTGACGTCGTGTACGTGGCTCTCGCGCACGCCCGCCGTGGTGATGCGCACGAACACCGGCCGCGTGCGCAGGTCGGTGATGTTGCGGCTGCCGGTGTAGCCCATCGCCGCCCGCAGTCCGCCCGAGAGCTGCTGCAGGATGGTGACGACGCTGCCCTTGTAGGGCACGCGCCCCTCCACCCCCTCGGGCACCAGCTTCTCGAGCTCGGTGGCCGCGTCCTGGAAGTAGCGGTCCGCCGAGCCATGGCGCTCCGCCATGGCGCCGAGGGACCCCATGCCGCGGTAGGACTTGTAGGAGGCACCCTGGTAGAGCTCGACCTCGCCGGGAGACTCCTCGGTGCCGGCGAACAGGCCGCCGATCATCACCGCGTGCGCGCCGGCCGCGATCGCCTTGGCGACGTCGCCGGAGAAGCGGATGCCGCCGTCGGAGATCACCGGCACGTCCGCATCGCGCAAGGCCTCCGCGACGTTCGCCACTGCGGAGATCTGCGGCACACCCACACCTGCGACGATGCGCGTGGTGCAGATCGAGCCCGGCCCGATGCCGACCTTCACCGCGTCGGCACCGGCGCCGACCAGCGCCTGGGCGGCTTCGGACGTGGCGATGTTGCCGGCGATCACCTGGCTGTCGCTCCACTTCGCCTTGATGCGCTTCACCGTCTCGAGCACACCCCGGGAATGACCGTGCGCGGTATCGACCACCACCAGATCCACGCCCGCCTCGCGCAGCGCCGCCACGCGATCGAGGGTGTCGGGGGTGGTGCCGACCGCCGCGCCGACGCGCAGCCGGCCGCCGTCGTCCTTGCAGGCGCGCGGAAATTCCGTGGCCTTCTGGAAGTCCTTCACGGTGATCATGCCGACCAGCTCGTGCGCGCCGTTCACCACCAGCACCTTCTCGATGCGGTGCTTGTGCAGCAGCGCCAGCACCTCCTGCTTGGGAGCGTCCTCGCGCACGGTGATCAGGCGCTCCTGCGGCGTCATCACCGAGGAGACCGGGGCTTCGAGCTTGTGCTCGAAACGCAGGTCGCGGTGCGTCACGATGCCGACGGCTTTCTTGCCGACCACCACCGGCACGCCGGAGATGCCGCGCGCGCGGGTGAGATCGAGCACCTCGCGGATCGACATGTTGGGAGAGACGGTGATCGGGTCCTTGATGACGCCGCTTTCGAACTTCTTCACCCGCCCGACTTCGCGCGCCTGGGCATCGATGCTCATGCTCTTGTGGATGATGCCGATGCCGCCTTCCTGGGCGATGGTGATCGCGAGGCGCGCTTCAGTCACGGTGTCCATGGCCGCCGACATCAGCGGCACATTCAGGCGGATGCGCCGCGTTATGCGGGTGGAAAGGTCGACCTCGCGTGGCAGAATTTCCGAGTAGGCCGGGACGAGGAGGACGTCGTCGAAGGTGAGAGCTTCTTCGAGGATGCGCATGCGCAATTATAAGCGCGGGGGCGGTGGCGGTAAACCTCGCGGTAAAGCTCATGTTAAGGTGCCTTATGCCCGCCAGTTATGAGATCGGTGTCGGCGCCGCGCCCGCCCGGGAGGTCTACAGCGTCTCGCGCCTGAATCGCGAGGTGCGCGTGCTGCTCGAGCGCGGCCTCGGGGTGCTGTGGGTGGAAGGGGAGCTGTCGAACTTCTCCCAGCCGGCTTCCGGGCACTGGTATTTCTCGCTCAAGGACCGCGACGCGCAGCTGCACTGCGCGATGTTCCGTACCCGCAATGTGCTGGTCGGGTTCACCCCGCGCGCGGGCGCGCAGCTGCTGGTGCGCGGGCACATCAGCGTCTACGAGGCGCGCGGCGAATACCAGCTGATCGTCGAGCACCTGGAAGAGGCGGGCGTCGGGGCGCTGCGGCGCGAGTTCGAGCGCCTCAAGAGCCGGCTCGCTGCCGAGGGACTGTTTGCGCTCGAGCGCAAGCGCACCTGGGCGCGTTTCCCGCGGCGCGTCGGCGTCATCACCTCGCCCTCAGGCGCCGCGCTGCGCGATATCCTGCACGTTCTCGCGCGGCGCTATCCGCCCGCGGCGGTGCTCATCTACCCCGCCCCGGTGCAGGGCGCCGCAGCCGTGCCGGCGCTGGTTGCGGCGCTGCGTAGCGCGTCGGCGCGTGCCGAGTGCGACGTGCTGATCCTCGCGCGCGGCGGTGGCTCGCTGGAAGACCTGTGGGCGTTCAACGATGAGCGCGTGGCGCGCGCCATCCATGCGTGTGCGCTGCCGGTGGTCACGGGCGTGGGGCACGAAATCGATTTCACCATCGCGGACTTCGTGGCGGATGCACGCGCGCCCACGCCCTCGGCGGCCGCCGAGCTCGTGGTGCCCGACGGCGCCGCGTGCCTGCAGGCGCTCGAGCGCACGGGGGTGCGCCTCGAGGGCGGCATGCGCCGCGAGCTGCGCGTCGGCGGCGCGCGCCTCGAAGCGATGGAGCGGCGGCTGAAGCTCGCGCATCCCGGCGTACGGCTGAATCAGCAGATGCAGCGTCTCGATGACCTCACGCAGCGGCTCGGGGGTGCGGCGCTGGCCGGGCTGCACCGCGCCGGCCGGCGCCTCGCGGAGGGGCGCGCGCGGCTGTCGGGCTGCTCGCCGCAGCGCGTGTTGAACGAGCGCCGCGCACGCTATCAGGAGCTGCACGCACGGCTGCTGCAGCACTCGCCGCAGCAGCGCCTCGGCGAACTGCGGGCGTGGCATGAGAGGCTGCAGGCACGCCTCGAGCGCGCCGCGGGCGAACGCCTGGCACGCGCGGCGCATCGCCTGGCGCTCGCGCAGCGCGCGCTCGATAGCGTCAGTCCGCTCGCGACCCTGACGCGCGGGTTTGCCATCGTGACGCGCGCCGACGGTACGCTGGTGACGGATGCGGCGCTCGCTGCGGATGGCGAGCAGATCGAGGCGCGCCTTGCCCGCGGAACGCTGCTGGCGCGCGTGACCGGCAGGAAATGAGCTTGCGAGCATCTGCGTGGCTTGCGGCACTGACGTGCTGGCTCGCGGGCACACTCACGGCGGCACAGTCCGACTCGCCGCTGCTTCCGCAGGAGGAGCGGGTGCCCGGGGGCATCGCGCTGGTGAGCATCGACGACGCAGCGCTGCAGCCGCCGGTGCGCGACGGCGCGAGCGCAGCGCCGCGCGTGACCTTCGACGGGCAGCGCGTGCTCGTCCTGCGCCGCGAGGAAAAATGGCTGGCCGTCGTCGGCATCCCGCTGTCCCAGGCGCCCGGTCATGCACTGCTGCGTGTGGACGCTGGCACCGCCGCGGCCACGGCGATCGGTTTTGAAGTCAGCGACAAGCAGTACACGGTGCAGCGCCTCACTGTGCCGCCGCGGCAGGTCAACCTGTCGGCGCGGGATCTGGCGCGCTACCACCGCGAGCAGCCGCGCCTGCACCAGGACTACGGTACTTTTTCGGAAAACATACCCGCCACGCTGCGGCTGCTGCAGCCCGTGCCCGGCATCCGCTCGGACTCTTACGGCTCACGCCGCGTCTTCAATAACGAGGCGCGCAATCCCCACAGCGGCATGGACATTCCCGCGCCGCTCGGCACACCGGTGCAGGCGGCCGCCGACGGCCGCGTGCTCGATACGGGCAACTTCTTCTTCAACGGCAACACGGTGATCCTCGATCACGGCGGCGGGCTCCTCACCATGTACTGCCACCTGAGCGCCATCGCTGTGAAGGCGGGCGAGCGCGTGCGCGCCGGGCAGACGATCGGCCGGGTGGGCGCAACCGGACGCGTGACCGGGCCGCATCTGCATTTTGGCGTGGCGCTGAACGGCGCCTTCGTGGACCCGGCGCTGTTCCTGCCTCCGCCGGGTGACAGCGGGCCGCATGACGGACCCGGGTGAGCAGGGGCGCGATGCCGCCTTCATGCGCGTTGCGCTCGAGCGCGCCGCCGCGGCGGGCGCCGACGGCGAGGTCCCGATCGGCGCGGTGCTGGTGCGCGGGGAGGAAATCATCGCGACCGGCGCCAACGCGCCGATCGCCAGCCACGATCCGAGCGCGCACGCCGAGATCGCCGCGCTGCGCGCGGGCGGCCAGGCCCTCGGCAGTTACCGTCTCACCGACACCACGCTGTATGTGACGCTCGAGCCGTGCGTCATGTGCGCCGCCGCCATCGTGCATGCGCGCGTGCGCCGGCTGGTCTTCGGAGCCTGGGACGCGCGCGCCGGCGGTGCCGGCAGCATCGTCAACGTGTTCACGCTGCCGGGCCTCAATCACCGGGTGGACGTGTTCGGCGGCGTGCTGATCGATGAGTGTGCGCGGCTGCTGCAGGAGTTCTTCGCGCAGCGACGCGGCTGAGCCGCGCGCGGTGCCCTTCAGGGAAGCGCTCGGTGGGCGCGGTCAGGCTCCGGGAGTCGCGGTAGGCACGGGCGCAGTGGGCGCGGTCGGCGCGGTGGGTGCCGTGGACACGGCCGGGCCGGCGGCCTGCGCGCTGCCGCTCTCGCCGGGCTGCCACTCGAGCAGCCTCAGGAATCTCTGGATGCGATCGACGAACTGCACCGGCTCCCAGCCGCGGGCATAACCGCGCTTGGCGCGCGTGTACCAGCGCTCCTGCGCGAGCAGCGGCAGCCGCTCGCGCACATCCGCCCATGAATCGGGGTTCTTGCCGAGCGCCTGCGTGACGATGCGCGCATCCTCGAGATGTCCGAAGCCGACGTTGTAGGCGGCGACCGTGAGCCAGGTGCGGTCGGGCTCGGCGATGCGCTCCGGGATCATCTCGCGCACCTGCGCGAGGTAGCGGGCGCCGGCGAAGATGCTCTGCTCGGGGTTGGTGCGGTCCCTGATGCCCATCGCCTGGGCGGTGTCCGCGGTGAGCATCATCACCCCGAGCGCGCCGTCACCGGACACCGCGCGCGGATCCCATTTCGACTCCTGGTAGCCGATGGCCGCGAGCAGCCGCCAGTCGAGGCCGGATTGCGCCGCCGCCTGCTCGAACCAGGAACGATAGCGCGGCAGCCGCTCGCCCACGTGCGCCTGGAACACGCGCGACTCCTCGTATTCGAACGGGCGCGTGTCGCCGGAGGACTGCTGCAGCAGCTGCGCGAGGCGGCCGGAGGCAGTCAGATCGCGGAAGAAGGTGTTGACGCTCGCCAGCAGTTGCGGCGCGCCGCGGCGCACGAACCATTGCACTGGCCGCTCCTCGGGCAGCGCAAAGCCAACCAGCACGTTCGGATAGAGGTGGCGGGCGAAGGAGAACTCACGGGCGTCGCTGATGGCGTACTGGGCATCACCGGCGTCGACATCCTCCACCGGGTCGGCGGAGCTCGGCGCCGTCTCCTCCCATTGCAGGGCGGGGGCCATGGTGCTCTTCAGGCGCTGCAGGATCCGCTCCTGCGGGCTGCCGGCGCGCACCGCGAGCCTGGCGGATTCCAGCTGCAGGGTATCCCGCGGCCGTACGCCGTTTCGCTGGTAGACCACCAGCTGCGGGATGCGCGCATAGGGCTGCGCGGCGTCGCCGGCGCGGCTCCACTCCGGAGTGTCGCTGAGCGAAGCCGCAGCGATGTCGGCGCGGCCGGCGGCAAGCTCCGCCTGCATGGCGCGCTCATTGGCGACGCTGTACATGACGAGGTTCACGCGCAGCCGCGCGGCATAGGCGCTGGCGAGCTCGAATTCGAGCCCTTCCGTACGTTGCGCGCCCAGGTAATAACAGGTCGGCAGGTTGAGCGTGACCACGCGCAGCTGCCCGCGCGCAGCGATCGCATCGACCGCGGGGGGCGCGGGCTTGGCGCGGCCGGCGAGGGCGGCCAGCACGGCGACGGCGGCAAGCACGGCGACGGCGGCAACAGAGGCGACGGTCGCGGTGCGCAACCTAGGCTCCACTCGCGGCCTTTCCGCTAGAATAGCCGCCCCGCAGGACGGGCGCGTCCGGCCGGAGAGGTACCGAAGCGGTCACAACGGCGCCGACTCGAAATCGGATGGTCGGGTAATTCCGGCACGTGGGTTCGAATCCCACCCTCTCCGCCATCTTGCTGCCCATGGGCGTCCTGCCAAAAGTTGCGCCGCGCGCATTATAGGCCGCCGGCGCCGGGCGCCGCGTGCGCCTGCACTCGCGCGCCGCGCGCTCATTCCGCCGGTTTCTTCAACGCCTCGCGATACGCGGCGGCAAACGCCTCCACGAACGTGTGTGGCAGATGATCCGCCGGCATCTCGATGAGATTGCGGTAGAAGGTGGTAAACAGCTCCCAGTACTGCGCCTTGTCGGCGGAGCGCGCCTTGCCGCGGCGCGCGGCGCGCTCGAAGCGCGCTTCGAGCTCCGCCGGATCCAGCCGGTCGAGAAATTCGACGAAGGCCGCGCGCGTTGCCTGCGCGGTGGCCTGCTCGTGCAGCTTCGCTTCGGCGAGCGTCTCGCGCAGCCATTGCACTGAGTCGAGCGCCCGCCCCTCGTGCTGCACGAACAGCGCGATCAGCAGATCCTCCACCATGGAGTTGGCGAGCGAGGGGCGCGGATCGTCCTGCTCGGGCGGCGCCTGCTCGATGCGGTAGCGGTTGCGCGTGTCGGCGCGGGTGCGCTCCAGATCCTTGAAGCCGACCAGGGCCTCACGCAGCAGGCGGCCCGCCAGATGCAGCAGCCGTCCCTGCGCTTCCGCGGGCAGCTGCTCGGGCGCGATGCCGGCGCCGCGGCAGAAGGCGTCCAGCCCGGAGTGCACGTCCTCGAGCGCCAGCAGGCCGAGACCATTTTTCGGCTCGCGCCCGACCGCCTCGGCCAGGCGCGCCATGCGCTCACCGAGCGATTGCGCATCGGCAGCGGCCGCCGCCGCGCCGGTGGCGACATATTCGCCGTGCGCCGCGGCGAGCGGCGGCATCTGGTGCGCGTGCGCGAGCGCCTGCACCCGGTCGGAGTCGACCGCCTGGCCGTAGGCACTGACCGGCAGCACCGGCTCCATGTCGATGACCGGCACCAGCAGTTCCTCGACGTTGAGCTTCGCGCCGATGTCGCGGTCCGTGCCGCGCCCGAGGGTGTGCAGCGCATGGATGCTGGTCGGTACCGCAGCCGCCCCGGCATCCTCGTCCGCGGCGGCGGATTCGAGCGCGGCGACGATGTGATACTCGCCCATGCGCAGAACGTCGCCGTTGGCGAGCCGATAGCCGCTCGAGCCGCGCTTGCCGAGCGGCTCCATGTCGTCGTTGACGTACACGCCGTTGGTGCTCACGTCCTGCAGGTAGAAATGGCCCTCGCGGAACTGCACGCGCGCGTGATGCGCGGAGACGTAGCGCAGCGGGTCGGGCAGCACCCAGTCGTTGTCGGCAGAGCGGCCGATGGTGCCGCCCTCGACCGAGAAAATGGCGCTGCTGTGCTCGGCGAGCGAGCGTCGCTGATCACTCACGATGCGCAGCCTGAGCATGGTTCCCCGACTCAAGGAGTCATCCGTCCGTCGTGCGTGAGCCTGTGGCTTACGTTCCAGACGGGCGCGGCAGCTTCCCCGGCGCGCCCGGACATATAATGTCAGCATCAAAGTACAGCGGCCCGAAGTTTAAGCCATGGCAACCAGTCACATTTTCCGCATTATGTTCGTGAATCAGGGCAAGGTTTACGAGGTCTACGCCCGGCGGGTGAGCCATGGCGAGCTGTTCGGATTCATCGAGGTCGAGGAGCTGATGTTCGGCGAGCGCTCCTCGGTGGTGCTCGACCCTTCCGAGGAGCGCATCAAGGGGGAATTCTCGGGCGTGAAACGCACCTTCCTGCCGATGCACTCGATCCTGCGCATCGACGAGGTGAAGAAGCACGGCTCGGCCAAGATCACCGCGCTCGAGAGCGGCGCCAACATCGCGCAGTTCCCGATGCCGCTGTACTCGACGCCGCCGGGCGAGAAGAAATGAGGCGCGCTTAAGCACCATGCTGCAGATACCCGGCCCGCCGGCACTGTCCGCATTCCGCCTCGCGAAGCTGCTTGATCGCCTGACGGCTCTGGACTCCGCGGTCCTCGGGCTCGACGCGCGCTTCATGCATTTCGCCGAGCTGGCGCAGCCACTCGGCGCCGAGGAGCAGCGCGTGCTGGCGCAGCTTCTGGCCTACGGGCCGCGCCTGCCGGCGCCGCCGAACCGGGAAGCCGGCGAGTGCCTGCTGGTGGTGCCGCGACCCGGCACCATCTCGCCGTGGTCGAGCAAGGCGACCGACATCGTGCAGGTGTGCGGACTTGCCGCCGTGCGCCGCATCGAGCGCGGCATCCAGTACTGCCTGCGCGCAGCACGGCCGCTCGGGAGCGAGCGGCTGCTGCGCCTCGCGCCGGCGCTGCATGACCGCATGACGGAAGCCGCGCTCCTGGATGCGGGGCAGGCGGCGCGGCTGTTCGAGCAGCGGCAGGCGCGCGCCCTGGCACGCGTGTCGCTCGCCGCCGGCCGCAGCGCGCTCGAGCAGGCCGACCGGGAGCTGGCGCTCGCGCTCTCGGCCGGGGAGATCGACTACCTGCTCGAGAGCTTTCGCCGCCTCGGGCGCGACCCGACCGACGTCGAGCTCATGATGTTCGCCCAGGCGAACTCCGAGCATTGCCGCCACAAGATCTTCAACGCCCGCTGGATCGTCGACGGGCGCGCGCGCGAGGAGTCGCTGTTCGCGATGGTCCGCTACACCCACGCGCGCAACCCGTCCGGGGTGTTGTCCGCCTACCGCGACAACGCCGCGGTCATTGCCGGCGCGCACGGCGCGCGCTATTTCCCGGACCCCGACAGCGGCATCTACCGCGCGAGCGTCGAGCCAATCGACATCGTGATGAAGGTCGAGACGCACAACCATCCGACCGCCATCTCGCCCTTTCCCGGGG
This sequence comes from uncultured Gammaproteobacteria bacterium, assembly GCA_963835645.1. Classification (GTDB taxonomy): domain Bacteria; phylum Pseudomonadota; class Gammaproteobacteria; order Steroidobacterales; family Steroidobacteraceae; genus 13-2-20CM-66-19. The sequence goes on along the minus strand of CAWIGQ010000021.1, from coordinate 89,402 downwards.
CGGCCACCGGCGCGGGCGGCGAGATCCGCGACGAGGGCGCGACCGGGCGCGGCGCGAAGCCGAAGGCCGGACTCACCGGCTTCTCGGTCTCGCACCTGCGCATCCCGGGCTACGAGCGGCCGTGGGAGCGCGCCTCCGCCGCCCCGGCGCGCATCGCCTCCGCGCTCGATATCATGATCGAGGGGCCGATCGGCGCGGCCGCCTACAACAACGAATTCGGCCGGCCGGCGATCTGCGGCTACTTCCGTACCTTCGAGCAGCAGGCGCCGGGAGATTCTCCGCAGCGCCTGCGCGGCTACCACAAACCCATCATGATCGCGGGCGGCCTCGGCAACGTGCGCCGCGCGCACGTCGAGAAGGCCGTGGTGCCAGCGGGCGCGCTACTGGTGGTGCTCGGAGGACCGGCGATGCTCATCGGCCTGGGCGGTGGCGCTGCCTCCTCGCTCGGCAGCGGCAGCTCGAGCGCGGAGCTCGATTTCGCCTCGGTGCAGCGGGGCAACCCCGAGATGCAGCGCCGCGCGCAGGAGGTCATCGATCGCTGCTGGGCGCTCGGCGAGCGCAACCCCATCGCCCTGATCCACGATGTCGGCGCCGGCGGGCTGGCGAACGCCGTGCCCGAGGCCGTGGCCCACGATGGGCGCGGGGCACGCATCGAGCTGCGCGCCATCCCGAGCGCGGAAAGCGGGCTGTCGCCGCTGGAGCTGTGGTGCAACGAGGCGCAGGAGCGCTACGTGCTCGCCATCGCGACCGAGGCGCTGCCGCAGTTGGCCGCCATTGCCGCGCGCGAGCGCTGCCCCTTTGCGGTGATCGGCGAGATCAACACCAGCGGGCAGCTCACGGTGCGCGATAGCCTCTTCGGCGATACGCCGGTCGACATGCCGCTCGATGTGCTGCTCGGCAAGCCGCCGCGCCTGACGCGCGATGTGCAGACGCTGAGCGCGCCGCGCCGGCGCTTCGACAGCACGCGCATCGAGTTGCGCGAGGCCGCATACCGCGTGCTGCGCTTTCCGGCAGTAGCCGACAAGACCTTCCTCATCACCATCGGCGACCGCACCGTTGGCGGGCTCGTCAGCCGCGACCAGCTGGTGGGACCGTGGCAGGTGCCGGTGAGCGACGTCGCGGTCACCCTCGCCGACTATCAGGGCGCGGCCGGGGAGGCGATGGCGATGGGCGAGCGCACGCCGGTGGCGGTGCTCGATGCGCCGGCTTCCGGGCGACTGGCGGTGGCGGAGGCCATCACCAACATACTCGCTGCCGACATCGATTCGCTGTCGCAGATCCGCCTGTCGGCGAACTGGATGGCGGCCTGCGGCGAACCCGGTGAGGACGCCGCGCTCTACGCCACGGTGCATGCGGTAGCGAAGGAGCTGTGTCCGCAGCTCGGCATCGCGATCCCGGTCGGCAAGGACTCCCTGTCGATGAAGACCGCGTGGCGCGAGGGCAGCGTCGAGCGCAGCGTCGTGGCGCCGGTGTCGCTCATCGTCTCGGCCTTCGCGCCGCTGCAGGATGCGCGCCGCACGCTCACTCCCGCGCTGCAGCTCGATGAGCGCCCGACCTCGCTGTGGCTCATCGATCTCGCCGGCGGCCGCAACCGCTTAGGCGCCTCGGCGCTGGCGCAGGTGTACGGCGAGCTCGGCGAGGAGCCGGCGGACCTCGATCAGCCGCAGCGGCTCACGCAACTCGCCGCTGCGCTCGGTGAGCTGCGCGCCGCCGGCATGCTGCGTGCCTACCACGATCGCTCCGACGGCGGGCTGTTCGTGACGCTGCTCGAGATGGCATTCGCCGGGCATTGCGGGCTGGACATCGCGCTGCCCGCCGCCCGCGGCAATGCGCTCGCGCAGTTGTTTGCCGAGGAGCCCGGCGTGGTCGTGCAGCTCATGGCGGAGGATGAGCCGGCGTTCGCGGCAATCCTCGCGCGCCACGGGCTGGACGAGGCCGCGCTGTACCTCGGGGCGGCGGTGAGCGAGCTGCGCGTGCAGATCAGGGTGGGCGCCGCGCAGCTCGATGAGGCATGGGCGGACCTGAGGCGCGCGTGGTCGGAGACCTCCTGGCGCATGCGCCGCCTGCGCGATGATCCGCAGTGCGCCGATGAGGAGTATGCGGCCCAGGCTGCGGAAGCCGATCCCGGCCTGAGCGTGGCGCTGACTTTCGATCCGCAAGACGACATCGCCGCGCCCTATGTCGCGCGCGGTGCGCGCCCGGCGGTGGCGATCCTGCGTGAGCAGGGCGTCAACAGCCAGGTGGAGACCGCGGCGGTCTTCGACGCCTGCGGCTTTGCCGCGCACGATGTGCACATGACGGACCTGCTCGCCGGGCGGCGCAGCCTCGCTGAGTTCAAGGGACTCATCGCCTGCGGCGGCTTTTCCTACGGCGACGTGCTGGGAGCGGGCGAAGGCTGGGCGAAGTCGATCCTGTTCCACGAGGCGGTGCGCGAGGACTTCCGGCGCTTCTTCGCGCGCAGCGAGACATTCACGCTCGGCATCTGCAACGGCTGCCAGATGTTAGCCGCCCTGCAGAGCATCGTTCCGGGCACCGCGCACTGGCCGCGCTTCGTCAGGAACCGCAGCGAGCAATACGAGGCGCGCTTCGCGCTGGTGGAGGTGCTGCCCACACCCTCGGTGCTGCTTGCAGGAATGGCCGGCTCGGTGCTGCCGATTGCGGTATCGCACGGCGAGGGGCGCGCGGAATTTGCCAACTCTGCCGCGGCCGAAGCCTGCGCCGCGAGCGGCCTGGTGGGCCTGCGCTACATCAACGGCGACGGCAGCGTCGCCGTCACCTACCCGGCGAATCCGAGCGGCACGCCGCTGGGGATCGCCGCGCTCTCGAACCTCGACGGCCGCGTCACCCTCACCATGCCGCACCCGGAGCGCTCGTTCCGTTACCTGCAGAACTCCTGGCGGCCGCGCGCGGCGGGTGAGTACAGCGGCTGGATGCGGCTGTTCCGCAATGCGCGGCGGTTCGTCGACTGATCGGCGGCGCTAGTGTCCGGCCATCAGCTCCCTGAAGTCGGCACGCTCGCGTAACGAATTGATGTCCGGATCCTGCTTGATCCAGGCGAAGTTCGCGTAGCCCGCGGCAATCGCCTGTCGCAGCGTCTCGATGGCGCGCTGGGGCTCGCCGAGCTGCGAGCACAGGCAGGTCACGTTGTACAGCATCACCGGATCGCCGGGACTCAGCTCCGTCGCCTGGGTGCCTTCGCGCATCGCCTCATCCTTGCGGTTCACCTCGGCGAGCTTGATCGCGTAGATGATGTGTGCCCGCGCGTCATCCGGGTTCTGCAGCAGGTGGTTGGGCAGGCGCTCCAGCAGCTGGCTGCGCAGCAGATCCGCCTCCTCCTGGCGCCCGAGCCGCAGGCAGGTCATCTGCAGGTCCACGTAAGCGGACAGGAAGCTGGGTTTGAGCTCGATGACGCGCCGGTACAGAGCGTACGCCTGCTCGAATTCGCCGGTCGTGAAATGAATCCGCCCGAGCGTCCAGTGCGCGATGAAGTCGTCGGGGTCGAGCTCGATGGCCTTGCGGCTCGAGGCGCTCGCCTCCTCGAACTTGCCCGAGATGAAGTAGGACAACCCCATCGCGGTGTAGGCCTCCGCGAGGTTGTTGTCGTACATCAGCGCCTTGAAGCTCAGCTCCTGCGCCCGATCGCGGTACTTCTCTTCCCGTGCAAACAGCCAATACATCTGCCCATAGGCGCTCGAGCAGCCCGCGTACGCCGCCGCGTAGCGCGGATCGAGCTCGATCGCCTTCTCAAAGAGCTGGATTGCGCGGTCGACGCTGCGCTTGGTCAGGCGATACAGGTAGTCCTGGCCGCGCAGGTAAAGGTCATACGCCTGGGCGTTGACCGTCTGGCGCTTGGTCAGCGAAACCTTTTCGGAGAAGGACAGCTTGAGCTTGAGCGCTTCCACGATCTGCTGCGCCACCTGCTCCTGGATGTCGAAGATATCGTCGAGCTTGCCTTTGTAGGTATTGCCCCAGAGCTGGCGGTTGGTTCCGACGTCCACCAGCTGCACCGTGATGCGCACGGAGTCCTGGAAGCGCCGCACGCTGCCACCGACGATGTAGCGCGCGCCGAGCTCGTTGCCGATCGCGCGGATGTCGTGCGTGCGGTCCTTGAGCTGCATGGATGCCCAGCGCGACACCAACTCGATCTCGCTCACGATCGACAGCCGTGCGATCAGCTCCTCGGTCAGCCCATTGCTGAAGTAGTCGGTCTCCTGGTCGGGACTGATGTTGTCGAACGGCAGCACCGCCAGCGCGCCGGGTTCGACGGCCCCTCCCGCAGCGCTGACCGGGTGCGCAGCGGGGCTCACGGCAGGCGTAGCGGTCTTCGCCTCCTGAGGTGGTGGCGCAATTTTCACTCCAATCCGCGTCAGCGAGCGCAGGATCGTTTTCAGGTTCTGGTCGGAATCGGCGGAGTTGAAGTACTCGACGTGCTGGATGCCGGCCAGCTGGTATTTCAGGGTCGAGGGGATCTGCGTCGGCTCGAGGTGCACCGGCAGAATGTGCCCCTTGCGCTCGCTGATCAGCACCACTTCCTTGGCGACGTTATCCGACTGGACCGCCGACTTGCTGATCATCAGCAGCAACACCTTGGCGCTCTCCAGCGCGTGCACGATCTGCTCGCCCCAGAACGTCGCGCCGTCGATACCGCTCGTATCGAGCCACAGGGACACTCCCGCCGCACGCAGCTTGCCGGCCAACTCGAGAACGCGATCCTTGTCATTCCGCGAGTAACTTACGAACACCTCAGCCGGCTCGGCCACTGATGCTGCCTTCTACGGAGGTATTGGTCCGCGTCGGTTGTAATTCTGGAGAGCGTACCACGAACCACACGCCCAGAGGACTCCCGGCAAGGCGCCGGGGCGGCCAGCTCCGGCGCACGACGGCGGTGCGCAGGCCGAGGAACGCTCTTGTGCGCGGGTCAGCTCGCGGAGACGAGCGGCGCGACGTGGTTGCCGGTCTCGTCGAGGAAGAAGCGCCGTACCATGATGGCCTGCTGCAGCTTGCCCTTGCGGACGTAGGCTTCGTAGAGCAGATCCTTGACGACCTCGAGCATGATGCCCGCCTCGTAGCCGTCCAGCAGCGGCAGCGGCGAGTGCGCCTCGAGCTCCGCGCCGAACAGCACGTTGCGCATCTTGGTGAAAATCCCGGGCGCGATGCTGGCGAGATCACGCACGGCGTTGAGCTCATCGAACAGCCGCAGCTTGCCCGCTTCGCCCAGGTCCGCAAACATGCCCTGCGCCGTGCGGCGGCACATGGAGGCGAACGCGTTGAAGGCCCCCTGCGAGAAGCAGGTGAGCGCCTCGCGGAACAGCAGCTCGACGTCCTCAGGCACGTAGGTGAAGCTGAATTTCTCACGCGCCCGCTCGACCTCGGTGAATTGCGGCGACAGCTCGATGCGCGTCGCTCCGTACACCCGCACCGTGAAACGCAGGAAGATCGGCATGTGGCAGGCATCGCACTGGTACACCAGCCCCACCTGCCGCGGGCGGTAGAGCTGCAGGTCCTCGAAGCGCGGCACCGCGCTCGGGGTGATATGCGCCACGGCCTGGCAATGCGGGCAGGTGACGACCAGGTTCTTGTCCAGGTCGTGGTGCAGATGACTTGTCGAATCGATGTATAGGGACATTGCCGTCGGCGGCTCATGTTGTTGTTTGTATCCGCCCGCCTCCATGTTAACCCAACTCGCGTTGCGTCACCCGTCCGTCGCAGCGCACCCGCCGCCGCGGCGGCACAACACGTTATGTCACAGGCCGTGCGCTGCGCGCAAATGCGAGGATACGCTCGGCGAGCGTTGCGTATTCGCCGCTGAAGTGATGTCCCTTGCCGATCTGCTCGCGGGCGATGCCCGCGGGCAGTTGCGGACAGATCGAGTCCTGTTCGCCCTCACCGTAGATGCACAGCACCGCTACGTGGCCGATCTGCGCCAGCTCCGGCCTAGTGGGCGGGCCGCCGTTGTCGCCTCCGACCCAGTCGGCGATGCGCACCTCGAACGCGGCGTGCGCGTCGATCCCGAGCAGGCTCACGCTCGCAATGCGCGCGCGCAGATCCGGCGGCAGGCGGTTGACGACGAACGGCAGCACGTCCGCGCCGAAGGAATAGCCGATGAGCAGCACGCGCTGCTTGTTCCACGCCGCCAGGTAGTGCCGCAGCACGCGCGCCACGTCGCGCGCGGTCTCGTCCGGCGTACGCTGCGTCCAGAAGTACTTCAGCGAATTCAGTCCCACCGTCGGCACGCCGCTCGCGGCCAGGCGCGCGGCGAGCTCCTGGTCGAGCCCGGCCCAGCCGCCGTCGCCGGTGAGCAGCAGTGCGAACTCTGCCGCAGCGCCGCTGGCGTGCACTTCCTGCACCGGCAGCTCGCCGATGTCCGGCGGGCTGTGCGGTGCGCTCTCCACGCGCGCAGTGAGCTGAGCGTAGGCGTCGCGCAGCTGCGGCATCCAGTTGCGCTCGACGGAGAAGCCGTGTCCGACCAGCGGCAGCCTCACCACCTGCCCGCCGGCCACCCGCGCGGCAAACTCATCGGCGGCATGCGGGGCGCAGACCTGGTCCTTCTGCCCCTGGAGCGCGATCCACGGCTCCCTCAGAGTGGCTGCCGGCTCGAACACCAGCTCGTGCTGTGGGTTCTGGCTGTAGCGCAGCCCCGCTCCCGTACACAGCGCCGCACCGGCGAAATCCTGGTCGGCGCAAAAGCCGAGGCTCAGAGCGCCGCCGAAGGTGCCCGGCGGCGACTGCACCAGCGCCGCGTACACCACCGTGGCACCGGAGGAGTACCCGACGAGCAGCGGCACGTGGTACTCGCTCATGCCGATCTCCTTCTGCACCTGGTGGCTCAGGGCTTCGAAATCGGCTGCAATCATCTGGCAGGGCGCGCCCGGGCGTTGCGCCGCCTTGCGCACGCTGGCGAAGTACTGGCGGATGTCGATGCCGATCACCACGGCGCCCAGTCGCGAGAGCGCGTGCGCCATGCCGATCACGCCGAGCTCCCAGCCGCCATCTCCGGAGACGAAGATCGCGACGCTCTGCGGTTTGCCTTCGGGGAGGTAGACCGTCACGGTGCCGAAGCGCCCCGTTGGCAGCCGCGTTGCGTAGCGCTCGGCGGCTGCGGTGGCGCTGCGCGGCGCGCTCTGCGGCGCGGGTGCGGCCACGGCGCTGCGCGTCGCGCCGCCGAGCGCCGCGAGCGCCAGCGCCACCGGCAGCGTGACGTGGCGGCAGGTCGCGATCGCGCCGCGGCGCGCGGGTGCGCTTCACGATCATCGCGCGAACAGCTCCTTCATCCCGCCGGCGATCAGTACCGACACGTCCACCAGCACGCGCGGCAGTGCGATGCCACCGCGGGCGGCGAGGTAGCGCGGCTCCCAGAGCGGATCGAATTTCGCCTTGTAGCGGCGCAACCCCTCGAAGTTATAGAAGTGCTCGCCGTGGCGGAAGATGAAGTTGCCGACGCGGTGCCACGCGGGGGCGAGCGGGTGAGTCTCGAGCCCCGCGAGCGGCGCCATGCCGAGATTGAACCAGCGATAACCCTCGCGCCGCCCCCAATGCATCAGCTCGATGAACAGGTAATCCATCGAGCCACGCGGCGCGTCCGCGCCGAAGCGCATCAGATCCACCGACAGCTCCGCCCGGGTTGCGGTCGTCCACAGATTCGCGAACGCCGCCGGCGTGCCCTGCGAGCGCACCACTGCGACCGGAAACTGCCGCACGTACTGCGGCGAGAACGCCCCGACCGAAAAGCGCTTCTCGCCGGTTGACTTGGCGGAGAGCCATGCGTCCGAGATGCGCCGCAGCTGCGGCAGCAGCGCATCCACGCCCTCGGGAGGCACGACCTCGAAGGTAGCGCCGTCGCGCTGCGCTCGGCGGTGCGCCTGCCGCAGGTCGGCACGCGCGGCGCCCTCGAGCGAGAAAGCCCCAAGCGCGACGCGCGCCTCCTCGCCGATCTTGAGTGCGGCGAGCCCGAGGTCGACGTACAGCGCGAGTCGGTCGGCGCATACCTGGTAGAACACCATCCGCGCACCGTGATGATCGGACATCTCGCGCAGCCGCCACACCAGCTCCTCCGCGCCCGCGCGCGCGCCGACCGGATCGCCGAGCGCGATCCAGCTGTGGCGGGCGATCTGGTACATGACGAAGGTATCGCCGGCGTCCGAGAACAGCAGGCGCTTGTCGCCGGTGAGCGCGGCGTTGGCGAGCGTCTGGTCGGAAGCGTCGATCAGTGCGCGCGCCCGCGCCAGCTCCGGCGCTCCGGCGACCGCCGGCTCGGGGCTCGCCGGCCGCAGCATGTTCCACAGCACATAGGCGCTGCCGAGGACGATGACGATGAGCGAGGCGCGCAGCATGCGCGGCGCGTTGCCGTCCAGGGCGAAAGTCCACCACAACTCGTGCGAGTAGCTGACGTGCCGGTAGGAAACGATGCCAATCCACACCGCCATCGCGACCACGCCGGTAATGCTCGCGACCCAGGCAGGCGTGAAGCGCTCGGCGAGGATCGCGGTCGGGCGATAGAAGGCGCGCCGGCCGAGCATCAGCACGCCAAGCACCAGCATCAGCAGGCTCGCCTCCTCGAAATCGAGTCCTTTGAGGAGCGAGGCGAAGATGCCCGCCACCAGCAGCCACACGCAGATGTGGTAAGCCGCCTGCACGCGGCGGAACAGCGCGCGCGCCAGCACCAGCAGCCCCAGGCCGACGACGCTGCCGGCGAGATGTGAGGCCTCGAGCACCGCGAGTGGCAGGAACTGATCGAGGAACGCCAGACGCTCATCGACCGCCGGGGTCGCGCCCGAGAACAGCAGCAGCGCACCGGCGAGGAACGTGAGGCCGCCGGCGATCTGCGGTATGACGGGCGCGATGTAGATGCTCGCCAGCTCCTGCGCCCGGGCGAGGCGGCCGCGCTGCGCCGACAGCTCCTGCGAGCCGAACAGCAGCGTGCCGAACACCAGCGGCACCACGTAGTACACGGCCCGGTAGGCGAGCAGCGAGCCGAGCAGCGCGTCCGCGGGCACGTTCGGCAGCGTGAGCAGCACCACCGCCTCGAAGACCCCGACGCCCCCGGGCACGTGACTGACGATGCCGGCGATCACCGCCGCCGCATACACGCCGAGGAAAGTGATGAAGGGGATGTGCGCGCTCGCCGGCAGCAGCCACCACAGCACCGCGCAGGACAACGACAGGTCCGTCACCGAGAGCGCGATCTGCGCAAGTCCGATCGCCGGCCCCGGGGCACGCAGCGCCCAGCCGCGGATCTCGAGCCGGCCGCGCGCCAGGCACGCCCACAGCGCATAGGCGCCCACCGCGGCCAGCAGCAGCGTTCCGACCACCCCCGGCAGGTGATGCTGCAGATGCAGCACGCTCGCCGCGTGCCGCGGCGCGAGCAGCAGCGACAGCCCCAGCATGGTGGCCAGGCCGATGCCGAACGACAGGCTGCAGAAGGCCGAGACGGTGGCTACATCGATGGCGGTGAGGCCCGCGGTCGCGTACAGGCGGAAGCGGATGGCGGCGCCGGTGAAGGCGGTGAATCCCAGGGTATGCCCGAAGGAGTAGGCGATGAACGAGGTGAACACGATGCGGGTGTAGGGCACCAGGCGCCGCAGGTAGGCGAGCGCCAGCACTTCGTAGGTGCTGAGCAGCCAGTAGCTGAGTGCGGTGAAGCCGAGCGCGGCCACCACCTGGCGGCGCGGGATCGCGTGCAGGTGCGCGAACACGCTCTTGACGTGCAGGTGCGCCAGCTGGTGATGCAGGATGAGCGCCACGGCCGCGAACACCACCAGCGCGGCCAGCGGCCCCGCCCAGCGCCACAGGGCGTACGCATTGCTCTCTTCCGGCGTCTCCACTGTCATGGGGCGAGACCAGGGGTGGCCGAGGGCGCCGTCAGCGCGTCAGCGGCTTGTACCTGATGCGGTGCGGCTGAGCGGCGTCCTCGCCCCGGCGGCGCCGGAAATCCCCGACGTACTCCTGGTAATTGCCCTCGAACCACACCACCTGCGACTCGCCCTCGAAGGCGAGGATGTGCGTAGCGATGCGATCGAGGAACCAGCGATCGTGGGAGATCACCACGGCGCAGCCGGGGAAGCTCAGCAACGCCTCTTCGAGCGCGCGCAGCGTCTCGACGTCCAGGTCGTTGGTCGGCTCATCGAGCAGCAGCACGTTGCCGCCGGCGCGCAGCACCTTGGCGAGGTGCACACGGTTGCGCTCTCCGCCGGAGAGCTCGCCGATCAGCTGCTGCTGCTGCGCGCCCTTGAAATTGAAGCGCCCGACATAGCCGCGCGAGGACGTCTCGTAAGCCCCCACGCGGATCACATCGAGGCCGCCGGAGATTTCCTGCCAGACGGTCGCGGTGTCGTCGAGCGTCTGGCGCGACTGGTCCACGTATGCCAGTCGCACGCTGGGACCGATGCGAATCTCGCCGGCGTCGGCAGCTTCCGCACCGGTCAACATGCGAAACAGCGTGGTCTTGCCGGCGCCGTTCGGGCCGATGATGCCGACGATGCCGCCGCGCGGCAGGTTGAAGGCGAGGTTGTCGATCAGCAGCCGCTCGCCATAGCCCTTGCGCAGGCCCTCCACCGCTATGACCAGATCGCCGAGCCGCTCCCCCGGCGGGATGTAGATCTCGTTGGTCTCGTTGCGCTGCTGGAATTCGCGCGAGGCGAGCTCCTCGTAGCGCTGCAGCCGTGCCTTGCTCTTGGCGCGGCGTGCCTGGGGGTTCTGGCGCACCCACTCGAGCTCGTGGGCAAGGGTCTTGCGCAGCGCGTCGCGCTCGCGCTCCTCGAGCCCGAGGCGCTGCTCCTTCTGCTCGAGCCACGAGGAATAGTTGCCGTGCCAGGGGATGCCGTAGCCGCGATCGAGCTCCAGGATCCACTGCGCGACGTTATCGAGGAAATAGCGATCGTGGGTCACCGCGATCACCGTGCTCGGGTATTGCTCGAGATAGCGCTCGAGCCAGGCGATCGACTGCGCATCGAGGTGATTGGTCGGCTCATCGAGCAGCAGCATGTCCGGCGCCGACAACAGCAGCCGGCAGAGCGCGACGCGGCGCTTCTCCCCGCCCGAGAGCGTGCCGATGCTCGCCTCCCACGGCGGCAGCCGCAGCGCATCGGCGGCGATCTCGAGCTTGCGCTCGAGCTCCCAGCCGCCGGCGGCGTCGATGGCGTCCTGCAGCTGCGCCTGGCGCGCGAGCAGCGCGTTCATTTCGCTCTCGTCCATCGGTTCGCCGAGCTTGTCGCTGACGTGGTTGAACTCCTCGAGCTGGCGGAACGTCGCGCCCAGGCCCTCCATGACGGTGCTGCGCACGTCGCGGGCTTCATCCAGCTGCGGCTCCTGCGGCAGAAAGCCGATGCGGATGCCGCTCTGCGGGCGCGCCTCACCCTCGAAGCCGCTATCGATACCCGCCATGATCTTCAGCAGCGAGGACTTGCCCGCGCCGTTGAGGCCGAGCACACCGATCTTGGCGCCGGGAAAGAACGACAGGCTGATGTCGCGCAGGATGAGCCGCTTCGGCGGCACCACCTTCGAGACGCGGTTCATGGTGTAGATGTATTGCGCCATCGGCGGATTATCATCGACGCCGGCGCGGATGGCGATGGCCCGCAGACCGTGCGGCGTGCGCCATTGTGTTAGGCTTGCGCGTCTCGACGCGGGGGCCCGCGATCGTGTGCCCTCGACCAAGGAGCGTGACAACCGCCATGACGAGCGTCGGTGTGGTCGTGAGCGAGCGCCTCGCGCGCTACGGTTTCGGCGACGGCCATCCCTTCGGCCCGGACCGACTCGCCGCCTTCGTGCGCGAATTCGCCACCCGCGGGCTCGCGCAGCGCGTGACGACACTCGAGCCGCGCAACGCCAGCGACGAGGAGCTGCGCTCCTTCCACAGCGTCGAGTATCTCGAGTTCGTGCGCCGCGCTTCCGCGAGCGGCACCGGACTGCTCGACGCCGGCGACACACCCGCCTTCAAGGGCGTCTACGAGGCCGCCGCCGGCATCGTCGGCGCGACCTTGAGCGCCATGGAGGCCGTCATGGCAGGCGAGTGCCGCCGCGCCTTCGTGCCGATCGCCGGACTGCATCACGCCGCGCGCAATCGCGCCGCGGGCTTTTGCGTGTTCAACGACTGCGGGGTGGCCATCGAGCAGCTCAAGCGCGCCGGACTCAAGCGCATCGCTTACGTCGATATCGATGCGCATCATGGCGATGGCGTGTTCTACGCGTTCGAGGATGACGACGCGGTGGTGTTCGCAGACCTGCACGAGGACGGCCGCTACCTCTATCCGGGCACCGGCGCGGCCTCCGAGACCGGCCGCGGCGCGGCCCTCGGCATGAAGCTCAACGTACCCCTGCCGCCGGGCGCCGACGACGAGGTCTTCGCCCAGGTCTGGCCGCGCGTCACGGCCCACCTGCGCAAGTTCTCCCCCGAGTTCATCATCCTGCAGTGCGGCGCCGACAGTATCGAAGGCGATCCGATCACGCACCTGCGCTTGACACCCCAGTCTCACGGCCGCGCGGCGCGCGAGCTTGCCGAGCTTGCCGAGACTTTCGGCCACGGCCGCGTGCTTGCCCTCGGGGGCGGGGGCTACAACCGCGCCAACCTGGCCCATGCCTGGACGGCTGTGGTGGAGAGCCTGCTGCTGTAGCGGCGTTCCGGTACAATTCGCGCCCCTTCAGTGACTTCCGCACACGTGAGGCGGCGCCGCGCATGTTCCGCACGACCCTGACTATCGAAGGCTTCGATCCCGAGCTGGCCGCCGCCATCGCCGGGGAACGCCGCCGCCAGGAGGACCACGTCGAGCTCATCGCCTCCGAGAACTACGCCAGCCCGCGCGTGCTCGAGGCGCAGGGCTCGGTGCTCACCAACAAGTACGCTGAAGGGTATCCCGGCAAGCGCTACTACGGCGGCTGCGAGTATGTGGACATCGTCGAGCAGCTGGCCATCGATCGCGCCAAGCGGCTCTTCGGCGCCGACTTCGCCAACGTGCAGCCACACTCGGGCTCGCAGGCGAATGCCGCGGCCTATCTCGCGCTGGTGCAACCGGGCGATGCCATCCTCGGCATGAGTCTCGACCATGGCGGTCACCTGACGCATGGCGCCAAGGTCAACTTCTCCGGCAAGTACTTTCGCGCCGCGCAGTACGGCATTCGAGCCGACAGCGGCGAGATCGACTACGCGCAGGTGCAGCGCCTCGCCGAGGAGCACCACCCGAAGATGATCATCGCCGGCTTTTCCGCGTACTCGCGCGTCATCGACTGGGAGCGCTTCGCGCAGATCGCCAGGAGCGTCGGCGCGTATCTGGTGGTGGACATGGCGCACGTCGCAGGTCTCGTGGCGGCGGGCATTTATCCGAACCCGGTGCCGCACGCCGACGTGGTCACGACCACGACGCACAAGACGCTGCGCGGCCCGCGCGGCGGACTGATACTGGCGCGTGCCAACGAGGAGATCACCCGCAAGCTCAATTCGCTGGTGTTCCCCGGCACGCAGGGCGGACCGCTGATGCACGTCATCGCCGCCAAGGCGGTGGCGCTGCTGGAGGCGCTGCAGCCGGAATTCCGCGACTACCAGCGCCAGGTGCTCGCCAACGCACGCGCCATGGCGGCGCGGCTGCTCGAGCGCGGCTACCAGATCGTCTCCGGCGGCACCGACAATCACCTGTTCCTCGTGAGCCTCGCCGACCGCAACATCACCGGCAAGGACGCTGATGCCGCACTCGGCAGGGCCAACATCACGGTCAACAAGAACGCCGTGCCCAACGACCCGCGCCCGCCGATGGTCACGAGCGGCCTGCGCCTCGGCACGCCCGCTGCCACCACGCGCGGCTTCCGCGAGACGGAAATCGAGCAGGTGGCGGATTTCATCGCGCAAGTGCTCGATGCCGAAGCAGCGCCTGCGGTGATCGAGCGCGTACGGCCGCAGGTGATCGAGCTGTGCGGGCGCTTCCCGGTCTACGGGCCTTAAGACTCGAGCGAGGCACCGCGCCGCATGCACTGCCCGTTCTGCGGCCACATCGAGACCAAGGTGAACGACTCGCGTCTCGCGGGCGAGGGGCGGCAGATCCGTCGCCGCCGCGAGTGCCTGAAATGCGGCGAGCGCTTCACCACCTTCGAGACCGCGGAACTGCTCATGCCGCTGGTGATCAAGGGCGATCGCGGCCGCGAGGCGTTCGATGAGGGGAAGCTGCGCGCGGGCATGCAGAAGGCGCTGGAGAAGCGCCCGGTGTCCCGCGAGCAGATCGACGAGGCCATCAGCCGCATAGTGCACAAGGTGCGCACCCTCGGGGATCGCGAAGTGACCTCGCGGGCCATCGGCGAGCTGGTGATGGAGGAGCTGCGGCATCTGGATGAAGTCGCCTACGTGCGCTTCGCTTCCGTGTACCGGCAGTTCGAGGACGTCGAGGCGTTCCACCAGGAGATCCAGCGGCTGCGCAGCGCGCGCGCCCCCGCTGCAGCGCACGCCGCCGCGCCGCGCGTGCACAAGCGCGAGGCGCGCCGCGGCGCGAACCGCGATCAGCTGCCGCTGCTGCCCGCGGACCCGGCCGCCAACGACGCCGATCCCGGCGCGGGTGGCAAGAAGTGAGCGGCGCACTGTTCTCCGATTTCGACCGCTTCGCCATGCAGCGTGCGCTCGCGCTCGCCGCACGCGGGCTCGAGAGCACCGACCCGAACCCGCGCGTCGGCTGTGTCATCGCGCAGCGCGGCCGCATCATCGGCGAGGGCTGGCACGAGCGCGCCGGCGAGGCGCACGCGGAAATCGCGGCGCTGCACGCCGCCGGCGGCGCGGCAGCGGGCGCGGCGGTTTACGTCACGCTCGAGCCCTGCAGCCACCACGGCCGCACGCCCCCGTGCACCGAGGCGCTCATCGCCGCCCGCGTGGCGCGCGTGGTGTACGCCGCCGCCGACCCGAATCCGCTGGTGAATGGCCGTGGTGCCGCGGCGCTGCGCGCCGCCGCTATCGCGGTCGAGGCGGGGCTGATGGAGCAGGAAGCCGCCGAGCTCAACGCCGGCTTCTTCAAGCGCATGCAGCAGGGCAGGCCGCTGGTGCGCGTGAAGCTCGCCATGAGCCTCGACGGGCGCACCGCGCTCGCCAATGGGGAGAGCCGCTGGATCACGGGTGAGGCCGCGCGCAGCGACGTGCAGCAGTGGCGGGCGCGCAGCTCCGCGGTGCTGACCGGGGTGGGTACGGTGCTCGCCGACGATCCGCGCCTCGACGTGCGCCTGCCGGATGAGACTCCCGGGCGCGCGCGTCGCCAGCCGCTGCGCATCGTTCTCGATACGAGGCTGCGCACGCCGCTGGCCTCACGGCTGCTGCAAACCGGCGGCGAAGTGCTGATCCTGACGGGGGTTGCGGATGCGGATGATGCGCGTGCGGTGAGCCTGGCCGCGCACGGGGCGCGGCTCGAATCGCTGCCGACCGACGCTGGACGCCTGGCGCTGCCTGCGGTCCTCGACCGCCTCGGTGAGCTGGAGCTGAACGAGGTGCTGGTGGAGGCCGGCGCCACGCTCGCGGGCGAGCTGCTGCGCCAGTCGCTCATCGACGAGTTGCTGCTGTACGTCGGCCCGCGGCTGCTCGGGCCCGACGGGCGCTCACTGGTGACGCTGCCGAAGCTTGCGGGGCTCGCGGCGGCGCCGGCGTTCGCATTCTTCGAGATGCAGCAGCTCGGAGAGGATCTGCGACTGCGGTTGCGGCCGCGGCAGGGCTGAGGGCGGGGAGCACGGCGGTGTTCAGCGGAATAGTCCAGGACGTCGGCCGGGTGCAGTCGCACGAGCAGCGCGGCGGCGACGTACGGCTGATGGTTGCGGTCGGGCGGCTCGACCTGGCGCGCATCCAGCCCGGCGACAGCATCTGCGTGCAGGGCTGCTGCCTGACCGCCACCGAGGTGACCCGCGGCGCGTTTGCGGTCGACGTGTCGCGCGAGACGCTCTCGCTCACCACGCTCGGGGAGCTCAAGCGCGGCTCGCCGGTGAACCTCGAGCCGGCGCTGCGCGCCGGGGATGCGCTCGGCGGCCACCTGGTGTCGGGGCACATTGACGGCGTCGCGCGCGTCACAGCGGTGAGCGGGGATGCGCGCTCCAGGCGGCTCACCATCGAGGCGCCCGCTGCGCTCGCGCGCTATCTGGCGCCCAAGGGGTCAGTCGCGGTCGATGGCGTAAGCCTGACAATCAACACCGTGGAGCAGGCGAGCTTCGGCGTGAACATCATCCCGCACACGCAGACGACCACGACGCTCGGGGCGCTCACCGTCGGCGCACGCGTCAACCTCGAGGTCGACCAGGTGGCACGCTACCTGGCGCGGCTGCTGGCGGTGCCGGCGCCCTAGGCGCGGCGCTGCGGCGCCGGCAGTGTCAGTAATGGAACTTGTAGCGCAGCTCTGCGTAGATCTCGCGCGGATTGTTGTAGTGGAAGCCATCGAAGGTCAGGCTGTTGTCGATCAGCAGATGGCGGTTGCTGACATTGAGGACCGTCACTGAAGCGACACAGTCCCTGCTGAAATTCCTGCCGAGGCTCACGTCGAGGCTCGCGTGGCTCGGCAGGTGGCTCGGGGGCGCATTGCCGTTGGAGAAGCCCGAGCCGTAATAGAGATTCAGCGCGGCGAACGACTGCCAGGGAAGCTCGGCGTCGAAGCCGGCGTTGAGCGTGTTGCGCTGGTCGTGATCGAGCGCGTAGTAGCCGGTGGGCGGTGCAAAATTCGTCAGCCCTCCGGTGATCGTCCCGGTGCCGTCGGCGCTCTGGTTGGACCAGGCGAGGTGAAAGCGCTCACCGCTCCAGAAGCGCGGCGAGCGAACGCTGAGCTCGGTGGCGGAGATCAGCGCCCCGGTGATCGTGATCGGCAGAAAAACATCGGAGTTCCCGATCGGGTTGTGATCGAAGAAATTCTGCGCACGGGTACGGAAGTGATCGACATCGATGCTCCAGCCGCGCAGCGGGACCGTAACGCCGAACTGCCACTCGCGGTCACGCTCGCCGCGCAGGGGTAGGAACGCGAGCTCGCTGGCCTGCGCGAACTGCAGCAGCGGCCCCGAGAGGGTCTCGAGCGGCGGCGCCTGGTAGTACTCGCCCCAGAAGCCGCGCACCACCCAGTTGAGGCCGGGCAGCGTCACCGTGGCAGCGAGGCGTGGATCGGTCGCGTTCTCCACGATCACGCCGTCGAAATGCGTCTGCCGCACACCTGCCGACACGCTCAGCCACGACGTCGCCTTCCAGGTGTCCTGGAAATAGGCGGCTTCCAGGTTGCCGTGCGGCCTGAACGCCTGCTGCACCGTCGGGTGAGTGCCGTCGTTGAAGAGCACGTGGAAGAACTGGTCGTCGGCCTGGCCGAATCCGAGCACGCCGGCCTGCAGCTGGTTGCGGCCGATGCTGCCGTGCAAGGCCTCCTGAGCGCCGTAGTAGCTGGAGGAGTGCTGGTAGGTCGTGCTGACGGGGAAGTCCTGCGGGTCGCCGTCGTAGTCGGCGCGGTTGTAGTGATAGAAGAGCGAGCTGGTAAGCACGAGGTCGCCGCTGAACGTATGCAGCCACGAGAAGATCGTGAACGCGTCGGCTTCGCGCTGCACGTCCTCGGCCAGCTGCCCCGGGGTGTCCGGAATCTGGTAGTCATCGCGCCGCGCCGAGGCGATGAGGCGCAGCTGATCGTCGGGGGCCGCGTTGTAGATCAGAGTCGTGAAGGCGCCGTAGCCGTCCTGCGCATCGTGAATGACCGACTCCACCGGAGTCATCAGCCCGAGATCGCTGCGGTTGCCGTTGACGCTGCCGTAGTAGGCGAAGTTGTCCGTGTGGTCTGCCATGCTGAGCTCATCATTGGTCTGGCCGAAATTGCCGCCGCTGGTGACGAGCTCGCCCTCCCGGTTGCGCTCGAAGCCGGTGCGCGGCACGACGTTGAACACCCCGTAGGTGCGATCACCCTCGTCGGCACTGTAGCTGCCGCCCTGGGCCTCCAGGTAGTCGATGTTCTTGGGATCGATCTGCGGACCCAGGTTGCTCGCGATGTTGGTATTGGGTATCTCCACCCCGTCGATCTGCCAGCTGGTCTGGTGGCCGCCGCGTACGTGCAGCTGGTCGTGGACGAAGTAGGCTCCGGGCATGAAGTCGGTGATCATCGCCAGGCTGTTGGTGCGATCCGCCCCCGGGGTGCGGGCGATGTCCTGGCGGTCGACGAGCGTCGTGGGCGTGAACGAATCCGGCGCGGTCAGCGCCGCGGCACTCACCGTCACGGTTTCCTCGGACGCACCGGGCTGAAGCTGCACGTGCGTCGAGGGCGCTGCGCCTGACACGACGGTCAGCGCCAGCGCGGTCGTCGCAAAACCGCTCTGCCGGATGCTGAGCACGTAGTCGCCCACCGGCACTGCCGCGAAAGCGAACGCCCCGGCAGCATCGCTCTGGCTGCTCTGCGACCAGGCGGAGCTCTTCGATCTGAGCTCGACCCAGGCACCGGCCAGCGGGCGATGCTCGGCGTTGTGTATCACGCCGTGAACCGCGCCCACGCCCGCCGCGCGGCCGGCGCACGGCGCGAGCAATATCGCCCAAGCGGTCAGCGCCATGAACCGCCGCCGGGCATGCCGGGCGCGCTGCCGCGCCGGATCTGCAGGTAACGACACGGAAATTCTCCCCTTGAGGAAATCCACGCCAGCGCGCGCTCAAAGCCGAGCCGCGCGCTCGAGGCTCGCGCTGGAGGCAAGTCCAGCCGTCGAAGATCCGCTTAGGTTGCGGCCGGGGGTCCGCGGGCTTGCGGCAGATGAACGAGTCGCACCGCGCTCGGTGCGGCGATCAAGCGCGCGGCGGGCGCGTGCTGCGGCAGCGCGCTGGCGCCGAGCGCGGCGAGCTGGCGCACCGGGCCGCTCGCGCCGGCGCTGCCGAACACGCAGTGCTCGGTATGCGTGGGGCTGCCGCCCGCAGGGTGGTGCCCGCCGTGAGGGAGCAGCTGCGCCGAGAAGCCTTCCGGGCAGATCTCGATGGAGAACGCCCCGCCGCTTGCGGGCATGAAGCCGGCGGGAACGAGCGCACGCACCGCAAAGGCCACCAGCATCAGAGCGGCGAGCAGCTGACGTCCGCGGTTTCCTGAGGGGCCGATGCGCATTTTGGCCGCCAACTCGTCCTACCCGGGCGATCGCAAATGCCGGCTCGGGTGCTCGGTTATACTGATTGATACCAGCGCTCGACTCAATTCTGATCCGGCCACAACGTCATGTCCAAGGTCCTGCCCCTGCCCGGCAAAGCCGCACCGGCGACGCCGTCCGCGCCGATCAATTCGGTGGCGGAGATCCTCGGCGAGCTGCGCGCGGGACGCACCGTCATCATCATGGACGACGAGGATCGCGAGAACGAGGGCGACCTCATCATGGCCGCCGAGCTTGCCACTCCCGAGGCGGTGGCGTTCATGATCCGCCACACCAGCGGCATCATCTGCGTGCCGATGGAGGAGGGCGAGCTGGCGCGGCTCGAGCTGCCGCAGATGGTTCCCGTCAACAGCGAGTCGCACCGCACCGCCTTCACGGTGTCGGT
Organism: uncultured Gammaproteobacteria bacterium; assembly: GCA_963835645.1. Taxonomy (GTDB): domain Bacteria; phylum Pseudomonadota; class Gammaproteobacteria; order Steroidobacterales; family Steroidobacteraceae; genus 13-2-20CM-66-19. The sequence goes on along the minus strand of CAWIGQ010000021.1, from coordinate 69,940 downwards.
GGACGTGCGCACCGGCATCACCACCGGGGTCTCCTCGGTTGATCGCGCGGCGACCATCCGCGCGCTGGCGAACCCCGCCTCGGTCGCCGCCGATTTCGCCCGGCCCGGGCACATTTTCCCGCTGCGCTCGCGTCGCGGCGGCGTGCTGGTGCGCGCCGGGCACACCGAAGCGGCGGTCGACCTGTGCCGCCTCGCGGGGCTCACCGCGGTGGGCGTGCTGTGCGAGGTGATGAACGACGATGGCACCATGGCGCGGCGCCCGCAGCTGCAGGAGTTCGCGCGCCGCCACACTCTGAAGATCGGCACGATCTCCGACATCATCCGCCATCGGCTGCACACCGAGCGCACGGTCGAGCGTATCTCCGAGCAGAGCGTGCAGACCGAGCTCGGCGAGTTCCGTCTGTACGCCTACCAGGACGACGTCAGCCTCGAGATGCACCTCGCGCTCGCGCACGGCCGGCTCGACGGCCCGGACACGCCGCTGGTGCGCGTGCACCTCGCCGACACGCTGCGCGACCTGTTCGGCGTGCAGGGCGCCACGCGGGCGTGGACGCTGCGCGCGGCCATGCAGCGCATCGTCGAAGCTGGCAACGGCGTGGTGGTGCTGCTGCGTAGCCAGGAGAGCGCGCGCGAGCTCGCCGACGCGGTGCGCTCCTTCGCCGCCGCGCCGGCATCGCCGGCAGCGGAGAGCACGGTGGAGGCGGCCGAGGGGAGGGTGCTGCGCACCTTCGGCGTCGGCGCGCAGATCCTGAAGGACCTCGGTGTACGGCGCATGCGCGTGCTGTCGGCGCCGAAGCAGATGCACGGCATTTCCGCCTTCGGCCTGGAGGTCGAGGGCTACGTCGGGCAAGAGGGGTGAGCGTGGCGCAGCTCATCGAGGGGGAGGTGAATGCGCGCGGACGGCGCATCGCGATCGTCGCCGCCCGCTTCAACGATTTCATCGTCGCCAGCCTGCTGAAAGGCGCGCAGGGCGCCTGGCTCGAGCGCGGCGGCGCGGCGCAGGATCTCACCGTGGTGCGGGTGCCGGGCGCCTTCGAGCTGCCGGTGGTCACGCGCAAGCTCGCCACCAGCGGCCGCTACGAGGCGGTGGTCGCGCTCGGTTGCGTGATCCGCGGCGACACGCCGCACTTCGGCTACGTCGCCGGCGAGTGCGCGCGCGGGCTGCAGCTCGCCGCCCTCGAGAGCGGTGTGCCGGTCGCATTCGGGGTGCTGACGGTGGACTCGGTGGAACAGGCCCTGGAGCGCGCCGCGACCACCGCCGGCAACAAGGGCGGCGAGGCCATGGAGAGCGCGCTGGAAATGGCCGCCGTCATGGCGCGGCTGTGAGGCCGCCTCGAGCATGACGACGCCGACCGCCCGCGCTCTGCGCGGCACGCGCAGCGTGGCGCGCAAGCTGGCGCTGCAGGCACTGTACCGCTGGCAGCTCAACGCCTGCTCCGTGGCAGGACCTGGTGCAGGAGTTCGTCGAGGCCGATGACATGCGGCGCGCCGACCCGGAGTACTTTCGCGCACTGGTCGAGGGGGTGTGGCGCGGCCGCGAGGCGCTCGACGCGCGGCTCGCGGCCTGGGCCGACCGCGAGCCGCGGCTGCTCGATCCGATCGAGCACGCCATACTCCTCATCGCGCTCTTCGAGCTCAGTGCGCGCCCGGAGGTGCCCTTTCGCGTCGCCATCAACGAGGCGGTGGGACTCGCGAAGCGCTTCGGCGCGACCGACGGACACAAGTACGTCAACGCGGTGCTCGACCGCGCCGCGCGCGAGCTGCGGCCGCATGAGCACTGATGCCCTCAGGCAACCCATGGCGCTGTCGGAATTTGCGCTGATCGAGCGCTACTTCCGCACCTGCGGAGCGCAGCGCGGCGATGTGCTCCTCGGCGTCGGGGATGATGCGGCGCTGCTTGCCACGCCGCCGGGGAGCGATCTGGTCGCCGCGACCGACACGCTGGTCGCGGGCGTGCATTTCCCGCACGAATCCCCGCCGGCCTCGATCGGGCACCGTGCGCTGGCGGTTAACTTAAGCGATCTGGCGGCAATGGGCGCGCGCCCCGCCTGGGCGCTGCTGGCGCTCACCCTGCCCGCGGCCGAGGAGGCCTGGCTCGCGGAGTTCGCCGCGGGCTTCGCCGCGCTGGCACGCGCGCACGAGGTGGCGCTGGTGGGCGGCGACACCACGCGCGGCCCGCTGTGCGTCACGGTGGGGCTGCTCGGCCACGTGCCACACGGCGCTGCACTCACGCGCAGCGGCGCGCGCGCTGGCGACGCCCTGTTCGTCTCGGGCACCCTGGGCGATGCGGCCGCGGGACTGGCGCTCGAGCAGGGGCGCCTGGCCGCCCCGGCCGATGCGCGCGCCTGGCTGCGCGAGCGCTTCCTGCTGCCGACGCCACGCATGGCGCTCGGGGAGCGGCTGCGCGGGTACGCCAGTGCCTGCATCGACGTGTCCGACGGGCTGCTCGCGGATGCCGGCAAGCTTGCCGCCGCGAGCCGCGCGGGCGCGCAGCTGACCTACGACGCCGTGCCGCTGTCGGAGCCGCTGCTGGCGGCACTCGGCGAGGAGCGCGCGCGCGAGCTGGCATTCACCGGCGGCGACGACTACGAGCTGTGCTTCGCCGTGCACGCGGAAAACGTCGCGCGGCTGCTGTCGCGAGCTGCCGCCGCAGCGCTGGGGCTACACGCGCATCGGCGTGCTGTGCGAGAGCGCCGGCGCCGGCGTCGTGCGCGAGGGTACTGTGATGGAGTTCTCGCATTCCGGCTACGAGCATTTCGCCTGAGTGAGGCCGCGCCGCCCGCGCCGCTTCTGCGACGCCGGCCCGAAGCCCCCGCCCGTTGCGTGAGGGGTGGATCACAGTCGCCCCGGCGTGCCACCCCTTATCCTGAAGCGCCGTCTGCAATCGCGCCGCGCCATGTCACTACCGGCCTCAAAAACCGTTCCCCCCGCCAGGCCCGCGGCACGCATGCCGGACAAGATCGGCAAGTACGTGGTCATCCACGAAGTCGGCCGCGGCAGCACCGGCATCGTCTACCTCTCGCATGATGCCTACTACGGCCGCGACGTCGCCATCAAGGTCTACAACATGGACACCGGCGGCGACGAGGAGCGCGCGCGCATCGCGCGCAAGATGTTCCTCTCCGAGGCGCACCTGGTCGGCATGCTGCAGCACCCGCACATCCTGCCGATCTACGACGCGGGCGAGGAGAACGGCCACTGCTACATCGTCACCGAGCACGTGCACGGCGCGCGCACGCTGGCCGCCTACTGCCGCCCCGACAACCTGCTGCGCATCGACGACACCGTGGAGATTATCTTCAAGTGCGCCAAGGCGCTGCACTACGCGCACTCGCGCGGCGTGATCCATCGCGACATCAAGCCCTCGAACATCATGCTCACGCAGGACAGCGACGTGCGCATCATCGATTTCGGCATCGCACTGGTGTCGGACTCGGATATCTCGCGCATCGAGGGCATCGCCGGCAGCCCCTCCTACATGTCCCCCGAGCAGGTGCAGAGCCTGGAGCTCACCAATCGCTCGGACCTGTATTCGCTCGGCGCGGTGATGTACGAGCTGCTCACCGGCGCACGCCCCTTCCGCGCCGGCAACCTGCAGAAACTGCTGCACCAGATCGTCTACGCCACCGCGCCGCCGATCCACACGCTGCGCAAGGACGTGCCCGAGGAGCTCGAGAACGTCGTGGCGGCCGCGCTGCAGAAGGACCCGGAGAAGCGTTGCAAGAGCGGCCTGGATTTCGCCGCCGAGCTCACCCGCGTGCACCAGCGCCTGCGCGAGGCGAACGCGCGCATCGATCGCCAGGAGCAGTTCGGCGTGCTGCGGCGGCTGAAGTTCTTCCACGAGTTCTCGCACGCCGAGATCTGGGAGGTGCTGCGCGCCAGCAGCTGGCAGGACTATGCGGCGGGCGAGGAGATCGTCAAGGAAGGCGAGATGGACGACCGCTTCTACATCCTCGTCACCGGCGGCTGCGTGGTGGAGCGTCACGGCCAGCGCATCGGCGTACTCGACACCGGCGACTGCTTCGGCGAGGCGAGCTACGTGCCGGGCGCGAAGCGCACCGCGACCATCCGCGCCGGCGGCGCGGTGACCGTGCTCAAGGTCAGCTCGACACTGCTGGAGCAGGTGTCGGCCTCCTGCCAGCTGCGCTTCAACCGGGTATTCCTCAGCGCGCTGATCGCGCGGCTGCAGAGCGCCGAGCGCGCCCCCACACCCCCCCGCTGACGGGGACAGAGCGCGCCGAGCGCCGCAGACCCTTGCGTGGCGGCGACGGCGGCTGGCATGCGTGCGCGCGCAAGGCCGACGCGGCCGGGGGCCGTCCGCCTTAGGTCAGTGGACATCGACCGCTAGCACGACGACGTTGCGCGTCTTCGGCAGGGTGAGGCTGGTCACCGTCTTGGCGCCATTGAGCGCAAACGAATACCCGTAGAGGTAGAAGGTGCGGTTATCGAGTGTGCCGTTGTACTGGACCCGGTAGGCCATCGGCAGCACCTTCGTCTCGCCCGCATAGTTCTGCGGCGTGAACCAGTCGCTCAGGCTCTGCGTGAAGCTCGTCGAGCTGCCGTCGCTGTAGTTGACGGTGAAGGTCTGGTTCGGCTGATTGCCGTTCACTCCCGTACCGAGCAGCGACAGCGTCGTGTAGCTGCCCGCCGGCAGCGCAATGGTCGTGTTGCTGACGGCATCGGCGACCCCGGCGCTGCCGAAGGCGTACGTGTTGCCATTCCAGGTGAGCGAGCTGCCAATTAGCGTCGCAGAGTAGGCATTACTCTTGCTGTCGAGGCCACCGTTCGGTGCGACCGAGCCGTTGGCCACGATGCCATCGACATTGACGCTGCCCGTGAGAGGGACCTCGGTGGTGGTGCCCGTATTGATCACGTAAGCGGCGCTCGCGACCGGGCTCGGCGAGAAGCCGATCGCGGTCGTGATGGCCTCGATGGTCATGGACGCGCTCACCATGATGACGCCGGTGTAGGGCGTTGAGTTCACCGTGGGCGTCGTGCCGTTGGTCGTGTAATAGATGCTGAAGCCCGGGGTAGTGCTGCTGAGCGTGACCATCTGCGTCGCGGTGTAGGTTCCACCGGGCGGACTGAAAGTCGGTGCGGCCGCGGGCGTACCGATCACGTAGGCGCCGCTCGCGACCGGGCTCGGCGAGAAGCCGCTCGCGGTCGTGATGGCCTCGATGGTCATGGACGAGCTCACCGCGATGGCGCCGGTGTAGTGCGTCGAGTTCACCGTGGGCGTCGTGCCGTTGGTGGTGTAATAGATGCTGAAGCCCGGGGTGGTGCTGCTGAGCGTGACCGACTGCGCTGTGCCGTAAGTTCCCGGCGCGGGCTGGAAGGTGGGCGCCGCCGCGGGCGGGGCGATCACATAAGCACCGCTCGCGACCGGGCTCGCCGAGTAGCCGCTCGCGACCGCGATGGCCTCGATGGTCATGGACGAGCTCACCGCGATGGCGCCGGTGTAGTGCGTCGAGTTCACCGTGGGCGTCGTGCCGTTGGTGGTGTAATAGATGCTGAAGCCCGGGGTGGTGCTGCTGAGCGTGACCGACTGCGCCGTGCTGTAAGTTCCCGGCGCGGGCTGGAAAGTGGGCGCCGCCGCGGGCGGCGGGCTGTTGGTCGCTCCGGAGACATCGACCGCCAGCACGACGACGTTGCGGGTCTTCGGCAGGGTGAGGCTGGTCACCGTCTTGGCGCCATTGAGTGCAAACGAATACCCGTAGAGGTAGAAGGTGCGATTGTCGAGCGCGCCGGTAGAGGTGAGCCGATAGGCCATCTGCAGCACCTTCGTCTCGCCCGCATAGTTCTGCGGCGTGAACCAGTCGCTCAGGCTCTGCGTGAAGCTCGTCGAGCTGCCGTCGCTGTAATTGACGGTGAAGGTCTGGTTCGGCTGATTGCCGTTCACTCCGGTACCGAGCAGCGACAGCGTCGTGTAGCTGCCCGCCGGCAGCGCAATGGTCGTGTTGCTGACGGCATCGGCGACCCCGGCGCTGCCGAAGGCGTACGTGTTGCCATTCCAGGTGAGCGAACTGCCAAGCAGCGTCGCAGAGTAGGCATTACCGTCGTTGTCGAGGCCACCCTTCGGCACGGCCGAGCCGTTGGCCACGATGCCATCGACATTGACGCTGCCCGTGAGAGGGACCTCGGTGGTGGTGCCGGTATTGATCACGTAAGCGGCGCTCGCGACCGGGCTCGGCGAGAAGCCGCTCGCGGTCGCGATGGCCTCGATGGTCATGGACGAGCTCACCGGGATCGAGCCGTTGTAGGGCGTCGAGGCGGTCGTGGGGGTCGTGCCGTTGGTCGTGTAGAAGAAGCTCGCCGCGGGCGTGGTGGAGGCGAGTGTGACCGACTGGGCAGTGGTATAGGTGCCCGCGCCGGAGTGAAGGTCGGCGCGGCCGCAGCCGCGGGGGACGAGCAGCCCGTAAACGGCTACCTGTTGTGAAGCAGTGGCGACGTAGACCCGGCCGTTGGCGACCAGCGGTGGCACCAATTTCGCAAGATTACCCAGCGAGTCGGCCGCTCTCAGGTTCGAATTCCACAGTTGCGTTGCGACGTTGCCCGCATCGAAGGCGTACAACTCACCCGGGACGACCACGTTGAAGGCGTTACCGCTCGTCGCCACGGTCGCCCACAGCACGGCAGTGCCGGGCGTTGAACCATTCGCCGAGAGCGTGAGGATGCCGCCCGGGTAGATCTGGCCGCTGACAGTGCCTACGGCACTCGGAGTGGTCGCAAGCGTGCTGCCGTTGAAAGCAAAAGCCTTCACCGCATCGTTCACACCCCAGGTGTACAGCAGCGGTCCGCCGTTGGCGGCGGAGCGCTGCCAGTACACGGGTCCGCCCCGCATCTGGGAAATGGTTATCTCCTGGACGGCGCCGCTGTCGTTGGCAGTTTCATGGCCGAGACCGCCGGTGTTGAGCAGGTAGAAGACACCGGCCTTGCCACCGCCGGCGAGCAGACTGGTACCGGGGACCAGCATGGGGCCTGAACTCGCGAGATCGAGATCGTCGTTATCAAGCGTCTGCCAGTTGCTCGGGGTGAACCAGTCCACCCGGCCCAGGCCATTGGCCGGGTTGAGCTTGAGCACGCTCTCGCTGAAGTTATTGACGCCGTCATAGCCCGTGGTGTAGCCATTGCCGGTGAATACGTAAACGTTCCCGGAGCTGTCGACGGCCGGCGGACGACCGGATTGCCACACCCCGCCGCCGCCATTGCCGACGGTCTCGGTCGCGAAAATGCCGGTTTGCGCCAGCATGGTCTTGTTGTAAGCCATGACCCATCCGCTGTAGAGGTCCCCGGTCCCCTCCGCCTCCAGCGCGCCGAATCCGAACACGACGTTGGTGCCCTACGAGTACCAGCGATGCCCGCTGCCACCCGTTGCGGGCGTCGAAAGTCATCGGGCCGTAGGTGCCCGAGATCACCATGCCGGAACCGGTCAGTGGCGTACCGGTTGTGATGTTGACCGCGTGCAGTCGGTACACCATCGTGCTGTTTTCCAGCGTTAAGGCCACGACATACATCGTATTGGTGGATGGATCGATCACCGGCGTGCTCAGAATGCCGTCGTTGCCGACGATGTTCGTGTTGCCGCCGTACGCGTACTGGGCCATCGGCACGGGGGTCGCGTTTTCGAAAGCTGCCAGATTGCGTTGTCCACAGTGCGGCACCGCCCACGTCGGCGTCGAACGCGTAGAGCGTGTCGCTCATGGTGGCGACGTACACGACGTTGTGAGCGGTCCCGTTGATCATCACGCCCGGCATGTAGAGCGGCTGCGCCATGATGTTGTCATTGACGGACAGTTTGAACACCAGTCCGAAGCTGCCCGGGACGACGTTGGAGGTGTTGAGCGTGGTCTCGCTGAGCGTTGCGCCGGAAACGTTGGCGTCATAACCGCGTTGCAGGACCGGCGGCGGCTGAGCGTGCGCGCTCAACGCTTGCAGCAGCGCCAGCACCATCAGCATGGGAAGCGTGGTGCGACCACGCGGGCCGCGAATGATCCGACCCCACAGGGTCGGCGGAGCCTCTGCAGAGACCGCCTTCTTCATGACCCCTCCCCTGGGATCGTGACGTAGACCCTCTCGTGCTCCTCCGCGAGGTCGAGCACGTTGGGCGTACCGCTGTTGACGTTGGCGGGGGCGAGGCGCGCCGGGTCGTTGTGACAGGTCGTGACGCTCACCCGCTCCAGCACGGGCGACAGGCACCGCGGAGTCACCAGCGCAAATAGTGCGCGCTGGCCACAGGCGCTGTTCATCACTCGGAGCCCCCTCCATCAGCGCTTTTTCATTGGACTTGTGTCGCGATTCTTACCTAAATTCCGGCTGATTCCCAGCCACGGATATCCGCGGACGTTCCCTGCGGCGATGTATCGCTTAAACTTCAGTCGGTTGCGACGACAAGTGAATGTCAGTGCACGTACTGCTCATCGAGGACGACACCGAAGCCGCGCGCTTCCTGGTGAAGGGGCTGCGTGAAAGCGGTTACAGCGTCGACCATGCGGCCGACGGGCGCGAGGGACTCTCACACGCCACCGCAGGGCAGTTCGATCTCATCGTCACCGATCGGATGCTGCCGCACGTCGACGGGCTCGCCATCATCGAGCTGCTGCGCGCCAAGGGCATCGGCACGCCGGTGCTGGTGCTGTCGGCGCTCGGCGGCGTCGATGACCGCGTGCGCGGACTCAAGGCCGGCGGCGATGACTACCTCACCAAGCCGTTCGCGTTCGCGGAACTCCTGGCGCGCATCGAGGCGCTGCTGCGCCGGCGGGCGAGCGCACCGCACACCACGCGTCTCAAAGTGGAAGACCTCGAGTTCGACCTGCTCGCACGGCGCGTCACGCGCGGCGGACGCGAGCTCGAGCTCACGGCGCGGGAACTGAAGCTGCTCGAGTTCCTGATGCGCCGCGCCGGGCAGGTGGTGACGCGCACCATGCTGCTCGAGGGGGTGTGGGATCTGCACTTCGACCCGCAGAGCAACCTCATCGACGTGCATATCAGCCGGCTGCGCCAGGCGATCGATCGCGGCAGCGATCACCCGCTGATCCACACCGTGCGCGGCTCCGGCTACGTGCTGCGCAGCGACGCCTGACACCGAAGTGCGGCTCGACCTGTTCAATACCACCGCCTTTCGCCTGTCGGTGGGCTACACGCTGCTGGTGACGCTCGCGGTCGGCGTGACCCTGGGGAGCGCTTACCTGCTCACCGAGAGCCTGATCACCGACGAGGTCGACCTGATCATCGACACGGAGCTGAAGAGCCTGCAGGAGAAATACGCCCGCAGCGGCGTGCCCGGCGTCACCGACGAGATCAACCTGCGCATCGACAGCTGGGGTCGCATCGGCGCGGTCTACATGCTCGCGGATTCGAGCTTCGAGCGCCTCGCCGGCAACGTCACCCACTGGCCGTTCGACGGCATGCCCGCGGAAGCCTGGCCGGAATTCGATATCGCCACCATCGAGCCGGGGCGGCGCGCGGTACACCCGGTGCGTGCCGCGGTGCGCACGCTCCCGGGCGGGGACCTGCTGCTGGTGGGCACCGACATCTCGCAGGGCCGGCGCTTCGCGGAGAAGTTCCGCTTCGCAACTCTCACCGGCATCGGCCTGTCGACGCTGGCGGCGGCGCTCGCGGGCTTCTGGTTCAGTTACCGCCTGGCGCGGCGCGTTGGCGAGGTGACCCGCACCTGCCAGCGCATCATGGCCGGGGAGCCGGGCCGGCGGCTGCCGGTCGTAGGCGCCAACGACGAGTTCGACGCACTGGCGGTGTCAGTGAACCGCGTGCTCGACCGTCTCGAGGAGCAGGCGCGGACCCTGCGGGCGACCTTCGACAGCACCGCGCACGACCTGCGCGCGCCGCTGCACCGGCTGCGCACGCGCATGGACGCGCTGCTGCTGCGCTCGCCGCCGCTCGAGCCGGCGGTACACGAGTCGATCGAGTCGGCGCTGCGCGAGGTCGATCGCCTGCAGCGCACGCTCGCGACGCTGCTGCAGATCGCGCTCGCCGAGTCCGGCGCGCCGCTCGCAGCGCCCTGCGCCGTGGACGTCGGCGAGCTCGCGCTCGAGCTGGTGGAGCTGTTCGAGCCGGTAGCCGCTGCCCAGGGCCTGGCGCTCGCCTGCCAGCAGGAGGCTGACGCCATCGTGCAGGGCAACCGCCAGCTGCTCGCGCAGCTGCTCACCAACCTGATCGAGAACGGGCTGAAGTACGTGCCCGCGGGCGGGCGTATCGAGGTCGCGGTACGGCGCCTGAGCGATGGCGTGCGCCTCACTGTCAGCGACAACGGTCCCGGCATCGCCGCGGCGGACCGCTCGCGGGCGCCGCAACCGTTCGTGCGCTTCGGGGCGGACGCGGGGCAGGAAGGCAGCGGACTGGGGCTCTCGCTCGTGGCCGCCATCGCACGGCTGCACCGCGGGCGGCTCGAGCTGCAGAGCAACGATCCGGGCCTGCGGGTGATCGTCGATCTGCCGGTGTAGGAAACGCGCTCAGCTCGCCGGCGAGGCGCTGACCGCCCGCGCGCTCTTGCCTTCCCTGCAGTCCTTCACGAACTGCGCGCGCGCCGGGCCGGTGAGCTGCCTGGCATCCGCCTGCTTGTTGCACACCTTGAGCGAGGGGCGCTTCACCGGCGTAGCCGAGGGCGCCGCGGGCAGCTCCGTGGCCGCGACGGCGCCGCAGGCAAGCACGGCGATGGCGGCAAACGCGGTGATGATCTTCATCCCTTAAACTTAGAGGGCTTCGGCCTCAGGCCGCAATGAGGGCGGCATTAAGAAATCTTCATGCAGCGCGTGCGACACGCCACGCGGGTGCGCGCTCAGGCGTCCTTGTCGCGCTCGATGCGCGCATACGCCGAATGGTTGTGGATCGACTCGAAGTTCTCCGCCTCCACGACATAGGCTGCCACACGCGCCTCGTCGTTCAGGCGCATGGCGACGTCGCGCACCATGTCCTCGACGAATTTCGGGTTGTCGTAGGCGCGCTCGGTCACGTATTTCTCGTCCGGACGCTTGAGAATGCCGTACAGCTCGCAGGAGGCCTCGCTCTCGGCGATCTGGATCAGTTCCTCGATCCACATGTGGCTGCGGAGCCTTGCAGTGAGGGTGACGTGCGAGCGCTGGTTGTGGGCGCCGTAGGCGGAGATCTTGCGCGAGCAGGGACAGAGGCTCGTGACCGGCACCGACACGCGCACCCAGATCTCGGTGTGGCCGTGGCGGTGTTCGCCGATCAGCCCGGCGCGGTAATCCATCAGGCTCTCGACCCCGGACACCGGCGCCCGCTTCATGACGAAGAAAGGAAAAGTCATCTCGATGTGCCCGGTGTCGGCTTCCAGGCGCGTGGTCATGGTGCGCAGCATGCCGCGGAAGGACTGCACCGAGATCTCGCGCTCGGCGTGCAGGATCTCCACGAAGCGCGACATGTGCGTGCCCTTGAAGTCGTGCGGCAGGCTCACGTACATGTTGAAGGTGGCGATGGTGTGCTGCTCGCCCGCGGCGCGATCGCGCACCTTCACCGGGTGAGTGATGTCCTTGATGCCGACGCGGTTGATGGGCAGCTGGCGCGTGTCGGCGCGCGCCTGCACGTCCTCGACTTCGCTGCTGCGCTCGCACGCGCTGCTGTCGGGAGGATTCACGCGGTGGCTTCAGGCGCCGCCGGCGGAACGCTTGCGTTCCGGGGCCTGCTGCGCCCACCAGGGCTCGATGCTGTCAGCGAGGCTTGCGCCATCCAGCCCCGCCGCCACGAGGCACCCCTCGCGTGAGCCATGCTCGATGAAGCGATCGGGAATGCCCAGCTGCAGCAGCGGCACAGCCAGTCGTTCCGCGGCCAACAGCTCCCCGACCGCCGAGCCCGCACCGCCCTGCACGACGTTCTCCTCGATGGTCACGAGCGCCCGGTGGCGCGCGGCCACCGCGACGATCAGCTCCTCATCCAGGGGCTTGACGAAGCGCATATTGAGCAGCGTCGCATCGAGCGCCTCTGCGATCTTCGCGGCCGGTGCGACCAGCGCCCCGAACGCCAGCAGCGCCAGCCCGCTCTTGCCCTCGCGCCGCAGCTGCGCCTTGCCCACGGGCAGCGCGCTCATCTCCGCCACCACCGCGACGCCTGGGCCGGTGCCGCGCGGGTAGCGCACGATCGCCGGGCAGGACAGCGTGCTCGCGGTATACAACATCTGGCGGCACTCGTTTTCGTCCGCCGGCGCCATGATCACCGTGTTGGGAATGCAACGCAGGAACGAAAGGTCATAGCTGCCCTGGTGCGTCGCGCCGTCGCTGCCGACGAGGCCGGCACGATCTACCGCAAACACCACCGGCAGCTTCTGCAGCGCGACGTCGTGGATGAACTGATCGTAGGCGCGCTGCAGGAAGGTCGAGTAGATCGCGACCACGGGCTTCAGGCCCTGCGTCGCAAGACCTGCGGCAAAGGTCACCGCGTGCTGCTCGGCGATGGCGACGTCGAAGTAGCGCTCCGGGAAGCGCCTGGAAAACTCCACCAGCCCCGAGCCCTCGCGCATGGCGGGGGTGATGGCGATGATGCGCGGATCACGCTCGGCCATGTCGCACAGCCACTGGCCGAAGACCTGCGAGTAGGTCGGCCCGCTGCTCTTTTCCTTGAAAATCGTGCCACTGGCCGGATCGAAGGGCCCGGGCCCGTGCCACTTGATCGGGTCGGCCTCGGCGGGCGCGTAGCCCTTGCCCTTGCGGGTGACGACGTGCAGGAACTGCGGCCCGCGCAGCTTCCTGACATTGCGCAGCGTGCGCACCAGCGCCTTGACGTCGTGACCGTCCAGCGGCCCGATGTAGTTGAATCCCATCTCCTCGAACAACGTGCCCGGCAGCACCATGCCCTTGAGGTGCTCTTCGGAACGGCGCGCCAGCTCCCACACCGTAGGCATCGGCCGCAGCACTTTCTTGCCGCTCTCGCGCAGGTGCGCATAGACGCGTCCGGAGAGCGCGCGCGCGAAGTGATTCGATAGCGCGCCCACGTTCTCCGAGATCGACATGTCGTTGTCGTTCAGGATCACCAGCAGGTCCGCCGGCAGCGAGCCGGCATGATTCAGGGCCTCGAATGCCATGCCCGCCGTCATCGCGCCATCGCCGATGACGGCCACCACGCGGCGATCCTCGCCGGCTTGCGCCGCCGCCACCGCCATGCCGAGCGCGGCCGAGATCGAGGTGCTCGAATGACCGACGCCGAAGGTGTCGTACTCGCTCTCCGCGCGCGTCGGGAACGGCGCGAGCCCGCCGTCCTGCTTGATCGTATGCAGCTGTTCGCGCCGCCCCGTGAGCACCTTGTGCGGATAGGCCTGATGGCCGACGTCCCACACCAGGCGGTCGCGGGGGGTGTCGTAGACATAATGGAGTGCGATGGTGAGCTCGACGGTACCGAGGCCGGCGGCGAAATGCCCGCCGCGGGTGCTGACGCTGTGGATCAGGAACTCGCGCAGCTCGCGCGCCAGAGCCGGAAGCTTTGCCGCCGCCAGCCGGCGCAGGTCCGCGGGCAGCGCGATCGCGGTGAGCAGCGGGTACTTGTCAGGGTCGGCGCTCATCGGCCGTCAGTGTACACAGGGGCGGCTGCGTCGGGCTGAAAACGCCGCCCGGCAACGCGCTTGCCACGACCGCGCTCACCGGGGGCGCGTTCCCGTCAGCTGGCGCTGAGGGCCGCGCCTCTCACTGCGGGTCCACGCTGCCCTCGCCGCTGCCGGCTTCGGCGCCCGCCTCCTCGAACGGCTCGAGGCCGGGCTGGCCGCTACGCTTGAGCAGGATTTCCACTTTCTGCTGTGCGGCCTGCAGGCATGCCTGACAATGCCGCGTGAGCGCAACGCCGCGCTCGAAGGCCTGCAGCGCCTGATCGAGCGGCAGATCCCCGCGCTCGAGCCGCTCGACCAGCCCTTCGAGCTCCGCGAGTGCCTGTTCGAAATCCGGGCCTTTGCTGTTACGCGATACCACTGCTTCCTTCCCCGTCAGCCTCGAGGCGCGTGAGGGCGCGCAACGTTACACAGCGCCCCCGCTGAGGGTCAACGCGCCATTGACGGCGCTGACGCCGCGGCGATAGAGTCGCGCACCTGCGTTAGACCAAGTCTAAGTGAGGAGCGACATGAATCTCAAAGGCAGCAAGACGGAGAAGAATCTCAAGGAGGCGTTTGCGGGGGAGTCACAGGCTAATCGCCGCTACCTGTACTTTGCCCAGAAGGCGGACGTGGAGGGTTTCAACGACGTGTCCGCCGTGTTTCGTTCTACCGCGGAAGGCGAGACCGGCCATGCGCATGGACATCTCGAGTATCTGGAGGCCGTTGGGGATCCGGCGACCGGCCTGCCGATCGGCGAGACGCGGCTGAATCTCAAGGCCGCGATTGCCGGTGAGACCCACGAGTACACCGACATGTACCCCGGTATGGCGAAGGCTGCGCGCGAGGAGGGCTTCGGGGAAATCGCCGACTGGTTCGAGACGCTCGCCAAGGCCGAGCGCTCGCATGCCAACCGCTTCCAGAAGGCCCTGGACGCGATCTGAGCGCACGCCGGCTGCAGTCATTCGGGCAGCGGTTGCGTCGGTGCCGGGCGCGGCACGGGCGCACCGGGCGAGCGCTCTGACACGCGCATGAGCAGCACAGGACGCGAAGGGAGCCTGGAGGCTCCCACCCGCCACCCGATCGCGTGGCGCACGGAGGCTTTCTACGACGCGGGCGCCCTCGAGAAGGAGCTCGAGCGGGTGTTCGACATCTGCCATGGCTGCCGGCGCTGCTTCAGCCTGTGCAACGCCTTCCCGACCTTGTTCGACGCGGTGGATGCGACCGCGGCGGGCGAAGTCGCGGCGGTTGAGAAAAAGGTGTTCTGGGAGGTCGTCGACCACTGTTACCTCTGCGACATGTGCTTCATGACGAAGTGTCCGTACGTGCCGCCGCACCCCTGGAACGTCGACTTTCCGCATCTGATGCTGCGCGCGAAGGCCGCGCGCGTGCGCACCGGGGGCTTGAGCGTGCGCGATCGGCTGCTCGCCGCCACCGACACCGTGGGCCGCCTCGCCGGCATTCCGGTGGTGGTGGAAGCGGTCAATGCCGTGAACGCCTCGCGCGCCGGGCGCGCACTGCTGGAGAAGGTCCTGGGAGTCGATCGCAGTGCGCCCTTGCCCGCCTATCACGCGCGCACGGCGCGCAGCCGCCTGGCCGCACTCGGCAGCGTGGCTGACGCGTCCGGCGGCGGCAGCGGCGCCGACACCCCGCAGGCGGGCGCTGGCACCCGCGGTGCCGTAGCGCTGTTCACCACCTGTTACGGCAATCGCAACGAGCCGGCGCTGGATGAGGACCTGGTGGCGGTCTTCAGGCACAACGGCATCGCGGTCACGCTGCTGGCGGCGGAGCGCTGCTGCGGCATGCCGCGGTTCGAGCTCGGCGACCTGCAGGGCGTCGCCAGGCTCAAGGACTACAACATCCCGCAGCTCGCCGCGGCAGTCGCCGCCGGCTACGACATCGTCGCGCCGATTCCCTCCTGCGTGCTCATGTTCAAGCAGGAGCTGCCGCTCATGTACCCCGAAGACAGCGGCGTACGCGAGGTCGCCGCACGCACGTTCGATCCGTTCGAATACCTCATGCTGCGCCATGCCGCGGGGTTGCTGCGCACCGACTTCAAGACCGCCCTGGGCAAGGTGAGCTACCACGTACCCTGCCACCTGCGGGTGCAGAACCTGGGATTGAAGACCCGCGATCTGCTCAAGCTCGTACCGGGCACGACGCTCGACACCATCGAGCGCTGCTCCGGGCACAACGGCACCTACGGCATGAAGCGGCGCTTTCGCGCCGCATCGCTGCGCATCGGCCGGCCGGTGATGCAACGCGTGCAGGATGCGCAGTGCGATCACTACGCGAGCGACTGTCCGATGGCCGGACACCAGATCGAGAGCGCTCTCGCGGGTGCGCGTGCGCCCGAGCACCCGCTGCGGCTGCTGCGGATCGCCTATGGGCTTTAGTGAAAGGACGCTGGCGTGAACAAACTCGCGCCGCGCGACCTGATGTCCCTCGAGCAGTACGCGCGCGAGCGGCCGGCCTTTCGCGCGCGGGTGCTGGCTCACAAGGGCGAGCGGCAGCTCGCCGTCGGACCCAACGCCACCTGGTGCTTCGAGGACCGCCTCACCGTGCAGTACCAGGTGCAGGAGATGCTGCGCATCGAGCGCATCTTCGAGCCCGAGGGCATCGCGGACGAGCTCGGCGCCTACAACCCGCTGATCCCCGATGGCAGCAACTGGAAAGTGACGCTGCTGATCGAGTTTGCGCAACCCGCCGAGCGCGTGCGCGCGCTCGCGCAGCTCAAGGGGATCGAGGATCGCTGCTGGGTGCAGGTCGGCGGGGACGAGCGCGTGTTCGCCATCGCGGACGAGGACCTGCAGCGCTCCAACGAGCAGAAGACCTCGGCGGTTCACTTCCTGCGCTTCGAGCTCGCCGCGCCGATGATCGCGAGCCTGCGTGCCGGGGCGGCACTTGGCGCAGGCATCGACCACGAGCACTACCGCCACCAGGTGCCGGCGGTGCCCGCGCCGCTGCGAGAGACGCTGCTCGCGGACCTGTCTTAAGGAGCGGCCGCGCGCCGCGGCAGCGCGCGCTGCGCTTGCGCGCTGCGCTTGCGCGCTGCGCCCAGATGGTAAGATCGCGCCGCGCCCGCGCTAAGGCGCTGCACCTTCGCGCCCTCGCGGCGCACAGCAGGGACGATTCGCGCAGCGGATGAGTCAGTCGTATACCGCATCCGACATCGAGGTCCTCTCCGGCCTCGAGCCCGTCCGGCGACGGCCGGGCATGTACACCCACACGCAGCGTCCCAATCACCTCGCGCACGAGGTGATCGACAACAGCGTCGATGAGGCGATCGCCGGCTACTGCAAGCAGATCGACGTCGTGCTCTACAAGGACGGCTCGCTCGAGGTCGCCGACGACGGCCGCGGCATGCCGGTGGATGTTCACCCGAAGGAAAAGGTGAGCGGCGCGGAGCTGATCCTCACGCGGCTGCACGCGGGGGCCAAGTTCTCCGACAAGAACTACACCTTCTCGGGAGGATTGCACGGCGTCGGCGTGTCGGTGGTGAATGCGCTCTCCAAGCACCTCGAGTGCTGGATCAAGCGCGGCGGCAAGGAATACAACATCAGCTTCAAGGACGGCAAGATCGCCTCGAAGCTCGAGGAGATCGGCACGGTCGGGCAGCGCAACACCGGCACCACGATCCGCTTCTGGCCGGACCCGAAGTTCTTCGACTCGGATAAGTTCTCGGTGCCGCAGCTGCAGCACACGCTGAAGGCGAAGGCGGTGCTGTGCCCGGGATTGCGGGTGACGTTCAAGAACGAAGCGAGCGGCGAGAAGGATGAATGGTTCTACACCGGGGATCTGGGAGCCTACCTGGTCGAGGAGCTTGGCAAGCAGGAGCGTATCCCTGCCGAGCCGATCACCGGCACGCGCGCCGGCGGCGACGATGCGGTCGACTACGCACTGTCCTGGGCGCCGGATGCGGCAGCGCCGATCGGCGAGAGCTACGTCAACCTGATCCCCACCCCCGAAGGGGGCACGCACGTCAACGGGCTGCGCGCCGGCGTCGCGCAGGCGGTGCGCGAGTTCTGCGAGTTCAGGAACCTCGTGCCGCGCGGCATCAAGCTCACCCCGGAGGACGTGTGGGACAAGGCGAATTACGTGCTGTCGGTGAAGATCCGCGAGCCGCAGTTCGCCGGCCAGATGAAGGAGCGCCTGGGGAGTCGCGATGCCGCGGCGCTCGTGGAAGGATTCGTACGCGATTCGGTGGCGCTGTGGCTCAACCGCCATCCCGATGCCGGCGAGCGCATCGCGCAGTTTGCGATCGCCAACGCGCAGGAGCGTGCCAAAGCCGCGCAGCGCGTGGTGCGCAAGCGCATGACCGGAGGGCCAGCGTTGCCCGGCAAGCTCGCCGACTGCACCAGCCAGGAGCCGAAGCGCTCGGAGCTGTTCCTGGTGGAGGGCGACTCCGCGGGTGGCTCTGCCAAGCAGGCGCGCGACAAGGACTTCCAGGCCATCATGCCGCTGCGCGGCAAGATCCTGAACACCTGGGAACTCGATCCCGGGGAGATCGCCGGCAGCGAAGAGGTGCACAACATCAGCGTGGCGCTCGGCATCGAGCCGGGCTCGACCGACCTCTCGCAGCTTCGCTACCACAAGGTGTGCATCCTCGCGGACGCGGACTCCGACGGGCAGCACATCGCCACCCTGCTGTGCGCGCTGTTCCTGCGGCACTTCCGGCCGCTGGTGGTGCACGGGCACGTGCACGTGGCCATGCCGCCGCTCTACCGCATCGATGCCGGCAAGCAGGTGCTCTACGCCCTCGATGAGGCCGAGCGCGATCAGCTCCTGAAGAAGATCGAGAAGGAGAGCCCGCGCACCAGGCCGACGGTGACCCGCTTCAAGGGCCTGGGGGAGATGAACCCGACGCAACTGCGCGAGACCACCATCGACCCGCGCACGCGGCGCCTGGTGCAGCTCACCATCGACGGCAAGGACAACACCGATCAGCTGATGGACATGCTGCTTGCCAAGAAGCGCGCCGCCGACCGGCGCGAATGGCTCGAAGAGAAGGGCAACCTCGCGGAGGTGCAGGTGTGAGCGGACCTCCGGAGAACCAGGAGCTCAACTTCGAGGGCATCGAGCGCCAGCCGCTGCGCACCTTCACCGAGAAGGCGTACCTCGACTACTCGATGTACGTCATTCTCGACCGTGCACTGCCGGCGCTCGGCGACGGATTGAAACCGGTGCAACGGCGCATCGTGTACGCCATGAGCGAGCTTGGGCTGTCGGCGGTCTCCAAGCACAAGAAATCCGCGCGCACCGTGGGGGATGTCCTCGGCAAGTTCCACCCGCACGGCGACACGGCCTGCTACGAGGCGATGGTGCTGATGGCGCAGCCGTTCGCCTACCGCTATCCGCTGGTTGACGGTCAGGGCAACTGGGGATCGCAGGATGATCCGAAGTCCTTCGCCGCCATGCGCTACACGGAGGCGAAGCTCACCAGGTACGCCGAGGTGCTGCTCGGGGAGCTGTCCGACGGCACGGTCGACTGGACGGCGAATTTCGACGGCACGCTGGAGGAGCCGGTAATCCTGCCGGCGCGGCTGCCGAACCTGCTGTTGAATGGCACCTCGGGTATCGCTGTCGGCATGGCGACCGACATCCCGCCGCACAACCTGCGCGAGGTCGCCGCTGCCGCGGTGCAGCTGCTCGAGGATCCCGAGGCCACGCTGGCTGCGCTCATGAAGCACGTCAAGGGCCCGGACCTGCCGACCGGTGCCGAGATCATCTCGCCGCGCGCGGATCTCAAGGAGTTCTACGACAAGGGCGTCGGCAGCTTCAAGGCGCGCGCCACCTGGGAGATCGAGGAAGGTAACGCGGTCATCACCTCGTTCCCCTACCAGGTCTCCCCGAGCCGCGTCTTGCAGCAGATCGACGAGCAGTGGCGCGCCAAGAAGCTGCCGATGATCGAGAGCTACAACGACGAGTCGGACCACGAGAATCCGACGCGCCTGGTCATCGTGCCGCGCTCCAACCGTGTCGATCTCGTCGAGCTCATGAACCACCTGTTCGTGACCACGGACTTGGAACGCAACTACCGCGTCAATCTCAACATCATCGCGCTCGACGGCCGCCCGCGCGTGATGAACCTCAAGGAGATCCTGGGGGAGTGGCTCGAGTTCCGCACCAAGACCGTCACGCGCCGCCTGCAGCATCGCCTGGAGAAGGTGGCCCGGCGGTTGCACATCCTCGATGGTCTCCTGATCGCCTTCCTCAATCTCGACGAGGTGATCCGCATCATCCGCCGCGAGGACGAGCCCAAGCCGGTGCTGATGAAGCGCTTCAAGCTCTCGGACGAGCAGGCCGAGGAGATCCTCAACACGCGGCTGAGGCACCTGGCGAAGCTCGAGGAGATGAAGATCCGCGAGGAGCAGAAGACACTTGCCGCCGAGCACGAGGAGCTCGAGGCGCTCCTGAAGAGCAAGGCGAAGCTGAAGAAGCTCATCGCCGCCGAGATCCGCGCGGATGCCGAGAAGTACGGCGACGAGCGGCGCACGAAGATCATCGAGCGCGAGGCGGCCCAGGCGATCGATGAGACGAGCCTCATCCCGAACGAGCCGGTGACCGTGGTGCTGTCCACCGGCGGCTGGGTGCGCTCCGCGAAGGGCCACGACGTCGAAGCGGGCGCGCTGTCCTACAAGAGCGGCGATGCGTTCCAGGCGCTCGCCCGCGGACGGAGCCTGCAGCCGGCGGTGTTCATCGACAGCACCGGGCGCACCTATACGCTGCCGGCGCATTCCCTGCCGGGCGCGCGCGGCTACGGCGAGCCGCTCTCCGGGCGGCTGGATCCGCCCGATGGCGCGAAGTTCGCCGGCGTGATGATGGGCGAGCCGGAGGATCTGTGGCTGCTGGCGAGCGATGCCGGCTACGGTTTCACCGCGCGCCTCAAGGACCTCATCAGCGATCGGCGCGCCGGCAAGACGGTGCTCACCGTGCCCGAGAATGCGCACGTGCTCGCGCCCGCGCCGGTGCCGGGCGCGGATTCGCTGGTGGCGGTGGTGAGCAGCGAGGGCAAACTGCTCGCCTTCCCGGTCGGGGAGGTGCCGGAAATGCCGCGCGGCAAGGGCAACAAGCTCTACGACATCGCGGCGAAGAAGGCCGCCGCGCGCAGCGAGCTGATGACCGCGGTCGCCGTCGTGCCGCCGAAGGCGAGCCTGGTGCTGTTCGCCGGCGAGCAGCGCAAGACGCTCGAATGGCGCGACCTGCAGGACTATCTCGGAGAGCGTGCGCAGCGCGGTGCGGTCCTCAGGCGCGGCTGGCCGCGTAACATCCAGCGCATGGAAGCGCAGTTGCCGCCGCAAGCCTCCTGAGGGCCGCGCCGAGCGGCGCGCGGGCTGCATCGGCACGCGTGCCTGCGCGCTTGCCATGCGCCCGTGCCACGCGCGCGGGCCGCGCCGCGGTGTTCAGCGCTCGGCGCGCAGCACGACCTGCTCGGGCTCGTGCACGAAGTAGCCCTGGATGTACTGCACGCCCGCCTGCCACAGCACCGCCATGGTGTTGGCGTCCTCGACACGCTCGCCGATCGTCTGGACGCCACGCTTGCGTGCAGCGTCGACCAGCGCACGCACATGCAGCTGCAGCTGCGGGTCTGCGGCCAGTCCCTGGATCAGCGTGCCGTCGATCTTCACGAAATCGAGCGGCATCGACTCGAGCAGCCCCAGGCTGTCGCGCCCGGAGCCGAAGCCCTCGAGCGCGAAACGGAAGCGTCGCTGGCGCAGCGCGGCGGCGAGCGCGGTGACCTGCGGCACGTAGCTCGCGGCGCTGTTTTCGGTGATCTGGAAGCACAGCCGCCGCGGGTCGGCGCGGCTCGAGGTAAGATGACTGTCGAGCCACTCCGCGAAGCTGGCATCGCGCGCGGTCTCCTTCGACAGCCGCACGAACAGGCACTCGGGCTTCTTCTGCGCCGCGAACGACAGCGATGCCCCCACTACCCAGCGGTCGATGTTCTTCAGCAGGTCATTGCGGCCTGCGGCCGCCATGAACTCCGACGGCAACACCTCCTTGCCCTGGCTGTCGACCATGCGCACCAGCACGTCGAACATCCCCGGGTCCTCGCCCTGCAGGCTCGCGATCGGCTGCTGCACCAGGCGGAAGCGGTTCTCCATGAGCGCCGCCTTGATGTGCTTCACCCAAACCTGGTCGTAGGACATCACGCGGCTGTCGTTGTCCGCGCGGTCGGACACGACGCTCTGGTTGCCGCCGCGCGCGCTGCCGCGGCGCGCACACTCGAGCGCGTCGGCGATCACCGCATCGAGCTGTGCGTTCTTGGGCGATACTACCGACAGCCCGATGGTGCAGGTGACCGAGACCGACTTGTCGCGGATGCGCATGACGTGCTTGCGTACCCGCCCGAGGAAGCGCTCGCACCAGGCGTTGATGTCGTGCTCGTTGCCGCGCTCGAGCAGCGCCAGGAAGCGCACGCCGCCGAAGCGGCCGGCGAGCTCTTTCGGATGCAGCGTCTCCTTCAGCAGCCGGCCGATCTCGAGCAGCACGTCCTCGCTCGCGGTGGCGCCCACCACGTGCTCGAGGGCGGCGAACTTGTCGAGCTTGATGAGTGCCAGACAGCGCATGCCGCCCGGGGCGGGAGTCGCAAGGCGCCTGCCGAGCGCCTCGAGCAGCTCCGGGCGGCGCAGCAGGCCGCCGCCGGCTTCCAGGCGCGGCGCCACGGGCTTCTCGACCACCTCGCGCGGCCTCGAGGGCACCACCAGCCGCACGCACGGCTCGCCCTCGTGCTGCCCGAGCGCGAGCGTCATCTCGATCGACACCACGCTGCCGTCGGCGAGCAGCGCACCGGCGCGCAGCGGGTGATCGCTCCAGCGTCCCTGCAGGCAGGCGGCGAGCGCGGCGCGCAGCGCCGCGTGCGTGGATTCCTCGAACAGATCCATGACCGGCTGACCGGCGACGCCTTCCTCCACGCCGAACAGTTCCTGCCACGCGGGATTCGCCTCGATGACGATGCCCTCCTGGACCTGGATGATGGCGTCGTTCGAGCGCTGCAGCACGGTCTCGAGCTGGCTGCGCGCATCGTGCGCGGATTTCACCGTGGCATCGAGCGAGCGCGCAGTGCGAAACGCCTGCAGCTCGCGCAGCATCACCGCCTGCAGCCGCGCGGGGTTGGCGAGCGTCACGACGTCGCGCGCACCGAGCGCCATGGCCGCCGCGATCTGCGCCTCATCGACCTGCGGCACCAACACCAGCACCGGCACCGCGGGCGCGAGCTTGTCGCGCACGCGGGTCACGGCTTCGAGCTCCGCGGGAGTCGTGGCAACGTGCACCAGCAGCTCGGGATTGAGCTGCGTCAGCGCATCGCCCAGGTCACGCAGCGCAGGCAGCCAGGTGCAATGCGCCGGCTGGCCCGCTCGCCGCAGCACGCTGTTGATGACTTCGACGGCGTCGCGTGCGGGGCTGAGCACGATGAGCGGAACGGCGTTCTGCCCCGACATGACGGACTCCACCAGCGCAAGACCTCAACGATTCTAGCACCGCGGTGCAGGAGGCCTGCGTGAGCCACCTCGCAACGCGCCGCGCCCGGCACGGTCGCGGTGCCGCCGGCACACGTCGCCGCCGGCGCGCGGTGCCCGCAGCGCTCGCACGCGGCGGCTGGCTTCCAGCCCCGTGATGCCGTTATCATACGCGGCCCTTTTCGGCGGCTGCGCCCTCTGCAGCCCAAACCGCGGGAAAGCAATGGCCAGCTACACCACCAGCGAGATCCGTGGGGGTCTCAAAGTCCTGCTCGACGGTGATCCGTACACGGTGATCGAGAACGAGTTCGTCAAGCCCGGCAAGGGCCAGGCGTTCAACCGCATCAAGGTGCGCAACCTCAAGACCGGCCGCACCATCGAGCGAACCTTCAAGTCGGGTGAATCGCTGGAGGCAGCCGACGTGGTCGACACCGAGATGCAGTACCTCTACCAGGACGGAGATTTCTGGCACTTCATGGTGCCGGAGAATTTCGAGCAGTACACCGCCGGCAAGGCGGCAGTGGGCGAGGCCGCGCAGTGGCTCAAGGACGGCGTGGTCTGCATCGTGACGCTGTGGAACAACGTGCCGCTGGTGGTCACGCCGCCGCCGCACATCGAGCTGAAGATCGTGGAGACCGATCCGGGCTTACGCGGGGATACCGCCACCGGCGGCCAGAAACCCGCTAAGCTCGAGACCGGCGCGGTCGTGCGGGTGCCGCTGTTCATCAACGAGGGCGACGTGATCCGCATCGACACCCGCAGCGGCCAGTACATCTCGCGCGCCAGGCAGTAGCCGTAGGTGAGAGCGCAGCTGCGGCCCGCGCGCCTGAAGGCCGGCGCCGCGCGCTCAGGCGTTGCGCGTCTGGCGCCAGCCGTCGACGGCATAGATCAGCAGCGCCACCCACAGTAGCGCAAAACCTGCGGCCATCGCCGGGCCGAAGCTCTCGTGGAAGAACAGCACCCCGCACATCAGCTGCAGGCTCGGCGCGATGTACTGCAGCACGCCGACGGTCGAGTACGGCAGGGCGCGCGCGCCGTAGGCGAACAGAAACAGCGGAATCGCCGTGACCACCCCGCTGCCGATCAGCAGCGCCGCAACGCCCGGGCCCGCGTGCGTCAGTGCCCCGTTGCCTGCGAGCTGACACCAGCCGAGATAGGCGAGCGCCAGCGGCATGAGCAACAGCGTCTCGGTCGCAAGTCCCGGCAGCGCGTCGACGCTGATCGTCTTGCGCAGCAGCCCGTAGAGGGAAAAGCATACCGCCAGCGTGCCGGCGATCCACGGCGGGCGTCCGGCGCGCACCGCCAGGTACAGCACGGCGATCGCCGCCAGCGCGACCGCGGTCCACTGCGCGCGGTTCAGCCGCTCGCGCAGCACCAACACCCCGAGAACGACGTTCATGAGCGGGTTGATGTAATAGCCGAGACTGGTGTCGACGATATGCGCGTGGGTCACGCTCCAGACGTACACCAGCCAGTTGCAGCTGATGAGCAGCGAGGTCAGCATCAGCCGCGCCAGCAGCGGCGGCCGGGTGAGCGTGACGGTAAGGCGTCCGAGCTCCCCGCGCGCCAGCATCCAGGCGAGCAGAAACAGGCATGACCAGGTCACGCGGTGCGCAATCACCTGGATCGCCGGCACCCCGCTCAGGGGGTGCAGGTAGACCGGGAACAGCCCCCAGATGGTGAAAGCCGCCGTGGCGGCCGCGAGTCCGCGCGGCGAGAGGCGCGCCGCAGTCATTCCCTAGCGGGTGGCTGCCGTCGCGCTGCCCGCGACGAACACGCGCGCCAGAACTTCCAGGCCGCGGGCGTCGGCGTCGTCGAAACGTCCGGCGCGCGCGCTGTCGATGTCGAGCACGCCAAGGAGCGTGCTGCCGGCGACCAGTGGCACCACGATCTCCGAGCGCGAGGCGGCATCACAGGTGATGTGCCCGGGGAACTTCTGCACGTCGGGCACGACCAGCGTGCGCCGCTGCACCGCCGCCGCGCCGCACACCCCCTGTCCGAGCGCAATGCGCACGCACGCGGGCTTGCCCTGGAAGGGGCCGAGGACCAGCTCGCCGCCCCTGAGAAAGTAGAAACCGGCCCAGCTGACCTCGGGGAGCGTCGCGAAGAGCAGCGCGGCGGTATTGGCTGCGTTGGCGATCAGGTCGCTCTCCCCGGCGAGCAGCGCCCCGAGGTCCTGGGCGAGGCTCGCGTAGTCTGCGGGCTTGTCCTGAAAGGCGTAGTGCTTGGCGGTGTAGCTCATGCAGGATCTATTCTCATCCAGATCAGCTCGTCGTGCAGCTTTCACGCACGCGCGGTCGGGAACGGCAACACTTCCTCGATGCGCTCGGCACCCGTGGCGAGCATCAGCGTGCGGTCGAAGCCGAGCGCCACGCCGGCACAGTCCGGCAGCCCCGCAGCGAGCGCCGCCAGCAGCCGCTCATCGAGTGCGGCGACCGGCAAGCCGCGCCGCCGCCGCTCGCTGTTGTCGTGCTCGAAGCGCGCGCGCTGCTCGGCTGCCGAGGCGAGCTCACGAAAGCCGTTGGCGAGCTCGACACCGTCGCAGTACAGCTCGAACCGCTCGGCCACGCGCGCATCCGACGGGTCCAGGCGCGCGAGCGCCGCCTGCGATGCCGGATAGCCGTGCACGAAGGTGAGCGCGTTGTGCCCGAGCCGCGGGCCGATGCGCGCGGCCATCAGCAGCTCGAGCCACTCATCGGCACGCGGTGCGTCGGCGCGAAAGCCGAGCGGCTGTGCTGCGGCCGCCAGCGCCTCCGCGCTCGCGCTCAGGGGGTCAAGACCCAGCTCACGCACAAACGCGTCGCGGTAACTCAAGCGCTCGTTGACGCGCGAGGCCGCCGCCGTACCGAGCAGCGCTCTCACCAGCGCCTCCACCTCATCCATCAGAGACCCAAGCGTGAAGCCCACGCGGTACCACTCGATGAGCGTGAACTCCGGATTGTGCAGCCGGCCGTACTCGAGGCCGCGCACCACGTGGCAGATCTGGTAAATGTCGCCGCTGCCGGCCGCGAGCAGGCGTTTCATCGCGTATTCGGGCGAGGTATGCAGGAACAGCGGTGGTGCGGTCGGTACGGCCGGCGTGGCCGGGGTGGCCGGTGCAGCCGGGGTGGCCGGTACGACCGGCGCAGCCGGCGCAGCGCGGCTGCCGGACGCTGCAGGCGCGGCGCCGTCGCCGGGGCAGGCCACGAGCTGCACGCGGGCGGAGTGAATGTGCACCTCGCTCACCGCGGCATTCACCAGGAGCGGCGTGTCCACCTCGAGCACCCCGCGCGCGGCAAAAAACTCGCGTGCGCGCCTGAGAAGGGCCGCGCGCTCGAGGAGGCGCGCGCGCGAGGCGCCCGGGCGCCAGTCTTCGCTGCCCGCTGTCATGTGAGTTGTGCGATCGGCTGGCCGACGCGCACGGCGCTGCCGGGTGCGAGCGGCGCGAGCCACTCGGCGCGCCCTCGGGGCAGCAGCAGGATCACGGTCGAGCCCATGTTGAAACGGCCCATTTCCGCGCCCTTCTCCAGGGTGAGGCTCGCGCGGATCGTATCCAGGCGCAGCGCGGCGCGGCGGCGCGCCGCGCGCGGCGTGATCTCGCCGTGCCATACCGTCGCGAGGCTGCCCACGAACAGCGCCCCGACCAGCACCAGCGCCCAGGTGAGCTCGCCTGCGCCGAACATGCACACCACCCGCTCGTTGCGGGCGAACAGGCCCGGCACGCTGGCGGCGGTCGTGGCGTTGACGCTGAACAGCTGCCCTGGCACATACCACGCGGCGCGCAGCGTGCCGGTGAGCGGCATGTGGACGCGATGGTAATTGACCGGCGCCAGGTACAAGGTGGCGCAGGCACCGCCGCGCAGAACTTCCGCCCACTGCGCTTCCGCCGCCGCCTCCACCGCCAGCAGCGCCTCGAGCGTGTAAGCGTGACCTTTGGCCTGCACCAGCCATGAGCCATCGAGGTGCCCGAGCTGGCTGATGCTGCCATCGACGGGCGAGACCAGCACCGCGGGATCGGGTGCAGCGGGGCGCGCCCCGGCACGCAGCGCGCGCGTGAAAAACTCGTTGAAGCTTGCGAACCGGGACGCATGGGGCTGCTCGGCATCGCTGAGGTCCGGGTGGAAGTGGGCGATGAAGCTCCCGATGAGCGCATTCTTCAGCCAGCGCACGCGACTGCGCGCGAGGCGGTGCACGAGCTGCGTGAGCCAGCGCTGCGGCAGCAGGTACTGCAGGGCAACGAACAGCCGCGCCCGCACGCTGTCGGCGTCGGCCCCGTTCATGTCGCAGCCCGCGCGCGTGCGCTCCCCAGGTACGGCGCCGCGCGGGTGAGATCCGCGGCGAAGGCCGCCACCTCGAAGGGTGGCGTGAAAATGGCGCGAATACGCGCCGCGTCATCGAGCAGGAACACCACCGCGGAATGGTCCATGGTGTAGTCGCCGCCGGGCAGCTCCACGCGGTTGACGGCCACTGCGAAATTGGCGGCGAGGCGCGCGATCATCTGCGGCTCGCCGGTGAGTCCCTGGAACGCCGGGTCAAAGGCGTGCACGTACATGCCGAGCACCTGCGGGGTATCGCGCTGCGGATCGACGCTGATGAACAGCACCCGCGGTGGCGCGCCCGCGGTGCGCTTGGCTATCTGCGCCAGCTTCAGCAGTGTCGTCGGACACACGTCGGGGCAGTGAGTGAAGCCAAAAAACACCAGCGTGGGCGTGCCGGTGAGCTCGTGCCGCGTGAAGGCGCGGCCGTTCGTGTCGGTGAGGGTGAAGTCCTCGACCACTTTCGGCCGTGGCAGCCAGGTGCCGCTTGCCAGCTGCGGGCCTGCCCTGTCAAGTTGTGCGGCAAGCCAGAAGCCTGCGAGCGCCGCAGCTACGGCGGCGGCGCCGAGGAGCCAGCGGGCGCGAACGGAAATCATGGCGGAATTATTCCACACGCGCGCACTCACGGGGCGCGCCGCGGCGCCTCGCCGGCGCCGACCGCGCGGCGCGCCCGCGCGCGGCCGTCGCGGCGTCAGCGTGCGCACGCTCATCGCCCGCGGCGCGGCACAGCTGGCGCGCGCGCGTGTGTTCTTCGGGCACGGCACCGACAACGCCTGGGATGAGGCCGCAGCGCTGGTGCTGCACGCCCTGCGCGTGTCGCCGCCGGGCGCTACGGCACTTTACCGCCGCCGCGTCGGCGGCGCTGCGCAGCGCCGCGTGCAGGCGCTGCTCACGCGGCGCATCAGCGAGCGCATCCCGGCTGCCTATCTCACCGGGGTCGCCTGGTTCGCCGGCCTGAGCCTTGCGGTCGATGCGCGCTCGCTGATACCGCGCTCGCCGCTCGCGGAGGTGATCGAGCGGCGCTTCGCACCCTGGATCGACGCCTCACGGGTGCGCCGTGTGCTCGATGTCGGTACCGGCTGCGGCTGCATCGCCATTGCCTGTGCGAAATACCTGCCGGGCGCACGGGTGGACGCGCTCGACATCTCCGACGCGGCGCTCGAGCTGGCACGCAGCAACGTGCGTCGCCATCGCCTCGGGCGCCGCGTGCGGCTGCTGAAGTCCGACCACTTCCGCGCGCTCGGGCGGGCAACCTACGATATCATCGTGGCGAATCCGCCTTACGTGGGGAGCGCGGAGCTGCAGGGTCTGCCGCCGGAATACCGGCACGAGCCGCGCGTGGCACTGGCGGCGGGTCGGCGCGGGCTCGACTCGGTGCGCATCATCCTGCGCGAGGCCGCGCGGCACCTGCGGCCGCGCGGACTGCTCATCGTCGAGGTGGGCAACACCGAGCGTGCGGTGCGCCGCGCCTGGCCGCGCCTGCCGTTCCTGTGGCTGCAATTCGCGCGCGGCGGGGGCGGGGTGTTTGTGCTGACGCGCGAGCAACTGCAGGCGCGAGGCAAGCGAAGGGGCTGAGCACGCACCCATGTCCGGCAACACCATCGGCAAACTGTTCTCGGTGACGACCTTCGGCGAGAGCCACGGGCCGGCGATGGGCTGCATCGTCGATGGCTGCCCGCCGGGCCTGCCGCTTAATGAGGCGGAGCTGCAGCAGGACGTCGATCGCCGCCGCAGCGGCACCTCGCACTTCGTCAGCCAGCGCCGTGAAGGCGATCAGGTGCGCATCCTCTCGGGGGTGTTCGAAGGGCTTACCACCGGCACCCCGATCGGTATCCTCATCGAGAACACCGACGCGCGCTCGCGTGACTACGACAAGATCCGCGATCGCTTCCGTCCCGGACACGCCGACTACACCTACCAGCACAAATACGGCGTGCGCGACCACCGCGGCGGCGGCCGCGCCTCGGCGCGCGAGACCGTCATGCGCACCGCCGCCGGCGCGATCGCGCGCCGCTACCTGGCTACGCGTCTCGGTGTGCGCATCTACGGCTACCTGAGCCAGGTCGGGCCGCTGCTGCTCGAGCCGGTGGATCCCGCATTCGCCTACCAGAATCCGTTCTTCTGCCCGGACCCGAACCGCATCGGCGAGATCGAGGCGCTGATCTGGAAAATCCGCGGCGAGGGTGACTCGATCGGCGCGCGTGTGACCGTGGTGGCGAGCGGCGTGCCGCCGGGGCTGGGTGAGCCGGTGTTCGATCGGCTGGACGCGGACATCGCCCATGCCCTCATGAGCATCAACGCGGTGAAGGCGGTGGAGCTTGGCGCGGGAGTGCACGCCGCGACGCAGCGCGGCAGCGAGCACCGCGACGAGCTCACCCCGCAGGGCTTTCGCAGCAACAACGCCGGCGGCGTACTGGGTGGCATTTCCTCCGGTCAGGACGTGGTGGCGCACCTGACACTCAAGCCCACCTCCAGCATCCAGGTGCCGGGCAACACCATCGACGTCGCGGGCAACGCGGTGGAGATCGTGACCACCGGACGGCACGATCCCTGCGTGGGCCTGCGCGCCACGCCGATCGCCGAGGCCATGCTCGCCATCGTGCTCATGGACCACTACCTGCGCCATCGCGGGCAGAACGCCGACGTGAAGTCAGCGACACCGGACATCAGCGCGCGTCGCTGAGCGATGAGCTTCAGCGAGATGGACAGACAGTTTGCAGTCGCCGTCGTCGGCGCCACGGGTCTCGTCGGCGAGAGCCTGATCGAGGTGCTCACCGAGCGCGCCTTCCCGGTAGAGGAGCTGTACCCGCTCGCCAGCGCCCGCTCACTCGGGCGCGACGTCAGCTTTCGCGGCCGCAGCCTCGCGGTGCACGAGCTGGCGGGCTTTGATTTCGCGCGCAGCGACTTCGCGCTCTTCTGTGCCGGTGCTGCGGTCTCGCGCGAGCACGCGCCGCGCGCCGCCGCTGCCGGCTGCATCGTCATTGACAGCAGCGAGGCGTTTCGCGATCGCGACGACGTGCCGCTCGTCGTGCCGGAGGTGAACCCGCAGGCGCTCGAGGCCGTGACCCGCGGTGGCCTCGTGGCCAGCCCCGACAGCCGCACCCTCCAGCTCGTGGTGGCGCTGAAGCCGCTGCACGATGCGGCGCAACTCGAGCGCGTGGACGTGGTCACCTACGAGTCGGTTTCAGGTGCCGGACGCGAAGCGCTCGAGGCGCTCGCGCGTGAGTCGGTCGCAGCCCTCAGCGGCCGGGGGCGCGCTGGCGCGGTGCGCGCCGAGGGGCCGATCGCCTTCAATTGCGTGCCGCAGATTGATGGGTTTGGCGACCAGGGCTTTACGCGCGCGGAGATCGGGCTCGTGTACGAGACACGCAGGCTTCTCGGCGCGCCGCAGCTGCCGGTGAATGCGACAGCGGTGCGCGTACCGGTGTTCTACGGGCATTCCGAGGTGGTGCACGTGAGCACGCGAGCGCCCCTGAGCGCCGCCCGGGCGCGTGAATTGCTCGAAAATGCGCCCGGCGTCACGGTTCTGGACGAGCCGCGAGCGGGTGGGTACCCCACGGTGGCTACTGAGGCAGCGAACCGCGACACAGTTTATGTCGGAAGAATCCGTGAAGATCTCCCCCCGGACCGGGGACTTAACTTATGGATCGTCGCCGACAACGTGCGCAAGGGCGCTGCCATGAACAGCGTGCAGATCGCCGAGGCTTTGGCCCGGCGGCTTATTTAAGTTATATTGCCGCCGGATCTTGCGGGGGGTCGCGACAAATGGCCCATCCGTCTGTTTTTACTGGATTTTCCACCCAAATAATGCCTCTCGGGGTGTCCTGATGTTTGCCAAACGCTCAAGCCGGGCGCTGGCATTGCTGCTGGCCCTGCCGTCAGCCGCGTTTGCCTTGGGTCTGGGAGACATTCGTCTTCTGTCGCCGCTCAATGCGCCGCTGGATGCGGAGATCGAGCTCGTCGATGTGGCCCCCGACGAGATGAACACGGTGCAGGCGCAACTCGCCTCGCGCGACACTTTCGCGCGCTATGGCCTTGACTGGCCCGGCTACCTCTCCGGGGTACAGGTGCGCTCCGTGCGCAGGCCCGATGGCCACACCGTCATCACGCTCAAGTCCACCGATCCGATCTCCGATCCCTTTATTACGCTGCTCGTCGAGGTGAACTGGTCGCACGGACGGCTGGTGCGCGAATACACCATGCTGCTCGATCCGCCGGTCTACACCCCGGGGCAGTCGGCGGCGGCGAGCGCGCCGGTCAGCGCACCGACAACCGGCACGGGCACGCGCGAGGGCGCGATTCCGCGCAGCGCCGAGAATGCGGCGCCCGCCGAGGCGGCCCCCGCGTCGGCAGCGGCCCCGGCGCCAGCGGTTCCGGCGACAGCGGCTCCGACGCCCGCCTCGGCAGCGCCAGCCTCCGCCGCCAGCGCGGCCGGCAGTGCCGAGGGCGAAGGCTCCACTCACGTGGTTCACCGCGGCGAGACGCTCTCGCGCATTGCGGCCGCCGCATCGGGGGACAGCGCGAACACCGACCGCTCGCGCAGCTGGATGCTCGCGATCTACCAGCAGAACCCGCACGCCTTCGAGCAGAACATGAACTTGCTGCGCACGGGCGCGGTGCTGCGTATGCCCGATGCCGCAACCGTGAGCGCCGTGTCCCCGCGGGAGGCGCTCGCCGAGATCCGCCGCCAGACCTCCGCCTGGCGCAGCAGCGGCGCACCGGCCGAATCGGCCGCCGCGCAGCCCGGACGGCTGAAGCTCGTGACCCCCTCGGAGACGCCTGCCGCCGGCGCAGCGCCCGGCGCCGCGAGCGGCGAGGCGAGCGCCCTGCAGGGCCGCGTGCACGATCTGGAAGGCCAGCTCGCCGAATCCAAGCGCCTGCTCGCGCTGAAGGACGCAGATCTCGCGCGGCTGCAGGCGCAGCTGGCCGCGAAACAGGGCGCGGAGTCTGCAGCCCGCGCGCCAGCCCCGCCCCCCGAAGCGACTGCGCCCGCAGCGGCTCCGCCTGCAGCGGCTCCGCCTGCCGCGCAGCCGCCGGCCGCGGCACAGCCACCAGCGCCGGCGCCGGTGGCGCAGACCCCGCCGCCCGCGCCTGCGACAACAGGCGACGTCCTCCAAGCCCACGGCCACGCCGCCGGCGTCCGGCGGCTCGATATTCAAGGAGTACTGGTGGGCGGTGCTCATCGTGCTGCTTGCCCTCGCAGGGTTGCTCGCCTCGAGGCTCCTGCGCTCGCGCCGCGCGTCCGAGTTCGATGATTCGCTCGGCCGGCTCGCCGTGGCCGGCACCGGCGGCGCAGGCCCTGACCTCGGCTCCGGCGGCAGAACGCGCGGATTTGCAGCCGACGACACGCCGGCGCGCGCCGCCGCCCCTGCCGCCGCTCCGGAGACGACTTTCCTGGTCGAGGAATCGGGCACGCACGAGCAGCCGCACCTCGGGGCAGGCGCTGCGCCCGCGCCCACGCCGCGGCACGTGGCGAGCGATGAGACGATCAGCAGCGACACCGCTATCAATCTCGACCAGGGCGATCCGCTGGCGGAAGCCGACTTTCACATGGCTTACGGCCTGTACGACCAGGCCGCGGACCTGATCCGCATTGCGATCAACCGCGAGCCGGGGCGGCGGGATCTGAAGCTGAAGCTCCTCGAAGTCTTCTTCGTCTGGGGCAACAAGGAGCAGTTCCTGCAGACGGCGCGCGAGCTGGCGGAAAGCCGTGCGGAGGCTGCCCCGGGCGAGTGGGAAAAGATCCTCATCATGGGCAAGCAGCTCGCCCCAGACGACGCGCTGTTCTCGGGTGCGGGTGCGGTGAGCGGCGCGACCGCCGGCGGCGTGGATCTGGATCTCGAAGGCGGGGAGAGCCGCATCGATTTCGATCTGCTCGGCGAGCCGGTCGCCGGCGAAGCTGCGCAGGGAGTGGACCTGGATCTCGGCGCGGCCGTGGGTGAGCACGGCGCCACCCTCGAGGGCACCACCAACATCACCGACCGCAACGCCGAGCTACTCGAGAGCAGCTTCCTCGGCAGCACCGGCACGACGCGCCAGATGACGCAGCGCGTGCACTCCGACATGGGCGCGACCGGAGAGATGGAAGGTCCGACGGTCGAGCAGCCGGCGATGTCCACGCCGCACAGCCCCACGGTCCGCCAGAAGGTCGAGACGGCGCTGCGCCAGAGCGGCACCGTTCAGACCGCCGAGCTCGCGCTCGATGAGCTTGGGCTCGATGTCGGCGCGGTCGACACCGTGGACCAGCCGGGACCTGCGGCGGCTGCCACCTCGACCCCCGACGGCCCGACGCTGGTCGCCCGGCCGGGCGAGATGACGCGCGAGATGCCGCCGCAGGGGACGTCTTCCACCGGCGCGTGGCAGTTTGATCAGACCGAGCTCGAGGAGGCGCTGACGCAAAGCAGCCTCGCGCCGGACATCTCGGCGACTTCCCGGCTGACGGCGCTCGGCGGTGAGACGATCGATGTCGATGTCGACGTCGGCGACGCGACCGGTATGCATCGCGCCGCCCCGGCGGGGGAAGTCGACCTCGACGTGGGCCCTGTGACCGGAACGCATCAGGCCAACGGCGGACTCGACCTCGATGTCGGCACGGCCAGCGTGCCGGAGAGCGAGTTCGCCGCCACGCAGAAACTGTCCTCGGAGGACCTGGCGCTGCCGGACCTGGAGCCCGTGACCATGAGCGAAGTGGGTACCAAGCTCGACCTGGCGCGTGCCTACATGGATATGGGTGACCCCGACGGTGCGCGCAACATCCTCGAGGAGGTGCTCAGCGAGGGCTCTGCCGCGCAGAAGCAGGAAGCCCAGCGTCTGATGGAGGCGCTCCCGGGATAATCCATGGGCCGCAGGCGCCTGCGGCGCCCGCGGCGGAAAAAGCGGGCCGGTTGGTGAGGATCGCCGTTGGCATCGAGTACGACGGCAGCGCCTATGCAGGCTGGCAGGCGCAGGCCTCACTGCGCACCCTGCAACAGGTCACCGAGCAGGCCCTCAGCAGCGTCGCCGCGCAGCCGGTGAGCCTGGTGAGCGCCGGGCGCACCGATGCCGGCGTACACGCCTGCGGCCAGGTGGCGCATTTCGACACGGGCGCCGCGCGCCGCGCGCGCAGCTGGGTGCTCGGGGCCAACAGCGAGCTGCCCCACGACGTGAGCCTGTCCTGGGCGAGAGCGGTGCCGGCACACTTTCATGCCCGCTACTCCGCCGAGGCGCGCACCTACCGCTACCTGATCGTGAATCGCCTGGCGCGCCCGGCGCTGTTCGCCGCGCGCGCCGCCTGGGTGCACCGGCGCCTCGATCACGAGCGCATGGGGGAGGCCGCACTCGCCCTCGAGGGCGAGCACGACTTCAGCGCATTTCGTGCCGCCGAGTGTCAGGCGAAATCGCCCGTCAGGCGCATCGAGCGCATCGGCGTCGAGCGCCACGGCGACTGGGTGGTGATCGAGGCCACCGCCAACGCTTTCCTGCACCACATGATGCGCAACATCGCCGGACTCCTGATCGCCATCGGCAAGGCGGAGGCTCCCGCATCCTGGGCGCAGGAGGTGCTCGCGGGGCGCGATCGCACCCGCAATGCCGCCACCGCCCCGGCCGCAGGCCTGTACCTGCTGTCGGTGCGCTACCCGGTGGCCTTCGCCCTGCCCGCCACGCCCCCCCGGGAGGTGTTCCCGGGCTGATCGGCTATGATCTAGCGACCCCCTCGGCAGAGCGCTGTGCCTGATGTCCTGGTTCGAGAAGATCATGCCCTCCCGCATCAAGACCGAGCGGCGCACGCGCTCGGTGCCGGAGGGCCTGTGGATCAAGTGCCCGGCGTGCGATGCCGTCCTGTACCGCGCCGAGCTCGAGCGCAACCTCTATGTCTGCCCCAAATGCAGCCATCACATGCGCGTCGGCGCGCGCGAGCGGCTGGAGCGCTTCCTCGACCCCGACACGGGCGAGGAGATCGGTGCGGCGATCTCACCCGAGGACCCGCTGAAGTTCCGCGACAGCAAACGCTACCGCGACCGCCTCGCCCAGGCGCAGAAGGCGACCGGCGAGAAGGATGCGCTGGTGGTGCTCGCCGGCACGCTGCACGCTCTGCCGGTCGTGGCGGCCGCCTTCGAGTTCCAGTTTCTCGGCGGCTCGATGGGCTCGGTGGTCGGTGAGCGCTTCAAGCGCGGCGTCGACTACTGCATCCAGGAGCGCCGCCCGTTCGTGTGCTTCTCCGCCAGCGGCGGCGCGCGCATGCAGGAGGCGCTGTATTCGCTGCTGCAGATGGCGAAGACCGCGGCGGCGCTCTCGCGCCTGGCACAGGCGCATCTACCGTTCATCTCGGTGCTCACCGATCCGACTACCGGCGGGGTGTCGGCGAGCTTAGCGCTCCTCGGGGACCTGAACCTCGCCGAGCCGCGCGCGCTCATCGGCTTCGCCGGTCCCCGCGTCATCCAGCAGACCGTGCGCGAGACGTTGCCGGAGGGCTTTCAGCGCAGCGAATTCCTGCTCGAGCACGGGGCGATCGACATGATCGTCGACCGCCGCGAGATGCGTGACCGCATCGCAGCTGCGCTGCGGCTGCTGCTGAAGCTGCCGATCGCCGCGGCCTGACGCGCTGCCGTCGCGCCCGGCAAGCCGATGCGCACGCTCGCCGAGTGGCTGACGCTCCAGGAGTCGGTGCATCCGAAGAGCATCGACATGGGGCTGGCGCGGGTGAGCGCCGTGGCGCGTACCCTGGCCCTCGCCGAGCCCGCATGTGCGGTGATCACCGTCGGCGGCACGAACGGCAAGGGCTCCACGGTGGCGCACCTCGAGGCGCTGCTCTGCGCCCTGGGCGTCTCCACCGGCATGTTCACCTCGCCGCACTTCGTCCGCTACAACGAGCGCATCCGCGTGGACGGCGGCGAGGTCGGCGATGCCGAGCTGATAGCGGCGTTCGAGCGCATCGAGGCCGCCCGGGGCGACACCACGCTCACCTTCTTCGAATACAACACGCTCGCGGCGCTGCTCATCTTCGCGCAGCGCCGCGTCGAGGTGGCGCTGCTGGAGGTCGGGCTCGGCGGCAGGCTCGACGCTACCAACCTCGTCGATGCCGACGTCGCCGTCCTCGCCTCGGTCGGTTTCGATCACCGCGACTGGCTGGGCGATACGCTCGAGCTGATTGGCGCCGAGAAAGCCGGCATCTTCCGCCGCGGCCGCGCGGCGGTGCTCGGCACGCCGCAGATGCCGGGCAGCGTATTCACCGCGATCGCCAGCGTGGGTGCGCGCGCGGTGGTGGCGGAGCGTGACTTCGGCTGGCGCCTGCGCGAGGGGCGCTGGGATTACTGTGGGCTCGAGCTCACCCTGCGCGACCTGCCGCCATCAGCGCTCGCCGGGTCCATCCAGTACCGCAACGCCGCCACCGCCATTGCCGCGCTCGAGGCGCTGCGCGCCGGCGATGCCGCCCGCGAGGCGGTGCGCGCGCTCAGTGCGCGGCTCGCGGCGCTCGATGAGCGCACCGCGGGCACCGCTCTCGAGCGCGTACGGCTCTGCGGGCGCTTCCAGGTGGTGCCGGGCGAGGTGGAGTGGATTCTCGACATTGCGCACAACGAGCCCGCTGCGCGCACTCTCGCCGCGCAGCTGCGCGAGCGGCCGCTGCCACGGCCGGCCGCGGGCCCTCGCACGGCGGGGTGCACGTTCGCGGTGGTCGGCGTGCTCGCCGACAAGGATGCCGCCGGCATCGCCGCGGCGCTCGCCCCGGTCATCGAGCGCTGGATCGTGTGCCCGCTGCCCGGTCCGCGCGGCACGAGCGCGGCGCAACTGGCGCAGCGGCTGGCACGGCCCGAGAGCGTGCAGCTCGCCGCATCGGTGAGCGCGGGCTGCGAGATGGCGCGGGCTGCGGCACATCCCGGAGATCGCGTGGTGGTGTGCGGTTCGGTCTACACCGTCGCGGCGGCACTGCAGTGGCTTCGGATATACTAGGCGACAGGCGCAACGGCGGCGGTGCGCGGGCCGCCCGGCGCGATCTTTAGCCGCGCTTGGCATTCGCGGTTTCGCCCCCATCCTGAGTAGTCAAGGTGAAAGAACGGCTGACGGGCGCGATCATCTTCGTGGCCCTGATCGTGTTGTTGGTACCCGAGCTGTTGACAGGACCGCTGCGGTCCGCACCACGGGCCGCGGCTATGGCGCCACCGGCAGGGGAACCGCCATTACGCTCCTACACCATCAATCTCGCCGACGATGCGCGCGCGCGCACCGCAGCGACGCACCCGAGCGGACCGGAACAGCCGGCCCCGCTGGGCAGCGGCGCGCCGCAGGAGGGTGCTTCCGCGCAGGCGCTCAGCACGGCACCGGCGCCACAGACTCCGGTCGGGGACGCCGCCGCGCAGGTGGCGAGCGGCGCAGGGTCGGCGACGCCGCCCGCGCAGCCCTCGCCCGCAGCGCCCTCAGCTCCCGCACCCACCAGCGTCGCGCCGGCGCCAGCCCCGGCAGCACAGCCCCGGCAGCCCCGCTTTCCGGCGGGGCATGGGTGGTGCAGCTCGGCAGCTTCGCCAGCCGCACGAACGCCGAGCACCTCGCGCAGCGGGTGCGCTCGCAGGGCTTCCAGGCGAGCGTGTCGCAGGGCAGCTCCGGACGACGGCTGTATCGCGTGCGCGTCGCTGGCGCGCACGACCGGGCGGCGGCGGCCCAGCTCGCACAGAAGCTGCGCGCGCTCGGTCACAGCGGCACGGTGGTGCCGAAGTAGGGCGCGCGTGACCGGCTCCGCAGGCATCAGGTGCGGCGCTCTTGTACAATCCGCGCCGCGCAGAATGAGCGCGGTCACGATCGGTAGCGATGAACCCGACCGACTACGTGGTGATTGCCGCCATCCTGCTCTCGGCGATCGTGGGGGTGGTGCGCGGTTTCCTGCGCGAAGCCGTCGCGGTGGTCGCCTGGGTGCTGGCGCTGTTTCTCGCGTGGCATTTTTCCGATCTCATCGCGCCGCATCTCGGCGGATTGCTGTCGGACTCCGACGTGCGCCCGTGGGCGGCACGCGTCATCATCGTGGTGCTGGTGCTATTGCTGGGGGCGGCTGTGGGCGTGATGCTCGCACACTTCGTGCGACTGTCGATCTTCAGCGGCATGGACCGCCTGCTCGGCTTCGCCTTTGGCCTGCTGCGCGGTTTCGTGCTGCTGGGGGTGTTCGTCATTCTCGGGCAGCTGCTGCGGCTGCAGGAGGAGCGCTGGTGGCGGCAGTCGCTGCTGATCCCCTACGGGGAGTCGATCGCGAACGGCTTGCGCACGCTGGTTGGCGAGGAGCGCGTGCGTCACGCAGGCGCCGAGCGGGTCTGAGGGGCTAAACAAGGCATGTGCGGCATCGTCGGCATCGTCGGAGTGAGCGCGGTGAATCAGCGCCTGTACGATGCGCTCACCGTGTTGCAGCACCGCGGCCAGGACGCCGCCGGCATCGCCACCTCCTCGAACGACGGCGAGCTGTGCGTGCGCAAGGGCAGCGGCCTGGTGCGCGACGTGTTCCAGCAGCACCACATGCTCGAGCTCAAGGGCAACGTGGGCGTCGGTCACGTGCGTTACCCGACCGCCGGCTGCGACAGCGCCTCCGAGGCGCAGCCGTTCTACGTCAACGCGCCCTACGGTATCTGCCTCGGCCACAACGGCAACCTCACCAACGCCGCCGAGCTCGCCGAGATCCTGATCCGCGAGGATCGCCGTCACCTCAACACCACTTCCGATTCGGAGGTGCTGCTGAACGTATTCGCCTCCGAGCTGCAGCGCGTCGGTACCGCGCGCATCACGCCCGCGGACGTATTTGCCGCACTGACGGCGCTGTACCGCCGCTGCCGCGGCGGCTACGCCGTGGTCGCCATGATCATCGGCCACGGCATCCTCGGGTTTCGCGACCCGAACGGCATCCGGCCGCTCGCCCTCGGCGAGCGCCGCACGCCGCGCGGCAGCGAGTGGATGCTGGCCTCCGAGAGCGTCGCCCTCGACAGCCTGTCGTTCCGTTTCGTGCGCGACGTCGCTCCCGGGGAGGCGGTGTTCATCGACGAGCAGGGCAGGCTCCACACGCAGCAGTGTGTTGCTGCCGCGCGCCACACCCCCTGCATCTTCGAGTACGTGTACTTCGCGCGCCCGGACTCGAAGATCGACAACATCTCCGTGTACCGCGCGCGCATGCGCATGGGCGACCGCCTCGCCGACAAGATCCTGCGCCAGCGGCCCGAGCACGACATCGACGTCATCATCCCGATTCCCGATACCAGCCGCACCAGCGCGCTGCAGCTGGCGCAGCGCCTCGGCGTGAAGTACCGCGAGGGCTTCATCAAGAACCGCTATATCGGCCGCACTTTCATCATGCCGGGGCAGGACGAGCGGCTGCGCTCGGTGCGGCGCAAGCTGAATGCCATCGACCTGGAGTTCCGCGGCAAGACGGTGCTGCTGGTCGATGATTCGATCGTGCGCGGCACGACCTCGGCGCAGATCATCGAGCTGGCGCGCGAGGCGGGCGCAACCAAGGTCTACTTCGCCTCCGCGGCTCCGCCGGTACGTTTCCCGAACGTCTACGGCATCGACATGCCGGCGGTGAGCGAGCTGGTCGCGAGCGGCCGCAGCGTCGATGAGGTGGCGCGGCTGATCGGCGCGGACTGGCTGGTGTATCAGGATCTCGAGGACCTGATCGCCGCCTGCAAACACGAGGATGCGCGCATCGAGGAGTTCGACACCTCGTGCTTCTCGGGTGTTTACGTGACCGGCGACGTCACGCCGGAGTATCTCGAGCGGTTGCAGCTGGAGCGCGCGGACGCCGCCAAGCTGGCGCGCCGCGAACGGCACAGCAAGCTCAAGATTGTGCGCGGGAGCTGAAAACCACCTCAGGAAATCGCGCCCGCGGCGCCCTGTGAGCACCCACCGTCCGACAAGACGCGCGATTTCCCGGGGGCCCCGGTGAATGAGGACGCCTGCGATCCGCGTCGCGAGTTGCTGCTCGGCCTGCTGCAGGCGGGGCTGGCGCGGGTGGACGGGCGCCGCTGCGTGCGTGCCGCGCTCTGCGCCCCGCCGGCGACCCCCGGGCCGGTGTGGCTGGCTGCCATCGGCAAGGCCGCCACCGCAATGGCGCTCGGCGCGCACGATGCCCTCGGAGCGGCTATCGAACGCACTCTCATCATCACCCGCGACCCCGAGGGCTTAAGCGAGCTGACCGGTCGTGCGCCGGTGGAGGTGCACTTAAGCGCGCACCCGCTGCCCGATGAGCGCTCGCTCGCCGCGGGCGCACGCCTGCTCGGCTGGGTCGATGAGCTGCCCGCGGCGGTGCAGCCGCTGTTCCTCATTTCCGGGGGCTCGTCCGCGCTGGTGGAGGTGCTGGAAGAGGGCGCAACGCTTGCCGATCTCGCGGCGCTCACCCGCGAGTCTTTCACCAGCGGTATGGCGATCGGCGAGCTCAACGCACGCCGCGCGGCGCTCTCGCGCATCAAGGGCGGGCGGCTGGCGACACGCCTCTGCGGCCGCGCGGCACGGGCGCTGTTCGTGTCGGACGTGCCCGACGACGACCCGCGGGTGATCGGCTCGGGGCTGATGGGGCCGCCCGGCAGCGGCGTCGACCGCGTCGAGCGCACGGTGGTGGCCAGCGTCGATCACGCCGTCGCGGCCGTCGCCGCCGCGGCGGCGCGCTTCGGTCTCACGGTGCAGGCCGCGCCGCGGCGCTTCGCAGACGATGCACTGCGCCTTGCGGCGCGCTTCGCGCACGAGCTGTGTCTCTCGCCGGCACAGCTGCTGGTGTGGGGCGGGGAGTCCACGGTGCAGCTGCCCGCGCATCCCGGTCACGGCGGACGCAACCAACACCTGGCGCTTGCCGCGGCGCGTCTGATCGCCGGCCACGCGGAGCTGCTGCTGCTCGCCGCCGGCACCGACGGCAGCGATGGGGTCAGCGCGGATGCCGGTGCCCTCATCGACGCCGACACCTGCGCGCGCATCACACTCGCGGCGCTCGACACCGATCGCTGCCTGCAACAGGCGGACTCAGGCCGTGCGCTCGCCGCGAGCGGCGATCTGCTGCATACCGGCCCCACCGGCACGAACGTCGGGGACCTGGTGATCGGACTGAAGCTGCCGCTGGCGCAGGCGCGGGTTCTTGCGGAGCGTCATGGCGGCGTGCGCCCGCGCGTGCTGTAATTCCGCGGATGCGCCTGCTGCTGATCGAAGAAGACGCGCACCGCTGCGCGCACATCCGGCAGCGGCTCGCCGCCTGGCGCCCGCAGGCACAGCTGGTGGTGCACAGCCCGGTCTCGCAGGGCGCACTCGCGAGCGAGTTCCTGGCACAGGGATTCGACGCGGTGCTGCTGGCCGATGAATGGCCCGGCGGCCGCGGCCTCAACTGGGCGCGCGAGCTCGCAGGCCGTGCCGGCTTTGCTCCGATCGTGCTGCTGTGCCAGGGCGCCGACCCGACCCTTGCGCGCGCGGCCGCAGCTCTCGGCGCCTACAGCGTCAGCCGCGACGATCTTGACCGCGAGGCGTTTGGGCACGTGCTGGCGGCGGCGGAGCGGCGCCAGGCGCATGCACGCGCTATCTGGCGCAGCAGCCGCGCGGGGCGCGAGACGCAGCGCTTCGGCGATGCCTTCGTGCGCGGCTACCGCTGCATCCGCCGCCTCGCCGCCGGCGCCACCACCGATCTGTATGTCGCCGAGAGCGAGCGCGCCGGAGCGCTGGTGGCGCTCAAGGTTGCGCGCGACCGCCAGGACGAGGGTCAGCCGGTGGATGCCTTCCGCCGCTTCCTGCAGGAGTACGAGATCGCGCAGCGCATCGCCAGCCCCGCGGTGGTGCGCCTGTATGACCTTGGAGTCAGCGACGAGCACGCCTGGCTGGTGATGGAGTATTTCGCGCTCGGCGACCTGCGCCGGCGCATGCGCGCCGCGCTCAGCCCGCGCGAGGCACTGCGCCTGGCGGTCGCGATCGCGCAGGGGCTCGCCACCGTGCACGCCGCCGGCGTACTGCATCGGGATCTGAAACCGGGCAACGTCATGCTGCGCGAGGACGGCAGCATTGCGCTCATCGATTTCGGCCTGTCCAAGGACGCAGCTCTCGTGCTCGATGTGACCGACACCGGCACCATTTTCGGCACGCCGCACTACATGAGCCCGGAGCAGGGCCATGCGGAAGCCCTCGATGTGCGCAGCGACCTCTACAGCCTCGGCGTGATTTTGTTCGAGATGCTCACCGGCGAGAAGCCCTATCGCGCCGACAATCCCATGGCGATCGTCTACAAGCACCGTAAGGAGCCAGTACCGCAGCTGCCGCCGCAGTTCGTCGCGGTACAGCCGCTGCTCGAGCGGCTGCTGGCGAAGCTGCCCGCCGATCGCTTTGCCGATGCCGGTGAGGCGGCGCAGGCGCTCGCGGAGACGCTCGACGGGTGGCTGCGGCGCGGGGCGCAGTCTTGAGCTGCGTGGCCGGCGCCGACAGCGCCGACGGTGCCGCCTCGATCCTTGCGGCGCCGACGCCGAGCGCGTGGGTCGAGGATGCGCTCACGCACCGGCCGCAGCTGCTGCTCGATCATGCGAACTGCGAGAAGAAGGCCGCATCCACCGCGCTCGCCCTGATGTTCGCCTATGCGGAGGATCGAGCGCTCGCGCTGGCGTTGTCGCGCCTGGCGCGCGAGGAGCTGCGCCACTTCGAGCGGGTGCTGAGAGTCATGGACGCACTCGGCGTGCCGTTCGCACGCCAGCGCCCGGGGCGCTACGCGCAGGCGCTGCGTGGCGCACTGCGCAGCGCCGAGCCCGGCCGCAAGC
Organism: uncultured Gammaproteobacteria bacterium; assembly: GCA_963835645.1. Taxonomy (GTDB): domain Bacteria; phylum Pseudomonadota; class Gammaproteobacteria; order Steroidobacterales; family Steroidobacteraceae; genus 13-2-20CM-66-19. Next base: position 26,925 of record CAWIGQ010000021.1, on the reverse strand, counting down.
TCGATCTGCTGCTGATGAGCGCACTGATCGAGGCGCGCTCCGCCGAGCGCTTCGCTCTGCTCGCGCCGCGCCTGTCGCCGCCGCTTGCGCCGCTCTACAGTGCGCTCGGCGGCTCCGAGGCGCGGCATTTCGGGCTGTACGTCGGCTTTGCCCGCACGAGCGCGCCGGCAGCGTGGCGTGCGCGGCTCGCCACGCTCGCCGCATACGAGGCGGAGCTGGCGACGGCCCCCGACCGCTCGCTGCGTTTTCACTCCGGACCGCTCGGCTGATGCCGCGGCGGCTCGCGCCAACAGTTGCTTACAACTCGCCGCGCGCGGCGTGGCAAATCGTAAGGAAGACGCGGGCACGAAAACGGCTGCCGGCTGTCTGTTGCCGAAGGTATCCTCGAGCCTTGAGGCGCGGCATGAACGACCGACCCCACCTGCTGATTGTCGACGACGACCGCGAGATCCGCGGCCTGCTGGCGCAGTATCTGGAGAAGCATGAATTCCGCACCACCGCGGTGGCCGACGGCAAGGAGATGCGCCGCGTGCTCGAGCGCTCGCACGTCGACCTGCTGGTGCTCGATCTGATGTTGCCGGGCGAGGATGGCCTGTCGCTGTGCCGCGAGCTGCGCAGCCGCTCGCAGTTGCCGATCATCATGCTCACCGCGCGTGGCGAGGACGTCGACCGCATCGTGGGGCTCGAGCTCGGCGCCGATGACTACGTGGCGAAGCCCTTCAACCCAAGAGAGCTTCTCGGCAGGATCAAGGCGATCCTGCGCCGCTCGCAGCACGCGCCGCGCGACCCGAGTCCGGAGAATGTACGCGGCTTCTCCTTCGGCGGCTGGCGTCTCGACACCGTCACGCGCACCCTGACGGATGCCGCCGGCAAGGAAGTGCCGCTGAGCGGTGCGGAGTACCGCCTGCTCGCGGTGCTGCTCGGTGCCGCCAACCGCGTGCTGACGCGCGCGCAGCTGACTGAGCTGCTGCGCGGCCGCGATGCCGACCCGTTCGACCGCAGCATCGACGTGCGCGTCAGCCGCCTGCGCCAGATACTCGGCGACGATGCCCGCGCGCCGCAGATCATCAAGACCGTCTACGGCGAGGGCTACGTGATTGGTGTCAACGTCGTGACCGACTGAAGCGCCGGTGAGCGCTGATGCGCCCGTCCCTGTGGCCACAATCGCTGTTCGGCAGGCTGCTGGCCGCCTCGGTAGGCGCGGTGCTGCTGGCACAGGCGGCGGGACTGCTGCTCATCGCTCAGGAGCGCGAGCATTTCGTGCTGCAGGGGAGCGTGCGCGAATGGACGCGCCGCATCGCCGAGACCACCCTGATGCTGCAGCCGATGAGCGCCGCCGAGCGCGCCACGGCGATCAGCGAGCTCGGCGCGCCGCGCGGCGGCCCCCATAACCTGCAATCGGGCGGCGCACATCACACGCCCGCGGGCGGCGGCCCGCACACGGGGCGCTCGGCGGAGCGCGGCTTCGTGCGCCTGCCGCTGCTGTCGGACTTCGAGCAGACCCTGAAGGAGCAGCTGCGCGCGGCGCTTGGGCCGGCGTACGACATCGAGGTCGAGCCGACCCCCGAAGCTGCGCCGCCGGCGATCCCGGTACCGGTGCCGTTCTACGAGGCCCACGAGCTCGCCGCGCACCAGGGGAGCGCCCGCCGCTACGACGTGACGGTGCGCTTTGCCGACGGTGATGCCGTGATCTACCGCGTGACGCGCCTCGCCGGCGGCGCGCCGCTGCCGCGCAACCTGTTCGTCAACCTCACGCTGTTGTTGCTGCTGCTGGTGATCGTGCTGTTCGTGGCCGCGCGCAACATCACGCGGCCGCTGTCGGACCTGGCGCGTGCCGCCGACCGTGTCGGGCGCGACCTGCGCCCGGCGCAGCTGCACGAGCGCGGTGCGCGCGAGCTGCGCGATGCGGCGCGCGCCTTCAACACCATGCACGACCGCCTGCGGCGCTATCTCGACAGCCGCACGCGCGTGCTCGCCGCGATGTCGCACGACCTGAAGACCCCGCTCACGCGGCTGCGGCTGCAGGTGGAGGCACTCGACAATCCGCCCATGCAGGCGCGCATCGGCCGCGAGCTCGATGAGATGGAGAGCATGGTGCGCGAGGCGCTGTCGCTGTTTCGCGGCCTGGACGACGGCGAGCCCGCCGCGCCGATCGACATCGACGCGCTGCTGACGCAGCTGCGCGGCGAATTCACCGACATGGGCGCGGTCGTGACGCTCACCGGCCACGCGCTGCAGCCCTACGTCGGCAAGCCGCAGGCCCTCAAACGCTGCCTCACCAACCTGCTTGCCAACGCGGTCAATTTCGGCACGCGCGCCGACATCCTGGTCGAGGACGGCGCCGAGCTCGTGATCCGCGTGCGCGACTCCGGGCCGGGCATCCCGGAGGCGGAGCTCGAGCGGGTGTTCGAGCCGTTCTACCGGCTCGAATCCTCGCGTAACCGCGACAGCGGCGGCAGCGGACTGGGCTTGTCGATCGCCCGCGACATCGCCCAGTCGCACGGCGGCTCGCTCACGGTTGCCAACCTGCCCGCGGGGGGGCTGGAGGCGCTGCTGCGGCTGCCGCGACGCGGCTGAGCTGACACGCCCGGGCGCAGCCTGCACGCGCTCTGGCGCAGTTTCGGGCGCCTTCACACTCCCTCACGATTGTTCACCGTCGGCGTGCCACGCGACCCGTTAGCGTAGGCATCGGAAAGGCGGGCCCCACGACCGACCCCGCAAGGAGACATTATGAAAGCCAGTGTTTTAGCGCTCGCCCTGCTGTGCGCGAGCCCGGTGGTGTTTGCGCAGAACTCGCCGGCGGCGAGCGGCCGCGAGGCGAACCACATGAACAACCTCGCGACGCTGTTGGATCTGACCGATGCGCAGAAGGTGCAGGTGCAGGCGATCCTGCAGCAGGAGCACGCGAAGATGAAGGAGGCCTTCGAGCAGGCCAAGTCTTCGGGCACCAAGCCCGACTGGCAGCAGATGAAGGCGCTGCATCAGCAGATCCAGCAGGAGACGCTGCAGAAGCTGACGCCGTTGCTGTCGGCGACGCAGCTGAAGAAGTTCCAGGTGTTGAGCCAGATGCATCACCGCGGCCACTTCGGCCATGGCGCACCAGCCGGCAGCAGCACGGCGCCGCCGTCGCAGAGCTGACCGTCGCCCCTTGCGTGGGTCGAGTCCGCTGACGGCCGCAAGGGCCATCCGGCCCTTGCGGCGGATCGGCTAGCGCGGCAGCTCCTGCAGCCGGTACCTGCCGCGCTCGTAACTCAGATAGCTCCCCTGCTCGTACCAGGCCCCGAGCACGATGCGCTGGGCCGCTTCCCCGTCGACCTCGACATCGTGCACGCCCGGGCGGTGGGTGTGGCCGTGGATCATGCGGCGCACACGTGCCGCACGAAACGCCGCCGTCACCGCGGCGGCATTCACGTCCATGACATAGGGCACGGTGCGGGCGGTGTGGCGCCGGCTGCCGGCACGGGCCTCGTCGGCGAGTAGCTCACGAGAGCCGCGCGGCAGCGCGAGGAAGCGGCGCTGCCAGCTGCACTCGCGCACGATGCTGCGCAGCTCCTGGTAGGAGTGATCGTCGGTGCACAGCGCATCGCCGTGAGTGAGCAGCACCCGCTCGCCATCGAACTGCGCGACCACCGGATCGCTCAACAGCCGACAGCCGCTGCGCGCGCAGAAGCCGGCGCCGAGCAGGAAGTCGCGGTTGCCGTGCAGCGCAAAGCAGGCTACGCCGCTCGCGGCGAGGGCGCGCAAGGCGCGGCACACGCGCTCGTTGCCGCTGTCGCGGTCATCGTCTCCGACCCAGGCCTCGAACAGGTCGCCGAGGATGTAGAGCGCCTCGGCGCGGGCAGCTTCCGTCTCGAGAAACTCAAGGAACTGCTCGCTGGCTTGTGCGCGCTGAGCGTCCAGGTGCACGTCCGAGACGAACAGCCGCGTCATCGGCTCACTTCGGCGAGAGGATCGTACTCTGCGGGTTCGGCGTCACCGGGGTCGCCGGTGCGCTGAGCGTTGCCCGCCGGCGAGATGATCTCGATCTTCTGGATGATCACCGGCTTCAGGGGGGCATCGGCCTTCCACGGACCACTCGCTCCGGTGGCCGTCTCGCCGATGCGATCGATCACGTCCATCCCCTGCACCACGCGGCCGAACACGCAATAGCCCCAACGGGTCGGGACCGGATCGAGATCGGGGTTGTCGACCAGGTTAACGAAGAACTGCGCGTTGCCCGAGTGCGGCACGTCACCGCGCGCCATTCCGACAGCACCGCGCTTGTTCTGCAGGCCGTCGCCGGACTCGTTGAAAACAGGGTCGTGCGTGGGCTTCGGGACGAGCGTGGTGGCATCGTAGCCGCCGCCCTGGATGACGAAGTTCGCGATCACGCGGTGGAAGAGGGTGTTGGAATAGAAGCCCTCGCGCACGTAGCGCAGGAAATTCACCGCGGTGATGGGCGCGCGATCGGCGCGTACCTCGATGACGAACTCGCCCATATTGGTGGTGACCTTGACCTGGGTGGTGGCGCTCGCCGTGGTGGGTGCCGCCGTCGTGGGGGCCTTTGCGGTGGGCTCGTCCGCGCGTGCGTGCTGAGCGGGCAGCAGCCAGACGAACAGCACGCTCGCGAGTGCCGCAACCGAAGTCCGGGACAGGATGAGCATCGATCCTCCGCTGCGTGAGCGCCGGCACACGCGCCGGCCGCGAATTCTATAGCAGCTGCGCACGGCGCGGTGCTTTGTTGAGATTCGTTAATTTCCCGTACCATGGCGCCATGAGCGCAGATGCAGGTGCGGCAGCCGGTGCGGGGACACCGCCGGTCACCCGCTTTGCCCCGAGCCCCACCGGCGAGCTGCATCTGGGGAATGCGCGCACCGCGCTGTTCAACCTGCTGCTCGCGCGGCACGCCGGCGGGCGCTTCCTGCTGCGGATCGAGGATACCGACAGCGAGCGCAGCCGCGAGAGCCACACCGGCGCGCTGATGGCGGACCTGCGCTGGCTCGGCATCGACTGGGACGCCGGTCCCGACTGCGAAGATGAGCGCGGACCCTACCGCCAGTCGCAGCGTGGCGCGCTCTACGCGCAGGATTTCGCCGCGCTCGAGCGCCAGGATGCGGTCTATCCGTGCTTCTGCACGCCGCTCGAGCTGTCGTTGTCGCGCCGCGCACAGCTCGCTGCCGGCAAGCCGCCGCGCTACGCGGGCACCTGCCGCGAGCTGCCGGCCGCAGAGCGCGCACGACGGCTGAGCGAGGGCCTGCCCGCCACGCTGCGCTTTCGCGTGCCGGCGGGCGAGCGCGTCGCATTCGTCGACTTCGTGCACGGGCCGCAGAGCTTCCTCACCGACGACATCGGTGACTTCGTAGTACGGCGCGCCGACGGCACGGCCGCGTTCTTCTTCTCCAATGCGGTGGACGATGCACGCATGGGCGTGACGCAGACGCTGCGCGGCGAGGATCACCTCGCCAACACGCCGCGGCAGCTGCTGGTGCTCGCCGCGCTCGCTCTGGCGGCCCCGGCCTACGGGCACGTCGGCCTGATCGTCGGCGCCGACGGTGCGCCGCTGTCGAAGCGTCACGGGGCGGTGAGCGTGCGCGAGTACCGCGAGCGCGGCTACCTGCCGGCGGCGTTGATCAATCATCTGTTCCGCCTCGGGCACTCGACGCCACTGCATGGGCTGCTCAGCCTCGCCGAGATGGCGCAGGCGTTCGATCCGGCGCATCTCGGGCGCGCGCCGGCGCGCTTCGACGAGCAGCAGCTCGCCGTGTGGCAGAAGGATGCGGTGCACCGGCTGCCGCTCGCCGCCGCGCGCGCCTGGCTCGCGCCGCTGCTGCCGTCGGGGCTCGATGAGTGCGCCGCGGAGGCCTTCGTCGCCGCGCTCCTGCCGAACCTGGTGCTACCCGAGGATGCCCGTCCGTGGGTCGATATCGTCTACGGCGCAGCGCCGCCGCTCGAGCCGGCGGGCGAGGAGCTGGTGCGCCGCGCGGGCGCGGGCTACTTTTCCGCGGCCGCCGCGGCTGCGGCACGCGACGGCAACGACCTCGCGGCGATCGCCGCCGCGGTGCGCGCGGCGACCGGCCGCAAGGGGGCAGAGCTCTACATGCCGCTGCGCATGGCGCTCACCGGGCGCGCGCACGGCCCGGAGCTGGCGCCGCTGCTGAAGGCCATGCCGCCGGGCAAGGCGCGCGAGCGGCTGGCGCGTTTCGCATGATCCGCATCCACAACTCGCTCAGCGGCGCGAAAGAGGAGCTCAGGCCCATCACGCCCGGGGTGCTGCGCATGTACGTGTGCGGGCTCACGGTGTACGACTACGTGCACGTCGGCCACGCGCGCATGCTGCTGGTGTTCGATGTGGTGAGCCGCTACCTGCGCCACCGCGGCTACCAGCTCACCTACGTGCGCAACATCACCGACATCGACGACAAGATCATCCGCCGCGCGGCCGAGAACGGCGAGCCGGTCGGCGCGCTCACCGAGCGCTTCATCGAGGCCATGAACGAGGACTGCGAGCGGCTCGGCATCGTGCGCCCGGATCACGAGCCGCGCGCCACGCAGTACCTGCCGCAGATCATCGCCATGATCGCGCAGCTGCTCGAGCGCGGCTACGCCTATCCCGCCGCCAGCGGCGATGTCATGTACGCAGTGGCTCGCTTTGCCGGCTACGGCAAGCTCTCGGGCAAGCGCCTCGCCGACCTGCGTGCCGGTGCGCGCGTCGAGGTCGATGAAGCCAAGCGCGATCCACTCGACTTCGTGCTGTGGAAGCACGCCAAGCCCGGGGAGCCGGCGTGGGAATCGCCGTGGGGTGCGGGCCGGCCCGGCTGGCACATCGAATGCTCCGCCATGTCGACGACGCTGCTCGGCACGCATTTCGACCTGCACGGCGGCGGCCTCGACCTGAAGTTTCCCCATCACGAGAACGAGATTGCGCAGTCCTGTGCCGCAAGCGGCGACCGCTTCGTCAACATCTGGATGCACAACGGCTTCGTCAACATCGACGCGCAGAAGATGTCGAAGTCGCTCGGCAATTTCTTCACGCTGCGCGAGGTGCTGCCGACGCTGCGCCATCCTGAAGTGCTGCGCTTCTTCGTCCTCTCGAGCCACTACCGCGGGCCGATCAATTATTCGCTCGAGCAGCTCGAGCAGGCGGACGCCGCGCTCGCTCGCCTGTACACCGCGCTGCGCGACCTGCCGGCAGCGGCGCTCGCCGCTGGCGAGCACAGTGCGCGCTTCCACGCGAGCATGGACGATGATTTCAATACCCCGGAGGCGCTCGCGGTGCTGCAGACGCTCGCCCGCGAGGTGAACAGCGCGAAGGACAGGGGCGAGGAGCGGCGCGCCGCCGCTCTCGCGGCGGAGCTCAGGGCGCTCGGCGCGGTTCTCGGGCTGTTCGCGCTCTCACCGGCGCAATGGTTCAGGCTCGCGAAGCCCGCGGTGCTGCCGCCGGACAAGCCCGAAGCGAGCGGCCAGGTGCCCACGGCGAGCCTGGCGATCGGCGACGCGGAAGTGGAAGCCCGCATCGCGGCACGCGCCCAGGCGCGCGGTGCGAAGAACTGGGCCGAATCCGACCGCATCCGCGAGGAGCTCGCCGCCGCCGGCATCATTCTCGAGGACAAGCCCGGCGGGCAGACCGCCTGGCGGCGCGCCTGAGGCACGCCGCCATCCGCGCAATGGTATGATTTTTCCCTTCGGTCCGGGGCATGGCGCAGTCTGGTAGCGCATCTGCTTTGGGAGCAGAGGGTCGGGGGTTCAAATCCCTCTGCCCCGACCACTTTTCAAAAAAAAGGGCGGCCAGGAAGGCCGCCCCGCTTGCTCGGCGCACGCTGCGCGAGTTCAGCGATTCCCGCGGTGGAAGTCGAACAGGTCGAACAGGTCGCTGATCGCCGGGGTGTTGAGCGGCACGTAGGGGTTGCCCTCCGCCGTGACCGGGTTCGGGAAGTTATCGCGGCTGCGACGGGTCACCGGCGCGAGTCCCCAGTTCCTCTCGATGAACTTGAGGATCGAGACATGATCGGCGTAGTCGTGCGAGATGTGCCCCGGCTGCGTGAAGGGTGACACCACGATCAGCGGAATGCGCGTGCCGTCGCCGAAGAAGTCGAGCGGCTGCACGTAGCCCGAGTCGTAGTATCCGCCGCCCTCATCGAAAGTGATGATGATGGCGGTGTCTTTCCAGAGCCGTGGATTGGCGCGCACCGCATCGATGATCTTCCTGGAGAAGCCCTCGAACAGGTCGAGCTTCGAAGACGCCGGATGGCCGTCGACCAGGCCGCTCGGCTTGACGAAGGAGACCGCCGGCAGCGTGCCGTCGGCGATGTCCGAGTACAGGTCGGCGGTGTCCTGAATGTGCGCGTTGCGGATGTCGGCGTCGTGCATGATCGACGTGTCGTACTGGAACGGGTTGCAGATGTTGCAGTACTCGTCGGTATCCTTGCCGATCGCCCCGTAGTTGAGCTGGTAGGGGTCCGGCACGTAGTTGTTCCACTGGTCGCCGTAATACTTCCAGGAGACGTGAGCGTCCAGCAGGCTGTCACCGATGCTGCGCACCGAGGATGGCGGAATGGTGAATACCGTGTTGTTCGGGCTGGTGTCGGTGTAGGCATTGGCGCCGTTGCCGAAGTAGCCCGGGTTGTAATTGTTGAGCAGGTAGTAATGGCCGGGCTCGCAACGCGGATCGATCGGGCGGGGGAGCGAGCGCAGGTACGTCACGATCGCGCCGACGCCCGGCTGGCTGGTGTTGGAGCAGTTGCTGTACGAGCCGCCGCCGTACGAGGCTGAGCCGAACGAGCCGCCGCCATAGCCGTCCTCGCTGTACCAATTGTTGGTGCCGGCGGCGGCATTGGGGTTCTCGACCTCGTCGACCACGCCCTGGTTGGCGGTGCCGATCGCCACCTCGACGTGATGCGGCGGCTGCTTGGGGTGGCCGGCGCCGTCGCTGAACCAGATCGCATCGCCGTGACCGAGCATGATGTGGTTGGCACCGGTGCCACCGTTGACCGACTGGTGGAAGTTGTCACTCATCGCGTAGCGGTCGGCGAGAGTCCTGAAGTACGGCGCATCGCCCTGCTGCACGTTGTAGAAGCCGAGAGCGGTCGAGCCCTCACCGGTGGTCTTCAGGCCCGGACCGTACTCGGTGCTGAAGTTCGCCGCCTGCACAGCGCCGTTGGTGCCGGCGCCGACTGTCACTTCCACCCACGAGAACAGCGCTGCGTCGCAGCCGGAGGGGCGCTTCGCGGTGGCGTGCTCGAGGCTGCAGTCCAGCTGCTGCCACATCTGGTAGAAGCGATGCACCGGGCTTGCGGCGTAAGAGTTGTAGACGAACGTGTTCCCGTTGGTGAGCTGAAAAGGCCCCGCTGGGAGCGTGTTGACGTCCGTGATACGCGTGTCGGGCGTCTTCGAGGTGAGCCCGGTGCCGCCGGAGACCAGGTACGGGTAGTAGTCCTCGGGCAGGCCGTTCTCCGAGGCTTTTGCGAGCTGCAGGCTGTCGCCGCTCACGTAGGAGTCCTGCGGCCCACCGACCAGCGGTGCCGGCAGCACGCCGCTCGGGAACGCCGACTTGGTTGGATTCAGCAGGAACGCATCGGCCGCCGGGTCGGCGGCGGCGCTCTGCTGAGCCCTGGCGAAGTTCGGTCCGGGCGTGCCGTCACTGTTCACGATGCCTTCGGACAGCAGGTTCCACACGTGTTCTTCTTTTCGCGGCACGTAGGTGGCGAACACGTGATCGAAGCTGCGATTCTCGCCGATGATCACGATGACGTGCCTGATCGGCGTGCGGGTCCGCTGGTCACCCCAGTTGTCGGACGCAGCGGCGCTGGCGGCGTTCGCGAGCGGCACGCCGACCGAAAGCTGCAGCAGTGCGAGCGCGCCCAGTCCGGCGCGCGCGCCGCCGAGCGCCTGGGACACAAATCTCCTGACTCTCATGGAGCTCTCCCTAAAGAATGTGCCCGCCATCGGGCCGCTAACTTGTAGCCGGCCGCTGTTGCATTGGAATGATCAGTGCGTGAAGGTCGTGCGACAGTGATCGCGGGCGCGGCCTGGAGTTCAGGCAATGCGCAGCTACGGCTTGGCCGCAGGCGCGGCGCCAAGTGCGGTCGCGGGCGCCGCGGCGCGTGCAGGCGGGCGCTGCGCGGGCTCGACTCGCAGCAGCCCCATCATGCCGGCGTCTTCATGCTCGAGCAGATGACAGTGGTACGGGAAGGTGCCCACGATGCCCGGATCGCGAAAATCCATGCGCAGGCGCACGCTCGGATACTGCAGCGTCCTGCCGTTGAAATACGGCACGTTGACCGTGTCGCGCAGAAACGGCTCCCTCACCGCGATGCCCGACCACGCCAGCAGCAGAAAATGCAGCTGATGTATGTGGAAGGCATGCAGCTCGGTGGAGCGGTTCTCGATGATCCAGTCCTCCACCTCGCCCTGCCTCACCACGATGTCAGGTACGCCGGCGTTCGGATCGAAGGCGAGCGGTTTCTCACCGTCAACCGTGATATAGAATTCGGTGGCACTGTTGGGATTGCCGGGCTCTGACAGCTTCTCGGAAAAATACAATCGCCGCACGCGCACCGGCGCGACGCTGCCGAGCCACGGCAGCCTCGGTGGCGGCAACGGCCGTGCGCTCGCGGGCAGGTGCGACGCGGGCTCGGGCGCGTCCGGCGCCGCCGTGACGGTGGCGAGCGAGCGGTTCGGATCGTTCTCACCACCCTGACCGGTATCGATCGTGCGGGTGACCAGCAGCCCCGCGACCCCGGCAGGCGGTCCAGTCACGATGAATTCCACCCGCCCGCCCGGCGGTACGCCGATGTGATCGCTCCACTCGATGAGGGGCGAGCGCGCGCCGGCACCATTGATGGGCACGCCGTCGATCGCCACGATGCCGAGTGGCTGCGGGGCACGCCCGAAGAGCAGCGCGAGATTCAGGTAGGTGACCGCGGAGGCGTTGAGCACGCGCCACAGCTGCCGTTCGCCGGGCTTCACGCGGATCGACGCCGGCGGGTAGTCGGGGTAGGGCACCGGCACGAAGTTGATGGACAGGTCCTTCGCCGGCTTGCCGAAGCCGGTGCCGTTGTTGGCCGCGTCGCCGTCGCGATCGATCAGCAGCTTCGGCACGAGCGGCTCGGACTTCGAAGGCGGCGCGTCGGGGTTGAGGAGATTCTGATCGCGGATGACCAGCACGCGCTCGGGCAGGCCGAGCACGGCCGGATCGGCGCGCTCCAGGCCCTCGACGATCAGGGCACCGGAGGCACCGCCGCCAACTTCCACCGCCGCGAACCCGTGGATGTGCGGGTGGTACCAGTACAGGCCCGGCGGCTCGCTGGCGGGGATGCGGAAGCGATATTCGAAGGCGCCGTCGTGAGGCTGGATCGAGGTCGCGACGACCTCGTCCTGGTGGCACAGCGGCGCTACCGTGAGGCCGTGAAAGTGCAGGTTGGTCGAGATCGGCGTCATCGCGCCGCTGCTGCAGGGATCGGCCGCGGCCGCCGCTACGGTCGCGGTATGCGTAGGCGCCGCGTGTGCAGCGCCGCTGCCGGGGGCCGTATCGGTGAGCGCGTTATGGAGCATCAGGACCAGCTCCTCACCCGGATGCAGCCGCAGCGTCGGGGACTGCGTGCCATCGGGCAGCAGGTAGCAGAAGCGGGTGGAGCCGTCAGGCTCCCTGACATTGTGGATCGTGAGATCAAGCCGCAGCACGCCGCCCTTGCTGCGCAGGTCCTGCGGCTCGGGTACCGTGCTGCCGGGCGCCGGACGCGGGCATACACCCGGGGCGGGCGGCTGCGCGCGTAGCGCCGCCCCCGGCCCCATGCCCGCGCTCAGGAGAACGACTGCCGCCAGGATTCTCGGCATGGCCGGGCTATTGGGTCATGAGAGTTTCCCCGGCCATGCGCGCCGATCATCCACCCCGTCTGTGACAGGCCGCAGTCGCCCCGCTGACGGCGCTGTTGCGAGCGCGTGCGCCCGAGCGGCTTCCTCGCGGCTGCGGCGAGGGTTCAGCCGCCGCTGTCCCGCGGGCGACGGTGTATCGCCAGCAACCTGTCAAGGCAACAAAAGCCTTGACAATTACAGCCTAGGCAAGTATATCTTGCGCGGTACCCCGACAGGCAGGCGATCGTCCCCCCGAAGGGGAGATTTCACGGAGCACGAACTTGGGCGACATTTACGACAGCAGTACCTACCAGCCGGGCAAGAGCATCGGAGCCCTCGTGAGCCGCGTGCGCGTTGAGATGCTGGCCGCGATCGACCGCGAGCTCGCGGCCGACAAGCGCCTCGCGCCGCTGGAAATCAGCGCGGCGCAGTACATCATCATCGCGAACCTGGCCGCTCTGGAGGGCGCGAAGTCGGCTGCGGATCTGTGCAAGGGCATTTCTTACGACGCCGGGGCGATGACACGCATGCTCGATCGCCTGGAAGGTAAGGGTCTGATCCGGCGCAGCCGCAGCGCGCACGACCGCCGGCTGATGCACCTGGAGCTCACCGAGGAAGGCCGCGCCGCCTATCCGCGCATGCGCGAGATCGCGATGGCGGTGGCGAACCGCTTCCTGCACGGGTTCAGCAAGAGCGAAGCGCGCCAGCTCGAGGGCTTCCTCAGCCGCATGCTCGAGAACGCGCACGGACTCGCCCCGCGGGCGAGCGCCTGAGCGGGCGAATTTTTTTCGGCCGATATCTGCCTAGGCATTAGCCGCCGCGGCAGTAATAAGGGAATCAAGTCAAAGGATCATCATGAGCAGTGAGAAGAGCAAAGCAGCTTCGTCCTCTGTCCGGCGCTGGCGCTGGCTCGGTGGCGTGCTCGGCGTGGCGCTGCTGGCCAGCGCCGTCTGCGGTACCTACTGGGCGCAGGTGCTGCGCTACCACCAGACGACCGACGACGCCTACGTCGGCGGCAATGTTGTGCAGATCACTCCGCAGATCTCCGGCACGGTCGTGGCGATCGGCGCCGACGACACCCAGTTCGTGAAGGCCGGCCAGCCGCTCGTGCGCCTGGATCAGGCCGATGCCCGCGTCGCGCTCGACCAGTCCGAGGCGCAGCTCGCGCGCACGGTGCGCGATGTGCGCAATCTCTTTGCCACCACTTCGCAGCTCGAGGCCACCGTGCAGGCACGCCAGACCGATCTTGCCGCGGCGCAGAGTGACTTTGCCCGCCGCCAGCGCCTGGGCGCCTCCGGCGCGGTCTCCGGCGAGGAGCTACAGCACGCCACCGACGCGGTCAAGGCCGCCCAGGCGGGGCTCCTCGCGGCACAGCAGCAGCTCGCCGCCAATCGCGCGCGTGTGGACAACACCACGCTCGCCGATCATCCCCAGGTGCGCGATGCGGCCGCCGCGGTGCGCAACGCCTACCTGACGCTCGCGCGCACCGAGCTGCCGGCGCCAGTGGCCGGGTTCGTCGCACGCCGCAACGTGCAGCTCGGGCAGCGCGTCAGCCCCGGCACGCCGCTGATGGCGGTCGTGCCGCTCGATGAGGTGTGGGTGGATGCCAATTTCAAGGAGCCGCAGCTCGCGCGCATGCGTGTCGGCCAGCCGGTGACGCTCACCGCCGACCTCTACGGCACGCACGTGATTTACCACGGCAAGGTCGCCGGCTTTGGAGCCGGCACCGGCTCGGCGTTCTCGCTGCTGCCGGCGCAGAACGCCACGGGCAACTGGATCAAGATCGTGCAGCGCGTGCCGGTGCGCATCAGCCTCGACCCGCATGAGATTGCCGCCCATCCCCTGCAGATCGGGCTTTCCATGAAGGCGGATGTCGAGGTGCGCGGCGGCGCCGACGGCGCCCGCCTGCCGCAGCTCGCGAGCCTGGCCTCGGCCTGGTCGACCGATGTGTTCGGCTCGAGCGATGCACTGGCGGATGCGCGTGTGCAGGCCATCATCGCGGCCAACCAGGCGGCGCCGGGCTCGCGGGCCACAGCGCCGGCGCGTGCGACACCGGCCCGCGGTGATTTCCTGGCGAGCGCTCATCTGCCCGCAGACGTGGCCGCAGGCCGGCGCCCGCACTGACGTTCAACACGATGTCCGGCGAGAATGCTGACAGACCGGCGGCCGGCGGCGCTCCCGGCGGGGCGCCCGCCGCCCCGCCGCCGCTCAGCGGCGCGACGCTCGCCCTTGGAACGGTGGCGCTGTCGCTCGCGACCTTCATGAACGTGCTCGACACCTCGATCGCGAACGTGTCGTTGCCTGCCATCGCCGGTGATCTCGGAGTCTCTCCCGATCAGGGCACCTGGGTGATCACCTCTTTTGCGGTCGCCAACGGCATTTCAGTTCCGCTGACCGGCTGGCTAAGCCGCCGGTTCGGGCAGGTAAGGCTCTTTACCGCCGCCATCGTGCTGTTCGTCATTGCCTCCTTTCTGTGCGCACTGGCGCCGAGCCTCTCGATTCTGATCGTAGCTCGCGTGTTTCAGGGTGCGGTCGCAGGCCCGATGATCCCGCTCTCACAGGCGCTGCTGCTCGGCAGCTACCCGCGTAACCGCGCGGGCATGGCGCTCGCGATGTGGTCGATCACCACGCTGGTCGCACCGGTGGTGGGGCCGGTGCTTGGCGGGTGGATCACCGACAACATTTCCTGGCCGTGGATTTTCTACATCAACATCCCGGTGGGCATTGCGGCCGCGCTCGCCACCTGGGCCATCTATCGGCGGCGCGAGACCCCGACCGCGAAAGTGCCGGTCGATGCGGTGGGACTGGGACTGCTCATGATCTGGGTCGGGGCGATGCAGGTCATGCTCGACAAGGGCAAGGACCTCGACTGGTTCAACTCACCCGCGATCGTGACGCTCGTGTGCGTGGCCGTGGTGGGTTTCGCGGTATTTCTGATCTGGGAGCTCACCGAAGAGCACCCGATCGTCGATCTGACACTGTTCCGCTCGCGCAACTTTACGGTGAGCACGGTGGCGATGCTGTTTGCCTACGGGCTGTTCTTCGGCAACGTGGTGCTGTTGCCGCTGTGGCTGCAGCAGTACATGGGCTACACCGCGACGCTGGCGGGCTGGGTGCTCGCCCCGGTGGGGTTCCTGGCGATCGTGCTCAGCCCGGTGGTGGGGCGCTTCAACGACCGGGTGGATCCGCGCATCCTGGTGACCCTCTCGTTCGCGATCTTCTCGCTCGTGCTCTTCATGCGCGCGCATTTCAACACCGACGCCACCATCGGCACGCTGATGCTGCCGACGGTCATCCAGGGCGCCGGGATGGCGGCGTTCTTCATTCCGCTGGTGTCGATCTCGCTCTCGGGACTTCCCCCGGAGCGCATCCCGGCGGCCTCGGGTCTGTTCAACTTTGCGCGCATCACCGCCGGCGCCTTTGGTACCTCGATCACCACCACCGTGTGGGACCGGCGCGCGACGCTGCACCACGCGCAACTCGTCGAGCATCTCACCGCGGGCAACACCGCGACCGCGCAGGCGCTGGGCACGCTGCACTCGGGCGGCATGGGGACCGACCAGGGTTATCTGCAGATCAACCGCCTGGTCGATGCCCAGGCGTACATGCTCTCGGCGGACGATATCTTCTACGTCTCGGGTGTGGCGTTCCTCGGGCTGATCTTTCTCGTGTGGCTCGCGCGGCCGTTGCGCAGCGCGGGCGCTGCGGCTGCGGCCTCGGGAGCACACTGACGCCTAGCGAACGGCCCGCAGCAGCCGTGGCGGCACGAGCCAGATGAGCTCGCCGCGCCCGGCGCGGGCTGCGCCGTGAAACGCGACCAGCGCGATCCCCATCTTGCGCAGCTCGAACGCTGCGCTGCCGCGATCACCGGGCAGGCACGCCGCCAAAAGTCGGCCGAGATCGGGCTGATGCCCCACGAGCGCGATGCACGGCTCGCGGGTGCGCGCCAGCACGGCAAGCAACGCCACGGGTGAGGCGTCGGGGCGCAGCTGCGGGCACAGCGCGGCGCGCGGCCATCCGGCAACCCGGGTGAGTATCGCCGCGGTCTGCTGCGCACGCAGCAACGGGCTCGTGAGCACGCGTGCCGGTCGCGGCACGATCCGTGTCACTCCACGCGCGGCCTGCCGCGCGCGCAGCACGCCGCGCGGCGACAGCGGGCGCTCGGCGTCGTCCGGCCAGCGCTGCGCATCGCGCTCGCAGGCGATGGCATGCCGCACGATGAGCAGCTCCATGTCGGCGAGCCGCTGGAAGTCAGTGCTTGACGGGGCGCAGTTCGGGCGCGCCAGCGTGCCCGGTGGGAGCGGCCTCGGCCGGGGCGATATGCTCGGGCGGCACCTCGTGCACGGTGAAGGCACCGTTGCCCGGCTCGGCGTTCTCGGTCAGCTCCTCAAGCCGCGCCCGCAGCGCCTTCCAGCGCTTGCCGCGCACTTTGCGCCAGGTGCGGGTCAGCGTGCGGTGCGCCTGGGCCGTCACGCGCGCGTGATGCTCGGCAAGGCGCCCCATCAGGAAGAGCGTCGCGGGGGGCAGGCCACTTGCGGGGTCGGCGGCAAGTGTCGCCAGACGGTTCTGCGCGATGTAAGCGTCCTGGTGCGCGCCGAGGCGGTCCTGCAGGCGGCGCAGCGCCTTGAGCATGTCATCGGCCGCTCTGCCGAACAGGGCGGCGCCGCATTCGGCCGCATAGCGCAGCTGCTTGGCGCGGCGGCGCACCTGGTGATAGGCCTCCATCGGCGACTTCACGCGCAGCTTCGCCACCGACTTCTTGAGCTTGCGAAAGCGCCGCCGCACCCGCTGCGGCATCACGACCATGGCGCGCTCGCCGCCGTTCGCTTCCGCGCCGGCTGTGCAGGCGAGCGTGAGCGTCTCCAGCCAGCGTCGGGTCGGCTCGGAGTCCAGCGCCCGAACCATCCGTGCGCGTGCCCGGCTACGCTCGCCCTCCAGCCGCGCACGCAGCGGCTCGGCCGCCGCTCGCTCGCTCTGGGGCAGCCGCGCGCAGTAATGCGCAAGCTCGCTGAGCTGAACGTCCAGGTCACGCGCTGCGCCGAGACTGCGCAACACGCCCTTGGTCGTGCGGCGCGCGCGGACCAGCGATGCGGGCAGCTGGCGCCTGAAGAGGCCGAGCGTTGCGTCGATGCGCCGCGCGGTCACACGCAGCTGGTGCAGCTCCTCCGGATTCTGTCCGAGCCGCGCGCCGGGCTCGTGGATGCGCCACATGCCGAGCAGGCGGCGCAGCTCCGCCATCGCCACCTCGCGTGCGCTGGTGGCGGCATCGAACGTGCGCTCGGGCGCACCGAGCGCGGCCGCAACCGCTCGCATCACGTGAGCGCCGCCGTCAGCGGCACTCGGCGCAGCCTCGCCGGCGCTTGAGGAAATCTTCATGGATGGGATCAAGTGTAAGACTTCTTGGTCACCGAAGTGTAACAAAGGCGACGCTCCGATAGCGCTCGCGCTCGGAATATGCGCCTCGGCGGGCGCATGCTGCGAAGGCACACGCCTGAATCGAACGGCTAGCGGGTGCGCAGCGCCGCCGCGCGCCGCGTGCCTGCCTGCCGGTCGGCGGTACCCCGGCGCCTTCGCCGCAACTGCCAAAAATTGACGCTTCGGAAGCCGCTTACGTATGATTCGCGCCCCCGTGCGGCGGGGCCGGCTAGGGGCGCCCTTGGGGTCGTGCCCGTAGCTCAGGCGGATAGAGCATCGGCCTTCTAAGCCGAGGGTCGCAGGTTCGAGTCCTGCCGGGCACGCCAGCCGCGCGGTCAAAGGACGGACGGTGGACGTAGCTCAGTTGGTAGAGCCCCGGGTTGTGGTCCCGGTTGTCGTGGGTTCGAGTCCCATCGTCCACCCCAATTGCGAGCGGGCAAAAGCCACGCCTTTTGCCCGCGGGTAGAAAGCGCCGGGCCGTTAGCTCAGCTGGTAGAGCAGGAGACTCTTAATCTCTTGGTCGTAGGTTCGATCCCTACACGGCCCACCAATTCAAGGCATCGTCTATACGCTGATCCGCTCGTAGCTGCGCCCGCTCATCGCTGGACGGTGATCGACAGTCACGTCACTGCCATTTGGCGATGCCAGTCCAGTGGATGATGCCGGCAAGAGACGAATAATCGTCAGTCCAGAGCTTCGCGCCGGGTCGCACCTGCGGGGTATGCCAATCCGGCTCCGACGCGAGCGTTGCAAAGTCGGCTCGCCTACGAGCCATGATGAGCCAGGTAGACTGGAACTTCCCCTGCCTCTGCTCAGAGGCATCGACAGTGGAATCCTCGCGCACCAGGCATTCAAGCCCGGCAGCCTGCGCAATGGCGCCCAGGACTGGCCTCAGATCCAGATATCGATTGCTGATATTGAATGCCAGAAGGCCATGATTCGCCAGTTTGCCGAGATACAGTTCGATCGCCTCCCGCGTGACGAGATGCATCGGAACCGAGTCCGAGCTGAATGCATCGGCGACCAGCATGTCGTATTTGTGCGGTGGGGCGTTTCGAAGCGAAAGGCGAGCATCACCGATTACGATCCTGGTCTCTCCCGGGCAGTCGCGCAGAAAATTGAAATAATCATGCGCGATATGCTCGACCAAAGGGTCGATCTCGTAGAAGGTGAAATGCCGTCCAGGTTGGACGTAGCACGCCAGCGAGCCCGCGCCCAAACCGATGACAGCGATCTCGCGCAGGTGTTCACTTATGGGCGCTGTGGCGAATACCTGGCCGATGGGGCCGGTGCGATAGATAGTAGGACAATGGATCGCGGGCCCGGTCCGGATCCAAGCTCTCCATGCCATGGATCGTCGTTCCGTGGGCGAGTTGTCGATACTGTCCGTATTCAGACACACGATAGACTCCAAAGAAGCTGCGGTCAGTGAGCAGCACCTGACCATACGGGGAAAAAAACAGTCCGCTGGCGAGAACCAGCGCTCCAAATCCGAGCGCGAAGCGTAGTGGTCGACCGGCGAAACTGAGACAGAAAAAAATCGGGACGCTAAACACCGCCAGGTTCCTGACCGAACTCGACGTGAAGTGGATCGAGCTCGACCAGATCGAGCCGAGTGCGACCAGAACGCCGAGTGAAATCGGTAACAGAAAGTCCCATTTGTTCGCCGGTTGTTTGCCTTGGCGCGGACCCATGACCGAAAGGGCCAATGCGAGACAGAAAAGAACCAGCGGCAACTCCACGACTGTCCTGAAGATCGCCGGTGCAACGATGGCATTGAAGATGCCTCCCAACACGCCCCCAATCGACAGGGCGAGGTAGAAGCGTGTCAACCCTGCAGCCGAAGGACGGCTGATTGCGAGTTCACCATGGCACGCCACGCAGGCAACAAGAAGTACGAGCAGGTAAAAAGGCAGTGCGAAAACGGGAGCGGTAACGGTTCCCGAGGCAATCAGAAAGGCCATCACCACCAGCAGGATTGGTAGCTTTTCGACAACCCAGCCGTGATAAGTCGTCGGTTTGGCGGCGAAGACAAGCACAAAGCTCAACAGGTAGAGCGCAAGCGGAAGAACCCACAAGAGCGGTATGGGCGGAAGCTCAGTCGTGAGAGCGGTCGTTATGCCGAGCATCAGGCTCGATGGAATGAAAGCCAATGCCACCCACTTCAGTTCCTGAAGTCGCGTGACAGGCGTCTGGGGGATTGGCGCGCTTGCGTGCGACGACGCACGCTCGGGCACAATCCAAAGGCTTAGCGCACAGCAAACTGTCAGAACCAACAAAATCAAGTACCCCCACTGCCACAATCGGCTTTGCGCTGCAAGTCCGAGGTGCCGCTCGATGAGCGCCGGGTAACTGAACAGACCCAGAAGGCTTCCCAGGTTACCCGCGCTGTAAAGAACGTAAGGCTCGTGAGCGGAGACGGCAGAAGTGTTGGCGTACCAGGTCTGCAGTGTCGAGCTATAGGTCGTGAGAACAAAAAACGGGATTCCGATCCCCACCGCGAGGAGCGCCAGGAGCCACAAGGTCGGATTTTCGATCAGTGTTGGGTTGAGCGTCTGCGGCAAGTGAATGGGTAGGGCCAACAAGGCCGCGAAAATTATGGTCAGTTGTAGGAGAGCCGTGTGCCGGGGCGTGAATCTCTTCGCGAGTTCGTGCGCATATGCATATCCCGCGAGCAGAATTGCCTGATAGAACACCATGCATACATTCCAGACCGCGGGTGTTCCGCCGAGCTTCGGCAAGACCATCTTGGCAAACATCGGCTCTGCGACGAACAGCAGCGCGCTGCTTAGAAATAGCGTTATGGCGAAGAGAGCCAGCAAGGCTCACCTCTTGTGCGGCTGCAAAGGCTGATTGTTATCAGCAAGGAAAAGACTACACCGCCAGACCTCGCGCAGCTATCACCGGGTCCGCGAGCAGGTCGAGCACGCGAACATTCAGCAGGCCTGTGTGGAGCTGCAGCCCGTGACCGCCGCGTATCGCGGATCGGGACTCGCAGAGCGAACGCCGTCCTGAGCCGCCGGCCCGCCGCGAGCGGCTCCGCGCAGGCCGGGGCATCCACGCCCGCCGGCGCGGCGGGCAACGACCCGTGCGCTTTGGACTGCCCGGTCACTCACGCGCCATCAGTTATAATGTCCCCCAACCCTTACGCGCGGCCGAGAGGCGTAGCGCACGAGCATCGTCCGCGCGCACGGCACGCGAAAGTGGCGGAACTGGCAGACGCGCTGGACTTAGGATCCAGTGGGGAAACCCGTGAGAGTTCGAGTCTCTCCTTTCGCACCAGATTCCTCGCTAAATCAACAGGTTGAATGGCTTTGCGGCTCCGAGGGTCCCTCAAAGCGCCGGGGATGAATTGATGGAAGTTTCTTTGTCTGACACGGGCGGCCTGTCACGGCGTCTAGAAGTCGCCGTACCCGCCACGGAGGTGGCTAAGGAGGTGCAGCAGCGCCTGAAGCGCCTGTCGCGTACGGCGCGTCTCAAGGGCTTCCGGCCCGGCAAGGCGCCACTCGCGGTCATTGCCAAGCAGTTCGGCGAGCAGGTGCGCGCCGAGGTGGTGAGCGATCTGATGCGCACCTCGTTTGCCGAGGCCGTCAGCCAGCAGAAGCTCAGGCCCGCGGCGGGGCCGCGCATCGAGCCGATAACGCTCGGGCCGGAGACCGACCTGAAGTACGCGGCTCACTTCGAGGTGCTGCCCGAGATTAAGGTGAATCCGCCCGAGGGCCTTGCGCTCGAGCGGCCCACCGCGGAGGTCACCGATGCGGACGTCGATGCCATGATCGAGAACATGCGGGCACAGCGCCCGGTGTTCAGGCCCGTCGCGCGCGCGGCGCGCGATGCGGACAGAGTGCGGCTCGACTACCAGGCGCGCATCGGCGGCAAGCCCTTCGAGGGCGGCGATCTCAGCGACGTGAGCGTGGTGCTCGGCACGCGCCAGGCGATGCCGGAGCTCGAGGAGGGCCTCAAGGGGGTGAGCGCCGGTGAGCAGCGCACGATCAACGTCGTGTTCCCCGCCGGACATCCGAATCGCAAGCTCGCCGGGCAGTCCGCGGAGCTGCATCTCTCCATTAAGGCAGTCGAGGAACAGTCTCTTCCGGAGGTCGACGAGGAATTCTTTCGCGCATACGGTGTCGAACAGGGCGGTCTGGCGGAGATGCGCGCCGAGGTTCGTAACAGCATGGAACGGGAGCTTGCCGGCGTGATTCGTGGGCGGTTGCGCGCGCAGGCGCTCGATGCGCTCTACCGGGATAACCCGATCGACGTACCCCGTGCGCTCATCGAGGAGCAGGTGCAGCAGCTGCAGCTCGATACCGCGCGGCGCTTAGGGATCCGCGATGTGAACCGCCTGCCCCCGCACGATGCGTTCCAGGAGCAGGCGCGCCGCCGCGTGGCACTGGGACTGCTGATCGCGCACGTCGTGCAGGCGCAGGCAATGAAGGCGGAGCGCGAGCGCGTGCAGGAGCGCCTTACGCAGCTCCTGGAGAGCTACCCGAATCCCGACGAGGCCCGGCGGGCGTACCAGCAGAACCAGGACGCGATGCGCCAGATCGAATCCGCCGTGCTCGAGGACCAGGTCGTCGACTGGGTCATCGCGAGCGCGCGCGTCACCGAGCGGCCGATGAGCTTCGCCGAGCTTACCGGCTTCGGGCGGCACGATCACGAGCATGAGCGCGAACATCAGCACGAGTCCGAACCGGGTCACGAGCACCCGCATAAAGCGAGCGACACATGAACGAGCGAGGCTTGAATCTGGTTCCCATCGTCGTCGAGCAGACCGCGCGCGGCGAGCGCGCCTACGACATCTACTCGCGCCTGCTCAAGGAGCGCGTGGTCTTCATCGTCGGTGCGGTCGATGACTACATGGCGAACATCGTGGTCGCGCAGATGCTGTTCCTCGAGTCCGAGAACCCTGAGAAGGACATCGCGCTGTACATCAATTCCCCCGGCGGCGTGGTGAGCTCCGGGCTTGCCGTCTACGACACCATGCAGTTCGTCAAGCCCGACGTGAGCACCATATGTATCGGCCAGGCCGCCAGCATGGGCGCGATACTGCTCGCCGGCGGCACGCGCGGTAAGCGCTACTGCCTGCCGCACGCGCGCGTGATGATCCACCAGCCGCTGGGGGGCTTTCAGGGGCAGGCGGCGGACATGGAGATCCACGCCCGGGAGATGCTCGAGACGCGCGACCGCCTGAACAAGATTCTCGCCAAGCACACCGGCCAGAGCGTCGAGCGCATCAAGCAGGACACCGATCGCGACCGATTTATGGACTGGAACGAGGCGGTGCGCTACGGGCTTATCGACAAGGTCCTGGAGAAGCGCGGAGAGCTGCCGGCACCCGCACCCGCGCCCGCCCCGGCAAAGCCGGCCTGAGCCAAGGGGGTGATTTGCCTCATTGCGCGCAGGCCCGCCCGACAAATGTCAAAGTAGTGAACCGCGTCATACAACTCCCGCAGGCACAAGGACTTAGCCGTGAGGGCGCGCTTTGCTTCATGCCGGGACCCCGTGCTATAAGAAACTGCGTCCGGCGCGCCTGTACGAAAGCCGCGGGGCGTGGAGCTTATGAGGGCCACCGATGAGTGAGGATTCCCGCAGCCGTCATGACGACGGCAAACTCCTTTATTGCTCCTTCTGCGGGAAGAGTCAGCACGAAGTCCGTAAGCTGATCGCCGGCCCCTCGGTGTTCGTCTGCGACGAATGCGTCGAGCTGTGCAACGACATCATCCGCGAGGAGCTCGAGGATCGCGCCGAGCGCGCGCGCGACAAGCTGCCGAAGCCTCACGAGATCAAGAAGGTTCTCGACGAGTATGTCATCGGCCAGGAGCGCGCCAAGAAAGTGCTCTCGGTGGCGGTCTACAACCACTACAAGCGCCTGCAGACCCGCAGCGGCAGCGCGCGCGCCAAGGAAGAAGTCGAGATCGCCAAGAGCAATATCCTGCTGATCGGCCCGACCGGCTGCGGCAAGACGCTGCTCGCAGAGACGCTCGCCCGGCTCCTCAACGTGCCCTTCACCATCGCGGATGCCACGACGCTGACCGAGGCTGGCTACGTCGGCGAGGACGTCGAGAACATCATCCAGAAGCTGCTGCAGAAGTGCGACTACGACGTCGAGAAGGCGCAGACCGGCATCGTCTACATCGACGAGATCGACAAGATCTCGCGCAAGTCCGATAACCCCTCGATCACCCGCGACGTCTCGGGCGAGGGCGTGCAGCAGGCGCTGCTGAAGCTGATCGAGGGTACGATCGCCTCGGTGCCGCCGCAGGGCGGGCGCAAGCACCCGCAGCAGGAATTCCTGCAGGTCGATACCGGCAACATCCTGTTCATCTGCGGCGGAGCGTTCTCCGGGCTCGAGAAGATCATCCTCAACCGCACCCAGAAGAGCGGCATTGGTTTCACCTCCGAGGTGCGCGAGATCAACGCCCGCCCCCATGGGAGCGACCTGTTCCACGACGTCGAGCCCGAGGACCTCATCAAGTACGGCCTGATCCCGGAATTCGTCGGCCGCCTGCCGGTGGTAGCGACGCTCGACGAGCTCGATGAGGGAGCGCTGATCTCGATACTCACCGAGCCCAAGAACGCCCTGACCAAGCAGTACCGGCGGCTCTTCGAGATGGAGGGCGCCGAGCTCGAGTTCCGCGACGAGGCGCTGCGGGCGGTCGCGCACCGCGCCATGGCCAGAAAAACCGGCGCGCGCGGCCTGCGCACCATCTTGGAGACGGTGCTTCTGGACACCATGTACGAGCTGCCCTCGATGCGCAACGTCGCCAAGATCGTCATCGACGAGACCGTGATCGAGGGGCAGACCAAGCCCTACGTGGTCTACGGTTCCGACGACAGCCGCCTCGCGAGCGTCGATGAGCCGCGGCGCGCCTCCGGCTCGAACCACCACTGAAAGAGCCCTTCCGGCGCGGCTCGCCGCCGGAACGCGGATCCCGTGAAGCGCGTCACCCTTGAAACGCGCGGCCTGAGCCTCAATTCCCGCTACACTAGCGTCACAAACGCCGCCGGCTTGAGGCTGACAGACCCTCGGGCCGGACCCCATCCGTCATCGAGGGCTTGAGCGTGTCCGAACCGATTACTCCGACGATCCCGACGACCTCGCCACCTGCCGTGCTGGAGAACGTCCCCGTGCTGCCGCTGCGCGACGTGGTGGTCTATCCGCACATGGTGATTCCGCTGTTCGTCGGGCGCGAGAAGTCGATCCAGGCGCTCGATGTGGCCATGCGCACCGACAAGCGCATCATGCTGGTCGCGCAGAAGCAGGCCGACGTCGATGACCCGAAGGCCGATGACCTCTACCGCATCGCCACCGTCGCGACCATCCTGCAGCTGCTGAAGCTTCCCGACGGCACCGTCAAGGTGCTGGTCGAAGGGGTCGATCGCGCGCGCATCGAGAAACTGAACGCCGGGGAGTACTACTCCTCGGACGCGACGCTGCTGCCGGACGCCGAGACCTACGATGAGAAGGAAATGGACGTGATGGCGCGCTCCGTCATTTCCCAGTTCGAGCAGTACGTGAAGCTCAACAAGAAGGTGCCGCCGGAGGTGCTCACCGCGCTCGCCGGCATCGAGCAGGCCGGGCGCCTCGCCGACACCGTGGCGGCGCACATGTCGCTGAAGCTCGCCGAGAAGCAGAAGGTGCTCGAGATCCTCGACGTGAAGAAAAGGCTCGAGCACATCCTGGTCGCCATCGAGAGCGAGATGGACGTGCTGCAGATCGAGAAGCGTATCCGTGGGCGCGTCAAGGCGCAGATGGAGAAGAGCCAGCGCGAGTACTACCTCAACGAGCAGATGAAGGCCATTCAGAAAGAGCTCGGCGAGATGGACGAGGGCGGCAACGAGATCAGCGAGCTCGAGCAGAAGATCGCCAAGGCCGGCATGCCCAAGGAGGCGCGCGACAAGGCCGCAGCCGAGCTCAACAAGCTCAAGATGATGTCGCCGATGTCGGCCGAAGCCACCGTGGTGCGCAACTACATCGACTGGCTGCTGAAGGTGCCGTGGAAGAAGCGCACCAAGATCATCAAGGACATCGCCCGCGCGCAGAAGATCCTCGACGAGGACCACTATGGGCTGGAGAAGGTCAAGGAGCGCATCGTCGAGTACCTCGCGGTGCAGCAGCGGGTCGACAAGCTCAAGGGACCGATCCTGTGCCTGGTGGGCGCGCCGGGCGTCGGCAAGACCTCGCTCGGTCAGAGCATTGCGCGCTCGACCAACCGCAAGTTCGTGCGCA
Organism: uncultured Gammaproteobacteria bacterium; assembly: GCA_963835645.1. Taxonomy (GTDB): domain Bacteria; phylum Pseudomonadota; class Gammaproteobacteria; order Steroidobacterales; family Steroidobacteraceae; genus 13-2-20CM-66-19. The sequence continues at coordinate 1,451 of CAWIGQ010000021.1, read as the reverse complement.
TGTCGTTAGGCGGCGTGCGCGATGAGGCCGAGATTCGCGGCCACCGGCGCACCTACATCGGCTCGATGCCCGGCAAGATCGTGCAGAACATGGCGAAGGCGGGCGTGCACAACCCGCTGTTCCTGCTCGACGAGGTCGACAAGATGTCCATGGACTTCCGCGGCGATCCGTCCTCGGCGCTGCTGGAGGTGCTCGATCCGGAGCAGAACTCGACCTTCAACGATCATTACCTCGAGGTCGATCTGGACCTCTCGGAGGTGATGTTCGTGTGCACGGCGAACACGCTCAACATCCCGCCGCCGCTGCTCGATCGCATGGAAGTCATCCGTCTGCCGGGCTACACGGAAGACGAGAAGATGAACATCGCCCGGCGCTATCTGGTGCCGAAGCAGATGAAGAGCAATGGACTTAAGCCCGATGAGCTGAAGGTGTCCGACGGCGCGCTGCTCGATATCGTGCGCTATTACACGCGCGAAGCCGGGGTGCGCAACCTCGAGCGCGAGATCGCCAAGATCTCCCGCAAGGCCGTGAAGCAGATGCTGCTGCACAAGAAGCAGCAGAAGTCCGTCGCCGCCACCCCGCGCAACCTCGACAAGTTCCTCGGCGTGCGCCGCTTCCGCTACGGCAAGGCCGAGGACATGAACCGCGTTGGCCAGGTCACCGGACTTGCGTGGACGGAAGTCGGCGGTGAGCTCCTCACCATCGAAGCGGCGGTCGTGCCCGGCAAGGGGAAACTGCAGCACACCGGGCAGCTCGGTGAAGTCATGCAGGAGTCGATCCAGGCGGCGATGACGGTGGTGCGCAGCCGCGCCGAGGGGCTGGGGCTCGAGCCCGAGTTCTACCAGAAGCACGACGTGCACCTGCACATCCCGGAAGGTGCCACGCCGAAGGACGGCCCGAGCGCTGGCATCGGCATGTGCACCGCGCTGGTCTCGGCGCTGACGAAGATTCCGGTGCGCTCGGACGTGGCGATGACCGGAGAGATCACGCTGCGTGGCGAAGTGCTGCCGATCGGCGGGCTGAAAGAGAAGCTGCTGGCCGCGCACCGTGGCGGCATCAAGACGGTCCTGATTCCGGATGAGAACGAGAAGGACCTGGTGGAGATCCCGGACAACATCAAGGGCAATCTCGAGATCAGGCCGGTGAAGTGGATCGACGAGGTACTTGGCGTGGCCCTTACGCAGCAGCCGATGCCGCAGCAGCGTACCGATGCGCCGGCGGTGGAGGCAGCGGCAGCGGTGGCGGTGGCGGCCGAGGGCGAAGACAAGCCCGCGCGCCGGCGCCCCAAGCCGTCTCCGGCACCCGCACATTGAGGTCGCGCGCGCGGCGCGGGCCAGAAGCAACCGTTACCCGCCGCGCTGTGCAGCGGCACGGCAGTCTGTGACGCAAGTGGGTGCTTAGCTCAGCTGGTAGAGCGTCGCCCTTACAAGGCGAATGTCGGCGGTTCGATC
>CAWIGQ010000020.1:0-217063 GCA_963835645.1 uncultured Gammaproteobacteria bacterium | reverse complement strand
CTGCCGCCGCTACCACCCAAAAAGGGTCCATCACCCTTGACTCAGCAAGGCACGCGCCGGCTCACCATCAGCGACGTGCAGGCAAGTTCATCCCGGACAGGACCATTATGTATACGGAGAACACGGCGCAGGTGACCCATTCCCAAAAGGCAAAACTTAGGTAGATCGGAACGCCGCGCGCACGCCACGCAAGACTCACCCACGGCAATGCGGGCAGCGCGTAGGAGACATATGCCTGCGCAAGAGCCGCCAGCACGATCGGAGACAACACGGCGCCAGCGAGGATGCCTGCACGGAGCCGGTGAGTACCGGCTGAATTGCCCAGCCGAGCACTCCGCTCAACGGCTTTGAAAGTCGAGTGCGCCATCCCAATGCATATACCAACAAACGCCGCCAGCGCGAGGAACTCGTGACCTTTGGGAATCCGAAGTAGCCCCTCGGGCAGCAAGGCGCAGCACGTCACGCATAGATAGCCCAGTCCGAAGGCCCAGATTCCGATTGGCGGTCCTGCGGCGCCCGACTTCCCCTTCCGAACTAGTACCGTCGTCCAGTACAGGCCGGCCAGTCCGCACAGTACAATGCCACCCCGCGCCCACAAGTATCCGTTGGGATTGCGGTCACCGTAAACCAAACTCGATATGGTTATGTACCGCCAGTCGTACTCCGAAGGATAGCGTCGCCCCGCCATCAGCATTCCGCCCCAGAATGCGAGCACGCCAAGGGGGGCCGTTGTAGTCTGATATAGCAGCGAGGTAGTCCAGAACCGGGCGTCGTACGACTTCCAGCCACCGCGCCTATCGCCCACACCCAACCCGTGTCATGGTGTGCAGCGGCTGGACGCCGTGTCACTTTGCCGCTGCTTTCGCCGCCTTGCCGGACTTGCCCTTCAACTCGATCACGATCAAATCTAGGGGCTGATCGCCGGTGTTCTCCGGCAGATGGGTGGTGGCGGCTGAGTACATCGCGTCACCCGTCTTGACCACAAAGTCCTGCGACTTGCCGTCCGGGAATGTGAACCTGCCCTTGCCGTCGCTCAGAAACACCGCGACCGTGGCAGGGTGGCTGTGCATGATCGATTTCTCGTGCGCGCCATAGTGCACCTTCAGAATCCGGACCTGGGCGTTTTCGCTCACCACCGAGTAATGCTTCGCATCAACCTTCGCGGCGTCCTGGGCGTGCAGCAGTGGGCTGTAACCGCAATAGACCAGCACCCCTAGCATCGCGATTCGCATCTGCATGTCGTTCTCCTTCTGATTGTGATCGACTGAAAAAAGCGTCTGAACCTACTCCTGGGGCTATAGGGAGTCAATTTGATGACGCTGGCATGGCCTTTCGCGCCGGTACACGGGTGGCGGTTGAGACCGGGCCGCTTTGGGTCAGGCCGCTGTCCAGCGCCTGCGGCGCCAGGCCGCAGCGCGGTCAGCGCCACACCGTCTGCAGCGGGTCCCCGGCTCCGCGAGTGCCGCTCATGTTATTACTCGACGGATTGTTGCGCGGTGCGGTCGGCGCGGAAATGGTGACCGTGGTCAATGGACTCATTGAAAAACACGCCGACGTGCAGGGCATCATTGCGCAGTTGGAACAACAGGGGTTTGGAGGCACGGCTCTCTCCTGGGTAGCTACCGGGCCAAATCAGCCGATTACCGCCGACCAGGTCCACCAAGTCTTTGGTTCTGGTACTGTCAAGCAACTGACAGCCAAGGTCGGACTTTCGCCGCACCGGCGCCCACGACACAATCAGGTTACAATTCGCAAGCGTATTCGACTTAGCCAGGGAGTGAACGTCCATGAAAAAGACATCTCTATTCAGCGCCCTTGCGGTACCGTTGTTCACCTTCGCGCTGATGCTGCCAGGTCACGCTGCCGACTCGACTAATCCGACCACGTGTAAGGACGGCACGACATCCGCCGCCACCGGCAGGGGTGCGTGCAGCGGTCATGGCGGAGTCCAGAAGGCGCCGACGGCCAAGGCCACTGCTGCAGCTCCGGCGTCAGAGCCGTCAGCACCGATGACGAGCGGCGGTGCAACCACCTGTAAGGACGGCACGACATCCGCCGCCACCGGCAAGGGCGCGTGCAGCGGTCATGGCGGCGTTCAGCAAGCGACCAATGCCAAGCCCGCAGCCGCAGCTACTGCCGCGGCTACTCCGGCCTCCGCTGCTACTTCACCGGCTACGGCCCTCACGAAGTCGACTCCCGTCGCCACGAAGTCGGCGCCGACTGCGGCGGCCAGCAACACCAATCCAACCGGTGCGACGGCCAAGTGCAAGGACGGGACCTACTCGAAGTCACAGCATCATAGCGGGACTTGCTCAAGCCACGGTGGCGTCGCCGAATGGTTGACCGGCGCTCAGTGACCGCGAGGCGAGTTCTGGTTAACCACGGTTGGTGCCGATGGCGCGACTTGATTGGGTAATGACGCTGCCATCGATTTCATTGCCGACGATCTGGCGTAGCGCAGTGCGCGCCTTGTGCACGTCGCGACTGAGTTCAGCTTCCGGGTTCGCGATCAGTCGCTGGTTACCTCGCGGTCACCTGCTCTGCGCTCTCAAATCTTCTGGCGGCGGCGTGGCGCGCAAACTCGCCGCGACTGCCTCGGCGGCCCGATCTCGCTCCTGACCGGGCACTATCCAAATCCTATCGCATCTGAGACAGCACCCAGCGATCGGCAGATGTAATTCGAGCAACCTCATCAGCGTGCCGCGAGTGTAACCATCTTGAATTCGTGCCTCGCCGCACGTCGGGCACATCGATGCGAATGAGATCGATACGTTCACGGTGCACCCCCCAACTTGTAAGCAGCTTTTCGTTATGCGTGGGGACGCGAACTCAGCCGCCCGAGTGTACTGCCTGGTGTGCCGCCTCGAAACCCTACGTGACATAACGCCCGCGGCCCGATCGAGCCGGCCGGCGTGGATCACGCCGCCTCGCACGAGGTTAGCGCGCCGGATGGCCGCACTTGCAGGCGAGCGGTGTAATTCGTTTCCCCGCCGCGACTACAGCGCTGTGATTCCCTGCGTCGGATGGCTTATACGGTCCCAAGCGCGACCCGGTCTCCATAGACGCGCGCGCCCGGAGGAGTTTGCGGGTGACGCAGCCGGCTTGATAAAGAGCGGCGTAAATGGATTAATGGTCACGATGATCCCGGGATCTGAAGGACCGACGACCGCAGGATCCGCTCACGATTCGAGCGACGACACGATTGAAGTGGAGCTGACGGACGAGCAGCAGCTAGCGCTTTCCCGGGCGGCCGAGGCGGCCCGGGCAACGGCGCGTCCCGATGAATCGAGCCCCGTCCTATCCGTGCCTGAGTACGAGAACTTTGCCTCCAGGCGCACGGCGCGAGTCGACTTCGTTTGTAACGTGACCTTCGCTGTGGCAGGTCTGGGTATTGCGGTGGCGTTCCTGTGGCCGGCGTCGGATCGGCACCCACCTGCGCCGGCGCCGGCGGTCACCAGAGCCGCGCCTCTCGCCGAGGTGGCCCCGGCCGGACCTGCCGAGCCGCAGGGTGCGCCTGTGCGAATAAAAAACCCTTTCGATGCGACGGAGGTGTTCGAGTTTCCGCACGGGACCACCGAATCCGAAGCCCGCGAGGCGGTTGCAGAGCGGCTCTTAAGCCGTGCACGTGACCGGCGCGCCGAGGGACTGGCGCTCCGGCGAGCGAGCCACGTTCAACCAGACCGCAGCGCGGCGGTCCAGCAACCTGAAGTTTTCGTGACCGCTCGGCCGCGCGAAGGAACCTTGAACGGGACGAACTGAGGCGGAAGCCGTAGCAAACAACACCACAAGCGAACCGCAGGCGTCGGTTGGCGCGTTCCGCGGCCAAACCGACGAGCTTACTCCGAGCGAATTTACGGACGCGGGGAAGTACTCTAACCCGTCCAGACTAGCCTCGACCGCTTGATCCAGCGGAGTGTGGGGCTCTTGCCCGAGCGCGGCGATCAACCGGGCGTCGTCCATTCGTACCGGTTCGCGCCAGAGCTAGCGCATCTCGAGCATTTCGCGGAACGTTGTGACGAATGGCGAGGCCAGCGAAAGGCGCGATCCCCCGCACGCTGGGCAGGCGGTATAAAGCTCGGCGCAGCGGACCCGCAAATGTCATTTGCCGTCCCCGCGGAACAGGCATAGATTTGAGGCGAAATCAGCCCCCGGAGAGTGCCATGAGATTCTTTATGGGGTTTGTTTTGTTGGGCCTCACCCTCTGTGCCGGCGCGTGCTCGACGAGTCCGCGCGCACCCTTGGCGGCATCGATGGCGCCGCATGCCAAAACTGACGCGCAAGTGGCCCAAGCGCCCGCCGGCTTCGACAATAGAAGTAACGGACTCACGGACGAGCCGACACACCAGGCAGATCAGGCCAGTTTTGAAGCGTTCGAAGTCGTCCCAGACGGCCTGGGTCCGCTGTACAACGCTCAGTCCTGCCGGGAGTGCCACCAGAGCCCGGTTTCGGGCGGAGCCAGCCAGATTATGGAGTTGCGCGTCGGCCACAAGGGAGCAGACGGCACGTTTCAGAACGCTGAGATTCCGATCAATCACGGGTCCGAGATCATTAAGGGACGAACGCTAGTAAACTTGCGCGCAATCTGTCCCAGCGCCGCCTTTCCCACCACCGAGATCCAGGAGCGCGTGCCGGATTCGGAAACGATTCGGACGTTTCGCACATCGTTGAGTCTTCTCGGCGACGGATTTGTGGAGGCAATTGCCGATTCAACGCTGACTGAGATTTCGGACAAGCAGTGCAAACAGGAACACGGCAAGATCTGCGGAGTCGTTCTGTACGTTCCCATCCTCGAGTCCCCCGGTGTCACTCGGGTCGGCCGCTTCGGTTGGAAGAACGAGCACGCCAGCCTGCTTTCATTCGCTGGCGACGCGTACCTTAATGAAGTGGGCATTACGAACTATCTGTTTCCGGATGAAGTGACGGATCTATGCAACACCGTTGCCGAACCGAACGACAAACAAGGCGCAGACGGTCTTTCGGACATTGATCGCTTCGCACGCTTCATACGTGCGACCAAAGCCCCTGCGCGCGACGCTCAGCAAGCGGCGACCGCCGCAGCCAAGACTGGCGAAGTGCTGTTCGCCAAGATCGGCTGCGACATGTGCCACGTCCCGACTCTAACCACCGCGGCGTCGGGCACGCCAATGAATGGCGGGAAGTACATCGTTCCGGAAGCGCTCGGGAAGAAGGTATTTCATCCTTACAGTGACTACCTGCTGCACGACGTCGGCACCGGCGATGGCATCGTCATCGCCCTCGACGAGCACTACAGCAAGCGTATGTACAAGACACAATGGGAGAAATTCTCGCTTGAGTCTTGTCGCTCGAGTGCCAACAAAATGCGCACCGCTCCGTTATGGGGAGTACGCTTCCAGCCAATGCTGATGCACGACGGCGCCTCGCTGACATTTCGCGACGCTATCCTGCGCCACCGCGGCGAAGCCGACGACGTGACAAAACGCTTTGAAAAGCTTAGCCCTGCAGATCAGCAGGCGATTGTCGAATTCCTGAGATCTCTGTAGGGAAATTGTACCTATGCTCCGCATGCCTTTGGGGCAGGGATCAGTGCGCCTTACCCGTCGACCGTGCCGGCGGCACCTTTCTCAGGCTGGCTTGATATTGGCGTTGAGGCGGAACAAGTTGAGTGGATCGTAGCGCTTCTTGAGAGTCGCGAGTCGAGCGTAGTTGTCCCCGTAGTTTTCGCGAATGCGGCGCTCCGACTCGTCGTAGCCGCCGTGGTTGATGTAGTAACCCGTCGTCAGCGGCTCGATCGGCTTCCACACGCCGCGCACCGACTGGATGGTGCGCTCGGCGCCAGCGGGCTCATCCCAAAACCCGATCAGGATCACCTCGTGGTTCGGCTCGCGATGCCAGAACGCGGTTGCGCCGGGCTTCACACGGCTGATGGCACCGCCAACATGGGCGAACACGACCGCAACGTTGTCCAGCGGTGAAGCCTCGAAGGACTCCACGATCGAGCTGTACAGTGCGGGGGTGAGAGCCCTGACGTAACCCCCCTTGATGTAGTAGCGTCCCGGCGGATTATCCGCATCACCGCTTCGCTGCGCCTCGACATACGAGATCGGGCCTAGGTTGTCCTTCAACGGCTTGCCGAGCTTGCGCAGCGGCGCAACCGCTCGCTCGCCGTCGGCGACTGGCCCGCAGTAGCAGACGTCGAACGTCACCACGCGCTGATGATCGGGCGTCGGTACCAAATACACGCTCACGGCCAGCTCATCCGGTGCCGTGGCGATAAAGTCTGAATAACCGCGCAGCAGTTCGTGCGCCTCGGTGAATGGATACAGCACGCTCCCACCAAAGACCATCGGGCCGAGGGCGTGCAGGCGGTACTGGAAGGAGGTCACGACGCCGAAGTTGCCGCCCCCACCGCGAAGGGCCCAGAGCAGGTCCGGGTTCTCCGTTAGGCTGGCCTTCAGGAAGCGCCCGTCCGCCGTGACCACATCGGCTGCCACTAGATTGTCGCAGGCGAGTCCGTACCTGCGAGTGAGGCGGCCGAACCCTCCGCCGAGGGTCAGGCCCGCGGCCCCAGTGTCAGACACCGTGCCGAGCGGCACGACCATGCCGAAGGCCTGGGCTTCCTGATCGACTGCGGCGAGGCGCACCCCCGGCTCGACGCGCGCGCTCTTCGCAAGCGGATCGATGCGGATACCGTTCATGAGCGATAGATCGATGATGAGACCGCTGTCGCACACGGACTGACCCGAGAGGCTGTGCCCCCCGCCGCGCACGGCGGTAAGTAGCCCACGCTCGCGCGCGAAATTCACCGCCTCGGTGACATCCGCGGCCCCGGCGCAACGGGCGATAAGCGCGGGCTTGCGGTCGAATGCCCGGTTCCAGATGAGGCGTGCGCTGTCGTAACCCTCCTCGCCCGCGAGCAGCAGGTGACCACGCAGTCGTTTACGGAAGTCTTCAATGTCTGCAGGGCTCAGCAGCAACTGCCGGCCGTCGAGGCCGATCGCCGGTACATCGCTGCCGGCGGCAGCGGAACGTGTCAATCACTTTGGAACACCTGGGTGTCTGAGATTAGAGAGCAACTGGCGCGGGGCTGCGAGTTGTCGTGTGGAGTAAGCCTGCGTGTTTTTGCTGATCACCGCCGAAGATCGAACGCGTAGGAAGCTCCAGGAGCGGCGATCGACAGGTACCCCTTGGGGTTGATATCACCTCACCGGGCGGCCTTGAGCTGCCATCGGCTTCGCGGACGAGATCGCGGGAGTGATCGGGCGGCGGATTGATCCACGCGGCGGCGGGGAGTGAGGGCGGCTTCGGAGCGCGGCCCTTGAAGCGGATGGGATGCGCGGCGAAGGCGGCATCGAGCGTGATGGCGCGCCGCTCGGTGAGCGCCGCGGCGGTGCCGTCATGGACGGCGGCCGGAGCCATCAAGCCGATTCCGCCGTGGCGGTGTTCGTGGTTGTACCAGCGGAAGAACTGCTGGCAATGAGCGCGGGCGTCCTCGATCGAGCCGAAGCGCTCGGGGAAGTCGGGTCGGTACTTCAGAGTTTTGAACTGCGCTTCGGAGTACGGATTGTCATCCGAGACATGCGGGCGGCTGTGGGTCTTGGCGACTTCGAGGTCGATCAGCAGCGCTGCGACGGGCTTGGATCGCATGCTGGTGCCCCGATCGGCATGCAGCGTCAGGGTCCCCGGCACGATGTTTTCCTTCTCCAGGGTGTCGGCGATGAGCTGTTCGGCGAGCTCAGCGCACTCGCGATGCGCGATCAGCCAGCCCACGACGTAGCGGCTGTAGATGTCCAGGATCACGTAGAGATGGAAGCAAGTCCACCTGGCGGGGCCCTTGAGTTTCGTTATGTCCCAACTCCACACTTCGTTGGGTCGGATCGCCAGCAGCTCCGGCTTCGCATAGACCGGGTGGATGCGCTGATTTCGGCGCTCGCCGGCTCTGATTCTGAGCCGCCAGGAGCCGATACATGGTGCGGATCGAGCCGAGATAGCGGCCTTCATCGAGCAACGTGGCGAACACCGTCGCCGGCGCCACATCGGCGAAGCGCTCGCTGTCGAGCACGCCGAGCAGCACATCCTGCTCGGCGCTCGAGAGTGCCAACGGCGGCCGCGGCCGTGCACTCGGTATGCACCGTGGGGCGCCGCCCCCGCGATGCCGGGCGCGATCGCGGTACACGAACCCACGGTTCAGCGCGAAGACCCGGCAGGCGCTCTTCAGCCCAACCTGCACGGCCAGCTCGGCCACGGCGAGCATCACTCCTCGTCGCTCCGGTCGTCCGCGGTCGGCAGCCCCAGTGCCACACATAGTTTTTTTTGAGCGTCGATGATCAGCTCCGCGCGCTCGAGCTTGCGGCGCAGACGGGCGTTCTCGCGATTGAGCTGCTCGATCTGTCGGGCCGAGAGGTCGGGCTTCGGCCCCCGCCTCTTTGGCGCGAGCGCCACCTGATCGGCCGCGCCAACCTGCTTGCGCCAGCTCGAGAGCATCGAGGAGTAGATGCGCTCGCGCCGCAGGAACGCACCCAGTGTTCCGGCCTCCTTGCAGCGATCCGCTTCGGCAAGCAGCCGGCGCTTCTCGCTCCCGGAGAACTGGCGGCGCCTGGCAATGGCCACGACCTCCGGGTCGCGCGGCGCCGCGCCCGAGGCCATCTCTGCAGTCGCCCTACGGGCTCCTTCCGCGACGGCCTCGGAGGAAGTATCCGTCAATCCATCCATCGAAGACTTCAGCATTGCGCTCATGTGCATGTCCTACCTGTACTCTAAATTGCCCGAGACAGGTGTTCCACGTCACATTGGCACGGGGGGCAGCGAGGAGGCGCGTGTAGGGAAAGGAGGCCGCGGCAAGTGCGGCGAGACCTGACCCGCAGAACGTGCGTCGTTTCATGCTGGTTCCCCTCGCAGCCCGGCGCGTCTTCGCAGCGCCTCTGCCGACAGCGTGGGCCGCCGACTCACTCCGCGAACTCGACCTTGAGAATCTGACCCAGACCAGGGGGTGCGCCATAGCCAAAATTGGAGATGTAGATCGCACCCTCGGGGCCAACGGTCATGCCGGTCGGCACGACCAGGAGACCGCTCGTGCTGTCGAGTCGTCCCCACCCGGGTGCGCCACAGCTACACCGGGAACCGCTAGTCCGCCGCCAACAACTGCAGCGACGATCGCAGCAACGCCGGTCCGCAACGAAGTGAGTTTAAGCGGTCTCATGTGACCTCCCTAGCGCCCCGAGCGCGATTGGGGCGTATGTTGAGCGCCATAGGGCTCTTACTTATTAGCGGCGCGGGCCAACGTTTTCGGCCAACAGAGCGCACGGCGCCAGACGGCATCGCGCCGCGCTTCGCGACGACCTCTCCGAAGCTTGCCCATTATCGAGAGCAACCGTCCGATGGACAGAGTATCTTTCGGACACTAACTGATGGCGCGGCGGTGTGGCCTAGGCAAAGAGGAGACTGGCGACGCGACGGGAGATTGGCTGGGGGTGATCGAACTCAAGCACGACGCGCTCGAGATACCGGCAAAATCGACCGCTCCGCCTCTTGGAGTTCGGATCTTGCAGGCTTGTCGGAGTGCGCACAAACGCTCAAGAGCTCGCGAAAATACCTTTGACTCGTATCGCGGCTCCCGCTGAGCTGCGCAGCGTGCGCCGCTCCATACAGGGAACGGAAGCGCCGCGGCTCCTTCTTAAGCGTCGCTTCAAATTGCTCCAATGCCTTACCAGGCTCATGCATCTGCAGCAACATCTCCCCGAGCAGCTCCCGCGCCGGGGAGAGTGGCCCCGGTGTCACCGCACTCTTCTCCGTCTCATCTTCCAATTGCGCTGCCGATTCCATCTGCCGCAGTGCTTCTTCTTTCTTACCCACCGCTAGCGCGGACCATGCCGCGACCGCAGTCGCCTGGATTTCTACCTGCCGCGCCCAGTAAGGCTCGTTGGCCCTCAAGAGGCGCTCCTTAACCCGCTGCAGCGCCGTCGCTGTCTCCTTTGCTGCCGTATCGTGTCCCAGGCGTGCCGCGCCTAATCCTCGGGCGAACCGTAAGCGATTAAAGAAGCACGTTGTTCCGTCGTGAGCTCGACGCGAGCAGTGTACCTGCCGGAGGTGCACGATGGACGAGGCGCTGACGCAGAAGCAACGGGTGGCGGTCGAGGCGTTGGAGGGGGCGCAGCGCGCCGGTGTGTCGCTGAGCGATTACGCGAAGGCGAAGGGGCTTGAGCTGCGCCCAGTGTATGACGCGATTGCGACGCTGCGCCGGCGAGGGGTTCTGCCGCGGGCGAACCCGCCGCGCAAGCGCCGGAGCAAGAGCCGCTTTGTCGCAGTCCGGGTGACGAGCTCACCGGGGCCGGAGGCCGAGGGTTCGCGGCTAGCGGACAGCGGCCTGGTCTGTCGCCTGGTGCGCGCGGACGGTTGCGCGATCGAGTGCGGCGCGTGGCCGGAGCCGAAGTGGGTTGCGGCGGTGCTGGCGGGTTCGAAGGATGCTGCGGCCTGATCGGGGCATCGAGCGCGTGTATCTGCACCGTGCGCCGGTGGACATGCGCCGGCAGATCGACGGCCTGGCGATCCTGGCGCGAGATGTGATCCAACACGATCCGCTGTCGGGCGCGATGTTTGCGTTTATCAACGCGCGGCGTAACAAGATCAAGCTTCTGGTGTGGGAGCGCAACGGCTTCATCCTCTGGTACAAGAGACTCGAGCGCCATCGGTTTCACTGGCCGCGTGTTGGAGATGCAGTGCTCACGCTCTCCGGGGTTGAGCTCAACCGCTTGCTCGATGGTTACGATGTGTGGATGAAGCCGCACGAGGCGCTGCATTTTTCAGTGTTAGGTTGAGTCACGCAGCGCGCGGTGCGGTATAATCGCTTCCGTGGAGTCACCCACACTGCCCGCCACCGATGCCGCCACGATCGCGGCTCGCTTGGCGGCGCGCGAGGAGCGCATCAAGCTCCTTGAGGAAGAGAACCGCTGGCTGAAGGCGCAGCTCTTCGGCCGCTCCTCCGAGAAGACTCCTGCCGCGGAGGTGTCCCCCGACCAGCGCCGGCTGTTCAACGAGGCCGAGTCACTCACCGAGGCGGCGCGGTCAGCGTCCGAACGGATCCTGATTCCCGCGCATGAGCGGCGCAAGCGCGGCCGCAAGAGGCTCTCGCCTGAGCTGCCCCGGGTTGAGGTGGTTCACGATCTCGCCGATCACGAGAAGGTCTGTGCGAAGGACGGCACCGCGCTCGAGCGCATTGGTGAGGAGATCTGCGAGCAGCTCGATTACAAGCCCGCCCAGGTGCGGGTGCTGCGGCACATCCGCCCCAAGTACGCCTGCCCGTGCTGTCGCGAGGGGGTGAAGATTGCACCGACGCCGCTGGCGCTCTTCCCGAAGAGCCTGGCGACGCCCGCGCTCTTGGCGCACATCGTCACCGCCAAGTTCCTCGACGGCCTGCCGCTTTATCGCCAGGAGAGCCAGTTCGCACGGCTCGGGGTGAGCTTGGGGCGCGCGACGATGGCCGGCTGGATGATCCGCCTCGGCGGCACGCACCTGGTGCCGCTCATCAACCTCTTGAACGAGCAGATGCTCGAGCAGTCGCTGATTCATTTCGATGAGACGCGGCTGCAGGTACTGAACAGCGACAAGGCCCCCACCGCCGATCACTGGATGTGGGTGCGAGCGGCAGGTCCGCCGGCCAGGAGGATCGTGCTCTTCGACTATGACCCCTCCAGAGGTGGGGTGGTACCCAAGCGGCTGCTGCAGGGGTACCAGGGGATCCTGCTCAGCGACGGTTATGAACCCTATGCCACGGTGGCCGCAGAACTGAAGCTCGTACACGCGGGTTGCATGGCTCACGCGCGGAGAAAGTTCGATGACGCGCGCAAGGCACAGCCTGGCGATAACTCTAGCGCCAGAACCGCACTGGACTTCATCCGCGAGCTCTACCTCATCGAGCGCACGCTGTGGGATCGCGACCATCCGCTGACGCCCGAGCAGCGAGTCGCGGAGCGCCAGACCCGTTCAGCCCCGATCATGGAGCGCTTCCACGGCTGGCTCGAGGCACTGAGCTCCCAGGTATTGCCCGAGAGCCAGCTCGGGAAAGCCGTGCACTACACCCTCGGTCAGTGGCTGAAGCTGACCGTGTTCCTCTCTCACGGCGAAGTGCCCATCGACAACAACCGCTGCGAGAACGCCATCCGCCCCTTCGTCCTTGGTCGCAAGGGCTGGCTCTTCAGCGACACCGTTCACGGTGCCGTGGCGAGCGCCAACCTGTACTCCTTGGTCGAGACCGCCAAGGCCAACGGCGTCGAACCGCACGCCTATCTGTCGCGCCTCTTCGAGCGGCTGCCGCACCTGACGACCGTCGAGGACTACGAAGCGATGCTGCCGTGGAACCTCAGGGCACCAGCGCCGTAGCCGGCTTCGACTCGACGCGTGAGCAAGGTTCGACCACATCGCAGTCCACGGCGCGAAGCGCGCATCGAGGAGGAGATCGTCGTCGACGCGTATACATCCGACGAGCGCGCCATGGGCTGGTACTACTACCTCGAGGGGAAACTGCGCTTCCCGTTCACGGCCAGCTGCATCAAGAGACGCGCCACCTCACCGTTCAAGATCGGCGAGTCGCTGACGGTGACCGGCCTCGCGCCGGAAGATGACTGTATGAGCGAGATCATCGTCATCACCGAATACCATGGCCGCGCTCTGGGCATACCGCTTGCGCAACTTCGACCCCACAAGGTCCACGCCGCCACCAAGGAGGCCATCGAAGACTGGCACTACTGGGTCGCGATGGGCTATCGGTACTGACGCGGTTCCTTAAGCGCTTACGGCGAACCACGTTATCGCATCTGTGTAAGGAAACGGAGTTTCCCGCAGCACAAGCTGCTCCGCCTGCTGCCAATCCTGGCGCTCCAGTGCGTATCGTGCAGGGATCGCCGCGAGCGCAAAATATCCGGCCGAAGGGGACCCGGCCCCAACCGCCTTCGGATCGAAGCGCAATGCGATTTCCGGCAGGGAATTCACAATCCGGGCTGCCGCCTCGTCCTGGCCGGTTTGCAGGTAGGCGTAAGTCTCGTAGTCGCTGGCGTGCAACTCTTCTGCCGTCTGACCCTGGCGCCGCGCCGCCGCTGCGGCTGCCACGTTGCTGTCGATGGACTCCTGCCAGTATCCCAGGCGGGTAAATGTATGTGATGGCATGTGCAGCGCGTGCGGCGCATCGGGGGCAATTTCCGCGTAACGTTGCGCCGCGACGAGCGCCCGCCCTGCCAGCCCCGGCACGTCGTACGCATGGATAATGTAATGCGCCAGACCGGGATGCGTCGGCTCCTCCGCAAACAATTTCTCGAGAATTGTTCCCGCCTTGAGCCGATCTGCGTAGGTCTTGTCCTCGGGATCTTCCGCGACTACGAGTGCCAATGCGTAGAAGATCTGCGCCTCGTGGTCTTCCGGATTATCTTGCCGCGACGTCCCCCATAGCGTCGCGATAGGCGAGCAAACGCGCTTGCTGAGACGTGTTTTCGAAATCGCTGTACAGTTTACCGATGGCCGCTAGATACGCCCGTTCGCGCTCCGTCTTGGCACCCACGACCGTGCCGCGATCTACGCTCTCCCGCCCGAGTTGCAACAGGCTATTGTCTTTGATCCCCGGGGCGAAAGGATTGCTCCAAGCGCTAAGCGCGATCCCCCAGTACGCAATTGCGCACGTCGCGTCTTCTCCCAGCACAACATTAAAGCCTTCTATGGCACGGCTGAATTGGAAGGAATGCAGCAGCGCTACTGCGCGGTTGAGATCCTTCTGCGCGACGCGGTTGCACGATGTGGCAAAGTGAACCGCTCCCAACTTCTCACCAGTCCCGTGCTGATGCTCCTGCGCCATGCTGCGACAGGCCGCTAGGACCGCTAGGACGGCCACAATGAGTCTTATTCTGCTCACTTCGCTTCCTCCAGAGCGTAGCTTCCGCCGTTTCTGGCGACGGTCGCCGCAGCCGGCGGACTCAGCGTATCGCAACCCGGGAATGCCCGCTTGAGGGCGGCGAATTCGCGCAGCTCGAAGACTGCTTCTGGGCTCCGGAAGCGCCCATCCTCCCGAGCAGAGAACGGTGAGGGCGATCACAGTGACCATCCCTGCATCTGCGGTAAATAGGAGATGCCTTAGGCGGTGCGGCGGCCAGGCGAGGTGCTTGGTCTGCGGTTCAAGCGGGTGGCCTCTTCCGGATGCGCTGATCGCCCGCGGTCACTTGAATCGTTAGGGATTTAATGCCATGAGCGGTTTCCTGAGAGCGACCCTTAACCGTCAAAAATTCCGGGGACTCTTTATCAACACGGCGCTCGGCAATTTTGCGGGCTATATCGCCGGCTCACTGGTCACGCTTGTGTCCACTCATCATGCGGTCGAACGACGCGAGATCAGGAATCTCTTCGGCGTCCTGCCGAGGAAGAAGATCGTCGTTCACGTGTTGCCGCACTGGCTCGAGTGGCTGCTGGCGCTGGTTGTGGGCTTCCTCGTCATGGAAGCCGTGCGCTACTGGTTCAATCACCGCAAGTACGCCGCGTTGCTGAGTGCATTGCGACCGAAGCGAGGGATTGAGAGCGGTCGCCCAACCACCGGTGGACCCGAGCCGGGAGAGCGGTCCGTTTCTGACGGTGGCGTAGCGCAAGAAGCACCACCCAAAGAGCGGGAAGTGAATCTGCTCGAACCGGCCTGAGCAGTGGGTTCCCTCCGCCGCCCTCGACAAAGGCGGGGATTGTTACGGCCAACGATGGCTGCGGTCAGCGTCGCCCTCGCAGTAGCGTTCGGATGCAGTACAACTCGCAGTGCGCGACGCGCAGGCGTTGCCCGAGCTGCATGCGGCCTGCCCGGCTGCGCGCCTGAACGCGGAGCTTCTGCACCCGCGCCGCGAGCAGCTTGGCGCCGTGCCTAGCAGCCGCCCGCGAGCGGTATCGCGAATGGCGTAGGCCGCAAACCCTCACTTGCCACCAGCCGGCACGTTCAACGACTTCGATCTTGATCTTCCTCATCGCCCAGCTCCTCTCAGTACGTCGCAGGCGTCAGTTCGCGCGTTCCGCGGCCCACTCCATGAGCTTACTCCGAGCGCTGAAAGCCGTGAGCTAAGGACGATTTGATGCTGCGTGGCTCATCTGATGGTCCGATCGCCCACGTTGTGGTTCCGAGACCACGACGGTGTCCGCCTCGTGGTGGCTATACTTCAACGCCATGGCCGGTCTGTTTGCCAAGCTGAAAGATCTCATTGTTTCCCCGGACACGCTTTGGCGTGCATTAGGCCATGCTTGGGGCAGCCTGATGGTTTGGGTGGTCGTAGCGGTTGCCACAGCGGTCGCCGCAGCAGTTGTCGGGGGATTGCTGCTGTACTCCAATCTCGGACACAACCTCGCGAGTACCCCGCCGAGCCCCCCGCGTACCACGCGTACCACGAGTACGACTCTCGATTTCCCCGGCTACTTCACCACGCTTGATCAGCTGACCGACCGGTTCAACGAGCGGGAAGAGTTCCTGAGGAGCCTGAAGGGTAAGAAGGTTCGATGGCGCGGATACGTGTCGTACGTGCGCGATTCCGACCGGTCTCCGCTGCAAATTGTGCTTGCCATCACTCCGACGCCGAGCGACGCGCTCCGAATGGCTTTAGTTTATTTCGGCGCAGACATGCGCGTCCGGCTGTTCGCGTTGCGGGAGAAGGACTCTGTCGAGATTACTGGCAGGTTCGATTCCGAGAACTGGCATACCCCGTACATTCAAGGTGACACTATGCAGCTTCTTGCGGCTGCCCCGGCGGAGCTTGGCAGCCAAACACCTGCGCCGCCCGTAAAAGGCTCACAAGTGCAGTGAATGAGACGGGGTGGAGGTGTCCCCCGCTACCACGTTATTTGCCGATCCTGCATCGCTCTGGCGGTCATGCGCTGCCGCACCCGGGCTTTCCGCAGCAACAGGCTTTTTAAGACCTTTGGTCGCAGTGGGCTCGATCGGAATACGGCGGCTGCAATCGAATTTCCCTGGCGAATCGCCTCGGCAAGCCGCATCGGACATGGCTTTACGGGAGACGGCGCACGGGCTAACCGCTACACCGGGCGGCGCGCGCGCGGGAAGGCCGACTGCGTCCCGTGAGTGCGCGGGCTCGGGTGCCGGCCGCGGCGGCGCGGCTGCGCGCGGTGGACTGGGGTGCGCGGCACGCCGCCAGTTGCGGGCGCCAGAGTCGCCGGGGCGGCGCTGCGCCGCGGTGGATTCACCGCATAAGGCGGCAGGGTGGCGAGCGGCAAGGAGTGACCGAGAAGTTTCTCGATGTCCTTCAGGAGCATCGCTTCCGGCGGCGCGACCAGCGAGATGGCCGAGCCGCTGCCGCCGGCGCGCGCCGTGCGACCAATGCGGTGCACGTAGTCCTCGGGAACATTGGGCAGCTCGAAATTCACGACGTGCGGCAGCTCGCGGATATCAAGACCGCGCGCCGCCACCTCGGTGGCCACGAGCGCGGTGATGCGCTTCTCCTTGAAATCATCGAGCGCGCGCACCCGCGCAGCCTGGCTCTTGTTGCCGTGAATCGTCGCGGCACGCACGCCGCCGGCGACGAGCGCCTGCGTGAGGCGGTTGGCACCGTGTTTGGTGCGGGTGAACACCAGTACCTGGTGCCAGTTGCCGCTGTCGATGAGATGCACCAAGAGGTCGCGCTTGTGCTCCTGGGGCACGCGATATACGTGCTGCTCGATGCGCTCGGCGGCCGCGTTACGCGGCGCGACTTCAACGGCCAGCGGCTCGCGCAGCGAGCGGGCCGCCAGCGCGCGGATGTCCGCGGAATAGGTCGCCGAGAACATCAGCGTCTGGCGCTCGCGCGGCAAGAGCTTGAGGATCTGGCGGATCGCGTGAATGAAGCCCATATCGAGCATGCGATCGGCCTCGTCCAGCACGCAGCAACGCACCTGCCCCAGATCGAGCAGGCCGCGCCCGGCGAGATCCAGCAGTCGGCCGGGCGTCGCCACCAGCAGATCGCAGCCATTGCGCAGTGCCTCGATCTGCGGCTTCTCGCTCACGCCGCCGAAGATCACGAGGGTGCGCAGGTTAACGTGACGGCCATACGCGCGGGCACTCTCGGCGACCTGCGCGGCGAGTTCTCGCGTGGGGGTGAGCACCAGTGCGCGCGGCAGGCGCCCGGACTGCGTCGCCAGCTTCTGCAGGATCGGCAGCACAAACGCCGCGGTCTTGCCGGTGCCGGTCTGCGCACCGGCGAGCACGTCGCGGCCGGCGAGTACGCCGGGAATGGCGGCGCGCTGAATGGGAGTCGGCGTGGTGTAGCCTTTTTCGGCCACGGCACGCGTCAGCTCGGGCGTGAGCCCGAGATCATTGAATGACATCTAGGTGAAACCTCTTCCGGCTCGCCCGGCAGCCTTTTGGCGGCTGCGGCGGTCAGATGCGAGGCCTAAGTTAATGGTAAATCGGATGCGCCTGGGTGCTGACCGAGCACTTAAGGACGGCAGGCGGCGCGGACTGTACACAGATTGCGCGGCTGCGTCCAATCAGTGTCCTAACCGGCAACGCTCGCTGGAACCGCCAGCAGCTGGACGGCATAGGCGTTATAAAAGATCAAAGCAGCGCCCCGCTACCACTGAGCTGGCTCGCAGCAACGTCAGCAATTGGCCACCCCAAGCAGACGGTCGCGACCGGCCGCAGCCGTAGCGATTGACAGCCCCCATCGCCCCGCCGGTGTCACCGATGCCGGAATCCGTTGCAACACCAAAGGCGCTGCGCAGCTCGGACCCGCACGGTCCACGGCAATCGGTCACGGCTTACTGTTGCGAGGGCTCTCCAGGAGCATCCGGATGAGCTGCAATTCGGTCCGCACCTCTCTCGTCGCCATGCCGTTCTTGTACCCCATGATGATGAGCTTGATGGACACGAGGAATACGCCGGCTTCAAGTAGCACGTCGTGTGTAAAGCCCTTGACTAGCAGGGCGACCACAAACAGCACGAGAGTGGTACCGACCGTGATGTACGATCCGATGTCAAGAATGGCGCGATGCTGCATTAGAGCTCCTACGGGATCATTGGACGCTGCGCCACGTGGCGCTGGTGCAGCATAGCGAACGCCGGCACGTCGCTCTAAGCGTGGTTGAGGCGCGTGCAGCGAAAAGCCTCTCCGGCTGCCTAATCCGGCGCTGACAACATGCAGCCTTCGCGCGCACGACCGGAACAAGCGGCACCCCCTGGCGGCCTGCCGCCCGAGCCGGTCCTGCCCGAGCTGCTGATAGTTGCCACGATCCTAGACTCACGCTGGCGTCGTATCAGAGTGCGCTGCGCCCCGCCTGAAGCGTCAGCCGCGCACCGAGCAACGTGCAGGCGACGCCTCAATTGGTAATAGTTCCAAGCGACAGCCTATGCGGGCCGGATTACGGAGGCTTAAAATACGCAAGCCGGCCCGATGTGGGCGGGAAATCGTCGTTGTTCGATCGATGCTCTTTTGCTCGTTGCGGCCCTCGCAGCCGCCGGTTCCGTACAGGCTCAAACTCCCAGCAGCGCGTCGCCGTCGGCTGATCGGCAAGCCGCCCGCGCGGCCATGCTGCAGGCATGCGATGCGGACATCAAGAGTCTTTGCGCGGACAAGCAGGGACGCGAAGTGATGATGTCTCTACACAGCAACGCCGATAAGCTCGGGGCCGGTTGCAAGGACGCCATGTCGAAGCTGCGAAGACCTGCAAAGCCTGCAGCTCAACCGCAGTAAACAGAGCTAGAGCCGGATTTCAAAAGGACCGTCAGCAGGTCTTGGCGCGATTTGGCATTCACCCGGATGGCGACCGACGCCCACCATAACTGAGGCTTAGATTTCGTTCTTGCCAGGAGTGGTGGCATCATCGGTGGGTGATTTCGCATTACCCGCAATTCCTGTCTGCAGCCCCTATCGCGGTGGCTGCGTTTTTAGTTGCTTGCAGTACGCCGGGTAATTATCGCAACGACGCCGCTCACAAGGAGTTGCTTCAGACCCTTCGTCAGTGCCTTGTTGAGGTTCCCATTCGCGGCGAGAAAAACAAGGAGTTCGTGTCCCCCTGTATCCGGCTGGACGTTTCGCCCTTGAATGGGATTGCCCGCGGCCGCATGATCGATGTTCTTGGACCCGCGCGCTTTTGTACCAGTCAGACTGAAACAAGCTTTCCAGAGAAAGACGATTGCCCCGTAGAGCAGAATCCCCAATGGAGTTTCTACCGCCTCGCCGACTCGATCGTTAGCGGCGGAGGGCCAGAATTGGTTTGCGTGGCGAATAAACACACGTATTGCGAGACCGTGGAGTGGCGGCGCTCGCAATGAGAAACGCGAGGCAACGTTCCGGTTTGAAACTCAGCGTGGCGCTCGCGGCCTCGGCTGTGGTTCTTCACGCCGGCTCGTAGGTCACCGTGAAGACGTCAGCCTTGCACGGATAGACCTCGCCGTTCACGCCCCGAATGATCCAGTCGGTGAGATCGGCGCGCAGCGTGCCTTCGGGCGTCGGAATGAGCATGTACGGCGTACCGCGGCGCCTGATCGTGGGGTTGCCGCCGGCCTTGTCCTCGTAGAACCATCGCCGGTCGATCCACGCGGGCAGTTCCTCGCACTTTCCGGCCGGGGTAAACTGCCACGCCTCGACGACGACCGGTTTCTTGCGCCAGCGGCTCACTGCGGCTCCCAGCGAAAGTCGAGCAGCGGCTCGCCGACGTGAACTCGGCGCACTGCCATCCAGGTGCCCCGAGAGGCGCCCGCTCGACTATGCACTTATCGCGGAAGGGAACCGCGTAATGAGACGCAGGACTCACTTCACGCGCAAACTCTGAGGAACGGATACTGCCTCCGCGAACGCGGCAAATCCAGCCCCTGCTACCAACGCAGATAGACCTGGCTGATTGGCAGCGTCGCCGATCGCCAGCCATTGGAGGAACGCAGTATCCCCCCCTCGAACTGCGCCAGTAGGTAGCGGCTCTTACCCTCCACCGTCGGACGGCAACGCATGTGCCCAGCGTAGGGCGGAGCGCATCACGGAGCGCGTCGGTGGCGGCCGACACCGTAACACCGGGCGGCCCGGCGTCCACGTTCAGTTTATGCGGCGACGGCCGATACGCGATCACGCGGCCCGGCAATACTCAACTCTCTCTCGTACTCTATTCTGTGGATGAGACTAACGGTGCGTTGATGCCCATATCCAACTCGCTGCTGCTAACCTCCGGGCTGGCGCTCTGCACATCAGCGCCAAGTTCGAGCGCGTCTGCGGGCTACATCTACGCCCAGAGCCTGAGTCAGCAGAATGCCGGCTCCGTGAGTGGACTCAGCATTGATGCCGCAAGTGGAGCGCAGCACCGTCGGCGCATACGACTTTAACGCTCACACTGAACTTCGCTAGACCGCAACGCCCACTCAACCCCGCATGGGCGGCAGCCGCGGCGCACATCTGGCCGATCCCACCCTCAATCGAGATAGGTAACGACGCCTGTCTTCAGGTCGTAGATCGCCGGGACGATCTTCACCTTCCCCGCGCCGGCGAGGCCGGCGATCAGCGTGCTTGCCGCAGTCAGCCGCGCCGCGGTCCGCTTAGCGCTTGCTTTCGCCGTATTGTTGACAAAATCGCCGGCATCGCTCTTCACCGCGAGCGCGACCGGAACAATCGGCTCGATCATCGGGCCGATCGCGCCGGGATAGGTCGCATTCTTCGTGACAACGTCGCACGCGGCCTTCACGGCGCCGCAGCTGGTGTGGGCCAGGACGACGATGAGTGGCGAGCCAAGCACGGCCGCCCCGTATTCGGCCGTGCCGAGCGTCGCGGTGTCGACCAGATTGCCAGCGTTTCTGGCAACGAAGAGCTCGCCGACGCCATGTCCGCCGAAAATCAGTTCTGGCGGAACGCGGCTGTCGGCGCAACTGATGATCGTCGCCCAGGGCGCCTGGTGCGCCGCGACTGCGCTGCGCTGCGCCGCAAGGTCGATCGAGCAGAGCTCCGGATGGCTGACATAGGCCTTGTTTCCCGCTTTCAGCTTGGCGAGCGCCTCGTCGGGCGTGAGCGCGGTCGGCGCGCCTTCCGCGGCCCGTGCCTGCCGGGGCACGCCGCCGAGCCCGAGCGCGACGACGCCCGCCGCGCCGAACTTCAGCAGGTCTCTCCGACCGATCCCTTGCGGCTCGCAATTGCAGTTCATAATCCAGTCCCCCCTTATGCGTTACACGTTTATGCGTTGTGCGGCAGCCCACGGCTTCGACTGTGCGGAAGCCGGCGCGTCGGCCAGAGAGCGAGAAATTGCTCAGTAGTTTGCATCGCTATGCACCGGACTGCAACGTCAAATGACCCCCCACTTCCTGGTCTGTCGAAGCGTGATCTGACCCGGGGGTCTTCGTTACGCTACGTGAGCGACACCAGACGTCGACGCAAGCCAACACGCACGAAGCGGTCGATCGTGATGCCGATCGCGCTCGTGCACATACAACCGGAGGAATGATCCCTTCATGGTCGTTAGCTAATTTGTCACGGTGACCGCGCCCAGTCCCACCGCCAGCGCCAGCAGTAGAACCAGCAGTACGTAGGCGATGTAAGCATTGATGTGCCCCTGATGCATCTGTGCCAGCTGACCCGCGAATGCCATGACCCGGTTCTTCGCCGGCCGTAACAGGAGTCGATCCGCAATGTGCACGGTCTGGCGGTCACGGCGGATGGCCATACGGAAATGCTCCGCCACCGTCTCACGCGTGTCCTCCACCGTCGTCGGACGGAATATCGCATCGAAGATCACCCGCACCGGGTTGGAAAATCCCGTCGCCGTATACGTCATATCCGGTAGTAACCGCCGGACTCCGCCGTCCCAACGCTCACGCCGCATCGAGCGCCGCTGACGCGTCAGCCATAGCCGAATGACAGCCCAGGTCAGAGCCAGCAAGCTAGTCAGCGCCAGCAGCATGTAGGAAGTGGACATGGCGAAGACCACCGGATTCTGCGTACCGCCGCGATGCAGGACTACCAGTCCGCGTCCCGGGAAAACCCCCTCGCCCACCTGCGCGCCCAGATCGTGGAACTCGCTGACGAATCCTGGGGGCAAAGTACTGTGCCCTTCTGCCGAGGCAAAGAAAGGCGGCACCAACGCGTCGGGACTCGCAGCAGTCCACGGCTGCAATTCACGACTCAATGCCGGAATTACGTAGGTCGGCAGCACGCCCAGCAGGAGGCAAAGTACGGCCAGGAACACCATCGGCACGATGGACGCCCTATGCGCTTCGACCGCCGTTGCAGCGCCATCCGAGCGAGCCATGCCGAGAAAGCCCATCGCGAACATCTTCACAAAGCAGGTCACCGCCAGTGCTGCCGTGAGCGCGAGTGCGGCCCCGCACAACGCGAAGATGATTTTGATGGGTACCGAAGGCAGCTCGGCCGAGCGCAGCATCGTCTGCAGCGTCAGCCATTCGCTGACAAACCCGTTGAACGGCGGGAGCGCCGAAATTGCGAGTGTGCCGATCAGGACGGCGCCCGCGGTGAACGGCATCGCCCGAATCAAACCGCCAAGCCGGTTCAGATCCCGGGTGCCGGCACGATCATCCACGGTTCCCGCGCCCAGAAACAGCAGCGCCTTGTAGAGAGAATGATTGATCATGTGATAGAAGGCCGCGATGAACGCGATGCCCGCCAGCACGGGCCGGCCGTACGCGGTGAAGATGAACCCGGCGCCCAGACCTGCGGTCACGATTCCGATGTTCTCAATCGAGCTGTGGGCGAGCATCGCCTTGAGGTCGTTCTCGGTCGTGGCGTATAGAATTCCAACTAGCGCTGACACCGTACCCACGATGAGCACCACGACGCCTGCACCGACCGTGGTGAAGGGCACCAAATCGAGATTCAGGCGAACGATCCCGTAGAGGCCCAGATTCAGAATCACGCCGGACAGGATCGCGGATACATTCGCCGGCGCCGCGGGATGCGCACGGGGAAGCCAAGTGTTGACAGGGACCAGTCCCGCCTTGACGCCGAAACCGAAGAACGTCAGCAGAAAAATGAGCCAGCGCGTGAGGGGTCCCAGATTTGAGCCCGCGGCTTTGAGCGCCGGGAATTCCAGCGATCCTCCATCCGCCGACAGGATCAGGAACGCCACCACCACTGCCATGAAGCCCGCCTCCCCCATGGCCAGCATGAGATAGCCCGCGTGGCTGCTCTCGTCGCGCTTATTCTCGAAGTTGACGAGCAGGTAGCTTGCTATTGACATCCCCTCCCACGCGAGCAGGAACAGCAGCGCGTCATCGGCGATCAGGATCAGCGTGATCGAGGCGAGCAGCAAGAGGTACCAGGCATTCAGCGCCTTGAGGCTGTAATGCCCCAGGTATCGCTTGAGATAGCTGGCGGAAAAAATGGAGCTCGCCAGCATCACCAGCGCCGCCACGAACTGAAACAATGCCGATAGACGATCGAGCGAAACACTCAGTGTTCCGAGCAGCTCGATGGTCCAGAGCTCGCTCCTGAAGACAGCGCCCGAGCGCAGCACGTCCGCGCTGACCCACAACATTGCCAGCGCCGCGAGTGAGCCGACCCAGGCCAGGAACGCCGGGATCCGCCGCTCAGGTACTGCAAGTCCGGTCAGCGCGCCCGCACCACAAAGGGCGAAGACCAAAACGAGTAACGATCCATCGGTGCCCATGAAACCTTCCCGACCGCCCCGGCCGGCCCGCCCACGCAGCCTCGCATCAAGATGCCGGCAGCACGGCAAACACGATCAGCAGAGCCAGAAATGCATAGGTTACGTACGCGTTGATGCGTCCGTGGTGCATCGCCGCCAGAGCGCGCGCGAACCCCAGCGTCGCCGCTCTGACCGGTTGGAACACCAGTCTGTCCACGAGATGCACGCGTTCCTTCTCGCGGCGGATGGCTATGCGGAAATGCTCCGCCACCGTCTCGCGCGTGTCCTCCACGGTCGTCGGACGGAAGATCGCGTCGAAGATCACCCGCACCGGGTTAGAGAATCCCGTCGCCGTATAGGTCATCTCGGGTAACAGCTGCCGCACCCCGCCGTCCCATCGCTCGCGCCGGAGCCGCCGCCGATCCCGCGTCAGCCACAGCCGAATGACGGCCCAGGTCAGGGCGAGCAAGCCGGTCAGCGCCAGCAGCATGTAGGATGTGGACGTGGCGAAAACCACCGGATTCTGCCTCCCGCCGCGATGCAGCACCACCAGTCCGCGTCCCGGGAAAACCCCCTCCCCCACCTGCGCGCCCAGGTCGTGGAACTCGCCTACAAATCCCGCGGGCAACGCACCGTGCCCCTGAGCCGAGGCAAAGAAAGGCGGTACCAGGGTCTCCGACGCACTGGCTCCTGAGAGCTGCGTCGACGCCGGGTCAAGCATCGGGATCACGTACGTTGGCAGCACGCCAAACGCAAGACACAGGACTGCGAGAATGCTCATCGACGCAAGCGTCCTCGGCGCGGCTTCGGTCACCCGCAGCTCCCCATCGAGCCGGCGCATTCCCAAAAAGCTCATCGCGAACACTTTCACGAAGCAGGTCACGGCCAACGCCGCCGTCAACGCAAGCCCGGCCCCGCATAGGGCGAACACGATTTTCGCGCCGATCGAAGACAGCTCCGCCGAGCGGAGCATCACCTGCAGCGTCAGCCATTCACTGACGAAGCCGTTGAAGGGCGGCAGCGCGGCGATCGACAGCGTGCCGATGAGGAAGCCGAACGCGGTCAGCGGCATCCATTTGATCAGGCCGCCGAGTTGGTCGATGTCGCGCGTGCCGGTGTGCGTCTCCACGGCGCCGACGCCGAAAAACAGCAGCGCCTTGTAGAGCGAATGATTGGCCATGTGGTAAAGCGCTGCCACGAAGGCGATCGCCGCGAGCACCGGATGATTCGTGGCGACGAACACCATCCCCGCACCGAAGCCGGCGACGACGATGCCGACATTTTCGATGGAGCTGTGCGCCAACATCGCCTTCAGATCGTTGTCTGTGGTCGCGTAAAGGATCCCGAGGAGCGCAGAGATGGTCCCGACGACGAGCGTGACCAAGCCCGTCTCCGCCTGCGCGGCCGGCAAGAGGTCGGCGTTGACACGCAGGATCCCGTACAGGCCGACGTTCAGCGTCGCCCCGGCGAGCACCGGCGCAAAGGCCCGCGGCGCTCCAACGTAAGCTCGTTGCAGCCAGGAATTGACAGGGACCAGGCCAGCCTTGACGCCGAATCCGAAGAACGTGAGCAGAAACACTCCCCAGCGGGCGGTCGGCCCCAGAGAGGATGCGCTGGACTTGACCGCTTCGAACTCCAGCGAGCTCGCTCCGGTCGCGAGCAGCAGAAATCCGACGGCGGCCGCCAGCGTTCCGGCTTCGCTCATCGCAAGCAGCAGATACCCCGCACCGACCTGGCCGTTGTCACCGCTCCCGGCTGCTCACCACGAGCAGATAGCACAGGATGGACATGACTTCCCACCCCAGCAGGAACAGCAGCGCGTCGCCGGCGATCATGACCAGAACGACCGACGCATAGAGCGTCAGCAACATCACCGTGAACGCGCGCTCGTGGCCACGGAATGATTCGCGTCTCAATTCACCGCTGGCGTAGATCGAGGCGGGGAAGAGCACGAGCCCCGTAACGACTACGAACGCGCCCGAGAGCGGGTCGAGGCGCAGCGTGAGGATGGTCAGTCCCGGTAACGACCAGAGCGACTGGATGAATCGTTCGCCCGTCAGAAGCACGTGGGCGCCCGCCACAACCGCGGCGATCGCAGCCAGGCATCCCAGTGCTGTCAGTACGACGGACAGGCGCCCCGGGCGTACCGTCAGCGACAGAAGGACGCCCGCGCCGCAAGCCGCGAAGAACACAATAACGAGCGTCTGCGTGTCCATTATTGCCGCGCCGGAGCCGACGGGTACTCGGCCCGTGCCAGCCGGTCCGCCGGCTTGCGTCCGACCGCCACCAGTAACCCGTGCAGGATGGCAAGCGGTGGGGGCGGATTCCCCGGCACCGCCACGTCCACCGGCAGGACGTCTGCTACGCCGTTGGCGCACGCGAAGCTGTTCGCGAACACGCCACCCGACAGCGCGCACGCGCCTACCGCGACAACTCGCTTTGGCGTAGGCATCGCCTCGTGGATCTTCTTCACCGCGAAACGCATCTGGTCGGTCACGGGACCCACGACCAGCAGCAGGTCCGCGTGGCGCGGGGTCGGCGTGATGAAAAAGCCGAGCCGGTGCATGTTGTAATACGGATTGTTGAGTTGCTTCACCTCGTTCAGACACGCACCGCAGTCGCCTGCGTCCACCACCAGGATGTGGATGGACCGCCGGAACGGCTGTCCCAATTCATTACTCGACTGCGACGCAGCGCTCGCCCATTCGTAGGTCGGCTCCCAGTTCAGTGGGTGCTCGATGCCACGGACGCAACGGTAGCAGTGAACACAGCGACGGCTGTCCACCGCGAGCGTCCCCTCGGTCTGATCGAGTGCGCCGGTCAGGCATCGTGCAACGAGCGCGGGCGCGTCGGTGCCGAAGTCGCCCCCGCGGGGCAGCCCGGGCGTGACGCCGGCGGCGCGTTCCGCCTCGCGCGGATACATCGTGGTCCTGATTCCGGTGCGAATACCCTTGAGAACCCATTGGCTCATATCTTCTGCCCTGCTCTCGCCGTTACCGGTCGTTCTCCGCCACGGACAGATCGAAGGTGGCGAGAATGATGGGAAAATCCTGGAACGCGAATTTCTCCGCAGCCAGGTGGAAGCTGTGCCAATTGGTGAAGGACGGCGTGACGATCCGGTAGCGTGCGATCCGTCCGCCTTCGTTCAGTCTCACCCAATGGAACGTCGCACCGCGCGGCGCCTCGACCCAGCCCAGGGCGGCATCCGACCGGTATTGCACCGCCCGACACACCTCGCCTGCCGTGAGCGCCGTGACCGCCTGCTCCATGATGCGGACCGATTGCCGGCTTTCCGCGAACAACACTCGAAGCCGCGCATAGCCATCGCCTTCCCGTTCGCTCGGCACGTCGAAATTGAACGCCTCGTATCCCGAATACGGCAGCGCCCGACGCAAATCGCGCACCAGTCCCGAGGCGCGTGCAACCGGGCCGACCAGGCTGTAATCCTTCGCGGTGTCCGCCGCAATGGCGCCGACGTCTTCGATCCGGTCCAGAAAACTGCTGGATAGGCTCAACTGCCGTTCCAGTTCATTCAGCCGTTTGAGGATTCCCGCTGATCGCTCGAGCGTCCCGCGGCAGCCATCGGTCGGCAGATCGCACAGCAATCCGCCCGGGGCGAGCAGGCCGAACAAATAGCGATGACCGGTCAGTTCAGCCGAAAGGCGCAGCAGTTCCTCCTCGAGGAGTCCCGCCTGGCTGGTGGCAACCGCCAGGGCCGTGGATTCGCAGATTTCCTGAATCGCGCCGGCGTGCTGCCGCAGCCGCTCGAGCTCGGCCAAAAATACCCGCAGCGTGCGCGCACGCGGCGGCACCTCCACGCCACAGACGGATTCAACGCCCTGGCAAAACGCCAGTCCGTGAGCGAAGGCCGTCGTGGCGGCGAACCGCTCCGCCAGCAGAAGGCCTTCCTCCACCGTTTTGCCCTCGGCGAGCTTCTCAACGGCGCGCCACTTGTAGAACAGGCGGGTCGATGAGCGGATGACGTCTTCACCGACGGTTTCGAGCAGAAAATGCACTGATTCCGTGATGCCGGAGAACTTAGGCCCAATGGGCATGATGAACGCGCCGGGCTCCTGGACGATGCGCCGGGGCCGCCAGTCGACGTTCGGACGGCGGTTGCTGCATCGCCGCCTGCGCGTTGAATGCGTGACGCATCGGCTCGACGCCCTCCTGCCAGACGTCATCGTGGAGAATGAAATCTCCGAGGTGCGGGTGCCCCTCGAACCGCACGCCGAACATGTCCTCTGCTTCCCGCTCGTGCCAGTCCGCAGCATGAATCCACTCGACCACACTGGGGAAAACCTTCTCCGCGAGGGGGGCGCTGACCAACACGTGCACCCAGCTGGCTTCGCCTTCGCCGTAGAATGCATAGCGCAGCTGCCATGCGCTCGCACCCTCCTCGACGATCAGACCAGCGAAGCTGTAATGCCACTCCTCGGCAATCCGACGGCACATGTCAGCGAGGACAGTGCGAGTGCACGTCACTTCGGCCGTTGAAGTCGAGGCGACAACGCCGCACTGCACTTGCCCAGGCCAGTGACGTTCGATCTGCATCTGCAACGTGGAGAAGTTCATGGGCGCTTCATCGGCGTCAAGGCAGCGGCAGCCATCGTCAGAAGTTCCTGCAGTGGTTTAGGAACGTAGACGCCGAGTACGAGCACCGGTATGGCAGCGAGACCCAGCGCCAGCTGGCAACTGAACGGCACTCGCGAGGTTGCAATTGCCTCCTCCCGCGAATGAGCAGCCTCCGGGGAAGCGGTCGGCGGCGCGCCGAAGACCATGCGGTTCACGTGGGCCAGGATGCCGAAAAACGCGATAACGATGAAAATCGCCAGTAGTGCCGTCACCAGGTACTGTCCCTGCGCCAGACCGGCTTTGAGAATTGAGAACTCGCTCAGGAAGACCGCCAGCGGTGGCGCGCCCGCGATTGCAAGCCCCCCAAAAACGAGCGCCGCCCCGGTGAGCGGCGATCGGCGGATCAGTCCGCGCACGGCGGCGATCTCACGCGTTCCCACGGTCAGTAACGTTGCGCCGGCTGCGAAAAAGCAAAAGGACTTGGTCACCGAATGACTGACGATCTGCTGCATGGCGCCGTAATTGGCCGCCGATGTGCCAAGTCCGATCGCCGTCAGGATGATGCCCATGTGCTCGACGGTGGAGAAGGCAAACAGCCGCTTGTAGTCCTTGACTTGCAACAGTAGGAACGCCGCGGTGCCGACGGAAGTAAGGCCAAAGACCAGGGCCCAGGTCCCCGCGTGCGCACGCGGCACGGCCTGCATCAGCGGGAATAACCGCATGATCACGTAGAGTATCGAGGTGGTTTCGATTCCGGAGAGCAGCGCGCACACCGGCGACGGCGCCTGGCTGTGGGCATCCGGCAACCACGTGTGCATGGGGACCAGCCCTACCTTCGTTCCGAGGCCGATTAAGATCAGCAGAAACGCCGACTGCAGAAGAATCGGTGGCATTTTCGGCGCCGCCGCCACGAGCCCCGTCCACGTGTAGGTTCCCCCGCCGCCGGCGTGCATGGCTGCAAACAGCACCAGAAAGCCGAACAGGGCAATCCCCGCACCCATCAGCGACAGCACCACGTATTTCCAGGCCGCCTCGAGCGCCTCGCGTGTGTTTTCGAAGGAGACCAGGAGTGCCGAGCAGAGCGTCGTCAGCTCCACCACGATCCACACCAGCGTTGGCTCTGCCAGCACGGGAATGGCGAGCATGGAGAAGATGAAGAGGTTGTAGTTCGCGTGATAAAGGCGCAGTTTTTTCCCATCAAGGTTTGACTGCGCCATGTAGCCAACGGAGTAAATCGCGGCAGTCGTTCCGACGAACGCGATGAGCAGCAGGATGAGGGCGCTCAAGCCGTCGACGGCCAGCCATTTCGACCAGGCCGGTTCCAGCAGTTGCGCAGGGACGGTGCCAGTCGCGACCTGCCGAATCAGCCGTCCGACCAGAATCAGCTCGGCCACGCAGAGGACGACCGTTACGCCCGGTGCCCAGCGCCTGCCGAGTGGAATGCAGACGAGCAAGGCGGCGGCGAGCGGCAGCAGCAGAATGACGACGATGCTCACAGGCGCCCCTCGTCCGCCGCCGGCACCGTGGCTGTTTCCTTGAGACTTGCCAAATCGCCGACCGCCGTCGTGCCGACCTGCTTCTGCACGGCACGGACCAGCACCCCCATGATGAACACAATGACCAAGCCGTCTGTGGCAATGGCGAGTTCGACCAGCATGCCGAGATCGCGCGCGATCGAGATGCCGGCGAGGAACGCGCCGTTCTCCATCACCAATAGACCGATCAGAAGCGACAGCGCCTCGCGCCGTACGGTGAGCGTGAATGCGCCAAGCAGCAGCACCGCGATGCCGATCGGTATGTTCGGACCGCGGAACTCCGGGCCCACCGCGTTGGCCAGCGGAGTAGCCGCAAAATAAGCCCCTATCGCAAGCGCCAGAGCGATGAGCAAGGCGGCGGGGATATTCAGAACCTGATCGATTTCGCGGCGGGTGTAGATCTCCGCCGGAGACGTTTTGCGCAGCAGCCAGGGGACGATAATCGGCTTGGTGATCAGGTTGACGAGCGCCACCCCGTAGAGATGCCCGGCGTCGTACCGCAGACCGAGGAGCGCGGCGGACGCCGCGAGCAGTAGCGACTGTGCAATGAACAGATTCAGGCAGCCTCTCGCCTGTCGCATCGCAACGATGCCGAATGCCGTGAGCAAGAACAGGCTCGCCGCCAGAGCGTTCAGGTTCTCCAGCAGTCCCTTCGTTGCGGCGCTCATGCTTCGTTCACGGCAGAAACACCTGTGAGACCATGGCCGCTACGGAGGTAATGAACGCGGCGCCGAGGAATTCCGCGATGCGAAACAGCCGCAGCTTGGAAAGGGACGACTCGATGACGACCAGTACGAGGAGAAAGCAGAAGACCTTGAAGAGCACTGCCGGTATGGCCAGCAGCACGGCCCCGAAGGTCTGCTGGCTCGCCAATCCCCACGGCGTCACCAGCACGTTGAGAATGATGCAGAGCAGTACGAAGAATTTCATCTGGCCGCCCCATTTCACCAGAGCGAAGCCACGGCCGGAGTACTCGAGCGACTTGGATTCGTCGATCATGGCCAGCTCGAAATGACCAGTGGGGTTATCGACCGGAATT
The DNA here is from genome assembly GCA_963835645.1 of uncultured Gammaproteobacteria bacterium. Taxonomy (GTDB): domain Bacteria; phylum Pseudomonadota; class Gammaproteobacteria; order Steroidobacterales; family Steroidobacteraceae; genus 13-2-20CM-66-19. The sequence goes on along the minus strand of CAWIGQ010000020.1, from coordinate 186,367 downwards.
CGTCCGCCCTCGGCCAGAATCAACATTAGGAACGCCAGCACGAGCAGCACGTGTGACGGCGCGAAGAAATTCGCGAAGGGTGTCACCCATTTTTGCTGGACGATGTAGGGAATGGTGGAGCCCGCTACGAATGAGACGGTGAAGAACACGATCATGAACACCGGTTCGGCGAGAAAGCCGACCATGCGCGTGCGGCTGGCGCCAATAGGTCCGTAGGGGTTGGCCGTGTCGACGGCGGCCAGCGTGGCAAAGAAGCCCCCGAGGGCCAGCACGAAGCCAGCGCCGAGCATGTCGCCCATGAAGGCGAAGAAGAGCGGGTAGCTCGTCAGTACCGGAATCAGCAACGCGACAAAAATTGGCGTGACGAAAACGATGTAAGGCGTAAAGCGAAAGATCCAGGAGCTGTCTTCGGAGACGATCTCGTCCTTGTGGAACAGCTTCCATAGGTCCCGATAGGGCTGAAAAATGCTCGGTCCGCGCTTGGACTGAACCATCTCCTTGAGCCGCGCCAGGACCCCGGCCGCGAGCGGCGCGGCGATCATCACCACCGCGACCTGCAGGAGGTTGAAGAGGATGCGCGCGATCACGCTTGTGCTCGTCGGCAGAAGGAGGGAGCGCCGGTGCGTGTGCCCGGACAAAGGCGCAGGAGGAACTGGAACGCCGGCCAAACGGTCATGCCTATCCTCTTCTCCGAAGAGAAATCAGGTAGGCATCATCAGCCGGTCAGGCGGTTTTTTCTTGTAGGAGGAATGCCATCTCCCACGTTGGTATCAGCGTACAGAGAACAACGCGCCAGATCAAGGTCGGGGCGAAACTGCTCTGGGTTCCCCGGCGCGTGTCGTAAGCTACGATGGTCGCGTGAAGGCAAGGGCAACAGTCCCAGTGTGCACGCGATCTATTGCGTCGCGCTAACCTTATGAAAAGGCTGAGCCCGCTACTCCTTGAGCCCGCGAGGCGCGCGAGATGACGCGCATTGTCCTGGTGCGACACGGAGATGTCGAAGGGATTTCGCCGGAGCGCTTCCGCGGTCGCCGCGATGTCGAGTTGTCGGCTCTGGGCGTGCGTCAGGCGCGAGCGACGGCGCAGCGAATTGCAAAGCAGTGGGAACCGAAGGTCGTGTACACCAGTCCGCTGAGACGATGCGTCCAGACGGCGGAGGCGATCGCCGCCGCATGCGGCGCGCCTTCGGCAACACTCGATGATTTGAACGACTTGCACTATGGCGACTGGGAATGGCGCACTCACGAAGAGGTCCGCGCTCAGTGGCCTGCTCTGTTTGAACGGTGGCTTGTAACGCCGCATCTGATGCGATTCCCCGGCGGCGAGTCATTGCAGGAGCTGGTTGCACGCACCTCGAACGTTCTGCGCCTCGTTCACGAACGCCATCCGCAACAGACCGTCGTCGTGGTAGGGCACAGCGCTGGCAACCGAGCGCTCCTACTGCAGACTCTCGATCAACCGCTGTCCGCATACTGGCGCTTGGGGCAAGATCCCTGCGCGTTGAGTGAAATTGAAATCCTCGAGTACGGCACGAAGGTACACGGTCTCAACGAGACCTATCACTTGTTTGGGATGCAGGCTATCCCGTGAAACCACGTCCCTCGCCGGCGCCGATCTGAGACGATCGTCCGAAAGCGGGCCCGGGCGCGCTAGAATTGGTGATGACCTACTCACCGACCGCCGCACCCCTGCTCGTGTGGCTGACGCCGGCTTTGCTTGCGCTCCTGCTCTACGGCCTGGGCCAGGGCTTTGTGAAGATGTGGATCACGGAGGTTCCGCCGGCGCGCTTCTGCCTCTACTTCGCGTGCGCCCGCGCGCTGGTGATGGTCTGTTACTTCTTCGCGAACTCGCACACGCCGGTGTTCTCGGCGGAGGGCCACCACGTGCTCGCAATCGGCGTGCTTGCCTACGTGCTCGACGGCACCGGCTGGATCATGTACTTTCAGTCGATCATCGCGGGCCCGATCACGATTGTGGGCACGCTCTCGGCCGCCTATCCCGCGATCACCGTCGTGTTAGCGCACTGGTTCCTTGGCGAGACGCTCTCGCCGCTCCAGTACGGCGCAGTGGCTCTCGTGATCGGCGGCTGCATCGGGCTGGCCTACCAACCGGCGGACGCCGCTAACAAGGTGACCGGGCGAGGCTGGATCCTGCTCGCGTTCTCGGCCCTCGTGCTGTGGGGCGGTGCCCAGACGATCGTCAAGTACGACTACAGCCTGGGTGCCACTGACGCCAACATGGCGCTCTACAGCATTATCGGCGCGCTGCTCACGCTTGGCGTCTACGGCTTGTGGAAGGGACGCGCCGGCAGGCACTCCGTGATCGAGTGGACGCGCTCGTTCCTGCCGATGGGGATGATGGCGTCGGGCGATCTTGGCGTCCTGATCGCGAGTCGCTACGGCAAGATCTCGATCGTGACGCCTCTGACCGGCGCCTATCCTCTTGTCACGCTCGCCTTCGCAGCGCTCGTGCTGCGCGAGCGGATAATGCTGCTGCAGTGGGGCTGCATCGCTGCGATCCTGGTCGGCATGTTCTTCTGCACCTCCTGAGCGCGGCGCAGGCAGCGTGGCGATGAACTCGGCGCCGCCGCGAATGGGCAACATTGCGATCAAGGGCGGGAGCGTCTACGTAGAGCGCGAGGTGGGCGTGCCGCCTCCGACGGAGGCATGCCGTAACGCGCGGCAAACGATGCGCTAAAGGAACTTGCGCTCGCGTACCCCACCGCGACACAAATCTCAATAATCGAGCGACCGGTGGTTCGCAGCATCGCCATGGCTCGTTCCGCGCGGCGCCGCGATAGCCAGCCGCGCGGCGTCTCACCGAAGACAGCGCGGAAACATCGGTGGAAGTGGTGGGGCGCCATCCTAGCGGCCCGGGCCATCGTAACGAGCGTCCAGGGCGCGGCCAGGTCGTCTTCAATGGCCTGCCGCGCCAGGCCCAGGCGTCGCTGAATTTCAAGACGAGTTGCGGGCCGAACGGCAGTCGGGCGGCAACGCTCCTGTCGTTCTTCGTACACCGATTCTGCCGCTCTCGCGCCTAGCGACTCGAACAGCCAGCCGAGGGTCTCCGGTAGTGCTTTGGCAGCAACCGCCGCGGCAAGGGCATCCAGTGCCCGTCCGAGCGGTCCAGTCCTCGATTCCAAGCGTCGCGGGAACGATAAAGGCCGAGTGTCGTCAGGTGAGTCCAACAGAGTTTCTGGCTTGCTCACCGCAACGCGCCAGCACTCCTCAACCAGACCTCTCCGGAATACCGCGCAAAAACCGCGGGTCGGTTCCGTAGAGTCGATCGTCAGGGAATATTCATCGCCATCGGGCAGGAGAAGAAGTGTATCCGGGTGAATCAGATGGCGCCGGTGATTGAATCGCCATTCCACTTCGCCATAGCTAACCGCCTTGATCGAGATGGGTTCAGCGAATTTAGCGACATGGCAATAGGTACCGACGCCGGTCACGATCAGATTTCGGGTCCCTGAGCGGTCGTACTCACACCTCCCGACGTGTGGTTCGAGTTCCATTGGGGCCCTGCAAAATTCGCAAACTGGAAGAAGAGCATGGCGTGACTCTTGGGTAGACTGTGCCATAGGGTTCGGAAGATCAAGCGAGAGCGCATGAAGGCAAGCCTAAAGATGACGCTGGCGGTACTCGTTGGGGTCGCGATCGGCACTGTCGCCGCGCAGGCGATTCGTGGGCAGCCAGTGAAGACGCCCCCCGCCTACGTCATAGCAGAAGTCGAAAAGGATCCCACCAAGACAGAAGACCCCGCTGCCGCGCAGAAATACAGGGAGGAAACGCCGAAAACACTGGCCCCCTTCAATGGTCAGTATCTGGTTGTTGCGGGTGGCGGCAAGATCCAGACCGTCGAGGGCCAAGCGCCAAGGGGCTACATCGTGGTAATCGCTTTCGATAGCGTCGAGAAAGCGCGTGGGTGGTATTACTCCCCAGCCTACGAGGCGATCAAGCCGATCAGACAAAACTCAACAAAGAGCCGCATACTTATCGTCGAAGGCGTCGCCGCTCAGTGACGGGACAGGCCATCTGGCGACCTACCGCTCTTCGGCAGTCAGATCCAGACTCTGACCGGCAGCAGCTGTACCCGGCCTGTCGGATTGAACTGCCGGTGTTGACCCACAGTGCCTTTCATGAACGTCCGCTACCTGGCTTCCAATCGTCGATTACATAGCCAGTCCACTGGGTTTTCCGGGCTAGTGCGCATCTTTGCGGCGGCAACATCCTGGCGTAGCTTAGGGCCGGTAGCAGCCCCTACGCGGAGAGGCATATGGGCGGAACCAATATCGCAGTGAATCCGATTCATCTTGGGCTCGGGGCGGCTGCGATCACTGAACCCGCCTTCACTGGATCCATGGACTGGTACGCCGGCTACGTCGAGCGACACCACTCAGACGGTGTCGAAGGTCGATTGGTCAGCACGTTTACGTTCAAAGATTCCTGGAACATGTGGGAAATGCATCCAAACGGGGCCGAGGTAGTGCTGTGCCTTGCGGGCAGCATGACGCTGCACCAGGAACGACCGGATGGATCGAAGCAGTCTGTAGTTCTGGGGCCGGGGGAATACGCGATCAACGAGGAACGTGGCACACGGCCGACGTAATTGGCGAGGCAACGGCACTTTTCATTACGGCCGGTATGGGCACCCAGCATCGCCCGCGTTGACGGTCCAATACGGGCGGAACTGCTATACGGAGGGTATTTCACTATGGGCACCGCCTCTATCGGCATGGATTTCGTCTTCGAGGTCGGACTCAAGCTTCCTGATGTCAAGGAAAGCCCGTATTACGGGGCCCGGGCGCTGAAGTTGAATGGCCAAATGGTGGCTTGCACGCCCGTGAACAAATCTGCGGAGGTCAATAGTGTCGTCGTCGCGATGAGCTTCGAGCGGCGTGCTGCCCTGCTCAAGAAGTCGCCGTCGCTCTACTACATCACCGATCACTATGCTCCGCATCCGACAATGCTGATCCGGTTGTCCAAGATCTCCCGCGCGGAGCTCGAGCGGACTCTGCGCATGGCCTGGGATTTTGCGGCCTCAAAGGGTGCCGTGCTGCGATCGCCCGGCAAGGCGAAGCGGCGTCGCGGCTGACGGGCAGATCAGTCGAATGAATGCCCCGTTTGAGCCAGCCTCCCGCGGCGACTTCCTAGAGCTTGGACAGAAGATCGGGCTTCATGGTCTCTAGATCGACCGGCACCGAATTGTGCTCCTCGACGATGAACCACTTGCCGTTCATCTTGCGATATACATCGGTAGTTCGGGCGACAATCGTCATCTTCGTGCCGTCCTTGCGAGTTAATTCACCTGTCTGGATGTTGTGTCCGTAAGCTAGCGAACCGACGACATGGATGGTCTGCTCGGAGATCGTGTTCTTGACGGGCCCCGAAAAGGCCGCAAACAGCCCTTCCCAATCCTTCTTGAAGGCTTCCCAGCTTGAATATTCGCGCGGCGGAACGACATCAAAAACAAACAGCTGTTTTCCAGGAGCATAGACTGACATGATTTTGTCTACATCCCTGGAATTGAATCCCTCGTTGTACGTGTTCTCGAGGGATTGTATCGCTGCCTTGTCAGGATTCGCGGCAGGACTGTCAGCTGCCACCGCGCTGGCCGAGGCAAGAATGGCTGCACAAAGTGCTGCTACAGTTCGCATGTTGATCCCCTAGATTTCTTCGATCAGCGTTATTGCTTGTTGGAGGCTATCACTCCCGTGTTCACAGGACCAGGCTCACCCTGCGGGCGCCCACCTACCTGCGCGCAGAATCCGCGCAGATAGAGGCTCACGCGAATGGCAGCTTATCGGCAGGCCATTCGGCGACCTGTATGACCTAAAGTGGCCGGTCAGCGACCGCCGATTGCAACCGATGCGCTCCGCGCCGACCGGCCTGAAGCATCTACCTGCGCCCCAGGGCAGCCGGCCGGCGGCGGTGCCAGACCGCGGCACGCGCTCAGCGTGGCTGTGGCGGAAGCGCTAGCGGCCGCCGCGCTCGGCGGCCGCCGCTCATGTTTCATCTTCGACGGCGTATTAGGCGCACCTCTGATAGATGGATAGGTAGCGCGCCCCCGTTGCCAACCCGGGCGCGTTGGCGTCTGCGTAATACCAGGCTGCCGTGCGGCCAAGACCGCAAACGCAATCGTCGGTCAATGCAGTTTGACATGCGGCTCAGTGCGCCGAGTGATGAGCCGTGCCAGCGTGTCGAGCGCCACCTTCGTATAGCCATGCAGCGCCAGCTCGTGCATCTTGTACAGTGACGTATACATCACCCGGGCGATGTAGCCCTCGATCATCATGCTGCCGCCAACGAGTGCTCCCATCAGATTGCCCACCGTGGTGTACTCGCCCAAGGAGACCAGCGAACCGAAGTCGCGGTAGCAGTAAGGCCGCAATCGCTTACCCGCAAGCCCGTTTGCAATCTGTCTGACCATGTGGGTTGCCTGCTGATGCGCGGCCTGTGCGCGCGGCGGCACGTTCGCATCCTTTCCCGGCCACGGACAAGCGGCGCAGTCACCGATGGCGAAGATGTTCTCGTCCCGGGTTGTCTGCAGCGTCTGCTTCACGATCAGCTGGTTTGCGCGGTTTGTCTCGAGTCCGTCCAGGTCCCTGAGGAAGTCCGGGGCCTTCACGCCCGCCGCCCACACGACCAATTCCGCCGGAATAATCTCCCCGCTCTCGAGTCTGACTCCGTTCGGCAAGACCTCGGCGACGCGCGCCGAGGTGCGCACCCGCACACCTTTGCTCTGCAACAGCCTGGTGGCGGCATCAGAGAGACGTCGCGGCAACGCCGGCAGGATTCGCTCGGCCGCCTCGATCACGTTGAGCCGGATGTCCGCATCCGCATCGATCCGGTCGAGGCCGTACGCCACCAGTTCCCGCGTCGTGTTGTGCAGCTCGGCGGCAAGCTCAACGCCGGTAGCCCCGGCACCGATGATGGCCACCTGCAACTGCTCCGGCCGAAGCGGCTCGGGCTGCGCGTGCGCGCGCATGAGGGCGTTGACCAGCCGACGATGAAAGCGCGCCGCGTCGCTCGGTGTCTCGAGCGCGATTGCGTACTCCTTAACGCCAGGGGTACCGAAATCGTTGGTGAGGCTGCCGACCGCGATCACCAGCGTGTCGTAAGAGAACGCGCGCTGCGGGGTGATCTCATTGCCGTCCTCATCGATGACCGGCGCTACATGCACCTCGCGCCGTTGCCGGTCGAGGCCGATCATCTCTCCAAGGCGGTAGCGAAAGTGGTGCCAGTGCGACTGAGCCATATAGTTGAGCTCGTGCACGCCCAGATCCATGCTTCCGGCGGCGACCTCGTGCAGCAGCGGCTTCCACAGGTGCGCCCGGGTCTTGTCGATCAGCTGGATCTGCGCCTTGCCGCGTTTGCCAACCTTGTTGCCGAGCTTGGTGGCGAGCTCCAGGCCGCCAGCTCCCCCGCCGACTATGACTATCTGGTGGAGCGCGCGGACTGGTGAACGGTCGGATGACGACTGGTCACTGCCTCGGTCCCCCGACCCACTCATCGCCGCAACGGCCTCTGATCCGAATGGATCGACGATCCGCACTTCCGCCAATCTGCCGTGGTCAAGTATAGACCCGAGACGATGCCAGAGTACCCACGCCTTGCTTGCCGAGATTACCGACGGCATTGGCAACAGCTACTTCCTGCGAGGCGTGGTTGATTCGCCGCAGTTGGTCATTGCAGCTTCTCTGCCTCGGGAGCGGCGTGGTCACGGGCGCTTTCTGGTGGGGAACCAAGGGTGAGAGGACAACACGTCCAATAGTCTTTTAATTCAAGCATGTAGCGACGGCCGTAGAACACTAGGCGACTCTATAATCCCGCCCCCGCAACGGAGTTTTTTCCAGTGGTCGACAAACTGCCCAGCGGCTGTCGGTGCCCGGCCGGCGCGCGCGCTCACTGCCCTTTCCAGGACGCGTGTCACGCGCGTAGGCTTGGCTTAACCGTCGGCACCATAGTGCGGCACGCACAAACAGCCAGAGCTTTCGCACCGGACCGATGACAGACAAGCAGGCCGCGTCGGCCGGGGACACTATGGGTGAGGGAATCACGCGGCGGGACTTTCTCGATGGCGTCGCCTGCACCATCGTCGCCAGCAGCGCCGCGCCTGGCCTGGGTTACGGCCAGCAGGCCAACGCGCCCTATCCGCCGGCTCGCACGGGCTACGGCGGCAGCCGGCCCGAGGATTTCTCGATCGCGCACGGTGTACGCGATGGCCTCCGCTACGACGTCCGCGGTCAGCCGGTTGCCGAACGCTACGACGTGGTTGTGATCGGCAGCGGCATCGGCGGCCTCGCGACCGCGCACTATCTCCGCAGAGCCCGGCCGAAGACCCGCATCCTGATCCTCGACAACCACGATGATTTTGGCGGCCACGCGCGCCGCAACGAGTTCAACGTCGATGGCCGCTTGCTGGTGGGCTATGGCGGGAGCGAGTCGATGGAAGGGCCCAAGACCCGCTGGACGAACATCGCGCGCGCATGCGTCGCCAGCCTCGGCGTTGACCTCGACCGATTCGAAAAGGCCTTCCGACCTCCACCTCTACCCGGGTCTGGGTCTCTCGTCGGGTCTGTTCTTTCCGCGCGAGGTGTACGGCATCGACCGGCTGGTGACCGGCGACCCGGTGCGCTCGCTACCGAGCGACGTACCAGAGCACCTGCACAATGGTCGGCCAGCCGCGGCCTTCATCGCCGACTGTCCCATCGACGCGGTGCAGAAAGCGCGCCTGCTCACGCTGTACACCGACACCCGCGACGTGCTCGCCGGGAAGAGTCACGCCGAGAAAGAGCGCCTGCTGTCTACCACCTCCTACCGCGACTACCTGCAGCGCTACTACAGTCTCGACGAGCGTTCGCTCGCGATGTTCGACGGACGCACGCTTGACCTGTTCGCGAGCAAGAGCGAGGCGGTACCGGCACTGTTCGCATGGGGTTGCGAATACCCGGGATTCCAGGGGCTCGGATTGCAAATGCCAAAGGCCGGGATTCTGGAAGGCGATCCCTACATCTACCATTTCCCCGACGGCAACGCCTCGCTCGCGCGGCTCTTCGTGCGCGAGCTGATTCCCGGCGTAGCGGCAGGTCGCAGCATGGATGACATCGTCAGCGCGCGCTTCGACTATAGCCGGCTCGACCTGCCCGAGCACGCTGTGCGCCTGAGGCTCTCGTCGACGGTCGTCGCGCTCGCGAACAACCAGGCTGGCGTCGACGTGCTGTACGCGCAGGGGAAGACGCTCACGCGCGTTTCCGCGGACCACGCGGTCTATGCCGGCTACTCGGCGATGCTCCCCTACATCTGTCCCGACTTGGGCGCTGCGCAGCGCAAGGCCGTGTCGGACCAAGTCAAGGCGCCGCTCGTCTACGTCAACGTCGTTATCCGCAACTGGCACGCGTGGGTCAATCGCGGAATTCATTACGTGAATAACCCGGCCGGGTTCTACAGCAACCTGAAACTTGACTACCCGGTGAGCCTCGGCGACTACCGCTGCCCGACGCGCCCCGAGGAGCCAATGATCCTCCACTTAGTCCACGTGCCGTGGCCCGACGGCCCGATCAAGGATCTGCGCAGTGCCTGGCGCGCCGGTCGGGCTCTTGCTTATGCGCTTCGTTTTGAGCAGTTCGAGTCGCACGCGCGCGACGAGCTTACCCGGATCCTCGGTCCTGGCGGCTTCGACGCGGATCGGGATATCGCCGCGATCACCGTGAACCGCTGGGGGCATGGCTACGCCTACGAGGCGAACTCACTCTACGATGACACGTCTTCGGCCGAGCGCGAGACGAAGGTGAGCGCTGCACCCTTGGGACGGATTCATTTCGCCGGCACCGATGCCGCCTGGATGGCCTATGCGCACAAGGCCATCGATTCTGCCCACCGGGCGGCGGCCGAGATCACCAGCTAAAGCCACTCAGGCTCGCAAGCGTCCGCTCCGGAACAATCATTTCGCTACCCTGACTGACCGGTTTGGCCCCCTGGCAGCCGCGTTAGAAACTCTCGCAGCGCGGCGGCAACCTCCATCGGACAATCCATGGGTGTGAAATGACCACCCGGGAGAATGACCAAGGCCGCGCCGAGCAACTTGGCGAGCGGTCGCGCCACGCTGTCGATCGACAAAAATGCGTCGTGCTCACCCCAGAGGATGAGCGCCGGAACGCCGCTGGTGCGTAGCGCCTCTCCGATGTACTCGGTCTGGCGGGGATCAAGATCGCGTGCGGCGCGGATCAAGCGCAGCCCACCTTGCTCACCGTCATAAGCCGCGAGCATTTCACGCAGTGCACCACTCTTGCCGAGACGCCGCACCAGCACCGGAAAGAGGCGGCGAGCGTCGGCCGGGTCCCATACCTGAACGCTCGCCACGGCCTCCATCGCCCACTCGGCTGCGTACACGCCGTCAAGTACTGCGAGGCCGAGCACCCTTTGCGGTGCGCTGGCCACCATGAGCTGCGCAGCGGCCGATCCCACGTCGTGGGCCACGACCGCTGCCCGCGCAATACCGAGTACATCGAGGATCTCTAGCATCCAGCGCGCCTGGCTACCCATATCGACGCGCACGCCAGCCGCAGTCTCGGACGCTCCGTAACCGACGAGGTCAGGGACGAGAACGCGAAACCCGGCTTCCACCAACAGTGGCGCGACCCGCGACCAGAGATGGCGAGTTGCAGGGAAGCCGTGCAGGAGCAATACCGGAACCCCGTCGCCGACATCGTCCAAAGCGATCGTAGCGTCCGTGAGTTCGATATCAGTAGCCATCGTACAGAAAATGTCCCGCACATCTGCACGGCGCAGGCAAGAGATCACGGTGACGCCGCGGATGTCTATTCCAACAGAGGATGTCCGTCAGGCAATTGATGCGCATACCAGGTCGCGAGCCGATGCCGAATCGTCTTCTCGCTGACCTGCTCTTCCGGCATTGGCGCAATGACCTTGTCGTGCACGAGCAAGCGATAGACGTATAGCGCCTTGTCGCTTGCCGAGTCGGTCAACTCGAATTCTACCGCCTTGCGGCCTTCCGCATATTGAACGCCGGCGAGCAAGGCCGCTTTGAACAATTCCGCCTCGTGTTTGAGCTTCTTCATATCCCACGCCGGGAGTCCACGACAGCGACCAATGCAGCGGTACCAAATCGCCCGTGTGGCGCTGACGGCCTCAGGACTTCGCGAGCCGTGCCTTCACTTGTTCCATCATCGCCATGAACCGAGGATCTCTGGCGAATCGGGTCAAAGTCAGTGTCGGCCTCCATCCAGCTCATCATGCCAGACGAAAGCCTTGAGGACACGCCCGCGAGCGTCTCCAGAGACAGATCGATCTCTCCGAGCGAGGACATTGCGCAAGCGAGATTGTAATGCAGGTTGACGTTCTCGGGATCGACGAGACGAGCCCTTGTCGCCCATTCTTTGGCGCGCTCCCTCTCGTTCAGGTCCGCAAGCATGCAAGCCCCGATGCCGATCGCGCGACTATGACCAGGTTCGGCCGCGACAATCTTTTCGATGCGCTCAAGAGTCATGCGCGCGGCGCTCCGCGTACGTTCGACATCGCCCTTGGCTTTGTAGGACTGCGATATGAAAGACGCTGCCGTAAAATCGGTTTCCATCGCAGCGGCCGCTAACTCGAAATGGCGGATGGCGTCGTCGTAGCGCCGCAGACCGAAGTAGCAAAGGCCGGCGATTCTGTTGCCGACGTAGGAATTCGGGCTCGAGGCGCAACGCGTTCCCGGCAGGAGTTTAACCCCTCCTCGAATCGTCCTTTACTGCGAAGCGCCGCGCCCATCGCTGCATGCGCGTCGGCGAGATTGGGGTCGAGCCGTAGCGCTATCCCCGCCGCGCGTTCGCCGTCGTCACCGGAGTCGCCGAGCCAGAACATGTTCCACTGCGCCAGCGCCATGGTCGCCCACGGGTGCGCGTAGTTCGGATCGATCTCGACTACGCGATTGCAAATGCGGACAACGATTTCGTTGTTCCTTTCGTTATCCAGAAGCCAGAATTGGCGCGCCATCAGGTAGAGCTTGTACGCCTCCGTATTTGTCGTGGACGCGTTGCTCGAGGGCTTGTTTTTCTTCCGGGAGCAGCGTCAACCTCAGTGCGGCGACGATCGCTTTTGAGATTTCGTCCTGCAGCGCGAAAATGTCATTCAAGTCGCGGTCGTAGCGCTCGCCCCAAACTTGCGCGTCGTTGGCAGCGCCGATCAGCTGGGCGGTGATCCGAACCCGCGCACCGGACTTGCGCACGCTGCCGACCAGGACATAGGACGCCTTCGTCTGCCGCGCGATCTGGGCGACGTCGGCATTTGCGCCCTTGAAGGAGAAGGCCGTGTTGCGCGAGACGATTGACAGCGCCGAGACTTTACCGAGGTCGGTGATGATATCCTCAGTGATGCCATCGCTGAAATACTCCTGCTCCGGATCGCCGCTCATATTGGCGAAGGGAAGCACGCAAATCGCGACGGTGGGACGTTTGTCCTTCCGGGCTTGCACTGCCGTTTTGCCGGCCGATAATTTCAGTTTCGATTCGAGCGCCGCACAGAGTGCTTTGAACGATGCGCTCTCGCGATTTCCCGCCCAATCGTCGAGTTCGGTCGTGTGGATCGACCGCACGTCGATCGGCAACCGCGCATTTTCGAAGCGGACCGGCACCAGGACGCCGCGATCAGCGGCGTCGCGCGCCTCACCCTTCACCCAGCGCGAGTCGACTGAGGAGGGGGTCCAGACAACGACGACCGCGCGCGCCGTCTCCAATTCGGCGCCGATCAGCGCGTCGAACTCGTCGCCGGGCGTGATTTCGGGGTCCCACCACACCGACCAGCCCTGCGCCTCCAGCGCCGCGACTAAGGGAGCGACGCGTGCCTTGTCAGTCCGGGAATAGGAAACAAAAATATCTGCCACTGCCTGGGTCACCCGCGCTCTGTAGGCCGTCACGTTAACATAGGTTGCGCAGGCCGTAGGAATAGGGATCCGAGCGGACGAGGCTTACTGCCACCGCTCTCCATCCGGCGATCCGCCACCAGTGGCAAATCCGCTGGCGTCGATAGTGATCGCGGCGATTGACCGGAATCCTCAGCAAGCGGGCGCGCCAAACCTGTTCGCGCCTATCGGAATGCATGCGCACACCCCGGCCGTGCCTATGTAACTCCATGATCGATGGTAAAGACGAGGGGTGCCTAAAGCCGAAAGGCTGCAGGCAGACCCCGCCGAGGCGGGGTCTGCCTCGCGATTGCGCAGACAAATCAGAGACTGATCGTCACCGCCTTGGTGGCCAGATAGTTGTCGAGAACTGCCTCTCCCATCTCGCGGCCCCAGCCGGACTGCTTGTATCCACCAAATGGCAGCGCCGCATCGAAGATGTTGTAGCAGTTGATCCACACCGTCCCGGCCTTGAGGCGCGCAGCCAGCGCATGCGCCTTGCTGACATCGCGGGTCCAGATTCCAGCCGCCAGACCATAGATCGTGTCGTTGGCCTCGTGCACCAGGGCATCGCCGGCTTCCGCAAACGGTGTCACGGTCACCACCGGACCAAAGATCTCCTCCTTCACGATTTTCATGCCGGGCTTGGTGTCGACGAACACGGTCGGTTCGACAAAGTATCCTGACCCCTCGCGCGCCTTGCCGCCGGTGACCGCCCTGGCACCCTCCGTCTTGCCGAGCTCGAGGTAGCTGCAGACGCGATCGCGCTGGATCTCGGAGACCATCGGCCCCATCTGCGTGGCGGGATCCAGGCCCGAGCCTAGCTTGATCGCCTTGGCTTGATCCGATACTCCGGCCACGACCTTGTCGAACACCCGCTCGTGCACGTATAGCCGCGAGCCCGCGCAGCAGCACTGACCGTGGTTGAAGAAGATCGCGCTCGCGGCGCCGGGGATCGCGACGTCCAGATCGGCGTCCTCGAGGATAATGTTCGGCGACTTGCCGCCGAGTTCCAGCGATACGTGCTTCAGGTCGCGCGCCGCAGCCTGCACGATCAGTCGGCCGACCTCGGTGGATCCGGTGAAGGCAACCTTGTCCACGCCGGGATGAGCTGCGAGCGCAGCGCCCGCCGTTTCGCCAAAGCCCGTGATGATGTTCACCACGCCGGGCGGTAATCCGGCCTCCTGCATGATCTCACCCAAACGCAGCGCCGTGAGCGGTGTCTCTTCCGCCACCTTCAGTACCACGGTGCAGCCAGTGGCAAGAGCGGGCGCGAGTTTCCAGGCCGCCATCAGCAGCGGGAAGTTCCACGGGATGATCTGTCCGACCACGCCGATGGGTTCAGGCCGCGTGTAGGAGTGGTACTGCACTCCCGGCGTATAGAGCACCGAAAGTGGGATTGTCTTGCCCTCGATCTTCGTGCACCAGCCCGCCATGTACTGAAAAATGTCGGCGGCCAGCGGTACGTCCGCCGCCCGCGCCACAGCCATCGGCTTACCGTTGTCGAGCGACTCGAGCTCGGCGAGCTCGTCGCTGTATTTCGAGATGAGATCGCCGATGCGCCATACGATCTTGCTGCGCTCGGAGGGTGTCATCGCCGGCCAGGGTCCCGACTCGAACGCGCGACGCGCTGCGCGCACCGCAGCGTCGATATCCGCCTTGTCACCCTCGGCAGCGCGGGCGATGGTCGCGCCCGTCGCCGGATTCTTGACCTCGAAGCTCTTTTCGGAAGCGGCAGCCAGCCACCTTCCGCCGATGAGCAGTTTCTTTGGGGTGGCCATGAACTGAGCAACGGACCGGGATATCTGGGATTCCTTCATAACTGCGCTCATCGTAGATTCTCCTCGTGATGAATTCAGTTCGCCTCAAAGCGTTCGCCTCGGGGCGTTAGGGCCGCAGCGTCAGTTAGCGCCGCCACGACCGCCGACCATCCACGGTTTGCGAGCTGCCCAATTGAGCGTCCAGTGCGCACACGGCGACATCCCTCGATCTGCCAGTGCCCCTTCCCCTGCAGCTTCGCTTCAGCATATTGGTAACACACTTGCTGCATTCCTATCATCGTGCCGATTACGTATATACGCGGCATGCTTCGTGGTATTGCGGACTTACGGTCAAGGATGCGCCGCTCGAGCGGAACGTTCGGCTGGGCAGGAGCTGCGGGCGCCATGATTATCGCACCGTACCCGGATGCCGGCGACTACCCGAGCCGTAGCGTTGGTCCCCCCGGGCTAACCGGAGTCGCCGGTGCATCGCTGCGCCGCCCGATCGAGCATGAGCGCGTTGTAGCGCGTGGTCTGCGTTCCAAGGAAAGTGCGCGCCGGCTGCACGCCGGCGCGCGCCAGGGAAGAGAGTTCGTTATTTGCCCTGGAGAATGTCGCGGGCCTTCGCTTGCGCGTCCTTGCATTCATCCTTGGTCATTTCCAGAAAACCCTTGCCCTTGCAGGAGTTCTGACCCTTGCAGGCATTGTTGGCGCTCTTGCAGGCCGACTGACCCTTGCACGAATTCACGCCGGTGCAATGGATCTTTGCGTCAGACCCCGCGACGGCAGAGCTGACAAAGCCGGTGCCGAAGAGAATGGCGGCTGCAGTGGCAAGCGCAGCGCCGGAGGTGTGTTTCAATCGCATGGTTGCTTTTCTCCGTTGGGTAAATGATCTGGGCCGGACTAGGTCCGTCAGGTGAGAAGACCGGGGCGGCACGTGATTTGTCACGCGACGCCCAGGAGGCCCGTACGGGCACAGCGTCCCTGGCTGCGGAGTGCAGGAGCCGCCGCTAACTGGCGCGCATCGCCGCCTGCGGTGCCTGCGCGCGTTGCGGCGCGGGACGATCGCTACAACTCAGTGCTTTCCGGAGACTCCGGTTTCTTGTCGGGCTTGGTGATCGCGTCCGGCGGATTCACCCCCATGCACTTTGCGCTTACCAGATCACCTTCGCTTGCGTGGGGCATCGCAATCATCAACGCCTTCGAGATCGCGCTCTCGCAAGCACCGACATCCGCGAAGAGATACGAGTCGACGTACGTGATCTCGAGCGTCTTCGGCGCATAGTAGTAGATATGTAGCACCGCTTTTTGACCGAGCGTCCGCGGTTGCTTCTGGGCAAGCTGCGGCGACGGCGTCACATCCGCGAATGCACACGCGAGCACCAACGGTAAGAGAGTGAGGGCGAATTGTCTTTTCATCCGTTTCTCCACCACGACACGCGATGGCCCAACGTGCACGTGAGTAACAACTCAGCGACGACCGCCGAGCAACGCATGAGAAAAACGATACCGCGCGGCCGTAGCGCCTCCCTTGCGCGGCGTCACACCGGACGCCCGGCAGCCGGACCTACATCACATCTGGATGGGCGCGAGCGATGGTCCTATTGCTCGAGCATCTTCTTCAGGTTGTCCAGACCACCGCGATAGACGCCCTTGACGAGCTTGATCGCGCCCGCATCGCTTTCCGCCTCCGGCGGGTTGTCAGAGGTGTTCTTGCGCTTGAAACTCCCGCTCCAAGCCACCTTTGTCATCCCGGCGTGCCCAGGGCGCACAGAAATCGTGGACGAATAGTGTGCGATCGGCAGCGGTGACTCAGTGATCATGTACCGATAGGAATGATGAGCCTCGTCGAAGGCGAGCAACCGTTCGGTGACTACCGGACCATCCTTGATGGTCAGCTTCCTCACCGCACCGACCTTGCCGTTGCTGCCGGAAACAAGCTCATCACCCGCAAAGCCCGGGTGCCATTTGTTCAGACTATCGAAGTCCTTCACGGTCGCCCATACCTTTTCGAGCGGCGCTTTGACCTCGACAGTTTCCAAGACCCGAAGAGTCTGCGGGGGATTCGCCGACGCCGTGCCCAGGGCCAGTGCTGCGGCCAGGCTCAGAGAAACCAACGATGTTTTCATCTGCCGATCCTCTCCCGAATGCTGAGCCATACAAGCTTAACAAAAAAGCTTTCTGTCCTCTAAACGTCAACGCGGATGCAACCAGGACGGCAGGAACGAATACGGGTCGACGCGCAGGCTCCTGTCGTAGGATGCGCCCTTCCTATCGAGAAGCGCCTGAAATCGGCCGGCTTCGTAGGCATCGAAGACATCAGTGCATCCTCCCACGAATTCGCCGCCCACGAAGATCTGCGGAATAGTGGTCATGGAAGTGCGTGCCTGCAACGCCGTGCGGATCTTTCCGCCGCGATCGTCCTTCTGATACTCGACCGAATCGAGATCAACTGAGCGATATGCGATGCCGTGCCTCGCAAACATCTTTCGAATCGCCCAGCAAAACTCGCACCATTCAAGTGCGAACATGACGACGGGTTGCGCGCGATCGCCGACTACGCGCGCCACGAACTCTTCTGCGTCTGGTGAGAGCGGCTGCGGTGCACTTCCCGGCTGCGGCGGCGGAGCCACGTCGAAACGATAGTTCGGTGTCGAATGCGCGATGGCCACCTCCTCGTCGGTCATATCCACCGGGATGTCGCTGAAAAGCGGAGTGCTCAGATAACGCTCTCCCGTATCCGGCAACATGCATAGCACGTTCGCACCCGGCGGAGCGTCGTCACACACCTCCAGCGCCGCCGCCAGAGTGGCCCCGGCTGAAATGCCCGCGAGGATCCCTTCTTTTCGCGCGAGCTCGCGCGAAAGCTCGAGCGCACGAGCACCGTTCACAGGTACGATTCGGTCGATCAGCTCGAGTGTGACGGCGTCCTCGGTGAGTTTCGGAATGAAGTCCGGGCTCCAACCCTGCATGAGATGCGGACGGAAGCTCGGATGGCTGCCAAGCGGGGATCCATCGGCTTTGCGGGACTGCGAGATTCCACTGCCGAGTAGCTGCGAGTTATCCGGCTCGCACACGATCACTTTGGTTTCGGGGCGAAACTCGCGCAACACACGCGCAACACCCTTGAGCGTGCCACCGGTGCCGAAGCCGGTGACGAAATAATCGAGATTTTCAGCATCAAAGGCGGCAAGAATCTCGCGCGCGGTCGTGCGCGAATGCATGTCGGCGTTCGCCTCGTTCTCAAACTGCCGGCACAAGAACCAGCCGTGCGCCTCGGCGAGCTCAGTCGCCTTCGCAAGCATACCGCTGCCCTTGAGGGCGGCGGGTGTCAGTACGACCCTTGCGCCGAGGAAGCGCATCAATCTGCGCCGCTCGACGCTGAAGTTCTCAGCCATAGTCACCACGAGCGGATAGCCTTTCACCGCGCACACCATGGCGAGCCCGATGCCGGTATTCCCGCTCGTCGCCTCGATTACCGTCTGTCCCGGTCTAAGTCGACCCGCGCGCTCGGCATCTTCGATGACGCCGAGAGCCAATCGATCCTTAACGGACCCCATGGGGTTGAAGGCTTCTATCTTGACGTACAGGCGTACGTGCGCCGGTGCGAGCTTCCTGATTCTCACAAGGGGCGTGCGTCCAATCGTCTCGAGGATGCTGTCAAACCGGTTCCTGGCGAGGGCTTCCCCTGTGGGACCGGCGACCGGCACATCGCGTGCGTCTTTATTCACGGCCACGTTTTCGCCCTCCAAGCAACGCATCACCTGCTGATTGTCTGCCGGAGGATGCGCCGGGGGCATTTGGCTCGCAACCTGCTGCGTGCCACGCGCTCATTCCGGTGTCCGGGTCAGCGGCAGGTAGCCCCACGGGCCGCATCCCCGTGCCACTTGGTAATCTGCCGTGGCTTGCAGCCGTGCCGCTCACCACAGGGGCTTGCTCAGATTCTCCGTGAACGATGAAAACATGATGTTGAAGCTGATGCTGATTCTCTCCTCTTCGCTCGCACTCGCGTCGACGGAATGCTGCAGGTAGGACGGGAATACCAGCATCGTTCCGTCCTTCACTCTCACGACCACCTGGTCGGTATTCTCGGCCGTGAGCTCGACGACCGGTGGCCGGATGATCGCGGTCTGGTTGCGCGGGTCATGGAAATTGATGGTATCCGCGCCCGGATGGGTCAGAACGTAGTACACGCCGCTCAGGAAATTGTTCGGGTGCTGGTGCATCTTGTGCGCCGCGCCTCTCGTGAGGACTGTTGCCCAGCAGGCGGTGACTTGGTACGCGTCGTAGCCGATTTTGAGGAACCGCAGAATTCCCGGCACCACGCGGTGCACACAAGTCACGAGATCCCGGAAGTCATCGAGCTCATGGAGTGATTGGACCGACTGCCACCCTTGGCCGGGCGTAAGGGGCGGCAGGTCCTGCCTCATGCGCGCGAGCGCTGCGTGTGCCTGAGTGCGGATGGCCTCGCGCAACTGGGCCTCGAGCTCGATCTTCCAAACGAGCGTGGGAAATATCGGAATCACATCTGAGGCATCACGCCATCGGGTGCTCTGATTGTCCATGTGCGGCTCCCGCTGCAGCGCCCGCGGATTGTTGTACCCTCTTTGTGCGATGCCGGCCAATCTTTCACCGGAGTACAGGAAAGCCGAGCAGGCCTTTCGCACGGCGCGCGAGCCGCGCGAGCGCCTCAGTTGCCTGAAGGAAATGCTGCGCACGATCCCCAAGCACAAGGGCACGGAGCACATCCAGGCCGATATCAAGTCGCGGATCAAGCAGCTCAGCGACGATTTGGTCGAGCCCCGCGGGCGCCCGGCGCAGGTCGGCTCGACGCACTCAGTGCATCGCGAGGGTGCCGCGCAGCTCGCCCTCATCGGCCCGCCGAACTCCGGAAAATCGAGCCTGCATGCGCTCCTCACGCGATCGAGAGCGGAAATCGGACCGTTTCCGTACACGACGCGCGCGCCGCTGCCGGGCATGCTGCCATTCGAGGACATCGCGTTCCAGCTCGTGGATCTGCCGCCGATGTCATCCACGCGCACTGAACCGTGGATGGCGGGAGTCCTGCAGACGGTCGATGCGGCATGGCTGGTGGTGGATCTCGCCGACCCCGACAGCACCGAGCACTTGCTCATGATTCGCACGGAGCTGGCGCAGCGCAAGATTACGCTGACCGATCGCTGGCCCGGCCTCAGCGCCGACCCCGAGTCGGCACCGGTTTCGCAAACAAGACCAGACGAAACGCGCGGCGCCGAGGAGGTGCCCGATCCGTTCCGGGTTCAGCTCCCCGCACTCCTCGTCGCGAACAAGAGCGATCTCGACCCCGACCCCGACGAGGTGCGCGTGCTTGAAGAGCTCACGGACGTTCGCTATCCCGCTATCGCCACCTCGGCACTGACCGGTCATGGCCTCGGCGGGCTCGCGCCGTTCGTCTTCCAGGCGCTGGGCATCGTACGGGTGTACACGAAGCTGCCCGGCCGGCCCGCCGAGAAAGTGCGGCCTTTCACGGTGCATCGCGGCGACACCGTGCTCGATGTCGCGCGGCTCGTGCATCAGGACGTTGCCCGCACCCTCAAATTCGCCCGCCTGTGGGGCAGCAGTGGCACCTTCGACGGCCAGCGGGTGGGGCCGGAGCACCGTGTCGCCGACGGCGACATCGTGGAGTTGCACGCGAGATAGCGGTATAACGGCCGCCCGCGCCGATGAAGGAGCCACCACAATGCCAACCACGATTCGCAAAGTCGATTACGCGTACGTTACGGTGACGAGCAAGCCCGGGGAGGCGGCTCGTATCCTCGAAGCACTGCATGACGCAAATGTCAATCTGCTCGCGTTCTCCGGGTTTCCGCAGGGGCGCAACAAGGCGCAGATCGACATCGTGACCGACGATATTGCCGGCCTCAAGACGACCGCAACGCGACACAAGTGGAAATTAAGCCGGACCAAGCGCGCCTTTCTCGCGCAGGGAACGGACGAGATCGGAGCCGCGGTACCGCCACTCGCCAAGGTCGCGGCCGCGAAAATCAACGTAATTGCGGCTGACGTCGTCGCGGCGGGGGAAGGTCGGTTCGGCATGCTCTTCTGGGTCGATTCTCGCGACTACAATCGGACCGCGAAGCTGCTCGAAGCGCTCTGAGCGCGCGCCGACGATCCTATCGGCGGAAGCAGCGCCTGAGGGCACTGATATGCACTATTCCCGTCTCTGCGCCGTGCTGATCGACTGCCGGACCTCCGATTTGGACGCGGCCGCCCGCTTCTGGGGCGAGGCGCTGGGCCGCTCCGTGGATCCCGACCATCCGAGTAGCCGCGGCAATTACCGCATGCTGGCGACCCCGCCCGACGAGCCCATCGTGGAGATCCAGCGCGTAGACCACGAGAGCCGGGTCCACATAGACATCGAGACCGACGATATCGCCGCCGAAGTGGCGCGCCTGACAGAGCTGGGAGCTAAGGTGGTGGACCGCCTCGAGCGCTGGGTGGTGATGCAGGCGCCGACCGGCCAGCGCTTCTGCGTTGTACGGGTACAGCGTCCCGGGTTCCCGAAGAATGCCAACCGCTGGGGCTAAGCAACTCGAGGTTGCGCTTCAGTCCTTTACCGCACCGATCACGCGCTCGAGAGCGAGCCTGACGTTGAGGCTGCGCTGATCGTAGATATTCCAGCCGGTAAAAACGCCGATCAAATCCAGCTGCGGAACCACGATGAGGTATTGACCGCCGTAGCCGACCGCCGCGTACGCTTCATACGTCTTATCGCCCTGGCGGGAGAGCACCCACCATTGGTAGCCGTAACCCGCACTGTTCCAATGAGCATCGATGCTCCAGCGTGTGGACTGCTGTACCCAGATTGACGGAACAATCCGCTTTCCATCCCACATGCCTTCGTGCAGGTACAGATATCCGAGTTTCGCCAGGTCGCGGGGTTGCAGGTAGAGCCCGCCTTCGGTGTCGGCGAGTCCCCGCGGCGTGCGCTTCCAGTAATAGTTCCGGATCCCGAGTGGGCGAAATAGATGCTCTTTGGCGTAGTCGTCGGCCTCTTTGCCCGTGGCCTTTCTGATGATGTATGACAGCAGCTCGGTCGCGCCGCTGTTGTATACAAACGTTGCTCCCGGCTCCGCTGCCATCGGCTGATCGAGCACGTACTGGATCCAGTCATCGGCCGCCTCCATCTGCGCGCAGTTGTTTCTCGAGTCGGTGTAGGTCGCGGAGAACTCGTCCCACTGGATGCCGGTCGTCATCGTGAGGACGTTCCACAGCAGCATACGATCGCGACGTGCATCCGGCGCGCTCTTGAATGCTGAGAAGTACGGCAGCACCCTGACGTTGACGCTCGGGATCTCTCCACGGCTGATCGCGATTCCGATCAGTGCGGACGTCACGGACTTGGACACCGACTGCATGGTGTGCAACGCGGTGCCCTTATAGAACGGATGCCAGTCGGGGTCATAGTAATTGTAGATCCCTGCTGCACCCTTACCCACGAACAGCTGTACGTAATCGTGCGGATACTTGCGCTCGAAAGCGATGCGTCCATGACGGATCATCAGCATTGCGTCGATATAGCCGTACTGACCTGCCGCGATTTCCTTGTCGAGTGTCTGCAGTGCGCTCGGATCCAGACCCAGTGCCTCGGGAGCTGCAGATGGCCAGCCGCGCGTCGGCCACTGCACGGGCGTTGGCGGGCCAGCGCGCGCGGTGAAGACCATAGCCGTGGCGATCAGGACGAACGCCAAGAGTCGAGAACAGCTAGCACGGCACATTGCGTCATCAGAACCGGTACGTCAGCGTGAGCCCGTACGTGCGCGGCGGCAGCCCGCGCGCGAAGTAATTGGTGGTGAAGTCCAGGACCGAGCCGTTGGCCGCTGGCGTAGCCGTTGAGCGCCGTGGTCGCGAGGTCGCGCGAGGCGAAGAGCTGCGTGTGATAGTCGAGCGCATTGTGCACGAACAGCGAAAGGTCAAGGCCGCTGAAGCGCATGCCGGCGCGAATGTCGAGCACCCGGATCTCCGGCAGGCCCGGCAGTGTCGGATCGTCGTTGGGTGCGTTTGCGGTATCGAGAATCGGCACCAGGCTGTGCTGCGCGGTCGCGAACTGATAGTCGAGGCGCACGTAGGGCTTGCGCGCGAGCGCGTTCCAGACGTATTCGAGGTTCAGATCCGTGTTCCACGGCGATGCCTGCAGGTGATCGCCGTTGGAGACCAGCGGATAATTGATCCCGGGCCCCTTGAGCGCAATCGGGCCATCGAATGCGGAATCCGTGTAAGCGGCGATCAGGCCGAGCGTGAGGTCCGGTGTCACCCGCCAGTCGATCTCGATGTCGCCACCCTTGCCGGTGAGCTCGCCGAGGTTGTAATCGAAACCTAGACCGCAGGTGAGATACACGAACTGCTGGATGTTCTTCCACTTGATGTAGTAGATCGAGGCACTCACCTGCAGGCGGCGGTCGAGGAGCGTGTCCTTGGTGCCGAGCTCGTACTGCCACAGCGAGTCCGATGAAAAGGTCGTCGGCAGCGTAGGCAGACCCACGGTGCAGGGCGGGGGCAGGTGCGTATTGATGCCACCGGGCCGGAAGCCCTTGGCCGCACTCGCGTAGTAAAGAGTGTCGCTGTCGGGTGTGTAGTCGAAGACGAAGCGCGGCGTGAGCGGCTTGTCACGCCCCGAGCTGTTGGTGTTGACGCTCGATTCGCCGAAAATGCCCTCCTCGTACTCCTGAACGACGCCCGAGTAGTCGAGCTTCGAGTAGCGCAGGCCGGCGGTGAGCTTGAAGAGACTCGAAAGCTTGTAACTCGCCTCGCCGAACACCGCCTCCTGCCGGTCGATCAGGCTGAACCGAGGCTGCAAATAAGCAAGGTTGGCACCCATGCTGCATGGGAATCCCGGTACCGAGCACGCATCCGGGCTGTTGATGAACTCGGTAGAGTTCTCGTTCGCGTGCAGATAGAAAGCCCCGGCCGTCCACTGAAAAGGGGCGGCAGGGTCGACGGAGCTCAACCGCAGCTCCTGCGTGAAGTTGTTCTGGTGGTCGGTGAAATAGGAGGAGCTCGCGTCGCCCACCGGTGGATACTGGTTGAAGTCAAATACCGTGGAGATCCACTGCGTGTAATCCGATACCGAATGCTGCTGGCGCGAGAAGTACGAGGTGTTGGATACCAGCGTCGCCCACGGGAGGTTCCAGTTGAGCTTCAGGGCCGCGATCCACCAGGGATCGGTGCTCGGATTGCGCTGGGCGTTGCCGCTGCGATAGACGTTGTCGGCCGGGTTGGAGATGTTCTCCCAGTAAGCACCCGTGTCGTTGATGTGCAGCGACTGCACATAGATCGAAGGGTCGATCGTCAGGCCCTCCGTCGGCGCCCAGCGCAGCGCCGCTCGCAACGTGTCCGTGTCGTGCCAGTTGGAGTTGGGCTCGATCGTCCCGGTGACCGTCGGGGCGGTCGTGTAGACAAGGGCCGAGCCGCCAAAACAGGGGGGGCCGAAGTTTCCCGGATTGCAGGCCGTCAGCACGGCCGGGGGTCGCGTGTAGCTCACGCGGTCGACCCATCCGCCGTCCTCGCGGAAGGAAGCGCTGATGCGAAATCCGAGCACGCCATCGATGATCGGGCCGCCGAAGGCCGCGCCGATCTCGTAGTTCTGCCCACCGCCGTCGATCTGTCCGAACTCCGCGCGCGCATAGCCCGAATATGCCGTAAGTCCGGGCGCCGGCGTGATGAAGCGCAGCGTGCCGCCTTCGGAGCCGGAACCGAACAGCGTGCCCTGCGGGCCCTTGAGCACCTCGACCCGCTCGAGATCGAATAACTCGGGGTAGGGATTGACGGTGCCGAAATTCAGGTGCCGCGTCTGAATCGGCGTGTCGTCGATGTAGATACCGGTCGTCGCGGCACCGGCGGTCGAATCGATCCCGCGGATGGAGATGTCCGAGTCCTCATCGTTGTAGTTGCCGCTGGCGCTCATACCGTTCCTGAGGAAGGTGACGCCGGGGGCGACGCGTGACAGATCGTCGATGTTGTGCACCCCCTTCACGTCGAGCGCATCCTGGCTCAGTGCGGTCACACTCATGGGCACATCCATCAGCTTCTCGGTGCGACGCTCGGCGGTAACGACGACCTCTTGCAGCCCCGTGTTCGAGGCGGCAGGGGTTGCCTCAGCCGTTTGCCCCCAGCTCGGATGCTGCCCGCCAACGCCAAGCACGGCGAGCACTGCGCCGAGAGCAACTTTCCTGGTTCCCGATTGCATACGACCCTCCCCTATGGCGCCCGTCTCTTACGCGCGGGCGCCGATTCTTACCTTCCCGCTTTTGAAGCGCGACGTTACGGCTTCGCGGGGCGCGAATAGACCTTGTTGCCGCGGAACCAGGTCGCGAGGACCTTTGTGTCCGCCACATCCGCGGCGTGACCGCTCTCGGCGAGCATCAGGATATCGCGGTCGAGCACGATGAAGTCGCCCGACTTGCCGACCTCGATCGACCCGGCGACATCGCGCAGGTACAGCATCTCGGCGCCGTTTATCGTGTAGGCGTCGATCACGTCGCGCAGCGGGATGCTCTGCTGTGGGCTCAGGGCCGGCAGGCCGGGATAGGCGCGCGTCACGGCACGCGCCATGTTGATGAACGGACGCGGGTCACTCGTCTCCACCGGGGCGTCAGAGCCTGCCACCAGGATACCCCCGGCCGCCTGGATCGAGCGCACCGGGTAGGTATTGGACTCGTAGTAACTGCCCTTCTCATGCAGCGCCTGATAACTGTTGCCGCTCACCTTCTGAAAGAAGGGAATCACGGTGAGATCGTAGCCGGGCTCGGTGTTCATCCAGGCATAGGTGAACGCTGCATAGAGATGATCGTGGCCGAAGCGGATCACGTCCGCGGGATCGACGACCTGCAGGTGCGCGAGCCCGTCGTGGGTGCTCGCCACGCCGTCGGATTTGCGCGCGGCTTCGATGGCATCGATGGCAGTACGCACGGCCGTGTCGCCGATCGCATGGATATGAAGGTTGAATCCTGCGGTGTGCACCCGCCGCGCATACTCGAGAATCACCTCGCGCGCATGCTGCAGCTCGCCGTGGGAAATGGCGCACTGCGCCGGATGATAGCCGTGCGCCTTGATGAAAGCCTGGATCTCGCCGGCCGCGGCGTACCGCTCCGGGTGCGCGCGCACCCCCGCACAAAGCGCGGAGCCAGTATCGACGTAGCCGGTCACGGTTGCATTGCCCTGCGCGTCACGGCCGAAGATCGGCTGCAGGAAAGGTCGCAGCGATGCGGCGTCCGGCAGCGTCGGCGGAATCGCGTATGGATTACCCTCGAGCACGCCATCTGCGAAGATCTTGATGAAATCGGCGCGGATCAGCGGATTGTGCGCATATTTCGCCCGCGTGGCGAGCGCCTTGGCGAGGATCGAGTCGTAGTCCACCCGCCCATCGGCGCTGCGCGTGTGCGACGGATCGTAGAACTGAGCGAGCCGCGCCCGCGCCGTCATGTGTCCGCCAGCGTAGAGCTTGTCGTAGATCGCGAGCGCCGAGGGCGGCACCATGGCGTCGAGGAATGCGGTGATGCCGACGCTGTTGAGTTTCTGCGTCACTCTCTCCGGTGCCTGGGCGAGAAGGTCGAGATTCACGTCGAGCATGCTGTTTGGGTTTATGAGGTAGCGCGCATCCTCGTTTACCGCCCCGTTGGGCTCGCCATCCGCATCGACTCCGACGAACGGCCGATATTCCTTGAAGTCCGTCGCAAGCGTCTGTTTCGACAGACCGAGCACCTTGCCGGCCGGGTTCTTCGCCTGCGCGAGCGCGAGGCTGTTGAACGCGCCGTGGTGCCCGTCGTTGCCCAGTAGCTGGATCTGAACTGTGGTGGAGGCAGCATCGAGGGCCGCACGTAGCGTCGGGTGCCCCGGGTCGGGCTGGTTGCCGTCGGTATAGCTCCACTGATGCACGATGAGCCGCTGGCCGGGCGCAGTCTTGTAATGGGCGAGACAGCGGGCGACGAATGCCGACAGCTCCTTGAGCGGCATGGGCTTGCTCTCGAGATTGCATACGTCCAGGTCGACGATGTCGAGCGGATGGATGTGCGAGTCGACGAGCCCGGGCAGCACCAGCCGACCACCGAGCTTCTCGAGCCGGGTTTGCGGACCGACGAGGCGCTGCGCATCTGTGGCTGAGCCGACGAAAATGATCTTCCCGCCGCGGACGGCGAGCGCCTCAGCGATGGAGTGATGCGCATCCTGCGTGTAGATCTTCGCATCGCTGACGACGAGATCCGCAGGAGTCTCCGCGGCGCTTGCCACCGCGGCGACAGCTGCAAGAGAACCGCTCAGCGCGAGCGCGACGAGTTGTGATCGCATGAACTCCCCCGCGACAGATCATACCATTGGAAGCCCGCTCGCAAGCGGTGAGCGGCGCACCTGCGGGAGCTGCGCGTGCCGGCCTATGGCCCGAGGCTGTCGCAGTTACTCGTGAACGGCTTGCCAGTGAATCGATCCCCGATCCAGGCGAGTTGGTCCGGAGTGGATTTATCCATCGTCGGATCGTGGTCGAGACCCGGATAGGAGCGGAACCTCAGCGCTATCCCCTTGCCGCAGGCCTTCTTCACCGTCGCTTTCACGAGCGCGAACGGCACGGTCTCATCCGCCTCGCCTGTCAGCACCAGCAGCGGACCCCCCACCGCTGCAGCGCCCAGCTCGTTGGCATTAAGAAACCGCTGCGCAGGCGCGCTCTGATCCCAGCCGGCCTTGAGCACCTTGCCGCCGCGGTCCTTGAGGAAGCTTGCATATGCGTAGTTCCAGCAACCCTTCGTGGTCACATCCGCGTAGCGCTCGAGCGCCTTGCCTACGAGCATGTCTGAGGGCTTGAATTCAGGTGCGCGGGCGTGAATGGCATAGGCCATGTACACAAGATAGTAGGCGGCTGAGCTGCCCGGTTCTCCCATCTGCTCCAGTATCGACTTCGGGTCTGCCGCGCCGGAAACCGAGATGGCGCCGAGGTAGCCGGAATCCTTGATCGTCGCTTCCATCTCGGCGACGCTCCAGGCCGTCAGGCCACCCTGCGAATGGCCGACAACGACCCACCGGCGGCCCAGTGTCGGGATCGCCGCGCGCGCGGCGGACACCGAGTAGATGACGTCGCGAGCCTGCGCGGTCTTATTGATGTACTCGTGCGGGCCCTGCGTGCCGAGGCCGTGATAGTCGGTAGCGACGACCGCAAACCCCGCCCGCACCATGGGCATCAGGCCCTCTTCGCCGTATTCCATGTCCTTCTCAAGCGAGGGCGCGCACATGCGCGCCACACCTGAGGTCCCGTGCGCCCAGGCGATTACCGGCCAGCCCCCTGAGGGTGGGCGGCCGGCCGGGATCAAGACGACTCCCGAAGTCGCGACATCGGCGCCTTCTGCATTCAATGAGTGATACAGGATCCGGACGGTGCTCGAACCGGTCGGCACGGCGTAGCCGCGGAAGGGCGCCTGGCGCAGGAGATCGCCGGGTTTCGTGCCGGCGAGGGATGGAGTGTCGTAGAAGGCCGTGCGCGGCAAGGCGTCCGCGCGCTCCATGCGCACCGCTTCGGCCAGGGAATGCGGTAGAGCCGGCACATCCTCGGCGAACGCTGCAGAGCCGGGTGCGGCCGCGAATACCAAGGCTGCGACGGCTGCGGCAACCGCTTGGGCGCGACATAGAGGAAAAATCCGGTAAGTCATCGGGACCCCCTGCCGCCCGAAGGCGGCGTTTTCATCGCATTTATTCCGTGATCGTCTCGGCGCCAAAATCCCGAAGATGGCAGGACTCGGGAAATGTATGTATGCCGGGGACCTTTCCCGCGCGTAGTGCCTGCTGCAGCCCCTCCCAGTAACCGACGTTCATGAGATCCGCATGCGCGGCGCGGAACACGCGACGCAGCGTGCGGCTGCGCACCCGCAGGCCCGCTTCGATCTCCTCGGGCAGGAAGATCACGCCCGGCTCGAAGAACCAGACCGGTACGTCCTCCTCGCCGTCGCAGCGATCAAGGTTGGTGCGGACCTTGACATCGGTCAGCGTCTCCACGGCGTCGTAGTCGTAGAGGTAGATCTTGAGGTACCTGCTCACACCGTAGTTGCGGATATCAAAGTCCTTATTGAAGACGTTCGCCGCCGCGTTGTTGCGGATGCAGAATCCCAGGTTGCTCATGGCGCGCTCGGCCTTCTCCCGCGGCGCGGTTTCCAGGAACACATTGAGCGGGGTGAGCTTGCGCTGCACAATCAGGTATTTGAATATCAGCGCGCCATCCTGTAGCTGCACGCTGTTGGTCACTGAATCCAGCAGCTCGGCCGCCAATGCGCCTTCAAACCATGAGTGCTCCAGCTTGAGGTTGTAGTAGACAATGTTGTCGAGCATGCTCCCGGTGCGATTGATTTCGTGCACGCGTTTGTACTTGGCGAGCACCGCTTCGACTCCTTCGAAGCTGTCCCATTTGTAGCCGCTCGTCGGGGTGTCACGAATCACCTTGAGGACGTAATCCGACTGCGGCGAGGTGAAAGCGATGGTGACGGTGCCGGGGCTGCCGGGTGCGACTGCGAGCAGCTCCCGATCGTGGACCAGGCGGCGGCGGACCTCGTCCATTACCGCCACCTTGCTGTAGTGGTAATACCCGATCGTCGAGTAGTGCAGCCCGAGCGGCCTGCGCGGCATGATGCTGTGAAGGAAGGCGCTGAGCTCGTGATAGTGCCGGTTCGTGACCTGAAAGGGCGCCTCGGTGGAGCTGCAGAGGTTGTGCGCGTGCGGGACTGCGTGCAGCACTGCCTCGGCGCGCACGCCTTCTTCGCCGTTCAGCAGCGCAATGACGCAGGGTTTCAGCTCCGCGCCTTTCAGTACCAGTCGCCCCACGAGGTAGGCTCCCCGGTTGCGGAAGAACCCGCCACGCACCATCTCGATCGCTCGCAATCCGGCACCGCTGCGGGCGGCGAGTACGTCGTTCAGCCGGCGGGCTATCAGCTCGGCATCGCGCGCGGGATCGCAAAAAGGTACGGCGAGCTCGGCGACCTGCAGCGCTCGCTGAATGACCAGCGGCGCGAGCGGCCAGGAGCAGGCGAAGCGTTTGTAGACCGCGTTCGCCGGGGGTACGACCCGCCCCGACCCCTCGAAGCCGTACTCGACCGGCCTCCACTCGCCGTGATGGACGCGTCGCTGCGCGGAGTGAAGATAGGCCAGCGCGAGATCCGCTTCGTAGCGCCCGTGAACGGCAGCCCGGTAGAGCGCTTCGACCTCCCTCCAAAGCGGCTCACGCTCCTTCAACTGCGGAAAGGCGCTCCGCAGCTCATCCGCCAACGGGTAGACCGTGGCGTTGTACAGCCCTAGACGCGTCCTCGCATTCGCAATTGCGGTCGGGTGATCGCGACTCTCGAACGCCGCCTTTGCCGCCCACGTCAGTTTCACGAACTCCTCGTAAAAGCTGTCGAAGACGCTCAGGATCCACACGGCGGTAAGCTCGATGCGCGCGCGATCGTCCGCCGCCGAGGCAAGCCGCGCTGCGTAATCGACTCGCGGACTCACGCCTTGCCGACGACGGTCGTCGCGAGCGCGCACAGAGCTTCATCTTCGCCCGCGCGACCGACGAGCTGCAGTCCCGCAGGCAGCCCCTGCACGGTAATCGGTAGCGTCAAGGCGGGGTGGCCGGACAGGTTGAACGGCCGCACGAGCGAGCTCGAGTGTAGTGCAGCGCGGGCATCCGCCGCGGCAGCAAGACTCAAGGGTAGATCCGGTAGCGTCGGCAGGGCGAGCGCGTCCACGTGGCCCAGCAGTTCGTCGATCTCTGCCCGAAAGATCCGTCGCACAGACTCCGCAGCGGCAACCTCGGCGGGAGAAATCGTACGCGCAGCCAGCAAACGCGTACGCACGTCGGCGCCGAGCTTCTCGCACTCGATCAGGTGACCGAATGCCGCCCAGGTTTCAGCCCCAATGATCGCAACCCCTGCCGCAAACGCCGCCGCGAGCGATGGCAGGGAAATGCTCCGCACGCTGATATCCGCCGCCGCAAGTGCGGTACGCGCCGCGGCCGTCACCTCGGGGTTTGCCTCGACCTGGACCCAACCGACCAAGCCGCGCACCGGTGCGCCCTGCGGCCGGAACGAGGGGTCGATCATCGTCATGGCGCGTTCGATCATCGGCATGTCGCGCGCCAGCGGCCCGACACAGTCGAGCGTCGAGCGTACCGGGTGGACACCGGATCGGCTGACCCTGCCATGCGAAGGCTTCAACCCGTACACGCCACAACACGCGGCAGGTATGCGGATAGAGCCTCCGGTGTCGGTGCCGAGCGCAAAATCCACGAGTTCCGCTGCGACCGCGACTGCCGAACCGCTCGAGGAACCGCCGGGCACCCTCCCCGCAGCCCGCGGATTGGCCGGCGTGCCGCTCCAGCGATTAATGCCGGTGACGCCGTAAGCAAGCTCATGCATGTTGGTCTTGCCCACGATGCAGCAGCGCGCTTCGAGGAGCGCACGCACCACCGCGGCGTGCTGCGTCGCCGGGGGCGCCTCAGCCAGACACGCGCTTGCCATCCGGGTCGGAAAGCCGGCGATGTCGATGGAGTCCTTGACGCCGACCCGGGGGCCGCCGCCGCCTAACTCCATCCGTTCCACGAAAATGAAATCGCTCACGAACTTAGCCGTTCGCCTCGATGCTCTTCCCGAGCAGCTTGGTCAGTGCATACACGGCTTCGATGGTCGGCACCTCGGTCGCCGTCATCCGTGCCAGCTCGAGAACCGAGCCGAGCAGCGCGTCGGTCTCCATCACCCGACCGGCCTCGAGGTCGTGGAGCATGGAGGTCTTGTGCTTGCCCACCCGCTCGGCGCCGGCGATGCGCCGCTCGATCGGCAGACGGAACGAGATACCAAGCTTGCCGGCCACTGCTTGCGCCTCCGTCATCATCGCCGTCGCCAGTTTTCGGGTAGCGGGATATTGGCAGATGTCGACGAGCGTGGCGCGCGTCAGCGCGCTGATGGGATTGAAGGTGAGATTGCCCCAGAGCTTGAGCCAGATCTCTGCGCGGATGTTGTCCAGCACCGGCGCCTGAAATCCGGCGCGGATGAAGCATTCGGAAACGGCACGCACCCGGCTGCTCGCCGAGCCGTCGAGCTCGCCTACGGGAAAGCGATCGCCTTCGATGTGGCGAATGACTCCGGGCGCCACGAGCGCGGAAGCGGGATAGACCACGCAGCCAATGACGCGCGCCGGTGGGATCTGGCGCAGGCAGAGCCCGGTCGGATCAACCGCCTCTACGCAACGGCCCTCGAACGCACCGCCATGCAGGTGAAAGTACCAGTATGGAATCCCATTCTGCATCGTGACGACCGACGTTTCGGCACCGAGCAGCTTCGGCACATCCTTGGCCACCGCCTCCATCTGGTGGGCCTTGACGGCGAGGATGACGATGTCCTGGGGACCCGCAAGCGAATAGTCCGCCGTCGCCTGCACGTCGTCAGCCACAAGTTCCGTGCCGTCGCTCAGGAGCAGCTTGACGCCACGGCTGCGGATCGCTTCGAGGTTCGCCCCGCGGGCGAGAAAGGTGACGCGCTCACCGGCCAGCGCCAGCTTGACTCCGGCGTAGCCGCCTATGGCCCCTGCTCCTACGATTGCGATCTTCATCGGACCCTCTCAGGCAACCAGATTCTGCGGGCTCCCCCTGACAAAGGCTTCGATATTGTCGATCAACTGGTCAGCGAGAAACTGCATGGCGCCATCACTGGCCCAGGCGACGTGGGGTGTGAGAATGAAGTTCGGCAGGTGCAGATCGAGCAGTGGGTTGCCCTCCCTGGGCGGCTCCCTGGTCAGGACGTCAAAACCGGCGCCGGCGATCAGGCCCTCCTTGAGGGCCTGAACCAGCGCCTGTTCATCCACCAGTCCACCGCGCGCCGTATTGATCAGAATGGCCGTGCGCTTCATCCTGCGGAACTGCTCGATGCCGATCATGTTGCGCGTGTCGGCGGTCAACGGCAGGTGCAGTGATATCACATCACTCTGCGCCAACACCTGATCGAACGGAGTGAATACCACTTCCGCTGCCTTCGGCGGGGCGTGATCGGCAAACAACACCTTCATGCCAAAGCCGCGGGCGATGCTCGCCGTACCCTGGCCGAGCACTCCCTCGCCGACGATGCCTATGGTCGCGCCGTACAGATCGCGGATCGGGTGGTCGAAGAAACAGAATTGCTCGACCTGCTGCCACCTGCCCCTTTCGACATCCTGCCGGTACGCTAGCAGATTGCGCCTGAGCGCCGTGATCAGGGCAAACGCGTGTTCCGGCACCGTATGCACCGCATAGTTGCGGATGTTGGCCACCGCGATGTGGTTCGCCTTGCAGAAATCGATATCGATGACATCGTAGCCGGTGGCGGCAACTGCGATCATCCTGAGCTTCGGCAGTCGCTGCAACATATCGGCTCGTAGCGGCACCTTGTTGGTGATGGCAATGGTGGCGTCACGCAGCCGCTCCACGAGCTCGCTCACGTTCGTCACCGGGTATTCCTGCCAGGTGTGCTCAAAGGCCGGACGCCTGACGCTTGGCCTGCAGCGTCGAGCGATCGAGAAAAACGATGTGATGCGTCATAGCAGATGCCGCCTGGCCGTACCCCTCAGCCCTGAATCGATCCGGTCGAGTGGGATTCGTAAAATTGCTCTTGCTGGCTCACTTTCTTGCGCGGGATCGGATCGTGAGAGCGCCAGTACTCGGAGGCTGCGGCGACCCCGCTGCCGGGGGTGACCTTGATGCCCACATCGAGCATCGCCATCTCGGCGCCTGCGATGGCCCCCATCAGCATCAGCTCGTTGAGATCTCCCAGATGTCCGATGCGGAACACCTTGCCGGCCACCTTGGAGAGTCCGGCGCCCAGGGCGAGGTTGTAGCGGCGGAACGCCACGTCGATCACGTGCGCGGCGTTGACCCCTTCCGGCACCACGATCGCGCTCACAGTGTCCGAATACCACTTCGGTTCCCTGGCGCAAAGCTTCAGACGCCATCCGGCGGTGACCGCTGCGCGCACTCCCTCGGCCAGGTAGTGGTGCCGGAAGAAGATTGACTCCAGGCCCTCCTCGAAGATGATGTTCAAAGACTCGCGCAACCCATAGAGCATGGGTAAGGCCGGGGTATAGGGGAAATAGCCGGTAGCATTGGCCTTGATCATGTCAGCGAGATCGAAATAGCAACGTCTTGATTTGGCGCCCGCCATCGCGCTGATCGCCTTCTGGCTCACACTCAGAATGCCCAGTCCCGCGGGCAGCATCAGCCCTTTCTGCGAGCCGCTGACCGCAAGATCGACCCGCCACTCGTCCATGCGAAAGTCGATACTGGCGAGCGAGCTCACGGCGTCCACGAACAGCAACGCAGGATGAGCGGCGGTATCCAGAGCCCGGCGCACTCCGGCGATGTCGCTGGTGACGCCGGTGGTGGTTTCGTTGTGGCAGGCGAGCACGCCCTTGATCTGGTGGCGCGTGTCGGCTCTGAGAATTTCCGCGTACCGCTCGAGTGGCACGCCTTCGCCCCATTCGACATCAACGATCTCGACCTCGTAGCCGAGGCGCTGCGCCATGTCGATCCAAAGATGGCTGAACTGGCCCAAGCGTGCGGCAAGTATCCTGTCGCCCGGTGAGAGGGTATTGGTCAGCGCCGCTTCCCAGGCTCCCGTGCCTGAGGACGGAAAGATGAACACCTGGCCGCTGGTTGTCTTGAAGACGCTTTTCAGATCGTGCAACACGCTCGTCGAAAGCTCCGGGAACTTCGAAGAGCGATGGTCCTCCATCGCCACCATCATCGCCCGCTGCACGCGGTCGGGGACATTGGTCGGACCGGGAACGAACAGGAAGTTTCGACCTGCCATGCGGGATCGCATCACACTCTCCTCTTGGCGATTGGACAGCACTCTTCGCGCGCGATCTGCCGGCCGGCCGGCCCACAGGTTGCACCGCGCCACAAATACTCCAGCGTGGCAAAAGGGACCCGCCGCCGTGCCGATTAATGCTGTTGGTGCCGTGCAGTGTGCAGGTTATAGTCTACATCGCAAAAAGAATCATTGTGCCGTTCATCGGCTTCCAAGTTTCACGGGGGAAAGTAAGATGAAGAAGCCTGTGCTGCTGCTTCTCGCAGCAATCCTGACGCTGTCAGCATCCATGACGCGTGCCGAGGAGGACCATGCGTACACTCAGGGGCCGGTCGTGATCGTATCCTTTGTCCGTACCGAGCCTGGGATGTTTGAGGAATACCTGCGTTATCTCGCAAGCACATACAAGCATCTCATGGACGATTACAAGAAGCAGGGAATCATCACTGACTATGCCGTCTATCAGGCCCGTCCACGCGATCCACAGGACGCGGACCTGATCCTCACCGTGACGTACAAGAACATGGCCGCGTTCGATGACTTGCAAGCGCGCACCGATCCGACCGCCAAGAAGGTATTTGGATCTCTGGCCAAGGGGGCTTCGGCCTCCGCCGAGCGGGGTAGGTTGCGCACGGACATCGGCAGTCAGATGGTTCGTCAGTTGATTCTGAAATAGGCTGAATGGCGTGCCGCCGCGTGCTTGCCTGCAAACGGCAAGCACGCGCTTGCATCGTTATTGCCCCGCCTTAATCGCCAGTTGCAGGCAGCCTGCCACCGGCCTTGCATCGGCCGTGGGCGGCCGATACTGGCCCGACGCCGCCCTGGCGACATTAACCGCCGCTGCGTCGAATCGCGGGTCTCCCGAGGAGCGGGTGATGGTCGGCTCCTGCGTGACCCTGCCGGCTTCATCAACGCAAACATTCACCTCCGCTCTGCCCTCGCTCGCAGGCGCGCGCCTCTGGCCGCTGGCATCATTCCCTGCTCGCGGGGAGGGCCACCGCATTCGCGCCGCCGGTGGCGCGGGCATGGCAGTCGTCGTCGCCAAAGCGCCGCCGTGCTGCTCCGCGGGTCGCGTCCACTTCCACGCCATCTGCTGCCAGGACTCTACAGCCTTGCCATCTCCGGCAAGAGTCGCCGCCTGAAACCGAAGTCTCAGGACACAGCCCATGGCCGCGGCGTCCAGGCCTTCAGACTGTGAGGGCGATGCGACGGATGGGCGCGACGGCACTCCGCTGGGACCGACCAGAAAGACGACCACCGCGACCCCCTGATCCTCCGCGGCCGCAGATCGAAGATCCGGACATCGCGTCAGGGGATTAAACCCCAGTGCGACGTGCGCCTGCGGCCTGCCGGAGGCTTGCGGTGGACTGTCCGGTGCGGTCGCTGCAGCACCGATAGCCGGCTCAATGGTGATCAGCGCCATTACTGCAAGCATTGCCCATCGCCGGCCATTCATAAGGTGTCCTCAGGCCGCCGCGACTTGGGTGCGCAGTCGCCGCCCGCGGGCAAGCCATGCATAGACCGGGGCGCACGCGCCCACGAACGCGGCAGCGATCATAGCGGAGTGCGGATCCTCGATCACCGAGCCGATCAGGAAGGCCACCGAGCCCAGCAGCACGATCGCCGTGGATAGCGGATAACCAATAGCCCTGAACGGGCGCGGCAGCAGTGGCTCCCGACGCCGCAGCACAAACACGGCGAGGAAGGTTGATGAATAGGTGAGCAGGAACAGCACCGCGTACAGCGCGATGATCTGCTCGAATGTGCCACTGAGGATCACCATGATGACCGTCGCACTCGTCAACGCCAGCGCGATGCGCGGCGTACCGCCCTCGCTCACGATCGCGGCCCTGGCGGTGAACAAGCCGTCGCGCCCGATCGCATACATGATGCGCGGGGTTGCCAGCAGTATGTTATTGAGGAGGCTGATCATCAGAAAAAGCGCGATGAGCGTCACCAGCTGGGCACTGCCGTGCGGCAGCACTGCGCGTGCGGCGTCCGCCGCGGGCAGCGCCGAGGCCGCGAGCACCGGCACGGGCAAGGCACGCAGAAACGCGAGGTTTATCAGCAGGTACAGCGTTGCCACGAGCAACGCGCCGCCAATAATGGCGCGAGGCAGCGTGCGAACCGGATCGGTGTTCTCCTCCGCCATGTAGATGGGTGCGTACCAGCCGTCGAATGCGGTGAGTATGGCGCGCAGCGCCGGCACGACTGCGAACAGCATTGCCATCGACAGCCATGGCAGGGAGGCGGCGGTGTTTGCGAGCGGCGCCGCCGTGACGCCCGCCGCGGGTGCCGCCACAAAGCAGCACACAACCAGGATCATCAGCATCAATGCGATCGTCACGCTGATGATTGCCGTGAGCGTGCTGCCGAGCCTCAGGCCCACCCAGTGGATCGCGGTGAAGATCACAAGAATTGCCACCGCGAGCGCGCGCGGACTGGCAGCCGCACCCGGCCAGAGGATGGCGAGAAAGGTGACCGTGGTGATCGACACGTAGGCGAGCGAGGCGACGTTCGTGAGCCAGTCACACCAGCCCACGACGAAACCTACCCCATCCCCGAATGCTCGCCGGGCGTAGACGCGAAACCCCCCGGTTTCGGGAATCATCGCGGCGAGCTCGGCAACGGCTACCGCGCCCATCAGTGCGTAAAGCCCGCCGAGACACCAGAACACGACGATGAGGGTGCGATCGCCGAGCGTCGCGGCGACCATTCCCGGCAGGCGCAGGATGCCCACGCCGACGGTCGAGCCAAAGCCGAGCGCAAGGCCGAATCCAAGTCCGAGAATTCGCCGTAGCGGGCGCGTTCCCGCGGGTGTCACTTCGGCCCCTGCGGGCAAGCCCGGACAGCCATCGCACTCGCCCCCCTGCCCTCGGAAGCGCACAGGATGCGCCCGGAGCGCCGTCGCGGCAATGCCGGGTGGGGCTCCGCCACCCCGGCGTTGCCGCTGAATCGCGCCTTATTTAACGATCGTGGCGATCCGCGCGTTCACGTGGATGCTCTTCGAGCACAGGCCGGGTTTCTGGCCATGATGGTCGAACTCGAGCTTCACGCCCGGGCGGAAGATCAGACAATGGGTCGAGCCGCCGAAGTGGAACATGCCGATCTGCTCGCCCTTCCTGACGCGTTGCCCCGCGGAGGCTGTGATCTGGCAGCTGGAGACTTCAGCCATGCCAACGGCCAGCACACACATCAGCCCGATGTCCGGGTTATCGGCCTCGATGAAGATCACCGCCCGCGTCGCCAGCTCGGTGATGTAGGCCTGGGAATCGTTCGGACCGGCCGGGTCGAACCCGTGCGAGGCGGCTTCCGCATAGTAGGTGCCATCTTTGACGAAGGCTTTCGTGACGACTCCGTTCACCGGGCTATGCCAGCGGTGATAGCACAGCGGGCTCAGGTACGCCTGGTAGACCGTCCCGCCGGCAAACAGGGGCGCGAGGCTGTCGTTCGCCAGCATGTGCGCGAGCGAGTACGGTTGCGACTTGATCCAGAAGCGGCCAAGGTAGTTGACGTGACGCGCGATTCTATAGGGGGCCGACTCGCAGGCGTTGACCACCACCGCGTCGTCTTCCGGATGTGCGACCGGACGCACTCCGGGGCGAAATTCCCGCACGAAGAAATCATCCCATGACCGATAGCCCCAGTGCGGCTTGCGGGGATCGCAGATGAACTGCCGTTCGAAGTCCGGCATCGCCTGCAGCGCGTCGGCACCGAACCAGCCGCGGTGAGGATGCTCGTTGAGCACGTAGGCGGAATCGCCCGAGCTCAGGAATCGTCCCCAGGTGTTCAGCACCTGTTTCAGCCGGGCATTCACGCGCTCGTTCAGGAAGGCCGCCATGCCCGCGGTCGTACCCATCGACCAGTCGAAGATCGTGTTGATGGGACATCCCACCAGCCCCGTCTGATCGAACTCCGGCGCATGAGTCATGATGGTATTCAGCAACTGCAGCATGTGCGGATAGTCGCGCACCTGTGGCTTGCCCGTCGGATCCTTGTCATACGGCGGCCGCCGCGGGACCTGCTCGAACATCTGGTTGAACAACATGAAGATCTCGGCGTCGGACTCGATGAGGTCCTGGAGCTGCGCGATCACCGGGTGCAGGGCCTTCGGCTCGGCGTCCGTCTTCTCGATCATGGCGTCGAGCCATTGTAAGCGCTTAGGTAAGTACGTTCTTCCGTCGTGAGCTCGATATCGGCAGTGTACTTATCACCGGGAACGTGGAGGTACGCGATGACAGAGACACTGACGGAGAAGCAACGGGTTGCGGTGGAGGCCTTGGAGGGAGCGCGGCGGGCCGATGTGCCGCTGAGCGATTACGCGAAGGCGAAGGGCCTTGAGCTGCGGCCGGCGTATGACGCGATTGCCACGCTGCGCCGGCGCGGCGTTCTGCCGGGGAGTGACCGATCCCGCAAGCGCAAAAGCAAGTTTGTAGCGGTGCGCGTGAGGAGCTCGCCGGCATCGGTGACCGAGATCGCGCAAGCGACAGGGAGCGACCTGGTCTGCCGCCTGGTATGCGCGCAGGGGTGGACCATCGAGTGTGGCGAGTGGCCCTCGGCAAGCTGGGTGTCGGCGGTGGTGGCGGGGCGAGGAGATGTTGCGGCCTGATCGGGGCATCGAGCGCGTCTACCTGCATCGTGCACCGGTGGACATGCGACGGCAGATCGACGGGCTGGCGATCCTGGCGCGGGATGTGATCAAGGAGGATCCGCTTTCGGGGGCGATGTTTGCGTTCATCAACGCACGACGCAACAAGCTCAAGATCCTGGTGTGGGAGCGCAACGGCTTCATCCTCTGGTATAAGCGACTCGAGCGGCATCGCTTTCACTGGCCGCGTGTTGGAGATGCAGTGCTCACACTCTCGGGTGCAGAGCTCAACCGCTTGCTCGATGGGTACGACGTGTGGATGAGGCCGCACGAGGCGCTGCATTTTTCGGTGTTAGGTTGAGTCACGCTGCTTGCAGTGCGGTATAATCACCTTCCGTGGAGTCACCCGCACCGCTCACTGCCGACACCGCCACGATGACGGCTCGCTGGGAAGCGCGTGAGGAGCGGATCAAGCTCCTTGAGGAAGAGAACCGCTGGCTGAAGGCGCAGCTCTTTGGCCGCTCTTCCGAGAAGACCCCCGCCGCGGAGGTCTCGCCCGATCAGCGCCGGCTGTTCAACGAAGCTGAGGCGCTCGCGCAGGCCGCGCAGTCGGCCCCCGAGAAGATCCTCATTCCCGCGCATGAGCGCAAGAAGCGCGGCCGCAAGAAGCTGTCGCCGGACTTGCCGCGAGTCGAGGTGCTTCACGATCTTGCCGATCAGGAGAAGGTCTGTGCGAAGGATGGCACCGCGCTCGAGCGCATTGGTGAGGAGATCTGCGAGCAGCTCGATTACCAGCCCGCCCAGGTGCGGGTGATTCGGCACATTCGGCCTAAGTACAGCTGTCCGTGCTGTCGGCAGGGGGTGCAGATCGCGCCGACGCCGCTGACGCTTTTCCCCAAGAGCCTGGCGACGCCGGCGCTCTTGGCGCACATCGTTACCGCCAAGTTCGTCGACGGCTTGCCGCTTTACCGCCAGGAGACGCAGTTCGAGCGCCTCGGCGTGACCTTGGGCCGCGCGACGATGGCCGGCTGGATGATCCGCCTGGGCGGCACGCACCTGGTGCCGCTGATTAACCTCTTGAACGAGCAGATGCTCGAGCAGCCGCTCATCCACAGTGACGAGACGCGCCTGCAGGTCTTGCACAGCGACAAGGCGCCGACCGCCGATCACTGGATGTGGGTGCGAGTGAGTGGCTCGCCGGGCAGGAGGATCGTGCTCTTCGACTACGACCCCTCCCGGGGAGGCACGGTGCCGAAGCGGCTGCTGCAGGGGTACGAGGGGATCCTGCTCACCGACGGCTATGAGCCCTATGCGATTGTCGCCGCGGAACTGAAGCTGGTGCACGCGGGCTGTATGGCTCACGCACGGCGCAAATTCGACGAGGCGCGCAAGGCGACCCCCGGTGACAGCAGCCACGCCAAGTGCGCACTGGAGTTCATCCGCGAGCTCTACCTGATCGAGCGCATGCTGTGGGATCGCGAGCATCCGCTGGCCCCGGAACAGCGCGTCGCAGT
The DNA here is from genome assembly GCA_963835645.1 of uncultured Gammaproteobacteria bacterium. Classification (GTDB taxonomy): domain Bacteria; phylum Pseudomonadota; class Gammaproteobacteria; order Steroidobacterales; family Steroidobacteraceae; genus 13-2-20CM-66-19. Next base: position 145,788 of record CAWIGQ010000020.1, on the reverse strand, counting down.
CCGCCAGACTCGCTCGGCGCCGATCATGGAACGCTTCCACGGCTGGCTTCAGGCACTGAGCTCGCAGGTGCTGCCTGAGGGCCGGCTCGGGAAAGCGGTGCACTACACACTCGGCCAGTGGCCAAAACTGACCGTCTTCCTCTCCCACGGCGAAGTGCCCATCGATAACAATCGCTGCGAGAATGCCATTCGCCCGTTTGTCCTTGGGAGAAAAGGCTGGCTCTTCAGTGACACCGTCCACGGTGCCGTGGCGAGCGCCAACCTGTATTCCCTCGTCGAGACCGCCAAGGCCAACAACGTCGAACCTCATGCCTATCTGTCGCGGCTCTTCGAGCGGCTCCCGCACCTGACGACCGTCGAAGACTACGAGGCGATGTTGCCTTGGAACCTCAACGCATCATCGCCGTAGCCCGCGGCGTACAACGTGACCAAGGCCAAGCCTCAACGCAATCGACGCCGCGAAGAGCGCATCGAGGAGGAAATCGTCGTCGATGCCTACACCTCGGAGGAGCGCGCTATGGGCTGGTACTACTACCTCGAGGAGAAATTGCGCTTCCCGTTCACGGCGACCTGCATCAAGCGCCGCGTCACCTCACCGTTCAAGATCGGCGAGTCGCTCTCCGTTACAGGGCTGGCGCCAGAAGATGACTGCATGAGCGAGATCATCGTCCTCACCACGTGGCACGACCGCAGCCTGGGCGTTCCGCTGGCGCAGCTGCGACCTCGCAAAGTCGACGCCGACACCCAGGAAGGAATCGAGGACTGGCACTACTGGGTCGCCATGGGCTACCAGTACTGAGTCCCGACCGCCAGAACGCGATTTCCTAATCGCTTACGAGCCATTTGCCGAGGAAGGCGTGATCGGAGGGCAGCCAGCCGCCGACGCGATACGGAATCGCTGTCCCAGTTGTGGTTTCCATTTTCCAGGTATGCCTGCGTCGGAAGGATGCGTCAGTCTAACGCTTCCCCAGGCTGCCGCCCCGGCGGGCGCCGTCAGTCAATTCAGGCGGGTGTGGGCGTGTCGCGATACAGCCAGGCGACGATCGCACCGAGTATCAGCAGCAGAACGCCATCGAAGAGGATCTGCCTGATGACCACAGCTGCGGGCATCGGTTGCACGACGAAGTAAATGAGGTAGCTCGGCACGATGGTCAACAGCGCCACAGCGATCCCGAAGCGCAGGCCCTGTGACAGCCACGGTTTCGATTCGACGCCGCGCGCATAGATCCACACGAACGCACCGGAGAGGATCACGTGAGCCAGGATCATGAGCGGAAAGTATCGCTGCTGGTCGCTCTCGAGACGGAACAGGCTGCTCAACTGCATGTAATCCGGGCGCAGCAGCACGCCATGAACGACGAAGCTGCCGACAAACCACGCCACGAACAGCACGATCCACGCGATGACGAATTTCTTGTTCACGTCGTCCCCCTTTTGAGCCAGCCCCCGTGGGGTTGCCGCGCGCGGCCGCCGGCGCATTGCGCGCCGGCGGCACCGCTGGCGTCGATCCGGGCAGTGCCTATTTAAGAGTGGCGTCCCCGCGGGCGAGAGAGTCGCGATGCAGCGCGAAATCCACCATGGACCCAAACGCCGGACCGGCCAGCGGGTTCGCGCCAAGCGCTGCGCCTAGAGCCGCGTTCAGCTTGTCCAGGCCTTCGGCGTTCGGCGTGATGAAGAAAATGAAGAACATCGACGGGTCCTGTGTATGGATCGTTTCCTCAGCGACCTGGTAAGCCGAGACCGTACCATCAGCCATCAGCTTCTCGAACAACGGCACTATCAAGCTCTTGCTGAGCGTCTCGACGGCATTATTGGGGGCATCGGCCTTCAGTTTGTACGCTGCCCCGTGTACGTAAGCGCCCTTCACGCTGCCCGCATGCCAGCCATAAAACCGACTGACGTAGACGTTGTCCCAATGCTTGGTGGCACTCTGCAAGACCGGAGAAGCCGCTGACTTCGATTTGTGCAGCTCATCCAGGACGTTGAGCAATCCGGCCATCGAGGTCGCTACCCACCAGTTGTCGTGGGTCGGGCCCTCGACCTGATGAACCACAGTCGTGTCGTCGCCGTAGCCGAGAATCGTTCCGTTGGCAACGGCGGCATCGAGTATCTTCTGGTTCCCGGTGCTGGCCTTCTCCATGTCGTCCCAGCGCGACCGTGGAATGACCCACTCGGCCGCGTAGGTGTAGAGGCGCGGCTTTTCCTTGGTCTCCGTCGTCTGCGCGGCGGCGAGTACCGCCCATACAGCCAGTGCCGTAGCTACGCACGCACTCGCAATTGCTCTGCCAAGAATCATCTTCATGCGGTCTCCCTCAGGTCTTTTCGTAGTTGATCATGTGCCGCTTGATGCTCGCGCAAGCGCGACCCGCGGACGGAGAGCGCTTGCGCCCTCCGTCCGCCGGCGGTACTACCGCCCCGGTCGTTTCGAGTTACATCTTTACGGGCGAAGCCTGGCTGGCAACACACTGCCACTTGCCGCCCGGCATCTTCACCCAGGTATCGGTCCAGCGCTCGTGCTCATCGAAGGGCTTCCCCGAAGCATCGGTGCCCTTGCCTTTGAAGCCGCCCGTTGCGATGGCGGTGCTGCCGAATACCGTGACCTGCACATTCTCGTACTCGGCACTGCTGTACTTGCGCGCCCTTGATTCCGCGAGCGCCTCAGTCTTGTTGGTGACCTTGCCGTCGGAGTCGGTGCTCACGAACTTGTCCGCCAGGAGCGGTGCAAACAGGTCGGGATTGTTCGTCTTTTGTGACTGCAGCCAGGTATTTTCCAGTGCTGCGACGGCTTTTTCCGTTGCGCCGCTGCTCGAGGGCGCCTGTGACCATGCGCTGCCCGCAACGGACGCCATAGCCAGCAGACACCACGCCCCGATGTTCTTCATGGCGATCCCCCTTTTGAGTTGTTTTGTTGCGACGCGCTCGGCCGGTCAAACGGCCGAGGCTTAGCCGTTTATTAAACGCTCATGTCACACGAATGTCCATGCGCGCACGGCCGTCGGGCGCTCAACGCCTGCGGCTAGGTCGGCGTTTTTGGTTCGCTCCGCCTCTGCAGCGTCATCCACACCGCGATGTCCCAGGCATTGCGAATGCCGATGAACAACATGACGAGGGACAACGCCGCAACCGCGTACATGGCCTGCGTCGGCCAGCGCCAGATGAGAACTGCGAGAACGAGCAGACAGCCGTAGACGAGCGTCGGCAGGATCACGTTCCAGATCCAATCCTCGAGCACTGGAACGTAGGTGGCGCCCTGACGTCGCATGTTCGAGGCGATGAAACCGCCGTAAATCACACCCGCGAGCCCGGCGACCGCAAACCCCGCACTCAGACTGCTCAGGCGCTGATGCGGCATACTCATAAACGCGGCCAGCGCCAATACGCCGCCGAAGTGCACGATCGTCGGGGTAACAAAGGTGCCCACTCCCGTGGGCTGCACGGCGGCGCGCGCCACATCCCTGATCAGCGCAATGACCACGAACGTGAGCCCGGTCAATCCACCGGCGGAGGAGCCGATGATGACGTAGAAGTTCTCCCAGCCTGTCAGCGGTGACGCATCCATTGCCCGAGCTCTGTCACGAAGGGCGCGCGCCGCCGATCTTAGCTCCCGCCAAATTCCTTGGGAATCGCTCGCTTCCAACGCGAAACCGGGCCGGCTACCATCTGCTGCGGGCGGATTGAGGACACCCGATGTCAGCTCACGCTGAAGCAGCCGGCGCCAGCGGCATGATACCGACCGCACACGAGCTGGCGCGGCGGGCGCTGTTTGCCTTTCTGTTGACCTTCATCCTGGCGCGAGCGCTCGTGTTTCTGATTATGGCGCGCCGGATCCCGAACTTATATTTCTTCCTGCACGATACGCACGTCCATCACCTCAACTACGGCATCTTTCTGCTCGCCGGCGTCGGCGCCTATCTGCTCTTTCGTGCCCCGACCGGGGACGCGGCACGACGCGCGGCGTTTGCCTACGGCATCGCCATGGGGCTGACGTTCGATGAGTTCGGCATGTGGCTGCACCTCGGCGGCAGCTACTGGCAGAGAGCGAGTATCGATGCGTCCGTGGTGGTCGCTGCGGTGCTCGCGTTCATTGCCTACGCACGCTCGATAGAGACCTTCGAGGCGCGTCACGTCCGGGCTTGCATCGCCTTAGGCATTGCCCTGCTCATCTTCGGCGGCGCGCTCTATGAGGCTTCCATCTATCTCGGCAACATCGAGGGACCTCGCCTGCGCGAGCTCGAGCAGGCGTCATCGCCCTGACAGACGCATTTCCGCACCGCAGCTCGTTATCGAGCTCCGTAGCGTTGCAGCGCTGCAATGATTGCGGTCCGATCGGCCGCCATCGCTGCCTGCAGCGGCGTGGTGCCGCGCAGGTCCGCAAGGTTGGGGTCGGCGCCCGCCGCCAGCAGCGCAGCCACCGTGTCAGTCTGACCGTGCAGCGTCGCCAGCATCAGCGCCGTGCGGCCGAGGGAGTCACGTGCATCGATATTCACCTGCTTCGCGAGCAGCGTCTGAAGTGTGGCGAGGTCGCCACTTTCGGCGGCGTGCTGAAATGCCGCGGCGCGCTGCGCCGGCCCTGCCGGGCGCATATACGCCTCACCAAGCTGCGGTGCGCTCGCACGCGCTGATGCAGCGCCGCTCGATGCCTGCCGCGGATTTGCAGGCAAGCCGCCGCCCACCGCATCAGCGCTCTGCGCCACAGCTGAGGCTGGCGCACTGCGCGGAGCGTTGCCCGATTCAGCTGCACCTGCGACGCCTGCGAGCGGCAAAGGCGGGTTGCGCGCCGACGGTGCTGGCGGGGCCGCCGCGGGGGCCGGCAGCATGTCGGAGCGAGCGCTCTGAGCCACCGGCGTCGCAACGACCACGGGGGCCGCAGGAGGAGCGAGAAAGCGCGGCGCGACCAGAACTGCTGCGAGCCCCGCGGCGGCGAGCGTCCCAAGAACGGCCGGCCGCCGCCAGCGCTGAGTGCGTCGCGGCCGCACGCGGCCCGACGCGCCGGCACCTTGTGTCGCGCGCTCCGCGGCGAGTCGCGCCGCATGCGCGAGCACCGCGCGCTGCACCGTCTCGCCCGGGCGGCTGGGGTCGAGCGCTGAGGCGCGCCGATACCGCTCATCGACGTCATCGGGCAGGTCCGGTCCGGGTGGCGCCTGATTCATGCGTACTCGCTCAGCAGCTCGCGCAAGCGGCTGCGGGCGTAGCGCAGGCGGCTCTTAGTGGTCTCAAAGCTGCTGCGGGTGATCGCCGCCACCTCCTCGACACTCATGTCACCTTCGATCTGCAGCAGAAACGCATCGCGCTGTTCGCGTGGCAACTGCCCGAGAGCCTGAGTGAGGGCGGCCGCCTGGTCGCGGACCAGCACTGCGGCGAGCGGACCCGCGCTCGGCTCCGTCGTCAGCTGCTGAATCACCGGTTCGGCCTCGTAGCCGATGCTCTGCAGGCTCACTTGCTGCCTGCAGGTTCGCACCGAGTCGATCATCCGGTTGCGCGCGATCGTAAACAACCAGGTCGTGAAGCGCGCGCTCGGTTCGTAGCGGGGAGCCTCACGCGCAACCGCGAACCAAACCTCCTGCATCAATTCCTCCGCTATCGCGCGGTTGCCCACATTGCGCTCGAGATAATGCCAGACGCGCAGTTCGTGCCGCCGATAAAGCAGCCCGAAGGCCGCGGCGTCCCCGCGCGCGTAACGCCGGAGCAGTGCCTCGTCGGGATCTTCCTCATCCCTCATGCAGGCATTATCGCAGCCGCGCGGCGCTTCATCCGGGAGGATCGGGCACAAACTGCCGCTGCTGCGACCCGGGAAACGGGTTGGGTGGCGGCACGCCCACAGGAGGGCGCGGGACGATGCCCATCGCCACCAGGTTCTCGAGACTGTCGTAGCGAATGCGGATGAGCTCGTTGGGCTCGGCGCGCATTCTGCGGAAGTCGGTGTCGACAACGTAAGAGTACTCGCGCTCGCCATGGCCGGTGCCGAGTTTCGGTACGGTCATCGGCATTGCCTGCGATGCCGACGCCTGCGCCCGGTCCGCCGGCTGCCCCACCGATGAGCGGCCGGCCCCGCCCGCCGCTGGCGCTGTCGCCTCTCTCGCATACCAGTCGATCTTCGGGGGCGAGTAGACGGGCTGCGGGAGACGTTCACGAAAGAGCGCCACGCCGATGATGCCGACATTGGCCGGCCGCCCGGTGCGTTCGGCGTACGAATTCGGCGAAGCCGTGAAGACGAAGGCGGCGACCTCGGCGTTGCTCTTGCGCCATCCGCTGAGCTGATAACGCTGACCCGGGTCGAACACGTACCCGGTCTGATCCCACCCGGCGGTCATCCCCGAGATCACATTCACACCGTCGACCGAGGTCACAGCGAGCACACGCCCGCCGGTGCAGTTGCGGATCTCGATCGCGTAGCGCGCTCCCGGTGTGCCTGCCACCCAGTACTCGCCCTGGAAGTAGTAGGTCGGGAGACTTGTGCCGCTCTCGCGGTCGATGATCGTCACATCGGCGATGCTGCCCAGGGCGAGCGCATCCCAGCTCGCCGCCGATGCGGCCAGCGCCGCAAACCATGTCGTGCCTCTCACGTCGACTCCGGCTTACTTTCAAAATGCTCAGATACTGAAACGAGGCAAGAGCACAGACGGGGTTAAATGCCAAAGCGTCGGCTGTGGCTCGACGGTTCGGTTTGGCGTCTTCGCGCACCGGGGCGCATGCTTCGCGACCCGGCGCCGCTGGCTAAGGCAAGCGCGTCCGGGTTCGCTCATTGATAAATTAGAGAGGAGGCGGAGCATGGCCACATACATCAGCCTGTTGAATTTCACCGATCAGGGGATCCGCAACATCAAGGACTCGCCCGATCGCTACGGCACCTTCAGGGCTATGGCCGAGAAGCTCGGTGTCACGGTGAAGGGCTTCTACTACACGGTCGGTCGCCACGACATGGTGGTCATCGTGGAGGGAAGCGATGAGGCGGTGACGACCGCACTGCTCAAGGCGGGGTCGCTGGGCAATGTGCGCAGCGAGACGCTGCGTGCGTTCTCCGTCGATGAGGCCAAGAGAATGATCGGAAACCTCCCCTAGATGCTAGGATGGGACGTCGCCCCGCGCGCGCCGACCGCGCCGGGGCGACCCGTTCCAGTCTTCAGCCGAGCACGGACGCTGCGAGAATGAGACGTTGCCCGCGCCTGACCTTCCTGGCGTTCCTCATCATCCTGATGAACCTGCTCTGCGGCTGCGCCGTGTACGGCGTGTACCACAAGTGCGGATACCACGGATGTCCCGGGGATGCGAAGATCACGGCCGAGGTGCATGCCCTGTTGAGTCAGCACCCGGAACTGGGGCCGCCCAACCAGGTTTACGTGCAGACTCTGGATCGGGTGGTGTATCTGAGTGGCGAGGTCGCGACCGAACTGCAGCGCGACACCGCCGACTCTCTCGCCCTGCAGGCCGCCGGCGCCCGTCGGGTCAACGACATCATTGGGGTGGAGTACAACGGTCGCTAGAGCTCATCGAGCCCGGTCAGGGCGGAGGGTGTGACGCGGCCGTCGCGCACGACGACCCCTTCGGCGCGCAGCCGGCGCGCCTGTTCCAGATGCTGGCGCGATGACTTCGGAAAAACGATGCGGCCGCCCGCCCCCACCACGCGGTGCCATGGCAGGTTCAGCGCCCGCGGTGCGACCCGCAGCGCAAATCCCGCCTGCCGCGCCCGGCCGGGCAGTCCCGCCGCCCGGGCAACCGCCCCATAGGTCGTCACTCGCCCGCGCGGAATCGCGCACACCACGTGCCAGATCGCCTGCAGCGCCGGGTTGTCCTCGGCGGAATGATACGGCCGCGGCTGCGACTTTCCTGAGCTCAGCGGCCGAAGCAGCGCGGCGCTGGTCCTCCCGCGATGTGTCATGTGAGCGAGGCCGTGCACGCGTTCGCTGCGGCGCGCGCAGGAATGACCGGCAGGATCACCTGCGAGGGGCAGGCGGGGCCGACATGCACCGCATTGCGAGCGACGCGCGTGCCGAGCGCCCGACCTTGCGGCTCTCCGGTGTTGGGGTTGACATCGAAGCGCGGGAAGTTGCTGCTCGAGATGTCGAGACGCACACGATGCCCGCGCTTGAAGAGGTTGCTGGTTGGGAAGATATCGATCGTCACCGCATACACCTGACCGGGCATCATCATCGCCGGACGTTCCCACGAGTCCCGGTAGCGCACGCGCAGTATTCCATCGGTGAGATTCAGCGCAAACCCCTGCGGATAGTCTGACCCGGGCGGATACACGTCGATCAGCTTGGCGGTGAAGTCCGTGTCCGGGCAATCGGAGGAAATCCACAGCCTCACCCGGATCGGGCCGGTCACCTCGAGGTCCTCGCCGAGGGGCGAAGTCTGGAATGCCAATACGTCCGGCCGCTCAGCGAGCGGGCGATATGGGGCTCGCGAGCCGAGAAATTCCGGCTCCCTCGCGTTGATCGAATGCGCCGCCCACCATGATCGGGCGGCCCGACGTAATACAGCCGCCGATGGTCGGCACCGGATTGTGTGGGTCGTACTGGTAAGCGAGCGCGGCAGCCCTGGGCGGCACTCGCGCGCCAAGCGTGCGATCGGCTCCCAGGAAATAAGGTGTCCAGCGCGTATCGGGAAGTGGCCAATCGCGCTCGTGGCGCCACGCTCCGCCGTGGTCCAGCCGCCCGGCGGAGTTGCGGCGGCCGCTTCCGCCGCCCATGACGAAAATCCGCACCGCGGGCTCGGAGTCCACGCCGTTGCCGATGCCGCGCAGCCATCGGTCGAACCAGCGCAGTCGCAGGCCGAGGAAGTCGCTCGCCAGATTGGCGTCGAGGGCTGCCGCGGGGCCGAAGTCCACGCCGCCGGCATAGGTCAGCTCGCGATCCCCGTGTGTCCAGGGTCCGAGGATCAGGCGCACCGGGCCGCGCTTGAGCCGCGACAAGCCCAGATAGTTCTCGGTGGCCGTGCGCGCATAGGGGTCGTACCAGGACGACATGTGCACCATCGCCGCATCGGGAAACTGCCGGTAGTAGCCCGCCGCGTAGATACCGAGCTGCTTCCAGAAGGCATCGAAATCACCGTGCTCCCACTGATCGAAGATGTACTCCTCGTACTCGGGCACCAGGCTCAGGGGCGATGCGCCGCGACGCCACGGCATGCGCCGGAACCAGTCCCTGAGATCCATCGACTGCATCGCCGCGAGCTTCGCCGGGTTGCCTCTCAGCTGCGCGCTGTTCAGGCCCTCGCTGAACGCCCAGCTCACCTGCTTGAGCTCGAACGCCCCACCCTGACGAATGCCGCCCTGATAGGCATTCGAGAACCCGCCGGAGTCGAGAAACATTGCCCTGACGCCCGGTGCGCCGGCGCTGCCGAGCGCGGCCTGCGTATGCGCAGCGTAGGACAGGCCCATGGTGCCGATGGCGCCGTTGCACCACGGCTGGCGCAGGATCCACGCGCAGGTGTCGTAGCCGTCGAGCCCGTCGCTCAGGTACTTGACGTAGGTGCCCTCGGATTTGTAGCGGCCGCGGCAGTCCTGGTAGATCACGACATACCCGCGCCGCACGAAGAAGGCGGCGACTTCGGCGCGCGACTTCGGTCTCTCGATCGCCGCGGTGCGCTCCGAGCGGCTGGCGGCGCTCTTGTCGTAAGGGGTGCGCTCGAGAATCACCGGGAAGCGCCGCCTCGCGAGGCGCTTGCCGCGCGCCGGCAGATAGACGTCGGTCGCAAGGTGAACGCCGTCGCGCATCGCCACCCTGACATCGCTCAGCAACTCGACAGCGGGCCCGCCCGGCGCTGCGGCGGCGTCGGTGGCTGCTGCCCGGGCGCAGGCGCCGGCGGGTATTGCCAGCAGACCTGCTCCCTTGAGCAACGCCTCTGTAAATCCACGGCGCGTCAGCAACAACCGGCGCAGCTCTTCCTGCTTCATATCCCCCCCGCAGCCTCAGACCCGATGTTACCCCGGAGTCGGCGGCGGTGGATTTCGCGCAATGCCAACAGCCGGCACCTGCAGTGCTCTCGACCGGGCCTCATGACTCCCGATAGACTGCGCCCCGGGATCGCACTTCGGGGAAGCCGCCATGGCGGCAGCGCCGCACGAGCCTTGCTGACGATTTCATCATCGAGACGCGCGGCCTGACCAAGGAGTTCCAGGGCTTCGTCGCGGTGAGCAACGTCGACCTGCGGGTGCGCCGCGGCGAGATCCACGCACTGATCGGCCCCAATGGCGCGGGCAAGACGACCTTCTTCAACCTGCTGACCAAGTTCCTGATTCCCGACCGCGGCCAGATCCTCTACCGCGGCAAGGACATCACCTTCGAGAAGCCCGCCGAAGTCGCGCGCCGCGGCATCGTGCGCTCGTTCCAGGTGTCGGCGGTTTTTCCCCACCTGACGGTGCTCGAGAACGTGCGCATCGCGCTGCAGCGCTCCCTCGCGACCACGTTTCACTTCTGGAAGCACGAATCGAGCCTGGCGGTCCTTAACGCGCGGGTCATGGAGCTGCTCGAGCAGGTGGATCTGCGGCGCCTTCGCGGGCATGCGCGCGGTCGAGCTGCCCTACGGGCGCAAGCGCGCGCTCGAGATCGCCACCACGCTGGCGATGACAGCCGAGCTGATGCTGCTGGACGAGCCGACCCAGGGCATGGGACACGAGGACGTCGACCGGGTGACCAGCGCTCATCAAGCAGGCGGCGGCAAATCGCACCGTGCTGATGGTCGAGCACAACATGCAGGTGGTTTCGCGGATCGCCGATACCATCACCGTGCTGCAGCGGGGCCAGATCATCGCCAGCGGCAGCTACGCCGAGGTGTCGCGCAATCCACTGGTGATGGAAGCCTACATGGGTTCGGCGGACGCCGAGCTGCGGGGCGCGCACCGATGAGTGCGCAGCCGCTGCGCATCACGGATCTGCACGCCTACTACGGCGAGTCCCACGTGCTGCACGGCGTGGATTGCCACGTCGACCGCGGGGAGGTCGTGACGCTGCTCGGCCGCAATGGCGCCGGGCGCACCACCACGCTCAGAGGCGTCGCTCGGCCTGGTCGGCAGCCGCTCCGGCTCGGTGATGATCAACGGCCGCGAGACCATCGCGCTGCCGCCGCACCGGATCGCGCGCCTCGGGGTCGGCTACTGCCCCGAGGAGCGCGGCATCTATGCCAGCCTGTCGACCGAAGAAAACCTGCTGCTGCCGCCGCCGGTGGCGCCCGGCGGGCTGTCGCTCGAGGAAATCTACGCATGTTTCCCAACCTCAAGGAGCGGCGCGCGAGCCAGGGGACGCACCTCTCCGGCGGTGAGCAGCAGATGCTCGCGCTGGCGCGGATCCTGCGCACCGGCGCGCGGCTGCTGCTGCTGGATGAGATCTCCGAGGGGCTCGCGCCGGTGATCGTGCAGGCGCTGTCGCGCACCATTCACAAACTGCGCGGGCAGGGCTATACCATCGTCATGGTGGAGCAGAACTTCCGCTTCGCCGCGCCGCTGGCCGACCGCTTCTACATCATGGAGCGCGGTCGGATCGTGGAAGGCTTTGCGGCGGCGGAGCTTCAGGGCAGAATGGCGATGCTGCACGAGTTCCTCGGCGTCTGACTCCGAGGACAGCATCACGAGGAGAAAACCATGAAATTGCGGACGTTGGCGATGCGGAATGGCTGGCGGCGCTGGCCGCCGCGGCCGCTCCGCGCACGGCGCTCGCGGCCGGCGATCAGGTCGTGATCGGCGACATCGACGACATGTCCGGCGTGTACGCGGACGTCATGGGCGCGGGCGGGATCGAGGCCATCAACATGGCGATCGCCGACTTCGGCGGCACGGTGCTCGGCAAGAAGATCGTGATGCTGACCGCCGATCACCAGAACAAGCCCGACATCGGTGCGTCAAAGTTCCGCGAGTGGGCCGACCAGAACGGCCTCAACATGCTGCTCGGCGGCTCCAACACCGGCGTCAATATCGCCATGGCGAAAGTCGCGGCGGCCAAGAAAGTGCCGTTCTTCACCATCGGCGCCGCGGGCGCCTCGCTCACCAACGAGGACTGCACGGCCTACACGGTCCACTACGTCTACGATACGACCTCGCTCGCCAACGGCACCGCGAGCGCCATCGTCAACGCCGGCGGCAAGACCTGGTTCTACCTGACGGCGGACTACGCCTTCGGCACCCAGCTGCAGAACGCCGCCTCCAAGGTCGTCGAGGCGCACGGCGGCAAGAACGTCGGCGCGGTGCGGGTGCCGCTCGGAGCCGCGGATTTCTCCTCGTTCCTGCTGCAGGCGCAGGGCTCGGGCGCACAGGTGCTGGGACTGGCGAACGCCGGCACCGACTTCAGCAACTCGCTCAAGGCCGCCAACGAGTTCGGCATCACCAAGACGATGAAGCCCGCGGCGCTGCTCGCCTTCATCACCGACATCCACAGCCTCGGTCTGCAGACCGCGCAGGGCCTCTACCTCACCACCGGATGGTACTGGGACCTGAACCCGGACACGCGCGCGTTCGCCAAGCGCTATTTTCGCCAAGATGAACCGGGAGCCGACCATGGACCAGGCGGCGTGCTATTCGGCCACGCTGACCTATCTGAAGGCCGTCAAGGCCGCAGGCACCACCGATTCCGACAAGGTCATGGCGGAACTGAAGAAAGCGAAGATCAACGACATGTTCGCCAAAGGCGGCTACATCCGCGCGGACGGCGCCATGATCCACGAGATGTACGTGATGCAGGTCAAGACCCCGCAGGAATCGAAGTACCCCTGGGACTACTACAAGATCGTCAAGAGAATGAACGGCGAGGAGGCCTTCGGTCCGATCACGGGCCTGTGCCCGCTCGCCCCGAAGTAGCCATGCGCAACCGCCCCGGCATCCGCGCCGGGGCGCAGCGGCTCGCGCGCGCGCTCTTGGCAGAAATAGAGCGTTCGTTGGCATTGCAGCCAACGGCGCAGTTGCCCAACATTCGCGCCGGGAACCCAGCCTCAGGGCAAAAGGAGCGATCGATGAACAGACGAGAGCTGCTACAGCGCTCTGCAGCGCTAAGTGTCGCAGCGGCAGTTCCTTATGCCGCGGCACAGCTGGCAACCGACGCGGCCTCTGCCGCAACGACCGCTGTGGCTGGCATTGCGGCAGCCGCCGCGGGCACACAGGCCGCGCGGCTTCAGGCCCCGGCCCAAGGCGCCATTCCCGTGGCCTTCCTCATCTCAGAGGGCGCCGTGGTCATCGACTTCTGCGGGCCGTGGGAGGTATTCGAAAGCGTAAGCATCATCGGACGCAAGGACGCTCCCTTCAGTCTGTACACGGTCGCCGAGACGACGAACCCGGTCAGCGCGAGCGGCGGCATGAAGATCCTCCCCAACTTCACCTTCCAGACGGCTCCGGCGCCCAAGGTCATCATCATTCCCGCGCAGGACGGGGCGCGTGAGCCGGCACTGAACTGGGTCCGCCGCGCCAGCCAGAGCACCGACGTCACCATGTCGGTCTGCACCGGTGCCTTCGTGCTGGCGGCGACCGGCTTATTGAGCGGAAAAGCTGCAACTACGCACCACAACTCGTACACCGATCTGGCGATGCAATATCCGGATATCCAGGTCAAACGTGGTGCGCGCTTCGTGGAAGCAGGCAACCTGGCGAGTTCGGGTGGACTGTCCAGCGGAATCGATCTGTCACTGCGCGTCGTGGAGCGCTATTTCGGCCGCGAGACTGCCACACAAACCGCCTACTACCTCGAATACCAGGGGCAAGGCTGGACAGACCCAACTTCCAACGAGGTATATCGCCAACACCGGGTGTCAACGGCCGCCCATCCGCTGTGTCCGGTATGCGAGATGGATGTTGACCCGAGCATCGCTCCGAAATCGGTCTATCGCGGGCACACCTACTACTTCTGCATGCCCGCCCATAAGGTCGCCTTCGACGCTGCTCCGGGCCGGTTCGTTGCGGCAGCCGCAGGCTAGTGGCGCGTCAGCGCAGACCGACGAGCAGAGCGCCCGTTCATAAGCAACCGCCGCGCACGCGACGCATCGTGCTCGTCGTCGCGCCGGGCGCGGAGATTCTGGATCTGGTCGGACCGTTCCAGGTGTTCACTACTGCGGCGGCGCTTTACAACGAACGCTATCCTCGTTCTGCAGCCATCTATCGCGTCGAGATCGTCGCCTGCTCGCGGCAGACCTCCTTCACGACGAATTGCGGCCTGCAGATGCAAGCTCACCAGAGCTTTCGACAGGTGCGCGGGGAGATCGACACGCTGTTGGTTGCAGGCGGCAGCGCCGTCGAGGGCGATCGCACCAGCCCGGAAACGGTTCAGTGGCTTCGCGATGCTGGCGCGGGAACCCGACGACTGGGGTCGGTATGCACCGGCGCGCTGCTGCTGGCGCGCGCGGGCTTGCTGGACGGCCGCAAAGCGACCACCCATTGGAACTGGTGCCAGCGCCTCGCCCGGCGTTACCCGCAAATCGAGGTCGAGCCGGACCCGATCTTCATCCGCGACGGCAGCGTCTATACCTCCGCCGGTGTCACGGCGGGAATGGACCTGGCACTGGCTCTGGTTGAAGAGGACCATGGGTCGCGGCTGGCGCTCCAGGTGGCCCGTCAGCTCGTTCTGTACCTGCGCCGGCCCGGCGGTCAATCGCAGTTCAGCGCTGCCCTGTCGCAGCAGTTGAGCGACCGGCAGCCTCTACGCGAACTGCAGTCCTGGGTGCTCGAGAATCTGGACAAGTCGCTGAGCGTGCAGATGCTGGCTGAGCGCGTGGCCATGAGTCCGCGCAATTTTGCCCGCATCTTCAGCAAGGAGATGCGCATCACACCGGGAAGGTTTGTCGAGCGCTTACGCATCGAGACCGCCCGCAGGCGGCTGGAAGAAACCGGTCGCAGTCTCAAGAAAATCGCTGCGGAGTGCGGGTTCGGCAGCGTCGGGGCGATGCGCGCGGTCTTTCAGCGGCTGGTAGGGATTCCCCCGGGTCAATATCGACAGCATTTTCGCAGCACCCGGTCGACATAAAGGCCTGGCGTCTCGACCGCGCGTCATAACTCCCGATAGACTGCCGGCGGGAACCCAATTCGGGGAGGCCGCCGTGGCCGTGACCGTAGTCTTCGGCATCCCCGTAGCCGTCATCCTCGGGCAGCTGACGCTCGGCCTGGTGAACGGCTCGTTCTACGCGCTGCTCAGCCTCGGCCTGGCGGTGATCTTCGGCCTGATGGGCGTGGTCAATTTCGCTCACGGCGCCTTCTATACCCTGGGAGCGTTCGCAGCCCTGCTCGGCCTGCAGTATCTGGGCATCAACTACTGGGCCGCGCTGGTGCTGGCGCCGCTCGCAGTGGGGCTGCTCGGCATCGCCGTGGAGCGGCTGTTCCTGCGCCACCTCTACGGGCTCGACCCGCTCTACGGCCTGCTGCTGACATTCGGGCTGGCGCTGATCGTCGAGGGCTCGCTGCACCAGGTGTTCGGTGCCAGCGGCCAGTCCTATCCGGTTCCGGAGTCGCTGGCCGGGGTGATCAATCTGCATTTCATGTTCCTGCCGCTCTATCGGGCCTGGGTAATCCTCGCCTCGGTGGTGATCTGCTTCAGCACCTGGTTCGTCATCGAGCGCACCCGCCTGGGAGCGACGCTGCGCGCCGCCACCGAAAACGCGCCGCTCCTGCAGGCCTTCGGCGTCAACGTGCCGCTGCTCGTCGCCGCGACCTACGGCGGCGGCGTGGCACTGGCCGCGCTCGCAGGCGTGCTGGCCTCCCCGGTGGTGCTGGTGAACTCGCACATGGGCACCTCGCTCGTCATCGTCGTGTTTGCGGTGGTGGTGATCGGCGGAATGGGATCGATCCTGGGGGCCATCGTCAGCGGCCTCACTCTGGGCGTCGTCGAGGGATTCACCAAGGTCATCTATCCGGAGGCCTCCAACATCGTCGTATTCGTCATCATGGCGCTGGTGCTGATCGTGCGGCCAGCGGGACTGTTCGGCAGGGAATAGCCGGATGCGAGCCGCAGTTGTGCTCTACGCGCTGCTCGCCTTGTTCGCGCTGTGCGTGCCGTGGCTGGGCATCTACCCCGTATTCATGATGAAGCTGCTGTGCTTCGCCATGTTCGCCTGCGCCTACAACCTGCTGCTGGGCTTCGGCCGCATGCTCTCCTTCGGGCACGCGGCGTTTTTCGGCTCCGCGGCGTACGTGAGCTCGTGGCTCATCACCGCGCACGCCTGGGGCCCGGCGGCGGCGATCGCAGGCGGCATGGCCGTCGCGGCGCTTCTCGGCGTCGTCATCGGCGCGCTCGCGATCCGTCGTCAGGGCATCTACTTCGCCATGATCACACTCGCGCTCGGGCAGCTGGTGTACTTCGTGTGCCTCGAGGCGCCCTTCACCGGTGGTGAGAACGGGCTGCAGGGCGTGACACGCGGGCACCTCCTCGGGTTAGTGCCGCTGAGGTTCGACCTGGTCATGTACTATCTCGTGCTCGCCGCGTTCGTCGCGGTGTTCCTCTTCATCCGGCGCGTGGTGCACTCCCCCTTCGGCCAGGTGCTCAAGGCGATCCGCGAAAACGAGCCGCGGGCGATCTCGCTCGGTTACGACGTCAACCGCTACAAGCTGGTCGCCTTCGTGCTCTCGGCGGCCCTCGCCGGACTCGCCGGGTCGCTCAATTCCCTGGTGCTCGGCTTCGCCGTGCTCTCGGATGTGCAACAGTCGACCTCCGGGGAGGTGATCCTCATGACGCTGCTCGGTGGCACCGGAACCTTTTTTGGACCGGTGGTGGGCGCTGCGATCGTCGTCACGCTGCAGGAGTACCTCTCCGACATCGTCGGCGGCTGGGTGACGGCCATCATCGGCGCCATTTTCGTCGCCTGCGTACTGTCGTTCCGCCGCGGCATCGTCGGCGAGCTGGCAGCCCTGCGATCACGGCAGTGATCTGCGCTGCGGGTGCGCTACAGTGGCAACGGCCTGCCCTCAGTCCGAGGGTGTGCTCGAGAACAACCCGGTGATGCTGGCGCTCGCAAGGATGTGACCCTCGCGGCCCGCACGGATCAGGGCGTGGTAGAGCGTCTCGGCGTTGGCCGGAAAGTTGGCCGACGATTGCAGCGTCAGCTGCGTGTCGAGAGCGTACACCGTGAACACGTACTGATGCGTGAACGGCGCGACGCCAGAGGGCGGGCAAGGGCCGTCGTAATGCGGGTCGCCGAAGTCGTTGTTGATCTGGGTGCCGAACGCGCTGTTTGCAACGCCGGCATTCTGCGGCAGCTCGTGCGTACGGTGCGAAATGTTGTACATCCCCCAGTGCGTGAAGGCGGCGGTCGGATCGTACAGGACCACCACGAAGCTACGGGTTGCGTGCGGGGCGTGCGACCAGGCGAGTTGTGGCGACTCGTCACTGCCGGCACTACCGTCAGGCGTGCAGACGTTCAGGCCGTTGACCGGAGCATTGTAGATGGCGCTGTCGGGCAGCGTGCTGTCGTTCGTGAACGTCGTGCTGGTGACTTCCATGCCACGGTCGCCGTCATCGCGCCCCTGCTCGTCGGCGATGACGGGGCTCAGTGCCACCCCTGCTGCCATCGCGCCCAGCGCGAGTGCCGCGCGCGTCCACTGTCCGAGGTTGCGAGGAATCATGGATGTTTCCCTTCCGTCTCAGGCGGATTATTGAGTTGGTTGTTTGAATTGGCGCGGTGGCCGCTCGTCACTCCCCGCAGGCCGTCTGCCGCGAAACGCGTTTCACACTACTCCGGCGCCCGCGGCCTGTCGATGCTGCCGCGCGCTGCGAGCGGCGCCAGCTCGGGCAGAGACTTGACGGCATCGGGAAGGCTGGCGCTGCGGCCGGCTCTCACTGAACGCGCATATGGAGATTTCTGACGAGGAAGGCATAGATGTCCGCGCTCTGGGTGATCGCCTGCGTGACCGTCTCGCCGCCGCCGTGTCCGGAGGACAGGTCGACCGCCAGCAGGATCGGCGCGGGGCCGGCCTGGGCAGCCTGCAGCGCCGCGGCGAACTTGAAGGAGTGCATCGGCATCACGCGGGTGTCGTGATCGCCGGTGATCACCAGGGTGGCCGGATAGCGCGTACCCGGGCGCACGTTGTGCACCGGAGAATA
The DNA here is from genome assembly GCA_963835645.1 of uncultured Gammaproteobacteria bacterium. GTDB lineage: Bacteria > Pseudomonadota > Gammaproteobacteria > Steroidobacterales > Steroidobacteraceae > 13-2-20CM-66-19. The sequence goes on along the minus strand of CAWIGQ010000020.1, from coordinate 127,786 downwards.
AGCGTACAGCGCCTGGAACTCGCGCGGGTCACCGGGCGAGCCGTAGTCGCCCTCCCACCCGGCGCCCTGGCCAAAGCGGTTGAAGCGCAGCATGTCGAGCACCCCCACCTGCGGAATGGCCGCGGCGAACAGCTCCGGACGCTCGGTCTCGACGGCGCCCACGAGCAGTCCGCCGTTCGAGCGCCCGTGGATCGCGAGGCGGCGCGCGGAAGTGTAGCGGTGGGCAATCAGCCACTGGGCCGCGGCGATGAAATCGTCAAACACCACCTGTTTGTGCGTGCGAATGCCCTGCAGGTGCCACGGCTCGCCGTACTCGCCACCACCGCGGACATTCGCGAGCGCGAATACCCCGCCCATCTCCAGCCACGCGATGCGGCCTGCGTTGAAGGACGGCGGAATCGACAGGCCGAAGCCGCCGTAACCGTACAGCAGCAGCGGGTTGCGGCGGTCGAGCTTCACGCCCCTGGCGTACGCGATCCACATCGGAATGCGCGTGCCGTCTTTGCCGGGATAGAACAGCTGGCGCTGCTCGAACGCTCCCGGGTCGAAGGCGACTTTCGGGGCGTTGAATGCCGTGCTGGTGCCGGAGTCCAGGTCGTAGCGGTAGACGGTGGGCGGCGTAATGAGGTCAGTGTACGAGTAGAAGGTCTCGCGATCCTCGGGATGTCCTGCGAAACCCGCAACGCTACCGGACCCCGGCAAGGTGACCTCCCGCTCGGGCGTGCCGTCGAGGCCGTAGATGCTGACGCGGCTGTGCGCATCGTGCAGCGTTCTGACAATCAGCCGGTGCCCGACGAGCGTCACCCCCTTGCCGGCGCTATCGATGGCGTCCGGGCCCTGCGCGATCACTTCCTGCCAGTTCCCGGCCATCGGGTGGCTCGGGTCGATCGCCAGCACCCGTCCGTTGGGGGCGTTGAGCGAAGTGAGGAAATAGAGCCGGCTGGCGTCGGCGCCGACATACAGATAGGCGGCCTCGAAACCGAGCGCCAGCGGGACGGGAGCTGCGTCGCCGGAGGCGAGATCGAACAGGTACACATTCTCGCGGCCCTTGTCGCCGACCTCGCCTTCCCCGGCCACTACGACGAGCCAGCGCCCGTCGGCAGTCAGGTGTGGCCGGTACTGCCAGTCCGGATGCGCGGGATCGGTGAGCACCACTCGATCGGCCGCGGCGGGCGTGCCGAGAACGTGGTAGTAAACCGCGTTGCCCAGATCCTGAGTGCTCAGCTCCGAGCCCGCCGGCGGAGCCGGGAACGCGCTGTAGTAAAGGCCCTTGCCGTCGGACGTGAACGCGGGCTCGTAGTACTTGGTGAAGCGCAGTACATCGGGCAGGTCCTCTGCACTCGCCAGATCGCGGATGCGCCATTCGGTCCAGTCCGAGCCTGCGAGCGAGACGCCGTACGCCATCAGGCGGCCGTCGCGGCTCGACACGTATCCGGTGACCACCGGGTGCCCCTGCGTGGGCAGGGAGTTCGGGTCGAGGACCAGCACCGGCGGGTCGCCGAGCCGCGCGACGCTGAGCAGCACGCTCTGCTCCTGGTGTCCGCTGTTGCTGGTGTAGAAGTAGCGGCCGCTCTCGCTGAAGGGGATACCCGTCCTCAGGAAGTCGTAGAGCTGCGTGATGCGCGCGCGCAGGCGCGCGCGCTGCGGAATCTCCTGCAAATACGCCTGCGTCAGCTGCGCCTGAGCATTCAGCCACGCGCGCGTCTGCGGGGAATCGAGGTCCTCGAGCCAACGATACGGATCCGCGACCGGCGTACCGTGGTAATCGTCGAGCACGATCGCACGCGGCGCGGACGGGTAGCTCAGGCGGCCTTGCGCATGCCACCGCGGCGTGCAGGCGAGGAGCGCCAGCAGCGCTGCGCCCAGACATACACCGAGGACAACCAGCTCGCCGCGAGTGAGGGACATGTTAGTTCGATTCGAAGACAGTCCTGCCGCCCACCACGGTGCGCAGCACGCGCGCGTTGAGAATCTCCTGCGGCGCTGCGCGCAGCAGGTCGCGATCGAGCACCACGAAGTCTGCCAGCTGCCCGGCAAGCAGCCGGCCCTTGAGTCCCTCCATCCCTTCCGCATACGCCGAGCCCTGCGTGTAGGCATACAGGGCCTGGGCGATGCTCAGGCGCTCCTCGGGAAAGTAGGGCTGCGCCTCGGCCGTTGCCGCGGCCGGCTCGGGCAGGCGCGTGACGGCAGCGTACAGCCCGCGCAGCGGCCGCACCGACTCGACCGGATAGTCGGTGCCGAAAGCGAGCGTAATGCCATGATCGAGCATGCTCTTCCATGCGTAGGAGTAGCGTGCACGGACGGGGCCGAGCCGCTGCGCTGCCCAGCGCATGTCGGTCAGCACGTGGCTCGGCTGCATCGAGGCGATGACCTGCAGCGCCGCCTGCCGCTCGAGGTCCGCCGGCGCGATCACCTGGTCGTGCTCGATGCGAAAGCGCAGCTGCGCACGCTGCGCGGCCGGCAGCGCCGCCTCGGCCGCGGCAAAGGCGTGCAGCGCCATGCTCACCGCGCGATCGCCGATGGCGTGGAAGCCGACCTGAAAGCCGAGCCGCGCACGCTCGACGGTCATCCGATCGAGGCGCGCCTGCTGGTAGCGCGGCAGGCCGCGATTGTGCGGGTCATCGGCATAGGGATCGTTCAGGGCCGCGGTGCGCGAGCCGAGCGAGCCATCCATGAAGCCCTTGAGCATGCCGGTGTGCAGCATGTGATCATCGTGGGGGTGGGAGTCGCGCTCGCGGATGAGAGTCGCCGGCGGATCATCGAAGGTCAGCCACTCGCTCACCCGCAGTGGGAGCTTGCCTTCGCGCTCCATCTCCTCGTATACGAGGAAGTCCTCCCAGCTCGAATAGTCCTGCGCCGAGGTCACCCCCTGGCGCACGGCATCCGCGGTCGCGAGCTCCAGGGCACGGCGGCGATCCTCATGCGACGGCGGCGGAATGCGCGCAGCGTACTTCTCCATCGCGGTATCACGCACGATCCCCGTCGGCTCGCCCGCCGTGTCCCGATCGAGCTTGCCGCCGGGCGGATCGGCACTCGTGCGATCGATCCCCCAGGAACGCAGCGCTGCAGTGTTGGCCACACCGATATGTCCGTCGACGCGCTCGAGGAGCGCCGGGTGATCTCCCGTGACCCGATCCAGATCCGTGCGCGAAGGCAGCCGCGCTTCGGTTCCAGAGCGTGTGGTCCCAGCCGCCGCCACGGATCCAGGCCCCCGGGGCGGCGCGAGCTGCCGATTGCTGCACGCGCGCGACCATGTCCGCGAGGGAGGCCGCGCCGCGCAGGTCGCATGCGAGGGCGAGTGCGCCAGCGGCAGCCAGGTGCACGTGCGCATCGTTGAAACCGGGCATGACGAACGCGCCGTGCAGGTCGACGATCTCGGTGGCTGGACCCTGCAGGCGCGTAACTTCCTCGTCCGAGCCGGCAAGGAGCACCCGATCGCCGCGCACGGCAAGTGCCGACACGCGCCGCGGCTGCGACGTGAGCCCCTCGCCCGTGAGGATCTCACCGTGCAGGAAGAGCCGCTGCGCCGGCTTCCCGTCCCCGCCCGCCGCGGTTCGCGCCATCAGCATCAGCAGCAGCAGCAGCGGCGCGGATGCGTATCTCATGGCCGCTGATTATGCATAAGCAGCGACGCTGCGGCGCTGTAGAATCCGCGCATGTCGCGCCACATCGGGATTGTCGCCTGTTCGGCCGAAGGCGCAGCGCTTTGCTACCGCAGCGTATGCCTGCAGGGAGCGCAGTTCTTCGGCGCGCTCGCGCACCCCGAGGTGTCGCTGCACGGGCACTCCTTCGCCACGTACATGCGATGCATCGACAGCGCCGATTGGCCGGGCGTTGCCGAGCTGATGCTGTCCTCGGGCCACAAGCTCGCGCGTGCCGGAGCTGATTTCCTCATCTGTCCGGACAACACGATCCACCAGGCGCTTCCCTGGGTGCTCAGGCGCTCGCCCCTGCCCTGGCTGCATATCGCGGAGGTGGTCGCGGCGCAGGCGGCCGAGCGCGGTTTCCGCCGCCTCGGCCTCATCGGTACGCGCTATCTGGTCGACAGCGAGGTGTATCCGGAGAAGCTCAGCGCGCGCGGGCTGCAGTTCCTGCGCCCCAGCCCCGCAGAGCGCGCGGAGATCAATCGCATCATCTTCGAGGAGTTGATTGCCGGGATCTTCACGCCCGCCTCGGTCGCAGCCTTCCAGCGTGTCATCCTGCGGATGAAGGCCGAGGGGTGCGATGCCGTGATTCTCGGGTGCACCGAGATCCCGCTGATCATGAACGACGACAACTCGCCCCTGCCGACGCTCGACTCCACGCGGCTGCTGGCGCAAGCGGCCCTGCAGCATGCCGCGCAGCGAGCGATGCCGTGCTGAGCGCAGCGCAGCCTGAGCGCATTCCCGGCACGGCGCGCGGGCCGACGTGCGTGCAGCCGGGCACGCGCGGCGCCGGCCCCTGGCGGCGCGCGGCGTTACTTCTTGCCCTCAAACTTGAAGGAGACCTTCAGCTTCGCGCGGTACGCCTTGACCTTGCCGTTCTGCACCTGCATGTCGAGCTGCAGTACTTCCGCGATGCGCAGGTCGCGCAGAGTCTTGCTAGCCTGGGACACTGCCACCGCCGCGGCCTTTTCCCAGGACTCGCTGCTCGTCCCGACCAGCTCGATGATCTTGTAGACGCTGTCAGCCATGGTTTGCTCACCTGTTAGTCCAGCCGCAGGCATGATGCTGCCAGCACCCGGCAATTGCAACGCGCGCCGCCGCGCCGTGGGCGCAGCAGGTACCGGCGCGGGCAGTTGGATCGGGACCTTTCCCGACGGTAAGGTGACCGATGAGCATTAGACAACAGTATCGCCTGTGGCACGCCTGCGAGCTTCGGGGCCGGCGTGCGCCGGGCCACGCCACACGGGACGGCGCACCAGCGTACTCTTGCCGAACAGGGACTCGATGAGATCCACTGCCAGCACCGCGGTCTTGTTGCGCACGTCGAACGCCGGGTTGAGCTCCACCACATCGAGCGAGCCCAGGCGGCGCGTGTCGGCGATCATCTCCATGCACAGCTGCGCCTCGCGATAGGTGGGCCCTCCCGGCACCTGCGTGCCGACGCCCGGCGCGATCTCCGGATCGAGGAAGTCCACGTCGAAGCTCACGTGCAGGTGCGTGTCGCTGTCCATTCCCGCCAGCGCCTGCTCCATGGTCTGACGCATGCCCAGCTCGTCGACATGACGCATGTCGAAGACGTCGAGCCCCTGCGCGTGCACGAAGCGCTTCTCGCCCTCGTCGACGCTGCGAATGCCGATCTGGCGCACCCAGGAAGGATCGATCGCCGGCGACGCCCCGCCGATACCGGTCAGCTCGGCCGGTCCGAACCCGCACAGGCAGGCGACCGGCATACCGTGCACGTTACCGCTCGGGGAGAGCGCGCTGGTGTTGAAATCCGCGTGCGCATCGAGCCAGAGCACGCGCAGCTTTCTGCGCTGCTCGCGGCAATGGCGCGCCACGGCGCTGATCGAGCCGATGCTCAGGCAGTGATCGCCGCCGAGGAGTACGGGTAAGCGCTGCCGCTGCAGCTGCGCGTAGACGCTCTCGTGCACCAGCTCGTTCCAGCGCATCACCTCCGGCAGATGCCGGTAGCCGTGCTGCGGCGGCTGCCACGGATTGCCCGGCCCGCTGAGATTGCCGACATCCTCGACCTGCAGCTCGCGTCCGCGCAGCGCCGCGGCCAGCCCCGCCACCCGCAGAGCTTCCGGTCCCATCGAGGCGCCGCGATCCGCCGCGCCCACGTCCGTCGGGGCGCCGATCAGCGTCGCAACGCGCGCGCCGCTCACGCTGCCACTCCCGCGCGGGGCGTAACGCTACGCGGCGGCGAAAGCAGCGCAAACAGGTCCTTGGGATCCTCGAGATCGGGCAGCAGGTCGATCTGCTGCTGCGTGCCGCGCTGCTGCTGGTGAATGCGCAGCAGGTAGCGCAGCGAGGAGAAGTCCTCGAGCGCAAATCCCACCGAGTCGAAGATGGTCACTTCGTGCTCGCTGGCCCGCGCCGGCGCGCGTCCGGCAAGCACCGCAGTGAGCTCGGTCACCGGAAATCGCGCCTCCATCTGCTGGATCTCTCCCTCGATGCGCGACTGCGGCTCGAACTCCACGACCACCCGCGCATCGGGCCGCCGCAGGATGTCCGGGTGCAGCTCCGTCTTGCCCGGACAGTCGCCGCCCACCGCGTTCAGATGCATGCCCGGCACGATGAGTTCGGGGGTCAGGATGGTGGCGTTGCGCTTGTCGGCGGTCGCGGTCGTGACGATGTCGGCACCCGACACCGCCGCCGCCGTAGATGCGCAGCGCACCACCTGCAGGTCCGCAAGGCGCAGGCGGGCCAGATTTCGCTCGAGCTTCTGCGTTGCACCGGCGTCGACGTCATACAGCCGCAGCTCGCGCACCCCGAGCAGATGGTGAAAAGCGATAGCCTGGAACTCGCTCTGCGCGCCGTTGCCGATGAGTGCCATCACGCGGCTGCCGCGGCGCGCCATGCGGCGCGCGGCGAGTGCGGACGTCGCGGCGGTGCGCAGCGCCGTCGTCAGCGTGAGCTCGGACAACAGCAGCGGATAGCCGGTGTGAACGTCCGCGAGCACGCCGAAGGCCGTGACGGTGAGCAGCCCCACGGCGGTGTTGCGCGGATGACCGTTCACGTACTTGAAGGCGTACAGCCGCCCGTCGGATGCCGGCATGAGCTCGATCACGCCGACCGCGGAGTGCGTGGCGTGGCGCGGCGACTTATCGAACGCATCCCAGCGCAGAAAGTCCGCCTCGATTTCCGCCGCCAGCTCCTCGATAAAGCGCGCCGCACCGCGGGCGGCAACCAGCTGCCGGATGCGCTCGATACCAATGAAGTCAACCATGGCCTGCTCACTCCGATTGCGGCCCGCGGCGCTCAATGCCCCTGGCCCGCAGCCATCGTGGGCGGAAGCTCGACCAAAATAAAGCCAGAAACCTGCTCATAATTATCAGCGCATAGAACACTATGACAGGATAGAATGACGTTTTGATCGTTTGACGAGGGTGCCCGACCGGGAGGCTGCGCCATCGTGGATGACATCGACCGGCAATTGATCGCACTGCTACGCAGTGACGCCCGTGCCTCCGTGGCCTCGCTCGCGAAGTCCCTCGGCGTGGCGCGCGGGACGGTGCAGAACCGCATGACGCGCCTGGCAGCCAACGGCACGATCGTCGGCTATACGGTGCGGCTGAAGCCCGACGTCGAAGAGCAGCGCATGCGCGCCTTCATGACGGTCGCGGTCGAGGGCAACAAGGTGGACGCCGTAATCCGGGCGCTTCGCGGGGAGCCGGCCGTGGCGGCGCTCTACAGCACCAACGGCCGCTGGGACATCGTCGCGGAGCTGCGCGCGGACAGCCTGGAGGGGTTTGATCGCGTGCTGGCGCGCATCCGCCTGATCGAGGGGATCTCGCAGACCGAGACCAGCCTGCTGCTGTCGACGTTCAAGTTCTGACAGGGCCGCGCGTGTCAGGTGGCACGAGGCGCTTTGTCGCCAGCGGCCCGTCTCACCCGCGCGGCTCGCGCGGCAGCCCGAGCGCGCGCTCGGCAATGATGTTGCGCTGAATCTGGCTGCTGCCCCCGTAGATGGTGTCTGCCCGCGAGGCGAGAAACAGCCGCGGCAACAGCTCCCACTGATACGGCGCGCCGGCGGCGATCTCGCCGCCGGGTCCGAGCACATCGAGCGCAAGCAGGCCGAGCTTCTTGCGCCAGCTCGCCCAGAAGATCTTGTAGGTGTAGGCCTCGTTGGACAGCCTGCCGCTCTCGGCGTTGGCGAGCATGCGCAGCGCGCTGTAGCGCATGAGCTTGAGGCCGACGTGCGCGTGGGCCAGACGCTGACGGATGTCGGGGTCGTGGATCTGACCGTTGGCCTCGGCAGCAGCGATGATCGCCCGAAGCTCGTTGCGAAAGCTCATCTGCTGCCCGAGCGTCGACACGCCGCGCTCGAAGGACAGGGTAGCCATCGCCACCTTCCAGCCCTCTCCGGGTGCGCCGACGATGTTGGTGGCGGCGGTGCGGGCGTCGGCGAAGAAAGTCTCGTTGAAATCCGCCGCGCCGGTCATCTGGCGGATGGCGCGCACCGTGATGCCGCTCTGACGCATCGGGATCAGCAGGTAGGACAGCCCGCGGTGGCCCTGTGAGCCCGCATCGCTGCGGCACAGGACGAACGCCCAGTCGGCAAACTGCGCGTAGGAGGTCCAGATCTTCTGGCCGTTCACCACCCACTCGCGCCCGTTCGCGCCCTCCTGCAGGACCGCGCGCGTGCGCACCGCGGCCAGGTCCGAGCCGGCATTCGGCTCGCTGTAGCCCTGGCACCAGAACTGCTCGCCGCGGGCGATGGGCGGCAGGAAGCGCCGCTTCTGCTCGGGCGTGCCGAAGGCGAGGATCGTCGGGCCGATGAGCTCGACGCCCATGTACGCGAGGCGCACCGGCGCGCCCGCGCGCGCATATTCCTCGGCAAAGATCACCTGCTCGGCGAGTGAGGCATTGCGCCCGCCGTACTCCTCGGGCCAGCCGATGCAGCTCCAGCGCGCGAGCCCGAGCGCACGCTCCCACTCCTGGCGCCGTGCGAGCAGGCCGCCGTCGAGGAGCGTCACGCCGCGGATGTCGCGGAACGGCCCGCACAGCTGCGCTTCGAGCCATGCGGCCGCATCGCTGCGAAAGCGCTCCTCCTGTGGCGTGAACCCGAGTTGCATGGACGTTCCCCTAGAATGCCGGCGTCGCAGCCGCCCCCGTGGCAAACAGCCGCACCAGCCGCTCGCGCTGCCACGCGGGACTGCCGAGCAGCATCGCGCTCGCACGGGCACGCTTGAAGTACAGCTGCGCCTCGTGCTCCCAGGTGAAGCCAATCCCGCCATGCAACTGGATCGCGTGTGCAGCGCAATCGAAAAACGCATCACAGCAGTAGCTTTTGGCGATCGCGGCGGCTTCCGCCAGCTCGGCGCTGCGCTCCTGCGCGACACAGGCGGCGTACCAGGCGGCCGACTTGGCCGCCTCCACCTCGACCATCATGTCCGCCAGGCGATGCTTGATCGCCTGAAAGCTGCCGATCGGCCGGCCGAACTGGATGCGCTGCCTGGCGTACTCGGTGGTCATCTCCAGGACCCGCTCGGCGCCGCCGAGCGCCTCGGAAGCGAGCGCGATGCGCGCCAGATCCAGGCCCCGCTGCACCGGCTCGCCGGCGGCGCCCGGCTCGCCGAGGAGCTGATCGCCCCCCACCGCGACGGCTGCGAATTCGACCCGCGACATCGGCCGCGTCAGATCCAGCATCACGTGCGGGTGGATCGTGACACCCGCCGAGCGCGCGGGAACCACCGCGACGCTGATGCCGCTGGCGCCGCTCGATCCGGGCGCGCGCGCCAGCACCAGCAGCAGCTCGGCACTGTCGCCGTGGATGACGAAGTCGCTGACACCGTTCAGGGTGTACGCCTCGCGAGCGCCGCGCAGCTCCACGGCGACGCCCTCGCACGGCGGTCGCCCGTCGGCACCGCTCACTGCGCAGCCGATCCGCAGCTCGCCGGCGGCGATGCGCCCGAGGAGCGCGCGCCGCTGGGCATCGCTCGCCACCGCATCGATGATCGGCGCAGCCAGCGCCACCGTGCTGAAGAAGGGCGAGGCCACCAATCGCCGCCCCTGCTCCTCCTGCAGGATGCACAGCTCGACCCACCCCAGGCCCGCGCCGCCGCAGTCGGACGCAATCGCCAGTCCCGCCCAGCCGAGCTCGCCGGCCATCTCGCGCCAGAGCTCCTGGTCATACCCGCCCGGCTGACTCATCGCGGCGCGAAGCTGCGCCGCGTCCGCGCGCGCGGCAAGAAAGCCGCGGGCGCTCTCGCGGATCAGCTGTTGTTCCTCGCTGTGGACGAATTGCATCGGCGACCTCAGCGTCTGCGCACCGCGGGCGCTGCCCGTTCAGGCGGCGCCACGATCAGTACCAGTGATCGTCCAGGCCCTCCCAGACGTCCATCTTGCCGACGCCGGGATCGGCACTGAAGCTGCCGAAGCGGCTGGCGTGGAACGCGAGTGGCGTCCCCAGCGCGCGCTCGATGCCCTGCACCTCCCCCACGATGATGAGGTGATCGCCGCCGTCGTGCACGGCGTGCACGCGGCACTCGAAGCGGCACAGCGCATCGGGGAGGCGCGGCGGATCGGGCCGGTTATGCCAGGGCTGCCCGAGCTCGAACTTCTCGTGCGTGCGGCGCGCGAAATGCCGCGCGAGATCCTGCTGATGATGCGAGAGCACGTGCACCGCGAACGCTGCGCCCGCAGTGAAGGCGGGCGCGCCGCTGCTGCCGCTCGCCAGGCACCACAGCAGCAGCGGCGGCTCCAGCGAAACGGAAGCGAAGGAGTTGGCCGTCACGCCCACCGGCACACCGTCGGGCCGCACCGCGGTGACGACCGTCACGCCGGTCGCGAACAGCGCGAACGCATCGCGCAGATCACGCTGTGTATAGGAATCGCTCAAGCACTACCCGCTGAAGCTCCTGGAGCGCGCGTGGGCGCGCCGCGGCTCGCAGAATCTTCTCACAGTCGGTGGGCGCTGCGCAGCCGCACTGCCCTCACCGCAGGGCCACCACAGCAAGCCGCTTCAGTACACCTCGAACAGCCCCGCAGCCCCCATGCCGCCCGCCACGCACATGGTGACCACCACCCAGCGCACGCCGCGTCGTCGCCCTTCGAGGAGCGCGTGACCGACGAGGCGCGCGCCGCTCATGCCGTAAGGGTGACCGACCGCAATGGCGCCGCCATCGACGTTGAGTTTCGCGTTGTCGATGCCGAGTCGATCGCGGCAGTAGAGCGTCTGCACCGCGAAGGCCTCATTGAGCTCCCACAGACCGATGTCCTCGACTTTCAGCCCGTGACGCGAGAGCAGCTTCGGCACCGCGAATACCGGTCCGATGCCCATCTCATCGGGCGCGCAGCCCGCCACTGCCAGGCCGCGATAGGCGCCGAGGGCCTGAAGGCCGCGCTGCTCGGCGAGCTTCGCCTCCATCAACACCGCCGCGGAGGCACCATCGGAGAGCTGCGAAGCGTTGCCGGCGGTGATGCACGCGCCGTGCTCGATGACCTCACCGCCGGACCACACCGGCTCGAGCTTCGCCAGTGCCGCCAGGGTGGTGTCAGGCCGATAGCCTTCGTCCTGCTTCAGCAGCACCTCCTCGGCGCGGCTCGCGCCGCTCGCCTTGTCGGTGACGATCTTGCGGCTGGCGAGGGGGACGATCTCCGCGTCGAAGCGGCCGGCCTGGTAGGCGGCGGCGACGCGCTGCTGGCTCTGCAGCGCGTACTCATCCTGCGCCGCGCGCGTAATGCCATAACGGCGCGCCACCACTTCCGCGGTCTCGATCATCGCCATGTACATGTGCGGCGAGCGCGCCAGCACCGCCTCCGAGCGGGCGCGAAAGCTGTTGAGGTACTTGTTCTGCGTGAGGCTTATCGACTCCACGCCTCCGGCAACGACCACCGGCATACCGTCCTCGACCACCTGTTTGGCGGCGGTCGCAATCGCCATCAGACCGGAGGCACACTTGCGGTCGATGCTCATCCCCGCAACGCTCTCGGGCAGCCCGCCGGTCACCACCGTGAGGCGCGCGATGTTGTAGCCCTGCGTGCCCTGCTGCGTGGCGCAGCCGAGAATCAGATCCTCGACCTCCGCGCCGTCGACGCCGGCACGGCGCAGCGCCTCGCGCACCGCGTGGCCCGACAGCACTGGCGCCTCGGTATCGTTGAACGCGCCGCGGAATGCCTTGCCGATCGGCGTCCTGGCGGTGGAAACAATCACGGCTTCACGCATGCGCGCTCCTCTAAAGCCTCTCGATGATGGTGACGTTCGCCTGGCCGCCGCCTTCACACATGCTCTGCAGGCCGTAGCGCGCACCACGCCGTTCCAGCTCGTGCAACAGGCTGGTCATGAGACGCGCCCCGGTCGCCCCGAGCGGATGCCCGAGCGCGATCGCACCGCCGTTGACATTCACGCGGGCGGGATCAGCGTTGAGCTCCCGCTGCCACGCGAGCACCACGGGTGCGAAGGCTTCGTTGATCTCCACCAGATCGATATCGGCGAGCTTCATCCCCGTCCGTGACAGCGCGTGCTGTGTGGCCGGAATCGGCGCGGTCAGCATCCAGATGGGGTCGGCCGCGCGCACCGACAAGTGGTGCACACGGGCGCGGGCCCTGAGGCCGAGGCGCCGCACAGCGCGCCGCCGAGGCGATCAGCAGCGCGGCGGCCGCATCGGCGATCTGGCTCGACACCGCCGCCGTGATTCGCCCCGCCGGTATGAGCGGCTCGAGCGCCGCCATCTTCTCGAGTGTAGTGCCTGCGCGCGGGGTCTCGTCGCGGTCCAGGCCGTTCAACGGGGCGATCTCGCGGGCGAAGTAGCCGCAGGCGCCCGCCTCGAGCGCGCGGCGGTTGCTCTCGAGGGCGAATTCCTCCATCTCGCGGCGGCTGATGTTCCATTTTGCGGCGATCATTTCCGCCGCACGGAACTGTGACACCTCCTGAGCGCCGTAGCGCTCGCGCCAGCCGCGCGAGCCGCTGAACGGATCGGGGCTGCCATACGCCTTGCCGGCGAACATGGCGGCGCTGAGCGGAATCTGGTTCATGCTCTGCACGCCGCCGGCAACCACCAGCTCCTGCGTGCCGCTCATCACCGCCTGGGCGGCAAAGTGCACGGCCTGCTGCGACGAGCCGCACTGGCGGTCGATGGTCGTGCCGGGCACATGATCGGGCAGTCCTGCGGCGAGCCAGCAGGTGCGGGCGATGTCACCGGCCTGCGGCCCGAGCTGGTCTAAGCAACCGAAGATCACGTCCTCGACCTCTCCCGGGTCCACCGCGGTGCGCTCGATGAGCGCGCGCAGCACATGCGCACCGAGATCCGCGGGGTGCACCGCGGCCAGGGCGCCGTTCTTGCGGCCGGTCGGCGTACGCACCGCGCCGACGATGTAGGCTTCGTTGCCGGCGATGTCTGTGCCGATGGCCAAGATAGCTCCTGTGAGTCAGCGCAGCAGCGCGAGCCAGTCGTGATCCGTCGGACCGTAGGCGACGAAGAACGGGTTGCGCAGCTGCGCGCGCGTGTTGTACTGCAACGGCGCGCCATCGAGGGCGCTCACGGTGCCCCCCGCCGCTGCCAGCACCGCGTGCGCAGCGGCGGTGTCCCATTCGCTGGTGGGACCCAGGCGCGGGTACACGTCCGCCGCGCCCTCGGCCACCAGGCAGAACTTGAGCGAGCTGCCCATCTCCAGCAGCTCGTGCGGACCGACGCGCCCGAGAAATGCCGCGAGCGAGTCGCCGCGGTGGGAGCGGCTGCCCACCACGCGCAGCGGCACGGCACTGTGCCGCGCGGCCCGGATCGGCTGCGGTGGTGCGTCCGCCTGTTGCCGCCAGGCGCCCGCACCCGGCGCCCCGCGGTAGCTGACATCCGTCACCGGGGCGTGCACGACGCCGAGCGCCGGCGCATGTCCCTCGATGAGCGCCACGTTCACGGTGAACTCCCCGTTGCGCGCCAGAAACTCGCGCGTGCCATCGAGCGGGTCCACCAGCCAGTAGCGCCGCCAGCTGCAGCGCTCGGCAAACGGCGTGTCCGCTGCCTCCTCCGAGAGCACGGGCGTGCCGGGGGTAAGCTCAGCGAGCGCGGCGACGATGAGCCGGTGCGAGCGCAGATCGGCTGCCGTCAGCGGCGAAGCGTCGGCCTTGGTGCTCGCCGCGGCTTCGCCCGAGTGGTAGACCTCGAGAATCTCCCGGCCCGCCCGGCGGGCGATCGCGGCGACGCGATCGAGCAGTGCACGCTCCGGGCCACTCATGCGCCGCCGATGACCTTGTGCGCCTCGAGCTGCGCGATGACGCCGTCGGCGGCTTCCTCGGGGCTCATGGCGACGGTATCGATGCGAATCTCCGCATTCTCCGGCGGCTCGTAGGGGGAGTCGATGCCGGTGAAGTTCTGCAGCTCCCCGCGGCGCGCCTTCTTGTACAGGCCCTTGACGTCACGCCGCTCAGCCTCGGCGAGCGGGGTGTCGACGAACACTTCGAAGAACTCCCCGGGTGCGAACAGCGCGCGCGCCATGCGCCGCTCGGAGCGGAAGGGCGAGATGAAGGAGACCAGCACGATCAGCCCGGCATCGACCATCAGCCTGGAAACCTCCGCGACGCGGCGGATGTTCTCGACACGGTCCTGGGCGGTGAACCCGAGGTCCTTGTTCAGCCCGTGGCGGACGTTGTCACCGTCGAGCAGGTAGGTATGCCGCCCGGCGGCGGCGAGCTTCTTCTCGATGCGGTTGGCGATGGTGGACTTGCCCGCGCCCGACAGTCCGGTGAGCCACAGCACGCAGGCCCTCTGGCCCTTTTGCCGCGAGCGCAGCTGCTTGTCGACATCCAGCGCCTGCCAGTGCACGTTCTGCGAGCGGCGCAGCGCGAAGTTGATGAGCCCGGCGCCAACGGTGTTGTTGGTGAGGCGGTCGATGAGGATGAAGCCGCCGAGCGCGCGACTCTCGGCGTACGGCTCGAACGCGATCGGGCGGTCGAGCTCCAGCTCGCACTCGCCGATATCGTTCAGCTCCAGCCGCTCGGCAGGCAGATGCTCGAGCGTGTTGACGTTGATCTTGTGCTTGAGAGGGGTGACGGTGGCCGATACCGTGCGGGTGCCGGCCTTCATGAGATACGTGCGTCCCTGCAGCATCGGCTCCTCATGCAGCCACACGACGGTCGCCCCGAACTGGTCGGCGACCTGCGGCGGCGCGGCGCTCGCCGCGATCACGTCCCCGCGGCCGACGTCGATCTCGGGAACTGAGCAGCAGCGTGACGGACTGCCCGGCGACGGCGCGCTCGAGATCGCCGTCCGCGGTCACGATGCGAGCGATCTGTGGTTGTGCGGCCTGAAGGGACCACCCGCACCTGATCCCCCGGCTGCACGCTGCCGCTCACGATCGTGTCCGGCGAAGCCGCGAAATTCGCCGTTCGGCCGATTCACCCACTGCACCGGCATACGCAACGGCCGCGCCGCGATGTCGGCATCGATCTCGACGCTCTCCAGGTGCTCGAGCAGCGTCGCGCCCTGATACCAGGGCATGGCGGCGCTGCGGCTCACGATGTTGTCGCCGTGCACCGCACACACCGGGATCGCCGTGACGTCGCTGACTCCGATGCGCCCGGCAAACCCCCGGTAGTCTGCGACGATCGCCTCGAAGGCGGCGCGCGAGTAACCGACGAGGTCCATCTTGTTGACCGCGAGCACCACGCGCGTAATGCCCAACAGGTGCACGAGGTAGCTGTGACGGCGCGTCTGGGTGAGCACGCCCTTGCGGGCGTCGATCAGCAGCACCGCCAGCTCCGCGGTGGATGCTCCGGTCACCATGTTGCGCGTGTACTGCTCGTGCCCGGGGGTGTCGGCGACGATGAACTTGCGCCGCGCGGTGGCGAAGAAGCGATAGGCCACATCGATGGTGATGCCCTGCTCGCGCTCGGCCGCGAGCCCGTCGACCAGCAGCGCGAAGTCGAGCTCCGCGCCGCGGGTGCCGAGCCGCTTCGAGTCCGCCGCGAGCTGTGTGAGCTGATCGTCGAAGATCATCTTCGATTCGTACAGCAGCCGCCCGATGAGCGTCGACTTGCCGTCATCCACCGAGCCGCAGGTGATGAAACGCAGCAGGCTCTTGTGCTCGTGCGCGCGCAGCTGCGCGCCGATGTCGCTGCCGCTGAGATCGGGCATGTGCGCCATCAGAAATAACCCTCCTGCTTCTTGCGCTCCATGGAGGCGGCCGCATCATGATCGATGAGGCGGCCCTGGCGCTCGGAGGTTCGCGCCCGCAGCATCTCGGCGATGATCGCCGGCAGCGTGTCGGCATTGCTCTCGATCGCGCCGGTGAGCGGATAGCAGCCGAGGGTGCGAAAGCGCACCTTCTTCATGCAGCGGCGTCTCCCCGGGCCTCAGCGGCATGCGCTCATCGTCCACCATGATGAGCATGCCGTCGCGCTCCACCACCGGACGCTCGGCGGCGAAGTACAGCGGCACGATCGGAATCTGCTCCAGCCAGATGTACTGCCACACGTCGAGCTCGGTCCAGTTCGACAGCGGAAAAACCCGCAGGCTCTCTCCCGGGCGCTTGCGCGCGTTGTACAGCGCCCAGAGCTCCGGGCGCTGCTGCCGCGGGTCCCAGCGATGTTGCGCGGATCGAAAGGAGAATACGCGCTCCTTGGCGCGGCTCTTCTCCTCGTCGCGCCGCGCCCCGCCGAAAGCGGCGTCGAAGCCGTACTTGTCGAGCGCCTGGCGCAGCGCCTGAGTCTTCATGACGTCGGTATGCACCTGCGAGCCGTGCGTGAACGGGCCTATCCCTAGGCGCAGCCCCTCCTCATTCACGTGCACCAGCAGCTGCATGCCCAGCCGGGCGGCGGTGGCATCGCGAAACTCGTACATGGCGCGGAACTTCCAGGTGGTATCGACGTGCAGCAGCGGAAACGGCGGTACGGCCGGGTAGAACGCCTTCACCGCCAGGTGCAGCATCACGGCACTGTCCTTGCCGATCGAGTAGAGCATCACCGGCTTCTCGCACTCGGCGATCACCTCGCGCAGGATGTGAATGCTCTCCGCCTCGAGGCGTTGCAGGTGCGTGAGCGACGGCAGCACCGCCTCACTCGCCGGTACGGTTCGATTCATGAAACAGCCTGCGCGATTGCGCCGATGAGGCAGTTTACGGCCCGACCCGCATCCTCTACCATGATTTCTCCGCGAAATCCTTGTTACGAAACAAAGGCTTAACTTAGCCGACCCCTAGTTTAACCTGTCGCCACACGACTCGCCGGAACTATGTCCATGATCGATGACCGCCACAGCGGAGCGAGTCCTGCCGGGGCAGGGCGGACGGCGGGAAACGTGCGACGAAGCCACTGGAGGCGGCGGGACCGGCGTGCTCTACTGTCGGGCGTGCCTCGTCACGCCCCAGCGCTGATGTGCGGCTGCATGCTCGCGACGGCCCTGTCGGGGCCACTTGCTGCGGACCCGAATCAGGCGGCGGCGAATTCCGCTACCGCGACCCCCGCTGCGGCTACCCCGGCGGGGAATTCCGCGACGGCCACGCCGGCGTCCGCAACGCCGCCGGCGAATTTCGCAACGCTCACGCCGGTGCCCGCAACGCCGCCGTCTGCGGAGCAACTCACCGAAGTGATCGTGCAGTCGACGGAGCCGAGGTTCGTGGCGCCGACCCGCCGCGACCGCATCGGTCGGATCTGGGCGCCGGTGCTGATCGACGGCAAGGGCCCCTATCGGCTGGTGCTCGACACCGGTGCGAGCCGATCGGCGATCACGGCGCGCGCCGCGCAGGCTCTCGGTATCGCCCCGACCACTGACGGCGCCACGCTCGTTACCGGGTTCACCGGCTCAGCCACGGTGCCCAGCATCCACGTCGAGCGGCTCGAGGTGGGTGACCTGCTCATCGGACCCACCGACCTGCCCGTGCTCGCGGACGTCTTCGGCGGGGCAGAGGGGGTGCTCGGCATCGAGGGGCTGCAGAACAAGCGCATTTATGCCGACTTCACGCGTGACCGACTGGAGATCGCGCGCTCGCATGGTGAACGCGCACGGCGCGATTTCACGGTGGTACCGCTGCGCGTGATCAAGGGTGGCCTGCTGGTGGCGGACGTGCGCGTCGGTACGGTGCGCGCCAAAGCCATCGTCGACACCGGCGCACAGGGCACGGTCGGCAATCTGATGCTGCGCGAGGCGCTCATGCGTCACCCGCCGCTCAACGTCAAGCATGAGGACATCATCGGCGTCACGCTCGACGTGCAGGGCGGTGACTTCATCCCCGCGCCGGACATCGACTTCGGCCATATGAAGGTTAAGGGCGTGCAGATCATCTTCGGCGACATGTAT
The DNA here is from genome assembly GCA_963835645.1 of uncultured Gammaproteobacteria bacterium. Classification (GTDB taxonomy): domain Bacteria; phylum Pseudomonadota; class Gammaproteobacteria; order Steroidobacterales; family Steroidobacteraceae; genus 13-2-20CM-66-19. The sequence goes on along the minus strand of CAWIGQ010000020.1, from coordinate 109,908 downwards.
CTCTTCCAGCACTGGGGGCTCACCAACGAGCCGACATTGACGCTCGGCATGGACCTGCTCGGCTCGTTCGACGTGCTGATCATCGACTACGACCGGCACGAGCTGCAGATCCGCATGCGCAACGCGCCGCTCCTTTAGAGCGCACGCTCGCCCGGACGCGCCGCTCTAGGATGCGCCGCGACCGCGCTGCCCCATGCGCAGGAACCTTCGCCGCTCGTTCCACTGATGACGCGCATGCAGCCGCTCGGACTGGCTCGCCGCCTCCGGCGGCAGCGCCTGCAAGGCACGCAGCGCCGCCGCGTGCGCCATGGCGACCGCCGGATCGGACTGAAGCAGCGCGCGGTAGTGCTCGAGGAACGCCTGCTCGGCGGGTCGCACCGCCGCCGCTCAGCAACTCCCGTGCGTGCGCGCCGATCGCGGCGCTCTCACTCGCCGGCAGGTCCTGTGCGTAGGCGAGCGCGTGATCGATGTCTGCGATCAGCCGGTACAGGGGCTGCAGCCACGCCCACTCCGGGCTGGTGGTGATCTGTTGCAGCCGCTCCAGGGGTGAGGCCGGAGGTGCGAAATGGCGCTCCGCCTCCAGGAGCGCCCCGAGTACGCCCTGCAGCGCCACACTGCTCTCGCGAAGACCGTCCAGCCACGGACGATCCGGGGACATGCCCTGCTCCATCTGCGTCCAATGCGACCGGGCGCTCCGCCCGCGGGAGCGGCCTAGAGTAACCGCTGACCGTGACCTGCGCCAGACAGTATCCGGAGGTCGCAACGGGCGAGCTCGCCGATGCTTTCGATCGTCATGTCGGCGGCAGGCCACGCCGCGCGCTCGCGCGCGTCGAGCGCGTAATGGCCCTGGCACGGGAAGATCGTGGTCAACCGCTCGCGCCAGATGGCCTTCATGGCCGTGAGGATGCGCAGCTTGTCATCGATCATGACGTAACGGGCGGCCGGGTAGCGCCGCTCGACATCCTCGAGCATCTGTTCCTTGTGCAGGTAGATGAGCACCCGGCCCTCCACCGCGTCCCACAGGCCCGCGCGTTGCACCTTGCGCGGCTGAAATACCACGTCGCCATCGGAGAGGATCACGGTCGGTCCGAGAGTGCGGCAGCGCGCCAGCGCTGCCAGAGCGCCCGGATAGAGCCGACTCGCGAATGGATAGTCCAGCAGAAAGAACGAAACCCGCAGCAGCTGCGGATCGGCCAGGTGCTCGAGTCGGTAGCGCTGCAGCGCCCCGAGATAGTCCGCGTAGCCGAGCTGCGAGCGCAGCTCCTCGAAAATCTCCCAGTAGCGGTTGCGGCTGACCAGACCGAACTCGCGCTCGAGGTGCGCGCTCAGATCGTTCTGCACGGCGTCGTTGTCGAGCAGCGTGTTATCGACATCGAACAGAAAGACCGTCGCTGCGGCATCGCTCGGCATGCGGTCAGTCTACGCTGTGCGCCGCCCGCGGCAACGCGGCACTTACGCGCCGCGGCCTGCTCAAGCCAAAGCCGATCGATCAGCGGGCGCTATAGCCGCGCGCATCCAGGCAGGCGATCATCGCACGGCGATAGTCGCCTGAGCTTCCGGAAGCCTGCTGCGACGAGCGGGTGGGATCAAAGCCCGTCTGGTTCACGGCCCAGCTGTGGCACTCGTAACGATCGTTCTGCGTCTGCGCGTCGCTCTGGCCGTTGCGCGGATACAGGTACACGTCGCCCACGCCGGCGCCGGAGGGCGCCGCAGCCCCCCCGTTGTACGGGGCGGGCTCACCCGGCTGCGGCTGAGCGTATTGCACCCCGCCGGCATCGCCCGAGTTCTGTACGCTGTCGTCGCCGCTGGCGGCCGGCGGCGGGTCACTCACCACGTAGCCGTTATACGCCGGGCTCCAGCTGTAGTAGAGGTCGTTCCAGTAGTAATAGGGAACGCCTCCCCACCAGAAGGTCGCATAACCCAGCGGCAGAACCGGCAGGAACCACGCCCAGCCGGGGTTGAACCAGATGTGCGGCCAGAACACGCCGTGCCAGTAGCCGCCACCCCAGAAATGCGCGCCGCCCCAGTAGTGACCGCCGTACCAGCCGGCGCCGTAGCGGCCGGTCCACCCCGCGTGGCCCGCGCCGCCCAACCCATAGTGGCCCGCGCCGCCCAACCCATAGTGGCCCGCACCGGCGGCCGCGAAATGCGCGCCCGCCCCGTAGTGAGGCGCAGCGTAGCCATGACCGGCGAAGCCCGTGTAATGACCAGCGAAGCCCGCGTAATGACCCGCGGCGGCGTAATGGGGAGCCGCGAAGGCGTGCCCGCCCCCGGCGAAGTGCCCACTGGACACATGCCCGCCGCCCCCGAAGTGGCCACCTCCGACGTGTCCGCCACCGCCCCCAAATCCATGTTGGGCATATGTCAAAACCGGCGCACCCGCGACTGCTATCCCGAGCAGTACGACTGCGGCGGCTCGTAATGCACGGACTGTAGGTATCTTCACGGCTCATCACCTCAGTGGCCGGCGCAGGCTTTCATCAGGAGCACTGCTCGGCTTAATCATTAGACGCCCGCCAAGCGGGACTGTTCAAGCTGGCTTACCTTAAAACGCGGTCACGTACCGGTGCGTTGACCGCCATTCACGGGGCGGGGCCGATTTCGCTTTTTTTAAAGGCAGATCAGGAACTAAGCGTCGATCGGCGCTGCGCGCGGGCGTTCCCGGGCTGCGCTTCAGAAGACCATGTTGAGGGCCACGGCGGGCGTCAGGCTCGCGGTGGCATTGCGTCCGATCTCAATGATCCGCACTCCGAGCAGTGTGCCGATGCGGCTGCTCCAGTTGTATTCGATCGCCGGTGCGAAGGCGATCGAGTACGAGAAGCCGGAATTGCTCTGAAAATCCACCGGCACGGGCTCACCCGGCGGCGGCGGCAGCAGGCTGCCGCTCACGCGCGTGCTGGCATTACGCTGGTACACCACATCGAGCGCCAGCACCCAGTGGCGCGTCAGGCTGTATTCCGCCGCCGCATCCGCCGTGAATCCAGCGCCTGGATACGCGCGGCCGCGAAAGCCGTCCGGCGTGCCGTACACGCTCTGATCGCGCAGAGCGACCGAAGAGGACACCGCATAGGTCAGATCGAGCCGCGCCCGCAGGATTCGTCCGTTGGGCATCCAGAAGTAATCCTGCGAATACAGCGCGAGCGCGCTGGTCCAGGCGCCTGCGCCGAGGCCGTCGCTCGAGCGTTCGAGATGATCATAGCGCCCGGTCGGCACAGTCTCCTGCACCACGACCGAGATCGCGGGTATGCGCTGCCCGGGCTGGAACTGTGTCAGGCCATAGGCCGCCTGCAGCGTCAGATCGCCCACGCCGATATGAGAGCTGTTGGCGGCTCCCGCAGGCTCGTTGTAGCTGAAGCGCGGAATCATTCCGGCGGTCACGCGATCGGTGACCCCGTAGAGCAGATAGCCCTGTGATCCCACGTCGTGCTCGTAGGGTCCGCTGTGGCGCCCCGCCTCGGTGTCGAAATGACCGTTGCTGATCAGATCATAAAGGTACGGCTCGATCAGCATGTGACCCTGCGGGAGCGTCGCGGCGTTCGCTGCGAGCATCGGACCGGTCCACCACGCATCCTCGAGCGACTCCTCAGTCGCCGCCGTGGCCGCGGTCGCCGCGGCTGCCGCGGCGACCGCGAGCGCCGCGACGGTGCCTGTCAGCAGGGCACAAGCCAGGTAGTGGCCGCGCATGCTTCCCCGATGGTCCCGTTGTTGTTGCTCGCGAATGATCTGCGATCTCCACAGTTGCGCGCACGCCGTTTCCGGACGTGTGAGTCGTGCGGCGGCCGAATGTGACCCACATCACACTCCGGTCGCGTTAACTTTCTGTCACAAGCGTCAGCAGTTCCCAACCCGCGACGTTGTTAACGCAAAGAAGCCGGGTGTTCCGGCTCAATAGCCACCCGAACCGTTTCAGGAGGAGATGTCCATGTTGACCTCTATTCGTAGCGCTCTCACCGTAGCTGCCGTGCTGTCCCTCGGCGGCCTTGTTGGCAACGCCATGGCGGACGAGACGCAGTGGCAGAAGGACCATCCGCGCCGTACGGAAGTAAACAGCCGCCTCAACAACCAGAACAAGCGTATTCACAACGAGGTCAAGGACGGCCAGATCAGCCGGGCGCAGGCGGCGAAGCTGCATGGCGAAGATCATGCCATCCGCCAGGAAGAGCGCAGCATGGCGAGCACCAACGGCGGCCACATCACCAAGACCGAGCAGAAGGCGCTCAACCAGCAGGAAAACCAGGTCAGCAAGCAGATCGGCAAGTAATCTGACTGCAGCTGATGAGGCGGGAGCGCGGCGCACTGCGCTCCCGTTTCTTTACACTCTCACGCCCGCAGCGAGAACGGCGTGAAGTTGGTGTCGCGATCGTAATAGTCCTCCTGCTCGGCGCGCTTGAGGAAAGCCACGATGCGGTAGGTCATCGGCGTCGCGATGACTTCCCACAGGCACTTCAGCAGGTACTGCGTGGCGAGCGTCGCCAGCAGCTGATGCCGCGTCAGCACCCCCAGGAATGCGATGGTGTAAAACAGCGCCGTGTCGACGAACTCGCCGCACACCGTCGAGCCGATGATGCGGCTCCACAACCAGCGCCCCGATGTCCAGATCTTCATCTTCGCCAGCACATAGCTGTTGACGAATGAGCCGCACCAGTAGGCGATGATCGAGGCGCACACGATGCGCGGGGTGCTGCCGAAGATCTCCTCGACCGCCGCCTGGTGCGAGCGCCAGAACTGCGCCGGCGGCAGGTGCACGATCACCATCGACATGCAAGCCGCAAATGCCAGCGCCGCAAAGCCGCTCCACACCGCACGCCGGTCGCGGGCGAAGCCGTAGACCTCGGTGAGGATGTCGCCGAAGAGGTAGGAGATCGGGAAGAACAGCACTCCCGCGAGAAACGTGCACTGCCCCAATAGCGGAATGTACACCGTCACGAACTTGGCCGGCCCGATGAGATTGGCGCACAGCAGGACGCTCACGTACGCGCCGAGGATGAGGTCGTAGTAGCGGTAGGTCTTCACCGCCGCACGGATCGCATCAGTGGGGCTGCCCGCGGCGCGCAGCTAAGCGGGCCCGGCCGTCGAGAGAGGCAGCGCCGGCCGCACCGTGCCGACGGCTTCGCCGAAACCGATACGGACATACCCTTCCCGTTCACACCAGCCGCGCAGCATCACCCGGTCGCCGTCTTCGAGGAAGGTGCGGCTCTCGCCGCCGGCGAGCGCGAGCGGCCGCTTGCCGCCGCTGGTCAGCTCGAGCAGCGAGCCGCCCTCGGCTGGCAGGGCACCGGATTGCGTGCCGCTGCCGAGGAGGTCGCCGGGATTGAGGTTGCAGCCATTCACCGTGTGGTGCGTGAGCATCTGCGAGACGGTCCACCACGAGTCGCGGAAATTGGCCTGCGACAGGCGCTGCGCCGGTGCGCCGCGCGCACGCATGGCTGCGGTGTCGAGCCACACCTCGAGCTGGATGTCGATGGCGCCGCCCGCACGCACGCCCGTGTCGTCGAGGTACGCGAGCGGTGGCGGCTCGCCCGCCGGGCGTGTCCAGGCAGCGCGAAACGGCGCCAGCGCCTCGAGTGTCACGACCCAGGGCGAGACGGTGGTGGCGAAGTTCTTGGCGAGAAACGGGCCGAGCGGCTGATACTCCCACGCCTGCACATCGCGCGCCGACCAGTCATTCAGCAGACACAGTCCGAACACGTGACTCTCTGCCTGCGCGAGCGGCACGGTCTCACCGAGTGCATTGCCGCGCCCGATGAACACGCCCACCTCGAGTTCGTAGTCGAGGCGGCGGGTGGCGCTGAGCTCAGGTCGCGCCGCTCCCGGGGGCAGCACCTGTGCATGCGGACGGGGAAACTCCTGTCCGGAGACGCGCACCGAAGAGGCGCGTCCGTGGTAGGCGATCGGCACCCACTTGTAGTTCGGCAGCAGCGGATTGTCGGGCCGGAACAGCCGCCCGACCGCGGTGGCATGATGAATCGAGGCATAGAAGTCGGTGAAATCCCCGACCTCCGCGGCGACGCGGAACTCGGCGGCGGCGCAGGGCACGAGCAGCGCGGCCAGGCGCGGGGCGAGCGCGGCATCCGCGCGCAGCGCGCGCGACAGCGCCGCACGCAGTGCGCCGCAGGCCTGCTGCCCGAGCGCCATGAAGGCGTTCAGCGTCGGCTGCGCGCACGCCGCGAGCGCCGCGGCGGCGAGGCCGTCAAACGTACCGAGCGCGTGCAGCGCGCCGAGATCGAGCACGGCATCGCCAATCGCCACCCCGCCGCGGAAGCTCTCGCCGCTCCCGGCACGCCGGAAGGCCGCGAACGGCAGGTTCTGCAGCGGGAAATCGGCTCCGGGGACGTTGGCGGAGCTGACCCAGCTGCGCAGCGCCGGATCGTGCGTGGCGTTGAGCACGCTCACCGCGCCGCCCGCTTGCGCGTGCGTCCCGCGCGTGCGGAGCCACCGGCAGTGGCGCGCGCAGCTGTCGCCGGCCCGGCCACCGGGTCTGCAGGCGTCGGTGGCGGTGCAAAGCGCTTGCGCAGGTCGCGCCAGACCGCGGCGTAGTCGTCTTGCAGCAGCGGGGACTCGAGCGCGTAACGGGTGGGACGGATCAGCGCACGCGTCTCGAACATGAAGGCCATGGTGTCGCTGACGTACACCGGCTTCGAGGTGTCGGCGCGCGTGGCGCGCTCGTAAGTCGCGGCATCCGGCCCATGACCGCTCATGCAGTTGTGCAGCGAGGCGCCGCCGGGCGCGAAGCCTTCCGCCTTGGCGTCGTACACGCCCTCGATGAGGCCCATGAACTCGCTGGCGACATTGCGGTGAAACCACGGCGGCCGGAACGTGTCCTGCATCGCCAGCCAGCGCGGCGGGAAGATCACGAAGTCGATCGCGTCGACCCCGGGCGTATCGCTGATCGACTGCAGCACCAGAAAGATGGAGGGGTCGGGGTGATCGTAGCTGACGGAGCCCATGGTGTTGAAGCGCCGCAGATCGTAGCGGCAGGGCGCGTAGTTGCCATGCCAGGCCACCACGTCGAGCGGCGAGTGCCCGAGGCGCGCCGACCACAGCTCCCCGGCGAACTTCGCCACCAGCTCGAAATCCCCTTCCCGGTCCTCGTACCAGGCGAACGGCGTCTCGAAATCGCGCGGGTTGGCGAGGCCGTTCGCGCCGATGGGCCCGAGGTCGGGGAGCCTGAAGGGCGCGCCGAAGTTCTCGCACACGTAGCCGCGCGCTACGCGCTCCATCAGCTCGACGCGAAAGCGCAGGCCGCGCGGAATGACGGCGATCTGCAGCGGCTGCACCTCGAGCACGCCAAGCTCGGTGGCGAGCCTCAGGCCGCCGCGCTGCGGAACGATGAGCAGCTCACCGTCGGCATCGTAGAAGAAGCGCTCGCGCATGGAGCGGTTGGCCACGTACCAGTGAATGCCGCAACCGTTCTGCGCCTGCGGCGAGCCGTTGCCCCCGAGCGTCGCGAGCCCCGCAATGAAGTCCGTCGGCTCACGCGGCAGCGGCGGCGGATTCCAGCGCAGCTGGTTCGGCGACGCCGCGAGCGCGTCGAAACGGCTCGTGAGGTGCCCCGCGTCGATGCGTGCAAAGCTGCCATGCACCGCCGCCGGGCGGATCCGATACAGCCAGCTGCGGCGGTTGGCGTGCCGCGGCGCCGTGAACGCGGTCCCGGAGAACTGCTCCGCGTACAGGCCGTAGGCGGGCTGCTGCGGGGAATTGCGTCCCTGCGGCAGCGCACCCGCCAGCGCCTCGGTCGCGAAATGATTGCCGAAGCCGCTGTGGTAGCGCAGCGCGCTCACCGGCGCGGCGCGCTCTGCCCGTTTCGCACTCATGCCCTGACTCCGTATTCCCCCGGCGCACGCCCGCGCACTATAACGTGGCACTAAAACCCGCGCGCGCCATCTGCTGCTAACATACCGAGCGTGTCGAACTTCCCGGCGTGGCTTGCGGCAGGCGCACTCGCGGGCGCAGCAGCGGCGGCCTGGGCGGCGGCGCAATTTCTGCCCATCGCACAATCGGCGCAACTGACACTCGAGGGCAGCATGGCACCGGCCGGCCTGACGCTGCGGCTGCGCGCCACGGTTCCCGGCGCCGCCCTGAGCGTGACCGATGTGTCGGTCTCCCTCGATGGGGTCAGTGCGCCCGCCCGCCGGCAGGCCGATGGCTTCTGGTTCGTGCCGCTGTCCCCTGCACCCGCCGCCCGCGACGGCAAGCTCGACGTGTTTGTTCTTCACGATGGCATTCGCGAAGTGCTGAGCGGCAGGATTGCCCCGCCGCCGGCGGGCAGCTCCGGCGCCAGCAGCAGCGTGCTGCGCGAGCACAAGCAGCTCGCGTGGTGGATTCTCAACATCGCCATCGTCCTGATCGCGGCGATCGCCATCTCGCGGCGCATGTCGTAGGCAGGCTGAGATCGTCCCCGCTGCGGCGGCGCGCGGTCACTTCGCCGTGACCTCCCGCAGGTAGCGGTAAAAGAACTCGTTGCCCTTGTAGAATGATGCGACCGCCACGCGCTCGTCACGGCCGTGGGCGCGCACGTCGTCGCGATCGACGGCGATGCCGGCAACCCCGTAGGTGGGAAGTCCGGCCGCGCGCGTGTAGATGCCATCCGTCGCGCCAGCATTCATGAAGGGTACGACCGGCAGGCCGGGCCAGATGGCGGCCACCGTACGCTCGAGGGGCTTGAGCACCTGCGGCAGCAGCGGCGAGGGTTGCAGGACCCGCTGATCGGGCGCCGTGTCGGAGACCGCGCCGTCGTCGGCCACATAGCGCACCGTGATACTCGGATCGTTCAGTACCCGGATCAGCTCCTGGCGTACCTCCTCCTTTGAGTGCCCCGGCAGAATCCGGCAGTTCACCACCGCCTCGGCACGCTGCGGCAGCGCATTGTTTGCGTGCCCGGCGTTCAGCCGGGTCGCCACGCAGGTGGTGCGCATCAGGGAGTTGAATTCCGGCTCGCGCGAAAGCCGCTCGAGGGACTGCGCGTCGGGAGGAGTGCGCGCGACGGCGCGCATGTCGGCGGCCCTCTGCCCGCTCGTGGCCGCAGCCATGCGCTGAAAGTAGGCGCGCGTCACCTCGTTGAGCTCGAAGGGGAACGAGTAATTGCCGATGCTGATCAGCCCCTGCGCAAGCTCGTAGATCGCATTGTCCGAGCGCGGCAGCGAGCTGTGGCCGCCGCGGTTGGTGGTGGTCAGCTGATAGTCGGCATACATCTTCTCGGTAGCGCTCAAGGCGAACTCCTGCGGCACCCCGTGCTCGGAGGTGATCGAGTAACCGACCAAACCGTCGTGATTGAGCACGAACTCCGCCTCGAGCAGCTCGCGATGGTTCTTCAGCAGCCACTCCACCCCGTCGCAGCAGCCGCCCTCCTCGTCCGCGGTGAGCGCGAGAATGATGTCGCGGCTCGGGTGAAAACCCGCCTGCCTCATCCGCAGCAGCGCGGTCGCCATGATGGCGTCACCGCTCTTCATGTCGAGGGTGCCGCGGCCATAAAAGAAGCCGTCCTTCTCGATGAGCTTGAAAGGATCCGTATTCCAGTCCTCGCGCCGCGCCTCCACCACATCCAGATGCCCGATGAGCAACACCGGCCGGTGCTTGCCGGTGCCGTGCAGACGCACGACCAGATTCTTCTTGCGATCGTTGGGCCCTGCCACCACCACGTCCGCGGGCGCAAACCCGGCGTCGCGAAAACGCTTCGCCACCGCCTCCGCCGCGAGGGTGACGTTGCCCACCGAATCGGTGGTGTTGATCTCGACCAGCTGCCGGAAGATGTCGAAGGCGCGCGCATTCGCCGCCTGATCGCCAGCAGCGGCGGAGTCCGCAGCGCTCTGCGCGGCAGGCGCGAGCGCCGCGAGCGCCGCGGCGGCGAGCGTTGCAGACAGGCGTGATGCGGCCATGGGGAAATTGCACCTGCCTCGCGCTCAATGCGCGGTAATCGCCTTCAGGTAGCGGTAGAAGAACTGATTGCCCGTATAAAAGGAGGCCACCCCGACACGCTCGTCGCGGCCGTGCATGCGCACGTCATCGCGGTCGATGGCGATGCCGGACACCCCGTAGGTCGGCAGGCCCGCGGCACTGGTATGCACCGCGTCGGAGGCGCCGGTGATCATCACCGGTATGACCTTCAGACCCGGCCAGGTGGCGGCCACCACGGTGTCCAGGGGCGTCTGAACCTCCGGCACCAGAGGCGGCGGCGGGAAACCGCGCCGGTCGGAGGCCTTGTCGAGGACCTCGCCGCTATCGGCGATGTAGCGCACGCTGATCTGCGGGTCATCGAGCAGCCCGATCAGCTCTGCGCGGATTTCTTCCTGCGAGTGACCCGGGAGAATGCGGCAGTTCACCACGGCTTGCGCGCGCTGCGGCAGCGCGTTGTTCGCATGCCCGCCCTCGAGACGCGTTGCTACGCAGGTGGTGCGCATGACGGCGGCGTAGGTCGGCTCACGCGCCAGCTGCTCCATCGCCTGCGCATCAGGGGGTGCCTTCGCGACGGCACGCATTTCGTCGGCGGTGGCTCCCGTGGTGATCGTCGCCATACGCTCGAAGTAGGCGCGGGTGACGTTATTCAGCTCGAACGGAAACTGATGCCGGCCGATCTTCAGCAACCCTTCGGCGAGCTCGTAGATGGCGTTGTCGGGCCGCGGCAGGGAGCTGTGGCCGCCGCGGTTGGTGACGCTCAGCTGGAAGTCGGCATAGACCTTCTCCGTGGCGCCGAGCCTGAACACCTGCGGCACGCCGTGCTCGGACACGACGGAAGCGCCGTCGTGATTGAGGACGAACGCGGCATCGACCAGAGCGCGGCGATTCTCGAGCAGCCACTTCGGGCCGTTGCAGCAGCCGCCCTCCTCGTCTGCGGTGAGCGCGAGAATGATGTCGCGGCTCGGGCGGTAGCCTTCGCGCCGCAGCCGCAACAGCGCCGTCGCCATGATGGCGTCGCCATCCTTCATATCCGAGCTGCCGCGGCCGTAGAAATAGCCGTCCTTCTCGATGAGCGTGAAGGGGTCGGTACTCCAGTCCTCGCGCCGCGCCTCCACCACGTCCAGATGTCCGATGAGCAGCACCGGCCGGTGCTTGCCGGTGCCGTGCAGCCGCACCACCACATTCTTCTTGCGCTCGGCGGGTCCCGCCACCACCACGTCTGCCGCCGCAAAGCCGGCATCGCGGAAGCGCTTCGCCATTGCCTCGGCCGCGGCAGTGACGTTGCCGACCGAATCGGTGGTGTTGATCTCGATCAGCTGCTTGAAAATATCGTAGGCGAGTGCGTTCGCAGCCTGGTCGGCAGCCGAGGTGCCGCCCGGGCCGCCGGCGCCCCCGGCCGCGGCGGCGAGACTCCCGGACAGCGCCAGTGCGCCGCAGAGCGCGGCTGCGAAGCCCGCAAAGGCATGTACCCTCATGAATCCGTCCTTTCCGTCATCGCCCCTGCTCAGTGCGCGCTCAGCGCTTTCAGGTAGCCGTAGAAGAACTCGTTCCCCTGGTAGAAAGTGGCGATGCCGAGGCGCTCATCGCGGCCGTGCTCGCGGTCGTCGCTCGGGTCCACTGCAACTGCGGCGAAGGTGTAGGTGGGAATTCCCGCAGCGCTGGTGTACACGGCGTCGGAAGCGCCGGGCGACATGAACGGAATCACCTTCAGGCCCGGCCACATCTCCCCGACCACCCGTTCCAGGGGCGTCAGCATCTCAGGCAACAGCGGCGGCGGCGCAAACCCCCGCGCCTGCGGTGCCGTGTCCACGAACGCCCCGTCGCTGGCAATGTAGCGCACCCGGATCGCCGGATCGGCCAGCACCGCGATCAGTGTCTGCTGGACCTCCCGGGGCGAGTGCCCGGGCAGGATGCGGCAATTGACCACCGCCTGGGCGCGCTGCGGCAGGGCGTTGTTGGCATGGCCTGCCTCCAGCCGTGTGGCCACACAGGTGGTGTGGGTCACGGGATACTCGACGACGTCGCCCGACAGCCGGCCGATCGCCTCGCCAGCGGGTGGCGTGCGCGCCACGGCACGCATGTCGGCGCCGCGCTGGCCGCCCTCTATGCCGGCCATGCGCCGGTAGTACTCGCGGGTGACGTTGTTGAGCTCGAACGGGAACGAGTAAGCAGCCAGCCGGTCGAGCCCGTGCGCCAGGGTGTAGATGGCGTTCCCGGGAACCGGCTCGGAGCTGTGCCCGCCGCGGCTGATGACCAGCAGCTGGTAGTCCGCGTACACCTTCTCGCTCGCGTCGATCCGGAAGTACAGCGGCCTGCCGTGCTCGAGGATGAGGGAGTAATCGTCCTGATTGAGCGCGAATTGCGCATCGACGAGCGCACGCTCATTGCGCAGCAGCCAGTCGATGCCGTTGCAGCAGCCGCCCTCCTCGTCCGCGGTGAGCGCCAGAATCACATCGCGCGAGGGCTGGAAGCCTTCCCGCTTCAGGCGAATCAGGCTCGCCACCATGATGGCGTCCGGACCTTTCATGTCGAGCGCGCCGCGCCCGTAGAAGTAGCCGTCCTTCTCGATGAGCCTGAACGGGTCGGTGGACCAGTCCTCGCGCCGCGCTTCCACCACATCGAGGTGCCCCATCAGCAGGACCGGCGGGTGCCGGCCCGCCCCGCGCAGGCGCACCACCAGGTTGTGCTTGCGATCCTCGGGCCCAAGCACCGCAACGTCCGTGTCAGGGAAGCCGCCCGCACGCAAGCGCCGCGCCATCGCCTGCGCGGCGGTGGTGACATTGCCGACCGAGTCGGTCGTGTTGATCTCGATCAGCTCCTTGAGGATCGCGTGGGCGAGCGAGCGCGCCTGGCTGTCGGCGGCCGGGCCGACCGTTGCGCTCGGCTGCGCCGCAAGCGCCCACTGTGCCGGCGCCTCGATCGCCAGCGCGCCGAGGAGCCACGCCGCGACGAGCGGGCCGCGCCCGCTCACAGCTTGCTGCCCGCCTCCGCCACCAGCAGCCTGAATGTTCCGGGCAGGATCGCCGGGCGCGGATGAGGGTGCTCGGGTGTCGCGGCAGGCGCCGGCCCGAAGCTCGCGGTCACGAGGAACACCCTGTGGGTGCGCTCATCGAGCGCCATCGTGCGCGCGCCGCGCTGGGTGACGAGCGACTGCACGACCTGCGGAGCCGCGGCGGCGCCGAGCCTCACGACGGTCAGCACGCCTTCTCCGCCGGGAGCGAATGCGAGCCGCGAAGCGGGATCGTACTCTGCCCCGTCCACGCCTTCGCCGGTCGGCGCGGTGCCGAGCAGCCTGCCGCTCGCGGCATCGAGTACCACCATGACCTTGTTGCCGCACGCGGCGATGAGCCGCTGCCCGGCGGCATCCAGCGCCAGGCCCGAGGGCTCTTCGCAGCCGTTGAGCGGCCACACCGAGATCACCGTGAGGTGCTGTGGGTCGATCGACGCTATAGCGCCCTTGTCCTCGAGATTCACGTAGACGTGGCCCTTGCCGTCGGCGACCGCGAACTCCGGTTTCGCCTCGAGCGCGAGGGTGCCGACCACCTCGTCGGTCTTCGCATCGACCACCGTCACGTTGCGGCCGCGCCCGTTGAAGGAGAGCACGCGCCGCGTGGACGGCTCATAGAGGATCGCATCCGGGTTGTCGCCGGTGGTCTTGATCTCCTTCAGCCGCGCAAGCGTCTTCAGATCGAAGATCACGATGCTGTTGGCACGCCCGGCACTGATGTAGCCGCGGCCGAGATCCGGCGCCAGCGCGACGCCGTGCACGCCGGGAGTATCGGGAATCGAGCCGGCGAGACTCAGCCGATCGGTATCCACCACCTGCACCTGAGTGCCGTGCGCAATGAACAGGCGGTGAGCACCCTGCTCGAAGGTGAGGAGATCCCAGCCCTCATCCCCGGGCAGGCGCACCTCGTGCACGATACGGTATTGCGGCGGCGAGGCCGCAGGGGCGCCGCCCGCCGTCAGCACCAGCGCTGCGGCCGTCAGCCACGCACGCGCCGCGTGGCGCGGCAATTCAGCCTGCATCCGAGGTTCTCCTTCAGTGAATGACGCGCGCGCAAAGGTCGAGCAGCGGACCGGGCAGAAGCCCGAGCGCCAGCACCGCCGCGGCGTTGATGCCGAGGGCGAGGCGCACGCCCGCCTCGCGTCGCGCGGGCGGCGGCTGCGCGGCGGACTCGTCGAAGTACATCAGCTTGATCACGCGCAGGTAATAGTAGGCGCCCACCACCGACATCGCCGCCGCGATGATCACCAGCCACAGGTGATGGGTCTCCCACAGCACCTGAAAGATGCGCAGCTTCGCCCAGAAGCCCACGAACGGGGGCACCCCGGCGAACGAGAACATCAGCACCATCATGGCGGCAGCGAGCAGCGGGTCGCGGCGGTGCAGACCCTTGTAGTCATCGAGGCGATCCGCCTCGAATCCCTTGGCGCTGGCGAGCAGGATCACGCCGAAGGCGCCGAGCGCCATCAATACGTAGGTGAGCGTGTAGTAGAGGGCGGCCGCGTAGCCGTCGGGAGTGCCGGCGACGAATCCCAGTACGATGAAGCCCACGTGCGCGATAGTCGAGTACGCCAGCATGCGCTTGAGATTGCTCTGCACCAGCGCCACGACGTTGCCGATCACCAGCGTGAGCACCGCGAGGGCGGCGAGCATCTGCGTCCATTCCGGCTCGGTGCCGGGAAGTCCCTGCGCCAGCAGGCGCAGGGTGAGCGCGAAATAGCCGATCTTCGGCGCGGTACCGAGGAACAGCGTTACGCTGGTCGGGGCGCCCTCGTAGACGTCGGGCAGCCACATGTGAAACGGCGCGGCGCCGAACTTGAAGGCTACCGCCACCACGATGAAGGTGAGCCCGAGGATCACCCCGGGGCTGAGCGGGGCATGCAGCCTGGCGGCGATCTCCGGGAGCTCGAGCGTTCCGGTGAGTCCGTAGATCAGCGACATGCCGTACAGCAGCGCGCCGGAGGCGATGGCGCCGAGCACGAAATACTTCATCGCCGCCTCGGCGCTCACCCCGGAGTCGCGATCGAACGCCGCCATGGAGTACACCGACAGCGCCAGCAGCTCCACCCCGAGGTACACGGTCACCAGGCTGTTGGCGGACACCAGCACGAAGATGCCGAGCAGCGCGGTGAGGGTGAGCACGTAGTACTCGCCGCGCAGAATGTTGCGGTTCTCCAGGTAGGTGCGCGAATACAGCAGCGTCACCGCGACGACCAGGAAGCCGGCGAGCTTCAGCGCGAAGCTGAGCTCATCGGCGACGTACATGCCCTGAAACAGCACCGTGCGCTGCGCTACGTAGCCGTACTGCACCGTGAGCAACGCACCCACCGCGAGCGCCAGCAGGGTGAGCGTGGGGGTGAGGCCGCGGCGCTTGTCGCCGGTGAATACGTCAACCAGCAGGATGGCGCAGATGGCGCAGGCGAGCCAGATCTCCGCGATGGCGGGCGCGATGCTGGAGCCAGGTAGTGGAGTCACTGACATGCGAGGTTCGCGTGCGCGTATTTACAGCTTGGTGGCAACGGCCTGACTCACCAGGTGGTGGATGGTGGGCTGCATGACCTTCAGCAGCGGCGCCGGCCACACGCCGACCGCCAGCACGGCAACCGCCAGCCCCCCCAGCACCACGAACTCGCGGCCGTTCAGATCCTCGAGGCCGGCGACGCGCGGGCTGGTGACGGGTCCGAACACCACGCGCTTCACCAGCCACAAGGTGTAGGCGGCGGCCAGAATGAGCGTCACTGCCGCCAGCGCCGAGTACCAGAAGCTCGCACGGAAGCTGGCGATGATCACCAGGAATTCGCCGACGAAACCGGAGGTGCCGGGAAGCCCGGAGTTCGCCAGGCCGAACAGCACCATGAAGGCGGCAAACGCCGGCATGGTGTTGACCACACCGCCGTAGTCGGCGATCTGGCGGCTGTGCAGGCGGTCGTACAGCACCCCGACACACAGGAACAGCGCACCGGAGATGAGGCCATGGGACACCATCTGCACCATCGCGCCGTCCATGCCCATGGCCGCACCCTTGAGGCTGCCCGTGTTGCGCACGATCTCGTAGACGAGGAATGCGCCCAGCGTCACGAAACCCATGTGGGCGATGGAGGAGTAGGCGATGAGCTTCTTCATGTCCTGCTGCACCAGCGCCACGAAGCCGATGTAGATGACCGCGATCAGCGACAGCGCGATGACCACCAAGTCGAGCTCGCGGCTCGCATCGGGCGTGACGGGCAAGCTGAAACGCAGGAAGCCGTAGCCGCCCATCTTCAGCATGATGGCTGCCAGGATTACCGAGCCGCCGGTGGGCGCCTCCACGTGCGCATCCGGCAACCAGGTGTGTACCGGCCACATCGGCACCTTGACCGCGAAGGCCAGCAGAAACGCCACGAAGATCCAGCGCTGCTCGGTGAGCGTGAGTGGCAGAGCCTGCAGGACCGCAATGGAGTAGCTGCCGGATTTCACGTACATGTAGATCAGCGCCACCAGCATGAACATCGAGCCGAGAAACGTGTACAGGAAGAACTTGAGGGTGGCGTACACGCGGCGCGGGCCACCCCAGATGCCGATGATGAGGAACATCGGAATCAGCTGGCCTCCCAGAAAAAGATAGAACAGCAGGCCGTCAGCGGCAGAGAACACCCCGATCAGGAGCCCTTCCATGATGAGAAAGGCGGCGTAGTACTGCGCCGGGCGCGTCGCGATCACGCGTCCAGCCGGCGATGACCACCGGCACGGTCATGAACGCCGTGAGCAACACCAGCGGCATGGAAATCCCGTCCACCCCGAGCGCGTAGTAGGCGTGGAAGCGCGGAATCCACGCTAGCGTCTCGCTGAACTGCAGCGCCGCCGTCGTGGTGTTGAAGTGGGTCCACAGTGACACCGACAGCACGAGCGTCGCGAGCGAGGCCAGCAGCGCGAGCCAGCGCCCGGCGACGATGTTGCGATCGCCGAGCAGCAGTATCAGCACCCCCGCAGCGATGGGCAGCCAGATCAGGGTCGACAGCAGACCGTGCATGCGCGTGGCTTCGTGATCGTCAGTGGCGAACGTCTGCCAGGAACCAGCCGAGCAGCAGCGCCAGGCCGATCATCATCCAGAACGCGTAACTGTACAGGTAGCCGCTCTGCACGCGGCGCAGCAGGCCGCCGAGCCGGGTGACCTCGTCGGCGGTGCCGTTGACCATCACCCCGTCGATCACCACCTGATCGCCCCCCTTCCACAGGCCGACACCGATGAGGCGCGTGAGCGGCGCGATGACCTTCTCGTTGAACCAGTCGAAGTAGTACTTCTGCGTGAGGATGGTGTACAGCAGACGGAAGCGCGCGGCCGCCCAGTCGGCCCACGCCGGACGGCGCAGGAAGAACACCCAGGCGGTCACGGCCCCGGCCAGCACCAGCAGGAACGGCGGCGCGATGAGCCCGTGCAACGCGAACGGCACCGGGCCGGCGAAATCAGCGCCGACCTTGCCGACGACGTTGTTGGCGGGCAGCACGAAGATCGACTTCCCGAAGTAGTCGCCGAACAGCACCGGCCCCACCGTGAACCAGCCGATGACGATTGATGGAATGGCGAGCGCGATCAGCGGCACCGTCACGACCGCCGGGCTTTCGTGCGGGTCACCGCCGTGGTCAGGGTCATGCGCCTCGCCTGGCTGGTGATCCTCCCCGGCATGCACCGGGGCGACGTCGCGAAAACGCTCGGGCCCGTGGAAGGTCATGAACAGCAGGCGGAAAGTGTACAGCGAAGTAACGAACACCCCGAGCAGCACGCACCAATAGGCGTAGCCGGCAAACGCGCGGTGCGACTCGCCGACCGCCTCGATGATGCTGTCTTTGGAGTAGAAGCCGGAAAAGAACGGCGTGCCGACCAGGGCGAGCGCACCAATCCAGCAGGTCACGGTGGTGATGGGCATGTACTTCGCCAGCCCGCCCATCTTGCGCATGTCCTGCTCGTGGTGCATGGCGATGATCACCGAGCCGGCGGCGAGGAACAACAGCGCCTTGAAGAAGGCATGGGTCATCAGGTGATAGATCCCGGCGCCGTAAGCCGACACCCCGAGCGCCACCGTCATGTAGCCGAGCTGCGAGAGCGTCGAGTAGGCGATCACCCGCTTGATGTCGTTGTTCACCACCCCGAGCAGCCCCATGAAGAACGCGGTGGTGGCACCGATGAACAGCACGAACGACAGCGCCCCTTCCGAGTACTCGAACAGCGGCGACATGCGCGCCACCATGAAGATACCGGCGGTCACCATGGTGGCGGCGTGGATCAGCGCCGAGATCGGGGTCGGGCCTTCCATCGAGTCGGGCAGCCACACGTGGAGCGGCACCTGCGCGGACTTGCCCATGGCGCCGATGAACAGGCAGACGCAGATGAGCGTCAGCGCGTCGACGCTGGAGCTGGAGGTCATCGGCAGCAGCGCATGGGCGATGTGCGGGGCGGCAGCGAAGGCATCGCGGTAGTCGAGCGAATACGTGTAATAAGCAATGCCCGCGATACCGATGATGAAGCCGAAGTCGCCAATGCGGTTAACGCATGAACGCCTTGAGCGCCGCGAAGGTTGCGCTCGGGCGCGTGTACCAGAAGCCGATCAGCAGGTACGACACCATGCCGACCGCTTCCCAGCCGAAGAACAGCTGCATGAAGTTGTTCGCCATCACCAGCATGAGCATCGAGAAGGTGAACAGCGCGATATAGCTGAAGAAGCGGGTGTACCCGGGGTCGTCCGCCATGTAGCCGATGGTGTAGACGTGCACGCACAGCGACACGAACGTGACCACCGCGATCATGAGCGCGGTGAGACGGTCGACCAGGAAGCCGACCTGCATGTGCATGCCGTCGCTCACCAGCCAGGTGTACACGGGGGCGTCGTAGGTCGGTACGCCGTCCCAGTAGACCTGCTTGAGCACCAGCAGCGACAGCCCGCACGACACCCCCACCGCCAGGCACGCGATCCAGTGTGCCCCGGCGCGACCGACGAAGCGGCCGCCGAGCCCGGCGATAACCGAGGCAATGAGCGGCAGCAGCGGGATGGCGACGAGCACAGTCGGGTTCATGGGTGGGTCAGCCCTTCAGCGTGTTCAGGTCTTCGACGTCGATGCTGCGCCGCTCACGGAACAGCACCACCAGGATCGCCAGCCCGATCGCGGACTCCGCCGCCGCCACGGTGAGGATGAAGAACACGAACACCTGGCCGTTCAGGTCCCCGAGGTAGCGTGAGAACGCGATGAAGTTGAAGTTCGCCGCGAGCAGCAGCAGCTCCACGCACATCAGCAGCAGGATGACGTTCTTGCGATTGAGGAAGACGCCGGCCACGGCAAGCGAGAACAGCACGCCGGAGAGCGTCAGCAGTTGCGCCAGCGTGATCATAGGCGCTTCTCCGGGTCCATCTTCACCAGGCGCAGCCGATCCCTGGCCCGCACCGCCACCTGCGCGCTGATGTTCTGCTGCTTGTACTCGGATCGGCGGCGCAGGGTGAGCGAGATGGCGGCGATGATCGCGACCAGCAGCACCATGGCGGCGAGCTCGAGCGGGTAAGCGTACTTCGTGTACAGCACGCGTCCGAGCTCGAGCGTATTGCTGTAGGTCGCCGAGGTGGGCTCACCGCCGTGGCTGGCGTCGATGCCCAGGCCACCGCGCGACCACACGACACCGGCGATTTCCACGATGATCGCCAACGCCGTGAGCCAGCCGAGCCAGGCGAAACGGGTGAAACCCTCACGCAGCGCCACGAGATCGATGTCGAGCATCATCACCACGAACAGGAACAGCACCATGACCGCGCCGACGTACACCAGCACCAGCACCACGGCGAGGAACTCCGCCTCCACCAGCAGCCAGATCGCCGCCGAGGTGATGAAGCACAGCACCAGGGCGAGCGCCGAGTACACCGGGTTGCGCGACACGATCACCCCGAGCGCCGCCAGCACCAGGATCGCCGCGAACAGGTAGAACAGCGCCTGGATCAGCATGGCCGATCATCCTGTGACGCGATTGGCGCCGCGCACGCTCATCGGTAGCGCGCATCCGCGGCCTTGTCGGCGGCGATCATCGCCTCGTAGCGCTCACCGACCGCCAGCAGCTTGTCCTTGCTCATGATGTTCTCGCCGCGCTTCTCCATGTGGTACTCGTGGATGCGCGTCAGCACGATGGCATCCACCGGACAGGCCTCCTCGCAGAACCCGCAGTAGATGCACTTGAACAGGTCGATGTCGTAGCGCGTCGTGCGCCGCGTGCCATCGGGCGCCACGTCCGAGTCGATGGTGATGCACACCGCCGGGCACACCGCCTCGCAGAGCTTGCAGGCGATGCAGCGCTCCTGGCCGTTCGGGTAGCGGCGCAGCGCGTGCAGCCCGCGAAAGCGCGGCGACTGCGGCGTCTTCTCTTCCGGGTAGTTGAGGGTGTACTTGCTGCTGAAGAAGGTGCGCGCGGTCACGCTGAGCCCCTTGACGAGCTCCGGCAGCAGAAAAGTCCTGAAGGGATTCAGCGCCATCGGTTCACCCCGTCACTGATACCAGGGCCGCGACCACGGCCCGATGTGATAGACCGCCAGCAGCATCTCCACCCCGATCCACACCAGCGTCACCGGGATCAGCGCCTTCCACCCCAGGCGCATGATCTGATCGTAGCGGTAGCGCGGGAAGGTGGCGCGGAACCACAGGAACAGGAACACCAGCACGAACACCTTGATGAACAGCCACAGGAAGCTCGGCTGGCCGAGCAAAGTCCCGCCCAGTCCGAACGGGTACCCTTGCAGAGGCCCCTGCCAGCCGCCGAAGAAAAACACCGCGGTGAGCGCGGAGATCAGGATCATGTTGGCGTACTCGGCGAGGAAGAACAGCGCGAACGCTATGCCGGAGTACTCGACATGAAAGCCGGCCACGATCTCCGACTCCCCTTCGGCAACGTCGAAGGGCGCGCGGTTGGTCTCGGCGATTCCCGAGATGAAATACACCATCAGCAGCGGGAACAGCCAGAACCAGTTCCACGAACCGATCCCGCCGGCCTGTGTCTGGATGATGGTGCCGAGATTCATGCTGCCGGTGGCCATCAGCACCCCGACGAGCGCAAATCCCATGGCGATCTCGTAGGCCACCATCTGCGCCGCCGAGCGCATGGCGCCGAGGAAGGCGTACTTCGAGTTCGCCGCCCAGCCCGCGATGATGACGCCGTATACGCCCATCGAGGTGAGCGAGAGCAGATACAGCAGCCCGGCGTCGGCCTTCGACACCACCACCGTGGGCGAGAGCGGGATCACCGCCCAGGCGGCGAAGGCCGGCACCAGCGCGATGATGGGGGCGAGGCGGAAGAGCAGCTTGTTGGAGTTCGCCGGGATGATCACCTCTTTCATCAGGAGCTTGACCACGTCGGCGAACGGCTGCCCCCATCCGGGCAGCATGCCGAATATGCGCACGCGATTCGGCCCGCGCCGCAGCTGCATCCAGCCGATGACCTTGCGCTCCCACAGCGTGAGCAGCGCGACGCTGATGATCAGCGCCACGCTGATGATGAGGATCCACGCGGTGGAGTGCGCGTAGTCCGGCAGGGACATCCAGGTGCTGTTGAGCCTCGCGAGCACTTGCGGCCTGGTCCTCGTCAGTAAGTCGCCGCCGGCGTGCGGCCTTCACGCGTTCGCTGCAGCGAGGGCGCACGGCGCACCAGCGCGTCCGTCTGGTACATGGGGATATCGGTCAGCGTGGCAGCGTCTTCCGCAGCGCCGTGCGCAGGCAGTCGTACACTGTGGGCGCCCTGGTAGCCGCTCGCCTGCACGCCCTCACAGGCGGCACGCACTTCGGCGAGGACCTCTTCGGAGGACTGATAGGCGAACCCCTCGACCCCGAGCAGGTTCCCGAGCACGCGCAGCACCTTCCACAACGGACGCGCCTCGCCCACCGGCGCAGCCGCTCCCGCCTGGCTCTGCCACACGCCCTCGCAGTTCACGTAGGTGCCGGAGGTCTCGGCAAACGTGCCCATCGGCAGGAGCAGGTGCGCGATCGCCTTCAGCTCCTCGCTCACGAACGGCGTGATCGCGACCACGAACTCCGCCCTGGCGAGGGTGCGCACGCAGTCAGGGGCGAGCGTGTCGAGCGAGGGCTCCACCCCGCCGAGCAGCACATAGGCGCGCAGCGGCTCGGCGAGCATCTCGCGCGCGTTGAGGCCTGCACGCGCCAGCGCCTTCGCGCCCGCCGCACGATGCGGCACGGCGCCGGCAAGATAGGCGCCGGCCGCGTTGGCGCCCTCGGCGATCCTGCCGAGGGTTGCGCCGCTCATGTGCGCCAGCGCCGCCGCAAGCGCGCGCAGGTCCGCGAACGCCGCGTGCCGTGCGGCGAGCGCACCGAGCCAGACCGCGCGTCGCTCGCCCGACAGCAGCGCGCGCGCCACCGCGCGGTGCGCATCGTTGACCGGCGCGCCCTGCACCGCGGCGGCGAGATGCGCGGGCAGCGCCTTGCCGGCCGCCTCTGCCGCCGCCCCGACCACGGCGGCCAGATCCGTCACCAGATCGGCGGCGCCCGAGCTCAGATACTCCTTCACCGGGAACAGGTATGGGAAGCGCGCCGGATTCAGCATCGCCACCTGCGCGCCGCGCTGTGCGGCCTTGCGCACGCGGTGCGCGAGGATCGGCGCCTCGCGGCGCAGATTCGAGCCGATCACCAGCAGCGCCTGCAGCGCATCAACGTCTGCGATCGCCAAGCCGAGCCCCGGGAACAGCGGGTCCGCAGCCTGGTCGCGGAAATCACGCTGCCGCAGGCGATGGTCGATGTTGTCCGAGCCGAGGCCGCGTGCGAGGCGCGCCGCCAGATACAGCTCCTCGATCGTGCCCGAGGGGCTGGCGAGGACCCCGAGATTCGCGGCGCGATCCTTCAGGGCCTCGGCGCAGCGCATCAGCGCCGGCTCCCAGTCGCTCTCCACCCACTCGGCGCCGCGGCGCACCAGCGGGCGAAGCAGGCGGTCGGGGCTGTAGACGCCCTCGTAGCTGAAGCGGTCGCGATCGGCGATCCAGACCTCGTTGATGGCCTCGTTCTCGCGCGGCACCACGCGCATCAGGCGCCCGCGCAGCACGTGGCCGAAGAGATTGGATCCGACCGCATCATGCGGTGAGACCAGCGGCACCGAGCCCATCTCCCAGGCGCGCGCGGTGAAGCGGAAGGGCTTGGAGACCAGCGCCCCCACGGGGCACAGGTCGATGACGTTTCCCGAGAGCTCGTGGTGCATGGTGCTCTCTATATAGGTACGCACCGCCATGTGCTCGCCGCGGCCGATCATGCCGAGCTCCTGCACGCCGGCGATCTCCTCGGTGAAGCGTATGCAGCGGCTGCACTGGATGCAGCGCGTCATATCGGTGGCGATGAGGGGGCCTAAGCTGTGGTCCACCACCGAACGCTTGCCCTCGTGGTAGCGGGAAATGTCGCGGCCGAAGCCCACCGCCAGGTCCTGCAGCTCGCACTCCCCGCCCTGGTCGCAGATCGGGCAGTCGAGCGGGTGGTTGATGAGCAGGAACTCCATGGTGGCGCGCTGCGCACCGATGGCGCGCGCGGACCTGGTGAAGACCTTCATGCCCTCGGTCACCGGTGTGGCGCAGGCCGGCAGGGGCTTGGGCGCCTTCTCCACCTCGACCAGGCACATGCGGCAGTTGGCGGCGATCGACAGCTTCTCGTGATAACAGAAGCGCGGCACGTACATCCCGATGCGGTCGGTGGCGCGAATGATCATCTCGCCTTTGCGGGCCTGCATCGGCACGCCGTCGACTTCGATGTTGACCAGCTCATTCGCCATGGAGCTTATCCGCCCGCGCGCCCTCAGGCGGCGCGCGCTCCCAGTGTTTCGGTGACGAGGCTGCGCCCGCCATGGTCGATCATGTACTCGAACTCGTGCCGGTAGTGCTTGAGGAAGCTCTGCACCGGCCAGGCGGAGGCATCGCCGAATGCGCAGATGGTGTGCCCCTCGATGCGGTTGGCGACGTCGAGCAGCAGTCCCAGCTCCTCGCGCCGCGCCTGCCCGCCGAGCACGCGCCTGAGCATGCGGTTCATCCAGCCGGTGCCCTCGCGGCAGGGTGTGCACTGCCCGCAGGACTCGGACATGTAGAAGCGCGCGATGCGCTCGAGCACCCGCACCATGCAGGTGGTCTCATCCATCACGATGGCCGCGCCGGTGCCGAGCGCGGAACCCGCGGCCTTCACCGAGTCGTAGTCCATGTTGGTTTTCAACATGATCTCTGCGGGCACCACCGGCACCGAGACGCCACCGGGTATCACCGCCTTGAGCTTGCGGCCGCCGCGCACCCCGCCGCACAGAGCGAGCAGATCCGCAAACGGGATCCCGAGCGGCAGCTCGAGGTTGCGCGGCGTGGCCACGTGTCCGGAGACGGAGTAG
This sequence comes from uncultured Gammaproteobacteria bacterium, assembly GCA_963835645.1. Classification (GTDB taxonomy): domain Bacteria; phylum Pseudomonadota; class Gammaproteobacteria; order Steroidobacterales; family Steroidobacteraceae; genus 13-2-20CM-66-19. The sequence goes on along the minus strand of CAWIGQ010000020.1, from coordinate 85,645 downwards.
ATCAGCGTACCGCCCGAGTTTGCCGGCCCGAGCCCCGCGAACCACGCCGGACCCTTGCGCAGAATGGTCGGCACTGAGGCGAAGCTCAGCGTGTTGTTGATGGTGGTGGGCGCGCCGTACAGGCCGAAGTTCGCCGGAAATGGCGGCTTGAAGCGCGGCTTGCCGGGCTTGCCCTCGAGCGACTCGAGGAGCCCGGTCTCCTCGCCGCAGATGTAGGCACCGGCGCCGACGAAGGTATGCAGGTCGAAGTCGATACCCGAGTCCCTGATGTTCCTGCCCAGCAGGCCCGCCGCGTAGGCTTCCGCGAGCGCCGCCTCGAAGCGCGGCACCGGCTCGCCGAGGAACTCGCCGCGGATGTAGTTGTAGGCCACCGTCGTGTTGGTCGCGTACCCGGCGATGGCGAGTCCCTCGATGACGGCGTGCGGGTTGTAGCGCAGGATGTCGCGGTCGTGGCAGGTGCCCGGCTCGCTCTCGTCCGAGTTGCACACCAGGTACTTCTGCAGCGGCGAGTTGCGCGGCATGAAGCTCCACTTGGTGCCGGTGGGGAAGCCGGCGCCGCCGCGGCCGCGCAACCCCGACGCCTTGACCTGATCGATGATCTGCTCGCGCGGCGGTTTCTCCCGCAGCAGACGCTCCCACACCTCGTAGCCGCCGATGCTGCGGTAGGCCTCGAGCGTCCACGAGCGCTCGAGCTTCAGCGGCTCGAACGCCGTGAGGTTCATCCGCTGCGCGTACTTGTCCTCCAGATCGCTCACTTCAGCTCATCCAGGATCGCATCGAGCCGCTCGGGCGTGAGGTGCTCGTGGAACACGTGATCGACCATCATCATCGGGGCGCCGGTGCAGGCGGCGAGACACTCCTCCTCGCGCTTGAGGAAGATGCGTCCGTCGGGGGTGCTCTCGTTGAGCTTGATGCCGAGCTTCTTTTCCGCATGCGCCACCAGCGCGTCCGCGCCGTTGAGCATGCAGGAGATGTTGGTGCAGATGCTCACATGATGACGCCCGCAGGGATGGATCTCGAACATCGAGTAGAAGCTCGCCACCTCGTACACCTGGATCGGCGGGAGTCTCAGGTACTCGGCGACCGCGTCCATGAGATCGGCGCTGAGGTAGCCGTGGTTCTGCTCCTGCGCGGTACGCAGCGCGGCGAGGCTGGCCGAGCGCTGCCGGCCGGGCGGGAACTTTGCCACCCAGCGGTCGATCTCCCGGCAGCTCTCCTCCGAGAGCAGCTGCAGCTTGCTGACCAGAGCGGTGCCGGCGACGCCGATGTTGCTGCGCTCGTTGCTCACCGGTCGATTTCCCCGAAGACGATATCCTGTGAGCCGATCACCGCCACGACGTCCGCCAGCATGTGGCCGCGGCACATTTCCTCGAGCGCCGCAAGGTGCGCAAAGCCCGGCGCGCGGCACTTCAGCCGATAGGGCTTGTTGGCGCCGTCGGACACCAGGTAGATGCCGAACTCGCCCTTGGGGGCCTCGACCGCGGCGTAGGTCTCGCCGGCGGGCACCTCGTAGCCTTCGCTGAAGAACTTGAAGTGATGGATGAGCGCTTCCATGTCCTCCTTCATGCGCTCGCGGCTCGGCGGGCGCACCTTGGTGTCGTCGATCATCACCGGCTCCCGGGTGGCCGCGCAGCCACTCGATGCACTGGCGCACGATGCGGTTCGCCTGGCGCATTTCCTCGACGCGCACCAGGTAGCGGTCGTAGCAATCGCCGTTCACGCCCAGCGGTATGTCGAAATCCATCCGCTCGTAGACCTCGTAGGGCTGCTTCTTGCGCAGGTCCCATGCGATGCCCGACCCGCGCAGCATCGCCCCGGAGAAGCCGAGCTGCATGGCACGCTCCGGGCTCACCACGCCGATGTTGACGGTGCGCTGCTTCCAGATGCGATTGTCGGTCAGCAGCGTCTCATAGTCATCGATGGCCGCCGGGAACGCCGCGGTGAACGCCTGGATGTAATCCAGCATCGTGCCGGCGCGCGCCTCATTCATGCGCGCCGCCTCCTTCGCCGAGCGCCACTTCGAGGCCTGGTACTTCGGCATCGTGTCGGGGAGGTCGCGGTACACGCCGCCCGGGCGGTAGTAGGTGGCATGCATGCGCGTGCCGGAGACCGCCTCGTAGACGTCCATGAGCTCTTCGCGCTGCTTGAAGCACAGCAGGAACACCGTCATCGCGCCGATGTCGAGGCCGTGCGAGCCGAGCCACAGCAGATGATTCAGGATGCGGGTGATCTCATCGAACATCACGCGGATGTACTGCGCCCGCTCGGGCGGGGTGATGCCCAGCAGCCGCTCGATCGCGAGCACGTAGGCGTGCTCGTTGCACATCATGGAGACGTAGTCGAGCCGGTCCATGTAGCCGATCGACTGGTTGAAGGGCTTGGACTCGGCCAGCTTCTCGGTCGCCCGGTGCAGCAGCCCGATGTGCGGGTCGGCCTTTTTGATCACCTCGCCATCGAGCTCGAGCACCAGACGCAGCACGCCGTGGGCAGCCGGGTGCTGCGGACCGAAGTTCATGGTGTAGTTACGGATCTCGGGGAGCGCGGCAGCGGAGGACATCAGCGTGGCGCCTGCGGATCTTTGAGCGCCGGCTCGTAGCGATGGTCATGGCGGATGACCTTCGGCACCAGCACCCGCGGGGTGATGCTCACCGGCTGGTACACCACGCGCTGCTTGTCCGGGTCGTACTGCACCTCGACGTTGCCGCTGAGCGGAAAGTCCTTGCGGAAGGGGTGGCCGATGAAGCCGTAGTCGGTGAGGATGCGCCGCAGGTCGGGGTGGCCGCGGAAGAGGATGCCGAACAGATCGAACGCTTCGCGCTCGAACCAGTTGGCGCTCGCCCAGATGTCCACCACCGAATCGATCACCGGTTCGGCGGTGTCGGGGCAGCGCACCGTCAGGCGCAGGCGCTGGTTGTGGGTGAGCGACAGCAGGTTATAGACCACCGCGAACCGCCCCGGCTGCTGCGGATCGGGCTTGCCGGCCTGGGCGATGCGCCCGCGGCTGAAACCCGAGCGTGTCGCGCTCTCGGTCTGCCACTCGTCGCGCCCATAGTGCAGGTAATCGACGCCGGCGAGATCCATCAGCATCTCGAACTTCAGCTCCGGCCCGTCGCGCAGCGCACCACACACCGCCAGGAGCGAGGGCGCGTCGCTCTCGTAGGCGAGCTCCGCGGCGAGCGCGGGCACGCGGCGCACGCGAGCGCCGAGCTGCGCGTCAACCCTGGCGGCGAGAGCTTCGATGAGCTCGCTCACGTCGTGACACACTCCATGTCGCCTAACCGGCGATCGCGCTCGTGCGGGCGATTTTCTTCTGCAGCTGCAAGATTCCGTACACCAGCGCCTCCGCGGTCGGCGGGCAGCCCGGCACGTAGACGTCGACCGGAACGATGCGATCGCAACCGCGCACCACCGAGTACGAATAATGATAGTAGCCGCCGCCATTCGCGCACGATCCCATCGAGATGACCCAGCGCGGCTCGGCCATCTGGTCGTACACCTTGCGCAGCGCCGGCGCCATCTTGTTGACCAGCGTGCCGGCGACGATCATCACGTCCGACTGCCGCGGGCTCGGGCGGAACACGACGCCGAAGCGGTCGAGGTCGTAGCGCGAGGCCCCCGCGTGCATCATCTCCACCGCGCAGCAGGCGAGCCCGAAGGTCATCGGCCAGAGCGACCCGGTACGCGCCCAGTTGACCAGGTTGTCGATCCCGGTGGTGAGAAAGCCGCGTTGCGCGAAGCCTTCCGGGCTTTCGGCCGCTAGTCCCACTCGAGCGCTCCCTTCTTCCATTCGTAGATGAAGCCCACGACGAGAATGACGAGGAAGATGCTCATGGCGGCGAGGCCGAACAGGCCGATGCTGCCGAGCGCCACCGCCCAGGGAAACAGGAAGGCGATCTCCAGGTCGAAGACGATGAACAGGATCGCCACCAGGTAATAGCGCACATCGAACTTGGTGCGCGTGTCCTCGAAGGCTCGAAGCCGCACTCGTACGGCGAGAGCTTGGCAGGATCGCGGTGAAAGCGCGCGAAGTAGCGCCCGAGCCCGGTGCCGAGCAGCAGCAGCACCACCGCCAGGCCTGCGGCCACGACCAGGAAGATCAGGATCGGCAGATAGTTCGACAGCATGCGCGTCTGGCTCGTGCGTAAAAAAGGCAGGTCAAGCAAGCGACCTGCCCCCCGATTACGACAGCGGCATTGTAGCAGCGCAGTCAGTTGTTTTGGTGCCCACGGTCGGATTCGAACCGACACGCCTTGCGGCGCTAGCCCCTCAAGCTAGTGTGTCTACCAATTCCACCACGTGGGCAACATGACAGTTCCGCAACGCCTGCGGTGGCGCGCCGTCATTTCGGCGCTGGCGCCGGTGCAGGGCTCGCCGGTGGCGCGGAGGCGGGCACCGCGGGCGGCGCGCCGGCCGCTGCCGGCGCCGGCCGCGCCGGCGGGGCGGCCGTGCCCGCACCGGGGGCAGCTTTCGGCCGCGTATCAGCCGCCTCCTCGAGGAGCGTCTTCTGCGGCGTCTCGGCGGCACGGGTGCCCATGTAGGCGAGCGCGAGGCTGTTCACCATGAAGATCGCGGCGAACACGGCCGTCGCGCGCGACAGCGCAGTCGTGGCGCCGCGCGCGCCGAACACCGTTCCGGACGCACCCGCGCCGAAGCCGGCGCCCGCCTCGGCGCCCTTGCCGCGCTGAAGCAGCACGAGGCCGATGATCGAGCACGCCGAGAAGACCTGCACAAAAAGCAAAATCATCCTCAACATCGCTTAGATCTCACTCATCCTTGGTCCGCGCGGCGGCCAGGATCGCCAGGAACTCATCCGCCTTGAGCGATGCGCCGCCGATCAGACCGCCATCGACGTCCGCCATCGCAAACAGTTCGGCCGCGTTGCCGGCCTTGACGCTGCCGCCATAAAGAATGCGGGTGGCCGCGGCGATTCTAGCATCCCGCGCTGCGATGCGGGCCCGGATGAAGGCGTGCACCTCCTGCGCCTGCTCGGGCGTGGCGTTGCGGCCGGTACCGATCGCCCACACCGGCTCGTAGGCGATGACGCCCTGCTCGAGCGCGCCCGCCCCGCACAACTCGAGGACCACGTCGAGCTGCCGCGCGACGACCTCGCGCGTTCGCCCGGCCTCGCGGTCGGCAAGCTGCTCGCCGACGCACAGGATCGGCACCAGCCCCTTGGCGTGCGCCGCGCCGAACTTGCGCGCGATCAGCGGATCGCTCTCGCGGTACAGCAGGCGTCGCTCGGAGTGCCCGACGATCACGTACTCGCAACCGACATCGCTGGAGCATCGCCGCCGACACCTCCCCGGTGAAGGCGCCCTGCGCGTCCGCGCACACGTCCTGCGCGCCGAGGCTGAACTGCGAGTCCCGCAGCAGCCGCGCGGCCTCGTGCAGGTACACGAACGGCGGGCACACCACGCACGCCGCCACCGGCGCCGGCGGACACTGCGCCAGAAGCTCCTCGATGAGGCGCGCAGTCTCGGCGCGCGAGCCGTGCATCTTCCAGTTTCCGGCAACAATCGGCGGCGCATGGAACCGACCTCGCAGGGCTCACCGCGAGCCGCTTACGTCCTTCAAAGGGCGCGGGATGATAGCGACGCAGGGGGGGTGGCGCAACGCCGCATCCTGAAGGTCCCGGGGGGGTTCCCGCAGCGTCGCGGGCTCAGCTCACCGGAGCTGCGCCCTTCACGCTCTCGGCCAGCTCGGTGGCGGCCGCACGCGTCTCCGCCTCATCGCGCCCCTCGACCATGACACGGATCACCGGCTCGGTGCCGGAGGGACGCAATACCACGCGGCACTCGCCGGCGAGGCGCTGTTCGATGCGCTGCACCGCTGCCTGCACCGCCGGCACCGTGGCCGGGTCGAAGCGCTGCGCGACCTGCACGTTGAGCAGCACCTGGGGGAACTTGCGCATGCCGGAGGCGAGCTCGGCGAGGGTACGGCCGCTCTGCTTCATCACCGCCAGCACCTGCAGCGCGCTCACCAGGCCATCCCCGGTCGTGGTCTTGTCGAGGCACAGGATGTGCCCGGAGGTCTCACCGCCGAGGATGCCGCGCGTCTCGCGCAGCATCGACAGCACGTAGCGATCACCGACCGCCGCGCGGCGGAATTCGATGCCGGCCGCGCGCAATGCCACCTCCAGGCCGAGATTGCTCATCACGGTACCGACCACCGGACCGCGCAGCGTGCCGGCCTGCTGCAGCGCGCGCGCGATCACGTACAGCAGCTGATCGCCATCGACGATGCGACCGAGATGATCGACCATGACCAGCCGGTCGCCGTCGCCATCGAGAGCCAGACCCACGTTGGCGCGCACGCCCGGCACGGTCAGCTGCAGCAGATCGGGCGCCATCGAGCCGCAACCGTCGTTGATGTTGCGCCCGTTGGGCGAGCAGCCGATCGGCACGATCTCCGCGCCGAGATCGGCGAGCATGCGCGGGCCTACCTTGTAGGCCGCGCCGTTGGCGCAGTCGATCACGATCTTCAACCCCGACAGGTCCAGGCCGGGCGGCAGGGTCGAGGCGCAGAACTCCTGGTAGAGCGTGCGCGAGCGGTCGGCGCGCGTGGCTCGTCCGAGATTGCGTGAGGCGCGCGTCAGTGGCGTCTGTGCCAGCTCGGTCTCGATACGCTCCTCGAGCTCATCGGACAGCTTGGCGCCGGAGTCGTCGAAGAACTTGATGCCGTTGTCGTCATACAGATTGTGCGAGGCGCTGATCACGACGCCGAAGTCGCAATCGAAGCGGCGCGTCATGTAGGCGATCCCCGGCGTCGGCAGCGGCCCGATCAGCATGACATCGACGCCCGCGGCGACGAAGCCGGCTTCGAGCGCCGATTCGAACATGTAGCCCGACAGGCGCGTGTCCTTGCCGATGAGCACGGTGCCGCCCGTCGGGCGCGAGCACGCGCGCCGCGGCGCTCGCCAGCTGCAGGGCAAAATCCACGGTCATCGGATGCTCGCCCACCCGCCCGCGCACGCCATCGGTGCCGAAGTATCGACGACCCATTCAGCTCCCCTCGACCGCAGCGGCCACCTTCAGCGCATCGACCGTCGGCGCCACGTCGTGCGCGCGGATGATGCGCGCGCCGTTGAGCGCGGCGACGACCGCGAGCGCCACGCTCCCGGCCAGCCGCTCTGCGGGCGGGCGCCGGGTGAGTGTGCCCAGCATCGACTTGCGCGACAACCCGACCAACACCGGCAGCCCGTCGGCGGCGAGCTCTCTCAGACGACGCAACAGAGTGAGATTGTGCTCCACGGTCTTGCCGAAACCGAATCCCGGATCGACGGCCAGCCGCTCGGCGGCGAGTCCGGCGCTGCGGCAGGCGGCCGCGCGCGCGGCGAGAAACGCGCGCACCTCGCTCACCACGTCGACGTAATGCGGCGCGAGCTGCATGGTACGCGGCTCGCCCTGCATGTGCATGAGGCAGACCGCGCAACCGCTGGCCACCGCCGCCTCGAGCGCGCCAGGGGTGCGCAGCGCGCGCACATCATTCACCAGCCCGGCGCCTGCGGCAGCGGCAGCGCGCATGACCTCGGGCTTGCTGGTGTCGACGGAAATCACCGCGCCCGTGGTGGCGCGCAGGCGCTCGATGACCGGCAGCACGCGCCGCAGCTCCTGCGCCTCGCTCACCGGCCTCGGACCCCGGCCGCGTGGACTCCCCGCCCACGTCGATCAGCGCCGCGCCCTCCTCCGCCATGCGCACGCCCTGCTCCACCGCCGCGTCGAGCGAGAAGAACCGCCCGCCGTCGGAGAACGAGTCCGGCGTGACGTTCAGCACGCCCATGACCACCGGGCGACTGAGGTCGAGCGTCCGATCGGCGCAGCGGAGCCCTACCGGAGTCAGTGCTGTCCCGCAGGTATCGGCGGTCCGCCCGCCGGCGCCGGTGCCGCCGGCGGCTTGTTGGAGAGCGTCTCGTCCCAGTCCTTCGGTGGCTTGGGTTCCTTGCCGGCCATGATGTCCTTCAACTGCTCCTCGTCGATGGTCTCGTACTTCATGAGCGCTTCGGCCATGACGTGCAGCTTCTCGAGCGAGGTGGTGAGGATCTGCCGCGCACGCTGGTAGTTGCTCTCGATGACGCGCCGCACTTCCTCGTCGATGGCATGCGCGGTGACATCCGAGACCTGCTTGTGCTGCGTGACGCTGCGCCCGAGGAACACCTCGCCGGCGTCCTCGGAATAGGTGAGCGGCCCGAGCTTGTCCGACAGTCCCCACTTGGTGACCATGTTGCGCGCAAGCTCGGTGGCACGCTCGATGTCGTTGGAGGCGCCCGTGGTGACCGATTCGGGCCCGAAGATCAGCTCCTCGGCGATGCGCCCGCCGAAGAGCGTGGCGATCGCGCTCTCCAGGCGCCGCTTGGAGAAGCTGTAGCGGTCCTGCTCGGGCAGGAACTGCGTCACCCCGAGCGCGCGGCCGCGCGGGATGATCGTGACCTTGTACACCGGGTCGTGCTCGGGCACCGTCATGCCGACGATCGCATGGCCGGCTTCGTGGTAGGCGGTCATGCGCTTCTCGGCCTCGCTCATGACCATCGAGCGCCGCTCGGTGCCCATCATGATCTTGTCCTTGGCGCGCTCGAACTCGTCCATGCCGACAATTCTCTTGTTCGCACGCGCGGCGAACAGCGCCGCCTCGTTGACGAGGTTGGCGAGGTCGGCACCGGAGAACCCGGGGGTGCCGCGTGCGATCAGCGCCGGCTTCACGTCATCGGCGAGCGGCACGCGCCGCATGTGCACGCGCAGGATCTGCTCGCGGCCGCGCACGTCCGGCAGCGGCACGACCACCTGGCGGTCGAAGCGCCCGGGGCGCAGCAGCGCCGGGTCGAGCACGTCCGGGCGGTTGGTGGCCGCGATGACGATGATGCCCTCGTTACCCTCAAAGCCGTCCATCTCCACCAGCAGCTGGTTCAGCGTCTGCTCGCGCTCATCGTGGCCGCCGCCCAGGCCCGCGCCGCGGTGGCGGCCGACGGCGTCGATTTCGTCGATGAAGATGATGCACGGCGCATGCTTCTTAGCCTGCTCGAACATGTCGCGCACGCGCGAGGCGCCGACGCCGACGAACATCTCCACGAAGTCCGAGCCCGAGATGGTGAAGAACGGCACCTTGGCCTCGCCGGCGATGGCGCGCGCGAGCAGCGTCTTGCCGGTTCCGGGCGAGCCCACCATCAGCACGCCCTTGGGGATCTTGCCGCCGAGCTTCTGGAACTTGCCCGGGTCCTTGAGGAAGTCGACGATCTCGCCGACCTCCTGCTTCGCCTCATCGACGCCGGCCACATCGGCGAAGGTGACGTTCACCTGGTCCTCGCCGAGCAGCCGCGCGCGGCTCTTGCCGAAGGACATCGCCCCGCGGCCGCCGGACGCGCCCTGCATCTGGCGCAGCATGTACAGGAACACCAGGATCAGCAGCAGCGCCGGCGCCATCTGCAGGAACAGCTGTCCGATGAAATTCGGCGGCTTGGGCGGGCGCCCCTCCATCTGCACGTGCGCCTTGTCGAGCGTACCGATCAGGGCGGTGAAATCGGTCTCGGGGTTGTAGGTCTTGAAGGTCGACTTGTCCTTGCGGGTGCCGTAGATCGTGTCGCCCTGCAGCACCACGGACTCGACCCGGTCGGCCTTCACGTCATCGAGGAAGGTCGAGTACTGGATGTCCTGCGGCTGTCCCACCGTGGGCATATAGCGGCTGAAGACCGCCAGCAGCACGAGCACGATGACGACCCAGAGCAGGATATTCTTTGTCAAATCGTTCAAAGGCTTCCGTCCTTCGCAAAACAACCTACACCAAGCGAAACTGCCTGGCCAGTAAATAGATCTCGGCGTTGCGGGATCGCGACGCCGGAGGTTTGACCAGTCGCACGCGAGCGAACCTCTCACGCGCGGCCCGCACCAGCTCCGGGAAGCCCGCACCCTGAAAGACCTTGATCAGGGCGTCTCCGCCCGGCTTCAAGACGCGCGCGGCCATCTCGAGCGCCAGCTCCGCCAGGTACATGGAACGGGGCTGGTCGATCACGTCGACGCCGCTCAGGTTCGGCGCCATGTCCGAGAGCAGCACGTCCACCTGCCCCGCGGGCAGCAGCCCGAGGATCGCCTCGAAAACCTCGTGCTCCCTGAAGTCGCCCCGCACGAACTGCACTCCCGGCAGCTCCGGCATCGGCAGGATGTCGCTTGCCACCACCCGGCCCTTGCGCCCGACGCGCCGCGCGGCGTACTGGCTCCAGGCCCCGGGGGCGGCTCCGAGGTCAAGGCACACCGCTCCGGCCTTCAGCAGCTTCTCGCGGCGGTCGATCTCCTCGAGCTTGAAGACCGCCCGCGAGCGCCAGCCCTCTTTCTGAGCCCGTTGCACGAACGGATCCGCGAAGTGCTCCCTGAGCCACCTGTCGCTGCTGCCTGACCGCCGCTTCATGAAATTAGGTGTCTCCTGCCGCGCATAAGTTCCTCCCCTAGAATGGGGCGATGCAACAGCCGGCGCAGTCCGCCACGACGGCGGTGCCTGAGCTCTCCGAGCGCCAGCGCAGGCACCTGCGGGGCCTGGCGCACGCCCTGAAGGCCGTGATCCTCATCGGTAACGCGGGGCTGACGCAGGCGCTGGTGCGCGAGACCGTGCGCGCCCTGCACGACCACGAGCTCATCAAGGTGAAAGCCCCGGGCGGTGACCGGCAGCGTCGCGATGAGCTGTTCGCCACGCTCGCGCAGCAGAGCGGCAGCGCCCTGGTGCACCGCATCGGCAACGTCGCGGTGCTCTATCGACCGCGCTCCGGGCTGGCGCGCATCCTGATACCGGACAGCTGAATGGCCGCCGCGCGCGCTGCCCGGCTAGCCGGAACGCACCGCCACGATCTCGTAGGAGCGCGTGCCGGCCGGCGCCGCCACCTCCACCACCTCACCCTCGGACTTGCCGACCAGCGCGCGTGCAATGGGTGAGCTGACGGAGATGCGCCCGGCGCGTATGTCCGCCTCGTCCTCACCCACGATCTGGTAGACGACGCGGCCGCCGTCGGCCTGGTCCTCGAGCTCCACCAGCGCGCCGAACACCACCTTGCCGGTGTTGGGGACCTTCGTCGGGTCGATCACGTGGGCGCTGGCGAGCTTGTGCTCGATTTCCTTTATGCGCCCCTCGATGAAGCCCTGCTGCTCGCGCGCGGCGTGGTACTCGGCGTTCTCGGCGAGATCCCCGTGCCCGCGCGCCTCGGTGATCGCGCGGATGATGTTGGGCCGCGCCTCCGACTTCAGCCGCTTGAGCTCGAGGCGCAGCGCCTCCGCGCCGCGCAGCGTCATCGGGGTGCGCTTCATGCTCCGAGCGCCTCGTTGTGCAGATCCTGCAGTCGGTGCACCTCGACCTCGTCGAGGTGATCGAGCGCCTCGCAGGTGGCAAGCCCCGCCGCGAGCGTCGTGTAATAGGTCACGCGGCGGTGCACGGCTTCGCGGCGGATGGAATTCGACTCGCGGATCGCCTGCTTGCCTTCGGTGGTGTTGACGATGAGATCGATCTCGTCGTTCTTGATCATGTCGACGATATGCGGCCGGCCTTCGCGCACCTTGTTCACGCGCCGGCAGGCGACTCCCGCCCCGGCGAGCGCGCGCGCCGTGCCCTCGGTCGCCACCACCTCGAAGCCGCGCTCGATGAGCTTCTTCGCCAGCTCGACCGCCGGCGGCTTGTCGCGATCGCGCACGCTGATGAAGCAGGTCCCCGAACGCGGCAGGACCACGCCCGAGGCGGTCTGTGCCTTGGCGTAGGCCTCGCCGAAGGTGCGCCCGGTGCCCATCACCTCGCCGGTCGACTTCATCTCGGGCCCGAGGATCGGGTCGGCCTCGGGGAACTTGATGAACGGGAAACACCGCCTCCTTCACCGAGAAGTAGCCGGGCACGCGCTCGATGGCACCCACGAGCTGCTTGAGCTTGCGGCCGGTCATGACGCGCGCGGCCACCTTCGCCAGCGGCAGCCCCGTCGCCTTGGAGACGAAGGGCACCGTGCGCGAGGCGCGCGGGTTCACCTCGAGCACGTGGATCACCCCGGCCTGGATCGCGAACTGCACGTTCATCAGCCCCACGACGTTCAGCGCGCGCGCCAGCTTGCGCGTCTGCTCGCGCAGCTCCGCCTGTGTCTCGCGCGTCAGGCTGTTCGGCGGCAGCGAGCAGCCGGAGTCGCCCGAGTGCACGCCGGCCTGCTCGATGTGCTCCATGATGCCCCCGATCAGCACGTCCTCCCCGTCGCATACCGCGTCCACGTCCACCTCGATGGCGACGTCCAGGAAGCGATCGAGCAGCACCGGGCTGTCGTTCGAGACCTGCACCGCGTGCGTCATGTAGGCGCGCAGGTCCTCCTCGTTGAACACCACTTCCATGGCGCGCCCGCCGAGCACGTACGAGGGGCGCACAATGAGCGGAAAGCCCACCTCGCGCGCCAGCTGCACCGCCTGCTCCTCGGTGCGCGCCGTGGCATTGGCTGGCTGCTTGAGGCCGAGCTTTCTCACCAGCGCCTGGAAGCGCTCGCGATCCTCGGCGATGTCGATCGAGTCGGGCGAGGTGCCGATGATCGGCGCGCCGGCCGCCTCCAGCGCCCGCGACAGCTTCAGCGGCGTCTGGCCGCCGAACTGCACGATCACGCCCTTCGGGCTTCTCCCGGGCGATGATCTCGAGCACGTCCTCGAGGGTGAGCGGCTCGAAGTAGAGCCGATCGGAGGTGTCGTAATCGGTGGAGACGGTCTCGGGATTGCAGTTGACCATGATGGTCTCGAAGCCGTCCTCGCGCAGCTGCAGCGCGGCGTGCACGCAGCAGTAGTCGAACTCGATTCCCTGGCCGATGCGATTGGGTCCGCCGCCGAGGATCATGATCTTGCGCCGTGTGGTGGGACTCGCCTCGCACTCTTCCTCGTAGGTGGAGTACAGGTACGCGGTGGCGGTGGCGAATTCCGCCGCGCAGGTATCGACGCGCTTGTACACCGGCACGACGCCCAGTTCGTGGCGCTTGTCGCGGATCGCCTTCTCCGGCATGTCGACCAGGCGCGCGAGGCGCGCGTCGGAGAAGCCCTTGCGCTTGAGCGAGCGCAGCCGCTCGGCGGTGAGCGCCCCGAGGCCCTCCTCGCGCACCTGCGCCTCCTGCTGCACCAGTTCCGCGATCTGCGCGAGGAACCACGGATCGATGTGCGTGAGCTCGGCAATCCGCACCAGCGGCCAGCCGGCGCGGAACGCATCCGCCACGTACAGCAGCCGATTCGCTCCGGGGGCGCGCAGCTCGTGCGCGAGGCGGTCCTGGTTCTCATCCGAGAGCGGCAGCGGCAGCTGGGAGCTGAGGCCTTCGAGCCCGGTCTCGAGCCCGCGCAGCGCCTTGTGCAGCGACTCCTGGAAGGTGCGGCCGATCGCCATGACCTCGCCGACCGATTTCATCTGCGTCGTCAGGCGGTCGTTGGCCGCGGGAAACTTCTCGAACGTGAAGCGCGGGATCTTGGTGACCACGTAGTCGATCGAGGGCTCGAAGGAGGCCGGCGTCGCCCCGCCGGTGATGTCGTTCTTCAGCTCATCGAGGGTGTAGCCGACGGCGAGCTTCGCGGCGATCTTGGCGATCGGAAACCCGGTCGCCTTGGAAGCGAGCGCCGAGGAGCGCGACACGCGCGGGTTCATCTCGATCACCAGCAGCCGCCCGTCCTCGGGGTTGACGGCGAACTGCACGTTCGAGCCGCCGGTGTCGACGCCGATCTTGCGCAGCACCGCGATCGAGGCGTCGCGCATGCGCTGGTATTCCTTGTCGGTGAGGGTGAGGGCGGGCGCGATGGTGATCGAGTCGCCGGTGTGCACGCCCATCGGATCGAGGTTCTCGATCGAGCAGACGATGATGCAGTTGTCCTTGTGATCGCGCACCACCTCCATCTCGAACTCTTTCCAGCCGATCACCGACTCTTCCAGCAGCACCTCGCCGGTGGGCGAAGCATCGAGCCCGCGTGCGACGATGTCCTCGAGCTCCTCGCGGTTGTAGGCGATGCCGCTGCCGCTGCCGCCGAGGGTGAAGGACGGGCGCACCACCACCGGATAGCCGATCTCCCCGGCGATCGCCAGCGACTCATCGAGGCTGCGCGCGATCTGCGACTGCGGCGTCTCCAGTCCGATCTCGCGCATGGCGTTGCGAAACAGCTCACGGTCCTCGGCCATGTCGATGGCGGCGCGGGAAGCTGCGATCAGCTCGACGTCGTACTTCTCCAGCACCCCCTCGCGCACCAGGTCGAGCGCGGTGTTGAGAGCGGTCTGCCCGCCCATGGTGGGCAGCAGCGCATCGGGGCGCTCCTTCTCGATGATGCGCGCCAGCGTGCGCGAGTTGACCGGCTCGATGTAGATGGCGTCCGCCATCTCCGGGTCCGTCATGATGGTCGCGGGGTTTGAGTTGACCAGCACCACCCGGTAGCCCTCCTCGCGCAGTGCCTTGCACGCCTGGGCGCCGGAGTAGTCGAACTCGCACGCCTGGCCGATGATGATCGGTCCGGCGCCGATGATCAGGATGCTCTCGATGTCGGTGCGCTTGGGCACGCGGTCAGCGCGCGGCCGCCGGCTGACGGCGCATGTTTTCCTCGGCCAGCCGCAGTTGCGCCTGCAGACGGCGCAGCATCAGGTGGTTGAAGCGCTCGAACAGCGGCCGCAGGTCATGCGGCCCGGGGCTGGCCTCGGGGTGGCCCTGGAAGCCGAATACCGGACGATCCTCGAACGCCAGTCCCTGCAGCGAGCCGTCGAAGAGCGAGCGGTGTGTGGCCTTCACGCCCGCCGGCAGCGTCGCCTCATCGACCGCGAAGCCGTGGTTCTGGCTGGTGATGAACACGCGCCCCGACTCCAGATCCTGCACCGGATGATTGGCGCCGTGATGGCCGAACTTCATCTTCACCGTGCGTGCGCCGGCGGCGAGGCCGAGGATCTGGTGGCCGAGACAGATGCCGAACACCGGCAGGTCGGTCTCGAGGAATTTCCGTGTGGCGCTGATGGCGTACTCGCACGGTTCCGGATCGCCGGGGCCGTTGGAGAGGAACACGCCATCGGGCCCGAGGCTCAGCGCCTCCTCGGCGCTCGTTTGCGCCGGCACCACGGTCATGCGGCAGCCGCCATCGGCAAGCAGCCTGCAGGATATTGCGCTTGATGCCGAAGTCGTAGGCCACCACGTGCAGGCGCTGCTGCGCGCGGATCGGCGCGCGAGCGCTGTCCGTCCACAGGCTTCCCTCGTTCCACTGGAAGCGGCGCTTGGTGCTCACGACCTTGGCGAGATCCATGCCCTTGAGGCCCGGGAACTTGCGCGCCGCCTTCACCGCCGCGCTCTCATCGACCTGCTCGCCGGTCATGATGCAGCCGGCCTGTGCACCTTTCTCGCGCAGCACCCGCGTGAGGCGGCGCGTGTCGATGCCCGCAATCGCGACGAGGCGGCCGCGCTCGAGAAACTCCGGCAACGACTCATTCGCGCGCCAGTTGCTCGCCAGTCGTGGCAGGTCGCGGATGATGAGTCCGGCCGCGTAGATCTGCGAGGACTCCAGGTCCTCGGGTGTCGTGCCGGTGTTGCCGATGTGCGGACAGGTGAGCGTGACGATCTGACGCGCGTAGGAGGGGTCGGTGAGAATTTCCTGGTAACCCGTGAGGGCGGTATTGAAAACGACTTCGCCTGTGGTGTTGCCTTTGGCTCCGATTGACTGGCCGCGAAAGATCGTTCCATCAGCCAGCGCGAGCACCGCAGGTACGCTCACGTGATCACTTCTCCCTGACGCACATACACAAAGCGGGAGGAGTTCTCATCGAACATCCTCCCGCCTTGCATGGACTAACCCGTACACGGATCAGGCAGAAATTTTACGGGCTTCAAGCCCGATGTGTCCACGGAAAATTCCCCGGGGAACGGGGCCGCCGAGAGCTCGCCCCGTCCGCAAAAGACGCCCCTAAGTGCTTGTTTTAAACCCAAGGAAATCACTCATGCCGTAGCGCCCGGGCGGCCGCGACGCAAGCCAGAGCGCCACCGAGAGGGCCCCGCGGGCAAACACCGCCCGATCGAGCGCCCGGTGGCTGAGAGAGAGCTGCTCGCCGGGCCCCGAGAAGAGCACGGTGTGCTCGCCCACGATGTCCCCGGCTCGCACCGAAGCGAAGCCGATTTCGGCCTCGGGACGCGCCCCCGCGCGCGTCGCCGGAGCCGGCACGGCGGCAGCGCCGGCCGGGCTGCGCACGCTCGCCACGCTCGGCAACGACAGCCCGCGCGCCTCGGCGGCCGCCCGCCCCAGCGCGAGCGCGGTGCCCGAAGGGGCATCGGGCTTGAGGCGGTGATGCAGCTCCAGCACGTCGATATCGAAGCTCGGGGGGAGCGAGCGCGCGGCGGCGCGCACCAGCTCGGCGAGCAGCCCCACGCCGATGCTGGTATTGGCAGCGATGAGCAGCGGGATGTCGCGCGCGGCCGCCACGAGCGGCGCACTGAGCTCTGCGCCAAAACCCGTGGTGCCGATCAGCAGCGCCTTGCGGGCGCTGTGGCAGGCCCGGAGGTTCTCCGGCGTGGCGGCGGCGCTGGAGAAGTCGAGGGCGACGTCCGCCTGTTCCAGTGCCCGCGGCAGGTCGCAGCTCACGGGGAGGTTCGTCGGACCGACGCCCGCGATCTCCCCCGCATCGCGCCCGAGAGCGAGGCTTGCCGGTGAGGCGATCGCCCCGGTGATCAGAAGCTGCGAGAATCCGGGAGCCGCGCGCAGCAGCGCCTGGCCCATGCGGCCGGTCACGCCGATGAGCACGGCGCGAATCAGGGGCGGGCTGTGGGCGGGGCCGGACACCGGGCCTTCAGCTCTTGCCCGGCTCACCGGCGAAGAAACGTCTCACACCCTCGAGAAAGCCCTTCTCGCGTGGCGCGTGCCTGCCGCCGTGGGCCTTCAGCGACTCCTCGAGCTGGCGGATGAGCTCGCGCTGCTCGGCCGAGAGGTGCACGGGAGTCTCGACGACCACGCGGCAGAACAGATCCCCGCGCGCACCGCCGCGGACCGGCTTCACGCCCCTGTCGCGCAGACGAAAGACGCGCCCCGACTGCGTCTCGGCGGGGAGCTTCAGCTGCACGTCGCCATCGAGCGTCGGCACGTTGACCGTGCCCCCGAGAGCAGCGGTCGCGAAGCTCACCGGCACCTCGCAGCTCAGGTGCTCCCCGTCGCGCTCGAAGATCGGATGCTCGCGGACGTGGATTTCCACATACAGGTCCCCCGGGGGTCCGCCGTTGCGGCCGGCCTCGCCCTCGCCGCCGAGACGCACCCGATCGCCTGAATCCACACCCGCCGGGACCTTCACCGAGAGCTTGCGGCTGCGCCGCACGCGCCCCTGGCCGAGGCAGCTGTCGCAGGGATTGCGCACGATCGTGCCGGCCCCGCGGCAGCGCGGGCAGGTCTGCTGCAGCTGGAAGAACCCCTGGGAGATGCGCACCTGGCCCGCACCGCCGCAGGTATCGCAGGTCGCAGGCGCACTCCCCTTGGCCGCGCCACTGCCGTGGCAGACCTCGCATTCCATCAGCCGTGTGACATCGATCTCGACCTGGTGCCCGAAGACCGCCTGCGGCAGCTCGAGCTCGAGCTCGTAGCGCAGATCCGCGCCGCGAAAGACCTGCGAGCGCCCGCCGCGGCGCGCGCCGCCGAAGATGTCCCCGAAGACATCCCCGAAAATGTCGCTGAAGGCGTCGGCACCGAATCCGCCGCGTGCCCCCGCCCCGCCGCGCGCGGCCGCCTCGACGCCGGCGTGGCCGTACTGGTCATAGGCCGCGCGCTTGTGCGCGTCGCTGAGCACCTCGCAGGCTTCCTTCGCCTCCTTGAAGGACTCCTCAGCTCCCCG
Source organism: uncultured Gammaproteobacteria bacterium (assembly GCA_963835645.1). Lineage (GTDB taxonomy): Bacteria > Pseudomonadota > Gammaproteobacteria > Steroidobacterales > Steroidobacteraceae > 13-2-20CM-66-19. The sequence goes on along the minus strand of CAWIGQ010000020.1, from coordinate 67,852 downwards.
ATCGTTGGGATTACGATCGGGGTGATATTTCATCGCCAGGCGCCGGTAGGCCTTCTTGATCTCGGCCTCAGTCGCTGTCTTCGGTACGTCGAGTACCTTGTAGTAGTCGCGCTTCGGCATTTAACGCTTACGAGGCCTTGCGTCCCTTGTCCTTCACCTCTTCGAATTCCGCATCCACCACGTCCTCGCGCCCTGCTCCACCACCACCGCCGGCCGTGCCGCCCGAGCCCGGCTCGGCGCTGCCCTCACCGGGCCCGCCCGCGCCCTGCTCGGCCGCGTAGGCGCGCTGCGCGATGCCGGCCGAGGCCTGGGCGAGCACCTCGGTCTTCTTCTCGATCGCCCCGCGGTCATCGCCCTTGAGCGCCGTGCGCAGATCGGAAACGGCCGATTCCACCTTGGCGCGCTCGGCGGCATCGACCTTGTCGCCCAGGCTCTTCAGCGACTTCTCCACCGCGTGCACCAGGGCATCGGCCTTGTTGCGCACCTCGACCAGCTCGCGGAAGCGCTTGTCCTCTTCCGCATGTGCCTCGGCGTCGCGCACCATGCGCTTGATCTCCTCCTCGTTGAGGCCGCTCGAGGCCTTGATGACGATCTTCTGCTCCTTGCCGGTGGCCTTGTCCTTCGCCGAGACGTTGAGAATACCGTTGGCATCGATGTCGAAGGACACCTCGACCTGCGGCATGCCGCGCGGCGCTGGGGGGATGTCCGCCAGGTCGAACTTGCCCAGGGACTTATTGTCCGCCGCCCGGTCACGCTCGCCCTGCAGCACGTGAATGGTCACCGCCGTCTGGTTGTCGTCGGCGGTGGAGAACACATTCGACGCCTTGGTCGGGATGGTGGTGTTCTTCTCGATGAGCTTGGTCATGATGCCGCCGAGCGTCTCGATACCCAGCGACAGCGGCGTCACATCGAGCAGCAGCACGTCCTTCACTTCGCCGGCGAGCACGCCCGCCTGGATCGCAGCGCCCACGGCCACCGCCTCGTCGGGATTGACGTCCTTGCGCGGCTCCTTGCCGAAGAGGTCCTTCACGTACTTCTGGACCAGCGGCATGCGGGTCTGGCCGCCCACCAGGATCACTTCCGCGATGTCGCTGACGCTCACGCCGGCATCCTTGATCGCGGTGCGGCAGGGCGCGACGGTCTTCTGCACCAGGTCTTCCACCAGCGACTCGAGCTTCGCACGCGTCAGCTTGATGTTGAGGTGCTTCGGCCCGGAGGCATCGGCGGTGATGTAGGGCAGATTGATGTCGCTCTGCTGGGTCGAGGACAGCTCGATCTTCGCCTTCTCGGCGGCCTCCTTCAGGCGCTGCATGGCCAGCGGGTCGCGGCGCACGTCGACACCGGACTCCTTCTGGAACTGCTCGGCCAGGAAATTGATGATGCGCAGGTCGAAGTCCTCGCCACCGAGGAACGTATCCCCGTTGGTCGAGAGCACCTCGAACTGCCGCTCGCCGTCGACCTCGGCGATCTCGATGATCGAGATGTCGAAGGTGCCGCCGCCCAGGTCGTAGACCGCGATCTTGCGATCCCCGCCCTGCTTGTCGAGCCCATAGGCGAGCGCCGCGGCGGTCGGCTCATTGATGATGCGCTTCACCTCGAGTCCCGCGATCCGGCCGGCGTCCTTGGTCGCCTGGCGCTGCGAGTCGTTGAAGTAGGCGGGTACGGTGATCACGGCCTCGGTCACCTTCTCGCCGAGATAGTCCTCGGCGGTCTTCTTCATCTTCATGAGCACGCGCGCGGAGATCTCCGGCGGCGCCATCTTCTTGCCCTGCACTTCGACCCAGGCGTCGCCGTTGTCGGCGCGGGCGATCTTGTACGGCACCATCTTGATGTCCCGCTGGACCACCTCGTCCTCGAACTTGCGCCCGATGAGGCGCTTGATGGCGAACAGGGTGTTCTGCGGATTGGTCACGGCCTGGCGCTTGGCGGGCTGTCCCACCAGCACCTCACCGTCCTTGCTGAAGGCGACGATCGAGGGGGTGGTGCGGTCACCTTCGCTGTTCTCGATCACGCGGGGCTTGCCGCCCTCCATGATGGCCACACACGAATTGGTCGTGCCGAGATCGATGCCGATTACCTTAGCCATGGTTCACTCCGCCGCAAATCTCATACATTAAGAGGGACAGGTCAGGACCACTTCTTAGGGGTGGCGGCGGGCCTTTCAAGGCTCACGCGCCACGATAACCCGCGCGGGGCGCAGCAGGCGGCCGTTGAGCTCATAGCCCGGCTGCACCACCTGCAGCACCGAGTTCGGCTCGGCGGTGGCGGACTCCCGGGTCATCATCGCCTCGTGCCGCGTTGGGATCGAACGGCTCGCCCTGCGGGTCGATCACCGTGACCCCGAGCTTCTCGAGCGCCCGCGACAGCAGCTGCAGCGTCGCCTGCTGCCCCTCGAGCAGGCTCTTCACATCCGCCCCCCCGCCGGCGTTGTGCACCGCGAGCTCCAGGCTGTCCTTCACCGGCAGCAGCTCTGCGGCGAACTTCTCGAGTCCGTAGCGGTTGGCCGCCTCGATGTCGCGCTGGGCGCGCTTGCGCACATTGTCGAGCTCGGCCACCGCGCGCAGGTACTGCTCCCAGTGGCTCCTGGCGCGCTCCTCGGACTCGGCCAGCGCCTGCTGCAGGCGCTCGAGCTCGACCAGCTGGGCCGCCGTCTCCGGCAGCACCGCTGCGGGCTCCGCCCCGGGGTTGTTCGCTGTCATCTCCTGAAGGACCTCCAGAAATCGCACCGCACTGCCGCCTCGCACGGCATCCGCCCACACGCACCCCGGGTGGGGGTCAGCGGCGCGAATTCAAGGTGGCGCCGAGCAGTTTAGCGGTCAGGTCAACGATTGGTATGACGCGCTCATAGGCCATGCGCGTGGGGCCGATCACCCCGAGCACCCCGACCACGGAATCACCGTCGGCGTAGCGCGCCGTGACCACGCTGCAATCGTCAAGGATCTGGTAGCCGGATTCATGGCCGATGAAGATCTGGACCCCTTCCGCCTCCAGGCTGTGATCGAGCAGGTGGAGGAAGTCGCGCTTCTCGTTGAAGGCTTCGAACAGCCGCCGCAGCTTCTCGACGCTGGTGAGCTCGGCGACCCCCATGAGGTTGGTCTCGCCCTTGATGACATACTCGAGCCGGCTCTCGGCGGCGCCGCCTTCGAACACCTGCTGCGCCACGGTGATCGCATCCAGCATGATCTGGTTCATGTGGACGCGCGCCTCGGAGAGCTGGCGCAGGATCTCCTGGCGCACCTCGGAGAGGGAGCGGCCGCGAAACTGCTCGTTGAGATAGTTCGAGGCGCGCTTGAGCTCATCGGACGAGTAGTGGCGCTCGAGCTGGATGATGCGGTTCTGCACTTCGCGGTCGTTGAACACCAGCACCACCAGCACGCGGTTCTCGGACAGCGCGACGAACTCGATCTGCGTGACCGAGGCTTCCCGGTTGCGCGGCAGCGTGACGACGCCGGCGAGCCGCGTGGCCGAGGACAGCAGCTGCGACACCGTGGCAATCAGGTCGCTGGAGCTGTCGCGGCTTGCCTCGAACTGGCGGCGGATCTCGGCGCTCGCCACCTCATCGAGCGGGCGCAGCTGCAGCAGCGTGTCGACGAAGAAGCGGTAGCCCTTGTCGGTGGGCACCCGGCCGGCGGAGGTGTGCGGCGAGGCGACAAAACCGAGCTCCTCGAGGTCCGCCATGACGTTGCGGATGGTGGCCGAGCTCAGGTGCAACCCCGACTCGCGCGACAGCGCCCGCGAGCCCACCGGCTGGCCGTCGCGGATATAGCTCTCGATGAGGGCCCGCAGCAGGTGCTGAGCCCGCTCGCCCAGGGCCTCATCCCGAGCTTCGTGCGCCATAATGCGGCAGAGCTTGCTTTCGCACCGCTCGACCGTCAAGCGGCAGCCACCCAGGGGGCCGGAATGAGACCGGCGGCATTGGCTGGGAGCGCGCTGCGCGTGTTACAAATGCCCCGCCTCGCGCAGCCGGCGGGGTTAAGTCAAGGGCGGGCGATGGCCTTTCCGGTACGCACCTGCGCGGTAGTTGGACGATTCGCGGACCCGCGCATCGCCGAGAGTCTCGGCACGCTGCTGCCGCACCTGGCGAGCCGCGGCGTGCGTGTGCTGGTGAGCGAGGCTGACGATCACGGCGTGCCCGCCGCGGGCGTCACACGCGTGCCGGAACGCGAGATCGGCGCGCGTGCCGACCTGGTGATCGCGATCGGCGGCGATGGCACGCTGCTGTACGCCGCGCGGCTGGTGGCCGGGCATGCCGTGCCCCTCATCGGGGTCAATCGCGGGCGGCTCGGGTTCCTCACCGACGTCATGCCGCAGGACATGCTGCCCTCGGTCGATGCCGCGCTCGCCGGCGCGCTTGCCGAGGATCAGCGCCCGCTGCTGCGGGCGCGGCTGCACGGCGCAGACGGCCCGCTGGCGCAGGCCCTGGCGCTGAACGATGTGGTCATGCAGAAGCACGACACCGGCCGTACGCTCGACTTCGAGACGCGCATCGACGGCCAGTACGTCAACACTCACGACGGCGACGGCATCATCGTCGCGAGCCCCACCGGCTCGACCGCCTACGCGCTCTCCTGCGGCGGCCCGATCATCGAGCCGCACCTGCCGGCGCTGGTGATCGTGCCGATCTGCGCGCACACGCTCTCCGACCGGCCGATCGTGGTGGCGGCCGGCTCGGTGATCGAGATCACGCTGCTCGAGCGCCTCGACACGCGCGCCAACGTCACCTGCGACGGCATGATGCTCGGCGCCATCGAGCCGGGCCATCGCCTGGAGATCACCACCTCTACCGAGCGCGTGAGGCTGCTGCACCCGCCCGCACACGACTACTACACGCTGCTGCGCTCGAAGCTTCACTGGGGCCGCGGCAGCTTCGGGCGCTGAACGCATGCTGACGCACCTGCAGATCCGCGACTTCGCCATCATCGATGCCGTGGAGCTCGAGCTGCGCGCCGGGCTCACGGTGCTCACCGGCGAGACCGGCGCCGGCAAGTCGATCCTGGTGGACGCGCTGCAGCTGCTCGCCGGCGGCCGTGCCGGCGCGGAGGTGGTGCGCCACGGCAGCGAGCGCGCGGAGGTCTGCGGCACCTTCGAGCTCGGCAAGGCGCCGCGCGAGCTGCGGCAATGGCTCGAGGAGCAATCGCTGGACGCCGCCGGCGAGCTCACCGTGCGCCGGGTCGTCAGCGCCGACGGCCGCTCGCGCGCCTATCTGAACGGGCAGTCGGTACCGGTGCAGCTGCTGCGCGAGGCGGGCAACATCCTCATCGACATCCACGGCCAGCACGAATTTCAGTCCCTGACCCGAAGTGCCGCGCAGCGCGAGCTGCTCGACGGCTACGGCGATCTCACCGCGCTCGTCAGCCAGGTGGGCATCGCGCACCGCGTCTGGCTCGGGCTGCTCAATCGCACGCTCGAGCTCGACAGCCAGGCACGCGACCGCGACGCGCGGCTCGAGCTGCTGCGCTACCAGATGCAGGAGCTGGCGGCGCTGCGGCTGCAGGCGGGTGAGATCGATGCGCTCGCCGAGGAGCACGCCCGGCTCGCCAACCGCGGCCGGCTCGCCGCCGGCGCCCAGGCCGCGCTCGCCGAGCTCTACGAGAATGAGGGCATGAGCGCGCATGCCGCGCTGAGTCGCGCATTGCAGTCGCTGCGCACCCTCGCCAGTCTCGACGGCAAGCTTGCCGCGCTGCTGCCGCCGCTCGAGGAGGCTTCGATCCACGTGCGCGAAGCGGCCCGGGAGCTGGAGCACTACCGAGAGTCGCTCGATGTCGACGCAGCACGCCAGGAGGAGGTCGAGCGGCGCCTCGCCGCTATCGAGGAGCTCGCACGCAAGCATCGCGTCAGCGCAGCGCAGCTGCCGACACGCGCAGCGCAGCTCAGCGCCGAGCTCGGTTCTCTCGAGCGCTCCGACACCGACCTCGCGGTGCTGCGCAAGGAGCTTGCCGGGGCGCTCGAGGCGTATCGCAGCCAGGCCCATGAGCTCTCCGGCCGACGCACGGCCGCCGCGCGCGCTCTCGCCCGCGACATCAGCGCCCGCATGCAGAAACTCGGCATGGCCGGCGGGCGATTCGAGGCGGACGTGACGCAGAACGGCAACGCCGAGCCCAGCCAGCACGGCATCGACCAGGTGGAGTTCCGCGTTACCGCCAACCCCGGTCAGCCGCCGCGCGCGCTTGCCAAGGTGGCCTCGGGCGGGGAGCTCGCGCGGCTGTCACTCGCCGTGCAGGTCTCGTGCGCGGCGCAGGAGAGCCGCTGCATGGTGTTCGACGAAGTCGACGCCGGCATCGGCGGCGCGGTGGCGGAAATCGTCGGCCGCGAGTTGCGCGCGCTCGGCGCGCACGGACAGGTGCTGTGCGTGACGCACCTGCCGCAGGTTGCCTCGCAGGCCCACCATCACCTGCGCGTCGCCAAGCTCAGCGACGGCCGCACCACGCGCACCACGCTCACCGAGTTGACCGCCGATGACCGCATCGAGGAGCTGGCGCGCATGCTCGGGGGCATTGAGGTCACGGGGCGCGCGCGCGATCACGCCCGCGACATGCTCGCCGGCGCCACGCAGCCGCAGGGCAAGCGCGCCGACGCCGCGCGCGCGGCGCCGGGCGCCGCAGCGTCCGCCCCGGATGATGCGGCGGGCGACACGATCCGCCAGCCGCGCCCGCCCGCCGCGCGCCGCCGCTAGAGGCGCGCCTTAGCCTGCCTTACGCTTGCGATGCGGACAGGGCTGGCGCCGGCAGTGTCCGTAGAGAATCAGCGAGTGATCGCGGATCGTGAAGCCGAGCTTGGTGGCGACGGCGGTCTGGCGCTCCTCGATCCCCGAGTCCATGAACTCTTCCACGCGGCCGCAGTCCAGACACACGATGTGGTCATGGTGCGTGCCCTGGTTGAGCTCGAACACCGCCATGCCGTCCTCGAAATGATGGCGCGTGACCAGGCCGGCGGCCTCGAACTGCGTCAGCACGCGGTACACAGTCGCAAGGCCGATGTCTTCGTTGGACTCGAGCAGCGTTCGGTAGATATCTTCCGCCGACAGGTGCCGTGTGGTGCTGCCCTCGAGGAGCTCGAGGATCTTCAGGCGAGGCAGCGTCACCTTCAAACCGGCCTTGCGCAGATCCTTGCCTTCCACCCGGACTCTCCGGCGGACCGCGGCGGCCTACGAGCCGCCCGCGGCCTGCGATCAGGTATCATCAGGAAAATGATTATCCTCCATCGGAACCGCAGGCGCCTACCCTTCACCATGCTCGGCGCGCTCGCGGCGCTGATGCTCGCCCCGGCGCTCGGGGGCTGCGTTTATCGCATGGACATCCAGCAGGGCAACTACCTCGAGGGCAAGACGGTCAACAGGCTGGAAGTGGGCATGACGCGCACGCAGGTGCGCTACCTGCTCGGCACTCCCATGGTTCCGGCGATATTCAACCGCGACCGCTGGGACTACCTCTATTATTTCCAGCGCGGGCGGCTGCGCAAACCCCGGCAGCGCCACCTGGTGGTGTACTTCAAAGAGGACAAGGTGACGCGCTTCGAGCGCGACAACGTGCCCGAGGGCGCCCCGCAGGCCCCCGATCAGGGGGCTCCGATCCAGAAGTTCCCGAGAATCTGAGCGGCGCGGATCTAGCCGGCGCGGGTCCGGCCGCTGCGGCGCTCGCGCTGCACGCGCGCACGGCGCTGCTCGCGCGGATCGCGCCGCAGCGGCCGGTAGAGCTCGATCCGATCGCCATCTGCGCAGGCATCGCTGCGGATGCGCGGCTCGCCAAAAATTCCCACCGCGGCCGAGTCCCACGGGATCGCGGCGTCCGCGCCGCCGGCCTCGGCCGCGGCGCTGGCCCGTGCCGCCGCCAGCGCCTCGGCGATGCTCGCCGCGAGGGGCAGCTCGACGCTCCACAGGTACTGCCGCTCGCGCGTGGCGTAGGCGACGGTGCAGCGCTTGCGAGCGGCTGGGCCTGCGGAAGCAGGGCTCACGGCCGCGAGCGCGCGCGGGCGACGAACGCATCGACCAGCGAGCCGATCGTCTCGGCGAACTTCGGCTCGAAGAGCAGCGCGCTGAGCGGATTGCGCAGCGCAAAGCGCATGGACAGCTCCACGCGGCAACCGCCCTCGATCGGGGTCAGCCGCCACTCACCCTCCAGCGTTCGAAACGGGCCGCTGAGCAGCTGCATGCGGATGCGGCGCGGCGGCTCGAGCGCTGTTGCGCGTGGTGAACTCGCCGTGCAGCGCGCCCTGGCGCATCCCGAGAGTGGCGACGATCTCGGAGGCGGTGCGCGAGCGCACCCTGGCCTGCGTGCACCAGGGCAGGAACTGCGGGTAGCTTTCGATGTCGTTGATCAGCGCGAACAGCTCGGCCGGCGGCTTGTTGACCAGCGCCGAGCGCTTGACCTCTCGCATGGCGGCATTGTCCCATTAGGCTCAGCGAATGACCAAAGCCGCAGAGTCTCCCCGGCTGATCGCCGAGAATCGCAAGGCGCGCTTCGACTATTTCATCGAGGAGCGCTACGAGGCGGGACTCGCGCTGCAGGGATGGGAAGTGAAGGCGATGCGCGCCGGGCGCGCGCAGCTGAAGGAGGCGTACGTGTACCTGCGCGGCGGCGAGGCGTTCCTGATCGGAGCGCACCTCTCGCCGCTACCGACCACCTCGACGCACATCACCGCCGACCCGGTGCGTACGCGCAAGCTGCTGCTGAATCGCAGTGAGTTGCAGGGACTGATCGGGGCGGTGGAACGGCGCGGCTACACGCTGGTGCCGCTCGAGCTGTACTGGAAGAGCGGCCGCGCAAAGCTGCAGCTCGGACTCGCCAAGGGCAAGAAACAGCATGACAAGCGCGCGGTGCAGAAGCAGCGCGACTGGCAGCGCGACAAGGCGCGGCTCCTGCGCCGCGGCTGAGGCGCGTTGCGCCGGCGAGCGCCAGCTCTGCCGCATTGCAACAGGCGCAACCGTGGGCTTCAGGCGCCTGGGCGGCAGGGCTTGCCGGGCTTTGAGGTATGCTAGGTCCGTTAACCTGATGGGGGCGACCGGTTTCGACGTGGGTTGCGAACCTTCAGGGGCGTACCGAGGCTGCAGTTACCCTCGTAAATACCTGCTGCAAATCATAGTTGCCAACGACGACAACTACGCTCTAGCTGCCTAAACGCAGCTGACCTCTGACCGGCTCGTGCCTGTGCGACCGAATCAGGGGACGCGTTCACAGGATCGCGCTCCGGCGTTGCGAGCAGGCCGGTGCGTTAAGAGTCACTGATCGCTGGCGCAGCGTCTTCCCTGCTCCTCGGGTAGCGCGGCGCGAGAAACAAAGAGAGAGCTACGTACGTAGAGCCTGAAGTCTAGGACTTACGGACGGGGGTTCGATCAATTGGGTCGCGCCAGACCGAGAGGTTTGGCTGAGAACGGAGCTCACATCGGCGAAACCTGACGGCGCCTTCAGCTGAAGGCGGCATGGCAACGCCGAGGGGTAGGAAGAGGGCCAACTTCAGGCCTGCCCTGTAGAGACTCATAGATCCGCCGACGGCGCAAGCCTGGGCGGACACTAGGATCCAGCTGGCTCAGCAGCCGGATAACACGCTCCGCGTCCATGCACTCGCACTGGAGTGTGCGGACGAAGGCATAGTCCAGCCCGCGGCGAAAGCCACGGACGCGCTGTCCCCCCGCCTCCACAAACAGTGCGGCTCCCGGCAGTTTCCCGCCGGGAGCCGCCGCGCGATCGCGCCTATCACACCGACCCCCGCCGATTCTCCCGCTGCCGCGATGGACCCTATCGGTGCGCGTGAACGCAGCCGGTGATTCAGCAGCCCGCGGCGCCGTCGAGCGAGGTGAGCGCGCCGTAGAGGTCCGGACGGCGGTCGCGGAAGACGAACCAGTTGTCGCGCAGCTGCGCCACGGCCGTGAGGTCGAAGGTGTGAGTGAGCACCGCATCGCCCTCCTCGGGCGCCTCGGCGACCTTCGCGCCGATGGCGTCTGCAATGAAGGAGGAGCCGTAGAAGCGCAGGTACAGCCCCTGCGGATCCTGCAGCGAGCGCTCCAGGCCATGGCGGTTGGCCGCAATCAGCGGCGTCAGGTTGGCCGCGGCATGCCCCTGCTGCGTGCGCTGCCAGTGCTCGCGTGAGTTCACCGGCAGAGCCGGCGGCGGCTCGCTGCCGATCGCGGTGGGGAAGAGGAACAGCTCCGCGCCCATGAGCGCCATGACGCGCGTGCTTTCCGGAAACCACTGGTCCCAGCAGATGCCCACACCGATGCGCGCAAAGCGCGTATTCCACACGCGAAAGCCGCTGTCACCCGGGGAGAAGTAGTTCTTCTCCTGGTAGCCTGGTCCGTTCGGGATGTGAGACTTGCGATACACGCCGAGGTTGCGGCCGTCAGCGTCGAGGATCGCGATCGAGTTGAAGTAGACCGGGCCGGAGCGCTCGAAGAAGCTGATCGGCAACACCACCGCGAGCTCACGGGCCACGGGCCCGAAATGCCGCACGGCGCGGCTCTCGGCAGCGGTGCGTGCCAGGCCCAGGTGGCGCGCGTCCTGCTCGATGCAGAAATACGGCGTCTCGAACAGCTCGGGCAGCAGGATGATCTGTGCGCCGCGCGCGGCCGCCTGGCGCACGAGCTCATCGGCGCGGGCAATGTTGCCGTCAGCGTCCCAGTCGCACGCCATCTGCACCGCCGCCACCGTCAGCGGCCGCGGGGTGCTGCGAAAATGCTCAGGATCCCCGGACATCGATTCCCCCGCCGCTCCTGGCAACCCAGGCGGGTGATTCTACTCGACATCGCGGCGCGCCCTTCAGGCGCGCGGGCGGCCTCCAGGGGCCTAGGCACCTGCCTGGCGTGCGGCGAGCGAGCGATTGACCTGCTCGGTGATGCGGATGGCGGTCTCCAGGGCGATGAGACCGGCCTCGCCGGACACCACCGGCGCGCGGCCGGTGCGGATGCAGTCGAGGAACGAATCGATCTCCGCCTGCAGCGCATCGCCGGGCTCGAGGCTCTGCTCCTCGATCGTGACCGGCAGGGGCCCGGGAGCATCGGCGGCGGCGCGTTTGCGGATCACGGTCAGGATCTTCTGCTGCAGGTCGAGCGAGAGGTAAGCATCGTCCTCGAATATGCGTAGCTTGCGCTCGGTCTTCAGGCTTACCCGCGAGGCGGTGACGTTCGCAACGCAGCCGTTCCCGAAGCGCAGGCGGGCGTTGGCGATGTCGATTTCCTCCGAGAACACCGGTGTGCCCACAGCGTCGATGGTGGCGATCGGCGCACCGACGATGGTCTGCACGATATCGATGTCGTGGATCATGAGATCGAGCACCACGTTCACGTCCGTGCCGCGCTCGCGGTACGGGGCGAGGCGATGGCACTCGATGAAGCTTGGCGACTTCAGATACGGCTCCGCGGCGAGGATCGCGGCGTTGAAGCGCTCGAGGTGCCCGACCTGCAGGATCCGACCGGCACGGGTGGCGAGTGCGATCAGCTCGCGCGCCTCCGCGGGGGTCTCGGTGATCGGCTTCTCCACCAGCACATGCGCCCCCGCCTGGAGGAAATCACGCGCGATGGCGAAGTGCGCCGGTGTCGGCGTCGCCACGCTGACCGCATCGACGGCGCCCAGCAGCGCGCGGTGATCATCGAGCCCACGCACCTGCAATTCGGCGGCCACCTGGGCGCGCGCCGCAGCGCGCGTATCCACCACCGCCACCAGCTCGCACCCGTCCGCCTGCGCGTATTTCTGCGCATGAAAGCGTCCGAGATACCCCACGCCGATGACGGCGGCTCTGATTTTCTGCATCGGGAAGCTATTATGCCCTCACGGATGCCCACCCCGCCCCCGACCGAAGAAAGCGCACCCACGCTCGAGCGCCTGATGCAGCTGCGCGATACGTACGCGACGCTGCCGCGGGCGCGCCGCGAGCTGCTCATCTTCGCGCTGGCGCTGCTGTGGGGCCTGGTGCCGATGCCGCTGCTCATCTGGGTCGTCGGCAACCGGGTGCTCGGGCCCTACACCCATGGACAGAACCTGCACGCCGGGCCGTTTGCGCTGCTGGCGGACTTCTTCGTCGGTCTGTTCCACGGCTCGGCGGTGTTCTGGGCGGTGGCGCTCGGGCCCGCGGCGCTGCTGCTGCTGCTGCGGCTGTTCGTCAGCGCGGTGCGTGCGCTGCCGTCCGCCGGCGGCGGGCGGTGAGGCATGCGTTATGTCCGCACCTCACTTCGGCCAGTACAGCCACAGCGCCAGCGCGAACATCGCGAGCGTCGCCGCATGCGCGCCGAGACGCCAGCGGCGCTCGCGCTGCTCGGCGTAAAAGCTGCCGACCGAGACCGCGGCGAATGCGGTGAATATCGCCACGGCGCGCATCAGGGCGGCGTGCTCGGGCGCAAAGCGTGCCTCGTCCGCAGGCAGGAACAGGATGACAATCCAGGTCATGAGCAGCCCCACGGCCAGGGCCACCGCAGAACCTGCCAGAATTGCCAGAAGTGCCGCCAGGGGTCGCATGCTGTGAGGCCCTGTGAGGACTGTACTTGCTAAGAGCGAACCGCACGCTCTAGCCTTGCTCTAAGAGTCTACCGAAGCTGCGAGTCCCAAGATGACCCTACCCCTGCGCCGTTCCTCCGGCTGGATAACCGCCGCCGCTCTGGCAGTCCTGGCGCTGGCGCTGGCAGGCTCCGCGCAGGCCCCGGCAAGCACCAGCACGCTGCTGCCACCCGGGGCCATCGCCCCGACCGACAACCAGCGCGCCACCGCCCGCAGGATCGGCCGGATCCTGGAAGAGGCGCACTACAGCCGCGCCGCCATCGACGACAAGATGTCGGACGTCGTCTACCAGCGCTATCTCGAGTTCCTCGACGGCCAGCGCAGCTATTTCCTCGCCAGCGACATCAATGAGTTCAACGCCTATCGCTTCCAGTTCGGCGACATGATCCGCACCGGGAACATCGACCCGGCGTACCTGATTTTCGCGCGCTTCCAGCAGCGCAACCGCGAGCGCGTCCAGCACGCGATTGCGCTGCTGCAGACCGAGCCGGACTGGGCGCTCGATGAGTCTTTCGAATTCGATCGCCAGCACGCCCTCTGGCCGCCCGATCAGGCTGCGGTGGACGAGGTGTGGAGAAAGCGCGTCAAGAACGATGCGCTGTCGCTGATGCTCACCGGCAAGCAGTGGCCGGAAGCCGCCGACCTCCTGCGCAAGCGCTACGAGCGTGTGCTGAAGCGCATCGACCAGGTGACCACGGAGGACGTGTTCGAGAACCTCATGAATGCGTACGCGCGCGCCTTCGACCCGCATTCGAGCTACTTCTCCCCGCGCAGCTCCGAGGAATACCGCATCCAGATGAGCCTCAACTACGAGGGCATCGGCGCCTCGCTGCAGCTGGTGGATGACTACGTCACCATCATGAGCGTGCTCGAGGGCGGACCGGCCGCCGTGGCCGGCACGCTCAAGCTCAACGACCGCATCACCGGCGTCGGCCAGGGGCGCGACGGCCCCTTCACCGACGTGATCGGCTGGCGCCTGGATGACGTGGTGCAGCTGATCCGCGGCAAGGCCGGCACCACGGTGCGGCTGCAGGTGCTGCCGGCCGGCGCCGCGCCCGGAGCCGCGGACAAAGTGCTGGAATTCGTGCGCAACCGGGTGACGCTCGAAGCCCAGGCCGCCCACAAGGAAGTGAAGAGCGTGGCGCGCAACGGCCGCACCCTGAAAATCGGCGTGATCACGGTGCCAGGCTTCTACCAGGATATCGCCGCGCAGAACGCCGGCGATGAGAACTACCGCAGCACCACGCGCGATGTGCTGAAGCTCCTGCACGAGCTCAAGGGCGAGAACATCGACGGCCTGGTGCTCGACCTGCGCAACGACGGCGGCGGTTATCTGCCGGAAGCGACGCAACTGACCGGATTGTTCATCGAGCATGGCCCGGTGGTGCAGCTGCGCGATACCTCCGGCCGACTCGAGGTGCTCGACGATCCCGAGAGCGGGCCCGCCTACGACGGTCCGCTCGCCGTGCTGGTGGATCGCCTGAGCGCCTCGGCCTCGGAGATCTTCGCCGCGGCGATCCAGGACTATCACCGCGGCGTGATCCTCGGGCAGACGACCTTCGGCAAGGGCACGGTGCAGAACCTGGTGCCGCTCGACCGCTGGCCGCAAAAGCCGGGCAACGGTCAGCTCACCGTGACCATCGGCAAGTTCTACCGCGTGACGGGCGAGAGCACCCAGGATCGCGGCGTCGAGCCGGATGTGCCGCTCGCTTCCGTGCTCGACACCAAGGAAGTCGGCGAGAGCGCACTCGAGTCGGCGCTGCCCTGGGACCGCATCGCCGGCGTGCCCTTCAAGACCAGCGCGGGCACGGCGGCCGTCCCGCCGGTGGCTGCGCTCGCCACCGAGGAGGGTGCCCGCGCCCAGCGTGACCCGGACTACCAGTGGCTGATGTCGGATATCGCGGCGATCGATTCGGTGCGCGAACAGCACAGCGTGTCGCTGAATCTCAAGACGCGGCGCGCCGAGCGCGACCGCATCGACCACGAGCGCCTCGAGCGCGAGAACAGCCGCCGCGCGGCCAAGAACCTGCCGCCGCTGAAGGGGATCGAGGAGCTGGAGAAAGCCACCAAGGACGACGCCGCCGACGTGGTGCTCGATCAGGCAACCCAGGTCATGGCAGACATGGTCACCGGCGCACGTCCGCAGCCGGCGAAGACCGCCCGCGCCAACGGATAGCGCGCCTGCCAGCGGCCGAAGCTGGCCTCAGCGCAGCAGCACGCGGAACAGGTCCCAGGTGTCCTCGGCGAGCACGTTCGGCAGCGGCGCCGCCGCCGCCAGCGCGAGCGAACCGACCGCCTGGGTATCTGCCTCGGAGAACGCCAGCGAGTCAACGAGCGGCGAGCTGTCGTTGTTCGAGCGGTAGCGCGCGACGCGGCTGAGGCGCTCGCTGCGCGCCTTGATCTCCCCGGACAGGCCGCCGCGCGCGCTGATCAGGCCCAGCGCGCGGCTGATCTGCGCCATGAGCAGCACGCACTGCTGCGGCGAGCCGTAGTCGTCGCCCGCCTCGCGATGGCCGCTGGCCTCGCGCGCCCGCGTCACCAGTGGCGTCTTCAGCTCCGTCAGGCGCAGGCACAGCACCTCGGCGTAGGCGATCGTCGCGAGATTGATCGCGCGGCGCGCCGGCAGCGACAGCCCCGGGAACTGCGGCGTGCTCTCGCGCGCGATCGCCTCGACATTCAGCTGCGCCTGCCCGAGCGCGGCGCCGGCGCTCGCGAGCGCTGCCTGCGCAGCGTCGATGCGCCGCTGCAGGGCGCGGCGCCGGAGGTAATGCCACCAGCGAGCGAGCGCGACGTGCTCGGCCTCGAGCGCCGCGGCCTGCGCGCCGGCCTCCAGGTGCCGCGCCTGCGCTATGCGCAGCTCGTTCTCGGCGACCTGACGGCGGGCGAACTGGCGGCGATTGTGCTGCGCCAGGTGTGCGCGACGCTCGCGCTCCTCCTGCTGGCGCACCAAGTCGGCGACAAACGCCGCGAGCAGCTCGCGCCCGCTCTGCCACAGGCGGCGCAACTGATAAAACACCAGCGCCGGGTAGGCGGTTTCGGGGGCGCCGAGGCGCGCCTCGAGCGTGCCCAGCATGTCCTGCGCCCGCTGCGTCGCCGCCTCCTGCTGCTTGATGAGGTCCTTGAGACGGAAGATCTCCTCCTGCAACGCGCCGTACGCCTTTTTCAGTTCCGCGCGGTTGCGGAACAGCGCCAGCACGCGGGTGTCCTCCCCGGGCGTCCCCTCGGGGCGCAGGTTGAATTTGAGAAAGCTGAGTTGTTGCAGCGCCTTCATGAGAAACGCGGCGGGACCGCCGCCACTTCTCATGCGCCGGCGCTAAGGCTCCGGGCGGGATGAGAAGCGATGACCTCGCTCCACGCAGTATTCCAGCCATTTATTTAACATCATGTTCCGCGCCCAGCGCTGATCCAGTTCACGCTCCGCGTGGCTGCGCCGCGGGCGCCGCGGGGGCTGAGTGTGAACGCCGCCGCATTGCTGCGCTTCGGCGAGATGCGCGTCATGGTAGATGCGCACCCGCATGTCGGGGCAACGCACGGCGCCTTGGGCATCGGGCAGCAGGTAAGTGAGGTTGAGCGTGCTGGTGTAGGGGGAGCGCTCGGTCACGGTGAGAACGAGATCACAGTCCCCGCGCACCACCGAGGCATAGCGTCCGGCGAGCGCAGCCAGGTTCCCGGCCAGCCAGCCGAGGCGGATGAAGTTGCTCTCGTACAGACCCATGAGCGCCACGAAGCTGCGCGGCCGGGCGCGCCAGGAAACGACTGTGTGTGTGTCGGCAAGCAGCACGCTGATGACTATAACGCACAAGCCCTACGCTGCAAGCCGATCAACGCGCGAATTTGCGCCACACGCGCGCCGCGTACGCTTGCAATTTCCGTGCGACCTGACAGACACGTAGCCGCGCGCCGCGCAGCCGTGCAACAATAGTCAGCTCGAACCGCGCGCCTCAGGGGCGCAGGCGTCGCTCGATCGCGGTCGTGTTGAGGATGCGGCTCGCGATTTCCTCGATCGAGCACTCGGTGGTATCGAGCGAGGGGATCCGAAAGCGCGCAAACAGCGCCTCCGCCGCGCGCAACTCGTACTGCACCTGCTGGCGCGAGGCGTAGCGGCTCTCCGGACGGCGCTCGGTGCGGATCTGCTGCAGCCGCTCCGGAGTGATGGTGAGCCCGTAGAGCTTGCTGCGAAAGGACGCGAGCCGCGGCGGCAGGTTGCCCGCCTCGAGATCGTCTTCGGTGAGCGGGTAGTTGGCCGCGAACACCCCGTACTGCAACGCCATGTATACGCAGGTCGGGGTCTTGCCCACGCGCGAAACGCCGACCAGCACGACGTCGGCATGGCCGTAATCGCCGCCGGTGCCGTCGTCGTTGGCGAGCGCAAAGTTGGTGGCGTTGATGCGCGCGGTGTAGGCGGCGAGGTCGGCGATGCCGTGTGCGCGGCCGGCGCGGTGCGTGGAGCGCGTGTTGAGCTCACGCTCGAGCGGGCCGACGAACGCCGAGAACAGGTCGAGGAACAAGCCGTTCGCCGTCATCACGACATCACGCAGCTCGTCCTGCACCAGTGTGCTGAAGATGATCGGCCGCAGCCCCTCCTCCTGCGCGGCGCGATTCATGCGCCGCACCGCTTCCTGCGCCTTGTCAAGGCTCGACACAAATGGCAAAGTCACCGGCCGAAATTCCAGGCCCTCGAACTGCGTCATGAGGCTGTGGCCCAGCGTTTCCGCAGTCACACCCGTCTGGTCCGAGACGAAGAAAACGGTTCGACGGCTCACGGCTTCGGCGATTGGTCAGGGCGGCTGCGAGAATTGCGCAGTGTTTCACCGCGCGCGCAGCGTGGCAAGCGCCCGCGCTTGGCCTGACCGGCAGGAGTAGCGTTGAACGCCTACGTCATCCCGTTCGAGCAACTCGGTATGCACGACGTCGAGCGCGTCGGCGGCAAGAACGCCTCACTCGGCGAGATGATCGGCTCGCTCGCGAAGCTCGGCGTGCAGGTGCCCGGGGGGTTCGCCACCACCGCACACGCCTATCGCGAGTTCCTGATGCAGGGCGGGCTCGATGCGCGCATCCGCGCTGAGCTCGCAGCCCTCGACGTCGATGACGTCACCAGGCTCGCCGCCAGCGGCGCCCACATCCGCCAGTGGATCCTCGCCACCCCCTTTCCGCCGGCGCTCACCGCGGCGGTGAGCGCGCAACTGCGCCAGATGAGCGGCGGGCGCGCGGACGTCGCGGTCGCAGTGCGCAGTTCCGCGACCGCCGAGGATCTGCCCGAGGCCTCGTTCGCCGGACAACAGGAGTCCTTTCTCAACGTGCGCGGCGAGGCTGCCGTGCTGCGGGGGATGCACGAGGTGTTTGCCTCGCTGTTCAACGATCGCGCCATCTCCTACCGCGTGCACCAGGGGTTCGATCACGGCGCGGTGGCACTCTCGGCCGGGGTGCAGCACATGGTGCGCAGCGACCTCGGCGCGGCCGGCGTCATGTTCACTCTCGACACCGACTCGGGATTTCGCGACGTGGTGTTCGTCACCGCCTCCTGGGGCCTCGGGGAGACGGTGGTGCAGGGCGCGGTCAACCCCGATGAGTTCTACCTCTACAAGCCCGCGCTGCGCTCGGGCAAGCACCCGATCGTGCGCCGCAATCTCGGCGGCAAGGCGGTGAAGATGGTCTATGCGCCGGCGGACTCCGCCGAGCGCGTGCAGACGGTGGAGGTGCCGGCCGGGGAGCGGCGGCGCTTCTGTCTCGAGGATGCGGATCTCATCGCCCTCGGCCGCCAGGCGCTGCTCATCGAGGAGCACTATGGCCGTCCGATGGACATCGAGTGGGCGCGCGACGGCGAGAGCGGTGCGCTCTTCATCCTGCAGGCGCGCCCGGAGACGGTGCAGAGCCGCGCCGGACGCACCATCCAGCGCTACGCGCTCAAGGGCCGCTCGCGCGTGCTGGCCACCGGGCGCAGCATCGGCCAGCGCATCGGCGCCGGGCCCGCACGCGTCATCCGCGACGCGAGCGAGATGGCGCGCGTGCAAAGCGGCGACGTGCTGGTCGCTGACATGACCGATCCGGACTGGGAGCCGGTGATGAAGCGCGCGGCCGCGATCGTCACCAACCGCGGCGGCCGCACCTGCCACGCCGCCATCATCGCGCGCGAGCTCGGCATCCCCGCGGTGGTCGGTTGCGGCGATGCCACGCAGCGCATCCGCGAGGGCCAGGAGGTCACGGTGTCGTGCGCCGAGGGCGAGACCGGGCAGGTGTACGAGGGGCTGCTGCAGTTCGAGCGCCGGGAGATCGAGCTCGATTCGCTGCCGAAGATCCCGGTGAAGATCATGATGAACGTCGGCAATCCCGATCGCGCCTTCGACTTCGCCAGCATCCCCAACCACGGCGTGGGCCTCGCGCGGCTCGAGTTCATCATCAACCGCATGATCGGCGTGCACCCGCTGGCGCTGCTCGAGTTCGATCGCCTGGACGCGGAGCTCAAGGAGCAGATTGACACGCAGATGGCGGGCTACTCCGACCCGGTGGGCTTCTACGTGGAAAAGCTCGCCGAGGGGATCGCGCAGATCGCCGCCGCGTTCGCTCCCGAGCCGGTCATCGTGCGGCTGTCGGACTTTAAGTCAAACGAGTACGCCAACCTCATCGGCGGCGCCCGCTACGAGCCGCACGAAGAGAATCCGATGCTCGGCTTCCGCGGCGCCGTACGCTACGTGGATGAGACCTTCCGCCCCTGTTTCGAGCTCGAATGCCGCGCGCTCAGGCGCGTGCGCGAGACCATGGGCCTCACCAACGTGCAGGTCATGGTGCCGTTCGTGCGCACCGTGGAGGAGGCGCGCCAGGTGACGGAGCTGCTGGCGGCGAACGGCCTGAAGCGCGGCAGCGCCGGGCTCACGGTCATCATGATGTGCGAGCTGCCGACCAATGCGCTGCTGGCGGAGAAGTATCTCGAGTACTTCGACGGCATGTCGATCGGCTCGAACGACATGACGCAGCTCACGCTGGGACTCGATCGCGATTCGGCGGTCGTGGCGCACCTTTTCGATGAGCGCGACGAGGCCGTGCGGCAACTGCTGGCGATGGCCATCGCCGCCTGCCGCAAGCGCGGCAAGTACGTCGGCATCTGCGGCCAGGGGCCCTCGGACCATCCCGACCTCGCCCGCTGGCTGCTCGAGCAGGGCATCGAGAGCATGTCGCTCAACCCCGATACGGTGGTCGAGACCTGGCTGTTCCTCGGGCAGCCGCGAGCGAGCGGTAAGGCCTCCTGAGGCGCCCGCGGCGCGCAGCCGGCGGCTAATCCTGCGAGAGGTGGCGGATCTTCGCCTCGGCGGCGGCGCGCTCGTTGTCATCGAACGGCTCGATGTCGACCTGCTCGATCGTGCCGCGCTCGACGCAGCGCAGATTGACGCTGTAGCCGTCGGGATTCGAGCGCGGCACATAGAAGGACTTCACGCCGCAGTGGCGGCAGAACAGATGCCGCGCCGTGCCCGTATGGAAGCGGTACTCGACGAGACTCTCCGCCCCGCGCAGCAGCCGGAAGCGCGTGCGCGGCACGATCAGGTGCAGGTAGCCCGTCAGGCGGCAGATCGAGCAGTTGCATTCGCTGACCGTGAGGCGCGCGGGCGCGTCCACCTCGAAGGCAACCGCGCCGCAGTGGCAGCCGCCGCGGTGTATCAGCTGCGCAGTCGGCGCCACGGCATCACCCAGTCGTCCCCGCCCACGCCGGCGCAAACAGCCGCGCGCGGTAGTGCCGCAGCTCGCGGATCGACTCGTGGATGTCGGCGTAGGCGAGATGCGTGCCCTGCTTGACGAAGCTGTCGGCCACCGCCGGCGCCCAGCGGCGCGCCAGCTCCTTGAGCGTGCTCACGTCGAGATTGCGGTAGTGAAAGAAGCGCTCGAGCTCTGGCATCCAGCGCGCGAGGAAGCGGCGGTCCTGGCAGATGCTGTTGCCGCACATCGGCGAGCTGCCGGCGCTCACCAGGGGCGCGAGGAACTCGAGCGTGCGCTGCTGCGCCTCCGTCATGGAGGTGCGGCTCGCGCGCACCCGCGCCAGCAGGCCCGATGAGGCGTGCTGGCGCTGGTTCCAGTCATCCATGCGGGCAAGCACTTCCTCGCTCTGGTGGATGGCGAATACCGGGCCGTCGGCGACGACCACCAGCTCGCGGTCGGTCAACACGGTGGCGATCTCGATGATCGTGTCGGCATCGGGCTTCAGGCCCGTCATCTCCAGATCGATCCAGATCAGGTAGTCGCCGCTCGGCATGTCTATGATGGGCGCAGGCGGATCGCGGGTGTCGCAGTCAGAAACGCGCGATCCAAGTGTAACAGACGCCCGCCGGACGGCCTTCGGATGACGCAGACACTGGTTGGACGCGTGGTGGCGACGTTCGGCCGCCACATGATCGTGCGCGCCGGCGAACGGGAACTGCGGGCGCGGCCCTTCGGCCGCGCCCTGGGCGCGGTGTGCGGAGATGAGGTCCGCTGCAGCTTCGATGCACGCCACGAAGAGGTGCACGTGGTGGCCGTGCTCCCGCGCCGCAGTGCGCTATGGCGCGCTGCCAAGCGCGGCGGCGCCGAGGTGGTGGTCGCCAATCTCACGCAGCTGTTCGTGGTGCTTGCCCCGCTGCCGGCGCCGGACCTGTTCGTCGTCGACCGCTACCTGGCGGCGGCCAGCGCCGCTCCCGCCACGGCCACGCTCGTCGTCAACAAGGGCGATCTCGGCGTCGGCGCCGCGCTGGCCGCAGAGCTCGCCGCCTGGGCAGCCGCCGGCTACCGCGCAATCAGCTGCTCGGCAGCAAGCGGGACGGGGCTCGAGATGCTGCTCGCGGCGCTGCAGCCGGGTGCGATCGCCGCGCTCGTCGGACAATCCGGCGTCGGCAAGTCCTCGCTGGTGCGGCGCCTCGCGCCACAGGCCGAAAAGCTCGCCATCGGTGATCTGGTGCGCGCGGAAGAAGGGCGGCACACGACCACCGCGGCGCGCATGTTCGACCTGCCAGGGGGCGCAGCCCTCATCGATTCCCCCGGGGTGCGCGACTTCGTACCGGCGCTGGCCGCGCTCGATGAGCGTACGCTCGGCTTTGCGGAGGTGGAGCAGCTGGCGCCGGGGTGCCGTTTCGGCGACTGCCGGCATATGCGCGAGCCGGGCTGCGCGGTGCGCGCCGCGGCACAGGCCGGCACGCTGCACGCGCGCCGCTACGAGAGCTACCGGCGGCTGCGCCGCCTGCGCGAACAGCTCGCCGCCGCCCGCGGCCCCAGGCGGGCACGCTAGCGCGCAGACGGCACTGCGGTACGGGCGCGCGGCTTTACAGCGACTGCCGGCCAGCGAGCGCGTGCGCCAGCGTGCCGCCGTCGACGTATTCGAGCTCCCCGCCCACGGGCACCCCGTGCGCAATGCGGCTGGCGCGGATGCCGCGCCGCGCGGCGAGCTCGCTCAGGTAATGGGCCGTGGCCTCGCCCTCGACGGTGGAATTGGTTGCCAGGATCAGCTCGCGCACCCCGCCTGCGGCAAGAATCCCCTCGAGCTCGCGTACGCCGAGCTGCTCCGGCCCGATCCCATCGAGGGGCGAGAGATGCCCCATGAGCACGAAGTAGCGGCCGCGGTAGCTGCCCGAGGACTCGATCGCCACCACATCGGCGGGCGACTCGACGGCGCACAGCAGCGTCGCATCACGCTGCGGCGCGGCGCAGATGGCGCACAACTCGCCCTCGGTGAGCATGCGGCAGCGCCGGCAGCGCGACACCGACTGCAGCGCCGCTGTGAGCGACTCCGCCAGCACGTGTGCGCCGGGGCGCCCCTCCTGCAGCAGGTGAAACGCCATGCGTTGCGCGCTCTTCGGCCCCACCCCCGGGAGCGTGCGCAGGGCGTCGATGAGTCGGGCGAGATGCGGTGAATGTTGCACGCTTTGGCTTCAGAACGGCAGCTTCATTCCCGGCGGCAGCTGCAGCCCCGCGGTCACGCTCGCCATCTTCTCCTGCACGCGGGCTTCGACCTTGTGGACCGCGTCGTTGACGGCGGCGGCGATCAGGTCCTCGAGCATCTCGCGGTCCTCGCCGCTCACCGCCGGCTCGATCTGCACGCGCTTCACCTCGTGGCGGCCGTTCATGGTGATCTTCACCATGCCGCCGCCGGCCTCACCGACCACCTCGATGCCGGCGATCTCGGCCTGGGCCTTCTGCATGTTCTCCTGCATGGCCTGGGCCTGTTTCATCAGGTTGCTGAAGTTGCCACGCATGGGTGGTTGCCTGTCAGGCGCGCAGCGCGCCGCTTGAGTGGGAGGGGCTCATTTTACCGGCCGCACGGTATCCGGGAGCACGGTGGCGCCGAAGCGCTCGCGCAGTCCCTTGACGCCCGGATCCTCCTCGAACGCACGTCTTGCGGCAGCGAGCTCGGCTTCGGACGCGCGCCGTGCGAGAAGCGCCGGCGTCTCAGCGCCGCCTGCCGCGGCAGACTGGAACTCGAGCCGCACACTCTCGCCGAAATGGCGCGAAAGCGCCTGCCCGAGCTTCTCCTCCATCGCCGCCGTGCGCAGCAGCTGATTGCGTGGGTCGAGCGCCAGGCGCACCACCGCGCCCTGGCGGCCGATGAACACGCAGTGACTGGCGAGCTGGCGCGCCGCCCCGGAGAGCTCGAGCCGGCTGAGCACTCCTGCCCAGGGATCCGCGTCACCGGCAGCCGCGGCGCCCCCCGGAGCCGCAGCGCCCCCCGGAGCCGCAGCGCCACCCGGAGCCGCAGCGCCACCCGCAGTCACGGCGCCACCCGCAGTCACGGCGCTACCCGCGGTGGCGGCCGCTGGGCGTATGTCCGCCGTCTCGCCCGCGGGGCGGAACGCGATCATGCGCAGCAGCGTCATCTCGAAGCCGCGGCGCGGATCGGGCGCGAGGGGCAGATCGCGCCGCCCGATGATCGCGGTCTGATAGAAAAGCTGCACGTCCTCGGGTGCGAGCGCGCCGGCCAGCCGCTCGAGCAGCTCCGGCGCGTAGAGGTCATCGCCCTGGTAGTCGCTGACCGCCTGGCGCAATCCGACGCGCACCAGGAGCCCGGCGAGCTCATCGAGGACCTGCGCGTAGTCCGGGGCGAACTCCTCCAGCGCCTGCGCGCAGCGCAGCAGCGCCGCGGTGTCGGCGCCCGCGAGCAGCTCGGCGATGCGCACCACGTGATCGCGCGAGATCGTGCCGAGCATCGCGCGCGCCTCGGCCTCCCCGGCCTTACCTGCACCGAAGGCGATCAGCTGATCAAGCAGCGAGAGCGCATCGCGCATGCTGCCGTCGGCCGCCTGGGCGATCAGCGCCACGGCCGCGGCGTCGAAGGCGACGCCCTCCTGATCGAGGATGTGACGCAGCTGCGTGCCAATGTCGGCGGCCGGCAGGCGCTTGAGATTGAACTGCAGGCAGCGCGACAGCACGGTCACCGGCAGTTTTTGCGGGTCGGTGGTCGCGAGCAGGAACTTCACGTGCGGCGGAGGCTCTTCGAGCGTCTTCAGCAGCGCGTTGAAGGAGTGCGCCGAGAGCATATGCACCTCATCGATGAGGTACACCTTGTAGCGTCCGCGCGCCGGGGAGTACTGCACGTTGTCGAGCAGCTCGCGCGTGTCGTCGACCTTGGTGCGCGAGGCCGCGTCGACCTCGATGAGATCGGGGAAGCGCCCTTCGTCGATCTCGCGGCAGCTCGCGCACACTCCGCACGGCTCGGCGCTCATGCCCCGCTCGCAATTGAGGCACTTGGCGAAGATGCGCGCGATGGTGGTCTTGCCCACCCCACGCGTGCCGGCGAACAGGAACGCGTGATGCACGCGGCCGCTCTCGAGCGCGTTCACCAGCGCGCGGCGCACGTGATCCTGGCCGACCAGCTCGGCGAATTTCCTCGGACGCCATTTGCGCGCCAGCGCGGTGTAGCTCATGAACGATCCTAAAAATCAGCCGGACGATGGAGGCGGCCCGCACCAGCTTGGGCTCCGGCACCCGACATCGCCGCTGCCGCTGCTGCCTTCCGGCCCTGACGGGATTCACGACTGGTCGTCGCGGAGAAACCGATGCGGGCCACCATGGTCTTCAGGCCTCTGGTGGCGCAGAGGCGGTGCGGGCGATGCTATCACAGGCGCTGCAGGGCGCTGTCCCGAGGCCCGTACACGCGGCAGGCAACGATTTCAGGCTACGATCCCGGCAAGCCGCCAACACCCGCTCGAGTGCACCCCATGAATGCCGAGGTGATCGCAAGCAAAGTACCGGCGGTCACGCTGACTTTCTGGATCATCAAGATTGCCGCCACCACGCTCGGGGAGACCGGCGGCGACACCGTCTCGATGACCCTCGGGCTCGGTTACCTCACCGGCACGGCCATTTTTCTGACCGCCCTCATCGTGCTGGTCGCGTGGCAGATGCGGGTGAAGCACTTCCATCCCTTCCTGTACTGGGCAACCATCATCGCCTCCACGACCGCGGGCACGACGCTGGCGGATTTCGCCGACCGCTCGCTCGGTATCGGCTATCCCGGCGGATCGCTGCTGTTGCTGATGTGCGTGCTGGCGGCGCTGGCGTTTTGGTATCGATTCGAGGGCTCGGTCTCCGTCAACACCGTCAACACCCCCAGGGTGGAGGTATTTTACTGGGTCACCATCACCTTCTCGCAGACCCTGGGCACGGCGCTCGGGGACTGGGCGGCGGACGCGGGCCTTGGCTACGGCGGCGGGGCCCTGCTCTTTGGCGCCCTGCTGGCCGTCGTCGCAGGTGCCTACCTCTGGACGCGACTCTCGCCCGTGATGCTGTTCTGGGCCGCCTTCATCCTGACGCGCCCGCTCGGGGCCACGGTCGGCGACTTCTTCGACAAGCCGCACGCGCAGGGCGGCCTCAACATCAGCCGGCCCCTCGCCTCCGCGATCATCGCGGCCTTCATCGTGATCTGCATTGTGCTGTTGCCGCAGCGGGCCGGCACGCACGTGCAGGGCGCGGATCGCGGGCACTGATCGCGCCCCTGGAGAGTTCGGATGCCGGGTGTGGCGGAGAGGGTGGGATTCGAACCCACGAACACCCGTTGAGATGTTACTGGAATTCCAGTCCAGCGCCTTCGACCGCTCGGCCACCTCTCCGATCAATAACTTATGACGTCTCTTGCGAAGGATTCCCGATCGACGGCAACGCACCGGCATGGCGGGCGGCGAATCATAAGACATGCCGGCGGGGGGCGCATCAGGCCTGCGGCGTGCGCGCCGCCTGCTGCACCTTGAAGGGAGGCGGCGCATCGAGGCACGGTTGCTTGGCACCGCGCGGCGGTGGTGCCGGCTCATTCAGCTGCGGCAGGCGCAGCGCGTTGGTGGTGTCGGGAGGATCGAGACCGGCGGGGATCTGCAGTGGAGCGACGCTCCGGGCCTTGAGGTACGGCTGCGAGTCGCGACAGGTGCTCATGCTCACCGCCCTCACCAGGTGGCAGCCGCTCATGGGCAGGAGCAACGCCACGAGCGCCAGGACTCGCCAGGCAGACTTCATTCATCGAACCTCGTGCAAAAGCCGCCTAACCGCAGCGGCGCGGGCGCCTCAGGACAGTATCCCGGCGGCGCGCGCCGCCTCACGCACGCGCCCGTGGAACTCGGCCGCAAGCGGCGTGAGCGGCAATCTTACCCCAGGACTGATCAGACCCATCTGCGTAAGCAGCCACTTCGTCGGGATCGGATTCGCCTCGACGAACAGCTCCCGGTGCAGCGCGCTCAAGGGAGCGTCGAGCTGTGCTGCGCGTGCCGCTTCGCCGCGCAGCGCCGCGGCCACCATCTCTGACATCGCGCGCGGGGCAACGTTCGCGGTCACCGATATCACCCCGCGCGCGCCCGCGGCGATCGCCTCGCGCGCCGTGAGGTCATCGCCGCTGAGAACCACGAAGTCGCGCGGGCAGCTGCCGACCAACTCGCGCACGCGCGCGGCGTCCGGCACTGCCTCCTTGATGCCGGCGATGCCCGCAACGCGCGCCAGCCGCGCCACGGTCGCCGGCTGCATGTCCACCGCCGTGCGCGCGGGCACGTTGTACAGCAGGATCGGCTTGGCGGAGGCGCCGGCGGCGGCGGCGAAGTGCAGATACAGACCCTCCTGCGGCGGGCGGTTGTACGCGGGAGTGACGAGCAGCATGGCGTCTACGGCCAACTCCGAGAGCCAGCGCACGCGCTCGAGCGTTGCGGCGGTGCTGCTGGTGCCCGCGCCGACGATCACCAGCGCCCGCCCGCGCAGCTGCTCGCAGGCGCGCGCGGTGAGCTCGCGCAGCTCGGCATCGCGCAGCGTCGCCGACTCGCCCGTGCTCCCGCCGACGATGACGCCCTGGGTGCCGTTGGCGGCGTGGAACTCGAGCAGCTGCGCCCAGGCTTCGAAATCCACGGCGCCATCCGGCCGCATGGGGGTGACGATGGCAACCAGGCTGCCTGCAAACATGTTTCGAGCGCTCGCGGGGGGAACCTGCGATGTTACGAGCGCCGCTTGACCTTAAGCAAGCCTGAAACAGGCACGCGGCGTGCGTGAAGTCGCAACCCGCCGCTGCTCCCGGTACACTCGCCGGGGAGCAAACGCCGGTACTTAAGTCGCCACCCACCGATGAAGCAGCACCTGGCCGTTTCGGCGATCGGCAGCGACCGCACGGGGATGGTCCACGAGCTGACCCGCGTTATCAGCGAGTCCGGCGGCAATATCAGCGAGAGCCGCATGGCGAGCCTCGGCACCGAGTTTGCCATGCTGCTGCTGGTGTCGGGCAACTGGCACGCCCTGGCGAAGCTCGAAACCGAGCTCAAGCGGCTCGCCGACACCTCGAGCCTCAGCATTCACCTCAAGCGCACCGAACCGCGCACGCCGCGCACCGACATGCTGCCGTATTCGATCGATGTCGTGTGCCTCGACCAGACCGGCATCGTCTCGGGGCTGTCGGGATTTTTCGCCACGCGCGGCATCGACATCGGGGAAGTCTCCACCCGCAGCTACCCGGCCGCCCACACCGGCGCGCCGATGTTCGCCGTACAGATGATCGTGAACGTGCCGAGCCGCATTCACGTGGCGCACCTGCGCGAGGAGTTCATGGAGTTCTGCGATTCGCTCAACCTCGACGCCATCCTGGAACCCGTCAAATCCTGAAACGCGTGAGACCCAAGCTGAAGCCCGGGACGACAGTGCCTGACTTTTCGCTGCCGATGAACGGCGGCGGCACGTGGAGCCTGAAGGATGCGGCAGGCAAAAAACTGGTGATCTACTTCTACCCGCGCGATCAGACTCCCGGCTGCACCCGCGAGGCCCAGGAGTTCCGCGACCTGCATGGCGCGTTCCGCAAGGCGGGCACCGTCATCATCGGCATATCGCGCGATAGCGTCGCCTCGCACGACAAGTTCGCGGCGCGCGACCGCCTGCCCTTCCCGCTGCTTGCCGACACCGACGAAACCGCCTGCCGGCTGTTCGATGTCATCAAACCGAAAAGCCTGTACGGCAGAAAGTATCTGGGGGTGGAGCGCAGTACCTTCCTGCTGGACGGCAGCGGCCGGCTGCGGCAGGAGTGGCGCAAGGTCAAGGTCCCCGGCCACGCGGAGGCAGTGCTTGAAGCAGCGCAGCGTTTATGAAGGCGGCCCCACCGCCGCCTCGGGCGAGTCACGCGAAGTGAAGGGCAGATCGCGCGCCGGGCGGCGGCTGTTCGTGCTCGACACGAACGTACTGATGCACGACCCGACGGCGATCTTCCGCTTCGAGGAGCACGACGTGTATCTGCCGATGGTGGTGCTCGAGGAGCTCGATGCACACAAGAAGGGCCTGTCGGAGGCCTCGCGCAACGTGCGCCAGGTGAGCCGCTTCCTCGACGACATGATGCGCGACGCGACCAAGGAGCAGATCGACCGGGGGCTGCAGCTGCCGAGCGGCTACTCCGGCAACCACGGCAAGAAGCCTTCCACCGGACGGCTGTTCTTCCAGACGCGCCAGCTCGCCGGTGCCCTCCCCGAGGGCCTGCCGGGACAGGATGGGGACAACACCATCCTCGCGCAGACGCTCGCGCTGCAGAACGAGCACAAGGATGCGCGCGTGATCCTGGTCTCCAAGGACATCAACCTGCGCATCAAGGCGGCAGTGCTCGGGGTGCACGCCGAGGACTACTACAGCGACAAGACGCTCGAGGACGCCGACGTCCTCTACAGCGGCATCTGCGCGCTCCCGGCTGACTTCTGGGAGCTGCACGGCAAGGACATGCGCTCGTGGAAGGACGCCGATCGCACCTTCTACGAGATCACCGGCCCGGCGGTGCGCGAGTGGCAGCCGAACCAGGGCGTGTTCGAGGACCTGCCCGAGGGGATCGAGGGCATGGTGCGCAAGATGAGCGGCGATACCGCCACCATCGAGCTGACGCGCGACTATCGCAACGAGCGCCACAACGTCTGGGGCATAACCGCGCGCAATCGCGAGCAGAACTTCGCGCTGAACCTGCTCATGGACCCGGAGATCGATTTCGTCAGCGTGCTCGGGCCCGCCGGCACCGGCAAGACGCTGCTGGCGCTCGCCGCCGGGCTGATGCAGACGCTGGAAACCAACCGCTTCGTCGAAATCATCATGACCCGCGTGACCATCCCGCTCGGGGAGGACATCGGTTTCCTGCCCGGCACCGAGGAGGAAAAGATGGAGCCGTGGATGGGCGCGCTCATGGACAATCTCGAGGTGCTCACCGGCTCGCAGGAAGGCGGCAACTGGGGACGAGCGGCCACCAATGACCTGCTGCGCAACCGCATCAAGATCCGCTCGCTCAACTTCATGCGCGGGCGCACATTCCTCAACCGCTTCCTGATCCTCGATGAGGCGCAGAACCTCACGCCGAAGCAGATGAAGGCGCTGATCACGCGCGCGGGGCCTGGCACCAAGCTCGCCTGCCTCGGCAATATCGCGCAGATCGACACCCCCTATCTCACCGAGATGACCTCGGGTCTCACTTACGCCGTGAACCGCTTCCGCGGCTGGGCGCATTCCGGGCACATCACGCTGGTGCGCGGGGAGCGCTCGCGGCTCGCCGATTTCGCCTCAGACATTCTGTAGGTGTACGCTGTAAGGCCGTCCTGCGTGCCGCGCTTGTAAGCGTCTGTAATCATGGAGAAACTCACGGCCGCCCAGCCGCGGTCCAATTGCGATGATGCGCCGCCTGCCACTCGCTCTTGCCGTGACTGCCCTTGCCGCCGCCACCGGGGCCGCAGCGGATGAGCCGCCGTCGGCGCCGCCGATTCTCAGCGCCCCGGCCGCCGGCTCCGACCTTCCGGACCTCGGCAGCCCCGCCGCGCAGGTGCTGTCGCGCGGTGACGAGTACCGCCTCGGGGCCATGGTGGAACGCGAGCTGCGTGATCAGAACGCGCTGCTCGAGGACCCGGAGGTCAGTGAGTACATCAACGGTATCGGCCAGCGGCTCGCTTCGCAGAGCGCCATGGGCGGCGAGTACTTCCACTACTTCGTGATCAAGGACACGACGATCAACGCGTTCGCCGTGTCGGGCGGTTTCGTGTTCATCAACGGTGGACTGGTGCTCGCCACCTCGACCGAATCGGAGCTCGCGGGCGTGATGGCGCACGAGACCGCGCACATCACGCAGCACCACATCGCGCGTATGCTTGCCGACCAGTCGAAGCAGAGCCTCACCACCGTGGCCACGCTGATCGGGGCGATCCTGCTGGGCGCCCTCGGCGGCGGCGGCCAGGCCACCGAAGGCGCCATCGCCGCCGCACAGGGGCTGGCGGTACAGCATCAGATCAACTTCACGCGCGACAACGAGTGGGAAGCCGATCGCGTCGGCATCGGCTACCTCGCCGGCGCGGGCTTCGATCCCTATGGGATGGGCAACATGTTCGAGACCATGGCCCGCCACGAGGGGCTCGCCGCCACCTACATCCCCGCGATGCTGATCGATCACCCGGTGGACTCGGACCGCATCGCCGAGCAGCGCGCGCGTGCCGCGCAGTTCCCGCCGCGCAAGGGCGATGACTCGCAGAGCTATGCGCTCATTCGCGAGCGCGTGCGGGTGCTGACGGCGGTCGGGGATGTCGACCTCGCCTTGCAGTACGCCCAGAAGATCGCGCACGGCGGCGATAATCTCGGCAACCGCTACGGTGAGGCGATCGCGCTGATGAACAGCGGTCAGGCCGGCGAGGCGGTAAAGATCCTCACCCCCCTGCTGCAGGCGCACGAGGGCCTCACACTGCTGCACGCGGCGCTCGGCCAGGCACAGGCCAAGGCCGGGCACCCGGACGAGGCACTGCGCACCTTCAAGCGCGCAGCGGAGCTCTTTCCGCGCAACGTACCGGTGACGGTGCGCTACGCGGAGACGCTCATGCTCGCCGAACGCCCGGCTGATGCGCACACCATGCTGCTCGACCTGTTCAACAACGTGCCGCCGACGCCCGACCAGATCCGTCTGACGGCGCTCGCCGCGAGCGCCGCCGGTGATCCCGGCGATGCCTACTACTACATGGGCGAGTACCAGATCTCCGGCGGCGAGCTCAATCTCGCCGTGCAACAGCTGCAGCTCGCGCTCG
The DNA here is from genome assembly GCA_963835645.1 of uncultured Gammaproteobacteria bacterium. Lineage (GTDB taxonomy): Bacteria > Pseudomonadota > Gammaproteobacteria > Steroidobacterales > Steroidobacteraceae > 13-2-20CM-66-19. The sequence continues at coordinate 36,888 of CAWIGQ010000020.1, read as the reverse complement.
CCGCCCCGCACATCACCCAGATTCAGCGCGAGCGCTACCAGGCCCGCCTCGATGAGCTGCGCGACTACCTTGCGAGCACACGCAAGCGGCAGCTGGCTTCGGACAACCAGGATCAGGGTCAGGGTCAGCGCCGCGGTGGCGGCGGACGCTGAGGTCGCAGCGGCTCACGCTCCTGCGTCAGCCCGCAGGCGCGGGTTCGCGCGAACGGTGTTGGGCGCGGCTGCTACAATGCGCGCTTTCGCCCGCCGCGCGCTCGCCATGCCACCCACGACACGAATCTCACTGCTATCGCTGTGCCTGCTGCTGCTGATCGGCTGCGCGGCTCTGCCGCCGGGCAAGCGCGATCCGCGCGACCCGTGGGAGCGGATGAACCGCTCTACCTACCGTTTCAACGACAAGTTCGACCGGGCAATCGCGCAGCCTGTCGCCCGCGGCTACCGCAAGACGCCGCAGTTCGTGCAGACCGGCGTACACAACTTCTTCACCAACCTCGACTACCCGATCGTGATCGTCAACGATCTGCTGCAGGGGCAGCTCAAGCCGTTCGTCTCCGACACGGCACGGCTGCTGCTCAACACGACGATTGGCATCGGCGGGCTCTTCGATCCGGCAACCGCTGCTGGGCTGGACCGCAACGACCGCGAGCTCGGACAGACGCTCGGCAAATGGGGCGTGAAAAAAGGGCCCTACGTCGTGCTGCCATTCCTCGGACCCTCGGACGTGCGCGATGCCTTCGGCCGGCTCGGCGATGACTTCACCACCCCGCGTCAGTACATCCACAACCCCTATTGGAACTATGGCCTGTACCTGCTGGAAGTGATCGATTCGCGCGCGCGGCTGCTCGATGCGACGAAGCTGCTGGAGAGCGCCTACGATCCGTACGCGTTCATGCGCAACGCCTACCTGCAGAACCGTGACTTCAAGGTGAACGGCGGACGAGGGCCAGGCGAGGAGGAGCGACAGGAGAAGCTGCTCGAGGAATCCGGCGAGGATGACACCGCTCCCTCGGGCAGCGGCACGCCGCCTGCGCCGTCATCGGCGCCCAAGCCCCCTCCTGCCGGCCCGGGAGGCTCGCATTGACTCAGGCGCCGTTCTGGAGCAGTCCCTCGACCTCGCTGATGCGGGCAAGCGCCGTGACGCCCGGCGGCAGCTGCGTGTAGCGCAGCGTGCGACCGGCGCGCCTGGCGGCGCCGAGCCAGTCGAGCAGCACCGCGAGGCCGGCGCTGTCTGCGCTGGTGATGCCGGCGCAGGCGATCTCGAGTGCGGTGCCGGCGGCGGCGCGGGCGACGGTCAGTTCGCCGAGCTCACGCGCCCGGCGCGCGGTGGCAAAGGTCAGCGGCCCCTCGGCGGCGAAGCGCCCGTCGGCGGACGCCACCAGGCGGAAAACCCCCGCGGCCGCGTCGCGGGCGGCCGCGGCCGGTTGCGCGCCACTCACTCGCCCTTGCTCCCGCGCTGCCTGGCAATCGCGCTGGGCCTCGCGCCCGACTCGAGCCGCTGAATGACCGCGTCGAGCCCCTGCTGCTCGATCTGCGCGCCGAAGTCCTCGCGATAGCTGTTGACGTAGCTGATGCCGTCGATCACCACGTCCCATGCCTTCCAGCCCTGCGCGGTCTTGCGCATATAGTAGTTGACCGAGACGCGATCGCCGTTGTCGCGCTTGACCTCGGTGCGCACCGTGGCGCGCGCCGCACCCGGATCGACGCTGGTGGGAAAGATCTTCAGCCGATCGGAGGTGAAGTCGGCCAGCGCGGCGCCGTAGTTGCTGAGCAGCGAGTGGTAAAAGGCATCGATGAAGCGCTTGCGCTGCTCCGGGGTCGCGTTGCGCCAGTGCACTCCCAGCACCAGGCGCGCCGCGAATTCGGTGTCGAAGTGCGGCAGCAGGTACTTGTCGACCAGCTGCCCGAGTTTCGCCGGGTCGCGCCGGTAGGCGTCGCGATCCTTGTCGAGATCCCCGAGCATGCCCTGCGCCGCGGTCTGCACCACCTCGGTCGGCCCCGGGCCTTCGGCGGCCGGCGGCGCAGTCTGTGGCTGCGCATAGCTCAGGGTGCAACCCAGGCACATGCTGGTCAACAAAACGCTTAGCTGTCTCATTTCTGCGGCTCCGCCTTGCCGTGGGTGTCTGGGCCCTTGCCCTGCGTGGCGCTGTCGCTGCCCTTGCTGGTCGCGTAGCTCGCGAAGAACTTATTGACCACGCTCTCGAGCACAATGGCCGACTGCGTCTGATCGATGTTACCTCCCTCCTTGAGGTACTCATCGGCTCCCCCGGGGCTGATGCCGACGTACTTGCCGCCGAGCAGCCCCTGCGTCTGGATGCTGGCGTAACTGTCTTCGGGAATCTGGTTGAATTGCGGGTTGATACGCATGGCGACGACCGCCTTGTACGCTTTGGAATCGAAGCGGATGCCCGAGACCTCGCCGATGCGCACGCCCGCCATGGTGACGGCCGAGCCGACCTTGAGGTCGCCGATGTCGTCGAACTCGGCCGTCACGTGATAGCCGCTTTTGGCGCTGCCGAACTTCAGGCCGCTCGCCGGCAGCTGCGTAGTGAGGAACAGCAGCGCCGCGAAGCCGAGCAGCACGAACAGTCCGGTTCCGATCTCGAGAGTGTGATTGGCACGCATAGCGTTAGGTTCCCCTTAAAGGAATTCCGCGGTCAACACGTAATCGAGCAGCAGCGTGAGCACTGACGACGCCACGACCGTGCGCGTGGTCGCGAGCGCCACCCCTTCCGCGGTCGGTGCGGCGTAATAGCCCTCGTGCACGGCGATGAGACTGCAGGCGATGCCGAACACCAGGCTCTTGACCATGCCCTCGGTGACGTCGCGCAACCCGACCGAGCCCTGCGTCTGCGACCAGAACACTCCCCGGTCGACGCCCATCAGCTGCACGCCGATCAGTTGCGCGCCGAACAGTCCGATGACGCTGAAGATCGCGGTCAGCAAGGGCATCGCGATCACACCGCCGAGAAAGCGCGGTGCGGCGACGTAACGCATCGGGTCGACCGCCATGATCTCCATAGCGGTGAGCTGATCGGTGGCGCGCATCAGCCCGATCTCGGAGGTGAGCGCCGTGCCCGCCCGCCCGGCGAACAGGAGCGCGGTAATGACCGGCGCCAGCTCGCGCAGCAGCCCGAGCGCTGCGGCGATGCCGAGGGACTCCTCTGAGCCGAATCGCTGCAACAGGTCAAAGCCCTGCAATCCGAGCACCATGCCGACGAACAGGCCCGCGAGCATGATGATGATGAGCGAGCGCGCACCGGCGTTGTAGATCTGGTTCGCCAGCAACCGCGGCCGCGCGCAGGCCGGCACGCAGGCGACCAGCAGTCGAATGAGAAAGATCGCCCCCGAGCCGAGCCGGCGCACGCCCTCGAGCAGGAAGCCGCTGCCGCCGCCGTCGCTCACGATCCCTCGGTGCCGAAGAGCTGCGCGGCGTAATCGGGCGCCGGGTAATGGAAAGCCACCGGACCCTCGGCGCTACCGGTCATGAACTGCCGCACGGCCGGTGAGTCGCTGGCGCGCAGCTGCGCCGGAGGGCCGGCGGCTGCGACGCGCCCGCCCGAGAGCAGGTAGCTGTCATCGGCGATGGCGGCGAGCTCGCGTACATCGTGAGAAACCACGATGCTGGTGATGCCGAGCGCCTGGTTCATGTGCTTGATGAGGCGCTGGATGACGCCGAGCGAGATCGGGTCGAGGCCGACGAAGGGCTCGTCGTAGATCAGCACTTCCGGATCCATGACGATGGCGCGCGCCAACGCTACGCGGCGCGCCATGCCGCCGGACAGCTCCGCCGGCATGAGGTCCGCCGCTCCGCGCAGGCCCACGGCCTGCAGCTTGGTGAGCACCAGCGTGCGGATCAGCGGCTCCGGGAGGTCGGTGTGCTCGCGCACCGGGAACGCGACGTTGTCGAACACGTCCATGCCGGTGAGCAGCGCCCCGTTCTGGAACAGCATGCCCATGCGCCGGCGCAGCGCGTAGATCTCGTTGCCCGACAGCGTGGCGAGGTCGTGGCCGAACACCACGACCTGGCCGCCATCGGCCCCGATCTGCGCGGTGATGAGCCGCAGCAGCGTGGTCTTGCCGGTGCCGCTCGGTCCCATGACCGCGGTGATGCGTCCGGCGCGAACCGTGAGGCTGAGACCGGAAAAGATCGGCCGCCCGCCTACGGCGTAATGTACGTCGCGCACGTCGACCACCGTGTCAGCTGCGCGGGCAGCTGACACGGGTTGCGGGGATGGGGAGCTTGTCACGCGGGCGTGTTAGCGGCCTTGGGCTCAGGCGGCCTGGCTCTCCATCTCGGCAGCGTAGCGTCCGGTAGTGGCAAGACCGTTCAGTTTCGCGCGCCGGGCGAATTCCCTCTGGCCGGCGGCAAAATTAGCGACCGCGCCGCCCCAGGCCTTGAGCGCCGTGTCCTGCAATGCGCGCCCATAGCTGAAAGTCAGCGACCACGGCAGCGGCCCCATCTGGTTCATGAGCGACAGGTGCAGCGTCGCCTCGGCGGGCGACTGACCGCCGGAGAGGAAGGCGATGCCGGGCACGGCGGGAGGAACGTGGTGCTTCAAAACGCGTAGGGTGGCCTCCGCCACCACTTCCGGTTTCGCGCGGTTTACGGCCTTCTTGCCCGAGATCACCATGTTGGGCTTGAGCACCATGCCCTCGAGCATCACCCGGTGCCCGAACAGCTCGCCGAAAACGCACTCGAGCACCGCCTCGGTCACCTGCTGGCAGCGCTCGATGGAATGGCCGCCGTCCATGAGCACTTCGGGCTCGACGATCGGCACGATGTCGTTCTCCTGGCAGAGCGCCGCATAACGCGCCAGGGCATGCGCGTTCGCCTCGATGGCGAACGCGGTGGGAATGCCCTCGGCGATGTCGATGACCGCGCGCCACTTGGCAAACCGCGCACCGAGGCCGCGGTACTCGATGAGGCGCTCGCGCAACCCGTCCAACCCTTCCGTGATCGTCTCGCCGGGGAAACCCGCGAGCGGCTTCGCCCCGAGATCCACCTTGATGCCGGGGATCATGCCCTGCTTCGCCAGATACTGCGGGAACGGCACGCCGTCGCGGGTTTTCTGGCGGATGGTCTCGTCGTAGAGGATGACGCCGCTGACGAACTCGGCGGCGCCCTGCGCGGTGAACAGCATTTCGCGATAGGTGCGCCGATGCTCCTCGGTCGACTCCAGCTTGATGCTGTCGAAGCGCTTCTTGATGGTGCCGCCGCTCTCGTCTGCGGCGAGGATCCCTCTGCCCTTGGTCACCATCGCACTGGCAACACGCGCGAGCTCACTCGGGTTCATTGCTACTCCTCCGACGTTGACGGCGGGCGTCCGACCAGCGCGCGCGGCATGCAACGCCTGAGCCGCCATGAAAAAAACAGCCCCCGGGAAGGGGGGAGCCGCAAGGATAGCAAATCGCCCCCGGCCGCGGCCGCCGTCGACCACGCAGCCTGCGCTCCGGCTTGGTTCCGGGCTTAATTAGTACTAAACTAGTCCTACTTTCAGAGGGTGTCCCCATGCTGCGCATCAGCCGGCTGACCGATTACTCCACGGTGCTGCTCGCCGCACTTGCCGAGGAGCCGCAGCGCGTGCAGACCGCCGCCTCGCTCGCCGGGCAGACGCGCATCGCCGCGCCCACGGTGAGCAAGCTCCTGAAGCAGTTGCAGCGTGCCGGGCTGGTGATCTCCACGCGCGGACTGCACGGGGGCTACCAGCTGGCCCGTCCCGCCGCGCAGATCAGCGCTGCGGCGATACTCGATGCGCTCGAGGGTCCGGTGGCGCTTACCGACTGTTCCGCGGGGCACGGCAACTGCGAGATCGAGGAAACCTGCCGCGTCGGGCGCGTGTGGCAGCGGCTGAACCTTGCGATCCGCCGCGCGCTCTACGATGTGAGCCTCGCGCAGCTCGCGGGGCTCGATGCCGCGCCGGCGCGCCTTCCCACCCTGGAGCGCGAGATGAAGGCCGCGGCAGCCCGCGCGCCGGCGCGTTCGTGAAGTATGAGTGAGAGCGCGAAACAGCTCGAGACGCTGATCGCACGGGGCTACCAGCACGGCTTCGTGACCGAGATCGACTCCGACACCGTCCCGCCGGGGCTCGATGAGGACGTCGTGCGGCTGATCTCGCGCAAGAAGCACGAGCCCGCCTTCCTCACCGAGTGGCGCCTGAAGGCGCTGCGGCACTGGCTGACGATGAAGGAGCCGCATTGGGCGCACGTGAAGTTCGCGCCGATCGACTACCAGTCGATCTCGTATTACTCCGCGCCGCGGGCGAAAAAGGACGGGCCGAAGAGCCTCGCGGAGGTCGATCCGAAGCTGCTCGAGACCTACGAGAAGCTCGGCGTGCCGCTGCACGAGCGTGCGCGGCTCGCCGGCGTCGCGGTGGATGCGGTATTCGACAGCGTATCGGTGGCCACGACCTTCAAGGAGCGCCTCGCGGCAGCGGGGGTGGTGTTCTGCCCCTTCTCGGAAGCGGTGCGCGCATACCCCGCGCTCATCGAGCAGTACCTCGGCACGGTGGTCCCCTATTCCGACAACTTCTTCGCGACGCTCAATTCCGCGGTGTTCTCCGACGGCTCGTTCGTGTACGTGCCGAAGGGCGTGCGCTGCCCGATGGAGCTGTCGACGTACTTTCGCATCAACGCGATGAACACCGGGCAGTTTGAGCGCACGCTCATCATCGCCGATGTTGGAAGTTATGTGTCATATCTTGAAGGGTGTAGTGCCCCCCAGCGCGACGAAAACCAACTTCACGCGGCCGTTGTCGAGCTGATCGCGCTCGATGACGCCTACATCAAGTACTCGACGGTGCAGAACTGGTATCCGGGCGATCGCGGAAGGCAGAGGCGGCATCTTCAACTTCGTCACCAAGCGCGGCGAGTGCCGCGGCCGCAATGCGCATATCTCCTGGACGCAGGTGGAGACCGGCTCCGCGATCACCTGGAAGTACCCGAGCTGCGTGCTGCGCGGTGAGGGCTCGATCGGCGAGTTCTACTCCGTCGCGACCGTGAACCACCACCAGCAGGCGGACACCGGCACCAAGATGATCCACATCGGACGGGACACCCGCAGCACCATCATCTCCAAGGGCATCTCCGCGGGAGCGGGTCAGAACACCTACCGCGGACTGGTCAAGATCCTGCCGAGCGCGCATGGGGCGCGCAACTTCACCCAGTGCGACTCGCTGCTGATGGGCGGCCGCTGTGGCGCGCACACCTTCCCGTACGTGGAGGTGAAGAACCCCTCGGCCACCGTCGAGCACGAGGCGAGCACCTCCAAGATCAGCGAGGAGCAGCTGTTTTACTGCCTGGCGCGCGGCATCGCCGAGGAGGACGCGGTCAACATGATCGTGAGCGGATTCTGCAAGTCGGTCTTCAAGGAGCTGCCGATGGAGTTCGCCGTGGAGGCCCAGAACCTGCTGGCCGTGAGCCTGGAAGGCGCGGTGGGCTGATATGAGCGCCCTGCTGAGCATCGACAACCTGCACGTCAGTGTCGACGGCAAGGAAATCCTCAAGGGACTCACGCTCGAGGTGGGCACGGGCGAGGTGCACGCCATCATGGGCCCGAACGGCTCGGGCAAGAGCACCCTCGCCTACGTGCTCGCCGGTCGCCCCGGCTACGCGGTCACTTCCGGAACTGTGCGCTATCAGGGATCCGATCTGCTGTCGCTCGCGCCCGAAGAGCGCTCACGCGCGGGCGTGTTCCTCGGCTTTCAGTACCCGGTGGAGATCCCCGGGGTGAACAACGTCTACCTGCTCAAGGCGGCCCTCAACGCGGCACGGCTGCAGCGCGGGCTCCCCGAGGTCGACGCCTTCGAGTTCCTGGGCCTGGTGCGCGAGAAGATGAAGCTCATGCAGATAGAAGACAGCTTTCTCTCGCGCGGAGTGAACGAAGGCTTCTCGGGCGGGGAGAGGAAGCGCAACGAGATCCTGCAGATGCTGGTGCTCGAGCCGAAGCTCGCGATTCTCGATGAGACCGACTCGGGCCTCGACATCGACGCACTCAAGGTGGTCGCGGCCGGGGTGAATTCGCTGCGCTCGCCGGAAGCGTCCTGCGTGCTGGTCACGCACTACCAGCGCCTCCTCGGGTACGTCGTGCCGGACTTCGTGCACGTGCTGGCGCGCGGGCGCATCGCCCGCAGCGGCGATCGCACGCTGGCGCTCGAGCTCGAACGGCGCGGCTACGACTGGGTCGCCGGTGAGGCGGCGTGAGTCCTCCCATGAGCACCCCCCTCACCCACCGCATCATCGAGGAGTACGCGAGCCTCGAGCGCACGCGGCCGTCCTCGGGCGCGGCGGCGGCGCGGCGCCGTACGGCGATGGCCGCGCTGTCCGCGACGGGACTGCCCACCTCGCGTGATGAGAACTGGAAGTACGCGAACCTGCGTGCGCTCGAGCGCCAGCGCTTCAGCCCGGCCACTGCCGTGCAGCCGCCCGAGGTGCCGGCCGGGTTGCCGGCGGGACTTGCGGACTTTGCGCGTTATGTGTTCGTCGATGGCGTCTTCGCCGCCGGCGCCTCTGCAGCACTGGATGCGACCCCCGCGGCCGTGACGCTCGAGGCGGAGGCTCCCGCGCCCGCCGTGCAGACCGCACCCGCCGTGCAGACCGCGCCCGCCGTGCAGAGCGCACCCGCCGTGCAGGCGTGCCCGCCGCGCAGCAGGCCGCGCCGGCCCCACAGGCCGCGCCCGCCGCAGCCACCGCCGGCGATGAGCGCTTTGCGCTGCTCAACGAGGCGTTCGCGACCGGCGGGGTCGGCATCCGCATTCCGGCCGGCACGGCACAACCCGTGCGGCTCGAGCTGCTGTTCGTCGCGAGCGCCGACACGCTCGCCGGGGCCTCGTACCCGCGCGTGCAGTTGCGCCTCGACGCGAACGCGAGCCTCATTCTCATCGAGCGGCAGGTGAGCGCTGCGGCACAGGCCAGCTTCGTGACCAGCGCGGTGAGCGTGGAGCTCGGCCGCGGGGCGAGCCTGCAGCACTACCGCCTGCAGGCGCTCAACGCGCGCAGCACCCTCTTCGACACGCTGTCGGCAGAGGTTGCACAGGATGCGAGCTACCGCCTGCACGGCATCAACACCGGCGCACAGGCCGCACGCTCGACCATCGCCGTACGTCTCGGCGGGGAGCGCGCCGACCTCACGCTCGCGGTCGTAGCGCTTGGCGACCACCATCAGGTGCAGGACACCTTCGCCCGGGTCGAGCATGCCGCAGCGCGTACGCGCACCGTGCAGAGCTTCCGGGGAATCTCCGCCGGCCGCGCGCGCCTCGGCTTCAACGGCAAGATCGTGGTGGCCCGCGGCGCCCAGGGGAGCGATTCGCAGCAATCCCTGCGCGGCCTGCTGGCCGGCCCCGAGGCTGAAATCGACGTGCGGCCGCAGCTGGAGATCTATACCGACGAGGTACGCTGCAGCCACGGTGCCACGGCCGGCAAGCTCGACGAGAACATGCTGTTCTACCTCTTGTCGCGCGGGCTTGCGCCGGATGCCGCGCAGCGGCTGCTCAAGTGGGCGTTCCTCGAGGACGTGATCGCGCAGATCACGCTGCCGGCGCTGCGGCGGCAGATCGAGGAGCACCTCGCCGCTTCCTTGCGCGACGACGCGCTGCGGGAGTTACTGTGATGGCCGCCAACGTCCCCCTGGCAATGACAGCGCCGCCGCTCGATGCGCAGGCGGTGCGGCGGGAGTTTCCGATACTTGCGACGACCGTCAACGGCCACCCGCTCGTCTACCTCGACAGCGCGGCCTCCTCGCAGCGTCCGCTGCCGGTGCTGCGCGCGATCGAGGACTATGAGACGCACTCGCACGCCAACGTGCATCGCGGCGTACACGCGCTCAGCCAGGCGGCCACCGCGGCGTTCGAGGGCGCACGCGAGCGGGTGCGGCGCTTCATCAACGCCCGCTCCGTGAAAGAGATCGTCTTCGTCCGCGGCACGACCGAGGGCATCAACCTCGTGGCGCAGGCCTATGCCCGCCCGCGCTTGCGGGCCGGCGACGAGATCCTCATCAGCGCGCTCGAGCACCACGCCAATATCGTTCCCTGGCAGATGGTGTGCGAGCAAAGCGGCTGCACGCTCAAAGTGGCACCCATCAACCGGCGCGGCGAGCTCGAGCTCGATGCGTACCTCAAGCTCCTCTCCCGGCGCACGCGCCTCGTGGCCCTGGCGCACGTCTCGAACGCGCTCGGCACCGTGCTGCCGGTGAAGCGCCTCATCGAGGCCGCGCATGCGCATGGTGCCGTGGTGCTGGTCGACGGCGCGCAGGCCGTGCCACACTCGCAGGTCGACGTGCGCTCACTCGGGGCGGACTTCTACACCTTCTCCGGCCACAAGCTCTACGGCCCTACCGGCATCGGCGTGCTTTACGGGCGCGAGGAGCTGCTCGCCGCCATGCCTCCGTGGCAGGGTGGCGGGGACATGATCCTCACAGTGTCCTTCGAGAAGACCACCTACAACGAGCTGCCGTGGAAGTTCGAGGCCGGCACACCCAACATCTCCGGTGCCGTGGGGCTCGCCGCGGCGATGGACTACATCGAGTCGCTCGGCATCGACGCCATCGCCGCACACGAGCAGCGTCTGCTGCAGCGGGCGACCGCGGAGCTCACACGGCTCCCCGATATCGAGCTCATCGGCACCGCGGCACACAAGGCGGCGGTACTGTCGTTCGTCATGAAGGGCGTGCATCCGCATGATCTCGGCACGATCCTCGATACGGAAGGCGTCGCCGTGCGCACCGGGCATCACTGCGCCATGCCGGTCATGACGTTCTTCGGGCTGCCGGCGACGGCTCGCGCCTCCTTCGGCTGCTACAACACCGAGGGCGACGTCGAGCGCCTGGTGGCAGCGCTCGGGCGGGCACGCGAGGTGTTCGGCTGATGGATCTCAAGGAGCTATACCGCGACGTGATCCTCGATCACAACCGCCGCCCGCGCAATTTCGGCCGCATTGAGGCAGCGGACGGGCAGGCGGAGGGCAACAACCCGCTGTGCGGGGACCTGCTGTCGCTCACCGTGCGCCTGAACGGCGAGCGTATCGAGGACATCCGCTTCGAGGGTAAGGGTTGCGCGATCTCCACCGCCTCCGCCTCGCTCATGACGGAGGCGGTCAAGGGCAAGGAGCGCGCGGCGGTGCGCGAGCTGTTCGACAAGGTGCATGCGCTGCTCACGCAGCCGGACGCCGCCGCCGATGGCTCCCTCGGCAAGCTGGCCGCGCTCTCGGGCGTGCGCGAATTCCCGGTACGGGTGAAATGCGCGAGCCTGTGCTGGCATACGCTCAACGCCGCGCTCGGCCACGGGCCACCCACGGTGAGCACCGAGTAGCTGCAAGCCATGCGCAGACACGAGAACGAGCCTTTCGTCGTGAGCCGCGAAGTGCGTGCGGTGGTCGTGCCTGCCGGCCAGGAAGTGCGACTGAAGCCCGGCCAGGCGGGCTACATCACCCAGGCGCTCGGCGGCAGCTTCACCGTGTACCTCGAGGGGAACCTGTTTCGCATCTCCGGCGAAGACGCCGATGCCATCGGCCAGGAGGCGGCGGAGCCGCCGCAGCTGCCGCCAAATGCCAGCGAGGAGGATGTGAAACAGCTCGCCTGGCAGCAGATGCGCTCCTGCTACGACCCGGAGATCCCGATCAACATCGTCGACCTGGGTCTGGTGTACGACTGCGACGTGACGCAGAACGAGGACGGCACCAGAAACGTGGAGGTGAAAATCACGCTTACCGCCCCCGGGTGCGGGATGGGCGAGATCCTGGTGGATGACGTACGCGACAAGCTGCAGCGAATCCCCACGGTCCGCGAGGCGCTTGTTACGCTCACCTTCGATCCGCCCTGGAACCAGAGCATGATGTCCGAGGCCGCGCGCCTGCAGACCGGGATGTTCTGAGGGCACCGCGCGCAGCATGAGCTCCGACTGGGTGGATGTCGGCGGCGCGGAGGCCGTCAGCGAAACGGCGCCCCTGTCCGCCGAGGTCGACGGCGTTGCGCTGGTCATCGTGCGCTGCGGCCGCGAGCTGTACGCAGTAGAAGATCGTTGCACTCACGACGGCGAATCTCTTGGCGCAGCGCAGGTGGAAGACTGCCAGATCATCTGTCCGCGGCACGGCGCGCACTTCTGCCTGCGCACTGGCGAGGCGCTGACGCCGCCGGCGTACGAGCCGCTGCGCACCTACCGCGTCCGCGAGCAGGATGGCCGCGTACTGGTGGAGTCGCCGCCATGAGCCGCCGATGAAGCGCCTGACGCTCATGCGCCATGGCGACGCGCGCTGGAAGGACCGGGGATTGCCGGACCTCGAGCGGCCGCTCAACCGCCGCGGCACGGCGGCAGCGGAGGCGATGGCGCGCCGCCTGCGCGAGCTCGAGCTCGTTCCCGACCTGATGCTGGTGAGCCCGGCGCGCCGCACGCGGCAGACCGCCGAGATCGTGGCACGCGAGCTGTCGATCCCCGCGCGGCGCGTGCTGTACGAGGAGAAGCTGTACCTCGCGGCCGCGGACGACCTGCGGCAGGTGGTGCAGAGCACCGGCCCGCGCATTGCGCACCTGCTGCTGATCGCTCACAACCCGGGCCTATCGGAGCTGATGCAGCTGCTGGTGCCCAAGCAGGGCGGCCCGGGACTGGCGACCGCCGCGGTCTGCTCGATCGCGTTCGCGGCCGCCACCTGGGAGGGGATCGGATCGGACACGGTGAGCGACGTGCAGCGCCACTCGCCGCCGGGACGGCTGTTCGGCCTGTTCGGCTAGCACTCGGGGACGTTGACCGCAAGGCCTCCCTGCGAGGTTTCCTTGTAGATGGTGGACATGTCGGCGCCCGTCTGACGCATGGTGGCGATCACCTGGTCGAGCGACACCTTGTGCGAGCCGTCCCCGCGCATCGCAAGCCGTGCCGCGTTGATGGCCTTCACCGCCCCCATGGCGTTGCGCTCGATGCACGGAATCTGCACAAGGCCTGCCACTGGGTCGCAGGTGAGCCCGAGGTTGTGCTCCATGCCGATCTCGGCGGCGTTCTCGGTCTGCTCGGTAGTGCCGTGGAGCGCGGCCACCAGGCCGGCCGCGGCCATCGAGCAGGCGACGCCGACCTCGCCCTGACAACCCATCTCGGCACCGGAGATCGAGGCGTTGCGCTTGTAGAGCATGGCCATGGCGGCGGCCACCAGCAGGAAGCGGATGACACCGTCGTCGTTGGCGCCGGCCTCGAAGCGCCGATAGAAATGCAGCACCGCCGGCACGATGCCGGCCGCGCCGTTGGTCGGTGCGGTGACGACGCGACCGCCGGCGGCGTTCTCCTCGTTCACCGCGAGTGCGTAGGCATTCACCCAGTCCATGACATCGAGCGGCTTCACCGTGCCGCTCTCGGTCAGCTGCCGGTACAGTCGCGGCGCACGACGGCGCACCTTGAGCACTCCGGGCAGGAGCCCGCTCTGGCGAAAGCCGCGCTCGACGCAGGCCTGCATCACCTGCCAGATGCGCAGCAGCTTCGCGCGCACCTGCGCCTCCTGTGCCCAGGTGCACTCGTTCGCCAGTATCAGCTCGAACATCTCCAGCCCGTGCTCGCGGCACAGGGCGAGCAGCTCATCGCCGGAGCTGAAGGGATACGGCGGCGGCGTATGCGCGTGCGCCTCGGGCGCCTCGGTCTCATCGCCACGCACGATGAAACCGCCGCCGATCGAGTAATAATCCTCCTCGCGCAACACGGCGTGGCCGCTGCCGAGCGCAGTGAAACGCATGCCGTTGGAATGGCGCGGCAGCCGCTCGTGCTGCATGAACAGCAGCTGCATCGGCTCGTCGAAGGCGATCTCGCGCTCGCCCAGCAGCCGCAGCCGCCCGCTCGAGCGGATGCGCCCGAGCGTCGGCTCGATGCTGTCGGGATCGACGCTTTCGGGCTCGGCGCCCTCGAGGCCCGCGAGGATCGCGCGATCGGTGCCGTGACCGACTCCGGTGAACGCGAGCGAGCCGTAGAGGCGCACTGCGATCTCCTCGGTCTTCGCGAGCAGGCCGTCGCGCTTGAGACCGGAAACGAACTCGTGCGCCGCCCGCATCGGGCCCATGGTGTGCGAGCTCGAGGGGCCGATGCCGACCTTGAAGATGTCGAATACGCTCAGGGTCATGACTGCAACGCCCGGTACCGGGAGGCCTTTATGGGGCCTTTCGAGCAGTCTGCAACGTCGCCCCGCCGCTCACGTGCTTTGCGGCGACCTCCGGGGGCTCAAATGCGACCCCGCGAGCCGTGCACCGCTATAATTGCCCTCATGAATCAGGCGTTTATCGAGGCACTGAGCGCCGAGCTCGCCGGTTTGCGCGCCCAGGGCCTCTACAAGGCCGAGCGCGTGCTCGCCGGCCCGCAGGGCGGCGTGGTGCACGCGGGCGAGCGTGACGTCATCAACCTGTGCGCCAACAACTACCTCGGGCTCGCGAATCATCCGGCGGTGCGCGCCGCAGCACAGCGTGCGCTCGATGAGTACGGCTACGGCATGGCCTCGGTACGCTTCATCTGCGGCACGCAGCAGACCCACAAGACACTCGAGCAACGCCTGGCGCGCTTTCTGGGCACCGAGGACGTGATCCTGTATTCGTCCTGCTTCGATGCCAACGGCGGGCTGTTCGAGACGCTGCTCGATGAGCGCGACGCGGTGATCTCGGATGCGCTCAATCACGCGAGCATCATCGACGGCATCCGCCTGTGCAAGGCGCAGCGCTACCGCTACGCCAACAGCGACATGGCCGAGCTCGAACAGTGCCTGCAGCAGGCGCAGGGTGCGCGCACGCGCCTCATCGCCACCGACGGGGTGTTCTCGATGGACGGCTTCATCGCGAAGCTGCGCGAGATCTGCGACCTGGCCGCGCGCTACGACGCGCTGGTGATGGTGGACGATTCGCACGCCACCGGCTTTATGGGCGCCACCGGACGCGGCACGCCCGAGCATTGCGGCGTCGCCCAGCGCATCGACATTCTCACCGGCACCCTCGGCAAGGCCTTAGGGGGAGCCAGCGGCGGCTACGTCGCCGCGCGGCGCGAGGTCATCGAGTGGCTGCGCCAGCGCTCGCGGCCTTACCTCTTCTCCAACAGCATCCCGCCGGTGGTGGCGGTGGCAAGCCTGGCGGTGCTCGACCTGCTCGAGCACACCCCGGGGCTGCGCTCGCAGCTGTTTGAGAACACGCGCTTCTTCCGCGAGGGCCTGACGCGGGCCGGCTTCGCTCTCAAGCCCGGCGAGCACCCGATCATCCCGGTGATGCTCGCGGACGCGGCACTGGCCGGCCAAATGGCCGATGCGCTGCTCGAGCGCGGCGTGTACGTCATCGGCTTCTCCTACCCCGTGGTGCCGAAGGGCCAGGCGCGCATCCGCACGCAGATGTCCGCGGCCTTGAGCCGCGGGCAGCTCGAACGGGCGGTCGAGGCATTCACGCGCGTCGGGCGCGATCTGGGCGTGATTCACTAAAACGCGCGCTGACAGAGAGAAGCATGAAGGCACTGGTCAAGCAGCAGGCGGCGCCCGGCATCTGGCTCGAGGACATCCCCGAGCCGAAGGTCGGCCCCAACGACGTGCTCATCGAGATCGCCAAGACCGCGATCTGCGGCACCGACATGCACATCTACAACTGGGACGCCTGGGCACAGAAGACCATTCCCGTGCCGATGGCGGTCGGCCATGAGTACTGCGGCCGCATCGTCGAGACCGGCTCGGAGGTGAAGGGACTGAAGAGCGGTGATCGCGTCTCGGGTGAGGGGCACATCACCTGCGGCTTCTGCCGCAACTGTCGCGCCGGGCGGCGGCACCTGTGCCGCAACACGATCGGCGTGGGCGTCAATCGGCCCGGCGCCTTTGCCGAGTACCTGGCCATCCCCGCCGACAATGCCTTCAGGCTCTCCGACTCGATCTCGGACGACGTCGCCTCGATCCTCGATCCCTTCGGCAACGCCACGCACACGGCGCTCGCCTTCAACATGGTGGGCGAGGACGTGCTGATCACCGGCGCGGGGCCGATCGGTATCATGGCGACCGCGGTGGCACGCTTTACCGGCGCGCGGCACGTGGTGGTTACCGACGTCAACGACTACCGCCTGGAGCTGGCGCGCAGGATGGGCGCGACGCGCGCCATCAACGTGCAGCGCGAGTCGCTCGATCAGACCATGAAGGACCTGACGATGCAGGAGGGGTTCGATGTGGGCCTGGAGATGTCGGGCAACCCCGCCGCCCTGCGCGAGATGCTGCGCACCATGCATCACGGCGGCTCGATCGCCATCCTCGGCATCCCGCCCGAGGACACCGCCATCGACTGGAATCAGGTGATCTTCAAGGGCCTCACGATCAAGGGCATCTACGGCCGGGAGATGTTCGAGACCTGGTACAAAATGTCGAGCCTGCTGCAGAGCGGCCTGAAGCTCGAGCCGATCATCACCCATCACTTCCCGGTGCAGGAGTTCCGCTCAGGCTTCGAGACCATGGGCTCGGGCAAATCCGGCAAGGTGATCCTCGACTGGTCGACGCTGTAGTGCTGAAGCGCAGCGCGCCAGCCTGGCGCTAGTGCACCTCGCAGAAGCAATAGGCGTAGAGCCGATTCGGGACGCTGAAGCGGTTGAGCCTCGCCACCTCGCGCGTCACCGGGTCGAAGCGCTGCGCGAGCTCGCTCAGGGCGCGCTCGCCGGGGCTCGCGCGCAATAACAGCCGCGCCAGGCGCGAGCGCAGCTGCAGCGCCAGCTGCTGCGCCCAGGTGAGCTCGGGCTCGATGAACTCGGGCGCGTAATCGGTCAGCTTCGCGCGCCGCGCGGCGGCTTTCACCGCGTCGTTGAACGAGCCGAGATGATCGACGAGCCCCAGGCGGTGAGCATCGGTCCCCGCCCACACGTGCCCCTGGGCGATGGTATCGATCTGCTCGGGGGTCTTCTTGCGCCCCACGGCGACGCGCGCGACGAACTCGTCGTAGCCGCGGTTGATCTGCGACTGCAGCAGCGTGCGCACCTCCTCCCCGAGCGGGCGGTCGAGGCGCAGCTGCCCCGAGAGCGGCGTCGTGCCGACACCGTCGACGTTGACGCCGATCTTGCCGAGGGTCTTATCGACCGTCGGGATGATGGCGAAGATGCCGATCGAGCCGGTGAGGGTTGCGGGGCTTGCCCAGATCTCATCCGCCGGCGCTGAGATGTAATAGCCCCCCGAGGCGGCATAGCCGCTCATCGACACCACCAGCGGCTTGCCCGCGGCGCGCAGCGCCAGCAGCTCGCGATAGATCTCCTCGGAGGCCATGACGCTGCCGCCGGGGCTGTCGACGCGCAGCACCACGGCCTTGATCTCCTTGTCGAGGCGCGCCTCGCGGATCAGGCGCGAGGTGGACTCCCCGCCCACGGTGCCCGGGGGCTGATCCCCGTCGAGAATCTCCCCGGAGGCCACGATCACGCCCACCCGCGGCTTGCCGCCGGCGCGCGCTTTCTTCTGCGCACGCGCGAAGTGCGCGTAATCGGCCGCTGAGACCGAGCGGAAGGATCCGCTCGAGTCGTCCTCACCCACCAGGCCGATGAGGCGCTTCTCGACCTCGAGGCGCGTCTTGACCGCGCTGACGAGACCCGCGCGCAGCGCGACCTGCGCGGCGTCGCCGCGCGCGGCCGGCACGGTCTTCGCCAGCGAATCGACGTAGCGCGTCAGGGCATCCGGGGGGAGCTTGCGCGCGCGCGTGATGGCCTGCTGGTAGCTGCTCCAGAGCGCGCCGAGGTAGCCGAGGCTCTCCTCGCGATCCTCGGGCGACATGCTGCTGCGCGTGTAGGTCTCGACCGCGCTCTTGAAGGCGCCGACGCGAAACACGTTGATGCCGACATCGAGCTTGTCGAGCGCGTCCTTGAAGTAGGTGCGGTAGCGGTCATAGCCGTCGATGAGCACGAAACCCATGGGATCCAGATAAATCTCATCGGCCTGGGCGGCGAGGTAATAGCGCTGCTGGGTGAGCTCGGCGCCGTAGGCAATCACCTTCTTGCCGCTGGCGCGGAACTCGCGCAGCGCGAGCGCGAGCTCTTCCAGCGTCGGCTGGGTCGCGCTGTCGAACTTCTCCAGGTCAAGCGCCACGGCCTGAATGCGTGCATCGCTCGCCGCGGCGTGGATCGAGTCGGTCAGATCCCACAGCAGCGTCGCCACGTGTCCCTCGCCGCGCGCTTCCTCCAGCGCGCGCTCGACCGGCTCGCCGGAGAGCTGCTCGACCAGCTCTCCCTCGGGGGCGACGAGCAGCGCCGCCTTCGCCGGGATGCGCGGCACGCTGCCGCGCAGCACGGCGATGAAGACCGCGAAGATCACCAGCAGCACGATCAGGTGCAGCACCTTGCGCAGGCCATCCAGGCCGCGCCACAGTCCGGAGAAGAAGGAGCGGGGCGTCATGATCGGGCCATCGGTGTCAGATCTTCTCCTCGATCCGGGCCGCCTTGCCCGACAGATCGCGCAGGTAGTAGAGCTTGGCGCGGCGCACGTTGCCGCGACGCTTGACCGTGATGTCGCTGATTGCGGGGCTGTAGGTCTGGAATACGCGCTCCACGCCTTCGCCGTGGGAGATCTTGCGCACGGTGAAGGAGGAGTTGAGCCCGCGGTTGCTGCGGGCGATCACCACGCCCTCGTACGCCTGCACGCGCTCGCGATCGCCCTCCACCACCTTGACCTGCACGACCACGGTGTCGCCGGGCCGGAACTCGGGGATCTTGCGCGTCATACGCTGCTTTTCGATTTCCTGGATGATCTTGCTCATGTTCATTCACCTCGATCGTCACTTGCGCTCCTGCAATGCGCGCTGCACCTCGGGCGCCAGCTGCGCTGCGGCGAGCAGCTCCGGCCGGCGCCGCGCGGTGCGCTCGACTGCCTGCGCCAGGCGCCAGCGGCGGATGCCCGCGTGATCGCCGGACAATAGCACCGGCGGCACGGCGCGGCCCTCGAACACTTCCGGCCGCGTGTACTGCGGCCACTCGAGCAGTCCCTGCGCGAACGAATCCTCGCCGCTCGAGCGCTCATCGCCCAGCGCCCCGGGCAGCAGCCGCACCAGCGCATCGATCACCGTCAGCGCCGGCAGCTCCCCGCCCGAGAGCACATAGTCTCCCACCGACAGCTCGCGATCGATGCCGAGTTCGATCACGCGCTCATCCACCCCCTCGTACCGCCCCGCCACCAACAGCAAGCCAGGCAGCCGCGAGAGCTCCTGAGCCTGCGCCTGGCCGAAACGCTCGCCCTGGGCCGACAGATACACCCGCGGGCTGCCCGACGGGAGCCGCGCCTGCGCAGCACGGATCGCGGCCAGCAGCGGCGCCGCCTTCATGACCATGCCCGGCCCGCCGCCGTAGGGCCGGTCGTCAACCGTGCGATGCACGTCGCTGGCGTGCGCGCGCGGATCCTCCGTGCCGACACTCAGCAGCGCGCGAGCGATGGCGCGCCCCACGATGCCAAATTCCAGTGCGCCGGCGATCAGACGCGGAAAGAGCGTGACCACCTCGATCTTCATGGAGCCTTCTAGTCCAGCTCCGCCGGCCAGTCCACCACAATCTCGCGCGCCGCCGGGTTCACACGGCGCAGGTGCTTCGGCACGGCCAGCACCCAGTGCTCGCGCCCGCCCGTCTCCTTCGTGACCATCACCGCACCTGAGGGCGCATCCATGAAGTGACTCACCGTTCCTAAGTCCGCCCCCTGGAGGTTGCGGACGCGAAATCCGGACAGATCGGCCCGGTAGTACTCATGCTCGCCCAGCGGCGGCAGCGCCGCGCGATCGACCTCCACCATCGCTCCGGTCAGCGCTGCGGCCGCATCGCGGCCCGACACGCCCTCGAACTGCGCGACGAGCCCCGCCGCGTGCGGCCGCGCCGCGCTCACGCGTCTCAGCTGGCGCTCCCCGCCCGCCAGCCTCAGAGCCCACTGCCGATACTCCAGCAGCCGCGCGGGAGGATCGGTATACGATTCGACGTGTATCCAGCCGCGGATTCCGTAGGGTGCGCCGAGGCGCCCCAGCTCGATCCACGCCACCTCTTCATTCACCACGGACGCCTCGCATCCGCGCGCCGGCACCGCTTTCGGTTTGCGGCCCCTCAGGCCGTCGCCTGTTTGCGGTAGGAGGCGACCAGCGAGCGCACACGATCCGAGGGCTGCGCGCCCTGCCCGACCCAATAATCGATGCGCGGCAGATCGAGCTTGAGCTTCTGCTCGCCGCGGCGGGCAATCGGGTTGAAGAACCCCACGTGCTCCAGGCTCGGACCGCCCTGGCGCTTACGGCTGTCGGTCACGACGACGTGAAAGAAGGGCTGATTGCGCGCCCCGCGCCTCGTGAGGCGAATGGTTACCATGATCGTATCGCTCTCGTTCCGGTGGGCCGCCCGGGTGAAAAGGCCGCCCAAAAAAGAGCGCGGATTCTACGCAACCTGCGAATCCTGCGCCAGTTTTTCTGCCACGCGTCAAGCGCGCGCCGCGAAGGCTTCAGCGTCCCGGGAATCCCGGCGGCAGCCCGCCCTTGAAGGCCCCCATGAGCTGGCGCAGCCGCCCACCCTTCATGCTTTTCATGACGCGCTGCATCTCCATGAATTGCTTGAGGAGCCGGTTGACGTCCTGAACCTGCACCCCCGAGCCCACCGCGATGCGCCGCCGCCGCGAGCCGTCGATGATCGCGGGGTTGCGCCGCTCGCGCGGGGTCATGGAGTTGATGATGGCGATCTGGCGCCGCAGCTCCCGCTCCCCCTGCTGTGCCGAAACGGCCCCCTTGCGGGTGAGCGCCCCGGGGAGCTTATCCAGCAGCGCCGTAACGCCGCCCATCTTCTGCAGCTGCTCGAGCTGACCCTTGAGATCGACCATGTCGAAGCTCTTGCCCCTGGCGACCTTCTGCGCAAGCCGTCGGGCCTCGTCGTGATCGACCTCGCGGTGAACCTGCTCGACCAGGCTCACGACGTCGCCCATGCCCAGAATGCGCGAGGCCATGCGCTCGGGATCGAAGGGCTCGAGCGCCTCGGTCTTCTCACCGACGCCCAGGAATACGATGGGCTTGCCGGTGATCTGGCGCACCGAGAGTGCCGCCCCGCCGCGCGCATCCCCGTCCGCCTTGGTGAGGATGATGCCGGTGAGATCGAGCGCAGCGCCGAAGGCGCGCGCCGCGTTCACCGCGTCCTGCCCGGCCATGGCGTCGACCACGAAGAGCTGCTCGGAGGCGCCCACCGCAGCCTCGATGTCACGCACCTCCGCCATGAGCGCCTCGTCGACGTGCAGCCGTCCTGCGGTGTCGACAATGAGGACGTCGAACACGCCGCTCTTCGCCCGCTCGAGGGCTGCGCGGGCGATCGCTGCCGGCGCCTCCTCGCTCCTTGCCGGGAAGTAGTCGGCGTGCACCTGGCCGGCCAGACGCTCGAGCTGCAGCATCGCCGCGGGCCGGCGCACATCCGTGCTCGCCAGCAGCACGCGCCTCTTCTCGCGCTCGATGAGCCAGCGCGCGAGCTTCGCCGCGGTGGTGGTCTTGCCGGCGCCCTGCAGGCCCGCGAGCAGCAGCACCACCGGTGGCGTCGCCTGCAGCCGCCAGGGCGCCGCCGCGCCGCCCATCAGCTGCACCAGCTCCGCGTGCAGGATGCCGATGAACGCCTGCCCGGGGGTGAGGCTCGAGAGCACGTCGGCACCGAGCGCCTTGGTCTTGACCGACTCGATGAAGGACTTCACCACCGGCAGCGCCACGTCCGCTTCCAGGAGCGCCACGCGCGCCTCGCGCAGCGCTGCGGCCACGTTGTCCTCGGTGATGCGTCCGCGGCCGCGCAGAGTCTCGAGGGTGCGCGACAGGCGCGCGGTCAGCTGGTCGAACATGGCAAATCGCGGAAAGCCCGGGGGCCGGAGGGGCGATTATAGGGGCGCAGGGGGCTTTTCCCGCTTCGGCCCGCGAAGCTTCTATGCTAGGGGCGACTGCACCTTCGAGGATGGCCGCTTTGAACCTCGCTGCAACCACCCCGCTGCTGCTGGCGCTGCTCGTGCTGCTCGTCGTCGTCGCCTTCTCCTCGGGCACCGAGGTGGCGATGCTCTCGGTCAACCGCTACCGCATCCGGCACCGCGCGCTGGCCGGGTCCGTCCCGGCGCGCACGCTCGAGCGGCTGCTGCAAAAGCCCGACGACTGGCTGGGCGCGAACCTGGTGATTCTCGCCGCGGCGAGCGTGTTCGCCTCGGCGATTGCCACGGTCCTCGCGCAGCGCACCGGCTATCCCTATGCCGTGCCTCTCGCCGGTGCGCTCCTCACCATCGTGGTGATCGTCTTCTGCGAGCTGGCGCCGAAGATCTACGCGGCGGCGAACCCCGAAGGCGTCGCGCTGCACGCAGCCGGGATCTACCGTGTGCTGGTGCTGGTCACCTGGCCGGCGCTGTGGCTCACCAGCAGCCTCGCCTACGGCCTGCTGCGGCTGTTCGGCGTCGGACGCGCGGCCAGCAGCACCCAGGCGCTCAGTGCCGAGGAGCTGCGCACCGTGGTCTCCGAGGCGGCACCGGTGATCCCCGCACGTCACCGCGAGATGCTGCTGTCGATTCTCGACCTCGGGCGTATGAGCGTGAACGACGTCATGATCCCGCGACAGGAGATCGTCGGCATCGACGTGAACGAGAGCTGGGAGGACATTCTCGACCTGCTGCAGCAGACGCCGCACACGCGGCTACCGGTGTACGAGGGCGAGCTCGATAATCTCATCGGGCTGCTGTACATGAAGCGCGTGGCGAACGAGCTGGTGCGTGGCACGCTCAACCGCGAGCGGCTGCTCGAGCTCGCGCGCAGCCGCGAGCCATATTTCGTGCCCGAGGGCACCGCGCTCAACGTGCAGCTCGGCCATTTCCAGCGCAACCGCCGCCGCTTCGCGTTCGTGGTCAATGAATACGGCGGCATCGAGGGCCTGGTCACGATCGAGGATATCCTCGAGGAGATCGTCGGTGAGTTCACGACCGACCCCGCCACCATCACCCACAAGGACGTGCATGCCGAGCGCGCCGGGGTGTTCATCGTCAACGCCAGCGCCACCATCCGGGCGCTGAACCGCGCACTCGGCTGGCACCTGCCGACCGGGGGACCGAAGACCATCAATGGGCTGCTGCTCGAGCACCTCGAGACCATCCCCGATACCGGCACCATGGTGCGGGTGGGCAATTACGAGTTCGAGGTGCTGCAGATCGGCGATAACGCCATCCGCACCGTGCGGGTGCGTGCCCCGGGCCCGGCGAAGGCCGCCTAGCCCGCGCTGGCGAGTGCCGCCTCCAGGGCCTCGCCGATGCGCGCGACGCCGACCACGGTGAGGCCGGGCGGGACACGGCGCGGCGCATTGCCCTGCGGGATGATCGCAAGGTTGAACCCCTGAGCCTGCGCCTCGCGCAGCCGCTCATCTCCGAAGGCCACCGGGCGCACCTCGCCCGTAAGCCCGATCTCGCCGAAAGCGACGAGCTGCGCCGGCACCGGGCGGCCCCTGAGGCTCGAGCAGAGCGCGATCAGCACCGGCAGGTCCCAGGAGGTCTCGGAGATCTCGATGCCGCCGACCACGTTCACGAACACATCGTGCTCCTGCAGCGAGAGCGTCGCGTGCCGGTTGACCGCGGCGAGCAGCATCGCGAGGCGGTTAGCATCCAGTCCCTGCGCGATGCGCCGCGGCGCACCAAAGCGCATGCGATCGACGAGCGCCTGCAGCTCGATGAGCAGCGGCCGGCCGCCATCGCGGGTCACCGTGACGATGCTGCCGGGGGCGGGCACGGGAGCGCGGGCGAGGAAGATCGCGGCCGGGTTCCTCACTTCCTTGAGCCCCGCAGCGGTCATGGCGAAGAATCCGAGCTCGTTCACCGCGCCGAAGCGGTTCTTGGTGGCCCGCACGATGCGATAGCGGCTGCCCGCCTCGCTCTCGAAATACAACACCGTGTCCACCAGGTGCTCGAGCATGCGCGGGCCTGCGATCATGCCCTCCTTGGTCACGTGCCCGATGATGATGACGGCCGTGCCGCTCGCCTTGGCGAAGCGCACCAGCTGCTGGGTGCACTCACGCAGCTGCGATACCGCGCCCGCCCCCGCGCCCGCGTCGGCGGACTGCACCGTCTGGATGGAATCGATCACCAACACCGCAGCGCCCGCTTGCGCGGCGAGTGCCAGGATCGGCCCCAGGTCGGTTTCCGCGAGCACTCCGAGGGCCTCCGCGGCGAGCCCCAGGCGCTGTGCCCGCAGGCTCACCTGGGCGACCGACTCCTCGCCGCTCGCGTACAGGACGGGCCGGGAGGCGGCGACGTGCGCAGCAACCTGCAGCAGCAGCGTCGACTTGCCGATGCCAGGATCCCCGCCGAGGAGAATCACCGAGCCGGGGACGATGCCCCCTCCCAAAACCCGGTCCAGCTCGGTGGCGCCGCTCGCCCAGCGCTCGGCGGCGGCCGCCGAGCGCACCCCGGCGCTCAGGGAGACCGCTACCGCTACCGCCGCCGCCGCCGGCCGAGCGCTCGCGGTGCTGCGCTGCTCGAGCGTGTTCCACGCACCGCACAGCGGGCATTGCCCCTGCCACTTGAGGGTTTCGCCCCCGCAGGAGCCGCACACGAACACCGGATTCAGGCGTGCCATCGATGCGCCTTCGGTCGACTTTCGGCTAGGATTCGCGGCCAGGGGCGGCCCGAAAGGCGTCTTTTGTGACCAGTGCCTCTCGGGGGGCCCACCGGCGATGCTAGCGTATGCGGGCTCGATTCGGGGGCGGGAAAGTGACGCGTATCACAATGAGCGGACCACAGGCGGGTCAGGGCGCAGCATGAGCTTGCGAGCCAAGCTGCGCTTTGTCGGACTCTCCGACACCGGCAAGGTCCGCGAGCACAACGAGGACACCATTGCCCTCGACCCCGACATCGGCCTGCTGGTTCTCGCTGACGGCATGGGCGGTTACAACGCCGGCGAGGTCGCCAGCGGCATCGCCGTCAAGACGATCGTCAACCTGGTGCGTGAGCACGTGGAGCGCGAGGATCTGTCACTGGCCGATAACGAGTCCGGCCTGTCCCGACCCAACATCATCCTGCGCGATGCCATCGCCCGCGCCAACAAGATCATCTATCAGACCGCACGCACACAGCCGCAATGCGAAGGCATGGGCACCACCGTGGTAGCGGCGCTGTTCTTCGACAACAAGGTCACCATCGCGCACGTGGGCGACTCGCGGCTCTACCGCCAGCGCGGCGACAAATTCGAGCAGGTGACCCTGGATCACTCGCTGCTGCAGGAACTCGTCGACCGGGGCTTCTACTCCGCCGAGGAAGCCCAGCGGGCGGCGAACAAGAACTACGTCACCCGCGCGCTCGGCGTGGAGCCGAACGTCGACGTGGAAATCCAGGAGGTGCCGGTGAACAAGGGCGAGGTGTTCGTCCTGTGCTCGGACGGGCTTTCAGATATGGTCGAGGACGAAGATATTCATTTAACCATAAACACCTTTAGTGCTAATCTGGATACGGTCGCCAAACAGTTGATTCAGCTGGCCAATGACAACGGCGGCCGCGACAACGTATCGGTGGTGATGGCGCACATCGTGGATGCTTTTCCGGCGCGCACCAAGATTTTCGACAAGATCCTGGGTTGGTTCGGCTGACACGCGATAGAGGCAGACGCACATGGCAAGGTTGGTCTTGAGCCTGGACGCCCAGGTGATGGCGGAATACAACATGAACAAGGAGCGGTACACCATCGGCAGGCTGCCGGACAATGACATCCGCATCGACAACGCCGCCGTCAGCGGACACCACTCGCTGATCATCAATATCCTCAACGACTCGTTCCTCGAGGATCTGAACAGCACCAACGGCACCTACGTCAACGGCAAGCTGATCAAGAAGCATGCCCTGCAGCATGGCGACGTGATCACCTGCGGCCACCACCAGCTGCGCTTCGTCGAGGACGACGAGCAGCAGGACGAGTTCGAGAAGACCATGGTGATCCAGCCCTCCGCCCGCCCGATGGAGAAGGTGCGCGTCGCAGCCGAGGCGGTCGAGAAGGCCGGCAGCGCCGCGCTCTCCGCCACCGGCAAGGCGCGCGCGCTCGCCGATGGCGCGGCGGCGCTGAAGAAGGCGAAGCTGCAGGTGCTCTCGGGCGCCTTTGCCGGCCGCGAAGTGGAGCTGAGCA
This sequence comes from uncultured Gammaproteobacteria bacterium, assembly GCA_963835645.1. Lineage (GTDB taxonomy): Bacteria > Pseudomonadota > Gammaproteobacteria > Steroidobacterales > Steroidobacteraceae > 13-2-20CM-66-19. The sequence continues at coordinate 10,842 of CAWIGQ010000020.1, read as the reverse complement.
AGGCGCTCACCACGCTCGGACGGCCGGGGGTGCAGGTCGCCGCCATCACGCGGCGCGCGGATTCCTACTACATCGTGCACGTCGACAGTGGCAAGGAGAACGACTTCCCGCTGCTGAACGGCACACCGATCGGCGCCCAGGCAACGCGGCTGAACGACAACGATGTCATCCAGCTCGCCGGCGTCAAGATGGGGTTCTTCGTCAACTGAAGGCGCCGCCCGGCCGCGCGCCCGCGGGCGCTCGAGTCGGCAACGCTCAGCGCCGCTCGAGCGGCACGCGCTGGCTGACGCTGCAGAGCAGCTCGTACGCAATGGTGCCAGCGCGACGCGCCACCCCCTCCACGGGCAGGCCCGGCCCCCACATCACCACCGGGGTGCCGACGCGCACGCCCTCGAAGCCCGAGACGTCCACCGCCAGCATGTCCATCGATACGCGCCCCACGAGCGGCGCGCGCTGGCCGTCGACCAGCACCGGGGTAGCGCCGGCAAGCGAGCGGTGCACGCCGTCGCCGTAGCCGGCGGCGACGATCGCGATCAGTGAATCGCGCGGGGCAACCCAGGCGCCGCCGTAGCCGACGGTCTCACCACGCGACACGCGCCGCACGGCAATCACCGAGGTCATGAGCGTCATCACCGGCTGCAGCCCGAGGTCGGCGGCGAGACAGTCGGCGAAGGGCGAGGCGCCGTACAGCGCCAGTCCGGGCCGCACCCAGTCGCAGGCGATCGGCAGCGTGCCGAAGAGCGCCGCGGAGTTACTGATGCTGGTGTGAAAATCCAGGCCGTGCGTCGTCTTGTGGAAGCGCTCGAGCTGCGCGCGCGTCATGCCATCGTCGCGCTCGTTAGCGCACGCCAGGTGCGTCATCAGGCGGATGTGCTGCGGCGCGGGTGCGAGCGCACGCAGCCGTGCCAGCGCCGCCGCAAACTGCGCCGGCGCGAAGCCGAGGCGATTCATGCCGGTATCGATCTTGATCCACACCACGAAGCGCTGTGCGTTACGTGCGCGCTCGAGCAGCTCGAGCTGCAGCGCATCGTGGACCACGAGATCGAGCCCGTGGGCGGCCGCCTCGTGCAGCTGCTCCGCGGTGAACACCCCCTCGAGCAGCACCACCGGCTGGGTGATCCCGGCAGAGCGCAGCGCGAGGCCTTCCTCGAGGCGCGCCACGGCAAACGCATCCGCGTCGTCGAGCGCCAGCGCCGTCGGCACCAGTCCGTGCCCGTAGGCGTTCGCCTTGACGACCGCCATCACGCGTGCGCTGCCGGCGCGGGCGCGGATGATCGTGAGGTTGTGACGAAGCGCCTGCGTGTCGATGACGGCCCGGATGAGCCGGCTCACCGCAACACGCCTTCCGCGTAGGAGTCCGGCATGTAGTTGGCGAAGCGCGTGTACTGCCCCTGGAAGGTCAGCAGGAACGTGCCGATTTCGCCGTTACGGTGTTTGACCAGGTCGATCTCGGCAATACCCTTCTTGGTGGTGTTGCGGTCGTAGACCTCTTCGCGGTAGATGAGGAGGACCATGTCCGCGTCCTGCTCCAAGCTGCCCGACTCGCGCAGATCCGACATGACTGGCTTCTTGTGCTCGCGCTGCTCGACCGCACGATTCAACTGCGACAGCGCGATCACCGGCACCTGCAACTCCTTTGCGAGCGCCTTGAGGCCTCTGGAGATCTCCGCGATCTCCGTGGCGCGATTATCCTGCGTGCCCGGCACCTGCATCAGCTGCAGGTAGTCGACCACGATGAGATCGAGGCCGTGCTCGCGCTTGACGCGGCGCGCCCGGGCCCGTAGCTCCGTGGGATTGAGCGCCGGAGCCTCGTCGACGAAGATCTTCGCTTCCGACAGCTGGCTGGTGGCACCGGTGATGCGCACCCAGTCGTCGTCGGAGATCTTGCCACTACGCAGGCTGTTGAGCGGCACGCCGCCGATGGACGCCAGCATGCGGGTGATGACCTGCTCGGAGGGCATCTCCATGGTGAAGATGGCCACGGAGGCGCGCGTACCGGGGTTCACGGCGGCGTATTCGGCCATGTTGACCGCAAGCGTCGTCTTGCCCATCGAGGGGCGACCGGCAACGATGACGAGATCTCCGGGGCGCAGACCCCCGGTGAGCTTGTCGAATTCGCTGAAACCGGTGGGGAGCCCGCGCAGCTTGTCGGGATTGTTGTGCCACTCATCGATCTGGTCGATGACGCCGGGCAGGAGCTGGCGCACCGCTACCGCGCCCTCACGCCTGCGGAAACTGCCCTCGGCAATCTCGAACACGCGCTGCTCGGCGCGATCGACCAGCTCGCGCGCGCTCTGGCCGTCGTTGTTGAATACCGCCGAGGCGATGTCGGTGCCGGCACGGATCAGCTGCCGCAGCAGCGAGCGCTCGCGCACGATCTCGGCGTAGGCACGCGCGTTGGCGGCGCTGGGCGTATCGCGCGCAATGGAGCTGAGGTATGCCAGTCCGCCGGCGGCCTCGAGCTTGCCGCTGCGCTCGAGGTGCTGCGACACCGTGACCGCATCGCACGGCCTGGCCTCGCCGGCGAGCGCGGCGATGGTACCAAAGATCAGCTGGTGATCGGGGCGGTAGAAGTCCTGCTCGGTGACCGCGTCGGCGACGTTGTCCCATGCCGCGGCGTCGAGCATCAGGCCCCCGAGCACCGCCTGCTCGGCCTCGACTGAATGCGGAGGTGTTGGCGCTTCCAGCAGCGCGACCGAGCCTGCATCGGCGCGCGTCTTGGCGGAACCGGCCACGGCACCCCGCGCGCGGCTACTCTTCCGCGACGATCGCCACCTGCAGCGGCACGTCGATGTCAGCGTGCAGGTGCAGGGTGACGGCGTGCTCGCCGAGCATGCGCAGCGGGCCGCTCGGCAGGCGCACTTCGCTGCGCTCGACGTGGAAGCCTGCGCGGGTGCAGGCCTCGGCGATGTCGCTGGTACCGATCGAGCCGAAGAGCTTGCCCTCCGTGCCGGCCTTGGCGTGAATGGTCAGCTTGAAATCCTTCATCGCGGCCGCGCGCTCCTCGGCGGAGACCAGATGCTCGCGCGCCAGGAGCTCGAGCTCGGCGCGGCGCGCCTCGAAGCGCGCGATGTTCTCGGGCGTGGCGAGCGTGGCCTTGCCCTGCGGCAGCAGGAAATTGCGGCCAAAGCCCGAGCGCACCTTCACACGATCACCGATGCTGCCGAGATTGGCGACTTTCTGCAGGAGAATGACTTCCATCGCCGCAGCCCCTCAATGCTGATCAGTGTAGGGCAGCAGCGCCAGAAAGCGCGCGCGCTTGATGGCGACGGCGAGCTGGCGCTGATAGAACGACTTCGTGCCGGTGATGCGGCTCGGGACGATCTTACCCGTCTCGGTAATGTAGCCCTTGAGGGTGGCGAGATCCTTATAGTCGATCGACTTCACCCCTTCGGCGGTGAAGCGGCAGAACTTCTTGCGGCGCGAGAAGCGGCTGCCGCCGCCGCCGCGCTGTTCTCTCATTGCCATGCTGCGTGTTCCTTTGAATATCGTGGTGCTGACGGGTGCCGGCGGCGCTCGCCGTTACACACCCTCGGCGGTGGAATTGTCCTCGTCGTCGGCGCCTGGGGCAGCCTCATCGCGGGTGCGCTCGCGCCGGCGCCCACCCTCGCCTTCTTCGTCCGCAGCCTTCGCCATCGGGGACGGATCGGTCACCGCGGAATCCATGTTCGCGACCAGATGGCGCAGCACCGCGTCGCTGAAGCGGAAGGCGCCGGTAAGCTCATCGAGCGTCTTCTGGTCGGTCTCGATGTTCATCAGCACGTAATGTGCCTTGTGCACCTTGGCGAGCGGATAGGCGAGCTGACGCCGACCCCAGTCCTCCAGGCGATGCACCTGGCCGCCACCGGCGGCGATCATGCCCTTGTAGCGCTCGATCATCGCGGGCACCTGCTCGCTCTGATCCGGATGCACCAGGAATACGATCTCGTAATGCCTCATGTGTACTCCTTACGGGTTAAAGCCGCCCGGATTCAAGGCCGGCCCGGTGCGGCAAGGAGATGCGCGGATGCTGCGCTTCCGCGCCCCTTCGGATTGAAAAGGGGCGCGAAGCATACTGAAACGCCCCTCCCACTGCAATGCCGAAAGACTGCGTGATCCTTAACTATCAACGGCTTGACAGCTGCAGGCGTTGGGCCGCGACAACCACCCGCCGCGGCAGTCGTCATACACTTGCCGCATGCCCGAAGCGCCCGACATCCTGGCGATTCATCAGCTGCTGGCCCTCTACGGCCACATCATCGAGGAGCGCGAGTGGCAGCGCGTCGGGGAGCTCTTCACCGCGACGACCGTTTACGACATGTCCGACTTCGGCCTCGGCGTTTTGCACGGCGCCGCGGCCATTCGCGAGCTGTGGAGCCGGCCGGACGCGATGCACCCGCTCGCACACCACGCCACCGATATCGTGGTCAGCGAGGATGGGGACGGCACCGTGCGCGTGCTCTCGAAAGCGCTCGGCGTCGGGCCAAGCGGCCGCATCGGCAGCGTCGTCTACCGCGATGTGGTGGTGCGTACGAGCGAGGGCTGGCGCTTTGCCAGGCGGCAGGCACGAGTGCGGCGCTGAGGCACACCACCCGCGGCTCAGCCGCTCAGGTGTTGCTCGACCTGCTGCCAGGCGAGCTCCGCAGTGGCGCGGGCGCGCTCGCCGGCCTCGCGCGCATGGCGGCTGGCGGCGGTGCCGTCCAGCACGCGTTTCATGATGCCCTGGCGGATGCTGGCAATGCGAAAGAGGTTGTACGCCATGCAGAACTCCCACACGCGCGGCTCGATACCGGCGCGCCCGGTGCGCCGGCAATAGGCGGCGACATACTGCGCTTCCGTCGGGATGCCGAGGGCGGCCAGATCGACATCCTGCAGGCCGCGAATCTCGCCTGCGCCCACGCGCCAGAGCATGACGTGATAGGAGAAATCCGCGAGCGGATGTCCGAGGGTCGAGAGTTCCCAGTCCACGACCGCGAGCATGCGCGGCTCGTGCGGGTGAAAGATCATGTTGTCGAGGCGGTAATCGCCGTGCACCAGCGTCGTCTCCTCGCCCGGGGGGACATTGGCCGGCAGCCAGGTCAGCAGCCTCTCCATCGCCTCGATCCGCTCGGTCTCGGAAGCGCGGTACTGCTTGCTCCAGCGCGCGATCTGCCGGGCAAAGTAGTTGCCGGGCCTGCCATAGTCCGCAAGCCCGGCCGCCGCGTAGTCGAGGCTGTGAAGCGCCACCATCACACGGTTCATTTCGTCATAGATCGCACTGCGTTCGGCCGGCGATGCGCCGCGCAGCGTCGGATCCCAGAAGTTACGTCCCGCGACGTAGCTCATCACGTAGAACATGGTGCCGATGACACTCTCATCGGTGCACAGGCACAGCGGCCGCGCCACCGGCACCGCGCTCCCATGTAGCGCGCTGATGACGCGAAACTCGCGGTCGACGGCGTGCGCCGACGGCAGCAGTGCACCTGCAGGCTTGCGGCGCAGCACGTAACGGGCACCCTCCGCGGCCGTGAGAAGAAAGGTGGGATTGGACTGCCCGCCGCGGAACTGCTCGACTTTGAGCGGCCCCTGGAAGTGCTCGAGGTGAGCACGCAGATAACGCTCGAGCGCGGCCTGGTCGAATCGCTGCCGCTCGGCCACCGGCATGGTACCGGCGAACTCCTCGCCACTCATGGTTTAGGAGTACTTCTCCAGCTCCAGGCGGCCGATCTGGTTGCGGTGCACTTCGTCCGGCCCGTCCGCGAGGCGAATCGCACGCGCCTGCGCGTAGGCGTGGGCGAGCTGGAAGTCATCGCACAGCCCGGCGGCGCCGTGCGCCTGGATCGCCCAATCAGTGACCTGGCAGGCGGCGTCGGCGGCGGCGATCTTGATCATGCCGATCTCGGCGCGCGCCGCCTTGTTGCCCACCTTATCCATGAGCCACGCGGTCTTGTAGACCAGAAGGCGCGCCTGATCGATGCGGATGCGCGACTGCGCGATGCGCTCGAGTGTCACCGACTGCTCGGCGATCGCTCGGCCGAAGGCGACGCGGCTCTTGACGCGCCGACACATTTTCTCCAGCGCCCGCTCGGCCAGTCCGATGAGCCGCATGGCATGATGGATGCGCCCTGGACCTAAGCGTCCCTGGGCAATCTCAAATCCGCGCCCCTCTCCGAGCAGCAGGTTCGCGACCGGCACGCGCACGTCGCGGAACTCGATCTCCATGTGCCCATGCGGCGCGTCATCGAAGCCGAACACCGGCAGGTGGCGCAGGATGCTGATGCCGGGCGTCTCGCGCGGCACCAGGATCATCGACTGCTGGCGATGGCGCGGCGCCTGCGGGTCGGTCCTGCCCATGAATATAAAGAGTCGGCAGCGCGCGCTGCCGGCGCCGGAGGTCCACCACTTGCGCCCATTGATGACGTAGGAGTCGCCGTCGCGCACGATCGAGCTTTCGATGTTGGTGGCATCGCTGGAGGCGACGCGCGGCTCGGTCATGGCGAAGGCGGAGCGGATCGTGCCCGCGAGCAGCGGCTCGAGCCACTGCTGCTTCTGCTCCGGCGTCCCGTAGCGCTCGAGCGTCTCCATGTTCCCCGTGTCCGGCGCGGAGCAGTTGAACACCTCGGCCGACCAGAGCACGCGCCCCATCATCTCGCACAGCGGCGCGTACTCGAGGTTGGTGAGCCCGGCACCGCGCTCGGAATCGGGCAGAAACAGGTTCCACAGCTGCGCGGCGCGCGCCTTGTGCTGCAACTGCGCGATGAGCGGCGGCTGCTCCCAGCGATTGCCCGCCTCGAGCTGCGCCTGATAGTGCTCCTCGTTCGGGTAGACGTGCTCGTCCATGAAGGCGCCGAGCCGACGCAGGTAGTCGCTGGTTCTTTCGCTGAACTCGAAGTCCACCACTGCCCTCCCGCGTGCAGGGCGCACGCTCTCAGTCGAGCACCAGGACGACCTTACCCCTGGCCTTGCGATTCATCACCACGTCGAGCGCCTCGCGGTAGCTCGCGAGCGGAAAAGTACCCGAGACGTGCGGCCGCAGGCGCCCCTCGCCGTACCACGCCAGCAGCTGCGCCAGGTTCTGCGCATTATGCTTCGGCCGCGCCCGGGCATACGCGCCCCAGAACACGCCCACGATCGAGGTGATCTTCAACAGCACGAGATTCAGTGGAATGCTCGGAATCGCCCCGCTCGCAAAGCCGATGACGAGGTAGCGGCCCTCGAAGCCCAGCGCGCGCACGGCCGGCTCGGCGTACGGGCCGCCGACCGGGTCGTAGACCACATCGACGCCCTTGCCGCCGGTCAGTTCCCGGACGCGCTCGCGCAGGTCCGAGGTGGCATAGTTAATGAGTGCGTCCGCGCCGTACTCGCTGCACAGCGCCAGCTTCTCCTCGCTCGAGGCACAGGCGATGACGCGCGCGCCCATGAGCTTGCCAAGCTCAACCGCGGTGAGCCCGACGCCGCCTGCGGCGCCGAGCACCAGGAGTGTCTCGCCGGCTTCGAGGCGGGCGCGATCCTTGAGCGCATGGTGCGAGGTCGCATAGGCGATGGGAAAGGCCGCGGCAGTCGTGAAGTCCATCCCCTCAGGCAGCGGAAACACGCGCGACTCGGGCACCGCGGCCTCCTCGGCCCAGCCGCCGAAGCCGGTGACCGCCATGACGCGCATCCCGACGGAGAGTGCCGTGACGCCCGCGCCCACTTCCCGGATGACTCCGGCAACCTCGGCGCCTGGAGTAAATGGCAGCGGCGGCTGGGTCTGGTAATTGCCCTTCACCGTGAGCCCGTCGAGGAAGTTCACGCCGCAGGCTTTGACGCTAACCACCACTTCCCCCGGCGCTGCCTGCTTGGGCGGCACCTCCTCGATCACCCACTGCTCGGGCCGGTCGAACTCTTTCACCAGTACCGCTCTCATGCAGCTCCCCTCTGACGCAGCGCCTCGTACAGCAGCATCCCGGCGGCCACGGACACGTTAAGACTCTCGACGGCGCCGAGCTGTGGAAGTCGCGCCAGGAAATCGCAGTGCTGTCGCGTCAGGTGCCGAAGCCCGGTCCCTTCCGCACCCAGCACCAGCACCACCGGCCCGCGCAGATCGAGCGCGGCAGCGGACTTCTGCGCTGCAGCATCGGCGCCGACGACCCAGAGGCCGGCATCCTTCAGGAGCTTCAGCGTGCGCACGAGGTTGGTCACGGCCACAACCGGCGTGGTCTCGGCAGCCCCGACCGCCACCTTGCGCACGGCGGGCGTCAGCTGCGCCGCACGGTCACGCGGCACGATCACCGCGAGCACCCCGCAGGCGTCCGCGGTGCGCAGACAGGCGCCCAGATTATGCGGGTCCTGCACGCCATCGAGCGCGAGCAGCAACGGCGACCTGGCGTCCTGCAGCGCCGCCAGCAGCTGGTCCTCGGTCCACGGCGCAAGTGGTGTGACATCGGCGGCCACCCCCTGGTGCGCGACGTCGCCCAGGAGCTGTTTCAACGCATGCATATCGAGCCGCTGCACCGGGCGCTGATGCTGCCGGGCGAGCTCCTCGATGGCGCGCACGCGCGCATCATCGCGCCGCTGCGCGAGGCGCAGCGTCACAACCCGGGCGGGATGGCGCTCGAGCATCATGCGCACCGCGTGCACGCCGTAGATGGTTTGCGTGCCCTTCACCCCTGGCCTTCTTCGGCGAGCGCGAGATCGATGAGCCCTTCGATGGGATTCACGGCCGTGACCATGACACGCAGGTGAGTGCCGGTGCGCAGGCGGCGGCCGCTGCGCTGCCCGCGCCACGCGTGACCGTCCTCCTCCATGACATAGCGATCGTCATGCAGGGCGTCGACGTGCAGCAGGCCATCGACGGCAACGTCCAGGATCTGCACGAAGCAGCCGAACTCCACCACTGTGGTGATCAATCCATGGAAAGTCTGCCCGATCCGCTCCTTTAAATAGGTGCATTTGAGGAAGCCGGAGACGTAGCGGTCCGCCTCATCGGCGCGCTTCTCGAGGCGGGAGGTGCTCTCGCCGAGAGTGCCCAGCTGAGAGGGCTCGTAGCGCACCGCGGCCCCGCCGCCGGCCCTGATCAGGGCCTTGAGCGTGCGATGCACCACGAGGTCTGGGTAGCGGCGGATGGGCGAGGTGAAATGGGCGTAGTGGGTGAGCGCGAGCCCGAAGTGGCCGATGTTGGTCGGTTGGTAGATCGCCTGCGGCATCGCCCGCACCACCAGGGATTCGACAAACGTGCGCTCGGAGACATCACTCACGCGACGCGCGATCGCCTGCAGGTCGCGCGTGGTGACGGTCTTCGGGATGCGGGCATCGATCCCCAAGGCGCTCAGCGTGGACGCGAGGCGCTCGAGCTTCTCGTCCTCCGGCACGCCGTGCACGCGATAAAGCGACGGCACATGCGCCTGCTCGAGCTCCTGCGCCACCGCAACATTCGCAAGAATCATGCATTCCTCGATGAGGCGGTGCGCTTCGTTGCGCGCGCGCAGCTCGATCGCCCGCACCCGCTCGCCCGCATCGAACACGAACTCCGCTTCCGCGGCATCGAAGTCCAGTGCCCCGCGGCGGCTGCGTGCGCGGTAGAGGGCCCGATACACATCGACCAGCACCACGAGGCGCGCCTGCAGCGGGCCGAGCTGTGCGCGGGCCGCCGGCTGTCCTTCGAACAAAGCCTGATGCGCGAGCGTGTAGGTGAGGCGCGCCGCCGAGCGCATCACCGCCGGGTAGAAGCGCGCGCTCTTCAGCGCGCCGTTGCGGCTGACCACCATGTCGGCCGCAAAGCACAGGCGATCCACGTGCGGGGCGAGCGAGCACAGGTGATCGGACAGCGCGGTCGGCAGCATCGGCAGCACGCGCGTCGGAAAATATACCGAGGTGCCGCGTTTCTGGGCTTCCGCATCGACCGCGCCGCCCGGGCGTACGTAATGGCTCACGTCGGCGATCGCGACGATCAGCCGAAAACCCGCCGCGTGCGGCTCGGCGTACACCGCATCGTCAAAATCGCGCGCATCCTCCCCGTCGATGGTGACGAGCGGCAGCGCACGCAGGTCGACGCGCGAGTGCGCCTCACGCGGATCCACCTGCTCGCCGCAAGCCTGCGCCTCGCGCAGCGCCGCAGCGGGAAATTCGTACGGCAGATCAAAGCGCGCGATCGCGGATTCCGTGGCCATCTCCACCGGACGATCCGGATCCAGGCGCTTTGCGATCACGGCCTGAGCGGGAGAGCTCGAGCCCGCGTGCCGAGTGATCCGGGCAATGACCCAGTCACCGTGACGCGCGCCGTGCAGCTCCTGCGGCGTCACTGCGCAGCGCAGCTGCAGCCGCCGGTCGGCCGCGATCACCCAGGCGCTGCGCCCCTGGACCTCCACGGTGCCGAGAAACGCGGTGACTCCGCGCTCGAGCACCTGCTCGACGACCCCGGACCAGCGCTCGCTCGCGTCGCGCGACACCTTAACCCGCAGCCGATCGCCGTGCATCACGCCGCGCATCTGCGGCGGCGGCAGGAACACGCTTTCCCGGAAGCCCTCGACGCGCAGGAAGCCGAAGCCCGCGCGATTCGCGCTCACCGTGCCCTCGACGATGGAGCCCGGCCTTACGCCAGATGAACCCGGCGCTGACTTCGTGCCGCGCTTCACACCGACAGTGTCGTGTGCGCGCGCGGCGGCCGGCGCTGATCTGCGCGGCTTGTGGCCGTGTGTCTTGCTGCTGCGCGCATTCGGCGTGGCGCCGCTGCTGCGGTCGCGCCGAGCGAGCTTTCCTCTACGTCCCTTCAATTGACAGCCCCCGAACCCGTGCGTACATTGCGCGGCCTTCCTCACCTGCCCGGGTGGCGGAATTGGTAGACGCACTAGTTTCAGGTACTAGCGGGTAACTCCGTGGAGGTTCGAGTCCTCTCCCGGGCACCAG
>CAWIGQ010000019.1:0-364792 GCA_963835645.1 uncultured Gammaproteobacteria bacterium | reverse complement strand
GCATGCACCGGCGGCCCCGTTTCGAGCAACGCACCCGTTCGATGGTCCGATCGGCGGCCGGCTCAGCACTCAGCGGGTCGGCCCCAGCTGGGTATCAAGCTCGGCAAGAGTTTCCCTGATGAACTCGGTTGGCGGAACCAGGTGCCCTGATGGGTACACGCGCATCTTCTTCTGACCCTGGGGGGTTCCTAGCAAACTGAACATCGGCTTTTGAGAGGACTCGACCGGAAAATACATGTCGTAGGTCCCGTTCAGCATCAGCACCGGCTGCGTGATTCTCGGCAGGTAGTTGATCTGGTCCACTTCCGGCAGGGCCTTCTCCATTCCCATCCCACCGACGTTCAGCACCACGACCTTGATGCGCTTGTCGATGGCAGGAATGATTCCGCCGATGAAGCCACCCCAACTCCAGCCGAGGTAGGCGACTTTGTCTGCCCGCATGTCCTTTCGCGTCTCGAGATAGTCGATCGTCCTCGAGTATTCCTTCACCCACATGATGACGTGGTCCTTGTAGCGGACGGTCGTGTCTGGCAGATCCGACTTCAGATCGTCCTGCCGCTCATACGTGCCTTTGTAGATCGGATAGATCAGCGCCCGACCACTCTTTACGATGAAATCCAGGCGGCCGTTGATGAACGTCGGGTCGAACGTGCTCTCATGAAGTCCATTGGAACCAGGGAAAAAAACGACGGGCTGCAGTGGAGCCGTGTAGTTGGTAGGCAGGAAGACATAGAGGAGCAGGCGCTCGTTGTTGTAGCCGGCATCGATTGAAACGAGTTCTGCCTTCCACGCCTCGTTGTCAATGGTTTTTTCGACCGTTGCACCGAGCGGAGTCTTGTCATAGATGAACTGCCGGGAGAAATTGGCAAAGGTCGCGTCGTTGACCGGCTTTTCCCTGGAATAGTCCCGGAAGTCCCTCGAGATCGATTGCCGGAGTGCCGTCGAGGACGGCTCGTCGGCGAGCTCCTTGATGCATCTGAAGCCGTTGGACTCGCTGCGGTCCAGCGCGGGCTGCATGAAGCTGTCGTTGAACGCGTATTGCGGATCCGTCCAGCCGCCGCCCAGAATGAAGTGCTGGTCCGAGTCGCCACTTTGATTGAAGGTCCACTCCCGGGCGTTACCCGCGACATCGTAGACCCCGTACGTGCTCAAGCCGGCGAGGCTGCCAACTGCGCTCGTCGACTTGCGGCTGAAGTTGCTCAGCGGTAGCAGAAACTCTGACCGACTGGTATCCGCCACTACGGCCCACTGAAATACGGTCGGTAACTGCTTGTGCGCGAAGGCTGCGTACGCTGCCGCCTCATACCACGACACCCCCGTCACCGGATGATTTTCCGTGCCATCGGGGTAGCTCCCGGCTTCCCACGTCGCGGGCCCCTGCCGGCCGGTTCGATCCGTGAACTTCGCCAATGCGGTATTGAGCGGAATCACGTCGCCGCCGTCACGGATCGGAACGGTCCAGTAAGCCGCGTTCGTGTACCCGCCGGCGTCAACGAATGCCTTGAACTGCTTGTTCGTGACCTCGAACCTGTCGATGAGGAACTCGGGCACCTCTCTGGGTCCATATTTCTCGAGGCCCACGATCTGCATGTCGGTCTTTGATTTCGGGACGCGAACCATGTTCTCCGGCAGACTCCCGAGCGGATCCATCTTCAGGTGTTCCGTGATCGGCTGCACCCGCAGGGAAAACATGGGCACGGCAAGTTCGATCGTCTGATAGCCCGCCTTCCTGACCTCCACGCGCAGGTAATCGCGCGGCACCTTCACGTCCTTGAACGGTGTCACTCCCGCCGAGCGCCAGTCGGCGGCCGGCGTGTTGTAATCCTTCCAGAAGACCTCGGCGCCTGCGGGCTCGGTCTCGATCGACAGGGTAGTCGCGATCGACGGCCACAACTTCGCCAGGGCTGGATCATTGGGTAGGTATTTCTCGGCCTCTACGGCTTTGTCGAAGACCGCCCGGTTGCTGCGGAACATAGTCGCCGTCGTGTCCTGAATCTGGGGCAGCAGAACGTTTCTGGCGTGTTCCTTCTTCTGCCACGACGGGATCAGCACGAGCCCGGCGGCTATCAGCAGCAGAGTGGGAATGGCCAGTTTCAGGATTCTGATTCGGCCGGTTCGATCAGTTTTCGGTGGAGCTTGCGGCTGCACACGGCGCTGGGTATTGGCGACGGCCTCAGGCGAAGACACGGTGAGCACCGGGGTGTCCGAAGCCGCACCCGCACCGCCAGACATCAATCCGCGTGCGCGATCGACGAAGGTGGCGGGCGTCTCGCCGCCCGCAAGGCGCGTCCATTGCACCTCCCGGAACTTCTCAGGTACCCGAGCGTCGGCGTCCCGCGTAGCGTCGATCACCACAGGCAGCAAGAAGGCCGCGTCATCAGCCATGTCCAGTGTCCGGCCGACCGCCAGATTCCATTCGCGCCGGAAGTACCCCTCCTCGCGCGCCTGCGTACTGGCCGAAATCACCGGCACGAAGAGCTTGCAGCCCTTGATCTGCCTCCGGATCGATGAATCCCAAGCCTCGCCGCCGCGCAGTTCGCTCTGGTCGAGCCAGACCTCCATCCCACCTCCCCGCAACGCATTGGCAATGCGGCGCGCCGCCTCGACGTCCTGGGACGCGTAGCTTATGAAAATCGCCTTCGAGGAGCGGGTCTGGGTAACCACAGGAGATGCGAGCTCCTCAGGACGCGGATTTCGGTAAACCATGACCAGTATGGCGTTTGCCTGGTAATCGTCGGGCAGGCATACGCTCAGCGCATAAGTACCTCATTCCGGCAGTCGCTGGAGCAGCTTCGAGCCGGGGGAGGGCGGCGTCGGGGTGTCGGTGCCAGCAGTTTGGCCGTCAGGGGCGAGCCACTGGTAGCGGGGCCTGGCGTCGAGGTCGTAGCGTCGACCGTCGGACCCGACGAAATGCGCGGTGTTGGTGATCGCATCGTCCATCTGCTGGAATTGTCGCTGCTCACCCCGCCAGCGGGCCATCGCGCCGGCGGCGAGTTGCTGCCCCGTCTGCTGCTGCCGCGCCGACCACTCCGGGTTCTCCCGCAAGCTACCGATCATGTGATTCAACAGCTGGTCGGCCTCCTGCTCGTGCCCTGTCGTCGTCACGAAGGCGGCGAGTACCTGTGCATGTCCGCTGCGCAGTGTCGTCATGTATTGCAGCACCGCAATCGCCTCTCCGGCCATGCCAGTCTGTCGGCCGCCGTTGCAGGTGAATGCAGCCTGGGCGGCGCTCCATTGGTTGTATGGCCCAAGCGACTTGGAGCTGGCAAACCGTTCGACGTCCGGCAGGTCGGCGACATCGACGATCTTTAGGCCCGAACACGCCTGGCTCATGGCGCCTTCGGTGAAGCGGCGGACGTAATCGCGAGCCGCGATCGGCGCGTTGTAGGGAACGCTATCCGGGTCGCCGACTGCAATCAGGGTGCGTCGGTCGGGCGAGAGGACCCGCAGCACCAGGCTGGGCCACAGCGGGATTTTGCGCACCACGCCCCCGGCGACCCTCCAGCCTCGCGGAACTTCGATGTTGAATGCATTTTCGTACGGATCGGTAAAAGTGGTCCAAGAGACGTCGGTTAGCCCTTGTGCGGGAGCCGCTGCGGGCGCTGAAGGGGCTGGGCCGTTTTGCGCCGAGCTGGCGGCGCCTGGATTGCCTTGGTCGGGCAGCGGAGCGAGCGTGGCGGTGACCTGGACGCGCCCGTGCGACGGGCCGTTCCAGCGCATCACGGTGAGCGTGATGCTGTCGCCCGCGCGCCGGGTGGCCACATACGCGGTCAGATCCGAGGCCGAGAAGATCGGTTGCGAGTCGGCTTGGACGATCAGATCCTGCGGCCGCAGGCCGGCGCGCGCGGCGGCGCTCTCCGGCGCCACGCGCGCGACAAGCGCGCCTTGCGACGGGGGAGACGGGTTAGCAACGGCCACCCCGAGCAGCCCCTTCCCCGCCGCCGGGGCGCCGTCCGCCGCGGCGAGGGGCACCCCCGCAGCAAGCGCCACGGCGATCACAGAGCACCGCAGAAGAAGCCGAAGGTACATTGCTCGGCTAGCCTGCCGTCATTTGCATCCTGCCTAAGCGGCAGCTTAACCCAAGTGATCAGATTTGGCGGAGTTGCCCGGCAAGTGACCGGATCGATGTAGTCGCCTCAATGCGCCTCGTACATCACCTTGCCATGGAAGAAGGTCATCTCGCACTTCATTTGCCTGAGCTCGAAGCCGGGCACCGAGTAGATGTTGCGGTCCCAGACCGCGATGTCCGCTTCCTTCCCTGGCTCGAGGGAGCCGATCCTGTCCTCGAGGAACAGTTGCCGCGCGCCCTCGGCCGTATAGGCTCGCAGCGCCGCATGCCCATCGACATCCTCCGCAGTGCCGAAGGGATGCAGTCCGTAGGTGCCCTTCAAGGTCTGCCGTTCGACCGCCGCCCAAAGACCGTAGCGCGCAGGAATGGGGGTCACGTCGAAGTCGGAGCCTCCGGTCCACTGGACGCCACGAGCGAGCAGCGTCTTCAGCGGCTCCAGACGCAGAGCGCGAGTGCGGCCCAGATTACCCGCGTAGTTGTCACCGATCCACCAGATGAAGGTCGGCTGCATCTCGGGATAGCCGGCATCGTATTGCTTCTGCAGAGTGGCCATGACTTCGATGGCATGGTCGGTCGGAAAATTGGCATGAATGACGGAGTGTCGCAGACCTCGGGTCGGCTTCTCGCGCAATACCTCGGCGTAGGTATCGACGACCCAGTCTATCGCCCGATCGCCGACTGCATGCGTGCCGACGTTGATGTCCGCTTGATGCAGCAGACGCACCATTTGCCGGTAGACCGCTGGATCTTCCGCCGGGTAGCCGTAGTTGCCGTGATCGACCTCGATCTGATTCTTATTCCATTCCTGATAGACCCAGGCCGTGCGTCCAGCGCCACTGCCGTCCATGTAGATCTTCGCGCCGCAGGAGAGCAGACGCCCATCACCGAGTGAGTGCGGCGGACGGGGTAGGGCTTGAATGGTCTTGATAACTTCCTGGGCGGACGCGACGGTGGTACCCGCGTGCCAGAGCACGCAGACGTGTACGGTCAATTGCCCGGAATCGAGCAGCGAGCGATAGGCGTCCCAGTCGGGCTGCGTGTCGTCGGGGTCCTTGAACGCCGTCATCCCCTCACGATGCAAGGTCTCGATCATCCGCAGAAGGCCTTGCCGCCGCTGTTCTGGGGTCGGCGGCGGGATCAGCGTCGTCACGAGTCCCGCGGCGTCCTCCTTCAGCACTCCCGTCGGAGCGCCCGCGCGATCATGGTCGATCGTGCCGGCCGGCGGATTCGGAGTAGTTGTGGTTACCTTTCCGAGCCGCAGCGCATAACTGTTGGCGACGCCGTAGTGCCCCGTGGTCTGCTCCAACCATACGGGATTATTCGGCGCCGCAGCATCGAGATCGCTGGCAAGCACGTAGCGGTGCTCGGCGAGCTTACCCTCATCCCAGCCCTGACCCTGGATCCATTCACCGGGCTTGAGCTGCGAGGCTCGGCCGCGCACGCGCTGGACGATCTCTGCGACACTGGTCGCATCGCCAAGTTGAAGGGAGATGACCTCACCGAGTCCTCCCTCGGCAACGTGCGCATGCGAATCGATCAATCCGGGCGTGGCCGTTCGCCCGTGCAGGTCGATGACCTGCGTACGCGGCCCGGCCAGTGCCAGGATGGCAGCGTCGGTGCCGACCTTGAGCACTTTTCCATCGCGAATCGCGATCGCCTGACTGACCGAGTCATGAGGATCGACGGTCAGTACGGTGCCGTGCGCCAGGATCAGATCGGGTGCGCCGGAGGACTGTATCGCCGCCGTCGCCATCGTCAGCGCGCTCGAGACCAGCCCGGCCGCTGTGATCTTCCGCCACGTGTTGTTCAATGGGAATCGAAATCCTGATTTATTGATGAGGACCGACGCGCTCTTCGGTCCGTTGACGCAGCGTTTCCACGTTTCCAGGCGATTGAGCGGCACCGCCGGGGTTTCGGAGCTGACCGCGTGAACCTCCGCTCGTAGTTATCTAATAGTATCTCGTCGGCCAGAAATGTGATGTAGGTCCGGCCGCCGGGAGGTCGGTGTGACGTTGCGCAACGGAGGCGCTGCGGCTGAGCCGTATGGTTGTTGTCATGCTGGACACCAGCCCCGATGCGGCGATCGAGCGACGCCGCGCCCGCTCTCGCTCCGCGGTCCTCCTCGTCCTGATCGCCCTGGCGCTGGCAGGCGCCTTCGGCCGCGCGATCTCCGCCGCCATGCGACCTCTGATAGCGGCCGTCGCTCACATTGAGGGCGCGGCCCAGCCAGATGCGTTGCCGCGGTCTGGTCGCGAGCCGTGACCATCCTCTCCAGTTCCACCAGGCGCTCGAGCGCGAGCAGGAAGTAACACGGAACTGGCTTGCCGGTGCAGTAACCGCGCATGCCGGCCGCACCAATCTCGAGCGCCCGCCGGTACGCTGCTCTAGTGTTCACACGGGTATGTATGCCTTAGCCCGATCAGCAACACGTCAAGGATTGAATCGTCATCGGTTGCATCGCCAGCGGGCAGGTTCAACTGCTTCATGGTGTGATCAACAATATCCCTATAGGTATCTGCCTTGATGACCATCTCTGTACTCGGTTGACAATACAGTCGCGACATATTTTCGTCTTCCAGCTTCAGGTTAATGAGCATGAATGCATTACCCGCACCGACCAGATAGATTTTGATGGCCAAGTCAGACCCGTGATTGTTGCGTAGCGCCGCGTATTGTTTGATCGACAAGCTGTTCAAGTACGAGGGTACATCCGCCGCGAACGCTGCCGTTGTGCCGAGCAGCAGGACAAACAACACTGTTGCGACTTTCATTTCTGCCCCCTTGCGTTCGCTACGTAGTCTACGCGGGTGGTCTCGCCGCGCTAAGAGCGTCTCACGGCCCACCCGGTCTGCGGAGCGAGACTCGACGGGCACGCGCGGGATCCGCGGGCGTGAATCCCGCTCGTCCTCCATTGTGCGAACTGCGTCCGAGCCAGCCTCGCTGGCGATTGTTATATGTCAAGCGCGGATGGTCCGTCCGCTGGGCCGCGCGACGAGGAGCCTATGGAGCAAGCCGAGGAAGGCGAAAACCAGCCAGGAGGTGCCGATCTTTCATCGACCGAGCGAAAAGTGCGCTTCGGCTTTTTCCTTGCGCTTATCTGTCTGGCCGTCGTCGGCGTGGTCTCCTATCTCAGTGTCGTACGCCTGAACGAGGATGCGGCGAGGGTTGAACATACCCACGAGGTTCTCGGCAGCCTCGAACTGTTACTGGCCGCCGCGACCGACTCCGAGACCGCCGAGCGCGGCTACGTCATCACGGCCGATGAGGGTTACCTCGATCCTTACCGCCAGGCGGCTGCGGTCGTCGAGGGCGAGACGAGGCACCTTCGCGAGTTGACGGCAGACAACCGTTCCCAACAGCAGCGGCTCGATGCGGTGGCGGCGCTCGTGGCCGATCGGCTCGCCAATTTACGGGCCGTCGTCGAGCTACGGAAAACCGACGGCTTCGCAGCGGCGCAACGCGAGATCCTAACCGGGAAGGGAAAGCAGTTCCACGATCGCATCCGCCAGCTCATCGCTCAAATGGAGGATAACGAGACGAGCTTGCTCAAGGAGCGTGAGCAACGGACGGCCCGCAGCTCAAGCATTGCTCGAGCGGTCATCATCGGGGGTGGGCTTCTCGGATGCGGCATCGTCGCACTGGCGCTCTTAGTGGTCCGCCGAGACTTTGCCGGCCGAGTGCGAGCTGAACGAGCGTTACGGGAGGCCAATGATCGGCTCGAATTGCGCGTCCGCCAGCGCACCGCACAGCTCGAGAAGGCAGGCGAGGCGGATGCACGGCTGGCCGCCATCATCGCGTCCTCCGACGATGCGATCGCCAGCAAGGATCTGCAGGGGATCATCACCAGTTGGAACCCGGGCGCGGAACGGCTGTTCGGCTACTCCGCACAGGAGGCCGTGGGCGAGCCGATGGCGATGCTGATTCCAGCGGAGCGTTCAGGCGAGGGCCCCGCTATCCTGGCGGGCATCGCGCGCGGTGAAACGACAGATCATTTCGAGACCGTGCGGATCGCCAAAGACGGAAGGAAGATCGATGTGTCCGTCACTATCTCTCCCATCCGGGACAGAGAGGGTCGCATCATCGGTGCATCCAAGATTGCCCGGGACATCACCGAACGCAAGCGGGCCGAGGAAACCGTTCAGAAGTCGGAACTGCGGTATCGAACGCTTTTCGAGACGCTGATCGAAGGGTTTTGCACCATTGAAATGATTTTTGATGCGACCGGCAAGCCGGTGGATTACCGATTCCTGGAGATCAACCCGGCGTTTGCAAGACAAACCGGTTTGCACGACGCGCAAGGGAAACTGATGCGCGACCTTGCTCCGCAGCATGAGGCGCATTGGTTCGAGATCTACGGCAGAGTGGCTCTGACCGGCGAGCCGGTCCACTTCGAGAATGAAGCCAAAGCACTGGGTCGTTGCTTCGATGTACGTGCCTACCGGGTTGGCGGAGCGGAGAGTAGAAAAGTCGGGATTCTGTTCAACGACATTACCGACCGTAAGCTCGGGGAGGCCAAAGTGCAGGCGCAACTCGCACGCCTCGACCTGCTGCAGCGGATTACCCGGGCGATCGGCGAGCGGCAGGACATCCAGAGCATCTTTCAGGTCGTCATACGAACGCTCGAAGAGCATCTGCCGGTGGATTTCTGTTGCATCTGCCTCTACGAGCCGGCTGAGAATTGCGTGATCGTCACAAGCGTCGGAGCGCACAGCGAAGCCGTTGCCATGGAGCTCGCGATGACGGCGCAGGCTCGCATCGAGATCGATCAGAACGGATTGTCGCAGTGTGTCCGCGGCCGGCTGGTTTACGAGCCCGACATCAGTCGGGTCCAGTTCCCATTCCCGCAGCGCCTGGCCAGGGGCGCCTTGCGCTCGATGGTCGCGGCGCCCTTGCTGGTCGAGAGCAAAGTGTTCGGCGTTCTTATCGCGGCCCGCCAGCAAGCACATAGCTTCAGCAGTGGCGAATGCGAATTCTTGAGACAAGCGAGCGAGCACGTCGCGCTGGCGGCGCACCAGGCGCAGCTCTACAGCGCTCTGCAACAGGCGTACGACGACCTGCGCCAGACGCAGAAGGCGGTGATGCAGCAGGAGCGGTTGCTGGCCTTAGGCCAAATGGCGAGCGGCATCGCCCACGATATCAACAATGCCATTTCCCCGGTCGCCATCTACACCGACTCGCTATTGGAGCGGGAGCGAAACTTAAGTCCCAGCGGTCGCACCCAGCTCGAAACCATCCAGCGCGCCATTGATGACGTCGCGCACACGGTTGCGCGCATGCGTGAGTTCTATCGCCCACGTGAAGCGCAGTTGGCGCTGCTTCCGGTGGATATCAACGCCATAGTGAAGCAGGTCATGGAGCTGACGCGTGCCCGCTGGAGCGACATGGCCCAACAGCGGGGCATTGCCATCGAGATGCGGACCGAGCTCGGCGCGGACCTGCCGGCGATCTTGGGCGCCGAGAGTGAGATTCGCGAAGCGCTCACCAATCTGATTTTCAATGCTGTAGATGCCATGCCCGACGGTGGCGCGCTGACATTGCGAACCCGACTCGCGCAGGACCGCGGAGTCGTTCAGATCGAGGTCATCGATGCCGGCGTCGGGATGGACGAGAACACGCGACGCCGGTGTCTGGAGCCGTTTTTTAGCACCAAGGGCGAGCGGGGCACGGGTCTCGGCCTCGCAATGGTCTATGGCACCGTGCAGCGTCACAGCGCGGAGATTGAAATCGAGAGCGCGGTCGGCAAGGGCACCACTGTCCGCTTAAGTTTCGCGATACCCGCCACGCCCGCGGTCGGTGCGGCGACGGCGACCACGGTCAGTTCGGTGCCAGCGCTGCGAATCCTGATCGTTGATGATGATCCGCTAGTGCTCAAATCGCTGCGTGATGCCCTGGAGTCGGATGGACACGTCGTAACGACGGCGGATGGCGGTCAAGCCGGCATCGATGCTTTCCTTGCGGCCAGGGCACAGGGCAATGCGTTCCCGGTCGTGATTACGGATCTAGGCATGCCCTACGTCGATGGGCGCAAGGTCTCAAACGCGATAAAGACTGCTACTCCGGGGACGATCGTCTTATTGTTGACAGGCTGGGGACAGCGATTGGTCGCCGATGGGGACATTCCGCCGCATGTCGACCGTGTCTTAAGCAAGCCGCCGAAGCTGCGTGAGCTGCGAGAAGCTTTGGCGCGCTGCTGGGAGGCTCGCGCTGCCTGATCGTCAGCCCGCTCACTCGGCGCAGCGCTGCCACTTTCCCGCGTGGTCGGTTACCCAGGTTCCCGCCTCTTTAAGTTGCCCCACTTCGTCGTAGAGGTTTACCTGGAGAATGGGCGCTCCGCGCTCGCGAGAGGAGGCAAGCGGCAGCTCGCAGGTGAACAGCCAGGTTCGTAATCCGCGGGCCCAGCAACCCCACACGTGCCCTTTTTCGGTTTCCCGAATCAGCGTCCGCCGCAAGTCTGAGGGTAGGCAGTCCGGATCACGAATCTGGTAAGCGCCTTCCGGCAAGAGACTGGTGCGCGTGACGAACGCTTCAAGGAGCCTCTCTACCCGGGAGGGCTGTTGGATGGTGCGCAACCGGAGCGTTTCCATAGCCTCACCCTACTCACAACCGAACGGACGACCCATACGCACAAGCCGCAGTATGTGCGCTCTGTCACAAGGAAGTTTGGACCAGCCAGCCTGTTATGTCATCGCGACCGCCGGGAGCGTGTTCATCGCGAAAGTTCTGAGGTCAAGCCCGGCACGCCGATCATCAACGGGCGAACTAAGGGTCCGTTCCTGTCTTGACGGGGTAGCTGGCTTCGCGCCAGGCCTGCATTCCCCCGTCCAAGGCCACCGCACGTTGAAAACCCATGGCGCGTAGGGTTGCGGTTGCAAGCGTCGATATTCGACCGAACTCGCAATACGCAACAATCCGGCAAGTGGGATCGGGAAGTTCCTGATTGACCCGCAGTTCAAGTTGACCTCGCGGCAACAGCCTGGCTCCTGGGATGTGACCCTCCTCGTAGCTATCGCGCTCGCGGACGTCGAGGATCAGCAACTCCTTAGGCTCGGCCGCGACACGGGACTTCAGCTCCGCAAGCGACATGAAAGGCACATTCGCCGCCGCTTCGGCCAGCATTTGCGCGACCGTCTTTCCGCCACTCATGTTGGTGCGCAACGCCTCGGTAATGTGCGTAGGCATTTTGAGGTTGAGATTTCGCATCATTTCGACAAATACGCTCCGGTCACGGGCCTGCAGGCGAGGGTTCTCCGCAAGTTCCTGTCCGATCGTCGAGTGACCACGGCCCTTGTATTCGTGAGCGGGATGCACCTTGAGCGCCGGGTCCAGGCGCAACACACGGTCGAACAGGCTGTCGTAGAGTGCATTTGGATCCCCGCCTGGCAGATCCGTGCGACCCGTGGCGCCGATTAGCAATGTATCGCCTGTGAACACCCGATCCTCAACACAGAGACAAATCGAGTCGCGCGTATGGCCCGGCGTGTATAACACCTGTAAACGAAGCCTGCCGACCGCGAGCATCTCGCCGTCGTCAAGCGTCAGGGTGACGAAGGGCGCAGGACTCATGCGGTGCATCGCGACAGGTACATCGAGTCGTCGCGACAGTTGCTGCGTCGCCGATAAGTGGTCGGCGTGTGTATGGGTGTCAATCAGGTAGCGAATTCTTAAGCCGTCGCGCGCGGCTAGGGCGAGGTAACGGTCGATCAGCGAGATTTCTGGATCGATGAGGGCAGCGGCGCAGCTCTCCGCGCAGCCAACCAGATAGGATTGACAGCCTCCCGCGCTAAATTGTTCAAAGATCACCGCGTCTCCCTGAGAAGCCGACCGCCCATGTTGCTTGGGTGGTTGACCGGCCGCTGCCGCTACCCCCGTTTATCTTCGCGAGGATGCGCCGAGGGCGCTTGGCTCGCAACTTGCTGCCTGTGACAGCCGCTACCAGCACCTACCGTAAGGCGGAAGTGAGCTACCGTCTTTAGCTCCTTGAGTTTCATGCAGTTAGGCGATCTCCAGGTGAGGGCGCCGTATGCAGATTAGGAGGTCGAGCACGTTTAGCGGTATAGATTGCGATGCCATCGGGCACGGCGTTGCCGAACCCGCTACAGTTAGTCGGGCGGCCATTTCCTGGTACCGGGCGGACACGCATACGAACAACCGATCTGCAGGGATCTCAACGCCAACGCACGTCAACGATCGCATCGTGCCTAAAGATCCCGCAACGCGGCAGATAGACTACCGACATCCGCTGCCTGTTCGAGTCTGGCACTGGGCAAACGCGGCGGCCGTGGTCGTGTCGTTGATGACTGGCCTGCTGATTTTTGACATTCACCCGCATCTCTACTGGGGCGAGACCGGGCAGAAAGGGGTTGGCGCTTTCGTATCTCTTTCGGGTACTCATCTTGATCGAGACGTGCCGGAGACTGAGTTGCAGATCGGAAGTCGGCACTGGAACGTGACCGGTAGACTGGGCAGCGTCATCGACGACGGCTTCGGCGGCAAGTATCTGCTCGCCGCTTCGGCGCCTGCCGACTGGGAATTCGGCGCCACACGAGGCTGGCACTTTGCGTTTGCGTGGTTTTTCGGCCTCAGCCTTCCGCTGTACGGCTTGTATCTCCTTGCGAGCGGCCGCCTGACAGGAATGTTGCTGCCCACGCGAGGTGATTTGGCGCCGCGCAATATCCTGAACGAACTGTGGAGACACTTGCTGTTGAGGCGGCCGCGCGGCGAATCGGCCCGCCACTACAATCTGTTGCAGAAGGTCAGCTACCTCATCGTCATACTCGTTCTCCTCCCGGGGCTCATCGTGAGCGGCCTGGCTATGTCGAATGCAGTGACCGCGGTATTTCCAGGCTTGGTCGCACTTTTCGGCGGTCATCAGTCGGCTAGATCAGTGCACTTTATCGCTGCCATGCTGCTGGTGTTATTCATTCTCGTGCATGTATTTCAGGTATTCGTGGCGGGATTCCTCAACATGATGAGGTCGATGATTACCGGACGTGTCATTATCGAGCGCGAGGACTCCCCATAATGGCGCTGGTTTCTCGGCGCGCGCTGCTCCGTGGTCTCGCGGCGACTGGAACTGTCCTTGCGGGATGTAGCCGTTTGGACGACAAGACGCCGTTTCGGCAGATCCTTGGTGCGTCAGACGCCTTCACGATGCACGCTCAGAGGCTGCTCCTGGCCAGGCGCCCTTTGGTACCCGAGTACTCGCTATCACAGCTGTCCGCGATGTTTCCCGTGAACGGAACATCGATTCCGCCAGGTGACTACTACAAGCGCCTGGTCGACGGGCACTTTCGCGATTGGAAACTGACCGTCCACGGTCTGGTCTACCGGCCGCTCGCGCTCACTCTGGCTCAACTGAAATCGCTTCCCGCTCGCACGCAAATCACCCTACACAACTGCGATGAGGGTTGGAGCGCAATCGGGCAGTGGACCGGAGTCCAGCTGGCCCGGATCCTGGCACTGTCGGGCCTCAGGCCAACTGCACGCTACGTCGTATTTCATTGCCTGGATAGGATCAATCTTGACGGAAACCATTACTACGAGAGCTTGGATTTGGCTGACGCTCTCCATCCTCAGACGATTCTGGCCTATGGCATGAACGATAAGCCCCTGCCGATCGGGCATGGCGCGCCGTTGCGGCTGCGCGTGGAATTGCAGATCGGATACAAGAATGCAAAGTATGTCGATCGCATCGAGGTTGTTGATCGACTAAACGCAATCGGAAAAGGGCGCGGAGGTTGGTGGGAAGACTTTGACCACGCTGTGTGGTACGCGGGGCAATAGGTAGCCTGGCGACATCTGCGCCGCCCGCGACGCCGACGCTGGCCTAGTCGCCGGCGGTGGCCGTGAGTCCGCGGTACTCGAGCAGCGGGCCGATCTCGGGTGGGCCGCCGTAGAAAGCGCGGAACAGCGCCTGGGGCTCCTCGGTGCGGCCGCGCGACAGCACGTGGCTGCGCAGATACTCGCCGTTGGCGCGCGTGAGGCCGCCGTGCGCGTGGAACCACTGACCGGTATCGCGCGCCAGCACCTCGCTCCACAGATACGCGTAGTAGCCGGCCGAATAGTCATTGTCTGCGGGCGAGAAGATGTGCGAGAAGTACGGCGAATGGTAGCGCGGCGGCACGGGCGGGTAGTTGAGCCCGCTCGCCTTGAGCGCCGCCTGCTCGAAGGCCATGACCTGTGCAGCCGCCGGTGCCGCGGCCGCCGTCACCTGGTGCCAGGCCAGATCGAGCAGCGCCGCCTCGAGATACTCGGTGGTGGCATAGCCCTGATTGAACTTCTGCGCCGCGATCACCCGCTCGAGCAGCGCCGCGGGCATCAGCTCACCGGTCTTGAAATGGCGGGCGTAATGCGCCACGACAACTGGCTCGCGCGCCCACATCTCGTTGTACTGGGAGGGGTACTCGACGAAGTCGTTCGGCACCTGGGTGCCGGCGAGCAGCGGGTAGCGCACGTCCGAGAGCATGTCGTGCAGCGCGTGCCCGAATTCGTGGAACATCGTGCTCACCTCGTCGAAGGTGAGCAGCACCGGCTGTCCGGGCTGAGGCTTGTCAATGTTCAGATGATTGGCGACCACGCTCTTGTGGTGCAGTAGCCCCGACTGGTTGACGTAGGTCGACTCCCAGGCGCCGCCCTGCTTATTGTCGCGGGCGAAGTAATCGGCAAGGAACACAGCCAGCGGCTTGCCGTCGGCATCGAAGACCTCGAACACCCGTACGTCCGGGTTATAGACCGGCAGGTCGTGGCGCTCCTGGAAAGTCAGCCCGTAGAGCTCGTGCGCGGCGTAGAACACGCCGTCCCGCAGCACGTGCTCGAGCTCGAAGTACGGGGCGACGCTCGCCTGATCGAACTCGTAACGCGCCTTGCGCACCTGGTTCGAGTAGTAGAACCAGTCCCAGGGCTGCAGCGCGAACGGCGCCTTGCCGGCGGTGGCCGCCTGCGTATCGATCAGCTTCTGCATGTCCGCCGCCTCGGCCCGTGCGCGTGCCAGGGCCGCGGGCGCGACCTGGCCGATCATGTCGCGCACCGCCGCGGGCGTCCCGGCGGATTCGTCCTCGAGCTGATAGGCGGCATGGCTGTCGTAGCCGAGCAGCGTAGCGCGCTCGGCACGCAGCTTCACGAGCTGCGCGATCATCACTGTGTTGTCGGCCGCGCCGGACGTGGCGCGGCCGATCGAGGCGCGGTAGATGCGCTCGCGCAGCGCGCGATTGCTGAGATTCTCCAGCACCGGCTGATTGGTCGTGTTCTGCAGCGTGATGAGCCACTTGCTCTGCAGCCCGCGCGCGGCCGCGGCGGCGGCGGCCGCGCCGACCTGCCCAGGCGACAGTCCCTCGAGCTCGGCCACGGAATCGACGCGGACCGCGCCGTCCTGGGTGGCTTTCAGCACGTTCTGCCGGAAGCGGCTGGTGAGGGAGGCAATCCGCTTGTTGAGCTCCCGCAGCCGCGCCTGCTGCGCCGGCTGCAGACGCGCACCGGCGCGCACGAAGATCGCGTGATAACGCAGCAGCAGCTGCAGCGACTCGGGATCCAGGTTGAGGCTGGCGCGCTCGCGGTACACCCGTTCGATGCGCGCCCACAGCGCCGCGTTCAGGTGAATCGCGTCGCGATGCGCGGTGAGTCGCGGCGCCATCTCGGCGTCGATCTGCTCCATCCGCGGATCGGTATTGCAGTCGTTGAGGTTGGAGAACGTCAGCCGCACGCGCGTCAGCAGCTGGCCGCTGCGCTCGAGCGCGACGATGGTGTTCTCGAACGTGGCGGGCTGCGGATCAGCGGCGATCGCGGCGACTTCGCGCAGCTGCTCGGCCATGCCTGCCGTGAACGCCGGCAGGTAGTCGCTGTCGCGGATGCGATCGAACAGCGGCATCTCGAACGGCAGGGTGCTCGGGTGCGCGAACGGGTTGTCGGCCGTGGCGGTGGTCCCTGCGGAGCCGGCGGTGGCAGATGCGGCCACGGCCGTAGTGAGGATGGCCGCCGCGAGTACGCTCAGGTAATTGGTTCTCATGCAGGGGCCCGCTACACGCGCCAGCGGCGTTGCTGCTCGGGGTAGCTGCAGCACACCGTAGCCGCTGGCCTCTAGTACGCCGGCGCCTGCCCGGGTTTCCATTTAATGCTGCATCCCACGCTTGGTGTTTGCTCGGGCGACACCGGGCCGCCACGCAGCAGTGCCTCGGCTGCCGCGCCGAGATCCGAACCGGTGACCGCAATGTTGTTTCCGGGCCGGCTGCCATCGAACTGCCCGTGATACGCAAGCCGCCGATCACGGTCGAACAGAAAGAAATCCGGCGTACAGATCGCCTGATACGCCTTCGCCACCTCTTGAGACTCGTCGTACAGGTACGGGAAGGTGAAGCCTTTGAGCGTCGCGATTCGGGTCATTGCGGCGGGTGCATCGTCGGGATAGCCCGCTGCGTCGTTCGAGCTGACCGCCACCACGGCAACGCCGCGCGGACCAAAATCGCGCGCGAAGGCAACGAAGCCCTCCAGAATGTGCTTCACGAAGGGACAGTGATTGCAGATAAAGGCAATCAGCAGCGCGGGCGAGGACGCGAGGTCCTCGAGCGCCACTGTTCTGCCAGTCACCGTATCGGGCAACGCAAATCGAGGGGTCGGTGTACCGAGAGGCAGCATGCGTGAGTATCGGCGCGCCATGGTTCCTCCTGGAACCTCAGGTCTTCGTCTCCAGCGTCTGCTGCAGTTTATCGAGCAGCAGCTCTGCGTGCTGCAGCTCGAATGTGAGCGGCGGCCGAATCTTCAGGACGTCGCCGTTGCGGCCCGTGGCACCCACCAGAACGCCGAGGCGGCGCATGGTGTTCACGGCCCGAGTCGTCTCAGCGGCCCCACTCAGGCCGCTCGCCGGATTGGCCCCCAGTTCCACGCCGATGAACAGGCCGGCGCCACGGATGTCGCGAATCGCCGTGCAACGTTGCGCGAGTGTGCGTAGCCCTCGCTGCAGATAGTCGCCGCTGCGGCGCGCATTCTCGAGCAGCTTCTCGGTGCGGATGACGTGCAGCACCGCGAGTGCTACCGCGCACGACACGGTGTTTCCGCCATAGGTGTTGAAATAGTGTGCGCGCTTGGAGAACTCGGCAAACAGGCTCGGGCGGGCGGCTACCGCGGCTACCGGATGCCCGTTGCCCATCGGTTTACCCATCGTCACCAGGTCGGGAACGACGCCATGGCGCTGGAAGCCCCACATCGCCTCTCCCACGCGACCGAAACCTGGCTGCACCTCGTCGGCGATGAAGAGACCGCCAGCAGCGCGCACGTGACGCACTGCATCGGCGAGAAACCCGGCAGGATGCGCGAACACACCATCGCTGGAGAAAATCGTGTCCACGAGGAAAGCTGCAAGGCGCACGCCGTCTGCTTGCATGCGCTCGATGCATTGGCGAACGCGCTCACCGAACGCAGCGGCACCGTCAACGCCGCGTGGCGACTGCACGGCGTATACGCCGGGCCCAAGCGCAGCGCCCTCTTCGGGGGACATCCCGGCGATGACGTCGGTCACACCGTGGTAAGCGAAATCAGTGATGATGAATCCGGTGCCGCCCGTAAGCTTCTTGCTCACCCGCACCGCCAGGTCATTGGCCTCGCTGCCGGTGCAGGTGAATATGACGCTACCGAGCTCCCTCGGCATGGTGGCGAGCAGCTCCTCGGCGAGCTGCAGCGGCTGCTCGGCAAGGTAGCGGGTGTGGGTATTGAGCGTCCGCGCCTGGCGCACCAGCGCTTCGACCACGTAGCGGTGGCAATGACCCACGACCGGGACGTTGTTGTAGGCATCCAGGTAGGCGCAGCCGTGCTCGTCATACATCCACACTCCGTCCGCGCGTACGATCTGCAGCGGCTGCTCGTAGAAGAGCCGGTACGTGGGGGCGAGCAGGCGCGCACGGCGTGCCAGAATCGCCGAGAGGTCCTCTTGTGTTGTCGTCACAAGCTGAACTCCTCGAGCAACAATTCCTCGGCGATCTGCAGCCGCGCGCCGATGAAGTCCGGTTTCAGCGCAGCATAGTGACCGCCCGAGGGGTTATGGTGCAGATGCCATTCGTGTACCACCAGGTTCGCGACCAGCCGCGCGGCCACCAGGGGACCCAGCATTACCAGCTCCTGCTGCAGCAGCGGCAGGCCTTCATGATAGGCGATAGCGACATCGAGGACGGATGCGCGCGCACCTCCGCTCTGCGGCATGCAATCCTCCGGAATCAACTCAGCAGCGGTCACAGCCACATCCGCTATCAGCGCGGTGTGGGTGATATCGCCGAAATCGATGATGCCTGTTACCCGCCCCTCGTCTGCGGGGTCCACCAGGACGTTGAGTGGGTTCAGATCGTTGTGCACGACCTGCTGCCGCAGACGCGGTAGCTGCGACTCGACGGCAGGTACAACGCGCCGCAGCAAATCGGCGGCGGCTTGTCGGCATGGAAAATGGGGTATCTGCTCGAGGAGGCGCTGCACCTCGGCCGTGTGGCGCACGTCCCAGACGATTGCTCGATGCGCGGCTGGATGCTCGAAGGTGCGCAGCGCCGTGGTCAATCGTGCCCCAATTCGCCCGCAGGCAGCACGCTGCCGCTGTGATCGGACAGCCGTGCCGAGGAGTCTCCCCGGCAGATACGTCAAAACACGCGCCGTCCGCTCGTGGCTATCCTCATCCGCAAAACGGACATAGGTGCTGCCGCCCTTGCGCTCGCGCACTACGCGCGGGCACGGAAAGGCAGGATCGATCTTCTCCAGGTGCAGCAGTGCCGCGGTGGGTAGATCGGTCACGGCCGGCTCCTCGGCCGAGTTCGCTATCTTCAATACGTACTCCATCCCGTCCGGTGCGCTCAGCTTGAAGTTCTCATCGCGCTCTCCCGTCAGTCGTGCGACGCGCGTCTCGAAGCCGTAGTGCTCCTGGACCAGGGCGACCGCGCGCTCGATGGGCACAGGCTGCGACCGCATGACCATCGTCGCCATGAAGGCGTCCACATCATTCGCCATGGTCGGCTATCTTCGCCTGACGCGGTGATTCAGGCAAAATCAGACGCCGTGGTGGAAGCTCGTTGGCACACGTTGGGAGGATGACGGTGGCGAAGATTCCCCCAGGGGTCGGTCCGAAGTATCCGCACGTGGTGGTGCTCTTTGGCGCCACGGGCGCTCTCTCTCAACGCAAGCTCTTCCCGGGCCTGTTTCACCTGTCGAGCTCGGGTTTCATTCCCGGTTGCCGAATCATCGGTGTGTCGCTTGACGAATTTGCCCCGGACGCTTTCCGTGAGTTCGGGCGCGAGGCGCTGCAGGAGTTCTCCTCGCGTAAAGTCACCGACGAAGCCTGGAATGCCTTCGCCACAAACCTGGATTACGTTCCGCTCGCGGCTGGCGCAAGTTCGCTCAAGGCGGCAGTGGAAAGGGCCGAGAAATCCTTCGGTGGCGCTGAGACGCGCCGACTGCACTACCTGAGCGTCCCGCCCAGCGCCGCGCTGTCGGCGGTGCACATGCTTGGCGAGGCCGGCCTGGTCGATCGCGCCCGGATCGTGATGGAGAAGCCCTTCGGCGTCGATCTGAAGAGCGCGGTCTCGTTGAATGCCCGGCTGCATGAAGTATTCAACGAGGATCAGATCTTTCGCATCGATCACTTCCTCGGCAAGGAGCCGGCACAGAACATTCTCGCTTTCCGCTTCGCCAATGGGCTGTTCGAGCCCATCTGGAACCGCAATTTTATCGACCATGTGCAGATCGACGTGCCGGAGAAGGTGGATCTCGGCAAGCGAGTCGGTTTCTACGAGACGATCGGCGCGTATCGCGATATGGTAGTCACCCATCTGTTCCAGATTCTCGCCTTCATGGCGATGGAGGCGCCGACCGCTCTTGAGCCGGCTTCCATCAGCGAGGAGAAGAACAAGGTCTTCCGCAGCATTTTGCCCATCAAGCCGACCGACGTCGTGCGAGGCCAGTACACCGGCTATCGCACCGAGGAGGGCGTCGATCCTGAGTCGGATACCGAGACCTTCATCGCCTTGAAGTGCTCGATCGACAACTGGCGCTGGGCGGGTGTGCCTTTCTACCTGCGCACGGGCAAGTGCCTCGCCGAGGGGCAGCGGATCATCTCGATCGCGTTTCGGGAGCCGCCCAGGAGCATGTTTCCCGCCGACTCGGGCGTGGGAGCTCAGGGCCCCGACCACCTCACTTTTGATTTGGCCGATGCGTCCAAGATGTCACTGTCGTTCTACGGCAAGCGCCCGGGGCCGGGCATGCGGCTGGACAAGCTCAGTCTCCAATTCGCCATGCACGACACCGGCTTAGTTGGCAATGTGCTCGAGGCTTATGAACGCTTGATCCTCGATGCCATGCGGGGCGATCACACGTTGTTTACGACTGCAGAAGGCATCGAGCGCCTGTGGGAAGTGTCCACGCCGCTGCTGGAGGCGCCGTTACCCGTACGTCTTTACGCCCCGGGATCCTGGGGGCCGAACGCCATCCACCAGCTGATCGCACCGCACACCTGGCGGCTGCCCTTCGAGCGCGCCTGGCGCGACCCCAACGCTGTAGGCGCCTGATGCGACGCCCTGGGGCCACCGCTCGAATGATCGAGGCGGAAAAGCCGGTTTATACGGCGGGGTTGCCCATTGCCGGGTCCGTATGGCTTCCGGCCGTTCGATGTGGCCGGCAAATATTGAAATAATAATTGTGTGACCCCGGCGCGTTGCTCCAATGAAGGTTATGTGACAACTCTGGCATCAGGCTTCGTAGACCCAGCGGCCGCCGAGCATAGTGCGTTCGGGCTTCACACTCATGAAGCTCTCGGGATCGATCGTCATCAGGTCGTGGTCCCAGACAACGAGGTCGGCAAGCTGGCCCGGCTCGAGAGTGCCCTTGATGCCTTCCTCGAACGAAGCGTAGGCGCCGTGCACGGTGGAGCAGCGGATCGCTTCCGCGACGCTGATGCGCTGGTTCGCGCCCCAGGTGTGGCCGCTGGCGTCGGTGCGCGTGACCTCGGAGCGCAGCCACAGCATCGGCTCGGCCGGGCTCGCCGTGTAATCGGATCCCGGCGCCGCCTTGATGCCGGCGTCCAGGAAGTCGCGCATTGCGAACATGTGCTTGAGGCGCTCGTCGCCGTAGAAATGCATCTTCTCGCCGTGGAAGTACACGTAGCCGGCGAACGGCAGCGGAATCACGCCGGCCGCCTTGATTCGCCGGACGAGCTCTGGCGTGACGAGTGTGCAGTGCTCGATCCTGAGGCGCGCGTCGCGCCGCGGGAACTCGCGCTGCAGCTGCTCATAGACGCCGAGGATGGTATCGATCGCGACGTCGCCGTTCGCGTGCGTGCCGACCTGCCAGCCGGCGAGATAGGCCTTGCGTGCCTGGGCGTAGAGCGTCTCACGCGAAGCGCGGCTGATGCCGCGGTAGCCGCCGAGGCCGGAGTAGGGCTCGGAGAGTAATGCGGTGCGCTCGGAGATCGAGCCGTCGGCGAATAGCTTGACCGCGCCAAGGCGCACCCACTCGTCGCCGAAGCCCGTGTGCACGCCGGCCGCGATCATCTTGTCGAGCTGGCCGTAGTCGATGTGCGTATAGAAGCGGCCCATGAGCTCGCCGGCATCGCGCGCGTCCTGGTAGCCCTGCAGTATCGCCGGATTGCCATCGGCCTCGCAGGCCGAGGTGATGCCGCGGCTCGCGAACTGCTTCGAGATCAGCGCCGCGCCCTTGCGGTAGTCGTCTCGCGACGGCGGCCTGACGGCGAGTGCCAGGATCGCTTCGGCAGCGTTCTCCGCCACCCGGCCATTGTGGCGTCCAGCAGCGTCGCGGAAGTACTCACCATGCGGCGGATCGGGGGTATTCTCCTCGATCTTGGCGGCGGCGAGCGCGCGAGAGTTGACGAACGCGGTGTGGCCGCCGCGGTGCTGCACGACGACTGGGTGGTCGGGAGCGGCGGCGTCGAGGTCGGCGCGCTCGAGCGGCCGCGGCGTCTTGGTGTCGTCGTACAGAAAGCCGACCACCCAGTCGCCGGGCGCTGTCGTCGCCGCCTTGGCGCGGATCGCCGCCTTGATGGCCTCGATCGAATCCATCTCCAGCGCCACCTGGGTCAGGAGTGCCACACCGCCGTCGCAGGGATGCGAATGCGCGTCGTTGAAGCCGGGTGTGACGCGCTTGCCGCCGAGGTCGAAGCGGCGCGCGCCCGACCCGGCAAGCGCCAGCATCTCGGTGCTCCTGCCGATGGCGAATACGCGGCTACCGGCAAGTGCCAGCGCCTCAACCTCGCGCTCGCGCATGCCCATCGTCAGGATCCTGCCGTGGTGCAGGATCGCATCCGGGCGGGTATCCCAGCGGGCGAACGCGGCGGCGCTCGCGCCGAGCCCCGCGGCGATGAACGTGCGACGGCTCAAGCGTTGCATGCGGTCCCCGGCCACTATCAATCAGATCGCTGATCCGGCGCTGGCCGCGGCGGCCGCGGCCATCAGCGCCCTACGAGGTCTTACGGGCCTTTTCTGTTGAAGGAAACCGTACAGGTGCGGCCTTTGACCCGATGGCCGGTCCCGGAATTATCCGAAAACCTGGCGTCGATGTGGTAGCTGTACGGCGTGCCAGGCGGGCGCTCCCCGACCGCAGCCCGCTCCTTGCCGACGAGTCCGCGCGCGGAAATGTCGGCCGAGCCGTCCGCCAGTATGCGGCCGTTGAGCTGCAGCCATCCCGGCGCGCCCTTGACGCCCCTTTCACCGTGCAGGACGTTGTTCTTCACAGTCGAGGGGAACTCGTAGGAGTAAGGCAGGGCGCCGGCGGCCACAGAGCACGAAACAACGGTGGTCCACATGCCGTCAAAACGCGGCTGCGGTTCGTCGGCGCGCGCGGCGCCGGCCGCGAACAACAGGACGCCGCACAGTGCGAGAGTCGTAATGATCTTCGGCACGAGGCGCTCCTTGGACCAGCCCGCCAAAGCTGAGGGCGGCAATAGAACTCAAGCTCGCCAGCGGGTCAAGCGCTGCTTCGCCGATAGGGGCAGTGACGACAGCCCCTGCCACAACAATAACCGCGGCGCAGATGATAACGCGCGGTGAAGACGATCATCTTGCCCTCGGCGTAATAGTCTTCGCCTTCTACCAGCGGCCGCTGTGGCTGAGAGTGTTGCTGCGCAATTGCATGGCCAAGGCACGCAGGACAAAGGCAATCGCGTTCCGCGACCGGAACGAGCTTCGGCCGGTCATCGCACCAGCAGTGCGTGCCGCTTTGCGCTCCACAGTGAAAGCCCACACCACATTTGGAGCAGTTCTTCTGCCCGGCCATCACGCCGGTCAGGCGCGTAAAGGCAGGCTCGGAGGCAGTCCAGTCAAACAGTGTCGGATGCAGTAGATGCGCGAGGAGCTGCGTGCCGTCGACCACTCTGGGCCCCGGACGCGCAAAATATGCATTGGCATTGACGGCGTAGACTCGGCCGGCCCGAACGGCGGGTATCGTCGACCAGCCGGGATAGGAAAACAGCGCGCGCGCCTGTATCGCGGCTTTCTCCAGATCAAGGCCGCAGGGCATCACGAATAACACCTCCGGCGCCCACCGCAGGACCTCCTCCCAGGCGATTCGAACGGAGTCGCTCCCGCGCCGGCCCAGTTCATCGGTGCCGCCGGCAAGTTCAACCATTTCCGGCACCCAATGGCCGCTGCAGTACGGAGGGTCGATCCACTCCATGCAAAACACCCGCGGGCGACGGGAGATCTGGCAGGTGTTAGCGGCAATCCTCGCCAGCCTGGCCCGAGCGGCGCCGATCAGTTCCCGCGCGCGCTCCGCAGTACCCGTCGCCTCGCCCAGCTCCTGCAGATTGCTGAATATTCCATCCAGTGACTTCGGCGTCATCGACAGAATGCTTGGTTTGCCCGGCAGCATGGTGAGCAGTTGTGCCACCTCGTTTCCAGAAGGCGCACAGACCTGACACAGATCCTGCGTCAGGATCAGGTCGGGAGCGATATCGCGTACCAGCCGCTCCTCGAGCTGATAGAGACTCCGACCCGCCCGCAGCCGCTGCGTGACCGCGACGTCAATCTCCGCTTGACTCATGCGCTCCACCGGCAGCGCGGCGCGTACGACAACGGGCTTGCCTCTGGCTTCTGGTGGGTAATCACACTCGTGACTGACTCCCATGAGTCGATCGCCCAGGCCCAAAGCGCAAACCATCTCCGTCGCGGACGGCAGGAATGACACGATGCGCTGCATGCTTTGTCCAATCAGCCGGACGGCGAGCCGATCGCACCTTGCGGTTCCCGCAAAGCGGCGAAACGGCTCTCGAGCAATCGGAAGCCGCCGAACAGGATCGCGGCGTACAGCAGATCGCCCAGCAGCGTGTTGCGGAAGAATGGGATCGCGGCGACATAACAGGCGACCAGACCGGAGAGCGTCTTCGGGTACAGCGAGTCGAAAGCCCAGACGCCGAAATTAGTGACGACGAAAAACACCACGGCGCTCAGCAGAGCCGCGCCGGCGATACGTGGTGCCGTACGACGCTGCTGCAGTTGGAAGCCGATGCAGACAATCAGCACAAAGCTCAGGTACGTGATCTCCATGTGCTGATAAAACCCCAGGATGAAATCGCTGAGCAGTAGCGCAGCCAGAGGCACGACGAACGCCAGACTGCGGTTGGAGAAATACGCACCGCCGAACAGCGCCAGCGCCGTGACCGACGTCAAGTTCGGCGGGTGCGGAATCAGCCGCGTGGCGGCGGCCGCCACGATCATCGTGACCAGGGTGGTTAACCGCGGATTGCGCATGTTCGTCTCCTCGTACATCTATTGATCTGCCGGCACCAGGTCACAAAACCAGAACGAGTCGCGACAGATGGTTTCGCCGATAGAGAAGCTCACGGGTTTGCTGAAGTTCGGTCCATCGAAGACAAAGCTGTGGAACTCGCCGTTCTCGCCGCACGGGTCCGCGCGCGCAGGCAAGTCTGCGAGAAAATCCGCGTCGATCAAGCGCCCGCAAAACGCGGGATCAAGCTGCGCTGGGTCTACACAGACGATGATCGCCTTGAACCCCAGCCCGATGAAGTCCCGGATGAACTGCGTGGTGTCACGTCCCCAGACGGGAAATAACCCGGTCATGTTGAAGCGCGCGAGGAGCCGCTCGCGATAGGCGCGGATATCCTGAAGAAAGAGGTCGCCGAAAACCACCGCGTTTATGCCCTGGTCGCGGTAGGTGAGAAAAGTCTCCCCCATTTTCTGTTCGTATTCATCGTTGCCCGCACCCTTTGCGATCAGAATCTGTCGAAGGGGAAGTCCAAGGCTCTGCGCCTGTTGCTCCAGCAGCACGCGTCGCACCCCGTGCATGCTGATTCGATCAAAGTCCCGCGTCACCGTCGTGAGCAGGGCCGCGATGTGGATATTCGCAGCCTTTTGCATCTCGTAAAGCGCGAGGCAGCTGTCCTTACCACCGCTCCACGAGACCAGCACGGCCCCGGAGCCGAGCGGCGGGAGAGCAATGGCAGCGCACGGGTCAGGCATGTGAATCCCGCAGTAACGACTCCCACTGTCGTCATGCGGTAATACCGCAGCTCCCGGCGCACCCCGACCGAAAGCAGGACGACCGCGCAGGGCAGGTTTCCTGGCTCCCGGCTCTTTCGCGCTCATCCGCCTTCCCAGGCATACGCCTAGTGGCATCGTGGACGAGCGCTCGCCGGTCACAGTTGCGGGGACAGCCGCGGCATCAAACCGCGTTCCCTTGAATCCCTTGCGGGAACCCCGTGCGCGCGACTTCGACAGTAACGCAGCGTCTGTGCGGTGGTCAATCTGCCGCACACGGCGCTGCTGCCCGCAGTTGCAGCTGGGCAGTTCTGTCAGCGAAAACTGGCAGCTCCGCACGCGGCTGACGACGTGCCGGCGGGCCGGCGGCTTACAGACCCCGCGCGAGGAATGCCTGAGATTGCCCCGCGAGGCATGGAGGCAATGGCGCAGATCTGTCAACCGCAGGGTTTAACCGCGACGCCAGTGGCGAAGCTACTGGCATGCGCAGCGCTCGGCGCGCTTGCGTGCACCACACTTGCATGCGCCGCGGCAGAGGCCGCCCCGGCGCATACGGATCCCCCGCGAGCTGACCTCTCGGGTCGTGCGCGCACCGGCGTCGCCTCGTTCTACGCCGACCGGTTTGCGGGGAGAAAGATGGCCGATGGCAACAAGATGGATCCACAGGGTAACAATGCCGCGAGCCGCACATTGCCCCTGGGCACCGTGGCGAGGGTGACCAATCTTGCTACTCAGAAGAGCGCGGTGGTTACCATCCAAGACCGCGGGCCGTACGTGCAGGGACGGATCGTGGATCTCTCACCCTCCACGGCACGCAAGATCGGCATCACGCACGAGCTCGGGATCGCGAAAGTCCGCGTAGCCCCGATAGTTGTTCCGTTGCCGGATGGGCACATCAAACTGGCTGAAGCGGCGCCGAATCCGCAGCCACGGCGGTCGGCTGCCGCAGGCGGCGCTCGCCGCAGCTGACAGCGCCCCCGACAATCTGCAGCGCTATGTCACATGGAGGCTGCCGACCGCCACCAGTCCCATCAGACCGATGATGATCAGATAGATCGCGACGATATAGTTCAGCAGCCGCGGCATCACCAGGATCAGGATACCGGCGACCAGTGACACGATCGGCCCAAACGCCAGATGCACACTCATTGCTACCTCGTGACTGCTTTGCGGGCCACTCTGGGCACAGCGCACTACAGAGTCTGACCAAAGAACACGACAAGAGCACGCAGTAGTTGCGGCCCGGCTCATGCTGCAGCGGCGGCGCATCGCGCCCGGAGCTGCGCATTGACCGATCCGTAAGCGGCACCTTGACGCGATCGAGCGCGGTCAAAAAAATTTCACCGTCCTCGCGGAGCGACTCGCAGATCGCGCGGTCATACCTTGCACCTCTCATACTCAGGCGCTATAAATGAAACCTCAGGAAGTTGGTCGATGACGCTGCGCGTTCTCGTCGTGAGCGATGTGCGAGTCGTGCGGGAGGGGCTGAATTCGCTCCTGGCGCAGCGCGGTGGGGTGGACGTCGTCAGCACGGTCGACATGCGGCATGCAGGCGACTGCAGTGCGCAGTTGCATCCCGACGTCGTCCTGGTCGATGCCGCGCGTCAGGGCAGCGCCGAACTGGTGAAGGTGAAGGACCTCGTTGCCTCGGTGCCGCACTCCAAAGTCGTCGCCTTCGGCGTGAAGGAGATCGGCGAGGAAATTCTGGCGCTGGCGGCGGCCGGAACGGCCGGCTATGTACGCGAAAGTGCCGCAAGTCGCGATGTCGTCAGAGTGCTCGAGCAGGTGATGTGCGACGAGCTACCGTGCTCACCGCGAGCCGCTGCGACGCTGTATCACCACGTGGCCACGTTGTCGCAGGCTGGCGACGAGGTCGGTGGCGCCGATAACTGCACACCCTCTACCGTGCCGCTGTCGCGGCGC
Source organism: uncultured Gammaproteobacteria bacterium (assembly GCA_963835645.1). Lineage (GTDB taxonomy): Bacteria > Pseudomonadota > Gammaproteobacteria > Steroidobacterales > Steroidobacteraceae > 13-2-20CM-66-19. The sequence continues at coordinate 337,336 of CAWIGQ010000019.1, read as the reverse complement.
GAGCTGCAGATCGCGAATCTGATCGATTGCGGGTTCACGAACAAACAGATCGCCCGCCGGCTTGGCATCGAGGCTGCGACGGTCAAGAATCACGTGCACAACCTGTGCGAGAAACTCAACGTGCATCGACGCGGCGAAGCCGTCGCACGCATCCGCGGCCAGGCGCAACCGCGCGGGCTGCTGTCCGCTGCGGCGCCGGATGCGAATCCGGCGCTCGAAGCGGGTTGAATATCAGAAGTATCCTGCTGCCGCGAGCGGTACTCCCAACAAGGGCCCATACGCAGGCATGGCGAATCGCTCCGCGCCGTCGGCGGAGAGCCCCATCGCGAAGCTCTGGCCTCCCGGAACGCGCGACAGATCCGGCACGCCTGCACCACCGCGCAGCGGGTCGCGTACGAACGGCCGCGCGCTCGCCCGGATCAGCTCGAGCAAGGCGTGTACGCGCTGCTCGGAGCGGCCCCTGAAGGGACCCTCCTGAAACAAGGGGTGATGAGCGAGTATCAGCGCGGCGAGCCCCGTCACGTGCGCCGCCGCCGCTGACGTGCCGTCCGCGGCGGTGTAACCGCCGCCGGGAACCGTCGACACCACCGCTACTCCCGGCGCAGAGACCGCAAGCTGCGGCCCCCAGCCGCTGAAGCTTGCCGCGAAGATGCCGTCAGCGCCGATCAGCTGCGGAACTACACTGAGAATGTGCGAGCTGTCGGCGGGGAACTCCTTGAGCTTGCCGACGGCGGCGACCGCCATCACAGTGGGCAGCATCGCCGGAAATGCGAGTGGGCCGCCGCAGTTGCCCGCTGCAGCGATGCAGGCGATGCCCTTCTGCCGCGCCTCCTGCAGCTTCTGGCTCACCAGCTCGGAGAATCCGTCACTCACCACGCTGATGTTGATGAGATCGAGCTCGCGCTCGATGCATTCATCGAGCGCGGCGAGCAGATCGCTGACCCGACCCCCTGGAATGACCTTGAACACGTGCAGCTCGGCCTCCGGCGCACAGCCGGTGATGCCCTGCTCGGTACGCGACGCATTGATGACGCCCGCGCAATGCGTGCCGTGCGACACGAGGTCGTGAGTCCAGCTCACGTCGGTAGCGCCGGCGGTGAAGTCCCTGCCTCGCGTGACGTGCCGCAGTAGCGGATGTGAATTGTCGCAGCCCGAATCGATGACGCCGATTCTCACGCCGCTGCCGCTGAAGCGGCCGCCGCCTGGATCAATGCTCATCAGGCGCTGGCCCCAGCCCACCAGTCGCGCACCCGGGAAGTTCGGGTAGAGCTCCGAGAGCGGCCGCAGCCTGACCGTATTGGTACCGGAACCGAGTCGGGGCGCGACTATGAGGCGATCCCAATGATTGGCGGCGGGCCTGATGAACAGACTCCGGATGGCCTCGACCGTGCCGCCGAAGAACGTGATGCGTGCAGCGCCGTTTTCGTCGGTGAGCGCCTGCGCCGGCAATCCCTCTCCTTCGACGACGACCGTGGCCCTCGCGAGCGGTTGATCGCGATCGCCGACCACGCGAATCGATACCTCGGTGGCGACAGAGCGCAGCGGCAGCAGCGTCCCGAGCGTCGCGACCCGCGTGGGTATCGACAGGTAATCCGCACAGACCAGCAACGCGTCGCGTTCGATGACCAGATGAGCAGGCGCGGCAGCCTGCAGTCGCTGCGCCTTGGCCTCCTCGATCTTGACCACCACGACCTCGCTGACGCTGCGGCCGGCCGTGAAAGGCTGAGTGCTGCCCAGCTTGATGCGCCTGACGACTTCGACGTCCTCCTGCTGGGCGAGGTACTCGACGACCTGGTCCATCGAAAACTGGGGATGCGCGAAGGGTTGGCCACCGGGAGCCGCACGGCTGCCGATGACGTAACGCTCACGCCGCCTGCCGGGCGGTGATGCCGTCAGTTCGCCGTTCGCCGGCTCGCGGGACCGGCCTTGCGCCGCCGCTGTCCTGCGCAGCGAATCCTCGCCAGCCTCACTCCTCTTGATCGCCGCGCCGGGCCGCTCCTCTTTTTCCTGAGCCATTGCACCGTCCTCCATACAGGGTTGGTCGGGTCGCCGCGTGTCATCGCGCCTCGGCGGGCGCTGGCGGCATCACTGCCGCGCCGCCGGCGTCCGCCCGCTCGAGGCTTGATTCCTGCTGGCTGCTATTGAATGGTCTGCGCGCGATTGGCGCCCCATGCATGCGGCTGCACCTGGGGGGTGAATCCGCCATAGCCGCCCTGCGTGGCGAATGGCCCGCCGAGCCCGAACGGTGGCGCGGCGCCCAGGCCGACGCCCTGATTAGCTTGCAGGCCGTGCACGGCCAGCTGATGAGCGAGCTGCTGGAGTGCGAAGCTGACCTGTTGGATCAGGGCACTCTGCATGGAGATCTGCTGCGCCAGCTCGTAACCGAAGGGCGCGATGCCGCTGCTGAACGGCGCGATGCCGCTGCCGTATGCGCTGCTCTGCGGCCAACCCGCTCCCTGCAGTCCGGGAAACTGGGACATCAGTGGGGGATACTGTGGTGAAAAGTTTGACAGCATTGGCAACCTCTCCGTGTGAAGAAACTCATGAAAGCTCGCCGACGGTGCTGTCGTCGGCGACGACGAGCATCATTGAGCAAGGACAGCTGCGCGGGGAATAGTCCAAAGGTCCCAGTCGAGTCACAAAGACGGTCTATGAACCGGAACCGGTCCTGGGGTGTGCTCGGCACACGCAACACGCGCGCCCGCGCGGGCGCTTCAGCGGACCTCGACCCTCTCGACCAGCATCACTTCGCAGGAGCCGGCGCCGGTATCGGTGCGGGTCAGCGAGGTGCGCAGCCACGCTCCGTCGTCGCGTAGCGCGTCGACCAGCGTGCCGCCGAGGTGCACCACCTGGCCCACGCGCAAATGCCCGAGCTCGGAGCGGATGCGCTCGTCGGCAGGGATGACGTGAGTGTTCGCGCTGTGGGAGATCACGTCATCGCGGGCGATGGGAAGCGACCCGCGCGGCCGCCAGGTGTAGAAGCGCGCCCCCTGCGAGATGTCGAACGCCGCCAGCACGTGGTTGTCGGACATCGGTCCCCACCCGAGCGCCAGATCTTCGGGGATGAGATCGGCAACGCTGTCGAAGCGGTAGTCTTCGCGGCTGAGGATGCGCGCGGTAATCTCGTAATCGGCCCGTGGTGTCAGCATCCAGCGGCCATGACGCACCGGCGCGGCGTTCTCAAGATCCGTTTGCGCGGGCTCATCCGGCGCGAGCGCGCCGTCTGGCGGGTGAACGGGGCGGCTTTCCCAGCGCTGCCACGCGTTGTATGTGCCTGCCAGCAGCGCAACGGTCAGCAATGCAGCCCGTACGTCCATGGCGCGATCTTCGGGCCCAGCGGCACCGTTGCGGCGTGACCGCGATCACGTTTGCGCGCTGCGCGCAGCCGCGTGGCCGATCCCGTCAGTACTCGAACTGATACGCCAGCCCGACGCTGCTTCCCGGATCGTTTTCCGGTGTGGTGCCCTGGGTGGTCGCCGTGCCATTGCCCAGTCGCGTCTGCAGCTTGAGGTGCTTGGAGAGATCGACGTCGACCTCCACCTGACTGAAGCCGGTGGTGCTCTGCTTCGCGCCGACGAACACGCGATTGGAGACGTAGCGGCCGGCCTCCACGCTCGCGCCGGTGCTCTGTGCGCCGGGGGGTGCACCGGGGTTGGTGGCGCCGCCCACCGAGAGCCGGTCCAGCCCTAAGGCCTTCTGCACCCTGGCGAGCGGGTTCGGTCCGCTGCCGCCGACGCCGCCGAGCGTGGCGAGCGCGGCGCCGATCTGCGCCACCTGCAGTGCCGTCAGCTGCGAGGCGCTCTCCCCGAAGAGCAGTCGCGCGAGAATCTCATCCTGTGGGAGCGGCGGAGTGCTACTGAGCTCGAACTGCGGGGAGTCGGCCAGTCCCGTGATGTGCAAGGTCGCGATCCCATCGTTCGACTGCGCGGTGAAGTCCAGCGTCGGGTCGATCTTCTGTTTGAGCCCGGCGCCGTTGAAGCTCACTCTGCCGTTCGTGAAGGTCAATTGCGTGCTTGCGAGCGCGAACGTGCCGCGGATCAGATCGAAACCACCGCTGACGTGCGGGCTGACGGTGGTCCCGCCGATGTGCAGATCGCCGCCAAGCTCGGCGTTGAGCCCGCGACCCTGCACGAGAATCTCCCGTGGGGCGTGCAGTGCGAGATCGAGGCCGATCACGAGCTTGCGGTCCGGCGGCGCGGGTGGCGCCTGTCCCGGTCGCCGCACGTCGAGTACCGCGATGTCCGGGGGCAGGGCGTTCGGAATGCCGATGACGGTGCGGTTCAGGTCGATCGTGCCGGACACTTCGATTCGCTCGCGCAATGTGCCGTGCACCTTGAGCGCGCCGCCCAGATTCGAGGTGAGGATGTCGCTCGTGATCGGCTGGGCGTTCTTCGCGCTCAGCTGCAGATCGACCGGGATCTTCGGCTGCAGCACTCCGATCGTGCCCGTCATCGACAGCTCACCCGGCGATGCACGCGCGCTCAGACTCGCGATTCTCAGCACGCCCTGGCTTGCGACCAGGTGCGCCGTGATGTCGGACAGGTGTGCTCCCTGAGCATAGTCACGCAGGTCCCCGTGCGTCACGTCGATGGTGCCGCCGATCTCGGGCGAGCGCGCGGCACCGCTCACGGTGGCATTGATGGCGAGCGTGCCCGCGGCCCGCTCACCGTGCGCCTCCAGCAGTGGATTCACCACGGCCGCATCGAGCTTGCCGGTGAGCTTGAGATTCAAGGCGCCATTGGCGCTCAGCGGTGCCGTGCCGCCGAGCGCCAGCTGCGATGAGCCGCCTGCGCTCAGGCGCGCATCGAGCTGCGCGGCGTCTGCGGTCAGTCGCGCTTGCGCCTGCACGTCGAGGGCCGCCAGGTCCCGCGCCGTGCTCTTCGCGAGGCGCAGACCCGTCGCTTTGAGGGTTACAAGGCCTACGGGCGCGGAGGAAGTTCCCTGCAGCCGTGCATCCGCCTCGAGCGTGCCCTGGGCCAGGAGGTCGGGAACGAATGCGTTCACCAAAGCTGCATCGACCTGATGCACCGATGCACGCAGGTCGAGTTCCGGCGAGATGCGCCCGTCGAGCTCGATGGTGGCTCGTTGCGCGCCGAGCCTCAAGGTGCGGATCGCAACTCCCGCGGCGAAGTTCAGCCGTGCGGGTGACAGCAGCCGCACTGCCTGGCCGTGATAGTGCAGTTGTGCCTGCTGGAGGTCGAGCTCGCGAGCGGCGAGATTGAGCCGCGCGCTGCCCTCGAGGCTTGCCGGCTCACCGCCGACGTCGGGCGATTGCACCGCGAGTTGCAGCGAAAGGGCGTCGCTCGGCCCGGAGGCCGTCAGCCGCGCGTTGGCGGAGAGCTTGCCCGCGACGATATTCTGAGCATCGAGCCGCGCCTGCGCATAGGTGCGGCCGCCGACCGGCCGCAGCGCCAGATCCGCTGCGATGCTGCCCTCGAGCCTGCTGCCGAGCAGCGGCTGCAGATCCGCCAGCTGAGCCACACGCAGACGCAGGCTGCCGTGTCCCGCTGCCAGATTCGCGCCGCTCGTCAGGTCACCTTCGAGGCGCGCACTCTTCCACTCCGAGCGCTGCACCACCACGTGGAATGCATCGCCGGCAACGCGCTCGAGCGACGCCGCGAGCTGCAGCGGCGCACCGGCGAAGCGCCCTTGCGCCTGCAGTGTTGCACTCACGCGCGCAGGCAGGCCGCGCGCCCTGATGCTCGCCTCGATGGTCTCGCGCGGCGAGCCCCGCACCGACAAGCTCGACGTCAATTGCAACTGCGTCGTCAGCGAGCGGATCGGGCCGCCGATTTCACCCTTCAGCTTCAAAGTCCCCGCCAGCGTTGGTGAGAGCACGGCGAGATTCGCGAGGTCGACCTCGTAGCGCGCACGCAGCGATTGCGCCGCGGCAGCCGCGGGGGTGGCCCCGCGCTCGGCGCTGCCACTTGCGGACACGGACAGCGCGCGGCCACTGAGCGCCAGGCGCTGCAGCTGCACGGTTCGGTCCGTCAGCACGACCGCCAGCTGCAGCCGCGAAGCGCCCGAGAGCATCGCGGACAACACAGTTGTCCCGCTCGCCAGCTCGTTGTTGGCCTGCAGATCGAGCTCGGTCGTGGCGGAGCTCTGCCTGAGCGTTCCCTTCAGCTCGCTCCTGCCGCGTATATTCTGGCCGGCAAGCGCGGCGAACGGCGCGAGGTCGGGCAGACGCAGATCGAATGTCGCACTCTGTGCGCCTGTTGTGACGGCGCTCACCTGCAGCGCGAACAGCCGATGGTCCGCCGTCAGTTGCAACGGCCGCATCGGCGCGTTCAGCTGCACTCTGGCGTCCACGCGAAGCGGAGAATCCGCCAGCAGTCGCGGCTCGGGTCCGGGAAGCACCAGGCCCGCGGCGGTCGCGTGCACCGCCAGGGCTCCGCGGTCGGCATTCAGATTGGCGTTGAGCGCTGCGAGCGCGGCACCGCCGGGAATCTGCAGGGCATCGATCTGAAGTCGCCCGTCCGCCTGCGGTGCGGTGACGGCGCCCTGCCAGTGTCCCTGCAGGGCCATACGCTGCCAGGAGAGGCCGGGGCGCGGGGCCATCGCGGGGGCGTCCAGGCTGTAGGCGAGGTTCGCAGACTTGGCTGTGAGATCGATGCTGCCCTGGACTGCCGCGCGCAGCTCTCCCGCCCGGGCCGTGAGTTGGATGCGTTCCGCGGCGCGTGGCCCGTTCAAGCTCGCCAGGACCGACAGCGCACCCAAGTCCGGGTACTGCAGCAGGTTTGCGAGCGGGCCGCCGGCAGGCTCTTCGAGCTTGAGAGTGGCATCCATGCGCGAAGGATCGAAGCTCAACCTCAGCTCGTAGTCGCCCTTGCCGTCCGTGCGACGCGCCACCACGGCGGCCGCCGCGTCCTCGAGCGATATCAGATGCATGCTGCCCTGCACGGAGAGCGAGGCAGGCGTTCCGGCCAGCTCTGCGCCCAGTTGCAGTGTGTCGATCGAGAGCTGATGGACGTCGATGCGCGGCAGACTCATGTTGCCTTGTTGCGCACTCTGGCTCACGGGCCGCCGCTCGATGTCCAATCGCGCCAGGCGCAGACTCTCGACTTGCACCTGCCGTGTCAGAAGCGCGAACGGCGACCAGCGCAGCGAGATGCGCTCGGCGGTGAGCCAGACCCCGCGCGCGTCGCTGAGCTGCAGCTGCCCGAGCTCGATGGCTGCCGGGAAGGAACCCGCAAGACCCGCGAACCGCACATGGCCGTCCGTCAGCCGGGCGGTCGCCTGCTCGAGCAGCGAGCGCCCGCGCGCCGTGTTGCCCGCGATCAGCACGGCCGCGGCGAGGGCGACGACGAGCAGCAGCACTGCGCCGAATGTCCAGGCGGTGATTCGCAGGGCGCGCCGCATCAGAAGGCCTGTCCGAGGCCGATATAGACCTCGAACTTGTCGTCGTTGCTGCCACGGTAGGTCGGCACCGCAAAATCCAGTCGCAGCGGACCGATCGCGGTGTAGTAACGCGCACCGACACCGACGCCGACCGCCCAGCAGGCGGTGCTCCCCTGTGCGGTCGTGGCAGAACTGCAGCGTCTGGTGTGCGATACGTCGGACAGGCTCTCGCTCACTTCGCCGGCATCGGCGAATACCGCTGCCCCGAAGCTGGTGCCGATGCGCTGCCGAAATTCCGCGTTGAACGCAGCCATCGCCGTGCCGCCGACCGGATTGCCGTCGAGGAATTGCGGACCGACGGATTGATAGCGATAGCCGCGCACGGTACCGCTGCCGCCGGCATAAAAGCGCTGATCCGGAGGCAGATCGGGGACGCTTTTGGGGACGCCATCGACGGTTTCTTCGAGTTGCGTGGCGCCCAGCGCGCTTCCGCCGAGCGCTCGCAGCGCCAGAACGCTCCGCCCCGGCTCGCTGCCGAACCAGCGGTGAAAATCGAGATAGCGGGCAATACTGGCCTGCGTGACGAAGAACGTCGCGTTCGGCTGGCCGCGCGACAATGTCGGGGCGACGCTGAGTGAGGCGCGCAGACCATGGGTGGGATCGAGCAGCGGTGAGGGCAGATCGGTCGAGTCATAGAGGACACCGAGCGGCAGCGCAAACAGCGTGTAGACGTGCGTGGTGCCTTCCTGGGAAATGGTCTCGTGTACGGCGGAGGTGCCGACGCTGGCGCTCCACAGGCTGGATATTTTACGGCTCAACGTCACTCCTGAGGTCTCAGCTGTCTGATCGTATGCCTGCAGCGACTGCTTGATGGCACCCACGGCGAACTGCAGCGACTGGTCGCGATGCGCGAAGTCCGGGATGATGTACTTGGCGCTGGTGTCATAACCGATGCCGGTGGTGGCCGTGCCACCGAGATTGATCACGCTGGCGGACAGATTGAGCTGCTCGCCGTTGCCGCGCACGTTGCGATCGCTCCAGGTCACGCCAGCGCTGCCACCAAGATCGCTGGAATAGCCCGCATTGAGGCTGACGGCGTGCCGCGGCCGCTCGCTCATCTGCAGCGTGACCGGCACGCGTCCGAGGCTGTCCGGCGCATCCCCGAGCCGCACGCTGACGGCGGCGAACACGCCGAGTGTCAGCAGATCCTTGCGCGCCTTCTCGACTGCGATGGCGCTGTAGGGTTGCCCGGTGTGCAGCAGCAGCCGCCTGCGCACCAGCCTCTCATGCACGCGTTTGAGGCCCTCGAACCGTATCTCGCCAATCTGCACGCGCGGCCCGGTCACGACGCGAAAGCTGAGGTTGAGCACGTGCTTGTCGGGATCCTCGTGGGCCACGGGCGGGTCCACCCTGGCGAACGCATAGCCCTGATTCTCGAGTGCCGTCAGCAGCCGCGCCCCTGCAGCAAGCACGTCCGAGGCGATTGCCGGGGCGCCCGATGAGAGCGCCAGACTGCTGCGCGCCGAATCCGGAATGGAGCCGTCGATCCCGATATCGCCGAGGTGATAGAGCGGCCCGAGCGTGAACGCGACCTTGCAGAGCGCGGCCTGCCCCTGCGGCAGCGCGTTCAGCGTGTCGCCAAGGCCCGACTCATCGAGCGCCAGAGCGTTGATCGTGATCGAGACCTGGCTCTGGTAGTAGCCGAAGCTCTCGAGGACGGTCCTGAGGCGATCGATATCGCCTCTGGCGCGGGCGATCAGGCCGAACGGGTTTACCGGAGCCGAGCCGTGCAGGGCCTGCAGCTGTGATGTGGACCTGAGTGCCGCATCCAACGCGGCATTCCCGGTCGACGCCAACTCCACACGGTAGGGCTGCGGATCGGCGGCCGGCGCGGTCGATGTGTGCAGGGCAGCGGCCGCAAACACGATCAGCGCGCAGCGCAAGCTCGAGCGTTTTCCTGCAGTGTCGGCGGATCCGCCAGCTATGGACACCCGAAAATCCCTTTACAGGCAGCAGTTGTTTGAAACTGGCGAATCGGGTCGGTTCCCGCTCGGATGCACAGTTGCGCTCAGATCGCAATCTCCCGGCCCAGCTCTACCACGGAGTCCGCGGGCAAGCGCAGATAATCGCTCACGTGCACCGAATTGCGCTGCAGATAGGCGAACATGGTCTCGACGATGCGCGGCAGGCGTGGGCCATGCTCGCGGCGGACGATCGTCTCGTGGCCGACATAGTAGGTGACGTCGTCGAGCTTCAGCTGGCAGCCCAGTGCATTGGCCTGGCGCAGCAGCGCCGGCACGTCTGGACGCTCCATGAAGCCGAAGCGCGCCGTGGCGCGCCACATTCCCGGCGCGACATCCTCCACCGTCAGCCGCTCGCCGCGACGCATCCACGGCACCGGCTGCGTAACGGCGGTGAGGATGAATACCCGCTCGTGCAGGGCGCGATTGTGCTTGATGTGCCAAACGAGCACCGGTGGGGCGTCTCTTTGCGCCCGGGTGAGAAACACCGCGGTACCGGGCACGCGGGGGATGTGCTGCTCGGTGAGCTGCCGCAACAGTTCACCGATGGGCATGAGGTGCTCCTGGATGCGCGCCGACACTGACTTAGCACCCGTGTGCCAGACCCACATCACCGCGTACACCAGCAGCGCCAGCACCAGCGGCACGTATCCGCCCTCGGTAACCTTCAGCAAGTTCGCCGCGACGAAGCCCGCATCGACGATGATGAAAACGCCGGCCACCGCGCCTGCGGCCATGAGACTCCAGTGCCAGATCTCGCGCATGGCGATGAACAGCAACGCCGAGGTCATCAGCATCGTGGCCGACACGGCGATGCCGTACGCCGCGGCGAGATTGTCCGATTTGCCAAAGCCCACCGTCAGAGCGAGCGTAACCAGCATCAACAGCCAGTTCACCGGACCGACGTAGATCTCGCCGTAGCCGGCCTGCGAGGTCTGCTTGATCGCCAGGCGCGGCATCCAGCCGAGCTGGATGGCCTGTCGCGTCATCGAGAAGGCGCCGGTGATGATGGACTGGCTGGCGATGATGGTGGCGACGGTGGCCAGAAGCACCAGCGGCAGGAGGGCCGCGGGCGGACACAGCCGAAAGAAGATATTGTCCGCCGTCGGTGCGCCCGCGAGCACGAGCGCTCCCTGCCCCGCATAGTTCAGTACCAGGCACGGGAAAACCAAGGCACTCCAGGTCAGGCGGATGGGGGTTGCGCCGAAATGGCCCATGTCCGCGTAGAGCGCCTCGGCCCCGGTGACGCACAGGAATACGCCGCCGAGCACCAGGAAACTGGTGGCACCCCCGGAGAACAGGTACTCGATGCCGTGCCGCGGATCGAGGGCGCGCAGCACCGCCGGATGCTGCGCGATACCCCACACGCCGAGCGCGCCGATCACCACAAACCAAAGCGTCATGATCGGCCCGAATGCCCTGCCGATCCTGGACGTGCCCTGGGGCTGCAACGCGAACAGTCCGATCAGCACTGCCACGGCCGCCGGCAGCACGTAAGCACTGAACGAAGGCGCGACCATCTTCAAACCCTCGAGCGCCGACAGCACCGAGATCGCCGGCGTGATGGCGCCGTCACCGTAGATCAGGGCGGCGCCGAGCAGGCCGACCGCGACGATGACGGGACGGTGGCGGCCCTTGACACCCAACAGCGACATCAGGGCGAGAATGCCACCTTCACCGTCGTTGTCGATGCGCATCGCGAAAGCCACATACTTGACCGAGGTGATGATGATCAGCGTCCAGATCACCAGCGACACCGAGCCGAGCACGGTGAATGCATCGGCCTTGTCGCCCGCGAGGTTCAACACGGTCTTCAGGGTGTACAGCGGGCTCGTGCCGATATCGCCGAACACCACCCCGAGCGCGGCAAGACTCAGCAACGGCAGGCCCGTGGCAATCTGCGGCCGGCCACCATTTGCGGCGACGGCCACCTGCGGTGCAGGATCCGGGGGTGCAGTCGGAATGTCGGGCTCCATCATCGGAGCCATCATAATGCGCGAGGATCATCCTGACGCGGTGAACGGGAGACTTCAGCCGCCGGCGCAACCGTCGGCGCTGCGGCAGCTGGCGCGCGCCGCCGGGTGCGCCGATAGCCGAAGTGCGAGATGTCCGGCGGGAAGAACATCGCCCAGTTCCATTCGAGAAACAGTCGCGACTTGCGTGCCAGAGTCGGAATGCGCAGCAGAAACAGACCGCGCCACATGAGCCACGCCACGAAACCCGAGAGCTTCACACCGCCGATCTCGGCCACCGCCTTGTTGTGGCCGATCGAGGAGAGCTGGCCCCTGGAGCGGTAGCTGAACGGCCGGGTGGGTGCGCCGTTGAGGCGCGCGACGATGTTTGCCGCCAGCTGCTTCGCCTGCGATTCGGCGAACTGCGCGGTCGGCGGGCACAGCATGCCATCGAGCGCGTTGGGTACGGCCGCACAGTCACCCGCGGCCCACACTCCTTCGAGCCCTGGAACCGACATGTCGGGATTGACCACCAATCGGCCGCGCACCTTCGCTGCGGGCAGCTGCTCGAGCAGGCGATTGGGCTGCGTGCCGATGGTGCAGATGACGGTGCCACTTGCGAGGATCTCGCCGCTCTCGAGGTGCACCCCACGGTCCGTGACGCGCGCGGCGCGCTCGCCCAGGCGCACCTCCACGCCGCGCGCGCGCATCTTGCGCAGTGTGAAGGCCCCGAGCGAGGCGGACAGCTCAGGCAACAGGCGTTCACCGCTGTGCAACAGCACGATCCGCAGATCCGCGGCACGGATGCGCTTGTAGTACCTGAGGCTCGCGTAGAGAAAGTCGACCAGCTCGCCGGCCGTTTCCACGCCGCTGAAGCCCCCGCCCACCACGATGAACGTCATCAGCCAGCGACGGTGTAGCACGTCCGGCTGCAGTTCCGCCTGCTCGAGCCGGGCGATGATGTGGTTGCGCAGGAACAGCGCATCGCCGAGAGTCTTGAGCGGCAAGGCGTTTTGCGCCATGCCCTTCACGATGTCGAGGTTTGCGTCCGTACCACAGGCGAGCACCAGCTGGTCGTAGCGCACGGTGCCCGGACCTTCGCCCAGGTAATGCACGACGCGGTTCGCGGTATCGATCTCGCTCACCATTGCCATCCAGGTGAGACTGCAGTGAATCATCTGGCGGTGCGGTGCAATCACGTGTCCGGGGAGGATCGAGGCGCCGACGACTTCCGGCAGCAGCGGATTGAAGGTGATGAAGTTCTCCTGGCTGATGAGCAGCAGGATCCAGTCCGCCGGCAGCGTGTGCTCCAGCGCCTTGGTGGTCCTGGTGCCGGCAAAGCCGCCGCCCACCACGATCAGATGCTTGTAGGTGAGCGCCAAGGACTTAAGGCTCGTGCGCGATGAGTGTGGCATGACCGTCGGGGTCGCGCACCACGATTGCGGCGTCAAAACCGAGGGCGCGATCGGGAGTCCCGGTCGTGGCCGGGGACACGAAGGGCGCGCCCGCGCGACGCAGCGGTTGCTCGAAGGCGCTCGCGTCCGTGGCGCGCAGATTGATCTGCCAGTACCACAGGTCATTTGCCCGGGTATCCGCTGGCATCGGGCGCCCAGTGCGTGGAGAGAGGTATTCGAGAAATTCGATGCCCGGCCCCTCAGTCGCCCGCAGCGCAGTGATCTGTAGTCGCGCTCCAAACACGTTGTTGAGGTGCTCCTGTTCCGTGCCGTAGTTTTCGCTCGTGCCCGCGACGTTGAGCCCCAGCAGGTCGCGATAAAAACGCAGGCTTGCCTGGGTATCCGTCACGACGATGGCCGTATGATCGATGCCGAGGAACAGCGGGCCGTTGCGCACGTGCCACCTGGCTGCCCCTTTGTCCGCCGGAAACGCCAGCAGCTCCAGGTTGTGGCCGTCGGGATCGCAGAAGTAGAAGGCCTTGATCCCCCCCGCGTGCGGATTCCAGTCCGGCAGGCGCTGTGGTCCGCTCGAGGCAAACTCCACGTGCGCGCTCCGTAGCCGCGCGTACGCCGCATCCATGTCGCTCACCACGATGGCGGCGTGCTGAAACCAACCGTCGTTGCTGTGCGAATCGATCGGTAGGGGTCGGCCGCGCGGTGCGAGGAACTGCATCAACTCGAGCTGCTCGCGGCCGAGCCGCATGCGCACGACGCGCGCGCGCATGCCGAACACTCCGAGCAGATGCTCATAGGCATCCCCCGCGACCTCGCGGTCGCCGATCTGCTCGAAGTCCAGGACGCGCGAATAGAAAGCCACCGAGCGATCCAGGTCGCTGACCGTCATGCCGATGGAGTCGACGGCGGTGATCTGCGCCTCGGCGCCGCTCGAGCGGGCGGCAACGAGCCACAGGAGTGCCGCGAGCAGCAAACCGCGACGGGCGCGCCCGGCGTCACGCATGGCGCACGACCTGCTCGTCAGGTGCGGCCGTGCGCGGCCGCTCGCGCTGGAGCGCGAATTGCCGCGCAACCAGGTGGCCGACCCGCAGCGCCCAGGCGTAAATCGTGAGTGACGGATTGACACGGCTCGAGCGGGGCAGCACGCTGCCGTCAACGACGTACAGCCCGCGCAGCCCGTGCACACGACCGCACGCGTCGACGACGGACTGCTGCGGGTCTTCACCGCAGCGCAGCGATCCGCAGGCATGGGCGGTGCCTTGGAGACCGATTCTGCGGGTGAGGCTGATGAGACCTGCCTTCAGCAGGGTGATCTGCCAGGCACGCACCAGGGCACGATGCTCGGCCAGGGCGGCCGGAAGCCGTGCCGCGTCATAATCGAGTACCGGCGGCGCAGCACCGCACGCGCTCGCCTCGTGAACGCGATTGCGGTCGTCGGAGCCGTCCTCGGTCTGCAGAAAGAATCCATAGGCGTGATGACCGACGGGGCCCGCGACGCTACGCGGCACCCATGCGGGAATCAATGAGGCGAGCAGCTCCGCATCGAATCCGAGCGGCTGTATGCTCGAGTGCGGGTAGCGCTCATTGGTGAGCAACACCGTCTTGCGGATCAGGTCGCTCTGGCGCCGCGGTGACACCGACACCATCGCCGTCAGCAAGTGCAGCTTGAGATTGCGGCCGACGTTCTTTGCGGCAGCGAGCCGCCCGGTCAGCGCCGCCGCGTGCAGGTAGCGCGCCAGCAGGCGCGGGGAGTGCAGCGCGCCGGCGGCCAGCACGATATGCGGTGCGCGGAACTCGCGCCCGTCCTTCAGCCGCGCGCCGATCACCACTTCCGGGGCCTGGCCGGCGCCGATCAGGCTGTCGACTTCGGCATTCGTCACAAGCGTAAATGACTCGTGGTCGCGGATCTTCGCGAGAATCGAATGCTCGGCCTCGCCCTTAAGTCCGCGCACCGAAGCGAAACCGTCGAAGCGCATCGCCTCCAGGCGGTGCTGTGCGACATCCGCCGCCAGCGCCATCGGCATCGCAGTCGCGCGCCAGCGGCTGCCAGAGCCAGCAACCCGCTCGAGAATGCGCGCCAGGTCGGGCTCGCAGGCGAACGTACGCACGCCGAGCAGATTCTCGGCATCGACATAATAAGGAGTCAGATCGCGCAGCGTGAGCGGCCAGCCCGGGCAGCCATGCGAGGGATCCGGCAGGAACTCATGCTCGGCGTAGCGCAGGAGCGCTGCGCCGTACCACGCGGTCTTGCCACCGACGTTGAAATGCTCCTCCGGCACGAGGCGCCGCCCCGCACCGTCCAGCCAGGACTCGCGACTGAGGAAGGCGCCCTCGCGTACCACCCGCCGTACGTCGAGCGTGCTGCCGTCGCGCGGCAGATGCGCGCCCTTCTCGAGCAGTGCCACCCGCAGCCCTCCGAGCACCAGGCGGTAGGCGCTCGCCGCGCCGCCCGCCCCCGAGCCGATGACCACCGCGTCGAATTGCTGCGGGCTCATCGCTCGCCGCTCACGGGCGTCGCTTGTACGCTCGCGTGATCTTCACCTGGCGCGGGCACGTAACCGCAATGAATGCAGCGCGTGTCCGGCGGGTGCAGCAGCTTGGCGCAGCCGAGGGCGCGCGTGCCGCGTACGCTCAAATACAGCTGCGCGCCGGCGAGCATGCCGATGACCGGTGCGCAGAGGTATATCCAGAAGTACTGCCATTGCATGGCGGGCGCCGCCGAGGCGAAGGTGCGCGCCGGATTCATGCTCATACCGGACAACGGCGCCTCGAGGCTGATATAGCCCGCGACCAGACATCCGGCGGCGATGCCGGTGAACGGCGCCAGGTGCTGCGAGGCCGACAGCGTCAGCACCACCAGTATCAGACCGGCGGAAATGGCGAACTCGGCGAGCAACGCCACCCATGGGCCCGCCGGTCCCGGAAGGGTCGCAGCGTAGCTGACGGGAGCCGCGGTGAAGGACGGGCCGAGGAGCGCCGCCATGAGCAGCACCGCGAGCGTGCCGCCCACAAACTGCGCGATCACGAAGAACAGGGCGTCCCAACCGTGCGCCTTGCCGAGGCGCAGGAAGGTGAGGGTCACCGCAGGGTTCATGTGCGCCCCGGAGCGCTTCCCCCAGGGCGAATGGATGAGCGCGATGGCAGTGAGGCCCATGGCGATGCCAGCGACTACCCGGCGCGCCAGCGGGTCTGTGATCCATCGATGGATGGGCGAAGCGGGGTATTCGAGCAGCGTGGCAAGGAGCGCGGCCGAGATCATGAACATACCGAGGGCCCAGGCCTCGATGAGGTATTCAGGCCAGTGCTGGCGCAGCGCGGCCAAAGCGGATCTCACCCCCCGGTCTCGAAGCCCGGATAGAGCGTCATGCCACCGTCGACGAACAGGCTCACGCCATGGATGTAGTCGGCGTAGTCGGAAGCGAGCCACACGGCGGCGCGCCCGATCTCATCGGCCTCGCCGATGCGCTTGTAAGGAATGAGCTTCATCAACTCGTCATAGGCCGCGGGCGTATCCCAGGCCTGCATGTTGATCGGCGTGCGGATGGCGCCCGGACAGATCGAATTGACGCGAATGCGATACGGCGCCACTTCCTGCGCGATGCTCTTCATCATGAGCATGACACCGCCCTTCGAGGCGGCGTAGTTCACGTGTCCGGCCCATGGGATCACCTCGTGAACGGAACTGATGCACAGGATCTTGCCTGCCGAGCAGGAGACTTCCGGGCGAACCCCGCGGCGCATGAATTCGCGCACCGCCTCGCGTGAGCACAGGAACTGGCCGGTGAGATTGACGCCCAGAACCTTGTTCCACTGCGCGAGGGTCATCTCGTGAAACTTCGCATCCTGCTGCAAGCCGGCGTTGTTGACCAGGATGTCGATCGTCCCGAACCGCTCGATCATGGTGCGAAACATCGCCTGCACCTGCGACTCGTCGGAGACGTCCGCGCGCAGGGCGATGGCGCGCGCGCCGCTCCTGCAGATCTCGGCCGCGAGCGCCTGCGCCTTGTCTTCGTCGGAGGCAAAGTTGACGACGACGTCGGCGCCTGCTTCACCGAGCGAGAGTGCGACGGCGCGACCGATTCCGGAGCTTGCGCCGCTGACGAGCGCCTTCTGTCCGAGCAGCAGCTTCTGCGGCGGCACTCTCGGCATGACCGGCCGCGGCAGATGATCGTAGCAGTGCGAATCGCTCACGGGAGTGTGCTCCTGGGTTGATCGCCGGGTGTCGCGCCAGTCGGGGCCGATGCGCGCCCCGCCGGCTCGAATGGCCTGGGAAGCTCGCAGGCGTAGCGCGGCATCAACAGCCTCGCGACCAGGCCGGTCCAGCCGGTCTGATGCGAGGCGCCCACACCGCGGCCGCTGTCGCCATGAAAGTACTCGTAGAACAGCACGTGGTCGCGGAAAAGCGGATCCTGCTGCAGCCGCGGGTGGTGGCCATAGACCGGCCGCAGGTCGCGTTCGTCCTTCAGAAAGATACGCGTGAGGCGTGTCGCGAGCTCGTTGGCCGCCTCCTCGAGCGTCACGAAGCGGCCGGAGCCGGTCGGGCACTCGATCTTGAATTCATCACCGTAGTAGTGATGGAACTTCTGCAGTGACTCGATGATGAGAAAGTTGACGGGGAACCAGATCGGACCGCGCCAGTTCGAGTTGCCGCCGAACAGCCCCGAGTCCGACTCGGCGGGCCGATAGCCAACCGTCAGCTCCATGTCGTTGTGGTGATAGGTATAGGGATTGTCGGCATGTACCCGCGACAGTGCCCGCACGCCGAAGGGCGACAGGAACTCGCTCTCATCCAGCATGCGCTTCAACAGTCGTTTCATGCGGTGGCCGCGCAGCAGCGACAGCAGCCGCCGCTGGCCGCGGCCCGGCTCGTTCCAGTGCGATACCAGGGCCGCGAGATCCGGTCGGTAGTTGAGCATCCACTTGAGGCGGCGATTGAACTCGGGCACGGCCCTGAGCAGCTCCGGCTCGAGCGTCTCGACCGCGAACAACGGAATGAGACCCACCATCGAGCGCACCTTCAGCGGCATCATGGTGTCATCCGGCAGATGCAGCACGTCGTAGAAGAACTTGTCGCCATCGTCCCACAGGCCGATGCCCTGATCGCCGATGTTGCTCATCGCCGCGGCAATGTGCAGGAAGTGCTCGAAGAACTTGGTGGCAATGTCCTCGTAGACATGGTTGCGCTGCGCCAGCTCGAGCGCGATGCGCATGAGATTGAGCGAATACATCGCCATCCAGCTGGTGCAATCGGCCTGGTCGAGGTGTCCGCCGGTCGGCAGCTGGGCGCTGCGATCGAAGACGCCGATGTTGTCGAGGCCGAGAAAGCCGCCCTGGAACACGTTGCGGCCGCCGTCGTCCTTGCGGTTCACCCACCAGGTGAAGTTCAGCATCAGCTTGTGCAGGATGCGCTCGAGAAATTCGTGATCGCCGTCACCGCCGTGCTGCTTGCGATCGATCTGGAACACGCGCCACGCGGCCCAGGCATGCACCGGCGGATTGACGTCGCCGAACGCCCACTCGTAGGCGGGAATCTGTCCGTTCGGGTGCATGTACCATTCTCGTGTCAGCAGCACGAGCTGTTCCTTGGCGAACTCGCTGTCGAGGTGCGCAAGCGGAATGCAATGGAAGGCGAGATCCCAGGCCGCATACCAAGGATACTCCCACTTGTCCGGCATCGAGATGACGTCGGCGTTGTTGAGATGCTCCCAGTCGCGATTGCGCCGGCGACCGGCGGGCGGCGGCGGTTGCGTCGGATCGCCGTGCAGCCATTGCGGTACATCGAAGTAGAAGAACTGCTTGCTCCAGATCATGCCGGCGAATGCCTGGCGCTGAACCGAGCGCGCGTCGACGCTGTCGATACCGTGCTGCAGGCGTGCATAGAACTCGTCCGCTTCGCGGATGCGCTCGGCAAACAGCCGATCGAAGTCGGCGAAGGCGGCCGCTGCGGCGCTCTTCGTGAGCCGCAGGCGCAGCTGCACGCTGCCGCGCGCGGGCACCTCAAAGCGGTACCACAGCGCCGCCTTGGTGCCTTGCCCGGCAGGATTCACCGCCGCGGCGCGCCCCTGCACCACCCGCTCG
Organism: uncultured Gammaproteobacteria bacterium; assembly: GCA_963835645.1. Classification (GTDB taxonomy): domain Bacteria; phylum Pseudomonadota; class Gammaproteobacteria; order Steroidobacterales; family Steroidobacteraceae; genus 13-2-20CM-66-19. The sequence continues at coordinate 318,535 of CAWIGQ010000019.1, read as the reverse complement.
TCGATCGCATCCTTCCACCATCCCGTGGCGGAGGAATCATTCCACAGACGCGCCGGGTTCGATTCGTTGTCGCAGAAGAGCGCAACGCCGTCGGTACCGTCGGCGCCGTCAGCGTACAGGTAGTACGCGCCGAGCTTCGGGTGGGTCGCGTGCACGGCCAGATTGCGCGCGAGCCGCAGCGCCGGTCGCGGCGCCGCGGCCTTCCAGCTCCAGGTGTTGCGGAACCAGATGTGTGGCAGCAGATGCAGCGGAGCTGGGGCGGCCGCGCGATTGTGTGCCGTGATACGCATCAGGATGTCATCCGGCTCGGCCTGTGCGTACTCGATGAAGACGTCGAAATAACGCTGGTCGTCGAACACGCCGGTGTCGATCAGCTCGTACTCCGGCTCGTGGATGCCGCGGCGGCGGTTTTCCGCCAGCAGGCGCGCGTAGGGAAAGGCGGCCTGCGGATACTTGTAGAGCATTTTCAGGTACGAGTGCGACGGGGTGGCGTCCAGGTAGTAGTAGAGCTCCTTCACGTCCTCGCCGTGATTACCCTCGCCGTTCGTGAGCCCGAACAGCCGCTCCTTCAGGATGGGGTCCTGCGTGTTCCACAGCGCGAGAGCGAGGCAAAGTCGCTGCTGGTCATCGGAAAATCCGCCGATGCCGTCCTCTCCCCAGCGGTAGGCGCGGCTGCGGGCGTGATCGTGCGGGAAGTACTCCCAGGCGTTGCCGTGAGGGCTGTAGTCCTCGCGAACTGTTCCCCACTGCCGCTCGGCAAGATACGGTCCCCATTTCTTCCATCCCTGGCCTGCAGGGAAGCGTGCAGCGAGCCGTGCAGCTTCGGCCGTCGGCGTAGTCATCTCGAGGCTCCGGCCAGCACGTACCAGGCGCGCAGCGTCTCGGCGACGCTCCAGGCCTGAGCGAAGCAGCCGCGCGGCTGATGCGGGGCATTGCCGTCGAAGATTTCGCTGATCGTGCCGAGGCAAGCCTCTCCCAGGTGTGGCGCGAGTCCGGCGAGCAGGGCGCAGGCGTGCTCGGCATTGCCGTAGACGCGGTAGTGGGCCAGCGCGAACGGACCGAGCAGCCAGCTCCATACCGTTCCCTGGTGATACACCGCATCGCGCTCGCGCGGACCGCCGCTGTAATGGGCGGCGTACTGCGCGCCATGCGGCGAGAGGCTGCGCAATCCCACCGGAGTCAGCAGTTCCCGCGAACAGCAATCCACCACCGCGCGCGCCTGTTGCGCATTCAGGAGCTCGCCGCCGAGGGAGATGGCGAAGATCTGGTTCGGTCGCAGGCTGCGATCGACGCGCCGGCCGCGCTCATCGGGTTCACCGTCCGGTCCGTCAATCACGTCGTAGAGGTAGCCGCCCGCCTCGAACCAGAACGCCTCGGCGAAGGCAGCGGCGACCCGAGCTGCCGCGCGCGCATAGCTGGCGGCGGCGCGAGGGTCGCCGAGAACGCGTGCCCACGCGGCCATCTGCGTAAGTGCGAAGTGCCACAGCGCGTTGATCTCCACCGGCTTGCCGATTCGTGGGGTGACGACCCAATCGCCGAACTTCGCGTCCATCCAGGTGAGCTGCACGCCCGGCTCGCCGGCGTGCAGCAGCCCGTCCGCGGGATCGAGGTGAATCGAGTAACGCGTGCCACGCTCGTGCCAGGCGATGATATCGGCCAGTACTGGATACAGATCGCGCAGCAGAGCGCGATCGGCGCTCGACTCCAGATAGGCCGCCACGGCGTGGAAATACCACAGTGTCGCATCGGCGGTGTTGTACTCGGGCGCTTCGCCGCCGTCCGGAAACCGATTGGGCAGCATCCCTTGACTTGCATGCGCGGCGAAAGTCCGCAGGATCGAAGCCGCCTCCGCCGTGCGGCCGGTGCCGAGCGCGAGGCCGGGCAGCGCGATCATCGTGTCGCGGCCCCAGTCGCCGAACCAGGGATAACCAGCGAGGACTGTCGTGCCGGCGGTTTGTCCGGGCGCGCCCGCGCGCCGCACGATGAACGCATCGGCCGCGAGCGTGAGCTGCCTGATCCAAGGCGGGGCCGGCTCAGGGGCAGCGCGCAGCAGCGAGCGGCGGCGAGCCAGTTCCCGCTCGAGCGCGCTGGGAGCGGCTTCCGGCGCCTCGGGTTCCGCGCTAACGCTAAGGGCGACCGTCTCGCCGGCCGCGAGCCGCGCCCGAAACACGCCGGGCCTGAACAGGTCCTCCAGCGCATCGAGTCCGCGCTCGGCCTCGAGGCGATGGCGGAATTGCCAGTACCACTCGCCACTGGGGCAAAACTGGCCGCAGTCGATGCCGAGCCAATAGGGCCGTGCACCGGCAAAGGCGGTGATGGTGCAGCCGGTGGCGTTCGGATCGACCGTGAGCGGCCAGCCGCCGTGCGAGTGCGCGTGATAGTCGCGGTAGGTGCAAAGCGGCAGCAGCTCGAGATCCAGGGGCGCGCTCGCCTGCCGCAATGTGAAGCTCAGGTACGCCGTATTGTGTCCGTGCGCCATCCAGATGCGCTGTTCGAGAAGCGCGTCGGCGAGTGCGAAGGTCCACAGCGGTATGCCGGCGACGAGCTCAAACGAGCTGAGCGCCTCAAAGCCTCGCGGCGTGAGGGTGCCGTCGGCGAACTCGTTGCAGCCGAGCGCAAACTCGCCGTCCCGGTAGCGCGCGGTCGCATCCACCTTCGACACCATCACGATCCGCTCGAGCGGCGGCCGCAGTGCCGCGACCAGCAGCCCGTGATAGCGGCGCGTGTTCGCCTGCGCGATGGTGCCGGCGGCGAAGCCGCCCAGACCGTTGCTGATCAGCCATTCGCCAGCGAGTGCGTTGGCGGCATGCGCGAAGCCCGAGCGTGCCACTTGCGCTGCAGGGTTCACGTCGGCAGCGTGGCCACGAGTGGGCGGCAGCGAGCGGCACAGCGCTTTTCCAGCCACGCGTCGACGGCAATCCGCCCCGGACCGAACACGACCAGCACCGCGAGCATGAATCCCCACAGCAGGCGTTGGCCGAGGGCGACCTGCGCTCCTGCGGCCAGCAACAGCAGCAACGCGCCGAGCGCGCCGACGCGCGCGAACAGCCCGAGGAACAATAGCGCTGCGAAGAACAGCGCGCCGCCCCGTCCCGACCGCCGTTGCGACTGCCGCTGATGACAATGCAACGTGCTGCCCGGTCGTGAACGGCTCGAGCGTCGTGCTCGACAATTGCCAGCCGACATAGCAGCGCGTGGCGAGCAGCGCCAGCGATTGCAGATGATCCAGCAGCCGACCGAGCGCTGCGTGTGCGGTGGTGAGCTTTAATAGGAGATCCACGCTGAGACTCCCGAGACCGACTTATGACGCAGACCGGCAGTGCCGCTCTTTTATTGCCCGCGCACAAAACGCTGGCGTAGAACTTCTCGATGATGGGGCGCTGGCCTTTGGCGATCTTGAGCAGGGCGTGTGCTCGCTCGAACCAGCCGCCGCGATCGACTTCGGGAAATTGCCCGGTGCGGCCCGATTTGGGCGGCCACTCGATCTCGAACAGATTGCTCCTCAGCTCCGCGGGATTGCAGTCCCCCTCGATCGCCCAGACGTGCAGGCGCTTGCCGCCGGGTTGCCGGAATATTCCAAGATCATGCTCAGGGGCGCTGCCGCTGGCATCGAAGCCGGTCTCCTCCTTGAATTCGCGTCGCGCGCAGGCGAGCTCGTCTTCCCCGGGGTCGACCAGACCCTTCGGCACCGACCAGGCGCCCGCGTCCTTCGTTGCCCAATAGGGCCCTCCCGGGTGGACGAGAAAAACTTCCGCGCCCGCAGCGCAGCGGCGATAGAGGAGCAAGCCCGCGCTGACTGCCGGCATGAGCGTGATCAATGTTGCGGCGGTACGGCATCTTCCTTCGCCGGCGCGCCGGCAGTTGCCGTTGCGCCAGTGAGTCGAAAGAGGTCTTCGACAGACACGCTGCCGCCGCAGCACAGCAGCGCCACCGTGCGATTCTCGAACTCGGCGCGGTGACGCAGCGCAGCCGCCAGCGCAATCGCGCCGCTTGGCTCGAGGACGATCTTGAACTCCTCGAACGCGATGCGCATCGCAGCTCGCACACTGTCGTCGTCGACCGTGATGCCGCGGGAGACCAGGTGCGCGGCAGCCTCGAACGGCACGGCCCCCGGAGTGAACGCCTGCATCGCGTCGCAGATGGTCGGCGGGTTGCCGACATTCTGCTCGCGGCGGTGGGAGATCAGCGAGCGGCGCATGTCATCGCAGGCATCCGGCTCGACGGCGATCACCTCCGCCCCGCTGCCAAAGTGCTTCTCTGCAAGCGCAGTGCCGGCAATCAGGCCGCCGCCGCCGACGGGGCAGAGAATGGCGTCGAATCGCACCCCTGCGCGCTCGGCGTCGAGCTGCACTTCCCGCATCAGGGTCGACTGTCCCGCGACGATCAGGGCATCGTCGAAGGGGTGCAGGAACACGCGATCCTCCAGCTCGGCGATCTCGCGCGCACGGGAATTGGCGACTTCCTCACGATTACGCCTGCCGTGATCGGTCAACACCACGGTCGCCCCTGCGCGTCGCGTCAGCTCGACCTTGCGTCGCGGCGCATCAGCGGGCATCACGATCGTGACCGGGACGGCGGCGAGGCGCCCCGCGAGTGCCAGCGCCTGGGCGAAGTTGCCGGAGGAGAATGCCACCACGCCGCGGTTGCGCTCAGCGTGCGACAGGCGGCTCACCCGAAAGCAGGCGCCGCGCATCTTGAACGAGCCCGCCAGTTGCAGCGATTCGGCTTTGAGGAACACCCGTGCCCCGACCAGCGAGTCGACGTAATCGGAACGCAACATCGGCGTCCAGCGCACTACGGCGCGAACCGTCTGCCACGCGGCATCGAGCAGAGGCTTGTCAATCGTGGTCGTCACGCGAGCACGGGTTTTGTCATCTCGAGGCTGGCGGCGGTATCTTTACTGTGATGCGCTGATTACCCTTCGGTCAAGTGACGAACGGCGGCGCCAGTCCGAAAGGGTCTGCCTTGCAGGAAGTCGCCGCAACCCCTTACCAGCCGCGCGCCCCCGCCGTGCCGATTCTGACGGTGAGGGGGCTGAGCAAGACCTACGCCGGTGGGCTCACGGCGCTCAGGGACATCGAGCTGACGATCTACCGCGGTGAGATATTCGCCCTGCTCGGTCCGAACGGCGCGGGCAAGACGACTCTGATAAACATCATCTGCGGCATCGTCACGCCCACCGCCGGCACAATCGTGGCCGACGGTCACGACATCGTGCACGACTACCGCGCCGCCCGCAGCGGGATCGGTCTGGTACCCCAGGAGCTGCATACCGACGCGTTTGAAAGCGTGTGGGCGACGGTGAGCTTCAGCCGTGGCCTGTTCGGCAAGGCGCCGAATCCGGCGCATTGCGAGAAAGTGCTCCGCGCTCTGTCGCTGTGGGACAGGAAGGATGCCAAGATCATGACGCTTTCGGGCGGGATGAAGCGGCGCGTGCTGATCGCCAAGGCCCTGTCGCACGAACCGAGGATCCTGTTCCTCGATGAGCCGACCGCCGGTGTCGACGTGGAGCTGCGCCGTGACATGTGGCAGATGGTGCGCGGACTGCGCGACAGCGGAGTCACCGTCATCCTGACCACACACTACATCGAGGAAGCCGAAGAGATGGCCGATCGCATCGGCGTGATCCGCAAGGGAGAACTGATCGTAGTCGAAGACAAGACCAGGCTCATGCGCAAGCTCGGTAAGAAGCAGTTGACCTTACAGTTGCAGCATCCGCTGGCGCAGCTTCCCCATGCACTGGCGGAGTATCCGCTTGAACTGTCCGATGATGGACATGCTCTGGTTTTCACCTACGATGCGCGTAGCCGGGAGACCGGCATCCCGACCCTGCTGCGCCGCCTCGGCGAGCTGAATATCGACGTCAAGGACTTCCATTCCAGCGAGAGCTCGCTCGAAGACATCTTCGTCAGCCTGGTGAGCTCGCGCGCATGAACGTACACGCCATCCGTGCGATCTATTATTTCGAGATGGCGCGCACCTTCCGCACTCTGATGCAGAGTATCGCCTCGCCGGTGCTGTCGACCTCGCTGTACTTCGTCGTTTTCGGCGCAGCGATCGGCCGGCGGATGGGAGCGATCGATCACGTCAGCTACGGCGCATTCATCGTCCCGGGCCTGATCATGCTGTCCATCCTGAGCGAGAGCGTCTCGAACGCCTCGTTCGGCATCTATCTGCCAAAGTGGTCAGGCACGATCTTCGAGCTGCTGTCTGCGCCCGTCTCGTACATCGAAGTGCTGATCGGCTACGTCGGCGCGGCGGCGACCAAGTCGGTCATGCTCGGCATCCTGATCCTCGCGACGGCACGCATTTTCGTGCCCTACCAGATCGCGCACCCGGTGTGGATGGCAGGCTTTCTCATCCTGACGGCGGTGAGCTTCAGTCTCTTTGGTTTCATCATTGGTCTGTGGTCAAACAACTTCGAGCAGCTGCAGATTGTGCCGCTCATGATCCTCACACCGCTCACCTTCCTCGGCGGTGCGTTCTACTCGATCAGCATGCTGCCGCCGGTATGGCAGAAAATCACCTTGTTCAATCCCGTTGTGTACCTGGTCAGCGGCTTTCGCTGGAGTTTTTTTGGCGTGGCGGACGTGAATGTCGTTGCCAGCACTGCTGCTACAGTGTGTTTTCTTGCGCTCTGCCTTGTCACCGTGGGCTGGATATTCAAGACGGGCTATAAGCTCAAGAGTTAGCTCGTCTTCGCCAGCGTCCTCACCCGCACGATGAAATGCTGTACGTCGCCGGGGGTCACGACCACTTTCCTGCCGTCCCGATACGCCAGCAACACCACCCGGTCCGGATCGGTGGCGTAGGCGCGGAAGCGACCGAGCCGGCGATTCCAGAACCAGCCGCTGATGCCGAACAGCCCGCCGTTGCCGAACAGGCGCAGCGAGCCGCGCAGCGCTTGCGGCTCTCCGGTCACGGCGCTGAGCCCGGCAAGCGGCAGCACTGTGCTCCATCCCAGCCGCCGCACCTCGATAGCGTCCTCCGTCAGGATGTAGCCGCGCACCATGAACGGCAGCGCAGCCGCCAGCAGCGCAAGCGGCGCACCCACCATTGCCGCCCGCCACAGCACCAGCTGCCGCGGTCCGACCGCCAGCGCGGCCAGCGCCACTGCCAGCACCACTGCGACCGACACGGCCGTGGCCAGAAACACCGACCGACCCCAGGGAGCGGAGAATTCCGCGAGCACGCGTCTCATGAAGCCTTATAGTGCTTGCCCGCCGATGCCTGCAACGACCCGCTGCCGAAAACTACTGCTGAGCTGCCTGGCACTCGCGCTCCCCGCGAGCACCACGCTCGCTCACGACGTGCACCAGAGCTTCGATCTGGTGATCATCCACGGGCGGATCATCGATGGCAGCGGCTCACCGTGGTATTCGGGCGACATCGGAATTCGCGACGGCAGGATCGCGGCTATCGGCACCCTCGCGGCAGAGGCGCGCGCGCACACTGTCGATGCGCACGGGCTGGTGGTGGCGCCCGGCTTTATCGACATGCTGGGCCAATCGGAGCTGAGCATCCTGGTTGAGCCGCGGGTTCCGTCGAAGATATTTCAGGGCATTACCACCGAGATCACCGGCGAGGGTAATTCGGTGGCGCCCCTCAACGACTCCATCATTCGCTCGGATCGCGAGATTTACGCGCATTACGGCGTGACGCCCGACTGGCGCACGTTGCGGCAGTACTTTGCGCGACTCGGGAAGCAGGGCATCGGCATCAATCTCGCCACCTACGTCGGCGCAACGAGCGTGCGCAGGATGGTTCTCGGGGATGAGGACCGGCAACCGACGCCGCAGCAGCTCGATGAAATGCAAGCACTGGTCGAGGAGAGCATGCGCGCGGGCGCCGTCGGGCTGTCCACCGCCCTCGAGTATGCGCCGGCACCCTATGCGCGAACGCAGGAGCTGATCGCGCTTGCCGGGACAGCCGCGAAGTTCGGCGGGATTTACGCCACCCACATGCGCAGCGAGGGCGACGGCATCATGTCGGCGCTCGATGAAGCTTTCAGGATCGGCCGCGAGGCCGGTATTCCGGTCGAGATCTGGCACCTGAAGATCGCGGGAAAGCGCAACTGGGGCCGGATGCCGCAAGTTGTTTCGAAGATCGACGCCGCGCGCGCGGCCGGGATCGACGTGAGTGCCAACACCTATGCCTACACCGCCTGGGCCAACGATCTCTCGGCCTTCATCCCGCCCTGGGCCCACGACGGTGGCAACGTCAAACTGATTGCGCGACTGAAGGATCGGGCGCATCGCGAGCGCATTCGCAAGGAGATGCTGAGCGCTTCCAGCGAGTGGGACAACGAATGGGAGGAGATTCCCGGGCCGGAGGCCATCCTCATTGGCGTGGTTCACAAACCCGGCCTGCAACCCTTGCAGGGCAAGACGCTCGCCGAGGTGGCGAAGAGCTGGAACAAGGATCCGCTGGATGCGCTGTTCGATCTGCTCATCGAAGACGATGCGCTTACCGAGGTAGCCGTGTTCGGCATGTCGGAGCCCGATGTCGCACTGGCGCTGGTGCAGCCCTGGGTGTCGGTGGACAACGATTCCGAAGGCACCTCACCGCAGGGAATCCTGGGGCGCGATCACCCGCATCCGCGCGCCTACGCAACTTTCCCCCGCATCCTGCGCAAGTACGTGCGGCAGGAGCAGAAGCTCACGCTGGAGGATGCCATTCGAAAATTCACCGCCTTGCCCGCCCAGCGCATGCGCCTCACCGATCGTGGCGTGCTGAAGGCGGGGATGTGGGCCGATGTCGTGATCTTCGATCCGGCCACGATCACCGACGCCGCTACCTTCGAGAATCCCAACCAGCTGTCTGTGGGGATGGAGTACGTGCTGGTCAATGGTGTGGCGGTGATCGAGCGGGGCAGGATGACCGGCGCGTTGCCGGGCACGGTATTGCGGGGAGCTGGCTATGAGCCGTGAATCAGGCGGCGTCACCACCACGTGCCTGCCAGCGCGGGCGCATGCTTCCATCCATTGTCGGATCAAGAGGTTGGTTTTGAAAATCGCACCTGTGTTGGCGGTCGCTGCCGCAAGCATCGCCACCGGCCACGGCCACGCCCCGGGCGCTCCCGCGCCGCAGGGCCCCGCGACCGTGAGCGCCCGCGACGGCGCAAGCTCCCTCGACTGGGTCAACAGCTACATCGGTACCGGCGGCGGCGGATCGGACTACGGCGGAACCATGCCGTTCGTCACCACGCCCTTCGGGATGACCAACTGGACGGCGCAGACGCGCGAGAACCGCATCAGCGTCAGCTCGTACGCGTTCGAGGACAGCACGATCTCGGGGTTCATCGGTACCCATCAGCCGGCCATCTGGATGGGCGATTACGGCTACGTGACGCTCACCCCCGAAATCGACGCAATCAAGGTCAGCGTGGCCGACCGCAAGCTCCCCTTCCGGCGCAGCGATGAGATCACCGCGCCTGATTACTATTCGGTCTTCATGGATGCCGGGCGCTCACGGCGCATCCGCGCGCAGATCACCGCGACCGACCACTGCGGGTTCCTGCGATTCACCTTTCCCGCGCGTACCAGGGGCAGCGTGGTGGTCGAGGCGACGCGCGCCGGCATTCCGGGACTTGTCCGCATCGACCCGGGGGCGCGCGAGATCGTCGGCTATAACCCCGATCGCATGGATACGTACCTGACCAACGTGCAGCTGCCGAATTTCAAGGGCTATTTTGTCGTCAGATTCAACCGGGCCTTCGTCGCTCACGGCGTGTATGGCGGCGCGACGCTACGCCCGGGAGAGGCAACGGCTTCCGGCCCGAACGTCGGCGCTTACGTCACCTTCGACACCGGCAACGAGGTCACCGAGGCGGTGGTCGGCACTTCGTTCATCAGTATCGAGCAGGCGCGGGCGAATCTGCGCAGCGAGATCCCGTCGTGGGACTTCGCGCGCGTGCGTGCGCAGCTGCGCAGTCTCTGGACGCGCAAACTCGGCTCGATCTCGATCGAGGGCGCCTCCGAGGATCAGCGCCGCATCTTCTATACGGGTCTCTACCACGCGCTGCTGTACCCGAAGCTGTTCTCCGAGCACGGCCGCTACTACAGCGCGTTCGACGACCGCGTGCACGCGGGAGTCTCTTACACGGCCTACTCGCTGTGGGACACGTTCCGCGCCGAAAACGCGCTGTTGACCCTCCTCGCTCCGGAGCGCATTGACGGCATGGTGCAGGCGCTGCTGCAGGACTACCAGCAGGGCGGCTGGATGCCGAAGTGGCCGAACCCGGCCTACACCAACATCATGATCGCCACACACGCCGATGCGGTCGTGGCCGAGGCGATCAACAAGGGCTTCCATGGCTTCGATTACCAGTTGGCGTATGAGGCGGCCTTCAAGGATGCCATGACGCCGCCCGAGGGCGATACCACGCGCGACTGGCACGACCGCCAGCCGGGGGTGCCCTACGAGGCGCGTCCCGGCCTGACCTACTACAAGCAGCTCGGCTACGTCCCCGCCGACAGGACGGCCGAGTCGGCCTCGGAAACGCTCGAGGACGCCTACGACGATTTTGCGGTGGCGCAGATCGCCAAGGCAGTCGGGCGGGATGCCGAGTCCCGCTTTTTCCTCAATCGCTCGCATGACTATCGCAATATCTACAACTCAGCGCGCGGGTTCATGCAGGCCAGAAACTCCGACGGCTCCTGGGCACGCCCCGAGGATGGTTGGACCGAGGGCGATCAGTGGGTGTACACGTATTCCGTGCTCCACGATATCGCCGGCCTGATGGCGCTGATGGGCGGGCCGGAAAAATTCAATGCCAGGCTTGACGAGCACTTCGCCGGCGGACACAACCGCCACGACAACGAGCCCAGTCATCACTACGGGTATCTCTACGACTTCAGCGGCCAGCCCTGGAAGACGCAATTTCGGGTGCGCGAGATTGCCCGCGACCTCTACCGGAATGAGCCGAACGGCATCGCCGGCAACGAGGACTGTGGCCAGATGTCCGCGTGGTACATCTTCACCGCGATGGGGTTTTATCCGCTGAACCCGGTGTCGGGGAATTACCTGATCGGCAGTCCGCTGTTCCGCAAAGTCACGCTCGACCTGCCGGGCGGCAAGCGCTTTATCGTCTCAGCGCCCCGAAACTCCGAAACCAATCTGTACATCCAGTCTGCGCGCTTGAACGGCCAGCCGCTGGACATCCCAATCGTGACGCATGCGCAGATCGAGGCCGGCGGACTGCTCGAGTTCGACATGGGTCCGACGCCCTCGCAGTGGGCCTCGAACTGGAGAGCAGTCCCGCTGCCGGCCGCGGCGGATTGATGTCCGTTACGCCTGCACGTGTGGCTCAGGAGCCGAAACGAGTGGGCCGGTAGGGCGCGAGCCAGTCGACGAGCCGCTCGCCGAGAATCTCCTGGCTCACGTACTGGCCGAGTATCGGCGCGAGGGTCACGCCGCTGTGAGTGACTGCGACGTAAACGTCGGGCGTGCCCGGCAGTGCTCCCACCACCGGGAATCCATCGAGGGGCATCGGCCGGAAACCGAGCGTGAGGCAGTCGAAAACCGCGGCTTTGGCCGCCGGCAGGTAGGCTGCAATGCGCTCGAGCACCCGCGTGCCGTGCATCGAGCGAACGCTCGTGTCCGGGAAATCGACGGCGTGATCGCGGATCTCCTTGTGCACCGCAGTGTCGGGAGGCGCGGGAGCGTCCGTGCCGACGATCCGGCCATTGGCCATCTGTTTGAACTCGATCTCCCGCGGACCGTCGTAAACCATTTTCGTGACTTCGGGGATCGGCAGACTGTGCGTCAGAATGCCCGGGGCGTGCTGCAACCGCAGCGAGGCCCCGGCCATGGAGAGAATGCGCGGCGTGTCGACGCCCGCCGCGACAACGACACGGTCGGTGGCGAACCTTCCCTGAGTGGTGGCGATGCCCGCAAGTCGCCGGCCATGAAAATCCAGGCCCGTCACCTCGCAGGGGAAGACGAGCTTCGCACCCAGCAGCTGCGCGCGATCGAGCAGCCGCCAGGTCACCCAGACCGGATCGAGATGGCCGTCGATCGCGGAGAAGTAGGCCGCCGCAACCGCGCCCGGGACGAGGCACGGGCTCAATTGCGCCAGCTCCGCCGCGCTTAATGCACGCCAGGCTGTGGGCGTGCCCGCGACGGATGACGCAAATGAGCGAAGCGCGGCACTTTCGCTGTCGCTGTCGGTCCAGTTGAGGTAGCCGCCCCAGGTGATGCCCAGCTGCAGGGGAATGTCGAGCGAGCGGTAGGCGAGCAGACTCTGCAGCCGCATCGCCCGGTAGTGAGCGTCCGGGTTGTAGGTATTCAGCCAGGCAAAGGACTTCTCCGTTGCCCCTTTTGCCGGCCCGGTTTTCTCCAGGAGCGTGACGCTCGCGCCCGCCTGCGCCAGGTGCATCGCGACCGAGGCGCCCACGATACCTCCACCGATGACCGCAATCCGCGGCAGGTGGCGCTGTGCCAGCACCGGCGGCGAAAGCGCATAGGCGGGGAGGGCGGCGGTGAGGCCGCGTAAGAACTCTCTGCGACGCATCGCGCGAAACCTTCGGGTTGCGCGGGCCGCGCGTTCGTCGTATGCCCGCGGGATGACTCTAGACCCGCGTCGCGGCTCTGCACAACCCGTGCGAATTGCAGTGCGCGCTGCATTGCGGCACACTCGAACCACGAAAATAACTTCAGGCGCACGACGGTCGGCGCGCAATGGTTTCGCACAGAAAATCACCGCCGCGGGCGCACGCCGCCTGAGTGGCCGGCTGAGGGTGGGTATGGCTAGCAGCGCCGCGGCGACGGTGCCGATGACGACCCTGGACGATGATGCCTGGGACGACCTCCTGAGCTTCATCGAGGAGCGGCGCGTCATCCCGATCGTCGGACCGGAGCTGCTGATGGTCTCCACCGAGCGCGGCCCGCGGCTGCTGTTCGACTGGGCGGCGGAAAAGCTCGCCACCCGTCTCAACGTCGATACCGCAGAGTTGCCGCACCCCTACAACCTCAATGATGTGGTGTGCGTGTTCCTCGCCGCGCGCGGCCGGCGCGAAGAGGCGTACGTGCGGCTGCGCAGCATCATCAAGGATGCGGGCTTCGAGCCGCCGCCTGCGCTGCGGCACCTGGCGGCGATCACCGACTTCGACCTGTTCGTCTCGACGACTTGCGACTCGCTGCTCGAGAGCGCCATCAACCTCGAGCGCTTCTCCGGGTCGCCCACGACGGAGGTGCTGTCCTACGCGCCTAATCGGGTCGTCGACCTGCCGGTCGAGCGCGAGCATTTGCAACGGCCGCTGGTCTATCACCTCTTCGGCAAGCTCTCGGCCTCACCCACCTACGTCATCTCGGATGAGGACCTGCTGGAGTTCATCTGCGCGCTGCAGAGCGAGCATCTGGTGCCGGAGAAGCTCTTCTACGAGCTCGAGCACAATCATCTGCTCTTCATCGGCAGCAACTTCACCAACTGGCTCGCGCGGCTGTTCCTGCGCATGGCCAAGCGGCAGCGCCTGTCCGATCCGCGCGACGTCGGCGAGGTGCTGGCCGATGATCACACGAGCGAGGACGACCGGCTGGTCGCCTTCCTGCAACAGGTGAGCGTGCGCACGCGCATCTACGTCGGTGCCGAGCGCTTCGTCGAGGAGCTGCACCGGCGCTGGCAGGGGAGGCGCAAGCCTGCCGCCGCGGCCGCCAGCGCGGCTCCGGCGCGGTTCCTGCCACCCTCGCGCGAGATGCCGGACAACGCCGTGTTCATCAGCTACGCGCGCGAGGATCTGCCCGCGGTGCAGCAGCTCAAGGCGGGGCTCGACGCCGCCGGCGTCACGACCTGGTTCGACATCGACCGGCTCGAGGCCGGGCGATGATTACGACCGTAAGATCCGCAACAACATCGCGCGCTGCTCGTACTTCATCCCGGTGGTCTCGGCCACCACGCAGCGCCGGCTCGAAGGCTACTTCCGGCGCGAATGGAGCTACGCCATGGATCGGGCGCGCAACATGGCCGACGGCGCGCTCTTCATCCTGCCGGTGAGCATCGATGCGACCGACGCGGCCGAGGCGCTGGTGCCGGACAGGTTCAAGGCGCTGCATTTCATGCAGCTGCCAGGCGGTCACGCGCCGCCGGAGTTCGCCGCCGCGACTTGCCGACTTCATGCAGGCGCGCAGCCGATGAACGACGTCGCCGCCAAGGCCCCGGCCGCCGACCCGGCGACCACGGTCGATGCGAGCAATCCGTGGCTCGGGCTCGCCTCCTTCACCGAAGAGACGCGGGCGTATTTCTTCGGGCGCGAGGAGGAGGTCGCCGAGCTCGCGCGGCGCGTGCAGCGCAAGCTCCTGACGCTGCTCTTCGGCCAGTCGGGCCTCGGCAAGACCTCGATCCTGCGCGCGGGGCTGGTGCCGCGGCTGCGCGCGCAAGGTTACTGCCCGATCTACGTGCGCATCGATTACGCCCGCGAGGCGCCCGAGCCCGCCGAGCAGATCAAGCAGGCCATCATGCAAAGCGCGCAGCCTCTCGGGCCAATGGACCCAGGCGGGGGTGGCGGCCGCCGGCGAATCGCTGTGGGAGTTTCTGCACCATCGCGACGATGTGCTGCGTGATGAGTCGGGCGCCACGCTGATTCCGCTCCTGATCTTCGATCAGTTCGAAGAGATCTTTACTCTGGCGCAGAGCGATGAGTTCGGCCGCGCGCGTGCGGCGCGCTTCGTTGCGCGAGCTGGCGGATCTGGTCGAGAACCGTCCGCCGAAGGCCTTCGAGGCGAAGCTCGAGGATGACGAGTCCGCGGCCGAGCGCTTTGACTTTGCCCGCAGCGACTATCGCGTGCTGATCGCGCTGCGCGAGGATTACCTCGCCCCGCTCGAAGGGCTGAAGAAGGACATCCCCAGCATCTCGCAGAACCGCCTGCGCCTTGCGCCCATGACCGGCACGCAGGCGCTGGCTGCGGTGCTGCGGCCGGGCAGGAAGCTGGTCTCGGAGGAAGTGGCTGCGGCGATCGTGCGCTTCGTGGCCGGCGGGGCGGAGCTGGCCAACGCCGAAGTCGAGCCCTCGCTGCTGAGCCTCATCTGCCGTGAGCTGAACGATGCGCGCATCGCCCAGGGCCGCAGCGAGATCTCGCTTGACCTGCTGGCGGGCTCGCACGCCACCATCCTCAGCAACTTCTATGAGCGCGCGCTCGCGGATCAGCCGCCGGCGGTGCGGCGCCTCATCGAGGATGAACTGCTGACGGCTTCCGGCTTTCGCGAGAACGTCGCCGAGGAGCGCCTGCTGAGTCATTTTGCCGAAGCCGGCGCCGCGCCCGGCACGCTGGCCCTCCTCGTCAACCGCAGGCTGCTGCGCATCGAGGAGCGTCTCGATATCCGGCGCGTCGAGCTCACCCACGATGTGCTGTGCGCGGTGGTGAAGAGCAGCCGCGATCAACGCCACGAGCGCGAGGCGCGCGAGGCGACCGAGCGGCTGCTGGCCGAGCAGCGTGCGCGCGAGCTCGCGGCGCACCGCGCCATGGTAAGGGCGCGACAGGTGGCGGCGGGCTGCACGGTGTTGGCGGCGCTCGCCGTCGTTGCGGCGGTGCTCGCGTATTTCAGCAGTCAGCGTGCGCACCGCGCCGAGCGGCAGGCCGAGGAGACGCGCGTCATGGCGGATAGGGCACGCGGCGAGGCCGAGCATCTGCTCGGCTATCTCAGCGACGACTTCGTGCGGGAACTGGAGAGTTTTGGACGACTACAGGTGCTGACGGAGTTCTCCCAGCGGCAGATCGACTACTTCCATGGCCTGCCGTCGGCACTCAAGGGAACGGAGACGACGCGCAACGCTGCGTTGGCCATGGTGCACTACGCGCGCGCGGCACGACTGCTCGGCAACCTGGATGCCGCCAGTGCCAAGGCCGCAGAGGCGGCGCAATTGCTCGAGCGACAAAGGCTGGGTGGCGATCGCTCGGAGGCCACGGCGATCGCGCTGGCGCTCGCGTACGCTGTGCACGCCTCGATATTGGACAATCAGAATGAACCCGGCGGACCTGCTGCAAACAAGCGCGCGGCCGATCTGCTGCAGCCCTTCGCCGAAGGCGCAAACGCCTCGGTCGCTGCACGGCGGGCGTACGTGGAGGTGCTGCAGCGCAGCGGGTACGAGCAGGTAGTGACTATCAGGAACGCGGACGCGATACGCACGGAGCAGAAAGCCATGCGCCTCGCCGCCGATCTGGGTGCGCGCGATCTGTCTGATATTTATATGTCCGCCTACTACGTGGAAGCCTGCGCCTGGATGGTCACCGCCCTGTCCGACGTGGCGCGCAACGATGACGCGCGTCGCGCCGGCGAAGATTGCACGGCACTGGCGGACCGCGTGCTCGAGCAGCGGCCCGGTTATCGCCTGGTCCTGCACGCGGAGCAGGTGATGCTGGGCGGGCTGACCAGTATGGCTGCGAACGAGCTCAACCCGGCCGAAGCGCTGCGCTTCGGCAAGCGCGACGAGCAGGTCTCGGTGGCACTCCTGGGGCTCGATCCGAAGAACACCGTGAGTGCCAACAACCTCGGCGTTGCGCACGACAACATCGCGTCAGCGCTGTGGACGTCCGCCCGGCTGCGCGAAGCCATGCCTTACAACATGAAAGCCGTCGACGATTACTCACTGGCAAGCGCGGGCGGCGGTGAATTTGGTCTGAGCCGCGCATACAGCATGGCATTTGGCGCGCTGGGCTACGCAGCGCTTGGCGACAGCGCCGCAGCGCAGGCCCTGGTCGCTGCCCAGGAGCCGTTCTTCCGGAAATTCAGGCAGACCGAACCTGAGCGCAGCATGGCGGTGGCGATCGCCGATGCCATGCAGAAGCTCCCCGCAGCCTATATCGCCTATGAGCACGACGACCTGCAATCCGCGGCGCGGCGCGCCACGGACATCAGCAGCCAGTTGCAGGCGATCAGCCCGCACGGGGACTTTCAGGCCAGGCAGAGAGACATCAGCCTGTGGATCATCGCTCATATCGCCGGGCGCGCCCACTACCAGCTGGGTGACTTCGTGGAGGCCGAAAAGGCGGAACGCGAGGCGCTGGCGAGGCGTAAGTCCTGGGCGAGCTCGGAAGTTTCCGACCAACGCGAGGTAGGGGAGGCGTCCACCTGGCTGGCCATGGCAGTAGGCCGTCAGGGGAGGCTCGCGGAGGCCGCGCAGATCATCGCGCCCTGGGTGAAGTATCAGCGCGAGCTCGCCGCGAAGAATCATGGCGACCAATGGCTGCCGCTGGAACTCGCCGCGGCACTCTATGCCGAGGCACTCACCGACGCGCAGCGCCGGCCGGCATTGCTGCGCGAGGCGGCGGCCCTCGTGGGCCACCTCGCACCGCCGCTGCGTGCGTTGCACGACGTGCAGCTCTGGCGCGAGCGCATCGGGCGGACGCAACAGGGCTCGAGCGCGCACGCCGGCGCCGTGACGGTGGGGCGGAGCGCGGGGTGAGCACCGGCTCGGTGCCGCTGTTTCGTTCGAGCACAACGCCGGGCTTCTCGAGCCTCGTCAGCAGTGATCCGCGTCGCATCGTGGCGCGCAAGCTGGTGCGCGAGATCGACGTGATCTTCGCCGATGCGCCGTGCGTCGTGAGAACCAACGAGGGGGTGGTATACGCCCGTGCCGGCGATGCCATCATCACCGGTATCGCGGGGGAGCACTGGCGCGTCTCGCGCCCACACTTTGCTGAAAGATACCAGCCGGCGCCGCCAACCGTTGAGGGCGAGGCCGGACGCTACGCCAGCCGCCCCAATCGCATCATGGCGGTTTGCATGCGCGAGCCGTTCCAGGTCGTGCTCGCCGACGGCGAGTCACGTCTGAGCGGCCATGCGGGTGACTGGCTGGTCGACTACGGCGACGGAAGCCTCGGTATCGTCTCGCCGGGGATCTTCGCCACCACTTACGAGATCGAGCGCTGATTCCACATGGCGCTGCACCAGGCAATTCAGCGAATGCTGCTGATCGGTGCGCGCCTGGAAAGTCTGCCGCCGGCACCGACACCGCATCCGCCGCCCGCGCTGACGCCCCTCATCGAGGCGACTGCCCCTGCACACCAGGCGTTCGACCAGCGCGCGCTTCACTATGGACACCGCTATCGCAGCGGCTTCTGGGCCATCTACCTGCTGAGCGCGATCGCGGTGCTGTTTGCGGTGCTGCCGCTGGCCTTGGGGTGGGATAGCCCCGGTCACCGGCTGCATTCATTCGCGGCGCTCTGGGCGGCGGGCGAAGTGCTCGTCATTGGCGCCGTCACCGCGATCTACTGGTGGGGGCATCGGCATCATTGGCAGACTCAGTGGCTGCACGCCCGCACCACCGCTGAGCTCGCGTGGTATCTGCCGATGCTGGCGCCGCTGCTGGATTTCACCGCCGCTTCGCGGGAAGCCAACTGGTACATGCGGGTATTCAGTCCGGATCCGCAGCTGCGCACTGGCGGCGAGATCTCCTCACTGTGCGCGCGCAACGAGCCGCTCGCGCGCGCGCTGCTGGCGAACGCCTGGGGCGATGCGGATTTCATCGCGAGCTACGCCCGCTGGACGATCGAAATTCTCGAGCAGCAGCGGCACTACCATCATGGCATCGCAACCAAACAGCACGCGCTCGTGAATCGGGTGCATGTTGTGACCACCTGGCTGTTCGGCCTGACGGCTCTCGGAGCGCTGCTTCATCTGGCGATTCACACCATCTGGCTTTCGCTGCTCACGACCTTTTTCCCCGCGCTCGGCGCGTCGCTCCACGGCGCGCTCGCGCAATCCGAGGCCTTTCGGCTGGGACATGCGTCCGAGCGGCTGGTAGCGAAGCTCAAGGGGACGATCGATCGCATACGCGCGAGCGTCGATGAGGTCCGCTCAACTGGCGATCTGGCCTCGCTCAAGCGCTCCATCCAGGCGGCGATCGCGCTGATACTCGAGGAGCACCAGGGCTGGCACCTGCTGGTGCAGCCGCATCATTTGCCGCTGGGCTGAGGGACGGCCTTCGGCTCCGTGCCGAGACTGCTGGTGCGGCGAATGAAGTCGGCGACGTTGTTGTGCAGCTGTTTGAGTGAGGCGTCCTTGGCATACACCATGTGCCCAGACTCGTAGAAGCGGTACTCGATGTTAGCCTGCAGGTTCTGCGGAATCTGCAGGTGATGCATCTCGTAAATGCCCTGGTAGAACGGAGTCGCCAGGTCGAAATATCCCGCGTTCAATTGAATCTTGAGGTTCGGATTGAGCTTCATCGCGTTCGCCAGGTCGGGCATGACATTGACTCCCTGGCGCTGGGACAGCGGTGCCTGCTCGTTCTGTCCCGGCAGCTGGTGGGCGAAGTCCCAGGTGCGGAACGTGCGGATGCTCGGCTTGAACATCTTGTCCTCGCCGTAGTGCAGCTCCTTGCGCACGTAGTCGTTGAAAGCCGAAACGTAGGCGGAGCTGAGTGCGGTGGCCTGCGGATCGTAGTCGGCGCGCTGACTCAACGGATCGATGTCGGGACCGGAGAAGCGGCTGTCGAGCCGTCCGGTGGTCATGTCACCATCGCCCTGCAGGTTCTGGCGAAATTCCCCGCCGTCGATGCGCAGGTCGGCCTTGAGGATATAAGCCACCGGCAGCCCGGTGTACTCGTGCAGCTTTTCTGCCATGGCGGCGCGTTCACTCGCGCCAAGATCCGAGCCAGCGGCGAGTGCCCGCGCGTAGTCGCCCATGGCGAACTGTTCCACTTCCCCGAGCAGGGCGTCGAGGCTCGGGTGCTCGCCGGGGAGCTTGTGGTGATACCAGGCGCTGGCCGCATAGGTCGGCAGCACGGTCTGGTAAGGCAGATCGATGCCGGGGTTGCCGGTCGGCCGGTCGGGGCTGAGATCGAAGTTGAGGATCTGGGAAAGCAGGATGACGCCGTTCAGGTCGACCAAGCGATCGGCCTCGAGCTGATTGACGACCACCGCCGAGCGCGGCGTGCCGTAGCTTTCGCCGAAGAGGTACTTGGGCGAGTTCCACCGACCGTACTTCGCGAGAAACTGCGTGATGAATTCGCTGAACGCATAAGCGTCCGGGTCGACGCCGAAGAAGGCTTTCTCCTTGTCCTTGCCGGCGATGCGGCTGAAACCCGTGCCGGGGGCGTCGATGAATACCAGATCGGTCGCATCGAGCAGGCTGGAGCCGTTGTTGACCAGGGAGTACGGCGCGGGCGGGGTGTGCGCGTCGGTGGAGGTGACGATGCGGCGCGGTCCGAAGGCGCCCAGATGCAGCCACATCGTCGAGGAGCCCGGCCCACCGTTATAGAAGAAGGTCACCGGGCGCGGACCGCCGCCGCTTCTGAAGTAGGCAACGTAGAACATCGAGGCTTCGGCCGTCGGGTTCTTCGGTTCGGCGGCCTCGTCTGCCGTCGGCGGAGTCGCCTTCTGGGCGTTGGGATCTTGCGCGACGTCGTCCCAGCCCTTCGGGTGCACGATGAGCGTGCCCGCGATCGCCTGGTAGGCGATGGCGCGCCCGCCGATCGTGACGCTGCCATTGCTGCTGACCGACTCCGACCTGAATGGCTCGAACTTGTGGCCGTCCGACTTCTGCGTCTCGCTGTCGGGCTTGCGCTGCTGCGTCCTGGACGCATCGTCCGTGGCTGCCCAGGCGGCAGAGGATGCCAGTGCAACGATGAGCGCCGGGGCTGCGAAACCGTGTCGACTCATGCGCGTTCCTCTGACAGCCGGAATTCCTTCAGGTCGCGCAGTCTAGCGGACCTGCCTGCCGAAGTAAGCCTGCTGATGTTTGCAGTGTTTGGCATCCTGATTCATGCTTCGCTGCTCGCGGCCGACCCGCACAGCCATCTCAACTAATGAATGCGATGAATCTTGCATTGACCGGCACCGCGTGGGTGGTGGCGGACGCCCTTGGCTCGCGAAAGTTGGCCTGACCTGTGACAGGCGCGCTCGTGACCGGCGCTTCCGGCGGAATCGGCGCCGAAATCTGCAAGGCCCTGGCGTTGCGCGGCGTCTCCGTGGCTTTGCACTACCGATCGGACAAGGCAGCCGCAGAGGCGACCCGGCGGGCCATGGCGGGCGAGGGTCACCGCATCGTTCAAGCCGACCTCAGCGATCCTGCGTCGATCGCACGTCTCTGGGAGGAAGTCGCGGCGCACCAGCGCATCGATGCTGTCGTAAACAACGCAGGCACTTTCCCGGAGCACCCGCCGCTGAGCACCAGCTACGCGGACTGGACGGCGGCGTGGCAGCGCACGCTTGCGACCAACCTGACCGCGCCGGCGCACCTTTGCTACTGCGCCGCCCGCACGATGGTGGAGCACGGTGGCGGCCGGATCGTCAACGTGTCTTCCCGCGGCGCCTTTCGCGGAGAGCCCAGGATGCCCGCCTATGGCGCGAGCAAGGCCGGATTGAACGCCCTCAGCCAGTCACTGGCGAAGGCGCTTGCACCGCAGGGCGTGTACGTATTTGTCGTGGCCCCGGGGTGGGTGTCGACGCCGAGAGTGGCTGGGTGGCTACAGGACAAGGCCGTGCTGTCCGATCAGCCTCTCGGGCGAGTGGCCACTGCGGAGGAGGTCGCGCAGGTCGTCACCTACTGTGCTCTCGATGCGCCGCCGAGCATGACGGGCGCGATTGTGGACGTGAACGGCGCCTCGTACCTGCGAACCTAGAGGCACCGCCGTCAGCTGTCGCCTTCTGCCACGCTGACGTCGGCAAACCAGATGTCGTGCCAGCGCTTCACCTTCTCGAGTGCCGACAGCGACCGCGGCGAGACCGTCTGTTCCCTGCCGAAGGCTGCCCGCTTGTCGATGACCCTCACGTTGACGACGCCGTAGAGCTGCTGCCCCTCACGATAGAGCGCGCCGACCAGTACCCCGCAATTCCTGCACAGCAGGAGCTCCGCCAGGCCGCTGCCCTGGCGATAGTGGCCGGCATGCTGCGCGTCGCGGATCCGAATCAGCAGCGCACCCTGCGGGTCGGAGACGTAGGCCGCGCCGTGCTTGCAGCAGAAGTCGCAGTCGCAGGCGCGCGGCTGGTAACTGTCAGGGGGACGTGCGAGTTCCAGCTCGACACGAATGTTACCGCAGTGGCATGAGCCGCTTACTTTGTGCATGACTTTCGCCTGCCACGCCGCTGCGGGGCAGCGCGGCGCAGAAACCCAGTCGGCTGCACTTGCGTCACGCCCGGTCCAGCGGCGTGTTGCCGCCGGTGAATTCGCTGCGCGCCTGGGCGAGCCGATAGCGGTATGCGGTGCGCGAGCGCCGCCAGTCGCGCAGGTACCAGAACAGGTAGACCAGCTTGAACAGCCTCAGGCGCCACAACACCTGCGGCGTGTCGAGCAGGTCGCCCGCGAGCATCGATATCACGCACTGCTCGAGCTGCCAGCGGTTGCTCGGCTGCCGGAACAGCTGCCGCATCACCGGGCCGTTGAAGCGATAGATGAAGAACGAGAATTGCTTCATGCAGGCGCGCTGGCGCTTTTCCAGCTTTCGCAGCAACCGCAGCTCGCTCGCCGGCTCGCGCAGCGCGGCCTCGACGGTCGCAGCCGCCTGCTCCGCGCCGCTCATCGCCAGATACACCCCGGAAGAGAACACCGGGTCGATGAAGGCAAAAGCGTCGCCGACCAGCAGCCACCCCGGCCCACCCATGTGCCGCGAGTCGTAGGAGTAGTTTCCGGTGACGCGCACCTCGTTGCCGATCAGCTCCGCCCGCTCGACACGTGCCCACAGCGCCGCATTCTGCTGCAGCGTCTCGAGCAGGAACTCGACGGTGCGGCCCTTGCGCTGCTTCAGGTACTCCGGCCAGCACACGGCGCCGACGCTCATGACGCCGCTGGGCAGCGGGATCATCCACATCCAGCCGTGTGCGAAGCGATACATGCTGATGTTGCCCGCATCCTCGCCCGCGCGGGCGATCGCACCACGAAAGTGGCCGAAGATGGCGGCGCTCTGGTGCTGATAGTTCTTTCTCTTCAGCTTCCTTTTCGTGGACAGCAGGGCGTCGCGTCCGCTGGCATCGATCAGGTAGCGCGCCTGAATGCGGTAGCGGCGGCCGTCGTCGGTCTGCACATCGATGCGGCTATCGCGCGCACTGTGCTGCTCGATCGCTACCGCCTCGTGTCCTTCGCGTGCGTTCGCGCCGCACTCGCGCGCGTGCTCCCAGAGCATCCGGTCGAAGTCCTGCCGCCACACCTGGTAGGCATGCGGCGGACTCCTGCCGAGCGCACGCGCGAAGGCGAACGTGTTATAGCCACGCTCGTTGTCGGCTTCGAAATCCGCGCCGGGTTTGAAGACGCCGATGGCGCGTACCTTGTCGAGCACCCCGAGCCGCTCGAACAGCGGCAGATTCATCGGCAGCAGCGACTCGCCGATATGGAAGCGTGGATGATGCGCCTTCTCCAGCGCGATCACCCGGTGGCCCTGACGCGCGAGGAGCGCGGCGGCCGTGCTGCCGGCCGGGCCGCCGCCGATCACCGCCACGTCGCAGGTTTCAACGAGCTGAATTCATCGGATGTCAGCATGCATCGGCAGGCAGCGTTTTTCCATCCCCGCCGCTCTCAACGCTGCGAGCTTTGCGCCGAGGGCTGCTGCGCGGCGGCGATGCGGCGCACCGCTGCCATCGTGTCGGCTTGCGCGGGTGCCTTGTCCTCGCGATAGCGCTTCACCCGCGCGAGACGCAGCGCCAGCCCACCCGGGTAGCGCGGGCTCGCCTGCAGATCGCTGAAGGCCACTTCCACGACGACCTCGGGCCGCACGTACACGGTCGAGGCGTCGCGGTGAGTCTCGAGCGCGAGAAAACGCCGGGTCTGCCACTCGAGCATCGCGTCGGTCAGGCCTTTGAAGGTCTTGCCGAGCATCACGTACCCGCCGGTGTCCGGGTCTCGGGCTCCGAGGTGGAGATTCGAGAGCTTGCCACTGCGTCGGCCGTGGCCCCATTCGGCGGCCAGCACCACCAGGTCGAGCGTGTGCGCACGCTTGATCTTGAGCCAGCTCGCGCCGCGATTGCCGGCCTCATACGGGCCCTCGAGCGACTTCGCCATGAGGCCCTCGTGCCCGGCCGCGAGCGCTGCAGCGTAGAATGCGCGCGCCTCGGTGGCGGAGGCGGTGACCATGCGCGGGATCGCGAGCTGCGTCGGAATGCTGGCGCTCAATGCGGCGAAGCGCTCGCGCGCCGGACGGTCAGCCATGCTCTCGCCATCGACTCGCAGGCAGTCGAAGAAGAACGCCTGGATCGGCAAATCGCCGCGCATCTCCTCGACCCGCAGCCGTCGTCCGAAGCGCCGCATGGTGATCTGGAAGGGATGCGGCCGGCCGGCCGCATCGAAGGCGATCGCCTCGCCATCGAGAATCAGCACTTCGGCCGCGAGCGCGCGTATGACGCTGACGATCTCGGGCAGCGCCGGCGTTACCTCGTTCAGCGCGCGCGTATAGATCCGAACCTCATCCGCGCCCTTGTGCACCTGGATGCGCGCGCCGTCCATCTTCCATTCGAATGCCACCTCGCCTGGCAGCTCATGCAGCGCCTGTTCCACGTCGGTCGCTGTCTGCGCGAGCATCGGGGACACGGGCGAGAAGAGCCCGAGCTGAAAGGCGCCGAGCGCATCGGCGCCCTGAAGCAAGGCAACGCTTGCGATTTCCCCGAGATGCTTCGCATACATCGCGGCGCGCCGCACTTTCGCGGCAGGGACGCCCGCCGCGGCGGCGATGGCATCCAGCATCACGCCGCCGAGTGCGCCCTGGCGCAGCTCTCCCGCGAGCAGATGCAGCAGGAAGCGCTGCTCGGCAGGTGTCGCGCGCGCAAAGAGCTCGCGCAGCGCGCCCGCTCGGCGCTGCGCTGATCCCGCGCCGCGCATTGCGGCGAGTGCCGTGAGGCGGCTGTCGCTCTCGGCGATCGACAGCGTCGGGCTAACGGCTGCGGGCTCGCTCGCGGCGGCTTCGAGCGCCGCGTAGCCGATGCCGAAGCGACCCTGCGGGAGCTCTCCCGAGAGGTAAAGCGTCGCGATGCCGATCTCACCGGGCTCGAGCGTACGCAGGAATGCCGCGAGCTCGCGCACTTTGACCAGGCGGGCCGCAGTGGCTCCGACGCGTTGCGAGGTGTCGACCAGTTCAGCGAGTCGCGTCACGAGGGTGATCGGTGGCGCTGCGGCGACGCTGCGGCGGCATCGCGCGCCACTGCGAGACTCAGACGCCTTTCTGCCGCAGTTGAATGGGAATGCCCCGGCGGCCGAGCGTGGCATCGATCGACCAGGCGCCGGCGCCCTCGATCAGCAGATAGATGAGTCCGAGCAGCATGTCGAAGTCGGCGCGCGCCTCGTGCAGCATGCTCCAGAAGCCATAGCGCGGCAGCTTCGGCAGGTGAAAGATCCACCACTCGTGCCCGAGCAGGATCGGCACCTTGGTGGAGATGATTGCAACCATCATGATGGCGATGAGCGGTATCGAGGCGAGGCGCGTGAGGAATCCGACGATGATGAGTGCGCCGCATACGATCTCGAAGCAGCCGACCAGCGGTCCCATGAGCGCCGCGTGCGGGATGCCGATGTTGGCGAAGCGCCCGGCACCGAGAATGTCGGGGAACAGGAGCTTCTGGATCCCTTCGGGCAGAAAGACCACCAACCCGATCATGAGCCGCACGAGGATCGACCAGCCGGGGGCACGGGTGTCGAAGAGCAGCGCTCGCACGTTCATGGTACTTCTCCCGCGCCGGATTATTGCGCATCAGGCTGTTACCCGCACTGCGGCGACACGCCGAGCTGTGACGAAGGTGCGCCCAGCCGGGCGCTGCCGCGAGGCACGGGCGAAGCGTGCGTCGTATCATGGCAGTTGTCCGCCGCGATGGGAGTCAACATGCCGACAGTTATGCTTACGCCTGTACTGCTGCTCACCGCCGCGCTCGCTCAGGCGAGCGCCCTTGCGGCGCAGACCATGAAAGCGGCCGCCATCGATCGCCCCGGCGGCCCCGAGGTACTGACCCTGCATACCGTCCCGGTTCCCCGGCCCGGCGCAGATGAGGTTCTCATCGAGATGAACACGGCCGGGGTCGGTCCCTGGGACATCGATGTCCGTGAGCGACTTGACTACTGGAAGAACAGGAAGTACCCGCTGGTGCTGGGTGTGGACGGCTCGGGCACCGTCGCCGCGGTCGGCTCCGCGGTGCGCGGTTTCAAAGTGGGCGATGCGGTCTACGCCTACGTCTGGGACAACCCCCGCGGCGGCTTCTATGCCGAGTATGTGGCCGTGGCGGCGAATGCCGTCGGACATGTGCCGGCGGGCATGAGTCTCAGGGACGCGGGTGCTGGCGCGGTGACCGCGCTCACAGCGCTCCAGGGCATCGATGATGCTCTGCGCATCAAATCAGGCGAGACGCTCCTCATTCACGGTGCGGCAGGCGGCGTCGGCAGCCTCGCGGTGCAGTTCGCCAAGCTGCGCGGGGCGCGCGTGCTCGCGACGGCCACGGGCGATGACGGCGCGGCCTTCGTCCGCACGCTCGGTGCGGATGCGGTCGTCGACGCAAGGCACGGGGATATTCGCGGCGCCGCCCGAGCCTTTGCCCCCGGCGGGGTCGATGCGGTGTTGGCGCTCGCTGGTGGCGATGCACTCGAGGTCTGCATCGATGCGCTGCGGCCAGGAGGGCGGCTAGCTTATCCGAGCGGCGTGCACCCTGAGCCCAAAGCCCGCAGCGGCACCAGGATCGTCCGCTACGATGCGATTGCCGCACCGGCGCAGTACGCGCGCCTGAACGAGGCGATCGAGGCGGCGAAGCTCAAAGTGCCGATCGCCGCGGAATACCCGCTCGCCGATGCGGCCAAGGCGCACGAGCGCATGGCGGCCGGGCACGTATTGGGGAAAATCGTGCTGCGGATCCGATAGGCGCTTCAGCCGACCGGCGCTGCGCCGCCTTCACGCGTGCGGCGCTCGACGAATGCCCGCAGCGCCTCCTGCACCGCCGGATCCATGGGCGGTGGCTGAAACGCGGCGAGCGTTTCACGCCACACGCTGCTCGCACGCTCGGTCGCGGTCTTTGCCCCCGCCTCGGTCCATGCGCCGTAGTTGCGCCAATCCGAGACCAGCGGGGTGTAGAAGGCGTCACGGTAGCGCTGCATGGTGTGCGCGGCGGCGAAAAAGTGACCACCGGGACCGACTTCAGCCACCGCTTCGATGCCGATCTCTTCCGCCGAGGCCGGCACCGGCTGAAACAGCTCGGCGAACATCTGCAGCATCTCGACGTCGAGAATGAACTTCTCGAACGAGGCGGTAAGTCCGCCCTCCAGCCAGCCGGCGGCGTGCAGGACGAAATGGCAGCCGCCGAGCAGCGCACCCCACAGACTCATCTGCGACTCGTACGCGGCCTGTGCGTCGGCGGCGTTGCTCGCGGTGGCGCTCGAGCAGCGCCAGGGCACACCGATGCGCCGCGCCAGTTGACCGGCGCCGAAAGCCGCTTTCGCGTACTCAGGTGTGCCGAACGCCGGCGAACCCGATTTCATGTCGACGTTCGAGGTGAAGCTGCCGTACATGACCGGCGCGCCGGGGCGCACGATCTGCGTAAGGGTGATGCCGAAGAGGGCCTCGGCGTGGGCGAGCGTCAGCGCGCCGGAGATCGTGACCGGCGCCATCGCGCCGGCGAGCGTGAAGGGTGTGACGATCATCAACTGCCCCTGCCGGGCGAATTCCATGATGCCTTCGGTCATGGGCACGTCGAGCTGCAACGGCGAGTTGGTGTTGCAGATGCTGTAGCAGCGCGGCTCAGCCTGAAAGGCCGCTTCATCAATCCCGTGCGCGATGCGCAGCATGGCGAAGCAGTCGGCGAGCTGCCCATCGCCGCGGCAGTAGAAGTAAGGCGGCTTATCACCGAGGGTGAGCTGGGCGAGTGTCGTCTCGAGGTGCCGCAGCTGTACCGGGACATCCTGCGGCTCGGTCATCTGGCCGAGGACGTGGATTACATCGAAGGCCTGCGAAAGCCGCACGAAGTCGCGAAAATCGGCAATCGATCCGGTGCGCTTGCCACGCTCCAGGTCGCTCACGCTCGGCGGTCCCGCGACCGGTGCAAAGACTACGTGCCGGCCGCCGACGCGGCAGGAGCGCAGCGGATTGCCGGCGATCAGATTCGCCTCGCGTGGCACCGAGGCGAGCGCTGCGCTGACCTGGGCGCAATCGAGCCGCACCATCTGACTCGTTTCATCGACCGTGGCGCCCGCCGCCGCCAGCGCCGCGCGCCCACGAGCCGACAGCACGCGCATCCCAAAGCGCTCGAGTATGCCAAGCGCGGCGAGGTGCATGCTCTCGATCTGGTCTTCCGAGAAGATGCGCACCGGCTCGAAGGGGTTGACGAGGCTGCGGTAGCGACCGGAGCGCTCGGGCGTGCCGCTGGTGCCCGCTCGGAGCGCGTCGCGCCTGCGAGGTCTCATGTGCAAGTCTCACTCGCGCCAGGGGAAAGGCGCACGCAGTATGCCACTGCCGCGCCGCGGCCGCCGCGCGCGCGGCCGGGCAAAAAAAGCATAGCCGCCGGCAACAATGCATAGGCCCCCGCCGCGGCCCGCCGCGGGGGCTCGCGCCCGTCTTCGGCGCTACTCGCCGTCGGTGCGGCGTTTGCCCCGCGCCAGGCGCGCGCCGCGCTTGCTGGCGGCTTCCCGCGTCGCCGCGGGCAGATGCGCGATCGTGCGTTTCTGCCGCGCCGCCGGCGCAGCCGCCTTCCTGATGTTGGAACGTGCGGCCGCTTTCTGCCTCGACCCGCTCGTCATCGCAGCCTCCTGGCGTTTCGTCTCGCGACACGCATTTTTGACCGCCGGGGGCCCGCGAGGTTCGCTGGCACGGCCCCGCTGTCAAGCCCGAGCGGCTCAAATTCAAGCCGCGCGCGCCAGTCCCGCAGACAGGAGGCAGCAGGGCCGTCCGGCGTGGTAACTTTGACGCCTGCAAGCAAACGAGGAGTCAGCAGCGGATGCCCAGCAGAGTTCCCGACGGCCTGAGGCGCGGTTGGATCGTCGCGATCGGCGGCGCAGAGAATAAGGAAAATGACCGCCGGATTCTCGAGCGCTTCGTGCGCGTCTCGGGGGACAAGCACGCCGACATCGTCGTGATTCCCACCGCCAGCCGCGCGCACGAGACCGGATCGCGCTACGAGCAGGTGTTCAGCGCGCTCGGCGCCGCACGCGTGACGGTGATGGATTTCGACACGCGCCGCGACTGCCAGGAGCCGGGGCGCCTCGAGCGCATCGAGCAGGCGAGCGGCATCTTCTTCACCGGCGGCAACCAGCTGCGGCTCACGACGCTGCTCGGCGGCACGCCGGTGGCGAAGCTCATCCGCCTGCGCAACGCCCACGGCGTCACCGTCGGCGGCACCAGCGCCGGGGCCAGCATCCTCTCCGAGCACATGATCGCCGCGGGCGATGAGGGCTCCTCGATGATCGCCGGCAGCGTGCGGCTCGCGCCGGGCTTGGGCCTCACCAACCGCTTCATCATCGATCAGCATTTCCGCCAGCGCGACCGTCTGGGGCGGCTGCTGACGGCGCTCGCCTACAACCCCTTCGCGGTGGGCATCGGGCTCGACGAGGACACCGCGGCCTTCGTCGGGCCGGACGAATCCCTCGAAGTCGAAGGCAGCGGCGGGGTGACCATCGTCGACGGCTCGGAGGTGAGTTACTCCTCCATCGACAGCGTCGAGGAAGGCCAGCCGGTGTGCATGTTGGGACTGAGGCTGCACCTGCTGGTCGCCGGGGGCACCTTCAACCTGCACACGCGCATCGCCAGCGCCGGCGCGCCGCCGCGCGCCAAGGAGTAATCGACCCCGGCAGTCGCGCGCACCGTACGGACAAGTTGCCATAACTATTACTATTTCCGAGCAACCCCATGCGTATCGTCGATCGCTCCGTATACGTCGGTCCCTCGCTCTACGCGCGCTTCCCGGTCATTCGCCTCGAGCTCGATCTGGGTGAGCTCGAGGAGTGGCCGACCGGGCGGCTCGGCGCGCCGTTCGTGGACGCGCTGGCGGCCGCGCTGCCCGGCCTGGCCGAGCACGGCTGCTCGTACCGCGAGCCGGGCGGCTTCTTTCGCCGCATGCGCGAGGGCGACGGCACCTGGCTCGGGCACGTGCTCGAGCACGTGGCGATCGAGCTGCAGAACATCGCCGGCGAAGCCGTCACTTTTGGGAAGACGCGCAGCGCGCACAGCGCCGGGGTGTACACCGTGGTGTACGAGTACGCGCAGCGCGACGAGGGCATCGCCGCAGGTGAGCTCGGTGTGCGGCTGCTGTGCTCGCTGCTGCCGGATGAGCTGCGGCCGGCTGGCAGCGTGCCGCAGGGCTGGAGCTGGGCGGAAGCGCGCGACCAGTTCATCCGCTTCGCGCAGCGGCGTGCGCTGGGCCCCTCGACCCACTCGCTGGTGCGCGCGGCGGAAGCGCGCGGCATCCCCTGGCTGCGGCTCAACGACCAGTCGCTGGTGCAGCTCGGGCACGGCAAGTTCCAGCAGCGCATCCAGGCGACCGTCACCGGCCGCACGCCGCACATCGCCGTCGAGCTGGCGAGCGACAAGGAAGAGACCAACAAGATCCTCGCAGGCCTGGGATTGCCGGTGCCGCAGCAGGAGCTGGTGCACAGCGAGACGCAGGCCGTGCGTGCCGCGCGCCGCATCGGCTTCCCGGTGGTCACCAAGCCCTACAACGGCAATCACGGCCGCGGCATCTCGATCCGGCTGACCACCGAGGAGGAGGTGGCGCACGGCTTCACGGTCGCCCGCGAGCACTCGCGCTCGGTGATCGTGGAGACCTTTCTCGAAGGCGACGACCACCGTCTGCTGGTGGTGAACGGCGAGCTGGTCGCGGCCACGCGCCGCACTCCCGGTCACGTGGTGGGTGACGGCGAGCACACCGTCGCCGAGCTCATCGACATCGTCAACCTCGACCCGCGCCGCGGCGTGGGGCACGAGAAGGTGCTGACGCGGCTCGAGCTCGACGCCCAGGCGCAGAAGATGCTGGACCGCGCCGGACTCACCGCAGCCTCGGTCCCGGCGAAGGGTGCCGCGGTGCACCTGCGCTCCACCGCCAACCTGTCCACCGGTGGCACGGCGACCGACGTCACCGACATCATCCACCCTGACAACCGCGAGATGGCCGAGCGCGCGGTGCGCGCCATCGGCCTGGACGTCGGCGGCGTCGACTTCCTGTCGAAGAACATCACCGAGAGCTACCGCAAGATCGGCGGCGGCATCTGCGAGGTGAATGCCGCGCCCGGCTTTCGCATGCACGTCGCGCCGAGCGAGGGGACGGCGCGCGACGTGGCCGCCCCGGTGATCGACATGCTGTTTCCGCCCGGGGCCGCGGCGCGCGTGCCGATCGCCGCGATCACCGGCACCAACGGCAAGACCACCACCGCGCGCATGCTGGCGCACATCACCAAGATGGCCGGCTTCACCCCGGGGCTGACCACCACCGACGGGGTCTACATCGACGGGCAGCGCACGGTGCAGGGCGACATGACCGGGCCGGTGTCGGCGCGCATGGTGCTCGCCGACCCGCAGATCGACATCGCGGTGCTCGAGACCGCGCGCGGCGGGCTGCTGCGCGCCGGCATGGGGGTGAACGAGGTCAGCGTCGGTGCGGTGCTCAACGTGCAGCCCGATCACCTGGGCCTGAAGGGCATCGATACGCTCGAGCAGCTCGCGGAAGTGAAGCGCATCGTGGTCGAAGTCGCCACCGACTGCGCGGTGCTGAACGCGGACGACCCGCTGGTGCTGCGCATGTCCGGCTACACGGAGGCGAAGAACATCTGCTACGTCACGATGAATCCCCAGCACGGACTGGTGCGCGAGCACGTCCGCGCCGGCGGGCGCGCGTGCGCGCTGGAGGGGGGCGTCAATGGCCACATGATTACCCTCTACGACAAAAGCGGCCACATCCCGCTGCTGTGGACGCATCTGATCCCCGCGACCCTCGAAGGGCGCGCCACGCATAACGTGCAGAACGCGATGTTCGCCGCGGCGATGGCGTTCTCGCTCGGCATCAAGCTGGAGGCGATCCGCCAGGGCCTGCGCACCTTTGACTCGACCTTCTTCCAGGCCCCGGGCCGCATGAACGTGTTCAACGAGCATCCCTTCAAGGTGCTGTTCGATTACGGGCACAACGCGCACGCGGTCGCGGCCCTGGCCGACCTGGCGCAGCGGCTCGACGTCACCGGGCGGCGCATCGTGGTGCTGGCAGGTCCCGGCGACCGGCGCGACGAGGATCTCATCGCCATCGCCCGCGCCGTCGCCGGCCGCTTCGATCATTACATCTGCCGGCGCGACGACAACCTTCGCGAGCGCAAGCCCGACGAGGTGCCGCGCATCCAGGCGGCGGCGCTGCGCGCGGCCGGCGTGAGCGACGCGGCGATCTCCATCATTCCCGACGAGCAGGAGGCCATCAACGCCGCGCTCAACATGGGCCAGCCCGGCGATCTGCTGCTGATCTTCGCGGACGCGCTGGTGCGCTCCTGGAAACAGATCACCAAGTTCAAGCCCGCGGGTGCCATCGCTCTTGCGCCGGCTGCGCTGCCGCCGACACCGCTGTTCGCGGAAGGCCCAGGCGACGGCGCCGCGCGCGGCGTGGAGGCCGCCACTGCGCCCTTCAGCCTCGAGGGGCTGATCCGCGATGAGCGCGGGGTGCACTTCGCTCCGGAGGCCGCCGACTGAATACCACGACCGGACTCCCGTTTGACGCCGCGCGGCGTCTGACGGGTCCTAACCTTTTTTTCACCAGCACCGGCGCGCAGCTCGAGACCGACGGTATCGTCGTCGATGAGGCACTGCTCACCGGCTGGCGCGCGCGCGTCGAGCGTGCCCGTGCGCACCTGGGCTGGCGCACGCCGGGCCTCGTGGCACGTGCCCACGCCGGCGGCGTGTCGCTGGCGCTGGCCGCGCCCTGTGATCAGCTGTTCGTGGCGACAGAAATCAACGAGTGGGCGCTGTGCGCGACGCTGGCGGCGCGCGATCCGGCCTGCACGGCTGCGTTCGAGGCCGCACTGCTCGCGGAAGTCCTCGAGGACGCGGCGGATCCTGCGACCGTGATCCCCCCGGTGCTGGAGGAATCCCAGGCGCTCGCGCGCTTTGCGACGCTGGCGGCGCGCGAGGCGCTGCCGCGCCTCATGGCCCTCCTGGCTGCTGCCGGTGAACGCGGTCTGCCGCACGTGTTGGACGGGACGGCGCTGACCCTGGGCGCCGGCAGCGGCGGCCGCGACTTCCCGCTGCAGCAGCTGCCCGCCCCGGACGCCGTGCCGTGGCACGAGCTGCACGACATACCGACCGCGATCGTCACGGGTTCCAACGGCAAGACCACCACGGTGCGCCTCCTGGCGGCCTGCGCGCGTGCGCACGGCTGGCCGAGCGCCTTTTGCTGCACCGACGGCGTGTTCTTCGAGGGCGCAGCCGAGGTGAGCGGCGATTACTCCGGCCCCGAAGGCGCGCGCCGCGTCATGCGCGAGCGGCGCGCGCACGCGGCCATCATCGAGACCGCCCGCGGCGGCATCCTGCGCCGGGGACTGGCGATCTCGCAGGCGCGCGTGGCGGTGGTCACGAACGTCAGCGCCGATCATTTCGGCGAATATGGGATCGACGATCTCGCGGGCCTCGCGGACGTCAAGCTCGCGCTCGCCGGGGTGGTCACGCCCGAGGGGCTGCTGGTGCTCAACGCCGAGGACCCCCAGCTGGCGGCGAAGGCGCCGCATCTCGCACAGCGCTTCGGGCGCTGCCCGCCGCTCGGCTGGTTTGCGCTCGACGCGGACCATGTCACTCTGCGTGCGCACCGCGTGCACGGCGGTGCCACCTGCGCAGTGCGCGACGGCCGGCTGCAGCTGCATCGCGCCGGGCGCGATCACGACCTGGGGCCGGTGGCGGCCATGCCGCTCACGGTCGAGGGCAGCGCGAGCTACAACATCGCCAACCTCGCCGCCGCGGCGCTCGCGGGCAGCGCCTTAGGGATACCCGCGGCCGTCATGGCCGCGGTGTTCGCGCAGTTCGGCGCGCACGCCGGCGACAATCTCGGGCGCATGATGCGCTTCGAGCGCGACGGGGTGCGCATCCTGGTGGACTACGCGCACAACCCGGAAGGCATGCAGGGTCTGCTGCGCGTGGCGAATTACCTGCGTCGCCCGGGCGGGCGACTCGGCACAGTCCTCGGTCAGGCCGGCAACCGCCGCGATAGCGAGATCGAGGCCCTGGCGCGCTGCGTGGTGGAGTTTCGCCCGGATCTCGTAGTCGTCAAGGAAGATGAGACCTATCTGCGCGGCCGCGCGCCAGGGGAAGTCCCGCGACTCATCCACGCGACGCTGCGCAGCGCAGGCTTGCCCGACGCGGCACTGCCGGTGCGCATGAGCGAGCTGGAAGCGGTGCGCCACGCACTCGACTGGGCGCGCCCCGGGGACGTGCTGGCGCTGCCGGTGCATGCCCCCGCCACGCGCGCGGCCATACTGGCCTTACTCGGCGGGTGAACACGCGGCGCGCGCCGCAGTGCCCGCGCTGCCTTCGCGCCAGCGCCGCGAGCGCTCACCGGACGCCGGCGCGCTCACTCGCCGAAAGCCTGCCGCAGAAAAGCCTCGCTCTTGCGCAGCATTTGCGCACGGGCGTTGGAATCATCGAGCTGATGGTCGAGATCGTCCCACGTCACGAGCTCGTGGGGCACCCCCGCACTCTGCAGGCTGCTCGCCATGAGGCGGGACTCGTTGATGGAGACGTTGCGGTCGAGTGCGCCGTGGAACAGCAGTACCGGGACCTTGATCTTCTCCGCGTTACGCGCCGGGGAGCCTGCGCGCACCTGCGGTCCCTCGCCGATGAATTCGCTCGTCAGAGCGTAATTACTCCAGTTGCGCCACTCCTCCTTCAGCTTCTCTAGGTCGGTGACCGGTGCGATCGCGACGACGGCCTTGAACACCGAAGGATCGGTGACCGCCGCCTGCAGCGCGGCATAGCCGCCGTACGACCAGCCGACGATCCCGACCTTGCCGGGTGCGGCGATGCCCTGCGACACCAGCCAGCGCCCCGCGTCCAGCACGTCGCCTATCGCCGTGGGCCAGGATTGAAATCCGTTGTGCTGGTACCAGTCGTCGCCGTAGCCACCCGAGCCGCGGAAGTTCGGTTGCAGTACCGCAAAGCCGCGCGCGGCGTAGAACTGCGCCAGCCAGTCGAAGCCCCACTCATCGCGTGCGTCCGGCCCGCCGTGAGGCATGACGATGGCCGGCAGCCCCTTGGCGTTTTCCCTGCCGGGAGGCATCGTGAGGTACCCTGGCACCGTCGGTGCCGTCCTGCGCCGGATACCTGATCGGCTGCACGGTGGCGAGCGTGAGCCCGTCCAGCTCCTGCCTTTTTGCCAGCAGCGGCCGCAGCTGGTGCGTCTGGCGATCGTAGAGGTAATAGGAGCCGGGATCGGTGTCGCGGCTCGCAAATACCAGCAGCCGGCTCTCGTCCACGCTGGCGTCGATGATCCGCACTGCCGGGTGCTGCGGCAGTGCGTGTTGCAGAGCATTGGCAGACCTTCTTGATGTCGGTGTCGAAATAGACCGCCCTCCTGATGTCGGTCACGTAACTGACGCCGACCACGCGATGACGGCGCCCGATGCGGATCAGCTCCGTCCACATCGACATCCGGACTCGCGTAGATCAGCTCCTCGCGTACCGAGCCGTCGAGCGCGACCGCGACGATCGCCATCCTGCCGTCGACCTTCTTCACGCCGAAGGCAACGTTGCGCTCACGATCGACGGCGTACGGCATGAAGCCGCTGCGATCGATGAGATTGAAATCGCTGAGGGCCTGCCACTCGTGCGAGTCTGCGCGCCGGTAACGAAAGTGGACCGATCCGGTATCCTGCTCTCCCGCGCTGCGGGTCGCATTCAACTCCATGACGCGCACCGTACCCTGCCCATCGCTGATGTAGCGCTGGCTTGCCGCCGCCAGCGCCGGCTCGACTGTCTGCGACTGCAGGTTGCGCGTGTCGAGCAGATCGACGCCCAGTCCCTCCTTCGAGGAGCCGATGTGGGAGCCGAGATGCACATCGGGCAGATAGATGCGGCTCATGAGCACGGCACCGTCGCGCTCGGGCAGCCAGTCGACGACGCTGCCTCCGCCCAGTGCAAAGCCGCGGGTGTAGAAAGTCTTCGCGTTGCTCAGCAGTCTCGGATTGCCGCCGTCGGCGTTGATTGCGAGCAACCGGTTGACCGGGGCCAGGGTTATGTCCGCGGAACTCACGATGCCGTAGATCCTCGCATACCAGGCGTTCGTTCGATACCCAGCCGCAACCGGCAATGCGCTCCGGCTTGCCGCTGGTGACGAGTGCGACTTTCGGTGTCGCGCCGGTCTCGAGGCTCACTGTGTACACCACCGAACCCAATCCGTTGGTGGCTGCCACGTAGGCGAGGCTGCTGCCATCCGGGGAAAGACTGACGTCGGCGGCGCTCGGGCGCGCGCCGAACGCCGTCGCGGCGTCGAAGGCGGCCGCTGCGGGTGCCGCCGGCGCTGCGGTGCCTCAGCGCTGCGGGTGCTGCCAGCGTGAAACCGACGAGCGTGATCGCTGCCACCCCGAGGTTCTTCATGGTTTTAGACCCCTGTGTTTCTTCAGGCACGGCGCGCCTGGTTCTTTGCCGGGCGACGCACCGCGACGGCCAGCTTATCGGGCCCCTCGGTGCAGGGGCGGGGGCGGCTGGCATGCGGATATTAGATCAGCGCCGCGGAAGCTGGCAGTGCTGCGCCCTAAGCGGGTGCGGCGCCCGCCCCTCAATGCACGCCGGTAAGCGTGCTGTAGCCGCTCCAGATGATCTCGATGCCGATGCACATGAGGATGAACGCCGACAATCGCACCAGCACTTCAAGCCCGGTCGCCCCGAGCAGCCGGGCCATGTTCTCGGCAAAGCGGTAGGCGAGGTAGATGGTGAGCGCGATCGCGATCACCCCGAGCACCGCGCCGCTGGCGTGCTCGGCGAGCAGCGACAGCTTCGGGATGCCCGCGGGCTTGCGGCTGCCGATGGTGATCGCGACCGACATGGAGCCGGGGCCCACGGTGAGCGGCATGGTGAGCGGGTAGAAGCTGCCGACCTTCCTTTCCGGCGCTCCCTGCAGACCGGCGCCGGCGTGATCCGACCACTGCTCCTGGGTGAGAAGCTTCCAGCCGAGCGCGGCGACGACCAGGCCGCCGGCGATGCGCACGACCGGCAGCTCGATGCCGAAGAACTCCAGCAGCCAGGGGCCGAGCGCCATCGAGCCCAGCAGCAGCGCGAAGCCGTTCACCGCCGCCTTGCGGGCCAGCACCTGCCGCTCCGCGCTGGAGAGATCCGCGGTCAGGCCGAGAAAAAAGGGCGCCGCCTCGATCGGGTTGACGATCGGAAAGAGCGCCGCGAACGTGAGCAGGAAGGCGCTCGTAACGCCGTTCACGTGATCCCTTTCTTGTACGATCGTGCCAAGATATCCCGGCAAGTATGAACGGCAACCCTGGCACTGTCACCGCGGCCGGCGGCCGCGTTCGGCGCATGAGCCGCGCATTCGTACGCAATTCGGACGAGAATCCGGAGCCGCTCGCGGAGCGCGCCGTCAGCACGCATCCGAACTTCGTGACGCCGCGCGGCCTTGCGCAGATCGAGGCGCGCGTGCAGCAGCTCACCGCACAGCGCCAGGCCGCGCGGGCGAGCGAGGAGCGCGAAGCGCGTGCCCGTATCGAGCGTGATCTGCGTTATTGGAGCGCGCGGCGCGCCAGCGCCCGCCTCGTCGAGCCCGGCGCCGCCGCGGATCGCGTACGCTTTGGCACGCGGGTGACGCTGCGCCTCGCCTCCGGCGCGACGCAGGTGTTCCGGCTGGTCGGCGAGGACGAGGCGGATGCCGCGCAGGGGCTGCTCAGCTGGGTCGCCCCGCTCGCGCAGTCGCTGCTCGGCCGGCAGGCGCTCGAGTGCGTGCCCTTTCAGGGCGGGGAGGCGGAGATCGTCAGCATCGAGCCGTGAGGCTGCGCGTTCAGCACGCCTCTCACGATCCGCTCGCTGCGCTCGGGTGTCAGCTGCAGCAACCCGGGCGTCAGGCGCACGCGGCCCACGGTATCCGGGCCCAGGCGCCGCAGTGCGCGGTACAGCCGCGTGCGCACGGTGGTCTCGTGCACCATCAGCGACGCGGCGGTCTCGATGCCGCTGATGCCCTCGATGACCCGCAGCACGAACACCGTGCGGAACACCTCCGGCAGGCGGCCGATTGCCTGCTCGAGCTCGCGACGCTGCGGCAACTCATCCGCCGCGGCGCCGGCAGGCTGCGCCAGCGCGCCTGCAGGAGTCGCCCGGGCGCCGTCGGCAGCCTGGGGCACAGCGGCGGCGCGCGCGGCCGGGACTGTTGCCGCGCGCAAGACCTTCGCCTGGTTGAATGTCAGCCGCGTCAGCCACGCGGCGAATTTCCCGGTGGACTCGTAACGGTTCAGATCGGCGAACGCGGTGAGGTAGGCCTCGAGTACCGCCGCTTCCGCACGCTCCTCATCGGCCAGCACGCTGCGCGCCACGCGGAACAGCCGCTGGCCGTAGCGGCGGATCAGCGCCTCGATCGCGCGCGCATCGCCGCCGCGGGAGCGCTCGATGAGCAGCAGGTCGGGCAGAGCGTTAGGTTCCGCGCCCGGTGCGTTGCCGCGCCGCAGATGCGCACCGCTCGTATCCGGGCTGCGGGTCTGAAGAAGTACGGGTTCCAGCATTTGCATCGACCTCTGCTGTGTATCCTATGGGCACCATGAGCAGGAGACCGGCCCGGCTCGCAGCCTATTGCGCCGCCTGCACGCTGTTGGCGATCACCGCCGCAGCCGCTGCCGATCGTGGCGGGGAAGTGGCGTCGAGCGTGCACCCGCAGCGCTGGCCGAAGCTGCGCGCAGCGCTTGCGCCCGATGCGCAACTCGAGGCCCGCATCGACCTCCTGCTCGAGCGCATGACGGCCGAACAGAAGGTCGGTCAGCTCATCCAGGCCGATATCGGCAGCATCACTGCGGATGACTTGCGCCACTATCCCCTCGGATCGATCCTCAACGGCGGCAATTCCGCTCCCCGCGACGACAAACTCGCGGCACCGAGTGAGTGGCTGGCTCTTGCGGACCGGTTCTATGACGCCTCGACGCCGAAGCCGGGGTCCGCAGGGATCCCCGCCCTGTGGGGCACGGACGCGGTGCATGGGCACAACAACATCCCCGGCGCCACGATATTTCCCCACAACATCGGGCTGGGAGCGGCACACGACCCGCAGCTCATCGGGCGCATTGGCGAGATCACCGCGCTCGAGGTGCGGGTCACCGGGCTCGACTGGGCGTTCTCGCCCACCGTCGCGGTAGCGCGCGACGCCCGCTGGGGACGCACCTACGAGAGCTACTCCGAGGACCCGCAGCTGGTGCGCGAGTACGCCGCGGCCATGGTGACGGGGCTGCAGGGCAGGCCGGGAACGCCGCAATTCCTCGATGCCGCGCACGTGCTGGCGACGCCGAAGCACTTTCTGGGCGATGGCGGCACCGGCGGCCGGGACGAGGGGGACAATCTCGCCGCCGAGAGCGAGCTGCGCGATCTCGATGCGCCCGGTTACGAGGCTGCGATCGAGGCGGGCGCGCAGACCATCATGGCGTCGTATTCCAGCTGGCATGGCGTGAAGATGCACGGCAACCGTGCGCTTCTCACCGAGGTGCTCAAAGGGCGCATGGGCTTCGACGGGCTGCTGCTCGGGGACTGGAACGCTCACGCGCAGCTGCCCGGATGCACGGCGGTCAGCTGCGCTGCGGCCGTGAATGCCGGGCTCGACGTGCTCATGGCGCCGGACGGCTGGCGTGAGCTCCTCACCAACACCCGGGCACAGGTGCAGTCGGGGCAGATCTCCGCGGCACGCCTCGACGATGCCGTGCGGCGCGTGCTGCGCGTCAAGCTGCGCGCTCACCTCGACAGCGAGGGCCGCCCGTCGTCGCGGCAGTTTGCGGGCCACTACGAGCTGCTCGGTTCGGCCGCGCATCGCGCGGTGGCGCGCCAGGCAGTGCGCGAGTCGCTGGTGCTGCTGAAGAACCGCAATCACCTGCTGCCGTTGTCGCCGCATGAGCGGGTGCTGGTGGCGGGCGACGCGGCTGACAGCCTCGCACGCCAGAGCGGCGGCTGGACCCTCGACTGGCAGGGCACCGAGCCCAACCAGGATTTCGTACATGGCGAGACGATCTACGCCGCGATCGCGCGCTGCGTGAGCGCCGCGGGCGGGCGGGCAATCCTCAGCCCGGCGGGCGAGTTTCATACCCGCCCGGACGTGGCCATCGTGGTGTTCGGCGAGCATCCCTATGCGGAATTCGAGGGCGACGTACCCACGCTCGCCTATAGCCCGGGCGACCGGCACGATCTCGCGCTGTTGCGGCGGCTGCGCGCGCAGGACGTGCCGGTGGTCGCAGTGTTCCTGTCGGGCCGTCCGCTGTGGGTCAATGCCGAGCTCAACGCCGCCGACAGCTTCGTCGCCGCCTGGCTGCCCGGTCCGGAAGGCGGCGGTGTTACCGATGTGCTGTTTCGTACTCCCGCGGGCGCGGTGCACTACGACTTCCGCGGCCGGCTGCCGTTCTCCTGGCCGGCCTCGCCGCGCCCGCCGGCGGTGGACACCGCAAGCGGTGAGGCACCGCTGTTCCGCCTCGGTTACGGGCTCAGCTATCGCGACGAGGGTTACCTCAGACGTCTCCCGGAAGGCTGAAGACGCGCCGCCGCAGTGCTATTCGCCCGCGCCCGCTCCCACCGCCACCCAGGCGAGGTCGGAGTTGGAGACGGAACCGACATTGAAGCTGCGAGCCGCGGCCGCCATGCGCGTCAGTGCCTGACCGAGCGGCATCGGCGCGGCGCTGTCGCCTTTCTTCACCTTGTGGAAGCGCACCGGGTTGATGCGCGCGACCACATAGTTGCGCAGGTACGGCGACTTGAAGCCGCGCGCCTGCAGCGCGGCGATGATCGTCCTGACGCGCGCATCGATCTCGGTGAGGCGCGCGGCGTAGTCTGCGCGCTGGCGCAGGCTCGCGCTGAGCGCGCGCTCGCTGAAGCGGTCCACCTTCTTCAGGAACGCGCCGTAAGCGCCGCCGGCAAAGCGCGGGGATTGCTCGTACACCATGCCGAGGGTCAGCAGCTCCGCGCTCTCGAACTGCACAGCGTATGCGTCCTCGCGCTCATCGCCATGGCGCTTCGCGAGAGCGCGGGCCATGCGGATGACCTCGAGGCTGCGGTCCTTGAGGTTGTGCGCCTTCTCGGTGTTGAGCGCCAGGATGCGGTAGGCGAGGGACTCATCGGGCGAGATGAGGGCGGTGATCTGCTTAAGTCCCAGCACCTTGGCCGCCGCGAGCCGGTGACGCCCGTTGGGCGTCCACAGCCGGCCGTCTTCGCCGCGCACGACGATGATCGGATCGAGAAACGCCGCCGTTTCCTCGATCTTCGCCGCCAGGCGTTTTGCGTGAGTCGGGGACAGGTCACGCTGGAAGGGTGTCGGCTGCACCGCGGCGAGCGGCAGGCTCGCCAGCAGCAGCGGGCGTGCGCCGAGTGGCTCGTGGTATGCGCCGATCGGCGCGCCGCCCGCGGCGCGCACCAGCGCGCGTGAGAGCGGCGATGGCTTCGTTGTCGAGCGCGATGGCAACTTCCGCCGCATCGAGACCGCGGCTCGTCTTGCCCGGCGCCAGGCGCCCGGCGCGGCGGGCGCCGGAGGCCGCGGCGCGCTTGCGGGTGAGTGTGCTCTTGCTGCGTGTTGCCATGGTGGTGTCTCGCTCGTGCAGGCCGTATGCGAGAATGGCCGATTGCTCGGGATGTTGCCATGGAATTGCCTTCGCAGTCAGCGGGCGCTGTTGCGCGCTTGCCGGCGCAGCGCATCGACGCGGCCGGGCGCGCGCACGTGGATCAGCGTGCGGTGCTGGCGCTCGCCCTGCCGCTCATGGCCAACAGTGCGGTGCAGATCGTTCTCAATCTCACCGACATGTGGTTCATGGGCCGCATCTCCACCAAGGCGCTCGCCGCGGTGGGCGCGGTGCAGTGGCTCATCGTCGCTGCGGTGCTGCTGCTGGGCGGGGCGGGGATGGCGGTGCAGACGCTCGTCGCCCAGAGCTTCGGCGCGCGCCGTTACCGGCGTGCGGCGCAGGCGGTGTGGACCGCACTGTGGGCGATGGTATGCGCCGCGCCGTTGTTCGTGCTGGTGGGCGCCGCGCGGCACCTGATTCTTGCGCCCTTCGGCTTTGATCCTGAAATCGAGCGCCTGGCTTCCGCCTTCTGGTTTCCGCGCATGGGAGGCGCCTTCCTGGGAGCGGCGGTGTGGGCGACATTCGGCTTTTTCAACGGCGTCGGCCGGCCGCGCGTGACGCTGCTGATCACCATCGTTACCACCGTGACGAATGCGCTGCTGAATCAGGTATTCATCTTCAACCTGGGGTGGGGGATCGCCGGCTCGGCGTGGGCGACGAATGTCGCGCAGCTGGCCGGGCTGCTGTTCGCGGTGGCGCTGTTCCTGCGGGCCGACTATCGGCGCACCTACCGCTCGCACCTCACGTGGCGGCCGCACGGCGGGCGGCTGCTGCAGCAGCTGCGGCTCGGCGTGCCGATGGGGTTGTCGCCGGCGGCGGACCTGCTGGCGTTTGCGATGTTCCAGATGATGCAGACGCGCCTCGGCACCGTCGGCGGCGCCGCCACGCAGATGGTGGTGATGCTGACCTCGCTCGCCTACATGCCCGGCTTCGGCATCGCTTCCGCCGGCACGACGCTCGTCGGCCAATCGATCGGTGCCGGGGCGCGCGACTGGGCGCTGCGTGTCGGCGGCCGCGTCATCCTGCTCGCCGCGCTCTACATGGGCGGGATCGGCGTGCTGATCGCGCTCGGTGGCCGGTGGGTGCTGCCGTTTTTCACCGGTGCGCACGACGCCGATGCCGCGGCGGCGGTCGCGCTCGGCACGCGGCT
The DNA here is from genome assembly GCA_963835645.1 of uncultured Gammaproteobacteria bacterium. Classification (GTDB taxonomy): domain Bacteria; phylum Pseudomonadota; class Gammaproteobacteria; order Steroidobacterales; family Steroidobacteraceae; genus 13-2-20CM-66-19. The sequence goes on along the minus strand of CAWIGQ010000019.1, from coordinate 275,756 downwards.
GCTGTGGCTCGCAGCCGGCTACCAGTTCTTCGACGGACTGAATCTCGGCAGCAGCATGTGCCTGCGCGGGGCGGGCGACGTGCACGTACCGGCAGCCCTGGTGCTGCCGCTGGCACTGCTGCTGTTTGCGCCGCTGGCGCATGCCCTGACGTTTGCGCCCGGGCAGGGCTGGGTGGATTTCCTGCCGCAGTTCGGCTGGGGCGCCGTCGGCGGCTGGGTCGCGGTACTTATCTATGTCATGGTGCTCGGCAGTACGCTGTTTCTGCGCTGGCGCTCGCGCGCCTGGCAGAAAATCCGCATCTGACCGTGAAAGGCCCGTGCCGACATGCTCATAACGCTCAAGATGCTGTTGCAACCGCTGCTGCTGCCTCCGGGAGGGCCGCTGCTGCTGGCGGCCGTGGGGACGTGCCTCATCGGGCTGCGCCGCGGCGGCGGCGGCGCGCGCCGCGCCGGCTGGGCACTGCTCGTCGCGGGCCTCGCGACGCTGTGGCTGCTCGCCATTCCGGCGGTGGCGGATGCGCTGAGTGAGGCGGTGCAACGCTACCCGGCGCTCGATCTCAACCGCCCCGTGCAGGCACAGGCGATCGTCATTCTCGGCGGCGCGGCGGGACGCCCAAGTGCGCCCGAGTACGGCGGTGCGCCCGCCGCCGCAGCAGGATTGCTCGAGCGGGTTACGTACGGTGCGTTCGTGGCGCACCAGACCGGACTGCCGGTGCTCGTCTCCGGCGAGCACGGGGAGGCGGCCGCCATGCGCGCCTCGCTCGTGCGCGACGCTCAGCTCGAGCCACGCTGGGTCGAGAACCGCTCGCGCGACACCTTTCAGAACGCGCAGTTCTCTGCGCCGATCCTGAAGGCCGCAGGCGTGAGCCGCATCATTCTGGTGACGGATGCCGCTCACGCGTGGCGCGCGGTGCACGAGTTCAGCAGCGCGGGCCTCGTCGTCGTGCCGGCCCCCGAAGGCATGTGGCCGTGGCATGGCGGCGACCTGCGCCGCTACCTGCCGTCCAGCGCCGCGCTCGACCAGTCCAGGGTCGCGCTCCACGAGCTCTTCGGCGACCTCGCGCGCCGGGTGCTGGCCGCGCTCGACCTGCGACGGCAGGCGCCCTGAAGCCCCCGCGCACCCCGCACTGCCAGCGTGGACCCGCAGGAACTGACCACCGTCTACCGCTCGGCGCGCCGGCGCGAGTGCAACGAGCGGCTGCTGGTGCTGACCGCGGTTGGTGTCGAGGCCTTCGTCACGCCGGCGGCGGGCGAATTTCTCCTGCAGGTCGCGCCCGCCGATGCACTCTACGCGCGGCGCCACCTGCGCCAGTACGAGGCCGAGAACCGCTCACCGCCGCCCGCGCCACCGCCGCCGCCGCTTTACCCGCACGCCTGGAGCGGCTGCGTCGGCTATGCGCTCACTCTCATCGGCGTGGCCTGGGTGCTGTCGAACGGCACTGGTGCGGCTCGACGCGTTCGAGTTGGGCGAGCTCGATGCCGAGCGCGTGCAGGCAGGGCAGTGGTGGCGCGCATGGACGGCGCTGACGCTGCATCTCGACGGCCCGCACCTCGCCGCCAATCTCGTTGCCGGCGTGTGGTTCGGTTACCTGGCCGGCCGGCAGATGGGCAGTGGAATGGCCTGGCTGCTCGGTGTCAGCGGCGCTGCGCTCGCGAACCTGCTCGAGGCGCTGCTGGGCCCGGCCGATCATCGCGCGGTGGGCGCTTCCACTGCCGTGTTCTGCGTCCTCGGGATGATGTCGGCCTACTCCTGGCGCGAGCGCTTCGCCTTGCCGCAACGCTGGGCGCGCCGCTGGGGCCCGCTCATCGCCGGCGTGATCCTGCTCGGCTGGACGGGTTCGGCGGGGGAGGAAACCGATGTGATGGCGCATCTGGCGGGATTCGCCGTCGGTGCCCTGCTCGGCGCCATCGCCGCCGTGGCGCGTGTTCGCACGCTGCTTCAGCGCGTGCCGCAACCCTTGAGCGGCGCGGCCGCGCTGGCCTCGCTCGCGATCGCCTGGGGCTGCGCGCTGCTGAGCTGAATGCTGCCGGGCAGAGGCGCCGCGTCTAGGGTCCCTCGACGCTGTAACCACGGGCCCGCAGCGCGGCGAGCGCCCCATTCTCGCCCAGCAGTCGATCCATCGACTGCACGGCGAGCGTGCCGCGGTTGCGCGCAAGTCCTGCCTGCACCGCGATCAGCCAGTCATCCTGGGCGCGCACAATGAGCGTGCGCACCCGCTCGGAGGTGGAGACCGCCGCGATGCAGGCGGTGCGATCGTCGGCATGCGGGAGCTTACGCAGTGTATCGACATCGCCGAGGGCCCAGGCGCGTGCGCGCGCGCGCATCGGGGCCAGGTCGGTCTCCAGCAGCGTGACCACCGAGTCGAGACAGGCGATCTCTCCGGCGAGCGGTGCGGCGCTGACATCCTTCACTACGTCGACCGGGTCCTCGATCTTCAGCCGGTCCTGGCGGATGTGTACCCCCTCCTGCTCCGCGAGCCTCAGCACCTCTTCCTGCACCTCGTTGTGGATCGCAAGCCCCGCGGCGTCGAACACGCGCGCGAGCAATTCCCGCGCCGCGAGCATCGGACGCATCTGCTCGAGCTTGTTGTCGTGCGGGGCATAGCGCGCCTTGAGTGCCTCCACGCGCGCGTACAGCGCGGGCGGCAGCGCCTCGCGCAGCGGCGCGTGGTCCGGGGGCTTTTGCAGGTGCCGCCACGCGATATAGACGCGCAGCGCGGTGAAGGGGTTGGCACCGATGCCGTACGTGGGCCACGCCGGCACTACTTCCTGGGTATGCCGCAGAACCTCCTGCACCGCATCGGGCTGCCAGACCATGCGCTTGGGCAGCGGCGAGGTCGTGCCCAGAATCCACAGCGTGTGATCGGCGCGGCGCACCGTCCACATGCGCGGGCCTTCATGCCGCCCCTCGACCACGATTTCCTCCGTGGCCGCGGAGGCCGGCGCGCCGCCGGCGGCGGGGGTGGGCTGCTGTGCGCGGGCGCTCATCACTGCCGCAAGCAGCACACACAGCACAAAGATCCCGGGCGGATGCATCGGTGATGTGACCCGTTGAGCCTTGCGCAGGTTCACTCGTTGGTGGGCAGTTGCTGCGGCGCCGTCTCGTTGGTGGAGTGGTACACGCGCCTCAGGGTGATCGCGGGCAGCTCGCCGGATCCGAGATGCAACGTCTCTACCAGCTGTCGGCCGTCGGCGGACAGCCCATAACGCTCGGTCACGTCAGGCCCGAGCTGCCCCTTGATCTCGATGACATATTCCCGGCCCTTCCAGCCCGAGGTCTGATCACCCACGCCGCCCTCGGCCGACACCACGCTGTGTGCGCCGGGCGTGAAGTTACGTGTCGACGTCCCGTAGTCGAACACCATTTCCGCGGGGCTCTGGCGTACGGTGAGGAAGTCTCCGCGCGCGAGGGTCGTGAGGATGACATGCGCCATGGGCGAGCGCTGCAGTGGGTCGGGCCGCTGGCCACCGGGCCCCGGCTGCGTCTGCGCGGCGGCGTCGTCATACTGCTGCTCCTGACCCTGCGAGCTGGTGCCGGCGCGCTGGCCCGGGCGCGGCGGCGGGGGCGGGGGCGCGTTCAGGCGGCGGTTGATGATCTTGATGGCCTCGGCGCGCATCTGCGCGAGCACCTTCTGCGGGTCATCGCTTGCGGCCGGGTCGAGTTTCCAGTTACCGGCCAGGCTCACGCCGGCCGGCGGGTCGGCGGCCAGCCTGGTCGCGCACCCGGCGAGGGCGGCGAGCGCGCGGCACACGAGCACCCCTGCGGCACGAAGCATGCGCATATTGTCGTATCCTCGCTTCACGGTCTGCAGCATCGCAGTTCGCCACGCTTCCGTGCAAATGATGAAACGACGCAAGACTCCCGAGCTCGAGCGACTCCGGCGGCGTATCACGCGACTCGACGGCGACAGCATCGATGAGCTCTACGGTCTGGAGCCTGTCTGGGAGCCGGGGGCGGGCGAGCGCCTGGCCCCGGAGGAATTCGTCGCCGTGTGCTGCCCCTATTGCGGCGAGCGTTTGGAATCCCGTGTCGACATGACCGCGCAGGCGACGGCCTACATCGAGGACTGCGAGATCTGCTGCCGCCCGATCGAGTTTGAGGTCGAGCGCGAAGACGGCGGGGCGCTGCTGGCGCTGCAGGTACGGCGCCTGGACTGACCTGGCGGCTGCAGAGGACCCGCGCCTTTAGTCGCCCACGGCCGCTTCGAGGAAGCTGAGGGTCGCGGCGCCGGCATCGAGCCGCACCCGCACCCCGAGCGGCACCGGCTCATTGACATCGCCGTGTCCGACCGGGAAGCCGGCGGCGCACGGCAGCCCGGTGGCGGCGGCCAGCTCGCGCAGCACCTCGGCGCTCGTGTAGCCGGCGTGCGGCTCCTCGCACGCGGTGAATGAGCCGAGCGCGATGCCGCGCACCCGTGCAAACACACCGGCGAGCTGCAGATGCGTCCACATGCGATCGAGGCGATAGGGGCGCTCGCCCTGGTCCTCGAGCAGCAGGATGGCGTCATCGAGCGCGGGCATGAAAGCCGTGCCGAGCATACGCGAGAGTACCGACAGATTGCCCCCGAGCAGCGCTCCCTCGGCGACGCCGGCGACATACGTGGCCGTGCCCTCGAGTGCAGGCGCCGGGTGTGCGGACTCGAGCAGGGCGAACAGCCGCTCGGCGGTTGCCGCCGCCAGCCGCCCGAGCTGCGTGAGCACCGGCCCGTGAATGCTTCTGCGCCCGTGGGCCTGCAGCCACAGGTGCAGCGCCGTGATGTCCGAGAACCCGATCAGCGGTTTCGGCGCACCCGGTGGAGCGCGTCCGCTGAGCCGCGACAGCAGCCGCGTGGCGCCGTAGCCGCCACGCGCGCAGAACACCGCGCGGATGTCCGGATCGGCCAGTGCCGCCCACAGCTCATCGAAGCGGCGTGCGTCGCTGCCGGCAAGGTAGCGGTGGCGCTCGAAGATCCCCGGCCCGTACTCGAGGCGGTAGCGCGCGCCGATTACTGCGACCCCGGCCTCGAAGACCTCGCGCTCGAAACCGCCGGCCGGTGCGATCACGGCCACGCGATCACCGCGGCACAGCGCGGGCAGCGGTTGGAAAGTTGCGGTCAACGGCGGCTTCTCGGGGTCGGGCGCGTCATACAATATGGGCAGCGGACTGCAGGCGCAAAGGGAACCTCGTGCTGCTCGGGCTGTGCTGCCTGATTATGCTGTCGGCACGGGTGCTGGGCGCGCGCCGCTGATCAACCTTCAGTCCGCCAGCGCCTTGAGGTCGCGTTGCAGCGCCGCGCGGCCGCGATCGAGCTGCTCCAGGCGCTGCGCGGCCGCGCGCAGCGCCGCGAGGTTCTGCACCGGCGCCTGATGCAGGCGGCGATAGACGTTGCGCGCCGCGACCCACAGGCGGTGGATCCGCGCATAGCGCGCCCCGATTTCGCGGCGCAGCGTGATGACACCTAAGGCACCGGGTTGCATCGGCGCCATCACGCTCGAAAGCGCTGCCCGATAACAGTGCAGCCGTCACAGTTCGCGCTGCCGCGTTTCCTCACGCAGCCCTAACAGAGCGGGCAGTAAGGTCGCCGTTCCTCATCGGCTCTTCGGGTAATCCCAGGTGGATGTGATCTTCATCCTCGCTCTGCTTGCGCTGTACGCCGCGACTCACTGGCTGATCGCGGCCCTGGCGCGGCTCGGGAGCATCGAGTGAGCCTGGTCTACGCCGTGAGTGGGGTGCTGACCGTAGCGCTGTTCGTCTACCTGCTCTACGCGCTGTTCAAGCCCGAGAAGTTCTGATGACCGCGGCGACGTCGACGCTGATCGTTGGCTTCCTGCTGCTGCTGCTCGTGTGCGTGAAGCCGCTCGGCGTGTACATGGCGCAGGTATTCGACGGCCGGCCCATCTGGCCGCTGCGCGCCGCCGCGCCGCTCGAGCGCTGGATTTACCGCCTGTGCGGTGTCGACCCGGCGCACGAGAGCGGCTGGAAGGCGTACGCCGCGAATCTGCTGCTGTTCAACGCCCTCGGGGCGCTCGCGCTCTATGTCCTGCAGCGCCTGCAGGCTTGGTTGCCGCTGAATCCGCAGGGCTTCGCGAACGTCAGCCCCGACTCCTCCTTCAACACGGCCGTCAGTTTCATCACCAACACCAACTGGCAGGGCTACTCGGGCGAGTCCACGATGAGCTATCTCACGCAGATGGCCGGGCTCGCGGTGCAGAACTTCCTCTCCGCCGCCACCGGCATCGTGGTCGTCATCGCGCTCAGCCGCGGCTTTGCCCGCCACAGCGCCAGCGCCATCGGCAACTTCTGGGTCGACGTCACCCGCGCGACGCTCTACGTCCTGCTGCCGATCTCGACCGTGCTGGCGATCGCTGCTCGCGGGGCAGGGCGTGGTGCAGAACTTCAGCCCCTACCAGGACGTCGCCACCCTCGAGACCCTCGCCTACCAGCAGCCAAAGCTCGATGCGGCCGGCAATCCCGTGAATGACAAGTCCGGCAGCCCCGTGATGGAGAGCGCCTCGACGCAGAAGCAGACCCTGCCGCTGGGGCCCATCGCCTCGCAGGAGGCGATCAAGGAGCTCGGCACCAACGGCGGCGGCTTCCTCAACGCCAATTCGGCGCATCCCTACGAGAACCCGACGGCGCTGTCGAACTGCCTGGAGATGCTCGCGATCCTGCTCATTCCGGCTGCGCTCACCTATACGTTCGGAACGCTGGTCGGTGATACGCGCCAGGGCTGGGCGATCTTCGCCGCCATGGCCGTCCTGCTGCTGGCGGAGCTGTCGATCGCCGCCTGGAACGAGCAGCTCGGCAACCCCCGCATCGCCGCGCTCGGAGTCGACCAGAGCGCCAGCGTCACGCAGCCGGGCGGCAACATGGAAGGCAAGGAGGCGCGCTTCGGCATCGCGGCCTCGGCGCTGTTCGCCACCATCACTACCGCCACTTCCTGTGGCGCGGTCAATTCCATGCATGACTCGTTCACGCCGCTCGGTGGCTTCGTGCCGCTCTTCCACATGCAGCTCGGCGAGGTGGTGTTCGGCGGCGTCGGCACCGGGCTGTACTCCATGCTGATCTTCGCGATCGTCGGCGTGTTCATCGCCGGTCTCATGATCGGACGCACGCCCGAGTATCTCGGCAAGAAGATCGAAGCGTTCGAGATGAAGATGAGCTCGATTGCGATCCTCGTCATGCCGTTCATCGTGCTGGTCGGCGCCGCGGTCGCGGTCAGCCTGCCGGCGGGCCGGGCGGGGGTCGGCGAATCCTGGCAGCGCACGGCTTCGCGGAGATCCTCTACGCCTTCACCTCGGCGAGCAACAATAACGGCAGCGCGTTCGCCGGCATTTCGGCCAACACGCCCTTCTACAACAGCGCGCTGGCACTGTGCATGTGGCTCGGGCGCTTCTGGCCGATCGTCGCGGTGCTGGCGGTGGCCGGGTCGCTGGCCGCGAAAAAGCGCATCCCGGTGAGCGACGGCACCATGCCGACGCACGGCGCCACCTTCGTGATCCTGCTGATCGGCACGGTGCTGCTGGTCGGCGCCCTCACCTTCGTGCCCGCGCTCGCGCTGGGGCCGATCGTCGAGCACGTCATGTTGTGGGCCACGCCGTGACGCGGCGCAGACTTGCGCTGTTCGATCGCGCGCTGCTCATGCCCGCGCTCATCGATGCGCTGCGCAAGCTCGACCCGCGCGTGCAGTGGCGCAACCCGGTGATGTTCGTGGTGTACATCGGCAGCATACTCACCACCGCACTGTGGCTGCAGGCGCTCGCCGGCCCCGGCGAGGCGCCGGCGTGGTTCATCTTCAACATCGCCCTGTGGCTGTGGTTCACGGTGCTGTTCGCGAACTTCGCCGAGGCGCTGGCCGAGGGACGCAGCAAGGCGCAGGCGGCGGCGCTGCGCGGACTGAAGCAGACGGTGTGGGCGAAGAAGCTCACCGACCCGGCACAGCGGCACAAGCAGCAGCCAGGTGCGCGCCGATGACCTGCGTCGCGATGACGTGGTGCTGATCGAAGCCGGCGACTACGTGCCCGCCGACGGCGAAGTCATCGCGGGGGCGGCCTCGGTGGATGAGAGCGCCATCACCGGTGAGTCGGCACCCGTCATTCGCGAGTCCGGCGGCGACTTCTCGGCGGTGACCGGCGGCACCCGCGTGCTGTCGGACTGGATAATCGTGCGCGTGACGGTCAATCCGGGCGAGACCTTCCTCGACCGCATGATTGCCATGGTCGAAAGCGCCAGCCGCCAGAAGACCCCGAACGAGATCGCGCTGACCATCCTGCTGGTGGCGCTCACCCTGGTGTTCCTGCTGGCGACCGCGACGCTGCTGCCGTACTCGCTCTACAGCGTTGCGGTGACCAGGCTCGGCACCCCGATCACCATCACGGCGCTCATTGCGCTGCTGGTGTGCCTCATCCCCACCACCATCGGCGCGCTGCTCTCCGCCATCGGCGTCGCCGGCATGAGCCGCATGCTGCAGGCGAATGTCATCGCCACCTCCGGCCGCGCCGTCGAGGCCGCCGGCGACGTCGACGTCCTGCTGCTCGACAAGACCGGCACCATCACGCTCGGCAACCGCCAGGCGGCGGCCTTCATTCCGGCAGCCGGCGTCAGCGAGGAGGAGCTGGCGGATGCGGCGCAGCTCGCCTCGCTGGCGGATGAGACCCCCGAGGGGCGCAGCATCGTCGTGCTCGCCAAGCAGCGCTTTCAGCCTGCGCGAGCGCGACCTGGCTGCGCTCGAACGCCTCGTTCGTGCACTTCTCCGCGCACACGCGCATGAGCGGCGTCGACATCGGCGAGCGCCAGATCCGCAAGGGCGCGGCGGATGCCGTCCAGCGGCAGGTCGAGCGCTTCGGTCAGGTGTTCCCGAAGGCGCGTGCTGAGCCGCCGTGCAGGACATCGGCGCGCCGCGGCAGCACGCCGCTGGTGGTGAGCGACGGCGCGCGCGTGCTCGGCATCATCGAGCTCAAGGACATCGTCAAGGGCGGCATCCGCGAGCGCTTCGGCGAGCTGCGCCGCATGGGCATCAAGACGATCATGATCACCGGCGACAACCCCCTGACCGCCGCGGCGATCGCCGCCGAAGCGGGGGTCGACGACTTTCTCGCCGAGGCGACCCCGGAAGCGAAGCTGCAAGCTCATCCGCGAGCACCAGGCGGCCGGGCGCCTGGTCGCGATGACCGGCGACGGCACCAACGATGCTCCGGCGCTGGCGCAGGCGGACGTCGCGGTGGCCATGAACACCGGCACGCAGGCCGCCAAGGAAGCCGGCAACATGGTCGATCTCGATTCCAACCCGACCAAGCTCATCGAGGTGGTCGAGACCGGCAAGCAGATGCTGATGACGCGCGGCGCGCTCACGACGTTCTCGATCGCCAACGACGTCGCCAAGTACTTCGCCATCATCCCGGCGGCGTTCGTCACCACCTATCCGCAGCTGAACGCGCTCAACGTCATGCGCCTGGCGAGCCCGTTCTCGGCGATCCTCTCTGCGGTCATCTTCAATGCGCTGATCATCGTGGTGCTCATTCCGCTCGCCCTGAAGGGCGTGCGCTACCGGCGCTCGGCGCGGCGATCGCTGCTGCGGCGCAATCTGCTGATCTACGGGCTCGGCGGCATCATCGTGCCGTTCATCGGCATCAAGCTGGTCGATGTCGTGCTGGTGCTGACGCACCTGGTGTGAATGAGGGATCACGCCGAAGTGAACGCCCCGCCACAGCCGCCGCCGTCCGCGCCGCCCTCGCCGCTCGCGATGCTGCGTCCCGCCGCCATGCTGTTGCTGCTGCTGACGCTGCTCACCGGCATCGTGTACCCGCTGGTGGTGACCGTCATCGCGCGCACCGCTGTTCCCGCGCGAGGCTGCCGGGAGCCTGCTCGATGCGCGACGGGCGCGTGGTCGGATCGGCGCTGATCGGCCAGAGCTTCAGCGATCCGCGGCACTTCTGGAGCCGACCGTCTGCGACCACGCCGCAGCCCTACAACGGCACCGCCTCGACGGGCTCGAATCTCGGTCCCCTGAATCCTGCGCTCACCGATGCGGTGCAGCGAGCGGATTGCTGCGCTGCGCGCCGCCGATCCGGGCAACACCGCGCCGGTCCCGGTCGATCTGGTCACGGCCTCCGCGAGCGGACTCGACCCGCACATCAGCGTCGCCGCCGCCAATTACCAGGCGGCGCGCGTGGCGCGCGTGCGCGGCCTGCCGCTGGCGCGGGTGCAGGCATTGATTGCCGCGCACGCCGAGGGTAGGTTGCTGGGCGTCATTGGCGAGCCGCGCGTCAACGTGCTGGAGCTGAACCTGGCGCTCGACGCGCTGAAATGACCCAGCATGGCCGAAACCCGGCCGGACCCCGACCAGCTGCTCGAGCAACGTCAAGGCGCAGGAGGCGCGCGAGCGCCGCGGACGCCTGCGCATTTTCTTCGGCGCTTCGGCCGGTGTCGGCAAGACCTACGCCATGCTCGAGGCGGCGCGCAGCGCGCAGGCTTCCGGGACCGACGTCGTGGTCGGCTACGTCGAGCCGCATGGTCGCGTCGAGACCGAGCGGCTGCTCGAGGGACTGCCGCGGCTGCCGCGCGCTGCCGGTCAGCTACCGCGGCATCGTGCGCCTCGAGTTCGATCTGGATGCGGCGCTCGCGCGGCACCCCGCAGATCCTGCTGGTCGATGAGCTGGCGCACTCCAACCCCACCGGCGGCGAGCCGCCGCCGCGGCATCCGAAGCGCTGGCAGGACATCGAGGAGCTGCTCGCGGCGGGCATCAGCGTCTGGACCACCGTCAACGTCCAGCACCTCGAGAGCCTCAACGACCTCATCTTCCAGACCACCGGCGCGCGCCAGCGCGAGACGCTCCCCGATCACGTGTTCGACGAGGCCGACGACATCGAGCTGATCGACCTGCCGCCCGATGACCTGATTGCGCGGCTGCACGCGGGCAAGGTGTATATCGGCGAGCAGGCCGGCACGGCCGTCGAGCGCTTCTTCCGCAAGCAGAACCTCATGGCGCTGCGCGAGATCGCGCTGCGCCGGGTCGCCGACCGCGTCGAGGCCGCCGCGCGCGCGCTGCCGGCGGACCGCATCCCGGCGCGCATCGCCGGCGATCGCGTGCTGGTCGCAGTCGGTCCCGACGAGCCAGGCCGAGGAGCTGGTGCGCGCCGGCAAGCGCCTGGCGGACGCGCTCGATGCCGAGTGGATCGTGGTGTACGTGGAGACGCCGGCGTTGCTGCGGCTGTCGGAGGCCGAGCGCAACCGCCGCATCAGCGTGCTGCGCCTCGCCGAGTCGCTCGGCGCCGAGAGCGTGACGCTCGACGGGCCATCGGCAGCGGCGACGCTCGCGGAGTACGCGCACGTGCGCAACGCCACACGCGTCATCGTCGGCGCGCCGAAGCGGCGCGGCTGGCGCGCGTGGCTGCGGCCCTCGACCGCCACCGAGCTGGTGCGGCGTGCCCGCGGCTTCGACGTGCTGCTGATCGGCGCTACGCGCACCGCGGCGACGCTGCCCGATGCGCCGCCCGGCGCGCCGCCGGGGAGCAGCGCGGTGCGCTGGGATCGCTATGCGTGGGCGGCGGCGCTCGCCGCGCTGTGCACGCTGCTGGCGTTCGCGATGTACCCGCACTTCGAGCTTTCCAACCTGGTGATGATCTATCTGCTCGGCGTGACGGTGGCCGGCCTGCGGCTCGGGCGCGGCCCCTCGGCGCTCACCGCGCTGCTGAACGTGGCGGCGTTCGACTTCTTCTTCGTGCCGCCGCGCTACTCGTTCGCGGTCTCGGACGTGCAGTACCTGGTGACCTTCGGCGCGATGCTGACCATCGCGCTGGTGATCGCCACCCTCACCGCCAGCGTGCGGCAGCAGACGCGCGTGGCCGGCGCGCGCGAGCGGCGCACCGCGCTGCTGTACGCCATGAGCCGCGAGCTCGCGGCCACGCGCGGGATCGCCCAACATGGCGCGCGTCGCCGTGCGGCACGTGGCGGAAGTGTTCCAATGCCAGGCGGTGGTGCTGCTGCCGGCGGCGGGCGACAAGCTGCGCTACCCCGCCGATCTGCCGCTGGAGAGCTCCTTCCGCGGCGCCGATCTCGCCGTTGCGCCAGTGGGTTGCCGATCACGGCCGCCGCGCAGGTCTCGGCTCCGATACTCTGCCGGCGGCGCGCGGGCTGTACGTGCCGCTGGGCGATGAGCAGCGCACCGTGGGGGTGCTGGCAGTGCTGCCGAGCAATCCGCGCCGCGTGCTGCTGCCGGAGCAGAGTCACCTGCTCGGTACCTTTGCCGGACAGATCGCGCTCGCCCTGGAGCGCGCGCGCCTGGCGGAGGTTGCGGAGGCCTCCAGCCTCGCCGCCGAGCGCGAGACGCTGCGTAACACGCTGCTCGCCTCCATCTCGCACGACCTGCGCACGCCGCTCGCCGTGATCGCCGGCGCCGGCGGTACGCTCGCGCGCCACGGCGCGAGCCTCGATGAGGCGACGCGGCTGCAACTGGCACGCTCGGTGGAGACCAAGGCGCGCGAGATGTCGGAGCTGGTGTCGAACGTGCTCGACCTGGTGCGCCTGGAATCGGGGCAGGTGGTGCTGCGGCGCGACTGGCAGACGCTCGATGACCTCCTCGGCAGTGCGCTCGCCGCCCATGCCGAGAAGCTCGCCGCGCACCCGGTGGAGTTGCGCCTCGCAGCCGACCTGCCGCCGGTGTGGGTGGACGCGACCCTGATCGTGCAGGTGTTCACCAACCTGTTCGATAACATCGCCAAGTACACGCCCGCCGGCACGCGCGCCACGCTCACCGCCACGGCCGACACCGGAGCCGCGAGTTCGTGCAGGTGGTGGTGGACGATGAGGGGCCGGGTCTGCCGGCCGGGGACCCGGCACGGCTGTTCGACAAGTTCCAGCGCGGCAGTGGCGAGGGAGCCGTGGCGGGAGTGGGACTGGGGCTGGCCATCTGCCAGGCGATCGTGCGCGCGCATGGCGGCGAAATCGAGGCGCAGCGGCGCGAGGGCGGCGGCGCGCGCTTCGCCTTCACACTGCCGGCGACCGAGGCAGCGGCGTGACGCAGGCAATGTATCAGGTCCTCATCATCGAGGACGAGCCCGCGTTTCGCACCGTGCTGCGCGTGCTGCTCGAGGCGCAGGGCTATCGCTGCGTCGAGGCCGACACGGCGCTGCGCGCCGAGATCGAGGCACGCAGCCACAAGCCCGACCTGCTGCTCATCGACCTCGGGCTCCCCGACGGCGACGGCCTGAGCGTAATCCGCCGCGTGCGCGCCTGGTCACAGGTGCCGATCGTGGTGCTGTCGGCGCGCACCATGGAAGAGCAGAAGATCGCCGCGCTCGATGCCGGCGCCGACGATTACGTCAGCAAGCCCTTCAGCACGCCGGAGCTGCTGGCGCGGCTGCGCGCAGCGCTGCGCCGCGACGTGCGCGGCGCCGCCCCCGCGGCGGCACTGCAGTTCGGGCCGCTGCAGGTGGATCTCGCGCGCCGTGAGGCGCGCGGCGCCGACGGCGAGGTGCACTTCACCCCGCTCGAGTACCGCGTGCTCACCTGCCTCGCGCGGCATCTCGGCTCGATCGTGATGCAGCGCCAGCTGATTCGCGAGGTGTGGGGGCCGGAGCGGCAGGACGATTCGCGCAGCCTGCGGGTCTGCATCAAGAACCTGCGCGCCAAGCTCGAGCCCGATCCGCGCCAGCCGCGCTATCTGGTCACCGAGACCGGACTCGGCTATCGGCTGCGCGCGGACGCGGATGACGAAGTGGCGCCGCGTGCGACGGGTTAGGCGCGCTCGCGTCGCGACGGGCGGGCGCTTGCGCGCACCGCCGCTTCAGGTGAGCGATACGACCAGCTTGGCCGAGTGGCTGCGCCAGTTGATCGGGATGATGAACGAGCGCAGGCCGGGCTTTTGCGGAACTTCCGGTTTCTCCCCGGAGAGCACGCTCGGCACCGAGATCACGAACTCACGCCCGAAATCGCGGCGCGCATTGCCGGAGATGGTGTTGGCCACCTCACCCACCAGGTCGCGCATCGTCTCGTGACTGAAGTCGTGCTCCTGCATCTTCATCAGCAGCACCGTCAGCATGGCCTTCGGCGCGGTGAAGTACACCACGCCCTCGCGCTTGCCGGAGATGTTGATGACGCCGGTGTACTCGTGCACGGAGGGCGACCCTTCCATCAGGTACGGCGAGCCGATGGTCGCCGGCTGCTGTGCCGCGACCTCGAAGAAATTCGTCGTGCCCTCGACGAAGGTCTTGAGCTCGTGTTCGTACAGCATCAGCGCATCAGCTCCGCGATCGCTTCGTTCAGCTGCCGGTCGGTGAAGGGCTTGTTGAGGAAGCCGTTCGCGCCCCTCTCCATCGCCTCGACGGCGGTCGCCTTGTCCGCCAGCGCCGAGATCACCAGGATGCGCACCGCGGGCTTGAGGGCGACCAGTTGACCGATGCACTCGATGCCGTCCATGCGCGGCATGGTGAGATCCATGGTCACGACGTCCGGGTCGGTCCTCCTGAACAGCTCCAGCGCCTCGACCCCGTTGCCGGCCGTGCCGACCAGCTGCAGCTCCTCGAACTGCTGCGAGCGCTCGATGCGCCGGCGCATGATGTTGGAGTCGTCGACGATCATCAGCTTGAAGGATCGCCGCGCCTTGCCGTTCATCGCTCTGGTCCGCTGTGGCTCATATGCGCGCTGCGCTTTCTCAGGCGACCGCGCTGCTGACCGCATCGACTGCAGGCAGCAGGATCTTGAAACGCGTGAACCTGCCCGGATGGGTGCTGACACCGATCTTGCCGCCGAGCGCGTAGACGCTGCGCGCCACGACGTCCATGCCGACGCCGCGGCCGGCATCCATCGACACCTCCTGCTGCGTGGAGAGGCCGGGGCGGAAGATCAGGGCCATGACCGCTCGCATGTCCATGGCGGCGGCTTCCCCGGCGCTGATGATCTGCCTCTGCACGGCGGCCGATTTCAGCGCCTCGGGCGAGATCCCCGCGCCGTCATCCTCGAATACCAGCTCGTAACCGTCGCCCGAGCGGCGGAACTCGACACGTACGCTGCCGACGTCCTGCTTGGCCTGCGCCTGACGCACCTCGCGGCGGCTCGATGCCGTGCACCGCGGCGTTGCGCAGCATCTGGATCACGCAGTCCTTGATCGTCGGCGCGTAGGGGGTGGGCACGTCGGCGAGCCCGTTGAGCGTCAGGCGGAAGCGCTTGGCGTGATCGAGCGCCAGGCGCTCGGCCATCGATTGCAACGCCGGTGCCAGGTCCTCGACCCGGCGCGCGGGCCGTTCGGCGGCGGACTTGTCCGCGGGCGCGAGCGCCGCAGCGCCGGCCGCAGCTTGCGCCGCGGCTGTCCGGGCGGCCGTGCGGGGCGCGGCGCTGGTGGCGTTTGCGGCAGTTGCGCCCGCCGCGGCGGCGGCCGCCGCGGCACCCGCAGCCGTATCCTTCAGCGCGCTCAGGCGCGCGGCCATCTCACGCACGCCGCGCAGATGCGCGAGCAGCTCGTCGAGCTTCAGCACCACCGGCAGAAAGTCGTTGCCCGACAGCTCGGGCTTCTTCTTGCAGTCGCTTACCATGTCCTCGAGCGCGTGCACGCGGCTGGCAACGCTCCTGAGGTTAAGCGCCGAGGCCTCGCCCTTGATGGCGTGCAGCTCGCGGAACAGCCCCGAGAGCTTCTTGCGGAACTCGGCGTCGGTGCGCGCCGGCTCCTTGAGGATGGTGTTGACCAGTTTCAGCCCGGTCTCCGAGGTATCCAGGAACGCCACCAGCTGCAGCGGATCGATGTGCATCATGCCGAGCATCATGTCGAGCTGGGAGTTGGCGTTGTCCTGCGAGTCCTGCAGCTCGCGCGCCAGCAGCACGCTGGAGGTGATGTCCCCGACCGCGCACAGCACGTGCTTGATGCCCTCGGGCCCCATGACGCGGTGGAAGTCGAACTGCAGGTAGCGCGTCTCCTTGCCGCCGTGCCCGTTGTCCAGGGTGACCTCGAGCTGGCCCAGCGGGTTGATGCTCTTCATCAGGTTCTCGTGGGCGCGCTCGCCCCACAGGAGCTTGATGTACTTGGTGGCGGTGGCGAGCGTCGCGGCCGGCACCAGGTCCCTCAGCAGCTGCTCGAAGGCGAGCCCGGCGAAGTCCTCACGGCCGAACATGCGCGTCAGCGCGTCCGACCAGACGCTGCCGATACGGTACTTCGCATCGAGCAGGAAAAAGCCCTCGCGAACCGTCTTGAGGATGTCGCGGGTCTGCTCCTGCGCCTCGCGCGCCGCGCGCTCGTGGCGCGAGCGCGTGAGCTGAAAGTAACCGGCGGCGCCGGCGAGCACCAGCGCCGCGAGCACGCCCACCAGCAGCAGCAGCCGCAGGCGCGCGGCAGCGCTGGAAGTGCTCTGCTGCAGCGTCGTGGCGAGGGCGGCGAGCTGCGCGTGCAGCCCCCGGGCGTTGTCGGTGGCGAACAACTGCGCCCGCTTGACCGCGGCGTAGTGCTCGCGGCCCTCGCGCGACAGCGCGCTGCCTTCGGTGTCGGAGTCCACGTACGGCTGGCCGGTGAAGGAGATGACCGGGTCGAGTACCGGCGTGTACTCGTGCCACAGCAGCAACGCGTGGCCGAGCTGCGGGGAGTCGACGTCGCCGGAGGCGTTGAGCTGCTTCAGGTCCTCGTCGAAGCGCTTGACGGTGCCCTGCAGGTCGGCGAGTGCCTGGCCCGAGTAGGCACGCACTTCGAGCCGATCGCGCAGCGCGTTCAGCTGGCGGGCGATCTCGACCGGGTAGGTCTGCAGCCTGCTGGCCGTCTGCAGCGCGGCGATCTCCACGCGCATGTGCGTGGCGAGCCGAAATCCGAAGAGCAGCACCGCGCCCATGACTACCATCAGCGCGGTACCGATGCTGGCGGTGACAAGTTGGCGGCGGCGCTCGGTACCTGCAAGGCTCATTGCGGCGAGTCTCCTGTGTTACTTGGGCAGCTCGAAGCGCATGCGGGCCTTCACCCCCGGCACCTCGACCGCGGCGCCGTCGACGAGCGTCGGCGCGTAGCGCCAGTGCTTCACCGCATTGATCGCCGCCTGATCGAAGACCTGCGGCGGCGTCGCCTCCACCACGTGGATGTCACGCGTCTCGCCACGGGTGTCGACGCGGTATTCGAGGGTGACGACGCCGCTGATGCGATGCGCGAGCGCGCTGGCCGGATAATCCGGCGGCTCCGAGCGCAGGGGCTTGAGGCGGGCGGCGAGCGTGGCCGCCTCGAGTGCGCCCGGCGCAGCCGCGGGCTGCAGCCGCTGCACGGCAGCGACGTCCTTCGGGTCCGCGCCCCAGCGCGTCGCCTGGGCGAGATCGGCATCACCGGCCTTGCCGGCGAGTACCGTCGCGCGGGCGCGCTCGAGCAGCGCCCTGGCCAGGTCGCGGCCCGCATCTGCAAGGCTCGCATTCGCCGGGTCGCTCGCCTGCAGCTGCGTGAGGTACCCCGCGGCGCTGTCCTGTGGCGGATCGGTCAGCCGTGCGTCGCGCAGCCGCTCGCGCGCAAGCTGCAGCAGGCGATCGCTCTCGGCCTGCGTCGCCTTCTGCCGCGCGCTCGCGAGCTCCTTCTGGAAGGCGGCGATTTCCGCAGGCTTCACGCCCGCGCTACGCGCCTCGTCGAGCCAGCGCTCCTCTTCGGCAGAGTTCTTCGCCAGCGCCGCCTCGCGCGCTTTGTGCAGGTAGGCGCTGTCGAGCTCGCGCGTGGCACGCTGCGTGGCGGCATTGGCGGGCGCTGCCGCCGCGAGCTGCTGCAGATACACCTTGGCGCTGTCGTCGGCGTCGATGAGCTTGCCGTCGCGGATGCGATCCTCGACGAGCCCGGCGAGGCGCCGCACTTTGGCCTCTTCCTGACTGCGCGTGATGTCGGCGCGCCAGCGCGCGAGCTGCTCGGCGGGCACCGCGCCCGACTGCTGCGCCTGGCGCGCGAGCACCGCGGCGCGGTCGACGTTGCCGTCGGCCAGCGCGTGGGAGACTTCCGCCCCATATAGCCGCTGCCCGAAGGGCCCGAGGCGCGCATCGCCGGGCACGGCGACCTTCAGGTTCGCGAGCGTGAGCGCGGCTTCGTCGAAGCGAGCGCCGCTGATCGCCTCGTCGAAGCGCCCGGCGAGCACCCCGGCCACACGCTGCAGCCCGTCGCGGGCCTCGGCGTTGCCGGCATCCGCGGCCGCGGCCGAGCGGTAATACACCAGCGCATTATCGCCGGCGGGCTCGCTGAAGCGCCGCTGGTGCATGGCAAGTCGCGCCTTCTCCAGCAGCTCGTCCACCTTGCCGTGCACGATCGAGGTGTCGGCTGGCGGCGCGGCGACGGCATTACCGGCAGCGGCAGGCGCGGGCGCAGACACGAGCGCGGCGGCCGGCGCCGCACGGCCTGCGGCAGCCTCGTGGCCGCGCGTGAAAAACCAGAACGCGCCGCTCGCCACGGCCGCCGCCGCCACCGCCGCGCCGATCAGCAACAGCGTGCGGGGCCTGCGGGTGCGCTGCGGCACGTACTGCTGCGGCGCGTGCTCGGCGCCACGCAGCGCGCCGCTACCGGGCTCGGTGCGCGGTGCAGGCGCGGCACTCACCGCGGCCTTGCTGGCCACGGCTTCCGCTAATGCCCCTTCGAGCGCGGCCTGCGTCTTGCGCGCGTCGATCGGCAGCGGCAGCACGGCGAAGACCCTGGTGCCCTTGAGCGTGCCGCCGAGCTGCTTTTCCGCCGGCGGCTCCGCAAACACCAGCACGACGGCGCGCGCCAGGCGCTGCGCGTGCGGCCGCGAGCGCAGCGCCGACATCAGCGATCTCGCGCGCATCGATGACCAGCACCTGCGCGCGCCGCGCACCCGCCATGCCCGCGAGCGCCGCCTCGAGCGAGTCGACCGGGCGCACCGCGGCCTGACCGCCGAGCATCTGTCCGAGCTCGAGAAGAAAATCGTCCCGCAGGGTGACTACGGTGACATCCGCCGCGGCCTGCGCCGCCGGCTGTGCAGTCGGCTGTGCGGCCGCGTGCGCGAGCGGCTGCGCGCTGGCGCTCGCCGTGGCAGGCGTCGCGGCTGGGGGGCTGCGCGAGGCGGAGGATGCACTGGCCACGAAGCGTGTCTCCACAACGTAGGTCAACGGGCGTGGCGACCGCGACAGACGCAGTACTGGCGCGCGGAAAGCCTCGCCGTTGGAGGATAGGTAGCCTCCGGGGCAGCGCAGTGCGTCAGTTCACAATAACGACAGGCTGCGTCTGGAGGCCGCGACGGCAGATCACCAAACTCAGAAGCACTGCTCGCTTTGCCCACCGCGGTCCGCGCGTGTGCACGGCGCGCCGCGTGTGCACTGCCACAGCCCGCGCACCGCCTGGCGCGGCGTCTTGCGAGCGCAGCCCCGCTGCCGGGGCTGCACCACGCCCGTGCGGGAAGCGCGCTGCGTACTTGAGGCGCTTTGCAATCAGACACTTAAGGCGTGCGCTTAGCGCCCGCGCCGCGGCCGGGCGCTAAGATGAGCTGGCGCACGGGCAGCTTCGAGTGAACAATCCGTTGCTGTGACCGTCTTAACGTAATAGCTGCGTCAGGATCTGATGGCCGTCACTCATTGCGCCTGACGTTGGGACTAAGTTAAGAATCATGCCGGCGCTGCCGGCACCCGACTCGAGACCCATGAGCTCAACGGGAGGGAAGGACGATGCGATCGCTCGGTGTTGACCCGAATCCGCGCGGCACCACTGCCGACTTCATCGAGAGCTTAAGCTCCTTCAGCCGCTTGCACCGCGCGCAGCGCTGGGAAGGAACCTTCGGGGAGTTCCTGGCCAACATCCTGCCTGCCAACCCCGTTGCGCTCGCCCGCACCAGCCATGAATACGTCTGGGACATGCTGCGCTGGCACGGCCGCTCTGGCGGGCCGCCGGATGCGCCCGAGAACGTGCGGGCGCGCGAGCTCTTCAAGCGCGAGCTGTTCGGCATCGACGAGTCGCTGTCGCGCGTGGTCGATTACTTCAAAGCCGCCGCCGCCGGCTCCGATGTCGGGCGCCGGCTGCTGCTGCTGCTCGGTCCGCCCTCGGGCGGCAAGTCGACGCTCGCGATACTGCTCAAGCGCGGGCTCGAGGAATACAGCCGCACCGATGAGGGCGCTCTGTACGCCATCCGCGGCTCGCCGCTGCGCGAGAATCCGCTGAACCTCATTCCCGCGAGCCTGCGCCCCGAGTTCCGCGAACGCTATGGCGTGCACATCCAGGGAGAGCTGTCGCCCTGGGCACGCGACTTCGTCGAGCGCGAGTTCGAAGGCGATTTCGTGCGCGTGCCGGTGGAGCGCGTGTTCCTCGCCGAAGCCTCGCGCGTCGGCATCGGCACCTACGCGCCGCACGATCCGACCACCGCGGATATCGCCGACCTGGTCGGCTCGGTCGATCTCGCCAAGGTCGCGCAGATCGGCGATGAGGGCGACCCGCGCGCCTGGTCGTGGTCCGGGGCGGTGTACGCCGCGAGCCGCGGCGTGCTGGAAATGATCGAGATCCTGAAGGTGAAGCGCGAGTTCCTCTACCTGCTGCTTACGCTGACGCAGGAGAAGAACGTCAAGGTGTCGCGCTTCCCGCTGATTCACCTCGACGAGACGATTCTCGCCCACACCAATCTCGCCGAGTTTCACAAGTTCCTGCAGGAGAAAGAGAACGAGGCGCTGCTCGATCGCATGGTGATCATCAAGATCCCCTACGCGCTCTCCTACCGCGATGAGTCGCGCATCTACCAGAAGCTGGTCTCGGGCGCGCCGGCGTTCCGCAACGTGCATCTCGACCCGCACGTGCTGAACCTCGCCGCGGTGTTCGCCATCCTTACGCGCCTCGCAAGACCTGAGCGCGAAGGGCTCGACCTGCCGAAGAAACTGCGGCTGTACGCCGGCGAGGCGGTCGAGGGGATCGCCGAGAGCGAGGCCGTGCGGCTGCACGCCGAGGCGTCCGATGAGGGCATGACCGGGGTGAGCCCGCGCTTCGTGATCAACGCGATCTCCAACGCCATCACGCGCGGCAACACCCACAGCCTCACCAGCATGGAGCTGCTGCTGGCGCTGAAGGACGGCATCGAGAGCGATGCGCGCATGGACGCGAAGCAGAAGAAGGCCTGGATCGATCACCTGGTGACCGCCCGCAAGGAGTTCTACAACCGCTGGGTCAAGGAGGACGTGCACCGTGCGATGTTCGCCTCCTTCGAGGAGGAGGCGCAGCAGCTGCTGGAGAAGTATCTGGACGAGGTCGAGGCTTCGCTCGATCACCGCCAGGTCACCGACCCGATCACCGGCGAGAGCCGGGCCGCGGACGAGCGCTTCCTGCGCTCGGTCGAGGAGAAGATCAAGGTGTCCGACTCCGGCAAGATGTCGTTCCGCCAGGAAGTGGTGCGCAAGGCGATGGTGGCCTTCAAGGCGGGGGAGAAGTTCAAGCTCGGCAGCCACGCGCGCATGCGCGAAGCGATCGAGCAGTACCTGTTCGAGGAGCGCCGCGACGTGCTGCGCCTGGTGACCTCGACCGCGCGGCCGGACGATGAGGCGCGCCAGAAGATCTCGGTGGTGCAGCAGCGCATGGTGACTGAATACGGCTACGACGAGCACAGCGCCAAAGAGGCGCTCAGCTACGTCACCACGCTCCTGGCCCAGGAGTAGCGCCCGCCCGGCAGTAGCGCCGCGCGCGCAAAAGGAGTACGAGTAGGACGTGAACGAAGCGGGCGGCAGGCGCGGCGGCGACAACTCCGGCGCCGGGAAATGGTACGAGCTGTTCTCGCGCGGTGCGCGCGACTGGCTGCGCCACGACGAGAAAGTGCGCGAAGCAGTGCGCGCCAATCTTCCCGAGATCATCGCCGGCGGCGAGGTGATCAACGACTCCGCCCGCACCGTGCGCGTACCGGTGCGCATGCTCGAGCACTATCACTTCCGTCTGCGCCGCCCCGAGGAATCCCAGGGCGCCGGCCAGGGCAAGGCCAAACCCGGGGACGTGTTCTCCGATCCGAGCAAGCAGCAGGGGCCGGGTGAGAAGGGCGCCGGCGGGCGCGATGAGGGCGAGATCCAGCTGCTGCTCGAGTTCAAGGTCGACGACATCGTCGACTGGCTGTGGGAGGAGATGCAGCTGCCGAATCTCAAGCCGCGCGTCGGTCCCTCGGAAGAGACCGAGTGGACGCGCGCCGGCTGGGACCGCAAAGGCGCGCGCTCGCGCCTCGACCGCCGCCGCTCCTTCAAGGAGCTGGTGAAGCGGCGTGCGGCGCCGGGGGCGACCCAGACCTTTACCGACGAGGATCTGCGCTTCCGGCAGCTGGTGCGGCGGCGTCAGCCGGCCGTGCATGCGGTGGTGTTCTTCATGCTCGACGTCTCGGGCAGTATGTCCGACCGCGACCGCAAGCTTGCCAAGACCTTCTTTTTCTGGGTGGTGCAGGGCCTGCGGCGCGCGTACCGCTCGCTCGAGACGGTGTTCGTGGCGCACACCACCGAGGCGTGGGAGTTCACCGAGCCGGACTTCTTCCAGGTGAGTGGCAGCGGCGGCACCGTCGCCTCCACCGGGCTGCTGAAGGTGCGCGAGATCATCGATGCGCGTTATAACCCGGGCCGTAGCAACATCTACCTCTTCTACGCCTCCGACGGCGACAACTCGGTGAGCGATGCGGCGGATGCGCGCGCCGCCCTCGGCGCCATCGCGGCAGATGCCTGCTTCACCGGATACGTCGAGGTTTCCTCGGGACTGTCGCGGCAGCTGGCCACGGAGACCGGCAAGCTGTTCGCCGAGCTCTCTGCCGCCGGCTGTGCGGCCGGCAGCTACGCGCTCAACGATTTCGACGACGTCTGGGGCGCGGTGCGGCACTTTTTCAACGCCGAGAGCCAGGCGCCCGAGAGCGCCCGCGCGGGCGAGGCGCCGCCGCCCCCCGCCAGCCCATGAGCGAGGACTGGCAAAACTACGTGCGGCGCATCGAGGAGCTGGCCGCCGCCTCGGGACTGAAGTTTCATCCGGTCGATTTCGAGGCGGTCCCCGACAGCTTCATGATGGAGATCGCCGTCTACGGCCTGCCGGTGCGCATGCCGCACTGGTCCTTCGGCGTGCGCTACATCTACCAGCTCATCCAGCGCCACATGGGACACTCGCGGCTGTTCGAGGTGGTATTTCCCGGCAACCCCGGGCATGCCTATCTCGCCGCGAGCAACGGGCTTGCCGAGAACATCCTGGTGACCGCGCATGTGCTCGGGCATGCCGATTTCGCCCGCAACAACCTGCTGTTCCAGCGCTGCCAGGAGCAGGTGAGTGAGCGCATCGTCGAGCACGCCGCCAACCACGCCCGCCAGATCCAGGAGGCAATCGAGACGCACGGCGCGCAGCGCGTAGAAGCGGCGCTCGATGCGGCGCTTGCGCTCGAGCAACACGTCGACATCGACCAGTCGCTGCGCCGCCCGCGCTATCCCGAGTACCTCGAGGACCCCAAGGTGCTCGTCGATGACACCTTCCGCAGGCGTTTCGCCGCGCTCGCACCCGCCGCCGGCGGCAGTGTCGTCGAGGCGAAGAAGCGCGCCCCGGTGCCGCCGCATGCGGAGCGCGACCTGCTGTGGTTCGTGGCCAACTACGCCCCGGAAATGGAGAGCTGGGAGCGCGACATCTTCCTCGCGGTGCGCGAGGAATCGTTCTACTTCTACCCGGTGTTCGCCACGCAGATCATGAACGAAGGCTGGGCCTCCTACTGGCACGCGCGCCTGCTGCGCGAGGCGGATTTCGTGCCGCAGCAGGCCTACCTCGACGCCATCAAGTGCCACTCGGACGTGGTGCGTCCCGTGGCCGCGCGAGCAGCAGGTCAGCTTGAGCATCAACCCCTACCACCTCGGGTTCGCGATGTGGGAGAAGATCGTGGCGAAGCAGGGGCTCGAGGCCGCGCGCCACATCATGGAGCAGGACGATGACTTCGGCTTCGTGCGCAATCACCTGACGCGCGAGCTGGCGGATGAGCTGGATCTGTTTCGCTACAGCGCGCGCAGCGACGGCCAGATCAAGGTCCTCGAGTCCGATCTCACGGCGCTGCACGAGGCGCTGCTCGCGCCGAAGTACAATTTCGGTGCCCCGATCGTTTCCGCAGTACGGGTGCGCAACGACGGCACGCTCGAGCTTGCCCACGACAGCGCGGTCGACGCACGCGGGCTCGACCTCGAGCGTAGCCGCAAAGTCCTCGATTACCTGCAGAAAGTCTGGCGCCGACCGATCGTGCTGACCACGGTCAATCAGGCCGGCTCGACGCTTGAGCTCACGGCGCCGTAGCACACATGCGCACCGCTTGGTGCGGGCTGAAAAGCGCTCAGCTTCCCTTGCCTGGCACGCCGCCGCCTGCGGGCAGCGACGGCGGCGCGCTGTCCGCGCCCCAGTCCTCTTCCTCGTGCGAGGTGACGATCGATACCGGGTCGCTCGCCGGAAAGCTCGCATCGAGCGCCTCATCGAGCTGGCGCTGAATCTTCTGCTGCAGTTGGCGCTGGCGCGCCGCCTGGGCGCGTACCGCATCGCTGCCGGAGTCACTCATTCACACACTCCCGTTGGGCCGTGGGCCTCGTGGCCGCTCAGGCTCCCTTGGCGACATAGTACCCCGCGGGTAGCCGCAGTGCGCCCTTGCGAGTACGCTTTTGCTGCCGGTGATGCTCGTGCGGCGCCGGTCTAACTGCCGGGGGAGCACTCACCATGGGGCACACGACTTCGGGCATCCGTAATATCGCGCTGGTCGGCCAGGCCGGCGCGGGCAAGACCTCGCTCCTCGAGACGCTGCTGCTGCAGGCCGGCGCAATCCGCGCCCGCGGCAGCCTTGCGCGCGGCACCACGGTGTCGGACTTCGATCCGCAGGAAAGACGCCTGCAGCACTCGCTCGACACCGCCATCTGCAGCATCGACTGTGACGGCATCCACATCAACCTCATCGATACCCCCGGCTATCCCGACTTTCTCGGCAAGTCGCTGTCGGTGCTCGAAGCGGTCGAGGCGGTCGCGGTGGTCGTGAGCGCTGCGACCGGCGTCGACACCCTCACACAGCGCCTGATGGAATTTGCGCGCGAGCGCGGACTGTGCCGGCTGATCATCGTCAACAAGATCGACAGCCGCGACGCACACTGCGAGCAGGTGCTGAAGGATCTGCGCGAGGCGTTTGGCCCCGAGTGCCTGCCGCTGAACCTCCCCGCCGCCGGCGGCGACGGCGTCGTCGATTGCTTCTTCCAGCCGCACGGGCGCGCGGCGGATTTCTCCACCGTGGAGGCCGCACACACGCAGATCATCGATCAGGTCGTCGAGCTCGACGATCAGCTCATGGCTCTGTACCTGGAGCAGGGCGAGGAGCTCTCGCCCGAGCAGCTGCACGATCCGTTCGAGCAGGCACTGCGCGAGGGTCACCTGGTGCCGGTGTGCTTCGCATCCGCCGAGAGCGGGGCGGGAGTCCCGGAGCTGCTGCAGGTGTTCGAGCGGCTGATGCCGAATCCGGCGGAAGGCAACCCGCCGCCGTTCCTCAAGGGAACGGGCGAGAGCGCGTCAGCGGTCGCGGTCAGCCCCGATCCGGCGCGGCACGTGATCGCGCACGTGTTCAAAGTGTCGATCGATCCGTACGTCGGCAAGCTCGGCGTGCTGCGCGTGCATCAGGGCACGATACGGCCGGGGAGCCAGCTGTTCGTCGGCGATGCGCGCAAGCCGATCAAGATCGCGCATCTGTTCAGGCTGCTCGGCAAGGAAACCACCGAGATCACGGCCGCCGTGCCCGGCGACATCTGCGCCATCGCCAAGGTGGATGAGCTGCACCTGGATGCGGTGCTGCACGACTCGCACGACGAGGATCAGTATCACCTGAAGCCGGTGGCGTTTCCGCCCCCCATGCTCGGCCTCGCCATCGAGCCCGAGAGGCGCGGCGACGAGCAGCGCCTGGCGGACACGCTGCACAAGCTCACCGCCGAGGATCCCTGCGTGCGCATCGAGCACCACGCGGCGGTGAACGAGACGGTGCTCTACGGCATGGGGGAATTTCACCTGCGGGTGCTGCTCGAGCGCATGGGCGAGCGCTACGGGGTGCACGTGAAGACCCATCCGCCGAGTATTCCCTACCGCGA
This sequence comes from uncultured Gammaproteobacteria bacterium, assembly GCA_963835645.1. GTDB lineage: Bacteria > Pseudomonadota > Gammaproteobacteria > Steroidobacterales > Steroidobacteraceae > 13-2-20CM-66-19. Next base: position 249,774 of record CAWIGQ010000019.1, on the reverse strand, counting down.
GACCATCACGCGGCCGGCCGAGGGGCACTGCCGGCACAAGAAGCAGACCGGCGGCGCCGGCCAGTTCGGCGAGGTGTACCTGCGCGTCGAGGCGCTCGGGCGCGGCGCGGGCTTCGAGTTCGTCGACGACGTCGTCGGCGGGGCGATTCCCGGTCAGTACATTCCGGCGGTCGAAAAGGGCGTGCGCCAGGTATTGAGCGAGGGGTCACTCGCGGGCTTTCCGATCCAGGACGTGCGCGTCACGGTAACCGACGGCAAGCATCATCCGGTGGATTCGAAGGAAGTGGCGTTCGTCTCCGCCGGACGCAAGGCTTTCCTCGACGCGTTGCAGAAGGCCACGCCCATCGTGCTCGAGCCGATCATGCGCCTGGAGATCACAGCTCCGGCCAGCGCCATCGGCGACATCACCGGCGACCTCGCCACCAAGCGCGCGCGCATCAACGGCAGCGACTCGCTGCCGGGACAGCGGGCGACTCTATCGGCCTTCGTGCCGCTCGCGGAAGTCTCCGAGTACCAGTCGCGGCTCAAGGCGCTCACCGGCGGGCAGGGCGCCTACACCATGGAGCTGAGCCACTACGACCCGGTGCCCGCGCGTAAGCAGCAGGAGCTCGCGCAGGCGTGGCGGCCGCGCGCCGACGAAGAATAGTATGCAGCCTCCCAGGTGTTGCCTGCTGGTGCTTGCCGTGCTCGCCCTCGCAGGACTGGACGCTATGACAGCGTCGTCGCCTGCCGCCGGCGCCGCGCGGTGTGCTGCGCCCGCGGCGCAGCCCGCCGCCGGGGCGAAATCCAGCTCGTTTGCGCCGCACCCGCGCCCGGCCAGGCGCGTCTATGGCGCGCCGATCCAGCGGCCCATATTCAAGAGCCGCAGGCCACCGCGGCGTCACCCCGCCGCGACCGCCACACCTTAGCGCTCAGGCTTCTTCCAGGTCACGGTATCGCCGACGTGCAGGCCGAGTTTAGCGGCCTGACCGCCCCTGAGCTCCAGCACCGCGGCTACCGGGGTGTCGGAGCTCAGCGTGCGCAGCGACATCGGTGCGGCGCGCTCGATGATCTTGCTCACCCGCCCCTGCTCAGTGACGAACAGCATGTCGAGCTCGATGTAGGTGTTCTTCATCCACATCGTCTCGACGCGCGGGGGGTTGAGCGGGAACACCATCCCCAGGGTCGCGGGCAGGTCGCTGACGAACATCAGGCCCTGCGTGGCGCGCTCGGGCGTGTCGGCGATCCACACCTCGAAGGAGTAGCGGTGAGAGAGGTGGTGCTCGTCGCGGTGGGTGATTTCCAGCGAAGTGCGCGGAAACGTCGCCAGCTCGAGCGGCCGCTGCGGCTCCTGCGCGAATGCAGGCGCGACCGCCAGCAGCGCAGCGAAGCGTCGGAAAAACTTTGCCTCTGCCATGGACTTAAGGATCCTCGAACACCGCGTTGCCGGCGAAGTCGAAGCGGCTCACCAGGATGCGCGCATCGCTGTTGAGGGTGCTCGCCGGGGCGATGCAGAAGCCGCGTGCGACGATGCGCCAGGAGCGCCGCCGCCCGCCGAGCGCGCCGAGGCGCTCCTGCCTGAGCTCATCCACCGTGCAGTGGTCCTCGCCGCGGGTGGCGAACAGCCGCTCCTCGCCTTCAAAGATCACCGTGAGATTGGTCGGCAGGTCGTGGCCGCTGTGCCCCTCCTGCACCGCGTTGACACCAAACACCATGCGCAGGCGCCGCCCGTCGCCGTGCGATGGGCCGGCGAAGCTCACGCGCACACCGCTGCCGTCGGGACGCGGCCCGCCCTCGCACTCGATCTCGGCGTTGCGCCAGTCGATATCGAGATTCAGTGCCCCGCGGATGCGCGCGCGCAGGTAACCGTTGCCGCCGGGCAGGCAGCCGTGCACCGTGCCAGCCGCGGGTGCGGCGGGCGAATCGGCGGAGGGGCCGTCCGCGGCGACCGACAGGCTCGAGAGCAGAAGAAGCGGCAGGCACAGGCGCAGCATGGGGCGCAGTGTACCGCCCTCACGCGCCGGGCTCGACGAGCAATGCCTTGGCGAGGCGTGCGTGACCGCGCGCGATCGCGCGCGCGGCGTGCATCAGCAGCGCCAGAATCACGATGCCGAAGACCATGAAGAACAACGACCCCACCAGCGTGTGCGGCGAGCCTACGCCATGGCCGTCGATGTGAATCATGTCGAGCGCGACGCCGGGGGGCAGCCAGTACAGGTGTCTCCCCAGGAACACGACCGGCGCCAGCGCCATGCGCAAGCCGACGGCAAGGCCGACGACGGCGATCGTGAAATAGATGACGCCCAGGGGCAGCATGAGCAGCAGGTACAGCAGCGTCGTCCAGGTGCGTATGTCCTTGAGCATCTCGCCGATGCGCCTCAGCCAGCCGGCCGGCGGCCCCGGATGCACCGGACGTCGTGGCATGCGCTCGCCGGTCATGGCCTCGAGCAGCCGCCCCTCGCCGAGCGCGATCACGCGCGCCATACCGATGAACGCAAGGAAGAACGGAATGCCGATGATGAGGATTGCGAACCCTGCCGACAGCGACAGTCCGGTCACCACGAAGGTGAAATAGACGACACCGGTTGCGAGCGTGAGCAGCATATAGAAGAGAGAGGTGTAGGCGCGCACGTCCATGAACACGCCGAAGAAGCCCCTGACTCCGGAAGCCTCGCCAACCGCCGACGCCGGCGTCTTCAGCGCCGCCTTCACTTTCACTTCGGTGTCGCGGTAAGCGGCCGCGACTTCCTCGGGGGCGCCGTAGGTACTCGCAATGAGCTCGAGCACGTCGGCCTCGGACTTGTCGGGATGCGCGGCGACCTCGGCGCGCAGGTACTCCTCCGCGTCGTAGAGCGCGTCCTGGATCAGCGCGCGGTCCTGTCCGGCGAGCGCGCTGCGCAGCTGTTTCAGGTACTCATCGATCGAGCGCGGAGCATTGCCACTCATGGTGCAGTTCCTTCGATAAAGCGATCCACGAAGCCGCGCGTCTGCCGCCAGATATCGCTCCACTGGCGCAGCACCGCGCGGCCCTCGTCGGTGATGCGGTAGTAGCGCCGCGGCGGTCCCGCGTAGGAGGGCACGACACGGCTGGTCAGCAGCCCCGCCGCCGCCAGCGCGCGCAGCACGGGGTAAATCGTTCCCTCCTTGAAGAGCGCCTCGCCCTCGTTCGCCTTCTGCAGCCGCTTGGCGATCTCATACCCGTAGAGGTCCTCGGTCGTGCGCTCGAGGACGGCGAGCAGCACCAGCGCCACGAGACCTGTATTCAGGTCTTTCTGGAACTTACGTGCCTGCATATCGTCCACTAGATAGTACTATTTACTATATAGTACTATATGTCAACCAGCATGATGCGGTGACTCGCATCCTGGCTCCAAAGCCTGCGCCAGCCTCGGGAACGAAGGTGCGAGGGCGGGCTGCTAGACTCTCGCCGCCCTGGGTCTCGAAAGCAGTGGATGAGAAACGCGCTCCTTGAAGTCACCCCCGAGCTCCCGGGGGAGCTCGCCCGCCTGCCCGAACTGGCCGCAAACCTCTTCTTCAGCTGGCACCGGCCCATCCGGGCGCTGTTCGAAGATCTCGATCCTGAGCTGTGGAAGCAGACCAACGGCAATCCGCGCCTGACGCTTCGGTGCGTCAATCAGAGCACGCTCGAGCGCTGCGCCCGCGACGCGGGCTACCTCGAGCGCTACCACCGGGCGCTCGCGATCCTCGACACCTACCTGCAGGTGGGCACTGCGGCCGGGGAGGCGCCGCTGGTGGCGTACTTCTGCGCCGAGTACGGCTTTCACGAGAGCTTCCCCATCTACTCGGGGGGCCTCGGCGTGCTCGCCGGGGACTACTGCAAGGCCGCGAGCGATGCGCGCGCCAACTTCATTGCGGTCGGTCTGCTCTACGAGCAGGGATATTTCACGCAGACCGTCGACAACGATGGCGTGCAGCACGCCCAATACCGCGAGCGCGATCCGCGCGATCTGCCGGTCGAGCCGGTGCGCGATGCGAGTGGCGCGTGGCTGCGCGTCAGCGTACGCATCGCCGGCCGCGAGGTGGTCGCGCGGCTGTGGCGCGCCCAGGTGGGCCGCGTCCCGGTATACCTGCTCGACACCAACTGCGCGGAGAACGCCCCCTCCGACCGCGACATCACCCACCGCCTCTACGGCGGTGACGAGTCGACGCGCGTGCGCCAGGAAATGATCCTCGGCATCGGCGGTGTGCGCGCGCTGCGGATGCTGGGCGTGCAGCCGGCCGTGTGGCATCTGAACGAGGGACATGCAGCGTTCCTGATCCTCGAGCTGCTGCGCGAGCATCTCGCCGGCGGGCTGCCGTTCAGCGCCGCGCAGGAAGCGGTGGCGGCAGGCTGCGTATTCACCACGCACACCCCGGTGGCGGCGGGCCACGACGTCTTCAGCCCGGAGCTGATCGTGCAGCACTGCGAGGGCCTCATCCGCGAGCTGGGACTGACGGTGGAGCGGTTTCTCGAGCTCGCGCGCGCTCCCTCCGCCCCGGGCCTGTTCAACATGACGCGCCTCGCGCTCAACGGCACCCGCCACGTCAACGGCGTGAGCCGCATCCACGGCGCCGTCTCCGCGCGGCTGTGCGCGGATCAGTGGCCGGAGCTGCGCCCCGAGGACAACCCGGTGGGCTTCGTGACCAACGGCGTGCACGTGCCGACCTTCCTGCATCAGCGCTGGATGGAGTTCTTCGATCGCGAGCTCGGCAGAGAGTGGCGCGAGCGGCTGCGCGATGCGGATTTCTGGAGCGCGCTCGAGCGCGTGCCCGATGAGCGCTACTGGGCGACGGCCCAGGACGTCAAGTCACGCATGCTCGCGAACGTGCGCGAGCGGCTGCAGCGCGAGTACGAGCGCAAGGGCGGCAGTCCCGCGCAGCTGCGCCAGATCACGCGGCTGCTCGATCCGCAGCTACCTAAGGTGCTGACCCTCGGCTTCGCGCGGCGCTTCGCCACCTACAAGCGCGCCACACTGCTGCTGCGCGATCGCGCGCGCCTCGCGCGCCTGGTCAACGATCCCGAGCGCCCGGTGGTGCTGCTGTTCGCCGGCAAGGCGCACCCCGCGGACGAGCCTGCCAAGCACGTGCTGCGCGAGCTGCGCCAGCTCATGATGAGCCAGGACTTCCTCGGCAGGATCATCTTCCTCGAGGATTACGACCTGCAGCTGGCCCGCAGCCTGGTCTCGGGCGTCGACATCTGGCTGAACAACCCGATCGCACAACTCGAGGCGAGCGGCACTTCCGGTATCAAGGCCGCGATCAACGGCCGCCTGAACCTGAGCATTCTCGATGGCTGGTGGGCGGAAGGGTGGGCACAGGACAACGGCTGGGGCATCCCGCCGGCCAACGTGCAGGACCCCGAGCGCCGCGACGCCCTCGAGGCGGAGCTGATACTCGGCACGCTCGCAGAGGAGGTGCTGCCGCTGTACTACACCCGCGACGAGGGCGGCTGCCCGCGCGCCTGGGTGAAGCGCAGCAAGCGCGCGATGATGAGCGTGATCCCGCGTTTCAACATGCGCCGCGTGCTGTTTGATTACACCCGCGGTCTGTATCTGCCGGCCGCGGGCCAGTACCGCCGCCTGGCCGCCGATGGCTTCACCGGGGCGCGCACGCTGGCCGACTGGAAGCAGCGCGTGCGCGCGGCCTGGGCGCGGGTGAGCCTTAAGCTGATCAGCGATACGACGCGCGATGTGCCGCGCGGCGAGCGGCTGCGGCTGCGGGTGGCGGCCGGGCTCAACGGGCTCTCGCCCGCGGACGTGCGTATCGAGTTCGTGGCGCGACGGCTGTTGCCAGAGGCGGACCTGTCGCCGCCGCCGCTGTGCTCGTATGCAGCCCCGCAGCAGGCAGGCGTGTGGCACGCTGCGTTCAAGGCAACGGATGAGCCGGACGCTGACGGCGCGGTGATCTTCGCGCTCGATGTCGAGCCGCCCGAGTGCGGACAGTTTCACACCGAAGTGCGCATCTACCCCTGCCACGAGCTGCTCTCGCACCCCTGCGAGCTCGGCCTGATGAAGTGGCTGTGACGACGAGCGCGGCGAGAGTTGCGCCGACTGTACGGCTTGGGTTGTAGTAGCGCTCATGTCCCGCCAGCCCGCACGCGCCTCCTCCGGACGTTATGTGAGCCGCCTGACGGGCGGGACGCTCGCGATCATCATGGCCGGCGGGCGCGGCGAGCGGCTTGGTGACCTCACTCTGCACCGCTGCAAGCCCGCCACGCCCTTCGGCGGCAAGTTCCGCATCGTCGACTTCGTGCTCTCGAACTGCGTGAACTCCGGCATCCGGCAGATCTCCATCCTCACACAGTACAAGGCCCAGTCGCTGATCCAGCACGTTCAGCACGGCTGGAGCTACCTGCGCGGCGAGTTCGGCGAATTCGTCGAGGTCGTGCCCGCGCAGCAGCAGCTCGGCGCGGCGTGGTATCGCGGCACGGCGGACGCCGTGCATCAGAACATCGAGCTGATCCTCGCGCATCGGCCCAAGCACGTGCTGGTGCTCGCCGGGGACCACATCTACAAGATGGATTACGGCCCGATGATCGCCTACCACGTGGAGAAGGGCGCCGACATCACCGTGGGGGTGGTGGAGGTGCCGGCGAGTGAGTCGCGCCACTACGGCGTACTCACCGCCACCGAGTGGAACCGCGTCACGAAGTTCGCCGAGAAGCCCGCCGCGCCGGACACGCTTCCCACCCGCCCCGACTCGATTCTCGCCTCGATGGGCATCTACGTCTTCAACACGCGGCTGCTCGAGAGCCTGCTGGCCGCGGATGCCGCCAACGAGGCGTCCGGCCACGACTTCGGCAAGAACATCCTGCCCGAGGCGCTCGTCGCCGACCGCCAGGTGTTCGCCTATCCCTTCCAGGACGTGAAGACGCGCGCGCAGAGCTACTGGCGCGACGTCGGCACCATCGACGCCTACTACGACGCCAATCTCGAGCTGGTGCACGTGCGCCCCGAGCTCAACATCTACGACGAGGATTGGCCCATCTGGACCTACCAGGTGCAACAGCCGCCCGCGAAGTTCATCCTCGATGAGGACGGCCGCCGCGGCATGGCGGTCAACTCCATGGTGTCCGGGGGCTGTATCATCTCCGGCGCCGTGGTGCGCGAGTCGCTGCTGTTCTCGGACGTGCGCGTCGAGGAGCGCAGCTCCATCCACCGCTCCGTCATCCTGCCGCACGCGGAAGTCGGCCGCGGCTGCGTGATCACCGGCGCCATCATCGACGAGGGCTGCGAGGTTCCCGACGGCAGCCGCATCGGCGTCGATCGCGCGGCCGACGCGCGGCGCTTTTATGTGACCGAGAAGGGCGTGGTGCTGGTCACCGCCGACATGCTGCGCAACTCCCGCGGGAACGGGCAGTGAGCGGCGCTGCGCGGCTGCCGGTGGTGCTGCTGTGGCACATGCACCAGCCGCAGTACCGCGACGCGCTCACCGGACAGTACGCGCTGCCGTGGACCTACCTGCACGCCATCAAGGACTACACCGACATGGCGGCGCACCTGGAGGGCAATACCGCCTTCCGTGCGGTGGTGAATTTCACCCCGCTGCTGATCGAGCAGATCGAGGAGCTCGCGCGACGCATCGCCGAGCACCTCAGCAGTGGCAGCGTGCTGCCCGATCCGGTGCTCGGGCTCCTGGGCCCCGATGCCGTGCCGCGCGACGCGCCGGCGCGGCTCGAGCTGCTGCGCGCCTGCCTCAAGGCGCAGCGCAAGCAGATGATCGAGCGCTTCGGCCCTTACCTCGAGCTCGCGACCATCGCCGAGACGCTCGGCACGCCCGAGCGCGTCGGCTATGCCTCGGACCAGTTCATCCATGATCTCGCCGTGTGGTATCACCTCGCCTGGCTCGGCGAGACCGTGCGGCGCACCGATCCGCTGGTGGCGCGCCTCACCGAGCGTGGCCGCGACTTCACCGCCGGCCAGCGCCGCGACCTGCTCGTGCTGATCGGCGAGCTGGTGGGGGAGGTGGTGCCGCGCTACCGCCGCCTCGCCGAGCGCGGGCAATGCGAGCTCTCGGTTACCCCTTACGCTCATCCGATCATCCCGCTGCTGCTGGACTTTCGCGCCGCGCGCGATGCGGTGCCGGCGATATCGCTGCCGGAGCACGCAGCCTACGCGGGTGGTGCGGTGCGCGCCGCCTGGCATCTCGAGGAGGCGCTGCGCGTCTTCACGCGCGCCTTCGGCACGCGCCCGGCGGGCTGCTGGCCGGCCGAAGGCGCCATCAGTGCCCGCACGCTGGAATTGCTCGCCGCCAGCGGCTTCCGCTGGGCGGCCAGCAGCACCGCGGTGTTGCGCCAGAGCCTCGAGCTCATCGACGCGGATGCGGCGCAAGACCCGCTCGCTTACAACCGCCCCTACCGCCTGGGCGGCACCGCGATGAGCTGCTTCTTTCGCGATGACACGCTCTCGGATCTGATCGGTTTCACCTACGCGACCTGGCACGGCGATGACGCCGCCGCCAATCTGGTGAACCAGCTGACGCAGCTGGCGCGCGAGTACCCGGGCAGCGGCAACCACGCGGTGCTCATCGCCCTCGACGGCGAGAACGCGTGGGAGCATTACCCGTTCAACGGCTACTATTTCCTGCGCGCGCTCTACGCGCAGCTCGCCGATCATCCGCAGCTCGAGCTCACCACGCTCTCGGATGTCCTGAGCCGCGGCATCCAGCCCGCGCCGCTCTCGCGACTGTCGGCCGGCAGCTGGGTGCACGGCACGCTCGCGACCTGGATCGGGGACCCCGGCAAGAACCGCGCCTGGGATCTGCTCTGTAATGCCAAGGAGGCCTATGACCGCGTGATGCAGGACGCCGCGCTCGATCCGTTGCAGCGTGCTACTGCCGGCCGGCAGCTCGCACTGTGCGAGAGCTCCGACTGGTTCTGGTGGTTCGGCGACTACAACCCCGCCGATGCCGTCAGCCAGTTCGACCGCCTCTACCGGCGGCAGCTCATGACGCTCTACCGGCGGTTGAACCTCGTGCCGCCGGCGGAGCTCACGGTGCCGATCGCGGCCGGCTACGGAATGCCCGAGCACGGCGGGGTCATGCGCCGCGCCAGCGCTTAACACGGCGCGCCGCTGTCGGGGGCGCCTCGCGTGGCCACCGTGCGCTTGCCCGTTTTCGACCGGCGCCGCTCGGGCGTGCTGCTGCCGATGTCGGCGCTCGAGGCCGCGCTCGGCCGCGGCGGACGGGCGTTCATCGACTGGCTTGCCGCTGCCGGCTTCTCCGTGTGGCAGGTCCTGCCCGCAGGTCCGGTCGGCGCGGATCGCTCGCCCTACTGGGTGCGCTCGGATTTCGCCGGCAACCCGGCATTCATCGACCCCGCGGAGCTGCCCGACAGCCGCGCGCCGATCGGCGCGGATTTCCTGGCCGCCGCCAGCCCCTGGCTGCACGACTATGCGCTGTTCGAGGCACTGACGCTCTCGCAGGCAGGGGCGCCGTTCTGGCGCTGGCCGGCGGAGCTGCGCGATCGCGACCCGGGCGCGCTCGCGCAGGCCACCCGCAGCCTCGCCGCAGAGATCAGCCGCATCGAGCGCGAGCAGTACACGTTTTACGTGCAATGGAACCGCCTGCGCGAGCATGCAGCCGCGCGCGGCGTGCGCCTGTTCGGCGACCTGCCTTTCTACGTCGGGCCCTCCTCGGTGGAGACCTGGGCGCACCGCGAGCTCTTTCAGCTCGCCCCCAACGGCGAGCCTGCAGCGGTCGGCGGCGTCCCGCCGGACTACTTCTCCGAGCTCGGGCAGCTGTGGGGTAACCCGGTGTACGACTGGCAGGCGCTGCAACGCACCGACTTCGCCTGGTGGCTGTCGCGCGTGCGCGCGCAGCTGGCGCGGCTCGACCTGCTGCGCATCGATCACTTCCGCGCACTTGCTGCCTACTGGGCGGTGCCCGCCGGCGACCCCGATGCGCGCGGCGGCGCCTGGCTCAGCACGCCGGGCGAGCAGCTGCTGCAGCGCTTGCGCACGGAGTTTCCCGACCTGCCGCTGGTCGCGGAGGATCTCGGGGTGATCACCGCGGACGTGCTCGCGCTGCAGAACAGCTTCGGCCTGCCCGGGATGCGCGTGCTGCAGTTCGGTTTCGATGGCGAGGCGCAGAACCTGCATGTGCCCTACCGTCACGTGCGCGACTGTGTGGCGTACACCGGCACGCACGACAACGACACGACTCTCGGCTGGTACTCGGGCCTCGACCCGGATACGCGCCAGCGCGTGGATTTCTACCTGCGGCTCGCGCCCGGGGCAATGCCCGAGGCGCTCACTCGCGCCGCGCTCGGCTCGGTGGCACAGCTCGCCGTCATCCCGGCCCAGGATGTGCTCGGCCTCGGCTCCGCCGCGCGTCTCAACACCCCGGGAACGACAAGCGGCAACTGGACCTGGCAGCTGCCCCCCGGTGCGCTGACGCCGCAGCTCTCGCGAGCCTACGCGCAGCTGAACCACGCCTTCGGCCGCGCATGAGGGCGCGCCGCGCCTTGCTACCATGGCCGTCATGATCAGAAGCCTTGGCTGTAGCGCCGTGCTGCTCGGCGCAACGCTCCTGGGCGCCTGCGCGCTCGCGCCGCAGCTGCAGACCCCGCATCTGTCGATCGCCGAGGTGCAGCTCGTGAGCAGCGACCTGTGGCAGCAGCGCCTGCGGGTGCGCATGCACGTGCAGAACCCCAACGACCGCCCCGTCGCGGTGAAGGGGTTGGTGTACACCCTCGAGGTCGAGGGGCAGCAGTTCGCCAGCGGGGAGTCGGCCGCGAGCTTCACCGTGCCCGCCCTCGGGGAGACGGACTTCGACATGAACGTCACCACCAACCTCGCCGGCGTGCTGCTCAAGCTCCTGGCGCGCGGGCCGGATGCGCTCGGGCAGAGCGTTGCCTACCGCCTCACAGGGAAGCTGTCGCTGTCGGCGGGCCTGGTGCGCTCGATTCCGTTCGACGAGCGCGGCAGCTTCAGGCTGCAATGAGCCGCGTGTAAAGCGCGACGTACTGCTCGCCCTGGTGCTGCCAGGAGAAGTCGCGCTGCATGCCGTTGCGCATCATGCGCGTCCAGTGCGCGGGCTGCGCGTACAGGTCGAGCGCGGTGTTCAGCGCCCAGGTCAGCGCCGGCGTATCGAAGTCGTTGAACACGATGCCGGTGCCTGCACCACTTGCGGGGTCGTAGTGCTCGACCGAATCGGCGAGGCCGCCGGTGTGGCGCACGATGGGCACCGTGCCGTAGCGCAGGCTGTACATCTGGTTGAGTCCGCAGGGCTCATAGCGCGAGGGCATGAGGAACATGTCGCTCGCCGCCTCGATCCAGTGCGCGAGCTCCTCGTCGTAGCCGCAGTGAAAGCTCACGCGCCCGGGAAAGCGCCGCTCGAGCGTGGTGAAGAACTCCTCGTACTGCGGCTCGCCGTTGCCGAGCAGGGCGCAGCAGAGCGGCCGCGCTTCGAGCACCTTCGGCAGCGACCCATACATGAGCTCGATGCCCTTCTGTACGGCGAGGCGGCTGACGAGGCCGGCGAGCGGCACCGCCGGCGCGACGCTGAGCTTGCGGCGCGCCAGGAACTCGCGCTTCAGCTGCGCCTTCACCGCGAGGCTGTCGGCATCGTAGTGGGCGGGCAGATAACGGTCGCGGCGCGGATCCCACTCGTCGTAGTCGACCCCGTTCAGAATGCCGAACACCGCGCCCGATGCGGCGCGTGCGCGCAGGCTGTCCTGCAGGCCCATGCCGTACTCGTCCGAACAGATCTCGCGCGCATGCGTCGGGCTCACCGTGCTCACGACTGTGGCGTAGAGGATGCCGTGGCGCAGCGCGTTGATGCGCCCGGCGGCCAGATCGGCCTGGTGCAGCAGGTTCAGCCAGCCGGACAGGCCGAGATCGGCCACCTGCGCGGCGGGGAAAATGCCCTGGTAGCCGATGTTGTGGATCGTCAGCACCGTGCGCGTCGCGGCGAACACCGGCTCCTTCTGCCACACCGTGCGCAGCAACAGCGGCGCGAACGCCGTGTGCCAGTCGTTGCAGTGGACCACCTGCGGCGCCCACCCCAGGCGCTGGCAGGCAATCAGGGCGGCGCGCGTGAAGGCGAGGAAGCGCAGGTGCTCGTCCGGGTCGGTGGTGTACAGCGCGCTGCGCGCGTAGAGCGCCGGACAGTCGATCAGGTATGCCGGCGCGCCGCCCGGGAGCGTCGCGCGCAACGCGGAGAACACGTAGCGGTGGGGCCCGACCGCGAGCGGCACCTGGGTCAGTCCCGGCACCGGCGCCGCACCCCACGCGGCGCGATCGATGCAGGCGTAGCAGGGCGTGAACAGCCGCACGTCGTGGCCGGCACCATGCAGGTACTTGGCGAGGGCGCCGGCGACGTCCGCGAGTCCGCCGCTCTTGGACAGCGGCTCAACTTCGGAGGCGAGCAGGCAGATCGCGAGTTTGTCTGGCACAGCGTGGCGTTATTTTGCGCGAGTCTCGTCAGGTTATGATGTGCGCATGCGGCGCCTGCTGATCGGGCTGACGGTCACGTTGCTGGTGGTTGTTTCGATCGGCGTGGGCGTGGCCGTCGCCCGCTGGCCGCACCCGCACCTGTGGCGCTGACACCCGCCACGGCCGCAGTCTAACCGAAGGTCGTGTTGGCACGCCCGGGCGCGGGCGCAGCGCCGCAAGAATCGGGTCGCACACCGCTGCCACGCGCCTATCATGCGCTCATGAGCGACAGCGCCGCCTTCATGGACAGCCGCGACTTCGCGCGCATTGCCGCGGCGATCCGTTTCATCGAGACGAACTACCGCGCGCAGCCGCGACTGGCGACGATCGCGAAAGCGGTGCGGCTGTCGGAGTTTCATTTCAATCGACTGTTTCGCCGCTGGGCGGGCGTCACGCCGCGGCAGTACCTGGCGTTCATCACCGCACGCGCCGCGCGCGGCGAGCTGGCGAACACCCCGTCCGTGCTCGAGGCCGCGTATGCGCTCGGGCTGTCAGGTCCCGGCAGGCTGCACGATCTGCTGGTGACGCTCGATGCGGTGACCCCCGGGGAGCTCAAGGCGCGTGGCCGGGGCCTCGAGCTGACCTACGGCTTCAGCGACACGCCCTTTGGCGAAGCGCTGCTGGCGTGCACCGCGCGGGGCCTGAGTCATCTCGCCTTCGTCGAGCCAGGCGCTGAGCGATCCGCCGTAGAGGCACTGAGCGACAGCTGGCCCGACGCCGAGCGCGTTCGCGACGACAGCCGCTTACGCAGCCTCGCGCGTCGTATCTGGCCGCAGGACACCGCGGCGGATGCGGCGCGCCCCGCTGCCCCTGTGAAGCTAGCGGTGAAGGGCACCAACTTCCAGCTGAAGGTCTGGCAGGCGCTGCTCGAGCTCGGCTCCGGCGGGCCGACCACGTACGGCGCACTCGCGCGCGCCGCAGGCGCTGCCCATTCCGCGCGGGCAGTCGGTAATGCCGTCGGCGCCAATCCGGTCGCCTGGCTGATTCCCTGCCACAACGTCCTGCGTGGCGACGGCAGGCTCGGCGGCTATCACTGGGGAGTCGATCGCAAGCGTGCCATGCTCGCGTGGCAGGCGTTGCGCGCGCCGCAAGCGAGGCCGGCGGCATCGGCCGGCGCGGCCGGCGCGGCGAGCGCTCGCGCGACATAATTTTCTCGCGCGCCACCCGCGCGCGTCTTTGGGGCGCCGTCAAGCCTTGGCAGGCGTCAAATTCCTGTCATATACCTTAAGTATTTGATATAACTAACAAAAAATATGCGGCGACGGCGAGGCCACCCGGCGGAACTGGTACACTACGAGCCGTTCCGCCGGTGCCGAAAAGATCCATGTCCGCCTCTCCGTACAAGCAGCTTGAGCAGGAGTTCAAGCGCCTCCACGCTTTCCGTGGCGCGCTCGCGCTGCTGCGCTGGGATGCGGCGGTCATGATGCCTCGGGGCAGTGCCGACGTTCGCGGCGAGCAGCTTGCCGCGCTCGAGACCGAGCACCACGCGCTGCTCACCGCGCCGCGCATCACGCGCCTGCTCGATCGCGCCCAGGCCAATACCCAGGGGCTCGCCGACTGGCAGATCGCCAATCTGCGCGAGATGCGCCGTCAGCGCGACCATGCGATCGCCACCCCCGCAACGCTCGTCTCGCGGCTCACCAAGGCAGCCTCGCGCGCCGAATCGCGCTGGCTGGAGGCGCGCGCGGCGGGCAAGTTCGAGGTGTTCGCTCCGTGCCTCGAGGAAGTGGTCCACCTGGTGCGCGACAAGGCGGCGCTCCTCGGCCAGGCGCTGAATCTCGCCCCTTACGATGCGCTGGTGGATGAGTTCAGCCCCGGCTTCACCACGGCGGACATCGACGCCATGTTCAAGGCGCTCTCGCGCCGGCTCCCGTCGCTGATCCGCGAGGCGATCGCCGTGCAGGAGGGCCGGATGCTGCTGCCGCTCACGGGCAAGTTCCCGGCCGGCAAGCAGCGCGCGCTGGTGGTCGAGGTCATGAAGACGATCGGCTTTCAGTTCGACCGCGGCCGCCTGGATGAGAGCGACCACCCCTTTACCGAAGGGGGCCCGGGTGATATCCGCGTCACCACGCGCTTCGATCCCGATGACGTATTCACCGGCCTGCTCGGGGCGCTGCATGAGACCGGCCACGCAATGTATGACCTGGGACTGCCGCAGGAGTGGCGTGATCAGCCCGTCGGGCGCGACCGCGGCATGGCGCTCGAGGAGAGCCAATCGCTGCTGATCGAGATGATCGTCTGCCGCAGCCGTCCGTTCGTGCACTACGTGCAGCCGCTGCTCGCCCGGCACTTCGGCGCCACCGGCCCGGAGTGGGACGTGGAGAACGTCTACGGCCACCTGACGCGGGTGCAGCGCGGGCTGATCCGCGTGGATGCGGACGAGCTGACCTACCCGCTGCACATCATGCTGCGCTACGAGCTCGAGAAGCAGCTGCTCTCCGGCGAGCTCGCGGTGCGCGACCTGGCCGAGGCCTGGAATACGGGCATGGAACAGCGTCTCGGGATCCGTCCGGGCAACGACGTCGAGGGTTGCCTGCAGGATATCCACTGGGCCGTGGGCTCATTCGGCTACTTTCCGTCCTACGCGCTCGGCGCGGTCATCGCCGCGCAGCTCTACGAGAGCCTGCGGGCGGAGCTGCCGGGGCTCGACGAGCAGCTCGCCCGCGGGGAGTTCTCGGGGCTCTTCGGCTGGCTGCGCACCCACGTGCACGGGCTCGGCGCCAAGGTGCCGGTGCAGGAGCTTCTCAAAGGCGCCACCGGCAGGCCGCTGTCCGCCACTTCCTTCGTGCGCTACGTCGAGGCAAAGTATCTCGAGAGCACCGCCAGCAGCAGCGCCGCTGCCTGAAGCGCGGTTGAGCCCGTTGTCGTCCGCGCCGCGGACCGAAGAGTCCGGTCAGCTATCGAAATGCGTGCAGCCACTGCGAAGCCCTCCCGCACCCTGAAGCGCCTGGCGGCGCAGCTGCGCGGCGCCGTCGGCACGCTGCATCGCCGATTACCGCATGATCGCCGCGGGCGATCGGGTCATGGTGTGCCTCTCGGGCGGCAAGGACTCCTACACGCTGCTCGACATCCTGCTCTCGCTCCAGCGCAGCGCCCCGGTGCGCTTCGAGCTGCTCGCCGTGAACCTCGACCAGAAGCAGCCGGGCTTTCCGGCGCACGTGCTGCCGCAGTACCTCGAGGCGCGCGGCGTGCCCTTCCGCATCATCGAGCAGGACACCTACAGCGTCGTGAAGCGCATCGTGCCCGACGGCAGCACGCTCTGCGCGCTGTGCTCGCGGCTGCGGCGCGGGGCCCTCTACCGCTTTGCCGCGGAGAACGGCATCAGCAAGATCGCGCTCGGGCACCACCGCGACGATATCGTCGAGACGCTGTTCCTGAACCTGTTCTTCGGCGGGCGCCTGAAGGCGATGGCGCCGAAGCTCCTCTCCGACGACGGCCGCCACGTCGTCATCCGCCCGCTCGCCTACATCGCCGAGCGCGACATCGCACGCTTCGCGCGCGGCCGCGCCTTCCCGCTGATCCCCTGCACGCTCTGCGGCTCGCAACAGAACCTGCAGCGCGCGGCCGTGAAGCGCATGCTCGCCGCGTGGGAGCGGGAGTTTCCGGGTCGCACCGAGTCGATTTTCTCGGCCTTGCGCCACGTCGAGCCCGAGCATCTGGCCGACCCGCGGCGCTTCGATTTCGCCGGCCTCGATGCACGCAGGGCGGCAGCGCTCGCGGCAAGCCTCGCCCTGCTGCCGGCATCCGCCTGAAGAGCGCGGGCGCGGCAGTGTCCTCCACAGGCGCGACCGTCACGCTTCCGTTGCCGAACTCCTATTGGGTATACCCCGGCAGGCTCCTCGCGGGTGAGTATCCGGGAGGCGCGACGTCGGAGCAGACGCGGCAGCGCCTCGCGCGGCTGCTCGAGGCGGGCGTCGACTGCTTCATCGACCTGACGCAGCCTGAGGAGCTCGCCGCCTATCATGCCGAGCTGCCCGCTGGCGTCGACTACTTCCGCAAGCCCATCCCCGATCACGGCCTCCCGGGCGAGCGCGCGCGCATGGCCGAGATACTCGAGTGTGTGCGCGACGCCCTGCGTGCCCGGCGGCGCGTCTACCTTCACTGCCGCGCCGGGATCGGCCGCACCGGCATGGTGGCCGGCTGCCTGCTCGCGGAGCGGGGCCTGGGCGGGGAGGAGGCGCTGGCGCAGCTCAATCGCCTCTGGCGCCAGAGCGCGCGCTCGACGCAGTGGCCGGTGGTCCCCGAGACCCCACAGCAGGCCGATTACGTCAGGGGCTGGACGCGTGCACCCACGCCCGAGGACGACCCGCTGCTGCATCCGACGACGCTCGCCGCGGCCCGTGGCCTGCGCGAGCGCTTCCAGGGCGCGCTGCTCGGTCTTGCGGTGGGCGATGCGGTCGCCGCGGCCACCCAGTACGGCCGCCCGGGCCGCTTTGCGCCTGTCGGGGACATGCTGGGCGGCGGCCCCTTCGATCTGCCCCGCGGCGGCTGGAGCGATGACACCGCAATGGCACTGTGCCTGGCGGAGAGCCTGCTGGAGAGCGAGGGCTTCAGCGCGCGCGATCAGGTCGCGCGCTATCGGCGCTGGCAGCAGCGGGGGTACCTCTCGGCCACCGGCCAGTGCGTCGGCATTACCGCCGGTACCGCCCGGGCTCTGGCGAGCGCCCAGTGGCGTCGGCAGCCCTTCTCCGGGTCGCACGACCCGGAGGCGCAGGACCCGGAGCCGCTCTCGCGCGTGGCGGCGGCCGTGATGTACTTCTTCGGCCGCGGCGCCACCGTCGCCGCCGAGCAGGCGGCCGAGGCGGCACGCACCACCTGTCAGGTACCGGCGGTGCTCATCGCCTGCCGCACGCTTGCCCGGGCACTGCACGCGGCGCTGTCCGGCCAGCCAAAGCCCGCGCTCCTCACCGTCCTCGCCGGCGGCAGCGAGCCGGCAGCGGCGGCGCAGGGATCGATCAGCGCTGCAGCGTGGGCGGACGGCGTGCCCGCGGATACCGCCCCCACAGCCCTCGCGGCAGCGGCGGAAGTCTTTGCGCGCACAAAGAATTTTCGCGACGCCGTGCTGGCTGCTGCGAACCGCGGGGGCAACTCCGACGTGCTGGGCGCTGTGTGCGGAGCGCTCGCCGGGGCACACTACGGCGTGCGCGCCATTCCCGCTGCATGGCGCCACAGCCTGCTGCAGAGGCCCCTGATCGAGGGCGGCGCCGACCGGCTGCTCGCCCACGCGCTGCTCGAGCTCGGCGCCTGAGACTTCAGCGCCCGATGCCTGAGCGGCGCGGCGGTGCGCCTGTGGCTGCGCGCGCGCGGGCGGATCGACCTGGCAGACAGCGCCCGCGGGCACGGGTTAAGCTCACACTTCGAAACTCTCCCGCGCAGTCATCGCCTCGCACGTATGTCCCGGACACGCGCCGCCGGCCGCCCCTCATCCGCAGTGCGCTCACGTGTGCTGCACGCTGCGCCGCGCCGCAAGGCGCGGCCGTGGGTGCGCCTGTCAGATGAGGCGCTGCTCGGGATACGCTTCTGCGATCTGCGACTCTCGATCGCGCGCTCGCCGCTCGCGCGCCACGTGCGCCGGCTGTATGCGGACCTCGAGCGCCGGGGGCTGAGCCTCAGGCCGCACGTGTGGCTGGCGGAGGAATGGTTCTCGCCCGACGGAGTGCCGGGCATCGCGGTGCCTTTTTACCTCGCGCATCCGCGGCTCGAGCGGCTGGAGCGGCGCGTCATGCGCGAGGCGGAAGGCGGCAACTCGCGGCTGCTGATGCGCATCCTGCGCCACGAGGCCGGACACGCGCTCGACAATGCCTACCGCCTCAGAAGACGCAGGCGCTGGCGGGAAGTGTTCGGGCCGGCCTCGCTCCCCTACCCGGCGCGCTACCGGGCGCGCGCCGGCAGCCGGCGCTACGTGCATCACCTCGGCGAGTGGTACGCCCAGGCGCACCCGACGGAGGACTTCGCCGAGACATTCGCCGTGTGGCTGACGCCGAAGTCGGGCTGGCGCAAGAGCTACGCGGACTGGCCGGCGCTTCACAAGCTCAGGGCGGTCGACGAACTCGTCGCGAGCGTGCGCGCCCGGCGCCCGCCGGTGCGCAACCGCACGCGCGTCGAGCCGCTCGATCACAACACACGCACACTCGCGCAGCACTACCGGCGCAAGCTCGCGCACAACCGCCTGATCCGGCGCGGGCTCGCCGACGAGCTGCTGCAGCGTGCCTTCAGCGCCGAGCGCGGGCGCAAGGGGGCGCTGCGGGCGGCGACGCTGCTGCGCACCGACGCGCGGCGGCTGGCCGACGCGGTGGCACGCTCGCTGCGCATCGAGCGCTACAGCGTCGAGCAGGTTCTGCGCATGCTCATCGAGCGCAGCGAGCGGCTGCGGCTGTACGTGCGAGGCAACCGCCGCGACGCGCGCAGCTACTCGCGCTGGATGCTCGAGCGGCTCACAGGGCTGTATGCCGAGCGCGAGACCCCGCACTTGCCGCTATGAGGCGACTGCGCACGCTCGTCGTGGTGCACGCGAGCCTGGTGCCGCCGCAGAGTCTCGAAGGCCACAGCGAAAAGGAGATCGAGGAGTGGCGTACCGAGTACGACGTCACCACCACTTTAGCGCAACTCGGCCATGACGTGCGCTGCATCGGCGTGCTCGACAGCCTGACGGAGCTGCGCAGCGCGATCGCCGACTGGCAGCCGGACATCGTCTTCAACCTGCTCGAGGAGTTCGACGGGATCGTCACCTACGACCAGCACGTGGTGGCGTTTCTCGAGCTGCTGCGCCAGCCGTATACCGGCTGCAATCCACGCGGGCTGCTGCTGTCGCGCGACAAGTCGCTGTGCAAGCAGCTGCTGGCGTTTCACCGTATCGCCACGCCGCAGTTCGCCGTCTTCCGGCGCGGCGCGCGCTTTCACGTGCCGCGCAAGCTGCGTTTCCCGCTGTTCGTGAAATCCACCGTGGAGGATGCCTCCCTCGGCATCGCCCAGGCCTCGGTGGTGGAGGATGCGGCCAAACTCAGGGAACGGATCGAATTCGTGCACGAGCAGGTGAAGTCGGATGCGCTGGTGGAGGAATACATCGGCGGGCGCGAGCTGTACGTCGGCGTCATGGGCAACGAGCGCCTCACGCGCCTGCCGGTATGGGAGATGGTGTTCGGCTCGATGCCCGACTCGCTCGCCGCGATCGCCACGCGCAAGGTGAAGTGGGACAAGCGCTACCAGGCGAAGTACGGCATTACCACCCACGCCGCGGCAGACCTGCCGCCGCCGGTGCTCACCGCGCTCGACCGGCTCTCGCGGCGCATCTATCGCGCCCTCGGCATGTCCGGTTATGCTCGGATGGATTTCCGGGTGACCCCACACGGCCAGGTGTACGTGCTCGAGGCCAACGCCAACCCCAATCTCGAGACCGCGGAAGACTTCGCAGAATCCGCGCGCGCCGCGGGTACGCCCTACGGGGAGCTGCTCGAGCGGCTGATGGCCCTCGGGCTGAAGTACCGCGCCCAGTGGCGCGCCTCGTATGGGTGATCCCCGGCGAAGTGGTTTGCGCCGCCGCGGCGGTGTACGGCGCCGCGCGCAACGCCTGGCGCTCGCCGGCTGCCTCGCTGCGGTGGCCGCGGTCTGCGGCTGCGCCAGTCAGACGAAACAGCACGAGACCGAGCTCACGGGGTTGCTCGTCGTGCTGCCCGGCACTTACGACAACAGCGCCCAGGCCGAGCTCGACGCGCGCAACGGCGCGCGGCC
Organism: uncultured Gammaproteobacteria bacterium; assembly: GCA_963835645.1. GTDB lineage: Bacteria > Pseudomonadota > Gammaproteobacteria > Steroidobacterales > Steroidobacteraceae > 13-2-20CM-66-19. The sequence goes on along the minus strand of CAWIGQ010000019.1, from coordinate 229,633 downwards.
GGGGCATATCGCGATTACGCTCACCATCACGCACGTGCACGCGCCGCGGCTCGGACACTACGTCTACTACGTGCAGGAAAGCGCCGCCGATGATCCGCGTCGTGTCCTCAGCCAGGAGATGTACAGCTTCCTCGCCGACGAGAAGCACGGCATCGTTGAGACGATATACCAGTTGGTCGAGCCACTGCGCTGGCGCGACGGGCAGCTGAACAAGGAACTCTTCAGCAGCATGGTGATGGAGGACGTGCAGACCGAGGGCTGTCAACTGCTGTGGAAGAAAAAGCCGGAGGGCGGTTTTGTCGCCACTCGCAACCCGAAGGTCTGTCCCGATGTCGGCGGCGGCGCTGCCGTGCAGGCCGAGCTGAGCGCGGGCGTCCTGACGATCGGCGACTACAAGTTCCGCAAGGCTCGCTGAGACGGTTGCCTGCGCTCAGTTTTTCAAGTGCGTATCGAGCCCGTGCGCTCCCGCATCGACTTGCGCGCGGGCTGCTGCCTCAATTTTTCAGGTGAGCATCCAGCCACGACAACACGGTGTGATACCAGAGGATGCTGTTGGCGGGCTTCAATACCCAGTGATTCTCGTCGGGGAAGATGAGCAGCCGGCTTTCGATGCCGCGGCGCTGCAGCGCCGTGAACGTGCCGATCCCCTGGGAGTAGGGGATGCGGAAGTCCCGCTCGCCGTGGATCACCAGCATCGGCGTGCGCCACTTTGACACGAAGTCGGCCGGGTTAACCTGCTCGTAGCCCTGCGGGTTCTGGTAATACGGGCCGCCGAACTCCCACTCCGGGAACCACAGCTCCTCGGTCGCGTAGTACATCATGCGCTGGTCGAAGACGCCGTCGTGATTGACGATGCAGCGGAAGCGCTCCGGCCAGTTGCCTGCGATCCAGTTCATCATGAAACCGCCGTAGGAGGCGCCGAGCGCGCAGGCGCGCGTGCCGTCCAGCCACGGGTACTTCTCCAGCGCGGCCGCGAGCCCCTTCTGCAGGTCGATGAGAGGCTTGCCGCCCCAGTCGTGGCTGATGGAATCGGTGAACGCCTGGCCGTAGCCCGGCGAGCCGTGGAAATCGATCATCACTACCGCATAGCCGCCGCCGGCGAAGGCCTGCGCATTCCAGCGGTAGGTCCACAGGTTCTGCATGCTCACCTGCGGACCGCCGTGCACGACGAAGGCGATGGGAAAGCGCTTGCCGCCCGCCTCGAAGCCATAAGGCTTCATCACATAGCCGTACACCGTCTCATCGTTCCAGCCCCTGAAGCTGAACTGCTCGAACTCGCTCATGTGCCGCGCGACGAGCAGCGCGTGGTTCACGTCGGTGAGGCGCTGCAGCGCCCCGCCGCGCACCGGCAGCGCGTACAGGTCGGCCGGGCCGCCGAGCTCGGCGCGCGCAAGCACCACGCGCTCGCGCGTTGCGCTGAAGGCCTCCACCGTGCCGCTCTCAGTCAGCCGGGTCGGCACGCCGCTTTTCGGATCGACCCGGTACAGCAGGTGCTGGCCCAGCTCGTCGACGGACGCAAGCAGCACCTTGCCGTCGGGTGTCGCGCCGAGATGCGCCACCGAGCGGTCCCAGCCGCCGGTGAGCGAGCGTGCCGCGCCGCTGCGCGCGCTCCTGAGCATGATGTGGAAGCGGTCCGACTCGAAGCCCGGACGATCCTGGGCGCGCCAGGCGAGATCGCCATTGGCGAGGAACACCGGTTGCGCGTCCCAGGCGGGGTTGCTGGAGGTGAGATCAACGGGCGCGGCGCTGCCGTCGGCAGGCACCTCGAACAGGTCGAAGTTGGTCGACCACGGTTCGCTGCGCCCGGCAATGCGGGCGGAGAACACGAGCGTCCTGCCGTCGGGACTGAAGTCGAAGTCCTCGTCAGTGCCGAAGGGCTTGGAGGGAATGTCGGCGTCGAAGCCGCGCGAGACGTCCACGGGCGGCCCCAGCATGCCGCCGGGCGCGAGGCGGGCGGTGAACAGGTGCGAGCGCGTGCCGTTGCTCCAGGTGTCCCAGTGCCGCACGAAGATCCGCTCGTAGGTGCGTCCGCTCGCCTTGTTCCTCGCCTGCGCATCGAGCCGCTCGCGGGTGCAGGCGAGGGTGGCGCAGTCGGGAAAGACTTCCATCGACAGCGCGAGCACGTCGGCACGCGGCGAGACCTTGAGCGAGCCGACATCCAGTGGATAGTCGCTCACACGCTGCGCCTGGCCCGAGGACAGCAGCACCCGCCACACCTGCGAGCTGCCCGAGCGGCTGGAGAGGAAATACAGCGTGTGGCTGTCGCTCGCCCAGCGCGGGCTCGAGTCGTCACCGGCGACGTCGATCAGCCGGTACAGCTCGGTGTGCGCGGCACCGAGCCGCATGAGCCAGATGCTGTTGCGCCCCTTGTTGGCATCCAGGTCGGTTTCGCGCTGCACGAACGCGAGATAGTGGCCGTCGGGCGAGACATGCGGATCGCTGAGGCGCTTCAGAGTCACCAGGTCCTCGACGGTGAAAGGCGCGCTGCCGTCAGCGGTACCCGCCGCGGGGCTCTCTGCGCCGCGGGCGCCAACGCCCGCACCGAGCGCGGTCAACGTGCACAGCAGCAGCCACGAGGGCAGGCGGATCTTCTCCAGCATGGGGAGCTTCCGGTTTAATGGGTTATGGCGACAGCATCGCCGCGGCGACCGGGGGCCGCGGCGGCCGTGCGCCGGTGTGCGCCTTCAGCCGACCTCTTCGGCGGCGATCGTCCATGGCTCCTGTTTCGCAGCCTGCAGCCACTCCTGCAGCGCCATGTCCTCGAGCACGCTCGCCATGTACCAGCGCGCGGTCTCGGAGATGCGTGCGCCGTAGGTATTGAACCGCAGCACGACCGGCGCGTACATCGCATCGGCCACCGTGTACTCGCCGAAAAGCCACGCGCCTGCGCCTCCGAAGCGGCCGCGGCAGTCGTTCCAGATCTCGTCGATGCGCTCGATGTCCGCCTCGAGCGCCGCCGTCACGGCGGTGCGGCGGTTGCGCGCACGCGCGTTCATCGGCCACAGCGAGCGCAGCGTGGTGAAGCCGGAGTGCATCTCGGCGCACACCGAGCGGGCCACTGCGCGCGCTTCGCGCGCCTGCGGCCAGCCCTTGCCGGTGAGCTCGGCCACGTACTCGCAGATGGCGAGCGAGTCCCACACGCACAGCTCGCCATGGCGCAGCACCGGCACCCGCCCGCTCGGCCCGTAACGCTCGATGTGCTCGCGCGTATCCGGGCGGTCGAGCGCTATCGTGATCTCATCGAACGCCACGCCGACGTGCTTCATCAGCAGCCACGCGCGCAGCGACCAGGAGGAGTAGTTCCTGTTGGCGATGACCAGAGTGAGCGGCGCCATGCAGTGGTAAGCTTACCTGAACGATGCTCAGCGACGTGCGTGCCATCGCCTTCGATCTCGATAATACACTCTGGGATGTCGAGCCGGTGCTGGCGCGCGCGGAAGCCCGTCTCGGCGCCTGGCTGCAGCAGCACTGCCCGCGCATCGCGCAGCGGCTTTCGAGCGAGGACATGCGTCGTGCGCGCGAGCAGCTCGCGCGCCGCGAGCCGCACAACGCCCACGACGTCACCTACCTGCGGCTCACCGCTCTCGAAGCCCATGCGCGCGAGCACGGCTACGATGAGCGCATCGCCGCGCAGGCGTTTGCGGTTTTCCTGGCCGCCCGCAACGAGGTGCAGACCTACTCCGATGTCGCGCCGGCGCTCGCGCGGCTGCGCCGGCGCTATCCGCTGGCATCGCTCAGCAACGGCAACGCCGATCTCGGCAGCATCGGACTGGCGCACGCTTTCACGGTGTCGCTGAACGCCCGCCAGATCGGCGCGGCCAAGCCCGAGCGGCGCTGCTTCGAGCGGCTCGCGCAGGAGCTTGGGCTCGGCCCAGGCGAGATTCTGTACGTCGGCGATGATCCGCTGCTCGATGTTGCGGCCGCCCGCGAAGCCGGCTGCAGCACGGCGTGGATGAACCGGCGTTCCATGGAATGGCCGCAGGATCTGGCGCCTGCGGATCTCGTCGTGCACGACTGCGTGCAGCTCGCGGCGGCGCTCGGCACCTGAGCCGCGGCCGCCGCGGGCTCAGGGCGGCAGCGCGCGGCCGCGGGTCTCGACGACCAGGAAGCGCGCCATGAGCGCCGCGCCGAGCGGCACGAGCGCGAGCCAGCAGAGAATTCGCACGATCGCAGCGCTCGATCCGCCCGCTGCCGCCGACAGCGCGCCGACGACGAACGGGCCGCCGGCGGCGAAAACCCGCCCGATGTTGTAGCAGAAGCCGGCCCCGGTCGCGCGCAGGCGTGCCGGGAACAGCTCCGGAAGATAGAAGGTGAGGGCGCCGAAGATGCCGTAGACGCCGGCGCCCACCGTGAACAGCATCGCGAGCCGCATCCCCGGCGCCAGCCCCGCACCGAAGGTGACGAACAGGGCGAGGGCCGAGAACAGGAAGTAGGCCGTGAACATCGAGCGGCGCGCGAACCGGTGCGCGAGCGGCACGGCCGCAACCGCGCCGGCAAGCCCGCCGAGGCTGAAGGCGTACGAGGCGTACGCCTGCCAGGTGGCAGCCAGCAGCCGCGCCTGCGGGGCTGCGAGGCCCACGCTACGCGCGTGCTCGTGGGCGAGCGTGCTGCCGAGCAGCGGAACGAAGGCGTTGCAGCCCCACCAGGTGAGGACGGCGATGACTGCCACGAAGAAGCCGCTGAGCGTGGCCGCGCGCACCCCAGGAGCGAACAACTCGCGCGGCGTGGACGGCGCGCTGCGCGCGCGACTCGCCTGCCACTGGGCGCTCTCGCGCAGGAACAGCCGCACGCCGAGCGCGACAATCACCGGCAGCAGGCCGGCGAGAAAGACGTAGCGCCACGAGCTCTGCGGCTGGCTTGCGAACCAGACGCCCGCGATCTGGTAGTTCACCGCACCGGCGAGCACCACCCCGAGCGGCGATGCAGTCTGCATGATCACGCCGGCTTCGATGCGGCGGTTCTCGGGGACGCCTTCGGCAACCAGCGCCGCACCGATCCCCCACTCACCGCCGATACCGAGACCGGCGATGGTGCGGCACAGGATCAGCTGCCACAGATTGGTGGTGAGCGCGCACAGGCCCGTTCCCGCGGCGTAGATCGCTATGGTCGCAAACAGCGCCTGGCGGCGGCCGATGCGGTCGGCGATCCATCCGAACACCACCCCGCCCGCCGCCCAGCTCAGCAGCAGCAGCGAAGTGATGGCGCCACTCCAGAACACGGCCGCCTGGTGGGCGGCGGGTGAGCCGGGCGCGAGATGCAGCAGCACCGGAATGCAATTCGGGGCGACGAAGTTGAACAGCACCGCGTCGAAGACATCGAAGCCCCACCCGGCCCAGCCGGCCGCGATGACCAGCCAGTGATACCCGGACAGCCCGAGAAACCCCGAGCGTGACGCAGTCAACACTTGCGGATCCAACGGCCCCCCTTGCGCAAGCTGTTAGCACTGTACGTGCCGCGCTGCCAGTTCTGAATGCCGGCTGGATGCGTCACGATCAGCGGAGCGCATCACGGAAATTCCGCGAGCTTACGGTGAACCTGCGACCATGGACAGCGTTCCATATAGTTAAGGAGGAAGAGGAGGCGAACTGCGATGGCTGAGGCTGCAAAGCGCGTACTTCCGGTCGCCAATCTGCGCGAGTTCTTCAAGGACACGCTGCACGGGGCGCTCGAGCACCAGCACCTGGCAGTCGGCGACCAGACCGAGCACTACGTCGTCAACCTCCTCACGCTGTTTGCCCGCTCCGAGGCACTGTACGAGATGACTCCCGACGGGCTGCGCCTGAGACCCCTGGTGGCGATGCTGTGCGAAGCGCTCGAGGCGCCCCCGGGGAGCAGCGCGCGCAACCGTACACTGCAGCGCCTCGGGGACGTGTCGCTGTTCGTCGCCGGGTTCTTCGCCCAGAGTTTCGCGGCGAAACTCATCGACATCGACTATCACATTGCCATGGGGGGGCGGGCCTACGGCCAGCTGGCGCAGGCCACCGCGCGGGGCCGGGGGCGAGTGCTCGCGGCCGTGTTCGCGGAGCTGTCGGAAAAGTTCCAGCCGATGGTCGATGCGCTCAACGAGATCAGCGAGGGCTCCGCGGGGCACTCGGACCTGGACGTCCTGCGCCTGTACGAGATCTGGCTGAGGACCGGCAGTGCCCGCTGCTATGCGCAGCTCAAGCGCCTCGGCGTCGACCCCGCCCCAGGCGGCACCGCGTTCACGCACTGACCGCATGCTGCTGTCGCGCCTGCAGAGCCTGATCGGCGGCATCTACGACGTGAGCATCGCGCACGACGTCTACGATTTCCTGGTAACCGACCGCGGGCGGCTGCCGGCGGCGGCGCGCTCCGGTACCGCCGAAGAAGAGCTGATCGTGGCGCAGGGCGGCGGCGCCGATGAGGTGGGCGTGTCGCTGTATCTCGACGCGGCGCTCCTCGAGCGCCTGACGCGCGAAGACCCGCTGAAGCGGCTGCACGCCGGCAACGTCGCCGACTGGTGGACCGCGCTCGAGGGCGTGAGTCATTTCCTGTATCTCGCCTGGAACGCGGGCCACGACAAGCCGGTGTCGCTGCTCGAGCTGGAGATGCAGGCGGAGGTCGACAAGTACGTCGCGAGCTACTGGCTGCTGCGGCGGCAGTTTCCGCAGCACTTTCCGGCAGAGCTGCGGCGCGTGCTGTTCGCGCGCACGCGCATCGATCCGCGCGTGTCCGCGGCACGGGCGGATCTGTACCGCGAGGCGAGCCGCTACGCGGAAAAGTTCTGCGGGCGCCTCGAGCGGACGCTCGCGCAAAGCGGTGCCGGAGACGCTGAGGTGCTGGCGCAGCTGCGGCGCTTCTACCGCCTCGGCCACGCGCGCAAGCGCGCACTCATCGACGCAATGGGCGGCTGAGCGGCAGCGCCCGGCAGCTCGCTCTTCAGTCCCCGCCGCCGTTGCGCTTGCGCGCCTCGAGCTCGCGCATGCGCTTGATGTGCTCGGAGAGCTTGCGCAGATCGGTGCGCGTGCCGCGGCGCTTGGGCGCCGGGCGGTGCGCGTACGGATCGCAGCTGTCATCGGTCTTGATGCTCAGCCCGGGCTCGCCGCTGACCTCGAGCACCGGGCGCTCGTAGTCAGAGGGCGCGTCGCGCCAGCGCACCGAGGCATTGCCTCGGTCGTCGTGCACGACGGTAGCGATGCGGCGGCGCTTGGCCTCCGAGATCTCATCCGCGGGAGCGGGTTTTTTCCTGTTTGGCTCGTTCACAGATTATGTATTAACCCCAATGGGGGCCTCTCATTCCCCGAACTGCAGGTTAGCCGTGGGCCGCGCGGCGATCCGCGAGGTCGATCACGAAATTCTCGCGATGCTACGCCGCTGGTCGGACCGCCTCGCGGGCACGCAGCAGGCCGAGGGCGGTCTTGGCGTCGGCAAGCGTGCCATCGAGAGCCCAGTCACAGGCCTGCGCCAGGGCGATCCAGTGGACCTCGATGAGCTCGGAGGCCTCGTGCGCGGTCGCGGCGGGGGTGAGGCCGGTTGCCAGGAACAGGTGCAGCCTCTCGCTGAATACCCCCGGCGAGCTGAGCAGCGTGCCGAGCGCGCGCCAGTGCCGCGCACTCACCCCGGCTTCCTCCGCCAGCTCGCGCTGCGCGGTGGCGAGCGGCGGCTCGGCGGGCTCGAGCTTGCCGGCCGGCAGCTCCCACAGCCAGCCGTCGGCGACGTAGCGGTACTGGCGCAGCAGGCAGACGCGCTGCGCGTCATCGAGAGCGACCGTGGCGGCGCCGCCGGGATGATGCACGACCTCGAGGAGCGCGCGGTGCCCGTTGGGCAGCACGACCTCGTCGGTCGTCACCCGGATGACGCGCCCGGTGAATTGCACGGTCTGTCTGTCAGCTTTCATGCGCGCATCCTAACGGCTTCCGGCCAGGGCGCTGCCCCGCTGCCGGGTGCGCGCCTGGCGTGACGCAGCTCTAAGCCGGCGGCAGTTGGTTCGCCAGCTGCTGTGGGCCGCGGGTATAGTCGCATCCGCACGCCATGGCCACCACAGCGCACCTCGAGCAGCTCAACGCGCCCCAGCGCAAGGCGGTTACCCACGGCGAGCCGCTTGCGGAGAAGGGCTATCGCGCAGGCCCGCTGCTGATCGTCGCCGGCGCCGGCACCGGCAAGACCGACACGCTGGCTCACCGTGTGACGCACCTGGTGCTGAACGGCGTCGATCCGGCGCGCATCCTGATGCTGACATTCACACGCCGCGCGGCGACCGAGATGCGCCGCCGCGCCCACGAGATCGCGCGCAAGGCGCTCAACGACACCCTCGGCGGAGCGACCCAGAGCATCGCCCAGCGCCTCACCTGGGCGGGGACTTTCCATTCCATCGGCAACCGCCTGCTGCGGCACTACGCGCCGCAGCTGCGGCTCGATCCACACTTCAGCGTCATCGATCGTGCCGATGCCGCGGACCTCATGGACAGCCTGCGACAGGAACTCGGGCTCGCGCAGCTGCAGCAGCGCTTCCCGCGCAAGGAGACCTGCCTGCAGATCTACTCCAATCGCGTCAACACCCGCTGCTCCCTCGAGCAGACCCTGCAACAGCATTACCCCTGGTGCGCGCAGTGGCAGGAGGATCTCACCCGGCTGTACCGTGCCTACGTCGAGCAGAAACAGCACGCCAACCTTCTCGACTACGATGACCTGCTGCTGTACTGGCATGGCATGATGGCCGAGCCGCGCCTGGCGCAGCACATCGGCGCGCACTTCGACCACGTGCTGGTCGATGAGTACCAGGACACCAACCGCCTGCAGGCGGAGATCCTGCACGCGCTGAAGCCCGACGGCGCGGGTCTTGCGGTCGTGGGCGATGACGCCCAGGCGATCTATTCGTTCCGTGCCGCGGCGGTGGAGAACATCCTCGGCTTCCCGCAGCGTTCCAACCGGCCGCCGAGGTGGTGACGCTGGCGCAGAACTACCGCTCGACCCAGCAGGTGCTCGACGTCGCCAACGCGGTCATGGCCGAAGCGCCGCGCCAGCACCGCAAGTACCTGCTGTCGATGCGCGGCGAGGGCGCACGGCCGCGCGCGGTCACGGTGGAGGAGCTGCAGACGCAGGCGGAATTCGTCTGCACCGAGGTGCTCAAGCGGCGCGAGACCGGCGTGCTGCTCAGACGCCAGGCGGTGCTCTTCAGGAGCGCGAGCCACAGCGACCTGCTCGAGGTGGAGCTGTCAAAGCGCCAGGTGCCGTTCGTGAAGTATGGCGGACTGAAGTTCCTCGAGGCGGCCCACATCAAGGATCTGCTGGCGGTGCTGCGCTGGGCGGACAACCCGCGCAACACGCTGGCGGCGTTTCGCGCGCTGCAGCTGCTGCCGGGGATGGGGCCGGTGAATGCGCGCGCCGCGATCGAGCACCTCGAGGCGGCCGGATATGCCTTCGCGGCGCTCAAGAGCTTCACCCCGCCGCAGACACCGGAAATCGACTGGCGGCGACTGACCGAGCTGATGCAGGCGCTCGCCGATCCCGAGCGGCCCTGGCCCGGGCAGCTGAACCAGGCGCGCGAGTGGTACCAGCGCCACCTCGAGCGCCTCTACGAGCAGTCCCACACGCGCCTCGCCGACCTGGAGCAGCTCGAGCTGCTCTCCGGCCAGTACCCCTCGCGCGAGCGCTTCCTCACCGAGCTCACGCTCGATCCCCCGCACGCCACCAGCGACCTCGCCGGCCGGCCGACGCTCGATGAGGACTACCTGGTGCTCTCGACCATCCATTCGGCGAAGGGCATGGAGTGGGACACGGTCTACGTGCTGAATGTCGTCGACGGCAGTTTTCCGTCCGAGTTCGCCACCGGCAGAGCCGAGCTCATCGAGGAGGAGCGGCGGCTGCTGTATGTCGCGCTGACGCGCGCGCAGAACGAGCTGCTGCTCGTCGTGCCGCTGAAGTTTCACCTGACGCAGCAGTCGCGCCAGGGCGACGGGCACGTCTACGGGGGACGCAGCCGCTTTGTGACCGAGAAGGTGCTGAAGACGCTCGACGCGGTGACCTGGCAGAGCGCTACGCTCGGCAGCGCCGAGCACCTGACGGGCAGCGCTGCGGCGGTGACCGTCGATGTCAGCGCGCGGTTGCGCGAGATGTGGTGAGCGCTACTTGCGCGGCTTCACGAAGCGCAGCGTGAAGCGATCGCTTTCGCCGATAGCCGCGTACTTGTCGTGATCCTTCTCTCCCAGGCGGTAGGTGGGCGGCAGCGTCCACACCCCCTGCTCGTAATCCTTAGTGTCTTTCGGGTTGGCGTTTACCTCGGACTTGGCGACCAGGCGAAAACCCTGCGCCTCGATCAGCCTGATGGCGTAGTCCTCGTTGACGTAGCCGCTCTTGGCTTGCGGATCCTGCGGCAGCGCGGGGCTGCCGCGGTGCTCGACGACCCCGAGCACGCCCCCGGGCTTGAGCGCGCGGTACATGATGGCGAACGCCTGCGCGGTGTCGTCGCGCGCCATCCAGTTGTGGATGTTGCGGAACGTCAGCACCATGTCGAGCGAGCCTGGCGGCACGACGTCGCCGCCGTCGGTGGGGAAGCTGACCACGACCACGCGGTCATAGAGTTCGGGGCGTGAGGCGAGCTTGGCACGGTAGTCGTTCAGGCGCTGCGTGATGTGCTTGTTGGTCGGATCTGCCGCGATGACCCCCGCGTAGTACTTGCCCTTGTCGCGCAGCAGCGGCGCGATCACCTCCGTATACCAGCCCGGCTCGGGCCACACCTCCAGCACGCTCATCTCCGGGCGGATGCCGAAGAACAGCAGCGTCTCCTTGGGGTGGCGGTAGACGTCGCGCGCGCGCTCCTCGGCCGAGCGCTGATCGCCGCCGAGAATGGCGGTGAGGGCTTCGGCGGTGCTCTGCCGTGAGCTGCCGGCGGCGCAGGCCGCCAACAGCAGCGCGCAGGCCACTGCGGCAGCGGCCAGTTTCTGCTTGGCTGACATGCTGCGCACATTACCCGATGTGCGGCATAAAAAAACCCCGCGCGAAGCGGGGTTTTTCCTTGGGCAGGGCGTCAGCGGCGGAACGGACCGCCACCCTGGCGGGGGCGTTGCGGGCGCTCCTGTGCTTCGTTGACGCGCAGTGGCCGGCCGTTCATCTGAAAGCCGTTCAGGGCCTGTATGGCGGTTTGCGCCTCGCCCTGGGGCATGTCGACGAATCCGAACCCTCGCGGCTTGCCGGTTTCGCGGTCGTTGATGAGTTTTACCGATTCTACTTTGCCGTGACGTTCAAACAGGGCTTTCACATCCTGCTCGGTCGCGTTGAAGGGCAGATTGCCCACGTAAATCGTCGTCATCCGGAAGTCTCTCTTGGAAAGGCGGACAGCGGCGAACCGCACGCGTCGGTCGCATGTACCGCGTGGACAGTCAAACAGGTCAAGGCTTCAAGGCACACGATCGGCAGTTTTTCAGTCAATGCGCAGCGCTTGGGCCGGCGGCCTGCACCTGCGTTCGCGCATGGATGGACGGCGCGGGGCGGGGAAGGAAGTCAACACGGTCGGTCAAAGCGCACTCATCCACGACGGATACGAACGCACATGTCATGCTACTCCCGGCCTATCCGGTACGCAAACCAGGGGTGTTATTGGAAGCGTTCGTAGTGTCGGTGGGCGTGGTGGCCCTCGCCGAGTTGGGTGACAAGACACAACTGCTCGCCCTGGTGCTGGCGGCGCGCTTTCGCGCCCCGCTGCCGGTTCTCGGCGGGATCCTGACGGCCACACTGGCCAACCATCTTGCGGCCGGGGCGGTCGGTACGCTGCTTGCGGCGTACGTCAGCCCGGCCGTGATGCGCTGGGCGCTGGCGGCGTCCTTTCTCGCTACCGCGCTGTGGATGCTGATCCCCGACAAGGACAGCGGGCTCGGCCAGAGGCCGGCGCGCTTCGGGGCTTACGGAACCTCGCTGATCTCTTTCTTTCTGCTCGAGATCGGCGACAAGACGCAGATCGCCACCGTGGCGCTCGCGGCCCGATACAACACGCTCATTCCGGTGGTCGCCGGTACCTCGCTGGGCATGATGCTCGCGGACGTTCCGGTGGTCCTGCTCGGCAAGGTCGCGGCCGAAAAAATCCCGATGCAATTGGTGCATCGCATTGCCGCGGCCGTGTTCGTGGTACTCGCAGTGCTGGTCGCCCTCGGCATCAGCGGGTGACGCGCGCCCGCGGCGCCGAAGGCTCGAGCCGAGAGGTCAGGGCGGCAGGTTGAGCTGCGCGAGCATCGCCTTGTAGCGCGGATCGCCGCGCAGCTCCGCCAGCAGCGGATCGCATTTGATGTAGCTGACGAACCCCGGATCGCGCGCCTTACGCGCCTCCTCGAGCCGCTTGAAGGCACCCTCGCGATCGCCACGGTGGGCATAGATCTCGGCCAACTGGTAAGCGCCGCTGACGCGGACTAAGGGATCCGCCTCGGCCTGCGCGAGCACGGGGTCCGCTTCCGCGCGCCGAGAGAGCGCATCCAGCGCCATGGCTTTGCCGAAGAAATTCCAGCCGCTTCCGGGCTCGGCGTCCGCCTCCCTGAGGGCGTCCTGTGGCCGGCCGGCGCTGAGCAGCACGAGACTCAGGCGGTAACGCATGCTCTCGGCGCTCGGGAAAAGTGCGATCACCCGCCGGTACACCGCTTCGGCCTCGTTCAGCCGACCCTTGAACCACAGCGCCGTCCCCAGCGCGCGGTAAGGGTCGACCGAGAGCGGGTCGCGATCGATGAGCTGTCGCGCGCTACGCTCGGCCTCGTCCAGGTGGCACGCGGCGATCGCCAGATAGGCCGACAGGCTGAGTGCGTCGGGGTTCTGCGGCTCGAGCTCGAGGGCGGTCTTGAGCTCGCGCTGGCTGGTAATGTAGTCGTAATCGGCGAAGAAGGCGTTGGCGAGCGTCACGTGCGGTCCGGCCAGCTTCGGATCGATCGCAAGCGCGCGGTGGGCGGCCGCAGCCATGCGCTCTTGAACCTTCTCGAAGGAATCGGTGGTACCGAACAACAAGGAGCTGCCGTACACGTCGGCGAGGAGCGCCCAGGCGGCGGCGAAATTCGGATCGACTGCGAGGGCCCGCTGCAGCTGCTCGGCCGCGGTGGCCTGGTCCGCCGCGCGGTAGCCGTGGTAGTTGGCGAGCGCCTGCAGGTACAGGGTATAGGCCTCGGTATTGGCAGTCGGCGCGGGACGCTGCTCCGGCGTGCCGAGCAGTGAGACCTTGAGGGCGCCGACCACGGCGTCCGCGATCTCGTCCTGAGTGCGGAACACATCGCGCACCTCGCGGTCGTAGACCTCGGACCAGAGGTGCGAGCCGTCAGCAGTGCGAATGAGCTGCGCGGTGATCCGCAGCCGGTCGCCGGACTTGCGCACGCTGCCTTCGAGTAGCGTCGCGACGCCGAGCTTCTCGCCCACCACGCGCGCATCCTCGGGCTTGCCCTTGAACTGGAACGAGGAGGTGCGGGCGATGACCTTGAGGGAGGGGATCTTGGCAAGCAGGTCGAGGATCTGCTCCGCCATGCCGTCGGCAAAAAACTCCTGGTCGCGCGCCTGGCTCATGTCGGTAAACGGCAGCACCGCGATCGACTTCTCGAGCGCTGCCGGCGCGGCGGGCGCCGCGGTGTGTTGGCTGCGCGTGAAGTAGAACGCAGCGCCGGCGGTCAGGGCCGCGAGCACCACCGCCCCGAGGACCCACGGAACCCAGGGTCGTGCCGCTCGCGAGCCCGGCAGGGGAGCGCGCTGTGTGCCCGAGGGCAGGGATGACGGTGCGGCGGGCGGTGCAGCCGCAGCTGCACCAGGAGGCGCGCGATGCAGGAAGACACCCGCGAGCCTCGCATAGGCCGCTTCGCGTCCATCGGCGGCCACGTCGACCCACTGCGACTCGCTCAGGAAGTACTCGAATGCGGGCGTGAGCTGCGCCTCGTCGAGCCGCACGGCGATGATCGGCTTGCGCTTCGAGGAGGCGCGCTCGAGCTCCTTGCCGACGTGCGAGGATCCGCTGGAGTTATGCGACAGGAGCAGCACCAGCGCGCGCGCTTCGTTGATGGCGCGCACGATGGCATCGGCATAAAGCGCCCCCGGCGGCACGTCGCGCGGCGCCATCCAGCAGTGGATGCCGCGCTGCTCGAGGTACGCGGTCAGCTCGTCGGCAGCGGCCCGATCGGCGGAGGCGTAACTGATGAAGAGCGCGCCTGCCCGGGCAGGGCCAGCAGACGCGTGCGGGTCAGCCTCGCTCACAATGCCGCTCGTATGGCATCACCCTAGGCGCCCGCGGGCTCGAGGTACGCGTAACCGTCGAGCTCGCTTTCGTAGAAGCGCTTGAGCGCCTGGCTCTCGGCAAGCGTCATGCGGCCGTCGCGGATGGCGCGCTCGCAGTCGCGGGCGAGGGCGGGATACAGCTCCGCCACGTCGTACTCCATGTACTCGAGCACCTTGTTGGCGGTGTCGCCCTTGACGATCTCCTCGATCCACCAGCCGCCCTCATCGTGTAGCCGCACGTGCACCACGTGGGTGTCGCCGAAGAGGTTGTGCAGGTCGCCGAGGGTTTCCTGATAGGCGCCGACCAGGAACGCCGCCAGGTAGTACCTCTCGTCAGCCTTCAGCTCGTGCAGCTCGAGGGTACGCTTGACGTCACGCAGCGACACGAAGTGATCGATCTTGCCGTCGGAGTCGCAGGTGATGTCGGCGAGTACCGCGGTGCGTGTCGGGCGCTCGTCCAGGCGGTGGATCGGCAGGATCGGAAACAGCTGGTCGATCGCCCAGCTGTCGGGCAGCGACTGGAACACCGAGAAATTGCAGAAGTAGGTGTCCGAGAGGATCGACTCCAGGTCCTCGAGCTCCTCGGGCAGCCGCTCGAGCTTGCGGCAGGAATCGCGGATCTTGGCGCAGGTCGCCCAGTAGAGCCGCTCGGCGAGCGCGCGGAACTCGAGCGACAGCAGGCCGAGATTGAACATCTGCAGCACCTGCTCGCGCGCGGTGAGCGCGTCGTGATAGCACTCCACCAGGCGCCGCTCGCTCACCGCACGGTACGCCTCGAACAGATCCTGCACCGGCTGCGGCGGCTCCTCGGCGCCGCCATAGTCCTCGGCGCGCTCGCCGGTGACGCGGAACTTGTCGAGCGCGGAGGAGCCGAGCGCATCGAATATCAGCACGCTGTGGTAGGCCGCCACCGCGCGCCCGGACTCGCTCACGATTATCGGATGCGGGATGTCGCGCGCGTTGCAGACGCTGGCGACGCGATAGACGACGTCGCTCGCATACTCGTTCAGCGTGTAGTTCATGGAGGAGGCGAAGTTGGTGCCGCTGCCGTCGTAGTCGACGCCGAGGCCCCCGCCGACATCGATGTACTGCAGTCCCGCGCCCATGAGCTTGAGCTCGGCGTATACGTGCGCGAGCTCGTTGATCGCATCCTTGACGCGGCGGATGTCCTGCAGCTGGCTGCCGGGGTGGCAGTGCACCAGCTGCAGGCAGTCGAGCATGTCGTGCGCCTTCAGCACGCTGAACAGCTCGAGAATCTCGGTGATGAATAAGCCGAACTTCGACTTCTCGCCGGCGGATTGCGCTCCAGCGCCCGGAGCCTTCGCTGAAGAGCTTCACGCGCACGCCGATGCGCGGGCGCACCTGGTAGCCGGCGGCGTGCTTGAGGATCAGCCCGAGCTCCTCGAAATTCTCCACCACCGGGATGATGGTGCGGCCGAGCCTGGTGGCGAGCGTCACCGCCTCGATGTAGCTGTCGTCCTTGAAGCCGTTGCAGATGATCAGCCGCTCGGGGGCGTTCTCGGTCATCGCCATCACCGCCAGCAGCTCGGGCTTGGAGCCCACCTCGAGCCCGAAGCCGAACTCCTTGCCGTAGCGGTAGACCTCCTCGACCACCAGGCGCTGCTGGTTCACCTTGATCGGGTAAACGGCGGCGTAGCGGTTCTTGTAGTCGTTCTCGGTGATCGCCTGCGCGAACGCTTCGTGCAGCCGGCGCAGCCGGTGGGCCAGGATGTCCGAGAAGCGCACCACCACGGGTGTCGTCAGGTCGCGCGCCTGCAGGCCCTCGACCACCTCGTACAGATCGATCTCGTTGCGTTCGGTGGTGTCCGGACGCACCACCACGTGGCCGCCGGCGTTGATGCCGAAGTAACCCTTGCCCCAGGCGTCGACGTGATACAGGTCGAGGGAGTCCTCGATGCGCCAGGGTTGCGCGGGATTGAACTTGCGAGCGCCGTTGACGGCGCTCTTCGGATCGGCTGCCACGGGGCCGGTTTATATCAAAATTGCGTGTGAAGTAAGAGGGGCTTGCTACGCAGTCTCAAGCTCCGACTGCATACGCATCTCAAGGATCAGCCGCGGGCCCGAGCGCGACCGCGTGCGCCGGATCGCGGATCCACTCGCTCCACGAGCCGGCGTAGAGGCGCGCACCGCTGAGCCCGGCGGCTTCGAGTGCGAGCAGGTTATGGCAGGCGGTGACGCCCGAGCCGCACATCGCGATCACCTGCCGCGGCGGCGCCCCGCGCAAGCTCCCCTCCCAGGCGCGGCGCAGCTCCGCCGCGCTTAAGAACCGCCCCTGGGCGTCGTGATTGCGGGCGTAGGGGTGGTTGCGCGCACCGGGAATGTGTCCGGCCACCGGGTCGAGGGTTTCATTCTCGCCCGCAAAGCGCTCGGCGCTGCGCGCATCGATGAGCAG
Source organism: uncultured Gammaproteobacteria bacterium (assembly GCA_963835645.1). Classification (GTDB taxonomy): domain Bacteria; phylum Pseudomonadota; class Gammaproteobacteria; order Steroidobacterales; family Steroidobacteraceae; genus 13-2-20CM-66-19. The sequence goes on along the minus strand of CAWIGQ010000019.1, from coordinate 213,033 downwards.
CGCGCCGCCGCGCGTGAGCGCCCCGGCTTCGAGCGCCGCGGCGATCTGCGCGGTACTCACCTGCATGGCGTCCTCGGCGGTGGCGCGGAAGCGGCGCGGGGCGCGCGCCTGCGCAGCGGCGCTCAGCGGCAGCCCGGCGCGCTCCCAGGCAGCGAGGCCGCCGTTGAGCACCGCCACCGCGCGGTGCCCGAGCCAGCGCAGCAACCACCACAGCCGCGCGGCGAAGGCGCCGGTGCTCTGGTCGTAGGCGACGACCTGCACCGAGGCGTCGATCCCGAAACGCCCGAGCGTTGCCGCGAGCGCGGACACTTCCGGCAGCGGGTGGCGGCCGCTCTGCGGCGTGCGCGGCCCCGACAGGTCACGCTCGAGATGCGCGTAGAGCGCATGCGGGATGTGGCCGCTCGCCCAGGCGTGCTGCGCCCCACTCCGGAGTTGCGAGCTCGAAACGGCAATCGATGATGGCCCACTGCGGGTCCTCGAGATGCGCCGCAAGCTCGGCCGGCTCGATGAGCGTGGTGAACATGGCCCTCTCCTCGCTGAGGCTGTGCCGGTACACATTTTCGGCGCTGCCGGGTTACCGTTACAATCGCCGGCAGCACTTCTCGCTGAGGCAGCGATGGCAATCGAGGTCTAGTGGGGCAGCGGCAGTCCCTTCGCCTGGCGGGTTCTGCTCGCGCTGGAGTTCAAGCGGTCTGCCGTACGTGAGCCACCTGCTGCAGTTCTCAAAGCAGGAGCACAAGTCCCCGCAGATGCTTGCGCTCAACCCGCGCGGGCGCGTGCCGGTGCTCAAGGACGGCGACTACGTGTGCTTCGAGTCGCTCGCGATCCTCTATTTCCTCGATCTCAAGTACCCACAGCCGCCGATCTTCGGCCGCACGCCGGAGGAAGCCGGCACCATCATGCGCGTCATCTGCGAGTACCAGGCCTACATCGAGCCGCAGCTCACCGCCATCGTGCGCGGCGTTTTCTTCGGTGATGCGGATCTCGGCGGTGATGAGATCACCGCGGCGATGCACGCGGTGGCGAGCGAAGCGCGCACCATCGAGGGCCGCCTGTCGAAATCCGAGTGGATCGTCGGGGATGCCTGCTCGGCGGTCGACATGGTGATCTTCCCAGGCATCCAGCTGCTCAGGCGCGCGCTGGAGAAGCCGCAGGCGGCGGCACTGTCCTCGCGCTTCATGCCGGTGGAGGTGAACTACCCGGCGCTCGGGCGCTGGCTGGCGCGCGTTGCCGCCCTGCCGGGCTACGAGCGCACCTACCCGCCGCACTGGCGCACGAGCTGACTCCGGTCAGCGGCGCGGAAAATTGAGCCGCGCGAATCCGATTGATACCCTTCGCGCACCTCGCGTACCGTTGTGCCGCGACTTGCCAGGTGATTAAGCGAGCATCATGAGCGACACACACAAGATCCACGTCGAGTTTCCCGGGCGCATCCTGTTCATCGGCTTCGGCAGCATCGGCCAGGGCGTGCTGCCGCTGCTGCTGCGGCACATCGGCATTGCCCCCGAGCGCATCACCATCGTGACCGCGGATGAGCGCGGCAGCGAGGAGGCGGCCAAGTACGGCATCAAGTTCGTCAAGGAGCGCCTGACGCGCGAGAACTACCGCCGCGTGCTCAATCCGCTGCTCGGCCGCGGGGACTTCCTGATCAACGTCTCGGTGGAGGTGTCGAGCATCGCGCTCATCAAGCTGTGCTGGGAAAAAGGCGCGATGTACCTGGACACCTGCATCGAGCCCTGGCCGGGCGGCTACACCGACCCGACCGTGCCCGCGAGCCGCCGCACCAACTACGCGCTGCGCGAGGAGGCGCTGGCGCTGCGCGCTGGCAATGAGCGCGCCCCCACCGCGGTGCTCACCCACGGCGCCAATCCGGGGCTGGTGTCGCACTTCGTGAAGCAGGCGCTGCTGAACATCGCCGCCGACACGCGCCTCGCCGCGGGCCAACCTGCCTCGCGCGCCGAATGGGGCGAGCTCGCCCGCCGCCTTGGGGTGAAGGTCATACACATCGCCGAGCGCGACACGCAGCTCTCGAGCGTTCCGAAGCAGCCCGGGGAGTTCGTCAACACCTGGTCGATCGACGGTTTCGTCAGCGAGGGCTCACAGCCGAGCGAGATGGGCTGGGGGACGCACGAGCGCAACTTTCCGCGCGATGGCAGGCGCCACGACTTCGGCTGCCTGGCGGCGATCTACCTGACGCAGCCAGGCGCGGGCACGCGGGTGCGCACCTGGACGCCGCGATCGGGCTACTTTCACGGCTTCTGCATCACGCACGCGGAGTCGATCTCGATCGCCGACTACTTCACCGTGCGCGACGGAGTGCAGGTGGCCTACCGCCCCACGGTGCATTACGCCTATCACCCCTGCGATGCCGCCGTCATGTCGGTGCACGAGCTCGCCGGACACAATTACGCCCAGCAGGAGCGCCAGCGCATTCTGATGGACGATATCACCAGCGGCATCGATGAGCTCGGCGTGCTGCTCGCCGGCCACAAGAAGAACGCCTACTGGTACGGCTCGCAGCTGTCGATCCTCGAGGCGCGCAAGCTCGCGCCTTACAACAACGCCACGAGCCTGCAGGTGTGCGTGGCGGTGCTCGCGGGGGTGGTGTGGGCGATGGAGAATCCGAACCTCGGCGTCATCGAGCCCGATGAGATGGACTATCGGCGCAACCTCGAGATCTGCATGCCGTACCTGGGCCCGGTGGTCGGCGAGTACACCGAGTGGACGCCGCTGCACGAGCGCGAGCGGCTGTTTCCGGAGGACATCGACAAGAGCGATCCCTGGCAGTTCAAGAACGTCAGGGTCATCTGGTAGGCGCGCCTAAGACGCCGCCCCCTCGTACTCGATCGAGACGATCAGGTACTGGCAGCTCCGCGCGGGCGCCTCGACGGTCACCTCCTCGTCGACCGAGCGGCGCATGAGCGAGCGCGCCAGCGGGGAGTCCATGCTGATGTAGCCCGGCGCCATGTCGAATTCGTCGGGGCCCACGATGCGGTAGCGCGCGCGCGTGCCGTCCTGTGCCTCGAGCACCACCCACGCTCCGAAGAACACGCGCGCGGCATCGGCCGGAGGCTGGTCGACGACCACCATGCCGTCGAGGCGCCGGCGCAGGAAGCGCACGCGGCGGTCGATCTCGCGCAGCCGGCGCTTGCCGTAGGTGTATTCGGCGTTCTCGGAGCGATCGCCCTGGGCGGCGGCCGCGGCCACCGCCTGGGTGACCCTGGGACGCTCCTCGCGCCACAGCTGCTCGAGCTCCTCGCGCAGCCGGCGCGCCCCCGCCGGGGTGATGTATTTCGAGCCCGCCGGCTGCGGCTGCGGCGGCGGCGGCGCTGAGCGTCCCATTCGCTGAAATCCTGTGACTTATGTCGCACGCACTTTTACAGAAATCCGCCTTTCTGTGGAACGTCTCACGGACACTGCCCTGGCGACGCTACTAACCTTTTGGCCGTGGCTGCCAAGTACTACACGCACTTCGTCACCCCCGGCGGCAGGGCGCAGAGCGCCGCCGGCGGCGGCAGCGAGTGGAGCGGCGTGGTGGAGCTGCAGCAGCCGCTGAGTAGTGTGCGCGCCAACCGCGAATTGCGTGCGCTGCTGGCACAGAGTTTCGATCTGGACTCGGACGACATCCGCATCCTGCACTGGGCACGATTGCACTGACGTATCCCCTGGCGGACTTCCTTCCCTTCATCGAAGGTCCGCCCTTACAACCCCAGGCCTAATAAGCCTGGGGTTTTTTTTTGCCCTCCGGCACAGAGTACCCCGGGGGTCCCGGCCCGGTGACCGGTACGGTCAACTACATTGGCGCTTTCAATCTGACCGACCCGTCTATCGACATTAACGATTGCAGCGACTCGGTGCTGAATTCCGGGCGCCCGCCCGATCACGGTCGACGTGCCTTTCCCCGGCATGTGACAATCCACGCCCCCGCGGCCCGTGGGCCGCGCGGTGTGCATAAGGAGGATCCGATGCGTGCCTGGCGTGTTGCGTTGCTGACTGTCGCGCTGCTGAGCCTCTCGGGCTGCGGCTATAACCGCATGATGTCGCAGGACGAGGGGGTGAAAGCCGCCTGGGCCGAGGTCGTGAACCAGTATCAGCGCCGGGCTGATCTCATCCCCAATCTCGTCAATACCGTGAAGGGCTACGCCGCCCAGGAGCAGCGGGTGCTGATCGGCGTCACCGAGGCGCGCGCCAAGGTGGGCTCGATCCAGGTGACGCCCGAGGTGCTCAACAACCCGCAGTTGTTCCAGAAGTACCAGGCGGCTCAGGGCGAGCTGACCAGCGCACTGAAGAGCCTGCTGGCCGTCACCGAGAACTACCCGCAGCTGAAATCCGACCAGAATTTCCGCGACCTGCAGTCGCAGCTCGAGGGCACCGAGAATCGCATCACCGTGGCGCGCAACCGCTACATCCAGGCGGTGCAGGACTACAACACGACCGTGCGCACCTTCCCCAACAATCTCACCGCGAAGATGTTCGGCTTCCAGCCGAAGCCGAGCTTCTCGGTGGCCAACGAGCAGCAGATCTCCACCGCCCCGACGGTGAGCTTCGACACCACCACGCCCGCAGCTCCAGGCAACGTGCCCCCGCCTGCGCCTGCCGGACAACCTGCCAGGCAATAATGACCGATCGCGCGCGCCGCACCCGCCGCTGGGCGGGTTTTGCGCTGCCCTTGCTGCTGCTGTGCAGCTCTGGCGCGAGCGCGCAGATTGCTGCCGCCGCGCCCGGCCTGCAGCCGATCCCGCCGTTGAGCGCGCGTGTCACCGACCTCACCGGCACGCTTACCGCGCAGCAGCAGAGTGCGCTCGAGCAGAAGCTCGCCGCCTTCGAGTCCGCCAAGGGCTCGCAGCTCGCGGTGCTCATCGTGCCCACCACTGCGCCGGAGGAGATCGAGGGATACTCCATCCGCGTCGTCGAGCAGTGGAAGCTCGGCCGCAGCAAGGTCGATGACGGCGCGCTGCTCATCATCGCCAAGAACGATCACCGCGTGCGCATCGAGGTCGGCCGCGGGCTCGAAGGCGTGCTCACCGACGCCATGTCCAACCGCATCATCGACGAGACGATCAGGCCCGACTTCCGCCAGGGGGACTTCTATGGTGGGATCGAGGCCGGTCTCCAGCAGATGATGAGGCTCATCGAGGGCGAACCCCTGCCGCCTCCCCGGCACGAGGCCGGCAGGCGCGGCGGAGGCTCGAACTTTCTGCCGCTGCTGTTCTTCGCGGTGGTGATCGGCTCGGCGGTGCTGCGCGCGATATTCGGCCGCACGGTAGGCTCGGCCCTGACGGGCGCAGCCGCCGGGCTCCTGGTCTGGCTGACGATTCACGTGCTGTACGCGGCGGGGCTCGCGGCACTCGCCGCTTTTGTGTTCGCCATGGTGGCGGGAGTGGCGCGCGGCAGCGGCTGGTCGACAGGCGGATTCGGCGGCTTTGGCGGGGGCCTCGGCGGTGGAGGCGGCGGCTTCAGCGGCGGCGGCGGCGGCTTTTCCGGCGGCGGCGCCTCCGGGAGCTGGTAGGGCGCACGATGAAATTCCTGCGCCTCATGCGTCACATCGCTACCACGCGCTGGAGCACACGCCGGCATTTCACGCCGGCGGTGCGCGCTGCCATCGAACGGGCCATCGCCGAGTGCGAGGCACACCATGCGGGAGAGATCCGTTTCGTGGTCGAGACCGCGTTCGACCTGCCGGAGCTATGGCACGATCTCCCCGCCCGGCAGCGCGCGGTGCAGCTGTTCGGGCAGTTAGGCGTCTGGGACACTGCCCACAACAATGGCGTCCTCATTTACGTGCTGATGGCCGACCGGGTGGTCGAGATCGTCGCCGACCGTGGCATCGCCGCGCGCATCGCTCAGCACGAGTGGGAGGCCGTGTGCCGGCGCATGGAGCAGCATTACCGGGAGCGTCGCTTCCGCGAGGGCTCGATCGCGGGGATCGAGGGCGTCGGTGCGCTCCTGGAGCGGCATTTCCCGGGCGAGGCGGCCGGCGGCCACGAGCTGCCGACCCAGCCGGTGCTGCTGTAGCGATCCGAAGACATTCCGCCCGCCTCGACATCGGTCATAATTCCCCTCGCATGAAGCTCTCCAGCGCCCGCGCCGCGACCGCGGCACTCGTTTGTCTCGCCCTGGCAGGCTGCTCGCTGTTTGCCGCGTGGCGCCATCCCGCCCCGCCGCCGCCACCGCCTGCGCCGCCGCCGCCACCGCAAGAGCCGCTGCCGGTCGCCAACGAGCGCTTCGAGCTCGCCCCGGGGCAGGACGTCGTCGGCGTCGTGCAGGTAGTGAAGGCCGACAAGGAGGACACGCTCACCGACATCGCGCGGCGCTTCAACGTCGGCTACGAGGAAGTCCTGCGCGCCAATCCCAAGATCGACCCCTGGCTGCCTGGCGAGGGCCGCGAGATCGTCGTTCCCACACAATTCATCCTCCCGGACGCGCCGCGTACCGGGCTCGTGATCAACATCGCGGCCATGCGCATCTACTATTTCCCGCCGCCGGCGAAGCGCGGCGACCCTCAGGTAGTGCTGACCCACCCGATCGGCATCGGCAAAGTCGGCTGGCGCACTCCGGAAGGCGTGACCAAGATCGTGCGCCGCCAGCAGGATCCCACCTGGCGCGTGCCGGTGTCGGTGCGTAAGGAGCATCACGACAATGGCGAGGATCTCGATCCGGTGATCGGACCGGGCCCGGACAACCCGCTCGGAAAATACGCGTTCTATCTGCAGTGGCCGAGCTACCTGATCCATGGCACCAACAAGCCCGCCGGCGTCGGGCTGCGCTCAAGTCACGGCTGCATCCGCCTGTATCCTGAAGACATTGCCCAGTTCTACGCGCTGGTACCGATCGGCACCGAGGTACGCGTCGTGAACCAGCCTTTTGTGTTCGGCTGGCACGACGGGCAGCTGTACCTGCAGCCCTTTGATGTGCTGGAAGACGACACCCGCGACTGGAAGAAGGCGCAGAAGAGGCTCCTCACCCGCTCGCTGGCGGTGAAGCTGCAGCAGCAGCTGCAGGCGCACCACGAGCAGGTCGACTGGAAGCTGGTGTCGAGCCTCACGCTCAGCCCGCGCGGACTGCCGGTGCCGATTACCATGCCGGATGCGAGCGTCGAGCAGATCCTCGCGGCTGCGGCACGCGTGCGCAATGTGCTGCCCGAGGGCTCCACCTGGGATGGCACGTCGGATCTGCCGATGGATGAGGCGTCTTTCAGGCAGATCCTCTCGGAGATCGAGCCCGGAAGCACGGGCGCCGGCGCAGACGCAGCCGCTTCCGCGGCGAGTCCCCCGGCCGGGGGCACCGCGACGCGCGCGCAGCCGGTTGCTCCCAAGAACGGCGGCTGAGGAGTGCGCGCGCGTTGCCGGCGCTGTCGGAGTGGCTGCAGCTGATGCTGGCGGAGATCGCGCGCAAGCGCGAGGAGCTTGAGCGCGCGCGCAGCGAGCAGGCGCGACGCGAGCGCGAGGGCCCAGCGGACGAGCCCGCCAGCGGCGCAGCCGGTGAAGCGGCCCGAGCGCACGCCGCAGCGGGCGATCGCGCGCCGCGCCGCTGAGGCGCGTACCGCGCGCGCACCGCAGCGCGCCAGAAACTGCCAGCACGCCGACGCTATGTTAGAGTGCGGCGGCAGATTCCAAGAGGCGCTCGAGTGGCCGACAGCCCCGCGTCCGGCGTAGAACTCGCACAACAAAGCCGTGACAGTCACGCGATCGAGCGCGTGCCGACCGCGGTCACTGCCTTTATCGGCCGCACCTTGAAGGGCCCGGTGGGCCAGGCGTTGCCGGCGCGCAGTTTCGCCGAGTTCCAGCAGCACTTCGGCGGGCTGTGGCAGCCCGCGACGCTCTCCTACGCGGTCGAGCAATTCTTCGAGAACGGCGGTCGCGAGGCGCGCATCGTGCGCGTCGCCAACGGTGCACGTCCCCCGACCATCACTCTGCCGGCCGGTCGCGACGCGCTGCGGCTCGTGGCGCTCAATCCCGGCTCGCGCGAATACCTGCGCGCTTCGGTCGACTATGACGGGCTGACCGCCGCCGAGCATGAGCGTTTCAACCTGGTGGTGCAGCGCGTGCGCACCGCCGGCTCGGAGCTGGTCGAGGACCAGGAAATCTACCGCCGCGTGTCGGTGGCACCCTCCTCCGGACGCTTCGTGACCGACGTGCTGCTCGAGTCTCGCCTGGTGCGCGTGCTGGGCGCGGCGCCGGTGCAGCGCCCCGACCGCTCCGCCGGTGGACCGGGCGGCGTGGCGGTCGGCTACACCCTCTCCAATCCCGACGGTGACGACGGTGCACCGCTCACCGATTACGACGTCATCGGCTCGGCCAGCGAAGGCACCGGGCTGTTCGCGCTCGATGGCGTGACGCGTTTCAACCTGCTGTGCATCCCGCCGCTGGCGCGCGATCACGACGTGGGACTCTCGACGCTGCTGGTTGCGGCACGGCTGTGCCGCGCACGCCACGCGCTGCTGATCGTCGACCCGCCCGCCTCCTGGACCTCGGCGGGCGTGGCGCTGGATGCGCTGCGCACCTGGCCGTTCCGCAGCGACAGCGCGGTCATGTATTACCCGCGCGTGCAGGCGTTCGACCGGCTGCGCGGCCGGGTGGAGATCTTCGGCTCCTGCGGCGCGGTGGCCGGCATGATCGCCCGCTCCGATGAGACCTGGCCGGTGTGGGCTGCGGCGGAGAGCGAGGAAGCAATCCTGCGTCCGGGGCTGCGCCCGGCGGTGCCGGTATCGGATGCCGACCGCGCGCGGCTGGCGCAGGCGGGCGTGAACACGCTGCTGTCGGTGCGCGGCGGCTCACGCAGCGGCATCAGCCCGCGCACGCTGGGCGCCGGCGGCAGCGGCGCCTCCGACTGGAAGTACCTCTCCGCGCGGCGGCTGGCGCTGTTTGTCGCCGCCAGCATCGAGCAGGGCACGCGCTGGGTGCTGCTCGAGCACAACGGGCCGGCGACCTGGGAGCGCGCCCGCGCGCAGGTGGAGAGTTTCCTCGCCGCGCTCGCAGCGCAGGGCGCGTTCGCAGGCGTTGACGCCGAGGAGACGTACCTCGTCATCGCCGACGAGCGCGTCAACCGGCCGCAGACCCTCGCCGAGGGCAAGTTCAACCTCCTGTTCGGCTTTGCTACCAGCAAGCCAGGCGAGTTCGATACCTGGCTGGTGACGCACCGCGCCGGCGCAAGTCGCGTGCGCCCGGTTTCGGTGAACCGCTCGGCGACCTCGCGCCAGCGCGTCGAGTGGGAGATCGAGACCGCCATTCTGCGCGGGCCATGAGCGCTGTGTGCGAACGCAATCTGCTCGCCGGCAAAAGCCCGTGCGGCAGCCTTGCCACGAAGTGCTCGGCTGCTGAGCTGATCGTAACAAATGCGCTTCGAGCCCCGCCTTTTGCCGGCGTGCTTGAGCGCGATCGTCGCGTGGCCTGCGGAAACCGCCGCAGGCGGTTTCCGCCAATCTAAGTAGCGCCGAAGCCCCCACCACCGGGGGTCAGGATCGTCAGCTCATCGCCCGCGGCCACCTCGAAGCGCGCCGTGGCGCTCAAGGGCTGCACCGTGCCGTCGGCACGGCGGATGTAGCCCTCGCCGCGCGTGGCCGCCTGCCCGCCCTCGAGCCCGAAGGGTGCGATGCGGCGATGATTGGCGAGCAGCGCCCCCGCGAGGGCGCTGCGGAACTCGAGCCGCCGCACGACGCCATCGCCGCCGTGGCGGCGGCCGACGCCGCCCGAGCCGTGGCGGATCGCAAACTCGCGCACCAGCACCGGGAACTCGCCCTCGAGGATCTCCGGATCCGTGAGGCGTGAGTTCGTCATGTGGGTCTGCACGGCGTCGCAGCCGTCGAAGTCCGCGCCGGCGCCGGCGCCGCCGGCGATGGTTTCGTAGTACTGCAGGCGCGCATCGCCGAAAGTCAGGTTGTTCATCGTTCCCTGCGAGGCGGCGAGCACTCCGAGGGCGCCGTAGAGGGCGTCGACGATGCACTGCGAGGTCTCGACATTCCCCGCCGCCACCGCCGCGGGCGGGCGCGGGTCGAGCATCGAGCCCGGCGGGATCACGATGTCGAGCGGCTCGAGACATCCCTCGTTCAGCGGAATCGGCTCATCGATCAGGGTTCGGAACACGTACAGCACTGCGGCGGTGCACACCGCGCGCGGCGCGTTGAAGTTGTGTGCGCCCTGCGCCGAGGTGCCGGTGAAATCCACCTGCGCGCGTGCGTGTGCGCGATCGATGGCGATGCGCACCGCGACCACCGAGCCGTCATCCATCTCGTAGCGGAAGCTCCCGGGCCGCAGCCGGCCGATGGCGCGTCTCACACAGTAGGCGGCGTTGTCCTGCACGTGGCGCATGTACTGCTGCACGCCGGCGAGGCCGTGGCGCTGCACGGCGCGCTCGAGCTCGGCGATGCCGCGCGCGTTGGCGGCCAGCTGCGCGCGCAGGTCGGCGACGTTCTGCGCCGGATTGCGGGCCGGCCACGGCCCGGCCGCGAGCCGCTCGCGCAGCTCGCGCTCGCGCAGCGTGCCGCGGCTCACCACAGGGAAGCACTCGAAGAGAATTCCTTCCTCCTCGATGCTGCGGCTGAAGGGCGGCATCGACCCGGGCGTCACGCCGCCGATGTCGGCGTGATGCGCGCGCGAGGCGACGAAGAAATCGGGCTGCTCTGCCGTGCTCATGAACACCGGCGTGACGACCGTCATGTCCGGCAGATGGGTGCCGCCGTGGTACGGACTGTTGAGCAGCCAGGAATCTCCCGGCAGGAGCCGGCCGGCACGCGCCTCGATGACCGCGCGCACGCTGGCGCCCATCGAGCCCAGATGCACCGGCATGTGCGGCGCATTCGCGACCAGGCGGCCGCGCGAGTCAAACAACGCACAGGAATAATCGAGCCGCTCGCGGATGTTGACCGACTGAGCGGTCGCCTTGAGGACCTCGCCCATCTGCGCCGCAATGTGCATGAACAGGTTGTTGTAGATCTCGATGCGGGCGGGGTCTGCAGTCGCCGCGTTCGCTGCAGTCGCCGCCGGGGCCCGCGCCGCACGAGCCGCGCGCGCCGTTGCCTCATCGCTGAGCAGCAGCTCGCCGCCGGGCAGGCGCTGCGCGCGCCAGCCTTCCTCGAGCACCACGGTGCTGTGCGGCTCGACCAGCAGCGCGGGTCCCTCGAGCTGCCCGCGCAGCGCGCTCACCGGCACGAGCGGCACCTCGCGCCAGGCGCCGAACCAGGCGCTTACCCGCTCGGGCAGCCCCGGCGGCGCGGCGGCCGGGGGCATCGCGAGCGCGCACGGATCGACGCTCGGCGCGCGCGCCTCCACGCGCAACGCCTCGATCACCACGGCGAGCGCATGCGCTGCAAAGCCGAAGCGCCTGAGGTGCTCGGCGTGGAAGCGCGCGCGCACCTCCCCGAGCTCCCCGAGCGGCACCGAGAGGGTGATGTCGCTGTCGCCGGAGCGCAGCTCGAGCAGCTGCGTCACTCGCACCGCCGCAGGCTCGCCAGTATCGTCGGCGAGCTGCGCGCGCGCCTGCTGCTCGAGGAGCGCGAGCGCGTCGCGTGCGGCAATCAGTCCCGCCTCGTCCAGGGGCTGGCGCAGGCTGGCGCGGCGCACGGCGAGACGATCGGCCACGCCGATACCGAAGGCCGACAGCACGCTCGCCAGCGGGTGCACGAGTATGCGCCGCACCCCCGCCGCACGGGCGACGCGGCAGGCATGCTGGCCGGCGGCGCCGCCGAAGCAGAACAGCGTGAAATCGCCCGCATCGCGTCCCTGCCGCGTCGAGACCTGACGGATGGCGTTGGCCATCGACTCGACGCCGACCTCGAGAAACGACTCGGCGATGCTTTCGAGCGCACAGCCGCCGGTCGCTTCCTCTGCGGCGCGCGCGGCGAGTGCGGCGAACTTTTCCGCCGTTGCCTGCGTATCGATGCGCGCGTGACCGTCGCGCCCGAACACCGCCGGCAGCGTGTCGGGACGCAGATGCCCGAGCAGCACCTGCACATCCGTCAGCGTCAGCGGGCCGCCGCACCCGTAACAGGCCGGCCCCGGATCCGCGCCCGCGGAGGCGGGACCCACGGCGAAGCGGCCGTCGCGGTAGCTGAGTACCGAGCCCCCGCCGGCGGCGATGCTGTGCACATCCAGCATCGGCTGGGCGAGGCGCACGCCGGCGATCAGCTGCTCGAAGCGCTGCGGCAGCTCACCGTCGATCAGCGACACGTCGGTCGAGGTGCCGCCCATGTCGAAGCCGATGAGGCGCGGGTAGTTGAGGCGCTCGCCCACCCAGCGCATGCCGATCAGCCCGCCCGCCGGCCCCGACAGCACGCTCGCCATGGCGTGAAAGCTCGCCGCGACTGCCAGGCCGCCGTTGCTCTGCATCAGGCTGAGACGCGCGCGCGCATCGAGCGCACCGAGCTCCTGCTGCAGCGCGCCCAGGTAGCGGCGCAGCGGCAGTGCGAGGTAGGCGTTGAGCACCGTGGTGTCGCCGCGCGTGACGTAGCGCACCAGCGGCGACAGCTCGTGCGACACCGATACCTCCTCGAATCCGAGCGCCCGTGCGCACTCGGCGGCGAGGCGCTCGTGCTGCGGGTGCCGCCAGCCGTGCAGGAACACGATGGCGACCGCCCGGCGTCCGGCGCCGCGCGCGCGCGCCAGGTCGGCGCGCAGCTGCGCGGTGTCGAGCGGCGTGAGCACCGCGCCGTGCGCGTCGATGCGCTCGTGCGCCTCGATGACGCTCGCATACAGCCGCTGGGGCAGCACGATGTGACGCGCGAAGATGTCGGGGCGATTCTGGTAACCGATGCGCAGGCCGTCGGCGAAGCCCGCCGTGGTGACCAGCACCACCGGCTCGCCGGCGCGGGTGAGCAGCGCGTTGGTGGCGACCGTGGTGCCGACCTTCAGCGCCGCGACCGCTGCAGCGCTGCCGGCGGCAGGTGTGGCGGCAGCCTCGGCAAGGATGGCGCGTGCGGCGGTGAGGCCCGGATCGCCCGCCCCGGCGGTGCCGACCGAGGGCACCTTGCGCACGTGCAGCGCCCCCGCGGGTGACACGCCGATGACATCGGTAAAGGTTCCGCCGCGGTCGATCCAGAACTGCCAGCCCGCCGCGGCCGGCGGCGCACGCACGGATGCTTGGCTTACGGTTTCCATTGCCGGCATTATTCGCGCATGCGACCGCAGCTCCCAGGGCGAAAGCCCCCGCCATGCAAGCGCCGGTGACCGCCCGCCACGTCGTCTTCTCGCACGGCCAGGAGAGCGGACCCTGGGGACGCAAGATCTCCGCGCTCGCTGAAGTTGCACGCGCGGAAGGCTACGACGCCCACTCGGTCGACTACCGCGGCATCGATGAGCCGCGCGCGCGTGTCGCGCGGCTGGTCGATTTCTGCAAGGAGCTCGGCGGGGACCTGGTGCTGGTCGGCTCGAGCCTCGGCGGATACGTCGCGGTCGCCTCCGCCTCTCTGTTGCACGCGCGCGGGGTGTTCCTGATGGCGCCGGCGCTGTACCTGGAGGGGCTGCCGCAGCTGCGCAGCGGCGTGCTCGACTGCCCCACCGCAGTGGTGCATGGCTGGCGCGACGAGGTCGTGCCGTTCGAGCACAGCGTGCGCTTTGCGCAGGCGTACAAGGCGGCGCTGCACCTGCTCGAGAGCGATCATCGGCTGCACAACCAGGTGCGCGTGATCCAGTACCTGTTCGAGTATTTCCTCATCGCCCTCGATCTGCCGGCAATCGCCTTCGAGTGAGGCTTCAGCGCCGCTCGCGGATGGCGCGCGCCGCCAGGCGGTCGACGAGCGTCGGCACCAGCAGGCGCGCCCAGCGCCCGAGCCGGCCGCGCGCCGAGGTGATCAGCAGCCGCTGCCGGCGCCGCATCGCAGCCACGATCAGCTGCGCGCACGCCTCGGCCGTCATGATGTGCGACTCCTGCATCGGAGTTCTGCCCGAGCGGGGCGCCGTCGGGACCGATGGCGCGGCGGTGAATCTCGCTCACCACGAAATCCGGCGCGATGAGGGTGACGTCCACGCCGCTGCCGGCGAGCTCGATGCGCAGCGACTCGAAGAATCCGACCAGCGCGTGCTTGCTCGCCGCATAGGCGGTGCGCTCGGGCACGCCGGTGAGTCCGGCGATGCTGGCCACGGCGACGATCAGGCCGCGCGCGGCTCTGAGGTGCGGCAGTGCGGCGGCGGTGGTGTACACCGCGCCGAGGTAGTTGACGCTCAGCAGCCGCTCGAACACGCTGAAGTCGCTGATCGCATCGAAGCGCGACCACATGGTGATGCCGGCGTTGTTGACCAGAATGTCGAGGCCGCCGAAGCGCTCCACGGCGCGCGCCACCAGCTGCGCGCAGTCCTGCTGCTGCGAGACGTCCGCGGGCAGCGCCAGCACCGCGGCGCCACGCGCCGCGCACTCGGCCGCCGCCTGCGCAAGCCGCGCGGCGTTACGCGCGTTCAGCGCCAGGCGCACGCCCGGCGCAGCCAGGGCGAGCGCCAGCGCCCGCCCGATGCCCTCCGAGGCTCCGGTGATCAACACCGTCTTGCCGGCAAAGCCGCCCATCTGCACTCATTCCCCGCAGCGCGGCGCCACGCCGCGGCTGCGGACGCATCATAACGTGTGGCGCAGGAGGCACAGCTGCTGCTGCAGCGAGCCGCTCGGCCACTGCAAACGGCTTGCCGCGCTGCGTAGCCGAGTAATAGACTGCCGCGCAAGCGGGCTTGGTGTTGCGGCAACAAACAAGAATGCGAGGTGGCTTCGCTTCGCGCTGTGCTTAAGCGACGCAATCACCTGCATCTGCAGCGGCCCGAAGGCTAAGGCTCACGGCCCGGTGGGCAGGGGGGACAGATGAGCAAAGTTCGTACCGGGCGTGGTCTGGCCATGGTGGCGCTGGCCGCCGGGGTGGTCGCCGGCGCTTCGCCCAGCGCGCATGCCGTCAGCTTCCAGAGCGCATCGGGCGACTGGTCCGGCAGCTGGGACACGACTCTCGGCTATGGCCAGGGCTGGCGCGTGTCGTCCCCCGATTGCCGGCTGATCGCCATCGCCAACAGTGGCTGCGGATACTCTCCCAACATCGACGATGGTGATCTCAATTACCTGAAGAAGGCGGCCTTTACCGAGGCGGCCACGTTCATCACCGAGCTCGGGCTCAACTACAAGGAAAAGGCCGGCATCTTCGTGCGCGCCTCGGGTCTCTACGACTTCGAGGTCATGGACAACACTCAACCTCACGTCAATCTGACCCATGACGCCACGTCCGTGGTCGGCAGCTACGTGCGCCTCCTGGACGCATTGGGATACTGGCGATTCGATCTCGGCGCGTTGCCGTCCGAGCTGCGCGCCGGCCGGCAGGTGGTGGACTGGGGCGAGAGCACGTTCATCCCCGGTGGCCTCAACCAGGTTGACTACTTCGACGTGACCGCGCTGCAGGTGCCGGGTTCGGAGCTCAAGCAGGCCCTGCTGCCCGACACGTCGGTGATCTTCAACACGCAGCTCTCGAAGAACCTGAGCACGCAGCTGCTGTACCTGTTCGACTGGCACAAGGACATCCTCGAGCCCGACGGCGCCTACTTCAGCACCAACGACGTCGCCGGACCGGGCGGCAACAGAGCCATCCTGGGCTTCGGCGCGATTTCCGACGCCGGCGTGGACTACACCTCCCTCGGCGGCACGCTGATCCCCGGTTTCCAGGCCATCACGCGCCTGGGGGATCACGACCCCTCCGAATCCGGCCAGTACGGCATCAAGTTCAAATACTATCTGCCGAACTTCAGCCAGGGTACCGAGCTCGGCTTCTACTTCCTCAACTACACCAGCCGCCTGCCGGTGGTGTCGTTCCAGACTGGCACGCAGGCGGGCCTGGGTAACGCCTTCGGTGCCGTCAACGCCGTCGGCGGCGCCGCCCAGGCGCTGGCCGCGGGCCTGCCGTTCGCGGCCGCGGTGGCCACCGGCGCGGCCATCGGCCAGCAGCGCGCCGCAGCGCTCGGCGGCAACCTGAGTCTTGCGACGGCGACGCAGTACGCCACCATTGGCGCCAATACCCTGCTGGCGGGTGGCAACGTCAACAACCAGGCGAGCAACCTCGCGACCACCCAGTACAGCCAGACCCAGGGCCTGTACGAGTCGTTCCCGCAGAACATCAAGATGCTGGGCCTGTCCTTCAACACGCAGATCCAGAAGACCGGCACCGCACTGCAGGGCGAGGTCGCCTACCGTCACAACGTGCCGCTGCAGCTCGATGACGTCGAGCTCATCTACGCCTCGCTCACGCCCTTCGAGACCGGGATCGCCAAGCTCCTCGGCGAGCCCACGACCGGGCCCGGGCACTGCGTACCCGCTTCCGCGACGCCCATCACCGGATGCAACCAGCTGGGGTCGTATGGGCTGGGACAGACCGTCCAGGGGTATGAGCTGAAGGACACCTGGCACTTCGACATCACGGCCACCCAGGTCTTCGCCAATGTTCTGAAGGCTTCCCAGGCAGTGCTGCTCGTGGAGGCGGGGGCTGACTACGTGAACCTCCCGAACAAGTTGAGCGGCGGCCCGGAGGGCTTCGGGCTGCGCTTCGACGGCCCGGGCACGAACCTGAGCGGCAATCCGAATCTGGGCGGCTATCCGGAGTTCCCCGCGGTGAACGGCCAGTGCGTACCGGGCAACTACTCGAATAATCCGCTCGGCCAGTGCCTGGAGCCCGGCTCGGCGTTCGCTACGAGTTTCGCCTGGGGCTACGTGCTCGCCGGGCGGCTCGAGTACGACAACGTGATCGGCGCCTGGAACCTGATCCCGCACCTCACCTGGAGCCAGGACGTGAACGGCGTGTCGCCCGGTCCCGGCGGCGCGTTTCTGGGCGGCCGGTACGCGTATACGGCGGGGCTCACGGCGAGCACGCGTCAGAGGTGGGAGCTGGACGTCTCGTACACAAATTATGGCGGCGCCGGCCGGTTCAACCTGCTCGACGATCGCGATTTCATCGCGGCTAGCGTCAAGTTCTCGTTCTGAGGGGGCTGCAATGAAAACGCTGATCGGGTTGGCTGCAGCAGGAGCGCTGTTCGCATCCCTTGCCTGGGGAGCGGTGAGCCCGCAGGAGGCCGCGCGACTCGGCGCCGACCTGACGCCGCTCGGCGGCGAGAAGGCGGGCAATGCCGACGGCAGCATCCCGGCGTGGACCGGGGGGCTGAAGTCCGCGGCTGACGCCGGTTTCCCCAACTACCACTCCCCCGATCACTACCCGGATCCGTACGCGAGCGACAAGCCGCTGTTCACCATCACCGCGGCCAACATGGGCCAGTACGCGGCGAAGCTCACCGCAGGCCACAAGGCTCTCTTCAAGGCCTACGCCGACTACAAGATGATCGTCTATCCGACGCATCGCAGCGGAGCCGCGCCGGAGCGGGTCTACGAGGCCACCCAGCGCAACGCCACGACGGCGAAGCTGGTACCGGACGGCAACGGCTTCACCGGCGCGCTCGGCGGCACGCCGTTCCCGATTCCACAGAACGGACTCGAGGTAATCTGGAATCACGTCACGCGTTACCGCGGTCTCGCCGCGGGGCTGCAGGTCGGGCAGACCGCGGTGACCGCCGGCGGCAGCTTCACGCTGGTGAATTTCAAGGAGGAGTTCTACTTCCTGTTCTACGAGCCGGGCATGACGGAGCAGAAGCTCAACAACATCCTGCTGTTCTTCACCCAGGAGACCACCGCGCCGGCGCGCCTCGCGGGCGAGGTACTGCTGGTGCAGGAGACGCTCGATCAGGCGAAAGAATCACGGCGTGCGTGGGTCTACAACCCGGGCCAGCGGCGCGTGCGGCGTGCGCCCAACGTCGCCTTCGACAATCCCGGCACGAACTCCGACAACCAGCGCACTGCCGATCAGCTCGACATGTACAACGGCAGCCCGCAGCGCTACGACTGGAAGCTGCTCGGCAAACGCGAGCTGTACGTGCCCTACGACGCCTACCGCCTGCAGGACGGCACGCTCAAGTACTCCCAGCTGCTGCACAAGAATCACATCAACCAGGACCTGGCGCGCTACGAGCTGCATCGCGTCTGGGTGGTGGACTCGACGCTCAAGCCGGGCGTCAGCGACCTCTACAGCCGCCGGACGTTTTACGTCGACGAGGACTCGTGGCAGATCGTCGCCGTCGACTGCTATGACTCCCGCGGGCAGCTGTACCGCGTGCAGGAAGGACACGCGATGAACTACTACAACCTGCCATCGTTGTGGGACAGCCTGGAGCTGGTCATGGATCTCTCCAACGGACGCTACCTCGCGCTCGGCCTGCAGAGCGAGGAGCACGGGTCCTACGACTTCTCGATCAAGCGCACGCCCGCGGACTATCAGCCGAGCGTGCTCGAGCGGCGCGGAATCCGGTAGTCGGTGCAGCGGGAGCGCAAAAGAGGATTCTTGAGGCCGCCGTGAATCCGTCCATGGAGGCTGCGGGCGCGGCATCCTGCCGCGCACGCCCCCAAGAATCCTCTTTTGCGCTCACGGCGTCGCTCGTAAGTGCACTCGCGGCCGCGCTGGTGCTGGTCGCTGCGGCGCGTGCCGCGCAGCCGGCGCCGCTGTCTGCGCAACCCGCGCGGCTCGCCGCTCACTCGCTGCTCATTGCCATCGCCGCGGCCGGGGAGCGCCTGGTCGCGGTTGGCGATCACGGCATCATCGTGCTCTCCGACGACCAGGGAGCCAGCTGGACGCAGGCCGCCGCCGTGCCGACGCAGGCGCTGCTCACGGGCGTATGCTTCCTCGACGCGCAGCACGGCGTAGCCGTCGGTCACGACGAGGTCATCCTGACGACCGCCGATGCGGGGCGCAGCTGGACGCTCGCGCACTACGCGCCGCAGGCTCAGCGCCCGCTGCTGGATGTGTGGTGCGGCAGCGGCGGACGTGTGATCGCAGTCGGCGCCTACAGTGCTTACCTGACGAGCGCGGACAGCGGCGCAAGCTGGAGCGAGGCCAAGCTCCGGGCTGTCCCGGGGCCGGGGTCGGCGCGTGCGCGTCCGGGCGCGAACGGCGCCGCGGCCAACACTGACACGACGGGCGGCGGACCCCACCTCAATCGCATCGTGGCGGCGGGGGCGACACGGCTGTACATCGCAGGCGAAGCCGGTCACCTGTACCGCTCGGACGACAGCGGCGCCACCTGGCTCACACTCGCCTCGCCCTACGAGGGCTCCTTCTTCGGCGTGCTGCCGCTGGCGGGCGAGGCGGTGCTCGCGTTTGGATTGCGTGGCAATCTCTTCCGCTCATCGGACGCCGGCTCCAGCTGGCAGAAGGTCGATACCGGAACCGTGGCCATGCTCGATGGCGCCGCGCGCTTCGGTGCCGACGGAGTGGCGATCGTCGGCCTGGCGGGCGTGGTGCTGGCCAGCCGCGACGGCGGACGCAGCTTCACGCTGCTGCAGCAGGCCGATTACGCCGGGCTTTCCGCCGCTGTGACGGTGGGCGATGAGACGCTCACCGTCGTTGGCGAAGACGGCGCGAAGCTCATCCGTCTCACGGGCGCTGCGGTGGTCGCGAGGAGCGCACGCTGATGGCGGACACGGGCGGAGATGCCCCACACCTCTCGCCGGTCATGGTCGGCCGGCTCGAGCAGCTCATCTTCGGGCATCGGACGCTCATTCTCACGCTGTTCGCACTCGGCACGACTCTCCTCGGCGCGATCGCGGTGCACGGGCTGCGTATCGACACGTCCTTCATCAAGACGCTGCCGGTCCGGCACGAGTACATGCGGACCTACCTCGATCCGAAGCTCGCGGAATTCCAGGGCGCGAACCGCGTGCTGGTCGCGCTGATCGCGCGCGACGGCAACATGTTCACGCCGCAGTTCTTTGCCGCGCTGCGCAAGGCCACCGACGAAGTCATCGTCATGGACGGCATCGACCGCACGCGCGTGCAATCGATCTATACCCCCAACGTGCGCTATCTCGAGGTCGTTGAAGACGGCATCGAGGCGGGCAACGTAGTGCCGGCAGACTTCACACCCAGCCCGCAGAACCTGGCGCTGGTGCGCGACAACATCAGAAAGGCCGGCATCATTGGACGGCTGGTGGCGAACGATTTCTCCGGCGCGCTGGTGAGCGCCATCGTCCTCGATCAGGACGCACAGGGCAGGCGGGTGGATCCCATCCAGGTCGCCCACGAGCTCCAGCGGCGGGTGCGCCAGCCGCTCGAGGGACACGGGATCGACGTGCGCATCATCGGCTTCGCCGAGGTGATGGGCGACATCGCCGACGGTGCGGGCTCGGTGGTTCTGTTCGCGGCCATTACGCTGGTCCTGACACTGCTGGCGGTGCGCATCTACTGCCAGTCGTGGCGCGTCGCGTTCGTAGCGGTGTTGTGCTCGGTGATCGCGGTGATCTGGCAGCTCGGCACACTGGTGCTGCTGCACTACGGCATCGACCCGATCGGCCTGCTGGTGCCGTTCCTGATATTCGCCATCGGCGTGAGTCACGGCGTGCAGAAGATCAGCGCGGTAAGCGATGCGGCCCTTGCGGGGCTCGGCAGCATGGAGGCCGCGCGCCGCACTTTCCGCCAGCTGCTCGCGCCGGCGGTGGTCGCGCTGCTGGCGGACCTGGTGGGTTTCGTGACCATTCTCCTCATTCCGGTGCAGGTGATCCGCGAGATGGCGATCACCGCCAGCATCGGCGTCGCGATCGTCATTCTCACCGACCTGGTGCTGCTGCCGGTGCTGGTCTCGTACGTGCACTTCGACGCCGGCTATCACGACCGGGTGGCGCGACGGCAGCGCTGGCTCGCAGGGCCGTGGCGGCAGCTGTCGGGCATCACCCGCCGCGGGCCGGCGCTCGTCATCATTGTCATCGCCGCCGTGCTGGCGGTGCTCGGCTGGTGGAAGGGACGCGAGACGCCGATCGGTGATACGCAGGCGGGCGTGCCGGAACTGCGTGCCGACTCGCGCTACAACCGCGACAACGACGTCATCACCTCCAGGTTCAACATTGGCGTCGACGTGCTGACGGCGATCGTCGAGTCGCAGCAGCCCGTGTGCGTGAGCCACGATCTCATGACTGCGATCGACCGCTTCGGCTGGCACATGCGCAACGTTGCTGGCGTGCAGGACGTCATCACGCTGCCGTTCATCGCCAAGATCGCCATCGCCGGCTGGAACGAGGGGAGCCTCAAGTGGCGCAGCATTCCGCGCGAGCAGACTCAGCTCACGCAGTCGACGCGTTACATCGAGACCAGTACCGGGCTGCTCAACGAGAACTGCGACGTCGTACCGGTGATGATGTTTCTCGCCGACCACCGCGCGGGCACGATCGAGCGGGTGGTGCAGGCAGTGAAGCGCTGGCGCCGCGCGAACCCGCCCGAGCGCGCACAGGTGCGCCTGGCTGCGGGCAACATCGGCGTGATGGCGGCCACCAACGAGACCGTCGAGGCCAAGCAGGCGCTGATCCTGGCCGGCGTGTTCGCGGCGGTGATCGTCATGTGCCTGCTCACGTTCCGCTCCGTCGTCGGCACCGTCCTGGTGGTGGTGCCGCTCGCGCTGGTGTCGGTGCTGGTGTACGCCGTCATGGCGCTGGTCGGCATCGGCCTGAAGGTCTCGACGCTGCCGATGGTTGCCCTGGGGGCCGGCATCGGCGTCGACTACGGCATCTACCTCTTCAGCCGTATGCAGGAGTTTCTGCACCAGGGGCTGTCGGTGCGCGAATCCTACGAGCGCACGCTGCGCGTGACCGGCGCGAGCATCATATTCACCGGCATCACGCTGGCAATCGGGGTTGCCACCTGGGTGTTCTCGCCGCTGAAGTTCCAGGCGGACATCGGCATCATGCTCACCTTCATGTTCCTGGTGAACATGCTCGCCGCCATCATCCTGCTGCCGGCGCTGGCGGCCTGGCTGATCCGCGGCGGCGCCGGAGCGGGCGGTGCGCCGGCCTCGCGCGGGGCCGCCTGAGCACCGCCCCGCGCGACAAACGCGACGACCCTCTCAGCCGGCGTTATCTGACGAACACAAACACCGGCGTCGAGGCGATGCCGTTCGCAACGACCTCCAGAAGGCTCGGCCCCGTTTCCTGCCCGGCGGGCACGTCAAAATGCGTCGACACGAGCTGGTCGGACGCCACCGCCATGCTGCTGTGGTCGTGCGTGCGGCTGTAGAAGACGTGAGAGGTGTTCAGGTTCGTAATCCGCACGAGCGGGAAATTGGTCGCCGCCTGCACGTCATCTCCGTAGGCGGCTCCCTGGGTGACACCGTTGAAGAGAAAGCCGGAGATCTTATAGGAGCCGCCCGGAGTTACCTCGAAAGGTGCGGATACGATCTGCGGCGCGATCCTACGCTGCAAGGGCCGATCCCCTGCGGTGAAGGTCGGATTGTAGAGCTCGATGTCGGTGGAGATGTCATCGGTGAACAGAATCTGGCCCGTAGGCAGCAGCAGCATGTCGCCGACGTAGGACCCTTCGATCGGTGCATTGGGAGGTCCCGGGACCTGATTCAAATGCTTCCCGTCCCACTCAAAGAAGAAGGAAGGCGGACTGCCATACTCGGGACTGGCATCCATGAGCACTTTGTCGTTCGGCTCCCACGAGGCCGGACCGTCGGCAATGTTGATGTCGGCCACGCCGTCGATTTCAGGAAACACGGGGCCGGGCCGCCAGTGTCGGTTGTGAGAATCATAGATCGCCGTGTTCCCGGCTTCCGTGGGACAGGTATTCGAACCCGTGTAAAAGACCGTACCGTCGGCGCGCAGCACAGCCGGGCCCACCTCGAAGGTGGGGGTCGGCGGAGCAGCGTTGAGCTCGCCGCACGTAAGCCCCGAATCCCACAGCTGCACCTTCGTGCTGCCGGCACTGTGCCAGGTTCCCGTTCGGTAGTCGTAGAGCTCCGAGTTCGTGCCGTTCGGGATGTACGGGAATCCAACGGGGACATAGGCATCAACGGTCAGCACCTCACCGTTGGGCAACAGGGTCCATCCCTCCTCGTCATTGATATCGTACTTACCAGCGCCGGTTGGGGTCCAGGTAAGGGTCTTGGCATCGAGCAACGCCGCCTGTTTGGTACAGCAATCGGCTTGCATGTAAACGCCGTTCGGCAGGACGACGCTCTGGGCATCGCCGATCGTCTGCGCGAAAATAGGTGGGAATGTCAGGGGAGGAGAGAAAGTAGTCTCCAGGACGTCGAAGAATGGCGGTGGCGCCACGGATGTCCACACGTCCGCCAGCGGATCGTAGATCGCGCCTTCGGCCGTCCAGATGGGGACAAAGTAAAGGCCCTGGTAGTAATTGTATTCCCCACCCATGATGATCACCCGCCCGTCGGGCAGAACCGCGGAAGAGTGATAGAGCGGGGAGTATCCCGCGGGCAGTGAGGCGATCTGCGTCCACGTTCCGTTGGCGTAGCTGCCACTGCTGTCAGGAGTCAGGCGCACCCAATCCGGGCAGCCCGCGTCCTGGATGATCACTGAGCCATCCGTGAGCAGGAGCGGGTTACCGCCACCGGGGAATGCGCCGAAGCCGTTGCACTCGTTCGGAGGAAACGGCGGCGGGCTTTTGACTGGTTGCCACGGCGACGCAGCCGATGACTGTGCGGCCAAGGCAGTGGCGTCGATTTTCAGACCACGCGGCGGGAGCGGCTTGGCGTGGCGGTAATACTGCGCTTCCGCAAGGCCGAACCAGGCGAGCGCCACCAATGCACAGACTATGCTGGTCCATATGGACGTCGCGGATTTCATCGGGCACCTCGATTGTTCGTGTGTTTTTCGGGCGCAATCGGCTCGAGAGAATATCGAGCCGTGGTCCTTCCCTGCCCGAGCGAGGATAGTGCCGTACCCGACTCAAATCAAACGAGTTGATCCGACGGAGCCCGGCCGGGAACGGCGCCGCGGCTCAGCGCAGGTAACCGAAGCCGCGCGCCATGAATGCGGCGCACAGCAGGATCACGACGATCGCGGTGAGCTCGAGCATCAGGCACAGGCGCACGCGCTGCGCGTGCGCCGCGGCGATCTGCGGCACGGTGCCCGATTGCAGGCTCTTGCGCCAGGACAGGAACGTGACGGTCGGATAGATCGAGATCAGCGCCGCCACGATGAAGGCGCCGAACTTCACAAGAAAGAAGGCGTCGTGCCAGTAATACGCCGGCCCCTTCTCGAAGTAAGCCACACGCAGCAGTCCGACGATGAGTACCGCACCCGCCGACGCTCCGAAGATCGTGTCCGTGAGCAGCAGCCGCCGCGCCTGCGGCAGCGACAGCGGCGGCTTGAACAGCGCCACTTCCACCGCCAGTGCGGCGACCACGGTGAAGGCGGCTGCGTGGTGCACAAAAGCCATCAGCGCGGATGAATACATGGCGTCACTCCCTCAGTCATCCCAGCGCGGGCGCGCGCGCAGCCGCTTGGTGTGGCGCTGCCGGACCTTCTGCTCGAGGCGTCGCTCGCGTGCGGCACGTGTGGGTGCGGTGGCCTTGCGGGGCCGTGGGGCCACGAGCGCACGGCGGATGAGATCCGCGAGGCGCGCTTGCGCCTCGCGGCGGTTGTGCTCCTGGGTGCGGTGATTGCGCGCGAAGATGAGGATCGTGCCTTCGGCGGTCAGCCGCCGGCCGCTCAGGCGCCGCAGCCGCTCCTTGACCGCCGCGGCGAGCACCGTGCTGCGCTCGAGGTCGAAGCGCAGCTGCGCCGCGGTGGCCACCTTGTTGACGTTCTGCCCGCCAGGCCCCGAGGCGCGTACGAACGTGAGCGACAGCTCGTTGTCCGGGATCTCAAGGCCAGCGGCGACGGGCAGCGGCACGGCTGCGCCCGCCGAGCTAGTCGGCAGCCCCGTCGAGTCCCATCGTTTCCGGCGGGACCGGGCCGGCAGCGCCCCCGAGCGCGCGCCGCTCGATCACGCGTACATCCTGCTGGGGCACGGGGATCGTCACGCCGTTGGCGCGGAAGATGCGCCAGATCGCGCGGTTGACGTCCGAGCGAACGTTGTTGACGCCGTTCACCGGATCGGCGATCCAGAAGCGGATCTCGAGCAGCATGCCGTTGTTCTCGAAGCTGATGAGGCGCGACACCGGGGGCGGATCGCGCAGGATGCGCGGGTGGTTCTCGGCCGCCTCGAGCAGCAGTTTCAGCGCAAGCTCGGGATCGTCGTCGTAACTGACCGTCACCGGCAGCTTCAGGCGCACGCGCTGATCCGAGTAGCTCCAGTTGATGAAGGAGCTGTTGATCAGGTTCTGGTTCGGCACCAGGGTGTCGACGCCGTCGCGGTCACGCACCACCACGTAGCGCCCGCGCAGTTCCTGTACCCAGCCGAAGTTGCCGGCGGCCCCACCGGTCGCTCCGGTGAAGCTGATGACGTCGCCGGGCTTGATGGACTTGTCCACGAGCAGCACGAAGCCGCTGACGAAATTGCTGGCCACGGATTGCAGGCCGAAGCCCAGCCCTAAGCCGATGGCGCCGGTGAGCACGTTGAGGGTGGTGACATCGACGCCGGCGGCGTTGACGCCCAGCAGCATCCCCAGGCTCACCAGCAGGAAGTAGGTGAACTTGGAGACGCCGACGCGCGTCGAGACTGCCAGCTGGTCGAGCCGCATGACGTGACGCTCGATGGCGCGCGCGATCAGGCTGGTGATGACGACGAACGCCGTCACCACCACCAGCCCCTTCAGCAGCGCCCACAGGCTCAACTGCGTCTTGCCCGGTACCAGACTGACGCGGTTGAGGGCGGCTTCGATCGCATCCAGCCAGCCGAGCATCGCCACCGCTGCGATCGCCCACAGGATGAGCGTGATGCGCACTCCGCGGCGGCGCACCCAGGAGCCCGGCCCGAGCAGCACGCCGAGCACGAATACTGCGAGGCGCAGCAGCGGCAGCACTGCGACAATCTGCACCGCGCCATCGAGCGGCACGGTGGAGGTGCCGAACGCGGCGAGCACCGCGCGAGCGCCGAGAAGCGTGGCGAGCGCGGCGAGGATCGGCGCCACGATCACCGCGCCCTCCAGGGCGTGGTCGAGCCAGTGCGCCGGCAGCGGCAGGTCTGCCGCGGCGTCGCGCGCCCGCCGGGCGCGCAGCGCCCGCGCCACCAGCAGTGCGACGCCCGAGGCGATCAGGATGGCGACGACGGTGGCGAGCACCTGCGCGGAGGTGAGCTGCAGCAGGGCGCCCCGTGCGGCGCTGTCGACGCTGTTCATCAGGCGTTCAGATCCGGGATCAGCTCACTCTCGAGGCGCGCAATCTGGTCCTTGAGCATGAGCTTGCGTTTCTTCAGGCGCTTCAGCTGCAGCTCATCGACATGCAGGTCGAGGGACAGCCGGGAGATCACCTCATCGAGGTCGCGGTGCTCGATACGCAGCTGGCGCAGCTTTTCCATGTTGCGGAACAGCTCGCGGTCGACGTTGTCTTCGATTTCCGCCATGCAGGGAAATGGCCCAAAAGAGAAGCGGACCTGAGCTTTGGGGAGGCCTGGAGCTGGTGGCGGCGGACGCCCCAAAGGGGTCAAAGCTTAGCCGAGCGGCGGTCCGAGTGCCACGACAACGGCGCGGCTGCCCGGCCCTAAGCACCCCGGCGGCTCTCAACGACCCCGGCCGCGCGGCGAGCGCCCCGGGCGCGATCCCCGGCGCTCGCGCGGGCCGCCACCCCCACCGGGGCGGCGGCCGCCGGGATGATGGGGATGGCGGGGTCGGTGGGTGTGCGGGGGCGACACCACCGCGGTGGCCAGCAGCTCTGGCGCGATCGGGGAGAAGGGGATCTTGTGCCCGAGATAGGTCTCGATGTCCGGCAGCGACACCGCGTACTCCTCGCAGGCGAAGCTGATGGCGTCGCCCTCGGCGCCCGCGCGCGCAGTGCGGCCGATGCGGTGCACGTAATCGGGCGGCATCCTGCGGCAGATCGAAATTGAACACGTGGCTGACGTCGGGGATATGCAGGCCGCGCGAGGCGACGTCGGTGGCGATGAGGACGGCGAGCTTGCCCTCGTGGAAGTCGCGCAGGAAGCGCAGGCGCTTGTTCTGCGGCACGTCGCCCGAGAGTGCCTGGGCATTGAAACCGTTGGCCCTCAGCGTGCTCTCGAGCCGCTCCGCCGTACGTTTGGTGTTCACGAACACCAGCGTCCGGACCGCCTCGATCTGATGCAGCAGCCCGATGAGCAGCGGCACCTTCTCCTCCATGGAGGGGTAGTACATGAGCTGGCGCACCTGATCCACGGTCATCTTGTCCGGTTCGATGCGCACCAGTTCGGGGTTGTTCATGTGCTCGTAAGCGAGCTCCAGCACCCGGTGCGAGAGCGTGGCCGAGAACAGCATCGACTGGCGCCGCTCGGGGTGGGGCAGGCGGCGCAGGATGTAGCGGATGTCGGCGATGAAGCCGAGATCGAACATGCGGTCGGCCTCATCGAGCACCAGCACCTGCGCGTGCCTGAGGTCGAACACATGCTGCTTGAAGTAATCGATCAGCCGCCCGGGGGTGCCGACCAGCACATCGCAGCCCTCGCTGAGCTGCTGGCGCTGCTTCTCGTAGTCGATGCCGCCGAACACGACGAGGTGCCGCAGGCCGGTGTGGGCGCCGAGGGTGAGTGCGTCGTGGTGGATCTGCACGGCAAGCTCACGCGTGGGCGCCACGATCAGCGCGCGAATGGAGGTCGACGCGCGGTTTGCCACGGCCGGCCGCGTGAGCAGCCCCTGGTAGAGCGCGATGAGGAACGCCGCGGTCTTGCCGGTTCCGGTCTGCGCCTGCCCGGCGACATCACGGCCGGCGAGGGCGAGCGGCAGCGTCTGCGCCTGAATGGGAGTGCAGGTGACGAAGCCCGCCTGGCGGATGCCCTGCATGACCTCAGGTTTAAGGCCGAGGGAGGCGAAAGCGACGGAGGCGACGGCAGCGGAATGTGGATCAGTCATCAAATCGCATGGAGTGTTATTGGAAAAAGATGCCTGCAGACTTGAAAAACGCGCCCGGAAGCGCTACAAAGTAACTCAAGACAGCGGGCCCGCAGGTCCGCGCCTGCCAGCCCAAGTTCCTTACTCCTTTAAGGACACATACTCAGTCACGAGTTAGTAGTGTAACCGTTTAGCGTGCTGTTCTGGCATCGCGTTTGCGCTTACTTTGCCGTCAGCCGCCCCGGTTCCTGAGTTCCAGGCGATTTTTTCACGCTCTGCATTGACGGAGGTTGAACCGCGTGAGCAGCGCCCACATTGTGCATACCACGGACGCCACGTTCGCCCAGGACGTCCTGAAATCCGACAAGCCCGTACTGCTGGACTTCTGGGCCGAATGGTGCGGTCCATGCAAGATGATCGCCCCGATCCTTGATGAGATCGCGAGCGAGTACCACGACCGCATCAAGGTCGCGAAGATCAACATCGATGAGAACCCGCAGACGCCGCCCAAGTTCGGCATCCGCGGCATCCCGACGCTGATTCTGTTCAAGAACGGCACGGTCGAGGCGCAGAAAGTGGGCGCCGTATCCAAATCCCAACTCTCGGCATTTCTGGACAGCAACCTGTGAGAGGCTATCTCGGCAATCAGGGCCGCAACCGGCCCAACAAGGGTCCGCGCCACGGCAACCGCGACGGCAACCGCGACGTGCGCGGCAACGGCGGCCCACGTCCTGATGAGATGATGCACGAGCCGGAGGTGTTCGACGCCGACGACTCGGAGATCATCAGTCCCGCGGAGCTGACGCAATCGCGCAGCTCGATGAACCTCACCGAGCTCAAGGCAAAGCCCATCCACGAGCTGGTGAAGATGGCCGAGTCCATGGGGCTGGAGAACCTGGCCCGCTCGCGCAAGCAGGACATCATCTTCTCGATCCTCAAGGCGCATGCGAGGAACGGCGAGAACATCTACGGCGACGGCGTACTCGAGATCCTGCAGGACGGCTTCGGTTTCCTGCGCTCGGCGGACGGCTCCTACCTCGCCGGCCCCGACGACATCTACGTGAGCCCGAGCCAGATCCGGCGCTTCAACCTGCGCACCGGCGACACCATCTCCGGGCTGATCCGTCCGCCGAAGGACGGCGAGCGCTACTTTGCGCTGCTGAAGGTGGGCGAGATCAACTTCGACTCCCCCGACAGTTCGCGCAACAAGGTGCTGTTCGAGAACCTGACGCCGTTCCATCCGACCAAGCGTCTGAAACTCGAGCGCGGCAACGGCTCCACCGAGGACCTGACCGCACGCACGATCGATCTGGTTGCCCCGATCGGCAAGGGCCAGCGCGGCCTGATCGTCTCCCCGCCGAAGGCCGGCAAGACGATGCTGCTGCAGAATATCGCGACCTCGATCACCGCCAATCACCCGGAGGTCATTCTCATCGTGCTGCTGATCGACGAGCGGCCCGAAGAGGTGACCGAGATGCAGCGCACGGTGAAGGGCGAGGTGGTTTCCAGCACCTTCGATGAGCCGGCGGCGCGTCACGTGCAGGTGGCCGAGATGGTGATCGAGAAGGCCAAGCGCCTGGTCGAGCACAAGAAGGACGTGGTGATCCTGCTGGACTCGATCACGCGTCTCGCACGCGCCTACAACACCGTGGTGCCTTCCTCCGGCAAGGTGCTCACCGGCGGCGTGGACGCCAACGCGCTGCAGCGCCCGAAGCGCTTCTTCGGCGCGGCGCGCAACATCGAGGAGGGCGGCAGCCTCACCATCCTCGCAACCGCACTGATCGACACCGGCTCGAAGATGGACGACGTCATCTACGAGGAGTTCAAGGGCACCGGCAACAGCGAGATCCATCTCGACCGGCGCATCTCCGAGAAGCGCGTGTTCCCCGCGGTCAACATCAACCGCTCCGGTACCCGCAAGGAAGAGCTGATCACCGACCAGGGCGAGCTCGCCAAGATGTGGATCCTGCGCAAGCTCCTGCACCCCATGGATGAGCTGGCGTCGATCGAATTCCTGCTCGACAAGATGAAGGACACCAAGTCGAACGGCGAATTCTTCGAGGCGATGAAGCGCTGACGGCGCCGTCGCGCTCGCCGGCCGCACGCACGCCGGCTGTGCAACCCACACCGTTCGCACCCGCCTGCCGGCGTTTGTGCCAACGGCGTCACGTCGGCGCGCGGCGACGCTGGCTTCGGCCGACCACAGGTCAGTAAGATCCACCCGACCCGCGCGGACGCGGGAGGGAGTGCCTCGCATGCGCATCTGGCTGCCGGCCGCCGCGGTGTTACTGGCAATGCAAGCCGCAACGGCGCTAGCCGACCGCGATCCGAATTCGGGGGCGCCACTGCCGCCACACAAGCGCGAGGCGCCGAGCCCGATCACGGATCATTTCTACGCCCGTGTGAGCTTCTATGACCCGCAGTTCCGGGCCAACATCCGCCTGGATCCGTCCTTCGCCCCCCCGGGGGTGCTCGGCACGCCGGTGAACGCCGAGCACGATCTCGGCCTGCCCGCCCGCCAGCAGCAGGGCAGAGTGGAATTCATGTTTCGACTGCGCGAGCGCAACAAGGTGCGTGTCAGCTACTACGACGCGGACCGCTCGGGCAGCATGGTGCTGACGCACGACGTCATCTTCGGCAACGAGACGTTCGCCGCCGGGCAGCTGGCGCAGACCTCGCTCGACTGGCAGCAGTTCGATATCACCTATACGTACTCATTCATTCGCAACAGCCGTTTCGAGCTCGGCAGCGGCATCGGGGTGTACTTCCTGCAGGTGCAGGCGATCGGGCAGGTGCCGGCGCGCAATCAGCGCCAGGAAGTAACCGGGGCGACACCGTTCCCCGCCCTGCCGCTCGACTTTACCTGGGCGCTGTCCGGACGCTGGGCCGCGACGGCGCGCGCTGCGTACCTCAAGGCCAACCTGATCGGCTTTCACGGCTGGTACG
Organism: uncultured Gammaproteobacteria bacterium; assembly: GCA_963835645.1. Classification (GTDB taxonomy): domain Bacteria; phylum Pseudomonadota; class Gammaproteobacteria; order Steroidobacterales; family Steroidobacteraceae; genus 13-2-20CM-66-19. The sequence goes on along the minus strand of CAWIGQ010000019.1, from coordinate 182,353 downwards.
CCGACCTCCATGAAGACCTGCAATACCGCTGGAATCCCAACTTTGTGCTCGGCCTGGGCTATTCCTCGATACGCACTTCCCTGGTCCGCAAAGGCGGCAGCTTCCCCGGCGCGTTTGGCATGAGCATCAGCGGTCCGGAGGCGTTCCTGCGCTTCAGTTTCTGAGCGTCGCCACGTAGGCGCGCGCGAACAGCTGCGGCATGCGCGCCGCACGCCCCGAGTCGAGGTTGATGCACACGTAGTCAACGCGTGCACGCGCCAGAGTCTGGCCGTCCGCCACACGCCTGATCTGAAAGCGCCGCTCCGCGCGCAGCCGCCCATCGGCGCTCACGATCCAGGTGGCAGCCTGCACGACGTCGCCCTTCATCGCGGCGCGCAGGTAGTCGATCTCGATGCGCTGTGCCGCCATGCCGCGTCGCAGCGCGAGGCAATGCTCGAGCGGCACGCCGAGGGCTGCCGAGTGCGACCAGGCGGCGCGGTCGAGCCAGGTGAGGTACACGGCATTGTTGACATGCTCGTAGGCGTCGAGGTCTTCGGGTTGCACCGCCAGCTCAACGACGTGCGGGGCGGGAAAGTCCAGGCTCAAGCGCCGCGCTCGCGGGCCACTGCCCGATGGCCGATGTCGCGCCGGTACTGAACGCCCGGCCAGCGCACGGTATCGGCAAGCGCGTACGCCTCGCGCTGCGCCGCGGCGACGCTGTCGCCGAGGCCCACCGCACACAACACCCGCCCGCCGCTGGTCAGCACCCTGCCCGAGTCGAGTCGGGTACCGGCGTGGAAGATCTTGCCGGGAAGGCGCGCGGCGCGCTCCAGGCCCTCGATGACATCGCCCGTGCGCGCACTGTCAGGATAGCCCGCCGCGGCCATGACGACGCCGAGTGCTGCGCGCGCATCCCACTCGGCGCTCGCCGTGTCGAGCCTGCCCGCGAGCGCCGTTTCGCACAGCAGCGTCAGGTCGGCGCGCAGGCGCATGAGGATCGGCTGCGCCTCCGGGTCGCCGAAGCGGCAGTTGAACTCCAGCACGTTCGGGGTGCCGTCGGGCGCGATCATGAGTCCGGCGTACAGGAACCCGGTATAGGGCATGCCATCGGCGGCAAGCCCGGCGATGGTGGGGACGATCACTTCGGCCATGATGCGCCGATGCAGGGCGGGCGTGACCACCGGCGCGGGAGAGTACGCGCCCATGCCGCCAGTGTTGGGTCCGCGATCGCCGGCATCGCGGCGCTTGTGATCCTGCGCAGTCGCGAGCGGCAGGACATGCGTGCCATCGGCGATGACGGTGAAGCTCGCCTCCTCGCCGGCGAGGAACTCCTCGATGAGCACCTCGTGGCCGGCGGCGCCGAATTGTCCGCCGAACATGGCTTGTGCGGCGGCCATTGCCTCATCGGCGGACGCTGCGATCACGACGCCCTTGCCGGCGGCAAGACCGCTCGCCTTCACCACCAGCGGCGTGCGCTGGCGGCGCAGCCAGGCGGGATCGAAGTTATCGCCGGTGAAAGTCGCCGCGCGTGCGGTAGGAATGCCGTGGCGGCGCATGAAGTCCTTGCTGAAGGCCTTGGAGCCTTCGAGCTGCGCGCACGCGCGGCGCGGGCCGAAGCACTTCAGCCCCGCGGCCGCGAAGGCATCGACCAGACCTGCGACCAGCGGCGCTTCGGGACCTACGATCGTCAGGTCGATGCGCTCACGGCGCGCGAGCTGTACCAGTGCGGCGACGTCCTCGGCGGGGACTTCGATGTTGCGCACCTTCGGCTCGGCAGCGGTACCCGCGTTACCCGGAGCCACCAGCACCTCCGCGACGCGCGCCGCGGCGGCACATTTCCAGGCGAGCGCGTGTTCGCGGCCGCCGCCGCCGACGATCAGAACTTTCATAGCACCCCACGAAATTGAGCGCTGCACGACCGGCGGCACGGACCGCTCATCAAGATGCTCAATTTCGTGGGACCTAAGCTAGTGCCGGAAGTGCCGCATGCCGGTGAATACCATGGCGATGCCGTGCTCATCGGCCGCAGCGATGACCTCGGCGTCGCGCTTGCTGCCACCGGGCTGAATGACGGCGCGGATGCCGTAGCCGGCCGCGACGTCGAGGTTGTCACGAAACGGCAGGAACGCATCGGAGGCCATCACCGCGCCAGCCACCGTGAGCTTCTCGTCCGAGGCCTTCATCGCCGCGAGGCGCGTCGAGTACACGCGGCTCATCTGTCCGGCGCCCACGCCGATGGTGGCCTGATCGCGTGCCAACACGATGGCATTGGACTTCACGAACTTTGCTACCCGCCAGGCGAAGCGCAGGTCGGCGAGCTCAGCCGCCGTCGGCTGGCGGCGCGTGGGCACGCTGAGTGATCCGGACGCGAGATCGGCGAGGTCGCGCGACTGTGCCAGCAGCCCCCCGGTGACGCTGCGGTACTCGAGCTGCGCGCCCGCGGCGGGCGCAAGCTCGCCGAGCACCAGCACGCGCACGTCCGCTTTGGCGGCGAGCAGGCGTGCCGCATCGGCGTGCACCGCGGGGGCGGCGAGCACCTCGACGAACTGGCGCTCGCTGATCGCCGTGGCCGTGGCCGCATCCAGCTCGCGGTTGAAGGCGACAATGCCGCCGAACGCCGACTGCGGGTCGGTGCGCCAGGCGGCTTCGTACGCCGCCCGCGTGCTCGCCGCCACGGCCACTCCGCAGGGGTTGGCATGCTTGACGATGACGCAGGCGCAGCCCTCGAACTGGCGCACGCACTCGATCGCGGTATCCGCGTCGGCGATATTGTTGAACGACAGCTCCTTGCCCTGCAGCAGGCGGGCACTCGCCACGCTCGCGCCACGGACGGAGAGCTCGCGATAGAACGCCGCGCTCTGGTGGGGGTTCTCCCCGTAGCGCAGGTCCTGCACCTTGGCAAAGATCAGCGGCAGCGTCGCGGGAAAGACTTCCGCCGGCGGCTGCGGCTGCGACTGCGACAGGTAGCCGGCCACCAGGGTGTCGTACTGCGCGCTGTGGGCGAAGGCCTTGGCGGCCAGCCGCGCGCGTGTGGCGATGTCGCTTCCGCCGTGGTGCGTGTCGAGTTCCTTCAACAGCAGCGGATAGTCCGCCGGATCCACCACGACCAGCACCGACTCGTGATTCTTGGCAGCCGCACGCAGCATCGCCGGTCCGCCGATATCGATGTTCTCGATGGCGTCGGCATGGCGGCTGCCGGGGCGGGCGATGGTGGCCGCAAACGGGTAGAGATTCACGACCAGCAGGTCGATCGGCGCGATGCCGTGCTGCGCCATGACGGCATCGTCGACGCCGCGGCGCCCGAGCAGCCCGCCATGGATCTTCGGATGCAGCGTCTTCACCCGCCCGTCCATGATCTCGGGAAAGCCGGTGTAGGCGCCGACCTGGTGGTGCGCGATAGCGTTCGCGGCCAGCAGCTGGGCCGTTCCGCCGGTGGACAGTATCTCGATGTTGCGCTGCGTGAGGGCGCGCGCCAGCTCGACGAGGCCGCTCTTGTCGGAGACCGACAGAAGCGCGCGTCGCACCGGCTGCGGCATGGGACTCATGAGTAAACGATCCGCCGCGCGCGGCGCGGGCGCAAGCGGGCAGCTTCAGGAGCCGGCCAGCCCGAACTGCTTGAGCTTCTTGCGCAGCGTGCCGCGGTTGATGCCGAGAATGCCGGCCGCGCGGCTCTGGTTGCCCTGCGCGTAATCGAGCACGACGCGAAACAGCGGCTCTTCGATCTCGCGCAGCACCAGGTCGTAGAGATGCGCGGGCCGATGACCATTCAGGCTGGTGAAGTAGTCGCTCAGGGCCCGCTCGGCATGATTGCGCAGCGGCAGATCCCGGCCGTGGGCGCGGGCGGCGCTGGCCGCGCGCCCCCGAGTCCTCTTCTTTGCCGTCATTGTGAGATCCCCCAGGAAGAAAACCATTCGTCAGCCGGCGGCACCGGCCGCGCTCACCCAATCGTTGAAATGCCTCACCGCGTGCGCGAACTGTGCGGCTGTGTCGGGTGCCTCCATCAATTCCCCGCGGACCTGCGCCGGGGTTTCCGGCAGTTGCTCGCAATACCAGCCGAGATGTTTGCGCGCGATCCGGACTCCGCTCTCCTCGCCGTAAAACAGATACAGGGAGTCGAGATGCGCGAGAATAGTATCACGCACTTCGGCGCGCAGAAGTGTCGGCATCTCAATTCCGTCTCGCAGCCGGGCGTTGACAGCGCGAAAAATCCATGGCGCACCGTGGCTCGCGCGGCCGATCATTACTCCGTCTGCGCCGGTGAAATCAAGTACCTCGCGCGCTTTTTGCGGCGTATCGATGTCGCCATTGGCAAACACCGGAATGCGCACGCGCGATTTGATGTCGCGAATGGTCTGGTACTCGGCGCCGCCGGCGTAAAAATCCGCGCGCGTGCGTCCGTGCACGGCGAGAGCTGCGACCCCGCAGCTTTCGGCAATGCATGCCACGGTCACGCCATTGCGGTGCTCGCGGTCCCAGCCGGTGCGGATCTTGAGCGTCACGGGCACGTCGACCGCGCTCACCACCGCCTCGAGAATGCGCGCCACCAGCGGCTCATCGGTGAGCAGCGCCGAGCCGCACAACCTCCCACACACCTTCTTCGCAGGACAGCCCATGTTCAGATCGATGATCTGCGCACCGAGCGCCACGTTGGCGCGCGCGGCCGCCGCAAGTGCTGCCGGCTCAGCCCCGGCAAGCTGCACTACGCGCGGCTCGGGCTCGCCCGCATGATTCATGCGGTGACGCGATTTGGACGTAGTCCACAGCCGTGCATCCGCGCTGATCATCTCGGAAGCTGCGAGCCCCGCGCCGAATGCGCGGCACAGGACGCGAAAGGGCCGGTCGGTGACCCCGGCCATCGGCGCGAGCACGACAGCCGAGGGCAGCACGTAAGGGCCAATCCGCAAGCGTGACCTGCCGTCAGCGCGTGCCGACATCGTTGGCGCAGGCGATGCCGCCGCCGCGCGCGGGCAGGCAGGCGTCGATCTCGAATCCCACCGCGTTTGCGCCCGGATCGACGAAGCCCATCTCGGCATCGATGCGCTGGCCGCCCGCGAGGAAGGAGGAGGCGGGCATGGAATGCGGCAGATAAGAGCGCGGTGCCACGTCGCGCGCCGCGATGCGGTTGCCGAAGCGATCCTGCAGCGTGACGCGCAGCAGCGGCAGCGGCTGTGGCTGTGGCGCGGCATTCTTGATGCTCGCGCGCACGGTGATGAGGCCGGCGCTCGCCGGATCCACCGAAGCGCCGAGCTGGTGCACGTCGTAGGCGTGCAGGTCCCAGCGCGGCACGAGCGGCATGCCGAGCGCGGTGTACAGCGCGGTCAGCGGGCGATTGAGGCGCGCGTTCGTGGCCAGCTCATCGCGGTAGTGATGCACGATCTGCGCCAGCAGCACGAGCGCGGCGAGTCCTGCGCCCACGCGCCACAGATAGGGCAGCCGGCGCGCCCACGCAGCCGCGGTGTCCTCGGCCGCCGCAGTGCCGGTGTCTGCGGTGAGATCGGCGGTCGCTGCCGTCGCCGCGGGCGTTGGCGGCGCCGCGGGCGTTGCGCGGCGGCCGCTGCGCGTGGCGGCGCCGGCGCATGCGGCAAGCCGGCATCGGCCGCCAACGGTGGCCGCGAGTGAGGCGCGCTACGCCGCGTCAGGGGGGGGCGGGTATGTACGGCACGCGCCGCGCCCGCAGCGGCCGGGGAAGCCGCGAGCGGCGATGCGTCCGCCGGGCGCTGCGGCGGTTCGGGCGAGTCCGGCTGCGTGTGCGGTGCCGCGAGCTCCTGCGCGGGCGGCTGGTTCGCCGCGAGCATCGCCTTGAAGGTTCCGGTCGCCGCCGTCCACTCGGGGTCCGGGGGTGGCGTGACGAACACGGCGCTGACGTCGGTCGTCGCAGAATTGAATTCGAGCGCATCCTCCGCAATCGGCTCCTCTTTGGTGGGAGCCGGCGCGGCGGCGGCGGTGTCCGCGAGCGGGACGGGCAGGAGCTCTGCCGGTGCGGGCGAAGAATCCGCCTGCGCGGACGCGGCTGCGGGTGCGGAGGCCTGCGGCGATTCCGCGTCGCCCATCGCCTCCGCCGCGGGGCGCTCGTCCGTGAGACGCGCGAGTGCGTTGAATACGCTCGAGCAGCGCCCGCAGCGCACATAGCCCTGGGCGACGCGCAGATCCGCCGCCGTCACCACCAGCGTCAGGGCGCACTTTGGACAGACTGTGAACATGCTTGCGAGGCGCGTGATCCTCAAAGGCCGTCAGCGGCGCCGTCCGGCGAGACATACCCAGTCTCCGCGCTCGCCGAACCGGGCGACATCAAAGCACGCGCTGTAAGCCGCTGTCACCTGGGCGACCTCGTGCGCCATGAGCCCGGCGAGCACCACCTCCCCGCCGGGCCGCAGCAGCGAGGCGAAGCGGGCGGCGAGCGCGCACAAGGGGCCGGCGAGGATATTCGCCAGCAGCACATCGGCGCCTGCGGGCAGCGTCGCGGCGCTGTCGTGGACGTGTACCTGCGAGCCGATACCGTTGGCGGCGGCGTTGGCGCGGGTGGCGATGAGCGCCTGCGCATCGATGTCGAAGCAGTGCGCGGCGCGCGCACCGAGTTTCACGGCGGCGAGCGCCAGCACCCCGGAGCCGCAGCCGTAGTCGATGACGTGCGTGCCGGGGGCGAGGCGCGCATCGAGCCCGTGCGATCGCGTTTCTACGGAGTGCTCGGCTGCCGCGGTTGGCCCGGAGAGGCGCGCGTCGAGCCCGTGCGATCGCGTTTCTACGGAGTGCTCGGCTGCCGCGGGTGGCCCGGAGAGGTGCGCATCGAGCCACTCCAGGCACAGCGCGGTGCTCGCATGCGTGCCGGTGCCGAACGCGAGTCCCGGATCGAGCGCCACGACGATGGCGCCGGGCTCGCTGACGCGCTCGTGCTGCGGGCACACCCACAGCCGCCGGCCGAAGCGCAGCGCATGGAAATCCCGAAGCCACTCGCGCTCCCAGGCACGGTCGGCAAGGCGCTGCGCGCCGATCAGCGCCGGATCGAGTCCGAGGGCCGTGCCGAGCGCGCCGGGCAGGTCGGCGGCATCCTGATCCTGCGCAAACAGGCATTTCACACGGGTTGCGGGCCACAGGCGCACCTCGCCCGGGGCGGGCTCGAGCACCGCATCGTCGCGGGCGTCGACGAATGTCACCGCGCAGGCGCCGCAGGCGAAGGCCGCCTCTTCGGCACGCTCGGCCTCGAGCGAGCCGAGCTCGAAGGACAGCTCCACGTACATCGGGGCGATTATCGCAATCCCAGCCGCCGCTCGAGGTAGTGAATGTCCGTGCCGCCCTTCTGGAAGGCGGCGTGATTGAAGATCTCCTGGTGCAGGGCGACGTTGGTCTTGATGCCCTCGATCACCATCTCGGCGAGCGCATTCTTCATGCGGGCGATGGCCGTCTCGCGCGTGTCGCCGTGCGCGATGATCTTGCCGATCAGTGAGTCGTAGTAGGGCGGCACGTTGTAGCCGGAGTAGATGTGGCTGTCGACCCGGATGCCCGGGCCGCCCGGAGCGTGCCACAGGCGGATCGGGCCGGGCGAGGGCGTGAAGGTCTTGGGATCCTCCGCATTGATGCGGCACTCCATGGCGTGGCCGCGGAACTGCACGTCGCTCTGGTTGTACGGCAGCCGCTCGCCGGCGGCGATCAGCAGTTGCGCCTTCACCAGGTCGATTCCGGTGATGAGCTCGGTGACGGGGTGCTCGACCTGAATGCGGGTGTTCATCTCGATGAAGAAGAACTCGCCGTCCTGGTAGAGGAATTCCATGGTACCGGCGCTGCGATAGCCGACCGCGCGGCAGGCCTCGACGCAGCGCTCGCCCATGAAGCGCCGCTGGCGGATGGTGATCCCGGGCGCCGGCGCCTCCTCGATCACCTTCTGATGACGGCGCTGCATGGAGCAGTCGCGCTCGCCGAGGTGGATGATGTTGCCGTGCGTGTCCGCGAGCACCTGGAACTCGATATGCCGCGGCCGCTCGAGGAATCTCTCCATGTACACCTGGTCGTTGCCGAAGGCGGCGCGCGCTTCCGCGCGGGTGATGCCGATGGCGTTGAGGAGTGAGGCTTCGGTGTGCACCACGCGCATGCCGCGCCCGCCACCGCCGCCGGAGGCCTTGATGATCACCGGATAGCCGATGTCGCGCGCGATGCGCAGGTTCTCGTCGGCATCCTCACCGAGGGGCCCGTCGGAGCCCGGCACGCACGGCACGCCCTGCGCCTTCATGACGCGGATCGCCGACACCTTGTCGCCGATGGTGCGGATGGTCTCCGCCTTGGGGCCCACGAACACGAAGCCGCTGTTCTCCACGCGCTCGGCGAAATCGGCGTTCTCGGCGAGGAAGCCGTAGCCCGGATGGATCGCGACCGAATCGGTGACCTCCGCGGCGCTGATGATCGCGGGCATGTTGAGATAGCTGCCGGAGGAGGGCGGCGGTCCGATGCATACCGACTCATCGGCCAGCAGCACGTGCTTGAGGCTGTAGTCGGCGGTCGAGTGCACGGCAACGGTCTTGATGCCGAGCTCGCGGCAGGCGCGCAGGATGCGCAACGCGATCTCGCCGCGGTTGGCGATGACGAGCTTTTCGATCATGCCGGCTTATTCGACGACGAACAGCGGCTGGCCAAACTCGACCGGATCGCCGTTGCGGGCCATGATCGAGGCGATGCGACCGGCGCGGTCGGCTTCGATCTGGTTCATCATCTTCATCGCCTCGATGATGCACAGCACCTGACCGACCTTGATCTCGTCGCCGATCTCGACGAAGGCTTTCGCCCCCGGGGACGGTGAGGCGTAGAAAGTGCCCACCATCGGCGCGGTGATCACGTGCTCGTTGGGTTTGGGCTTGGGCGCTGCGCTCTCCGCCGCCGGCAGCGCCGCGGGCGCGGGCGCGGCGGGCGCGGCCGGCTGCTGGGCCACCTGGGCCTCGCGCAGCGCGTGCGCGGCCACCCCTGCGGTGGGCATGCGACTGATGCGCACCGCCTCCTCACCTTCCTTGATCTCGATTTCCGCGATGCCGGACTCTTCCAGGAGCTCGATCAGTTTTTTGATTTTTCGAATATCCATGCCGGGAATGCCCCCTGGGGAAACGAGGCCGGGCGCCTAGGGCGTTCGGGCGAGGCGCTGCGCGGCGGCGCGCACCGCCGCCTCGTAGCCGTAGGCGCCGAGACCACTGATGACGCCCACCGCGATATCCGAGAAATACGAATGCCGCCGAAACGCCTCGCGCGCGTGCGTGTTGGACAGGTGCACCTCGATGAACGGCAGCCCGGTGCCGAGCAGGGCATCGCGCAGCGCGATGCTCGTGTGGGTGTAGGCGCCGGGGTTTACGATCAGGAACGCCACGCCCTCGGCACGCGCGGCGTGAATGCGCCCGATGAGCTCATGCTCGGCGTTGCTCTGGAAGGCGAGCAGCTCATGTCCGCTCTCACGCGCGACCGCCGCGGCACGTTTCTCAATCGACTCGAGCGTGTCGGTGCCGTAGACGGCCGGTTCCCGGGTGCCGAGCAAATTGAGGTTCGGGCCGTTCAATAACAGCACGCGGGCCATGACCCCTGAATCTTCTTGTAAGCCGTTGCGAAGCGAACCGGTCGCGAATGTAACCTAATTCGCAGCCAATAGGCTAGTTCTTGTTGCGATTTGCGAGGATCTCGCAGGACTTGGTCTAGGGCGCCGGACGCGCCGCGCTCAAGCGCTGCATACCCGCCGAGATCTGCTCCCGGGCGGCCGCGAGGCTGATCGTCCCGGCGTCGACCTCGCGGACGCGGTCCAGGATGAGCTCCGCCTCCTGCCGGTGCAGCTCGCCCACCTTGAGGGTGATCACCCGCCCGGCGCGGTCGGCAAAGACGCTGAACGGCAGGACGGTATCCATGCCGAACGCGCTGATCGCCGCAAATCCTCCCTGCTCACCGACGAGCACAGGATAGTCGATTCCGTGACTCGGGATGTATTTGCGCACTGCATCAGAATCGTCGATCGCGATACCGACCACCTCGAGGCCTTGCCGGCTGCGCTCATGGCGCAAGCTGCGAAGCAGTGGGATTTCCCGGCGGCAGGGCTCGCACCAGGTCGCCCAGAAGTTGATCAGCAGCGGCCGGCCCTTCCAGTCCGCGAGGGTGTGCGGGGCGCCGTCGGGCCCGGGCAGGGTGATCTCGGGCAGCCGCTCGGGAATCGTCGGCGCCGCCGGCGCTGACGCGGGCGTCGGCGGCGGCGCTGCCGGCGCTGGCGGTGCTTCGGGGGCGGCAGCGCCTGAGACAGCGTGGGCCGCATAGAGCGTCGTGCGTTCAGGAGCGGTGAGCCGGTAGAAGAGGAAGCCGCCGGCGGCGGATGCGGCGAGCACCGCTGCGGCGAGCAGCACAGCGTGAACGCTGCCAGGCCGCCAGGGGCGCTGCGGCTCGATCACGAAGGCGCGTGCAGCGCAGTGCGCGCGCGGGCGGCGAAGGCGTCCGCCTTCATGTACCCGACGACCCGGTACGCGGCGCGCTCGTGCCCGTCGCTGCCATAGAAGGCAATCGTCGGCGGGCCGAAAATCCCGAAGTGCCGCAGCAGCGCCTGATCGTCCGCATCGTTGCTGGTCACATCGGCACGCAACAACACCGTGCCGCTGAGCGCTGCCTGCACTGCGGGGCTGGTGAAGGTGTAGCGCTCCATTTCCTTGCAGGAGGTGCACCAGTCAGCGGAGAAATCCACCAGCACACCACGGCCCTGAGCGCGGGCCTGGCCGACCTCGCGGTCAAGGTCTGCGAGGGTCTTGATGGTGCGGAAGGGCAGCGCATGTGTCTTCGCGGCGAAGGCTGGAAGGGGTGCGAGCGGGTCGGTGCCGCCGAGGGCGGAGCCTGCCGCCAGTGCCACGCCGTAGAGACCTGCGATGACACCCAGCGCGCGCAGCGCCCAGGCGGCGGTGGAGTGGGCGCGCGTCTGCGACCACAGCAGCCAGCTCAGCAGCAACGCCGGCAGCGCCCAGAGCACGAGTGCGACGCGGTCCGGAACGATGCGCGCGAGCATCCATGCCGCCACGGCCAGCATCATCACGCCGAAGAGCCTTTTCACCAGGTCCATCCACGGACCCGCTTTCGGCAGAAGCTTGCCCGCCGAGGCGCCGACGACGAGCAGCGGGGTGCCCATCCCCAGCCCCATGGCGAACAACGCCGCCCCGCCGCGCGCGATCTGCCCGCTCTGACTGATGACGATCAGCGCGCCAACCAGCGCGGGCGCCACGCAGGTGGTGACGATGAGCGCTGACAATGCGCCCATGATCGCCACGCCGCCGAAGGTGCCGGCAGACTGGCGGTTGCTGACACTGGCGATGCGCGTCTGCAGGCCGACCGGCATCTGCAGCGTGAACAGACCGAGCATCGACAGACCGAGCGCGACAAACAGCGCGGCGAACAGGCCAATCACCCACCATTGCTGGAACACGGCCTGCACCTGGCGGCCCGCGGCCGCGCAGGCGATACCGGCGAGCGTGTAGGTGAGCGCCATGCCGAGCACGTAGGTGAGCGACAAGGTGAAGGCGCGCGCGGTGGTGAGGTTGCCGCCACCGCCGGCGATGATACCGGAGAGGATCGGCACCATCGGCAGCACGCATGGCGTGCACGACAGCAGCAGCCCGGCGAGATAAAACGAGCCGAGCATCACGAGCAGGTTTCCCGGGCGGATGAGCGAGGCAAACCAGCTCTGATCGCTCCCGCCGGCGGCGCTGGCGGCGCCACCCGCGCCCGGCGGAGCCTGCGCCCCGAACGCGACGGTCACCGCGCGGGTGATGGGCGGGTAGCACAGGCCCGCGTCCGCGCAGCCCTGGTAAGTGACCTGCAGCGGCAGCGCGAATGCGCCGCCACGGGCGCGCGCCACCGGCACCGTGGCGATGAGCTCGTGGTGATAGACCTCCTGCCGGCCGAAGTACTCGTCGTTCTTGATCTGGCCGGCGGGGAACTGCGTCGTACCGAGCTGCGCGTCTGCGCTCGACGTCGTGACCTTGATTCGCGCCCGATACAGGTAGTACCCGTCGGCGATCTCCCAGTTGAGCCGCACGCGGTCGGTACCCTCGGCCAACGCATCGAAGCGGAACGCCTGGTCGGGGGGCAGGAAGTCATCGCCGCTGGCTTTCGCAGACAGAACCGCGCTGATGCCACTGGACTTCGTCGCCGTCGTAGCCGGCCCGGGGGAGGCTGCGCCCGGCGGGGAGGCTGCGCCCGGCACGCCGGCCGGCGGCACCTGCGCCTGAAGTCCGACGCTCGCCAGGAGCAGCGCCACGAGCGAAATATGTCTAAAGGCGAGGGTCACGAGCATGGGACTCTATATAGCTCACGCTTTGGATGAAGGGCAGGAACTGCGGTTCAGCGCGGCAAGGCCTGCGAGCGTTCCTCGTAAGGCTGCAGGACCCTTCCCGGGCCTTCCCGGCCCGGTCCCCAGGCGCCGCTGCGGCGGCCCGCTTCCGGGTCGCACATGATCGCAAAAAAGCCTCTCCCAGACTTGCATTTGCAGTCTGCGCCCCTATCATTAGCAGCCGCGCAGGGGGAGTGCTAACAACTGCCCCGCGCACACAAATCCATCCATTCATCAGTGTCTTAAGGAGCGTTCACCATGAAGATTCGTCCTCTTCATGACCGCGTAATCGTGAAGCGCCTGGAGGAGGAGCGTACCTCCCCGGGTGGCATCGTGATTCCCGATACCGCGGCAGAGAAGCCGGTGCAGGGAAAGATCGTCGCGGTCGGCAAAGGCAAGATTCTCGAAGACGGCCAGGTTCGGCCGCTCGATGTGAAGGTCGGCGACAAGATCCTGTTCGGCAAGTACAGCGGGACGGAGGTCAAGGTCGACGGTGAAGAGCTCGTGGTCATGCGCGAAGAAGACGTCATGGCCGTGATTGAAGGCAAGTAAGCGAGGATCACGACAATGGCAGCCAAAGAAGTTCGTTTCAGCGATGACGCACGCCAGCGCATGTTCAAGGGCGTGAACGTCCTCGCCAACGCCGTCAAGGCAACGCTGGGCCCCAAGGGCCGCAACGCCGTGCTCGAGAAGAGCTTCGGCGCCCCCACCGTCACCAAGGACGGTGTGTCGGTCGCGAAGGAAATCGAGCTCAAGGACAAGTTCGAGAACATGGGCGCGCAGATGGTGAAGGAAGTCGCTTCCAACACCTCCGACGAAGCCGGCGACGGCACCACTACCGCCACGGTGCTCGCGCAGGCGATCATGCGCGAGGGCCTGAAGGCGGTTGCCTCGGGCCGCAACCCGATGGACCTCAAGCGCGGCATCGACAAGGGCGTCATCGCCATCGTCGATGAGCTCAAGAGGCTCTCCAAGCCGTGCAAGGACTCCAAGGCGATCGCGCAGGTCGGCACGATCTCCGCCAACGCCGACGAGTCGATCGGCAAGACCATCGCAGAGGCGATGGAGAAGGTCGGCAAGGAAGGCGTGATCACGGTCGAGGAAGGCTCGGGCCTGCAGAACGAGCTGGAAGTGGTCGAGGGCATGCAGTTCGACCGCGGCTACCTCTCGCCGTATTTCATCAATAACCAGCAGAACCAGACCGTCGAGCTCGAGAAGCCCGTCATCCTGCTGGTCGACAAGAAGATCTCGAACATCCGGGAACTCCTGCCGCTGCTCGAGAGCGTGGCGAAGTCCGGGCGTCCGCTGCTGGTGGTTGCCGAGGACGTCGAGGGCGAAGCGCTGGCGACACTGGTCGTCAACAACATCCGCGGCATTCTCAAGGTGGCCGGTGTCAAGGCGCCGGGCTTCGGCGATCGCCGCAAGGCGATGCTGCAGGATATCGCCACTCTCACCGGCGGCACGGTGATTTCGGACGAGGTCGGTCTGTCGCTCGAGAAGGCGACGATCAACGACCTGGGCGAGGCAAAGAAGATCGTCGTGGAGAAGGAGAACACCACGATCATCGATGGCGCCGGCAAGGCCGCCGACATCAAGGCGCGCATCGAGTCGATCCGCCAGCAGGCCGAAGAGGCCACCTCCGACTACGACAAGGAGAAGCTGCAGGAGCGCGTTGCCAAGCTCTCCGGCGGCGTCGCCGTGGTCAAGGTCGGAGCGGCTACCGAGATCGAGATGAAGGAGAAGAAGGCCCGCGTCGAGGACGCGCTGCACGCCACGCGTGCGGCGGTCGAGGAGGGCGTGGTACCCGGTGGCGGCGTGGCGCTGATCCGCGCGCAGCGGGCGCTCGACAAGCTCGAGTCGGCGAACGAAGACCAGGGCGTCGGCATTCGCATCCTCGCCCGCTCGATCGAGGAGCCGCTGCGTCAGATCGTCGACAACGCCGGCGAGGACGCCGCCGTAGTGCTCAACCGTGTCAAGGAAGGCAAGGGTCCGTTCGGCTACAACGCCGCCACGGGCGAGTTCGGTGACCTGCTCGAGGAGGGCATCCTCGACCCGACCAAAGTGGCGCGGCTTGCGCTGCAGAATGCCGCCTCGGTGGCGGGTCTGCTGCTGACAACCGAGGTCATGGTGGCCGAGGCTCCGAAGGACGAAGACCACGGCCATGCGGGCCCGCCGGGCGGCATGGGCGGAATGGACATGTAATACCCTCTCTAAAGAGGTATCGATTCGGAGAGCAACAGCCGATACGCTTAACATAACTGTTAAGGGAGCGCGCCTGGCCTTCGAGCCGGCCGCACCCCCAAAGCCGCGGAACAAGACCCCCTATTCCGCGCATTCCTCGCAGGCCCCATTGATCTGGGGCCTGTTTTTTTGCCCACGCCGCCTGCCCAAGCCCTGCGCGCGCCGTCGTGTCGCAGTGCAGCTACTTCCTAACCTCCCGAGAGCGGTTTATCGTGACTGCCAAGGAGGCTCCCATGCTTAAGATTCGCTGCGCTGGAGTGACTGCCGCCGCGTGCGTCGCGCTCCTGACGCTCGCCGCGTGCGCGCGGGAAGACCAGGACCAGATGAGCTGGGCGCGGGCGGCACTCGAGCGCAACAGCGACATCGAAGTTGTCGCCGCCGACCAGCAAAGCCGCACCTTCACGGTGCGCATGAAGGACACGGGAGAGTTGCGCATGGTGCGCGCGGACCAGATGGTCGCCGCTCCCACGCCGCCCGCGGCGGCAGCGCCGGCCACTGCGGGTCCTGCGACGCCGCAGGCGGCAGGGCGCAGCAGCGCGGCCACGGCGCCTGCGGCGGCCGCCGCACCGGAGGATGGCAGCGCTGCGGCGGGCAGCGCGCAGAACGTTGCGACTTCGCCCACGCAGCCGTCCTCACTCCTGCCGCAAACCGCGGCTGCGGCCGAGGCGGCGCCGGGCAGGGTGCTCGAGGCCGGCCCGGGCTACACCATCAAGGCTGCGGTCGCGGAGGCACCCGCCGGCAGCGCTCGCGCGCGCGACAGCAATGTCACGATCGCTGCGATCGAGCGGCGGCACGAGCCGATCATCTGCCAGGGCTCGCGGCTGCTGCATATCGACAACCGCAACCTCGTGTTTGACGGCGACGCGCTCGCCGCCGAGGACGGCTGCGAGCTTCACATCACCAACAGTCACATCAGCGCCGGCGGTGTCGGCGTGCTGGCACGCGCGGCCAACGTGCATATCGACAACAGCCTCATCGAGGGCGATCAGGCTTCGATCGACGCTTCCGACGGCGCGCAGGTGTACGCCGTCTCCTCGCGCTTCAGGGGCCTGAGCCGCCGACTCGACACGGCGGGCGTCCACGATCTCGGGGGCAATATCTGGAACTGAGGGGCACGGCCAGCGCCGAGCTGGCCGCCCTCGTTGAGCGCTCGTTCGAGGAGCTCAACGCCAACGACCTTGCCAGAGCTGCGCTCGCGGCGGCGCCGCAGGCGGTGCGCGACTCGATATGCGCGGTGTTCGCCGCCAGCGATTTCGTGGCGCACGCCTGCGCGCGCGATGGCGCTCTGCTCGCCTCCCTCCTCGGCAGCGGCGACCTGCAGCGACGCCTGGCGGCGGCGGAGTTCGCCGCGCGCGCCCCCCAGCTGCCGGCCATGCCGGTCCCCTCCGAGCCGCACGTGCAGGCGGAGCTGCGCCGCTGGCGGCGGCGTGAGCTCACCCGCATTGCCTGGCGTGACCTCGCCGGCTGGGCAGACCTCGCCGAGACGCTCGCCGACCTCACGGCGTTCGCCGATGCCGCGATCACCGCGGCGCTGACGCACGCGCGGCGCGCGCTCACTGCGCGCTACGGCGAGCCGCGCTCGCTGGGCGGGGAGATTCAGCCGCTGGTCGTCATCGGCATGGGCAAGCTCGGCGGAGGCGAGCTGAACTTCTCCTCCGACGTGGACCTGGTGCTGCTGTTTCCCGAACACGGCGACACCGATGGTGCGCGCGCCATCAGTAACGAGGAATTCTTCACCCGTCTGGGTCAGGCGCTGGTGCGGCTGCTGGAGACGCCGACGCCGGAGGGCTTCGTGCTGCGCGTCGACCTGCGATTGCGGCCCTTCGGCGACTCAGGCCCCCTGGTGGCGAGCTTTGCAGCCTTCGAGGACTACCTGCCGCGCCACGGGCGCGACTGGGAGCGTTACGCCTACGTCAAGGCCCGCCCGGTCACCAGCCCGGAGCGGTATGCGGAGATCGCGGCGGCTGCCGTGCGCCCGTTCGTCTACCGCCGCTATCTCGACTACGGGGTGTTCGAGAGCCTGCGGGAGATGAAGGCGCTGATCGAGCGTGAGATCGAGCGACGCGAGCTCGCCGATCACGTGAAGCTCGGTCCCGGCGGAATCCGCGAAATCGAATTCATCGTGCAGGCACTGCAGCTGACGCGCGGCGGCCGCGATCGTCACCTGCAGACGCCGTCGCTGCTTGCCGCGCTCGCACGCCTCGGCGAGACACAGCTGCTGTCTGCGCAGGCGGTGAGCGAGCTGACGGCGGCGTATGCCTGCCTGCGCCGGCTCGAGAACCGCCTGCAGATGCTCGGCGACAACCAGGTCCACCGCCTGCCGGACGAGGCGGTGGCGCGCGAGCGCATCGCGCGCGCCATGGGCGTGTGCGACTGGCCGGCGCTCATGGCGCAGCTCGATGCACGGCGCGAGCGCGTCAGCCACCACTTCCGCCAGGTGATCTTCGGCGGCGCTGCGGGCGACCCGAGCGCCGTGCGCATCGACCTCGGGCGCTTCTGGGACAGCCAGGCCGAAACCGCCGCGCTCGCAGACGCGCTCGAGCGCGCCGGGTTCACCGACAGCGCCGAAGTCTCACGGCTGCTGCTCGAGCTGCGCGCCTCGGCCCTGGTGCGCAAGCTCGATGAGCCGGGGCGCCGGCGCCTGCAGGCGCTGCTGCCGGTGCTGCTCGCGGACATCGCACTCAGCAGCGCGCAGCTGCCGGTGCTGCGCCGGGTGCTCGCCATCATCGAGGCGACCGGCAAGCGCTCGGCCTACTTCGCGCTGTTACGCGAGAACGGCGCGGCGCGTGCGCGCCTGGTCGAGCTGTGCCGCCACGGTGATTTTCTTGCCGCGCAGCTCGCAGCTTACCCGCTGTTGCTCGATGAGCTGATCGACGCGCGGCTGCTCACGCAGCGCCCGACGCGCACCGCCTTCGCGCACGAGCTCGAGGAACGCATGGAGCAGCTGCGCGAGGACGACCCGGAGCAGCAGGTCGAGGCGCTGCGACAGTTTCAGCGCGCCGCCTTGTTCCGCGTCGCGGTGGCGGACCTCACCGGGGTGCTGCCGCTGATGCAGGTGAGCGATCGGCTCACTGATATCGCCGAGCTCATCATCGAGCGCGCGATGCAGCTCGGCTGGCGGCAGATCAGCGCACAGTTCGGCGTGCCCACCTGCACGGCAGGGGCGCTGGTGCGGGAGGTGAACATCTGCGCGGTGGGCTACGGCAAGCTCGGCGGCATGGAGCTCGGGTACGCCTCCGACCTCGATCTGGTGTTCCTGCACGATTCCGCGGGCGAGCGCCAGGAGACCAGCGGCGCGAAGCCGATCGACAACCAGCTGTTCTTCGTGCGGCTCGCACAGCGCATCGTACACCTGCTCACCATGCACTCCGCCGCCGGGCGGCTCTACGAGGTGGACGTGCGGCTGCGCCCGAGCGGCAAGGGGGGGCTGCTGGTCACCAACATCGAGGCGTTCACCGAATACCAGCGCCAGGAGGCCTGGACCTGGGAGCACCAGGCGCTGCTGCACGCGCGTGCAGTCGCGGGCTCGCCGCCGCTGCGCGCGCGCTTCGAGGCGGTGCGCCTCGAGGTGCTCTGTCACCACGTGCGCCGCGACAGCCTGCGGGCGGAGGTGCGCAAGATGCGCGAGCGGATGCGCCGCGAGCTCTCCCGCGGCGACCCCGAACGCTTCGACATCAAGCAGGATCCGGGCGGTATCGCCGACATCGAGTTTCTCGCCCAGTACTGGGCGCTGCGGTGGGCGCGCGAGTATCCGCCCGTCGCCCTGTTCGCCGACACCATCCGCCAGCTCGAGTCGGTGGCCTCCGCGGGCCTGGTACCCCAGGCGAGTGTCGACGTGCTGACGGCGGCCTACCGCGCCTACCGCGGCCGCACCCATCACCTGTCACTCGAGGGCGCCGCGCCGATCGTGCCGGCGGCGGAGTTCCGCGACACGCGCGCCGCGGTGACGGCGCTGTGGGTCGCCACGATGGCCGAAGGTCCCTGAGGCGCCGCAGGTATAATCGCCGCCATATGGTCGCGACGGCCAAGCCGCTGATAGAGCCCAACGCGCAGAACCACTACGAGGTCGGCCCGGAGGATCTGCCGCTGTGCTGCCCGATGCCGCAGATGTATCTGTGGAACTCCCATCCGCGGGTGTACCTGGCCATCGAGGACAGCGGCTGGGCGAAATGCCCGTACTGCGGCGCCGAGTTCACGCTGCGGCGCTGAACCGCTCCTGCGGCGCGTTGCTCACTCCTCGTCGGCGACGTTGCGGTCCCGCGGCGGCGGCAGGTCCGCGCGAACCGGCGCCAGCTTCGCCGCCCGCAGCCGCTTGTTGAGTTCCGCGAGATCGGCCTGAAGTTTCTGCCAGCTGCCTTGCAGTCCCGTGAGTTCCCGTGCGGCCGTCTCCGTGGCGCTGAGCTGCGCGGCCGTGGGTGCAGCATCGCCGCGCGTGACATCGGCATAAAGCGCGGCGATATTCTCCTGCACCTCTTTCAGCAGTACTTCGGGCACGGCTGCGGCGGAAGCCTCGTCGTTCTCTTCGGACTGCAACAAGGCCGACAGGCGCGCCGCGAATGCGCGCACGGTCGCGGCGGTGGCGCCGGTGGGAGCGAGCGCCTTCAGCTGCGCCTGCTCCGACTCGGCCGCGAGCACTGCGTGTGAGCTCTCCGTGAGCAGCCCCGCGAGGCGCGTGGCGAGTGCAAGCTGCGCCTCGAGTGCCGTGTCCGGCAAGCCGACGCGCGGATCCTGCTTCAGCGTCAGCGGCGCTTCCAGGTGTTTGCCGTCGACGGTCAGGCGCACGATATAACCTCCGGGCAGCGCCATGGGGCCTTGCGGTCCGCGCGGCGTTGCATGCGGCACCGCCGAGATCGGATAGCCGTGGGTGACGGCCAGCGGCGCGGCGTAGCGCAGGTCCCACACCCAGCGGTGCATGCCGCGCAGCGCCGGCAGGACGCGCGGCGGCTCGAGCCAGTACTGCGGAATGAGCTCGCGGGCGAGCTCCTCCGCGCTCGGCTCCGGCGCAGCGTCGCTCCTGAAGCGGCGCACCACGGCCCCGTGGCTGTCGAGTATCTCCAGCATCACCGGGTGGCGGGCATCGCGCGGCAGGAAGAACTCGATGACTGCGCCCGCAGGCGGATTGGCAGCGAGCGGCTCATCGGGCGGTAGCGGCGTGTCGGTCCAGGTACTGCGCTGCACGCGCCAGGCCGGCGCCGGGCGGAACAGTACGACATCGCGCAGCGGCGCGCTGCCGAGCTGCCGCAATCGGGAGATGTCGTCGAGGATCCAGATCGAGCGTCCGTGCGTGGCGACGATCAGATCGTCCTCGTGGACCCAGACATCGCGCATCGAGGTGTGCGGCAGGTTCAGCTGCAGCGACTCCCAGTGCTCACCGTCATCGAACGATGCCCACACGGCTTTCTCGGTCGCCGCGAACAGCAGGCCCTTGCGCTGTGGATCCTCGCGGACGGCATTCACGGGGGCATCCGGCGGCAGGCCTGCGGCGATGGCCTGCCAGGTCCCGCCCCCGTCGCGGGTGCGGTACATGTACGGGCGCAGGTCGTCGATGCGCATGCGGCTCACGGATACGTAGGCGGTGTTGACATCGAAATGCGACGCCTCGATCTGCGTCACCTTGCTCCAGGGCGTCAGCGCGGGCGGCGTGACGTTCGACCAGCTCGCTCCGTCATCGCGCGTCACCCAGACAAACCCGTCATCGGTGCCGGCCCACAGCGTGGCGGCTGCGAGGGCTGAGGGCGCGAGGGCGTAGAGGACGCCGCGCTGGCGCTCCGCTGCCTTGGGGTGCAGCGCGCCCACGCTCGCAGGCAGCGCGCCAGCCGGGCGCGCGAGATCGGGGCTGATGGCCTGCCAGGTCGCGCCGCCGTCGCGCGTGCGGTAAAGGCGGTCGGCGCCGTAGTAGAGCGTGTGCGGGTCGAGGGGCGAGAACATCAGCGGCTCGGTGCGATCGACGCGCACCTCATTCCCGCGCACTGGAATCGGCGTGACGTTCTGTACCTGCCCGGTCGACCAATGGAACTTCGACACCTCGTTGCGGCCGCCACCGTAGATGACATCCGCGTCAAGGGGGTCGGGGGCCACATAGCCGTATTCGATGGCCCCGACGGGATGCCAGTCGCGCTCGGTGATGCTGCCGTCGTTGCCGCGGCTCGCGATGCATACCGATCCGCTCTCCTGTTGTCCGGCGCAAACGCGGTACGGGAAGGTCGGTGCGATGCTCAGGTGATAGAGCTGCGCGGTCGGCTGGTTGAACCAGCTGCTCCAGCTCTCACCGCCGTTGACGGTGATGACCGCGCCCTGGTCGCTGACGAGGGCGATGATGCGCGGATCCTTCGGGCTGATCCACAGATTCTGGTAGTCATCGCCGCCGGGCGCACCGCGCAGCGACACCCAGGTCCTGCCGCCATCGGCGGACTTCATGGTGACGATGCCGGCGCTGTAGAGCACGTCGGGGTTGGTTGGATCAACGACCACCACCGGCAGATCGCCGCCGCCGATGCGCAGTGCCGGTCGCGGATCGGTGGTGATGCGCGTCCAGCTCTCGCCGGCGTCGTCGGAGCGAAAGACTCCGAGACCCGCCGCCGAGGAATAGTCGCCCGGCTCGCTGGTGCCCACGGTGGCATACAGCCGCTGCGGCGCGCTCGGTGCGATCGCGATGTTGATCTGCGAGAGGTCCGCGGGCAGGCCGGCGGTGAGCGGCCGCCAGGTCGTGCCGCCATCGGTTGATTTGAAGAAGCCTCCGCCGGTGCCATTGAATTCGTTCTTGTCCTCCCAGGGCCCAAGGCGCTGCTGCCACAACCCCGCATAGACGATCTCGGGGTGCGCCGGATCGATCGCGACCGCGCAGCCGCTGGTGTCTGCATCCTTGTAGAGAACGCGCTGCCAGCTGGCCCCGGCGTCGAGTGAGCGGTAGATGCCGCGCTCGGCGTTCGCGCCATAGGGATGGCCCAGAACTGCGGCGAACACGCGCCGCGGATCACGTGCATCGACCGCGAGCTGCGCGATCTGCTGCCCGTCGGTGAGGCCGAGGTGCGACCAGCTGCGCCCGCCATCGGCGGAGCGGTAGATGCCGTCGCCGACCGACAGATCCGGTCGCAGCAGCCCCTCGCCGCTGCCGACGTAGATGATGTCGGGATCCGACGGCGCCACCGCGATTGCCCCGATCGATTGCGTCGGCTCGGCGTCGAAGATGGGTCGCCAGCTGCGCCCGGCATCGTCCGTCTTCCACACCCCGCCGTTGACCGCGCCCACGTAAAAGACGCCCGGCTGTGAGGGCACGCCGGCGACCGCGCGGGTGCGTCCGCCGCGCAGCGGCCCGATCATCCGCCAGGCAAGATCCTGGTAAACGCCGGGGGCGGCAGGCTGCGCAAGCAGCGCGCCCGCGGGCAGCACGAGAGCGGCGAAGCCGAGCGCTGTGACGAATGACGGCCGGTGAATACGCATGGACGAGCTTTCGGTTGCGGAGCAGCTCTGGAGGGAGCCGCGGCTCAACGGTATTGCTTGTAGGACTTCTCTTCGATGATCCGCGAGCCGAGCTGCAGATTGATGCGCTTCTTGATTGCCGCGCGCTCGTCGTTGCACACGTAGACTGCGCGCGCGAGCTCGATGAAATCGCGGTCGAAAGTCTGCCGGGCTTCCTTGTCGCGGATGCGGTCCTCGAGGTCCCACAGCCGCTCGTTGACATTCTGCAGCGCACGCTCATCGAGCGCGACGTCGTGCGCGGCGGCACCGCAGTCGCTCCAGATCTGCTCGAGCAGCGGCAGTTCGAGCTTCACGTTGGCGAGTTTGCCTGCATCCTGGATGCGCGCCACTTTGATCCTCAGAATCGTGATCTTGTCGAGCAGCTCGCCCGGCGAGAGGGGCACGAGGATGTCTTTCATGGGCGCGATCCTAGCAACTCGTCGATCTTCGCGCTGACCCGATCGACGCCGATCAGATCCATGACGCCCGGCTCTTCGATCCTGTGGGGCCAGGGCAGCTCCTCGGGCTCGCAACCGCGGAAGGCGCGCGCGGCTTGCGGGTAGGCATTGACACACCAGCGTCCCGAGAGGTACGGGCCGCTGCGCGCGGGGTTGGTGGCCGCGTACAGACCGACCACAGGTGTTCCCACCATCGTGGCCATGTGCGCAGGACCGGAGTCGGGCGTGACCAGCACGGTGGCACGCGAGAGCAGCGCGAGCAGCTCGGGCAGCGTGTCCTGGCCGATCTGATTGATGAGCGGCGTGGCGCAGGCGCGCTCGATCTGCTCGCCGGTGCGGCGTTCGAGCTCACTCGGACCGCCGGCAAGGATCACCCGCATGCCGCGGCGGCCGGCGGCGTGCGCCGCGAGCGCCGCGTAGCGTGCGGCGCGCCAGTTGCGCCGCGGGTGCCGCGAGCACGGACTGATGACGAGCGTCGGCTGCTCGTCGGGGATCAGCCGCTCGCCATAGGCGCGCGCCGCCGGCGGCAGCGGCAGGTCCCAGCGCAACAGCCGCTCGTTGACTCCCAAGGCCGCGAGGAAGCCGAAAAAGCTGTCGAGCACGTGCTCGCGCGTGCGCGCGGCGATGCGGGCATTGGTGAACAGCCATTGCAGCTCACGGGCGCGCGAGCGATCGAAGCCGAGCTTCACGCGCGCACTCACGCAGTGCGCGGCGAGGCTGGCGCGCAGTGCCAGCTGCATGTGTAGCAGCACGTCGAAGTGGCGGCCCTGCAGCCGCGCGCGCAGCGCGCGCAGTGCGGGGAGAGTTGCGCCCTTGTCGAGGGTGATAAACTCGACGCCACCGACGAGGCTCATGAGGCGGGCTTCGCTCCGGCCGATGATCCACGTCAGCTGCGTTGCCGGCCACGCCTGCTGTAAGGTGCGCACGATCGGCACCACGTGGCAGGTATCACCGATCGCCGACAGCCTGAGGATGCAGACGCTGCGCGGTGGTTCGGCGAGAGGCAACAGCATGGAGTCAGGTCAGTGAGTGGGCGCTGGGCGCTCGGCCCCGAGGTAAAACGCGGCGCCCTGGCGGGCGGCGCCATGCTATATGACGCCTCCCGCGCGGGCAATGTAAGCGCCGATTGGTTCGAGCCGAAGTACTGGGCGGCGCGGCACGGGCTCGATGGCAGCGCGCAGGGGCGCGGCGCGGCGCTGTTCATCAAGTCGGCCGACGGCAAGCGTTACGTGCTGCGCCATTACCGGCGCGGCGGGCTGATGGCGCGTCTCTCCGGCGATCGCTACGTCTGGCGCGATGAGGAGAGCACCCGCCCGTTCACCGAATGGCAGCTGACCTATCGGCTGCATCGTGCCGGGCTGCCGGTGCCGGCGCCGATTGCCGCACGCTACCGGCACGCCGGCGCCACCTACAGCGGCGACATCATCACCGAGCGACTGCCGGTCGTCGGCTCGCTTGCCGAATGCCTGCGCACGGGCGAGCTGTCGGCGCTCACCTGGATCTCGATCGGCCGCTGCATCCGCCGCTTCCACGATCTTGGCGTGTGCCATGCCGACCTCAACGCACACAACGTGATGCTGAGCGAGGAGGGCGTGTACCTGGTCGACTTCGATCGCTGTCAGCTGCGCGCTCCCGGGATGTGGCGCGACGCGAACCTGGTGCGGCTGCGCCGTTCGCTGGAGAAAATCACCTGGGCACTGCCGTCCGAGCGCTTCGGCGAGTCCGACTGGCACGCCCTGCTCGATGGCTACCGCCAATCCTCCGGCACGGGCGAGCCGGCGGTCTGAGGCAGGCACGCGCTTGCGGTTCCTTTATGTGCTCGCGCTCTACCTCGCCGCGCCGGTGATCTCCGGCGTGTTCCTGTGGCGCGGCCTGCGCGACCGCAGCTACTGGCGCAACTTCTCCGAGCGCTTCGGCTTCGGCGCGCGCCTCGCTCCGCAGGGGGTATGGCTGCACGCCGTATCGGTTGGCGAGGTGCAGGCTTGTGCCCCGCTGGTCAGTGCGCTGCAGCGGCGCCATCCGCAGCTGCCGCTGACCGTCACCACCTTCACTCCGACCGGGGCTGCGCGTGCGCGCGCGCTGTTCGGCAACGTCGCCCAGGTGCGCTACGTGCCGTATGACCTGCCGGGCGCGGTGCGGCGTTTTTTCACGCGCGTACAGCCGCGCCTGGCAGTGGTCTTCGAGACCGAGCTGTGGCCGAACCTGTATCGCGAGTGCGCGCGACGCCGTGTGCCGCTGGTGCTGGCGAGCGCACGTCTCTCGGCGCGCTCGGTCAGGCGCTATCGCCTCCTCGGCCGGCTCTTGCGGGACACCCTGTCGCAGACGACGGCAGTCGGGGCGCAGGGCGCCACCGATGCCGAGCGTTTCCGCTCCCTCGGGGCGGATCCCGCCAGCACGCATGTCACCGGCAACCTCAAGTTTGATTTCGAGCTGCCGCCGGACATCGCAGCGCGCGGCGCGCGGCTGCGGGAGCTGTATGCACGCACCCGAGCGCTGTGGGTGGCAGGCAGCACCCATGGCGAAGGCGAGGAGCAGGCGGTGCTCGAGGCGCACCGGCGCGTGCGCCAGAGACAGCCGCAGGCGTTGCTGGTGCTGGCGCCGCGCCACCCGATGCGCTTTGCCGAAGTCGCGCAGCAGCTCGCGCAGGCGGGCGTGCGCTACCTGCGCCGCTCGCAGAGCGCAGACGCCGCAGCCGCCGCTGCGTGCGAGGTGCTGCTGCTCGACTCGCTCGGCGAGCTGCTCGACTGGTATGCGGCGGCGGACGTCGCCTTCGTCGGCGGGAGCCTGGTGCCCGTCGGCGGACACAACCTGCTCGAGCCCGCAGCGCTCGGCGTGCCGATTCTCACCGGCCCGCACAACCTCAACAGCGGGGAGATCGCGCGTCTGCTGATCGCGCGCGACGCAGCCGAAGTGGTCCACGACGCCGCCGAGCTCAGCGCGCGCCTCACTGCGTTGCTCGCCGACCCCGAGGCGCGTGCGCGCATGGGCGCGCAGGGGCGCGCCGCGGTGGAGGCCAATCGCGGCGCGCTGACGAAGCTCCTCGCGCTGATCGAGCCGCTGCTGTAGTCCATTGGAAAATCGCCTGCGGCGATTTTGTGCCGGCCTGCGCAGCAGGAGGCAGCGCAAGTCCGGCGGGCGCGCGGCGCGACTTCAGGGCTTCGGCGGTGGTGTTCCCGGAGGTGTGACGGGCGGCGCGGCGGCGGGCGGCGCACCCTCGGGTCCCGGGACGGTCGGCGCGAGCGTCTCCGGTGTGGGCACCGCGGGGGATGTCGGCGCGCTCACGGTCAGCCAGTTGTTGATTTCAATGAGTTGCGCGCGGTCGAGGTTGCCCGCGGCAAGGCGCAGCTGCAGCACGCTCACGAGGTAGTCGTAGCGGCTGCCCGAGTAATCGGTCTGCGCCTGCACCAGCAGCCGGCGCGCATTGAGCACGTCGACCGAGGTGCGCGTGCCGACGTCGTAGCCGGCCTCCGTCGCCCGCAGAGCCGTCTGGTTGGACTCGAGCGCCTGCCGCAGCGCCTGCACCCGCGCGATGCCGGCGATGACGCCGAGGTAGGCGTCGCGTGCCTGCCGCTCGGTGGCACGCGAGCTCTGCACCACCGCCTCCTTGGCCGCGATCCACAGGTACTGGGTCTGGCGCACCTTCGATTGCGTCTAGCCGCCGCTGAAAACAGCGGCACGCGTGAGCTTGCAGCCCGATCTGCCGGTCGTTGAAATGGCTGTCGACGTCGGAGAAGGGCAGACCCGTCGAGGATCTCGTCCGCGTTCTGCTGCTGGTAGGAGCGCCCGGCGACCAGGTCGAGCGTCGGCAGATGACCGCCGATCGCGACGCGCACGTTGTCGCGGGCGATCTCCGCCGCCAGGCGGCTGGAGATGAGCGACAGATTCTGCTCGAGCGAGATGTCGACCCAGCGGCTCTGGTCGGCGGGCTCGGGGTTCTTCAGTGGCATGCTCGTCACCCGGCTTGGCGAGGCTGTCGTACTTCTGCCCGGTGATCTCCTGCAGCTGATCCTCGGAGGTGGCGAGCGTGCGCTTGGCGGCGATCACGGCGGCCGCTGCGGTGTCGCGTGCCGCCTTGGCGTCCTCGACGTCGGTGATGGCGATCAGGCCGACCTCGAAGCGCTTGTTGGCCTGATCGAGCTGATGCGAAATCGCATCGAGGGAGGCCTGGTTGGCCTCCAGCCCGTCCTCGGCCGCGAGCACGTTGAAGTAGGCCTGCGCGACACGCAGGATCAGCTGCTGCTCGGCCGCCTGGTAGGTGGCCTCCGCCTGCGCGACCTCCTTGCCGGCGGCTTTGAGCGTCATCCAGTTGGCCCACGAGAACACGTTCTGCCGCAGATTCACGCGCCCATTGCTGGGTGGTGGTATTGATCGTCGGCCGGGAAGGGCACGATCACCGGCTCGCCCTGCGGGTTGATCGGGGTGCTGATTTCGGTGATCTGTCCTGAACGCCGGAGTTGTGGTCGCGCGTGACTCGCGGCCGTGCCGTTCAGCTGGGGCAGCAGCGCCGACCAAGCCTGCGGGCGAGCCTCGCGCGCGGCGAGGCGGTTGGCGTCCGCCTGGCGGATCACCGGGTCGTTATGCACCGCGTCCTCAAACACGCCAACCAGATCCTTGGGCTGGGCGGCTGCCGAGAACGCAAGCAGCAGCAGGGCCAGAGTAGAGCCTCGATTCATGTGATTCCCTTCAGGTGCTGGTCAGAAGGCGAATTGCGGCGGCCGCGCCGCGTTCACCAGCGGATCGATCACCGTCTCGAACAGGCTCTGGGTGGCGAAGGCGCCCTCGGCCGTGCGCCGCACCAGCCGTGCGTCCATCACCGGCGCCTCACCCACCACGACGAACAGTCGCCCGCCGAGCGCCAACATCTGCTCGAAACGCGCATCGTAAAGCGGCAGCGAGGCAGTTACGGCGATCGCGTCGTAACGCGCGCCGCTGTCGCCCTGCAGGCCGTCCGCATCCACGACCTCGACATCGCGCATGCCGAGCGCGGCGAGATTGCGGCGCGCGCCTTCCGCCAGCTCCGGAAATATCTCGAGCGAGCGCACGTGCGTGGCCATGGCGCGCAGGCAGGCGGTGATGAAGCCGCTCCCCGCGCCGATCTCCAGCACCCGCTCACTGCCCTGCGGCAGCAGCGCCTGCAGCAGCCGGCCCGCCACGCTGGGACGCAACATATGCTGTCCGCGTGCCAGGGGCACCTCGACGTCGGCGTAGGCGCGATAGCGCAGCGCCTCGGGCACGAACAACTCGCGCGGCACCCGCCGCAGACACGCGAGCACGCGCTCATCCAGCACGTCCCAGGCGCGCACCTGTTGTTCGATCATCTGCTCGCGCACATCCACCGCCTGCATCGCGCGCTCCGATTGGACTTAATGCCGCAGCGTCAAAGGCCGGAGAAGTTAAGGGTTTTCCGGCGCTCTGCCAAGCGTTCATGCGACGAGATATGGTGAAATACCGACGGGGCGAAGAGCTGCCTGCGCTATGCTTGCTCAGATCCGTAATCCCAGGCGCGACAAGTCGAATCAGAAGCGCCTGCCGACCCTGCAGTGGGGGTACCCAAGCGGAGCTTGAGAAGAACGCAGATGTCGATTGTCGGGCTCTTGTGCCTCCTGTTCGCGCTCATCGCCGCTCTGGTCCTGGTCCTGTATGCGTTGCAGCGGCGCGACTTGCGCAGTCTATGGGACCTGTCGCAGCAGTTACAGCGTATCGCCATCGGCGGCCGACTCCCGGACCGGCTGGAGGTCGCGAGCGACAAGCCCGAAGTGGCCGCCCTGGTCACCGCGGTCAACCACCTGCTGACTCGGGCGGCGCCGGGCGCCGAGCGCGAGGCGGCGCAATCGCCGAAACTC
The DNA here is from genome assembly GCA_963835645.1 of uncultured Gammaproteobacteria bacterium. GTDB lineage: Bacteria > Pseudomonadota > Gammaproteobacteria > Steroidobacterales > Steroidobacteraceae > 13-2-20CM-66-19. Next base: position 154,055 of record CAWIGQ010000019.1, on the reverse strand, counting down.
TTCGCCGAGCTCGGCGATCGCATTCACGAGGCCGTGCTGGTGCATCGCGAGGTGATTCTGTACGCCAACCGGCAGTTTGCCAGTTTGGTCGGTGTCGATCGCATCGAGCTGATCGGGCGGCGCCTCGCGGACCTCGTGCCGCCGGAATACTCCGAGCTGGTCGGCGAGAACATCCGCCGCCGGCTGGCGGGCGAGGCGGCGGCTGAGCGCTACGAGATCGACATGGTCGGCCTGCAGGGGCAGGTGAGCCGCCTCGAGATCGCCTCGACGCCGGTCGATTACGACAAGGGCAGCGCGCTGCTGATCACCGGCGTGGAGATCATTCCCACGCAGACGCAGCCGGCGCTGCGCGTCAGCGTCGACAACAGCGCCGAGCCGCAGCTGCTGGCTCTCAACTCGCTCGCCGAGGCGATCATCGCCACCGACAAGGACGGCCGCATCACCTTCATGAATCCGACCGCCGAGCAGCTGACGGGCGCCGAGGCCGGCGTCTCGGCCGGCAAGCTCCTGGAAGACATCGTCACCCTGGTCGATGAGACCGACCGGCGGCTGCTGTCGGATCCGGTACACCAGGCGCTCACCAGCGGTGCGGCCGTGAATCTGAGTCGCCGCGCGCTGCTGCTGTCGCGCACCAACGGCAGCGAACGCTCGATCGAGCTGTCGGCCTCGCCGATCCGCAACAGCACCCGCGAGGTGCTCGGCGCAGTCGTCATGCTGCACGACGTGACCGAGATGCGCGGGCTCGCACGGCAGATGTCGTATCAGGCGACGCACGATGCGCTCACCGGGCTCGTCAACCGGCGCGAGTTCGAGCGGCGGCTGGAGGAGGCCATCGAGAGCGGTCATCGCGGCGACGGCCAGCACGTGCTGTGCTATCTCGACCTCGATCACTTCAAGCTCGTCAACGACACCAGCGGGCACCTCGCCGGGGACAGCATGCTGCGCGAGGTCGCGAGGCTGCTGCGTGATGCGGTGCGCGACAGCGACACCGTCGGCCGCCTCGGCGGCGATGAGTTCGGCACGCTGCTCGTCGGCTGTCCGCTGGAGAAGGCGCGCCAGATCGCCGACGACGTCTGCCGCGCGGTCGGCGACCACCGCTTCGTCTGGAAAGACAAGATCTACAACATCGGCGTATCGGTCGGGCTGGTCGAGATCTCGCGCGAGAGCGGCTCGCTGGAGGAGCTGCTGGCCGCCGCCGACACCGCCTGCTACGTAGCAAAACGGCAGGGCTCGGGCCGGGTGGCGGTATATTCGGCGCGCGACGAAGCGCTCGCCCGCCACACCGGCGAGATCCAGTGGCTGCAGCGCCTGCAGGCGGCGCTGCGCGACAACCGCCTGATTCTCTATCAGCAGGTGATCGTACCGGCACACGGCGAGGACGGCGGTCCGGCGATGGAAGTGCTGGTGCGCCTGCAGGACGAGACCGGCCACGATCTGCTGCCGGCTGACTTCATGCGCGCCGCCGAGCGCTACCGTCTCATGGGGGTGGTGGACCGCTGGGTGGTGCAGACCACACTCGCAGCTCTCGGGCGCGGCGCGATTGTGGTGCCCGCGAGCCGCAGCGTCGCCATCAACATCTCCGGCCAGACGCTCGCGGACGTGCAATTCCTGGAGTTCGTGGTCGAGTGCCTCGACAGCACCGGCGTGACGCCCGGGCAGGTGTGCTTCGAGATCGCCGAGACTGCGGTGATCGCCAACCTCGACCACGCCCGCCGCTTCGTTGGCGTGCTGCACGGCATGGGCTGCCAGTTCGCGCTCGATGATTTCGGCTCGGGCGTGGGCTCGTTCTCGAATCTGAAGAACCTGCCGCTCGATTACCTGAAGATCGATGGCTCCTTCATGCGCAACCTCGGGCGCGACAACGTCAATCAGGCGATGGTCACGGCGATGATCAAGCTCGCGCGCACGCTGAACTTCAAGGTGATCGCCGAGCAGGTGGAGGACAACGCCGCGGTGGAAGCCGCCCGTCGCATGGGAGTCGACTATCTGCAGGGCTTTGCGATCGGACGGCCGCAGCCGCTGGCGCTGGCGGCGTAGCAAGCTGATGTCCGCCGAAATCGCTTCGCTGCGATTTCGGCCAATCCAACTACAGCAGCGGCACCAGCAGCAGCGCCACGATGTTGATGATCTTGATCAGCGGGTTGATCGCCGGCCCTGCGGTGTCCTTGTAGGGATCACCGACGGTATCCCCGGTGACGGCCGCCTTGTGGGCGTCCGAGCCCTTGCCGCCGAAATTACCCTCTTCAATATACTTCTTGGCGTTGTCCCACGCCCCGCCGCCGGTCGTCATCGAAATGGCGACGAACAGCCCGGTGACGATGGTGCCGATCAGCAGGCCACCGAGCGCCCGCACTCCCGCGCCCGGACCCATGAGCGAGTTCATGGCGAGCACCAGCACGATCGGCACCAGGATCGGCAGCAGCGACGGCACGATCATCTCGCGGATGGCGGCCCGCGTGAGCAGGTCGACCGCGCGCGAGTAGTCGGGCTTCTCGGTGCCCGCCATGATGCCCTTGATCTCGCGGAACTGGCGGCGCACTTCGTTGACCACCGAGCCGGCCGCACGGCCGACGGCCTCCATGGCCATGGCGGCAAACAGGTAGGGCACCAACCCGCCGATGAACAGCCCGATGATCACCGCCGGGTCGGAGAGTGAGAAGTTGGCGAGCTTGCCAGCCGCTTCGAGGTTGTGCGTGTAGTCGGCGAACAGCACCAGTGCCGCAAGGCCGGCGGAGCCGATCGCGTAGCCCTTGGTCACCGCCTTGGTGGTGTTGCCGACGGCATCCAGAGGATCGGTGATGGCGCGCACTTCCTTCGGCAGGCCGGCCATCTCGGCGATGCCGCCGGCGTTGTCGGTGATCGGACCGTAGGCATCGAGCGCGACGATCATGCCCGTCATCGACAGCATCGCGGTCGCGGCGATCGCGATGCCGTACAGGCCCGCGAGCGTGAAGGCGCCCCAGATCGCCAGGCACACCGCGATCACCGGCAGCGCCGTGGCCTTCATCGACACGCCGAGGCCGGCGATGATGTTGGTGGCGTGGCCGGTCTGCGAGGCTGCCGCTATCTTGCGCACCGGGCTGTACTCGGTGGCGGTGTAGTACTCGGTGATCATCATCATCGCCGCTGTCAGGGCAAGCCCGATCAGCGCGCAGCCGAACAGCGGCCACACATTGCCGGGCATGATCTGGCCGGTGATGAAGTAGAAGGCGACCGCAGACACGAGTCCGGAGACGATGACGCCCTTGTAGAGGGCGTTCATGATCTTGCCCCCCTCGCCCGTGGAGACGAAGAACGTGCCGATGATCGAGGCCACGATGGAGGCGGCGCCGAGGGCGAGCGGGTAGATGACCGCCGCCAGCGCGGCGTCCGGGCCCTCGCCGGCGAACAGCAGCCCGCCGAGCAGCATGGTGGCCACGAGCGTGACGGCGTAGGTCTCGAACAGGTCGGCGGCCATGCCGGCGCAGTCGCCGACGTTATCGCCGACGTTGTCGGCGATCACCGCGGGGTTGCGCGGATCGTCCTCGGGAATCCCCGCCTCGACCTTGCCGACCAGATCCGCACCGACGTCCGCGCCCTTGGTGAAGATGCCGCCGCCGAGGCGCGCGAAGATCGAGATCAGCGAGCCGCCAAACGCCAGGCCGATGAGGGCATGCAGCGCGCCCTCGATGCTCATCGCGCCGACCTGCCGCAGCAGCGTGTAGTAACCGGCGACGCCGATCAGGCCCAGGCCGACCACCAGCATGCCGGTGATCGCCCCGCCGCGGAAGGCGACGCGCAGTGCCGCATTCAGGCCGCTGGTCGCCGCCTGCGCGGTGCGCACGTTGGCACGCACCGAGATGTTCATGCCGATGTAGCCGGTAAGTCCCGACAGCAGCGCGCCGATGGCGAAACCGCCGGCGGTGGGCCAGCCGAGCCGCGAGAAGCCGATGATCGCAAACAGTACGACGCCGACGATGAGGATGGTGCTGTACTGGCGGTTGAGATAGGCCTTGGCGCCGGCCTGCACCGCCGCGGCGATCTCCTGCATGCGTGCGCTGCCGGCGGGCAGGCGCAGAATCGTCATCATCGAGAACACGCCGTAGAGCACGGCGAGCACGCCGGCCGCGATCGCGGCCCACAGCCACCCGGTGGCGTTCATCGGCGGAACCTCCCCCAAAAAAGGCCGCGCACTATAACACGGCGGAGTACAGCCTTCGGCGCCGGGCCGCCGTGCGCGGCCGCGCCGCAGCAAGGGCGTTCACACCTTGAAGTCGCCGCTCAGCTTGCGGCGCACCGATACGCCCCGGATGCGTACGTAATCGGGCAGGCCGTCGCGGTAGGGCGGGTAGGCCTCCCCGCCGATCAGCGGCTCGAGGTAGCGACGGCAGGCCGATGTGATGCCAAAGCCGTCCTCGCGGATGTACTCGCGCGGCAGCTTCTTCTCCTTGTTGGCAACCTCGGCGAGCGGCACGTGGCCGATGCTCCAGCGGTAGGGGCGAGTTGACTTGCGCACGATGGTCGGCATCACCGCATTCACCCCCTTTACCGCAAGCTCCACCGCCACCTTGCCGACCGCATAGGCCTGCTCCACGTCGACCCGCGAGGCGATGTGGCGCGCCGAGCGCTGCAGGTAGTCTGCGACCGCCCAGTGGTACTTGTAGCCATGCGCCTCGCGCACCATGTTGGCGACCACCGGCGCCACCCCCCCGAGCTGGGTGTGACCGAAGGCGTCACGCGTGCCGGCATCGGCGAGAAATTTTCCGTCCGCATAGGCGGCACCCTCGGAGACCACGATGACGCAGTAACCGTAGTCGCTGACGCAGGCGCGCACGCGCTCGAGGAACTGCCGCTGCTCGAAGGGCACCTCCGGGAACAGGATGAGGTGTGGTGGCTCCTTCGGGCCCCGGCCGGCGAGCCCGCCTGCCGCGGCGATCCAGCCCGCGTGCCGACCCATGACTTCCAGCACGAACACGCGCGTGGAGGTGCGCGCCATCGAGGCGACGTCGAGTGCCGCCTCGCGCGTGGAGACCGCGACGTATTTCGCGACCGAGCCGAAGCCCGGGCAGCAGTCGGTGTGCGGCAGGTCGTTGTCCACCGTCTTCGGCACGCCCACGCAGGTGATGGGGTAGCCAAGCGATGCGCCGAGCTGCGACACCTTGAGTGCGGTATCCATCGAATCGTTGCCGCCGTTGTAGAAGAAGTAGCCGATGTTGTGTGCGCGGAATACCTCGATCAGGCGCTCATACTCGGTGCGATTCTGCTCGAGGCTCTTGAGCTTGAAGCGCGCCGAGCCGAATGCGCCGGCCGGCGTGTGCCTGAGCGCGCGGATGGTCGCAGCGCTCTCGCGGCCGACGTCGATCAGGTCCTCGGTGAGCGCGCCGATGATGCCGTGGCGGCCGGCGTACACCTTACCGATGTGCCTGGAGCGCAGCGCGGTCTCGATCACGCCACAGGCCGAAGCGTTGATGACCGCGGAGACTCCGCCCGACTGCGCGTAGAAGGCATTTCGCAGGGTATTTTTCTTCATGACTGAAGAATAACGCACACACCGCAGCATGCGCGACGCCGCACCGCCGCAGCCGCGGGTGTGCGGCGGCGCGAGCGCAGCGGCGTTTGACCTCTCCGGGGGCGGCCGGTAACGTGGCGAACCTTTCTGTTGCCGGCGGCGGGGGCGCTTCACTACAACCATGCGCATCGTTCTGTTGGGCGCGCCCGGCTCGGGCAAGGGGACGCAGGCTCAGCGTCTGGTCGAGCGGGCCCGAATACCGCAGATCTCCACCGGCGACCTGCTGCGCGCTGCGGTCGCCCGCGGCAGCGAGCTCGGACGACAGGCCAGGGAAGCCATGGACAGCGGGCGGCTGGTGGATGACTCCCTGGTGCTCGGGATGATCCGCGAGCGGCTCGGGGAGGCCGATGCACGCAAGGGCTTCATTCTCGATGGCTTCCCGCGCAATCTCGCCCAGGCGCACGCGCTCGAGCGCCTGCTTGCCTCCCTCGGCAAACCCCTCGACGCCGTGGTGCAGCTCGAAGTCGACTACGGCGAGCTGGTGCGGCGCATCGCCGGCAGACGCACGTGCGCCGATTGCGGGCGGGTGTTCAACGTGCTGACCCGCGGGCCCGCGGACACGCACGAGGAGCGGTGTCCGAAGAGCGGCGCCGCGCACCGCCTCATCCAGCGCCCCGACGACAACGAGGCCACGGTGGCGGAGCGGCTGCGGGTCTATGACGAGAAGACCCTCCCGCTGATCGATTTCTACCGCGCGCGTGGTTTGCTGCGCGTCATCAACGCCGAGGGTGATGTCGACGAGGTGACGCGGCGCCTGACGCAGGCGCTCGGTGCGCGCAGCAGCCGTGCGGCGCCCGCGACGCGGGCCAGGGCGCGCCGCAGGGCAGGCAGCAGCAGCGCGCGCCGCAAGCCGACACGGCCGAAGCCGGCACGCGCTCGCACCAAGCCTGCCGCGTCGGCCAGCTCCCGCAGCCGCGCGAGCGCGCCGCGCCGCGGGGCACACAAGACGCTGCGCCTCGCAGGCCCCACCCGGCGACGCCGCGCACGTTCCGGCAAGCGCCGCTGAGGTGCGGCTTCAGCCCTCGAGCGTCGCGAGCAGCCGCTCGCCCAACACTCGCAAGCGCCAGCCCTGCAGCAGTGCGCCGTCGCGCCTGCCTGCGGCGAGCTGCTCCAGGTCGCGCCGTGTGGCGAGCACCTCGGGAACGAGGTTCAGCTCCCGGGCGACCGCCTGAACCGTGCCGCCGAGAGTTTTCACGAGCGCCGCTTTCGCCGGGTCCGGTCGCGGCCGGCCGGCCAGAGGCGGCGCCGGGTGAGGGACCTGCGCAGCTCGCACGCAGCCGAGCAGCTCCTCGCCGCGGCGCTGCACCAGCCCCGGGGGCATCTCTGCAACCTGCGCCAGCGCCTCGGGCGTGCGCGGCACCTGCAGGACGATCTCGCGCAGCACCGCGTCGCTGAGGATCCAGCCGCGCGGACGGTCGTGCGCAAGCGCGGTGCGCTCGCGCCAGGCCGCGAGCGCGCGCGCCAGGCGCTCGCGCGCCGGATCCAGGTCGCGCAGCCCCTTTACGCGCAGCCACGCATCGTCGGGCGCGGTGCTGAGCGCGCCCGCGTCAGCCAGCGCTGCCAGCTCCTCGCTGAGCCAGTCGAGGCGGCCGAGGCGCGCGAGCTGCTCCTGCAACGCGGTGGCGAGCGGCAGCAGATAGCGCACATCGTCGAGGGCGTACTCGATCTGCTCCTGCGAGAGCGGGCGGCGCGACCAGTCGGTGCGCGTGTGCGACTTGGCGAGCTGCTGCCCGAGCACGCGGCGCACGAGCTCCGCGTAGCCGACCTGCGCGGGCAGCCCGGTGAGGCTCGCCGCGATCTGGGTGTCGAACACCGGCCGTGTCAGGCCTGCCACCGGCAGCAGCACCTCCAGGTCCTGGCGCGAGGCGTGCATCACCTTGGTGATGCCGGGAGCGGCGAGCAGCGCTGCGAGCGGCGAGAGGTCCGCCAGGGACAGCGGATCGACGCACACCGCCTCATCCGGCGCCGACAGCTGCAGCAGGCACAGCTGGGCATGATAGGTGCGCTCGCGCAGGAACTCGGTGTCGAGGCCGACGCGCGGCTGCCTGATGAGCCGTGCGGCGAGCCCGGCAACCGCGCTCGCGGTAGTGATTACCGGCTGCAAACGGGGTGTGAGGATGATCTGTACAATCGGGCGGGCTCATTATGCGTGAGATCATCCGGCTGTTCACCCAGATCGCCTTGCTGCAGCGGGGACCGCAGGACCTGCCGGCCTCGGTGCTGCTGCTGGTGGTCGCGGTGGTCAGCTATCTGTGCGTGAACTTCCTGATGAGCATCGCACTGCCGCCGGATGATCACTGGCAGGGGCCGCTGCTGGTCGATACGCTGTTCACGCTCGTCTGGTACGTCGCCCTGCTCAGGCTCCTCGGACGACCCGAGCGCATGCTGCAGACGGTCACCGCCGTGTTCGGCTTCCAGGCGGTGTTGTCGCCGCTGCTGATCGCCTCCACCTGGCTGTTGCGGCGGGTAGGCGAGGATGCGACCTGGCAGCTGCCGGTCACCTGCGTGGGGCTGCTGCTGCTTGCGTGGCTGATCGCCGCCAACAGCTACGTCGTGAAGGCGGCGCTCGAATGGCCGGGCTCGGCGAGCGTGGCGCTGGTGATCCTGCAGATGCTCGCCGCGTGGCTGCTGATGTTCGCGCTGTTTCCGCCGGTGAAAGCTTAGAAGTCAGCTGCGATGCACGTCCACATCCTCGGCATCTGCGGCACGTTCATGGGCGGGCTCGCCGCTCTTGCGCGGGCCGCGGGCTTCACCGTCACCGGCTCGGATCGCAACGTCTACCCGCCGATGAGCACGCAGCTCGAGTCACTCGGCATTGCGCTCACCGAAGGCTTCGAGGCCGCGCAGCTCGTGCCGGCGCCGGACGTGGTGGTGGTCGGCAACGTGATGACGCGCGGCCAGCCGGTGATCGAAGCGCTGCTCGAGAGCCGCCTGCCCTACATGTCGGGGCCGGAGTGGCTGGCGCGCACGCTGCTCAAGGACCGCTGGGTGCTCGCGGTCGCGGGCACGCACGGCAAGACCACGACCGCCTCGCTCCTGGCGTGGATCCTCGAGCACGCCGGGCGCCAGCCCGGCTTTCTCATCGGCGGCGTGCCGGCGAACTTCGGCTCGAGCGCCCGCCCGGGGCGCGAGCCGTTCTTCGTCATCGAGGCCGACGAATACGACACCGCGTTCTTCGACAAGCGCGCGAAGTTCGTGCACTACCGCCCGCGCACCGTGATCCTCAACAACCTCGAATACGATCACGCCGACATCTACCCCGACGTGGCTGCCATCCAGCGCCAGTTCCATCACCTGGTGCGCATCGTGCCCGGCAGCGGCCGCATCATCTGGAATGCCGCCGATGCGCGCTTGCAGCAGACGCTGGCGATGGGCTGCTGGACGCCGCTCGAGGGGTTTGCACGTAGCGCGCGCAGCCGGGCACTGTGGAGCGCGCGCACGGCGCCCGGGACGGAAGACTTCTCGCGCTTCGACGTGCTCGAGGGCGGCCGCCCGCGCGGCAGCGTGCACTGGTCGCTCCTCGGGGCGCATAACGTGGAGAACGCGCTCGCGGCTATCGCCGCCGCGCGCCATGCGGGGGTGGAGGTGCCCGAGGCGCTCGCGGCACTCGAGGGCTTTCAGGGCGTCGCGCGCCGCATGCAGCTGCGCGGCGAGGTCAACGGCGTGCGGGTCTACGATGACTTCGCGCATCATCCGACGGCCATCGCGAATACGATCGACGCATTGCGCCGGCGCGCCGGCCGCGCGCGCATCCTCGCCGTGCTCGAACCGCGCTCGCACACCATGCGCATGGGCGTGCACCGGCACACCCTGCCGGGGGCGCTCGCCGGTGCCGACGAGGTGTGGCTGTATACGCCCGCGGACCTCGGCTGGGACACTGGCACCGTGCTCGGGGCGCTCGCCGGCCGCGGCCATGCGAGCGCCGATGTCGCTGCACTCGCCCGCGAGCTCGCCCAGGCTGCCCGGCCTGGCGACCAGGTGCTCATCATGAGTAACGGCGGCTTTGGCGGGCTGCACGAGAAGCTGCTCGACGAGCTGCGCCGTAGTGCGCCGCGCGCATGACCGCAGCCAGCCTGCCGCTGTTCCCGCTGCACACGGTGTTGTTTCCGGGTGGTCCGCTCAGCCTGCGTATCTTCGAGACGCGCTATCTCGACATGGTGCGACGCTGCCTGAAGGAGCAGGGCACGTTCGGCGTGGTGCTGATCCTCGAGGGCGCGGAAGCGGGCGCCGTCGCCACGGTCGCCGATATCGGTACGAGCGCGCGGCTGGTGGATTTCGACACGCTCCCGGACGGGCTGCTCGGGGTGGTATGCGTGGGCGAGCGGCGCTTCCGCGTCGGCCGCAGCTGGCAGCAGCCCGACGGCTTGAATCTTGCAGAGGTCGACTACCTGCCCGAGGCGGCGCCGTGTGCGCTGCCGGCTGAGCTGGCGCACCTCGGCGAGCTGCTGCGCGAGGTGCTGCCGAAGCTCGGCGGCGCCTATGCGCATGCCGAGGCGCACTACGAGGATGCCGGCTGGGTCGGCAACCGCTGGGCGGAGATCCTGCCGCTCGAGCCCGCCGAGAAACTCAGCCTGCTCGAGCTCGCCGATCCGCTGGCGCGCCTTGAGCAGGTGGCTAAGTGGTCAGCCCGGCAGCCCCCGGGTGCGCATGTAAAGGCCTAGGTACTTGCGCCGCACGTAGCCCGATTCGATCAGCGCAAACACCAGTCCGCGCCAGCCGTCCAGAAATCCCAGCCGCAGCAGATAGCCGCGCACGAAGCGCCACTGGGGGTTGACGATCACCGGCGTCAGCCCGCAGCGCCTGCCCGCGTCGTACAGCGCCTGCGCCATGAGATCCGCGTAGCGCTGCATGCGGTTCTGATGCTCGGCGAGACTGCGGTAGGCGTAATGCTCGAGGTGGCCGTGGAGCTTGCCGATGCGGCCGCTGACGCGGGTATTCTCGTGGATCTCGTAGCCGCTCCAGCCGCCGCGCCGCCGGTCAAACAGCCGCACCAGGCGGTCGGGATAGGCGTTGCCGTGGCGCAGGAAGCGACCGAAGTAGTCGGTAATGCGCGGCACCGACCAGCCGGCGGCAGCGGCGAAGCCCTGTGCCCGCAGCGCTATGAGCTCCCCGCGCAGCTGCGCGCTGACGCGCTCGTCGGCATCCAGGCACAACACCCACTCGTGGCGCGCCGCCTCGACGGCAAACTGCTTCTGCGAGCGGTAGCCCGGCCAGTCGCGCTCGATGACGCGCGCGCCGAGGCCGGCTGCGAGCTCGCGCGTCGCATCGCCTGAGTGTGCGTCGACGACGACGATCTCGTCGCAGAAGTCAACCGAGCGCAGGCACTCTACGATGCGGTCAGCTTCGTTGAACGTGATGATGCACGCCGATAAGCCGCTGACACCCGCCACGCACGCCCTCGCCCTCGCCCGCGCAGCCTTTAGAATACCCCGACAGATGAGCTCGGTGCTGTTCTACGACCCGGTGTGCGGTGAGCCTTATGACACGCGCACCCTGCACGAGCGCGCCATGGGGGGGAGCGAGGCGACCCTCACGCGCGTTGCCGATGCGCTCGGCGCGTGGGTCATCCAGCACAACCGCACCGAGGACTTCGGGCGCTACCGCCGGCCGCAGCCCCTGCCCGGCATCGCCAGCGTCATCGTCAACCGCGACCCGTGCGTGCTGGCGCTGCTGCGTGCGCAGTATCCGGCAGCGCACGTGTACCTGTGGCTGCACGACCGTATTCAGCCGCGCTCGAAGCGCGCCCGCACGCTGGCTGCCGCGGCGGCACTGCTCGGCGAGATGGCGGTGACGGCGGTGTGCGTGTCGGATTGGCAGCGCGCCGGGGTCGAGGCGACGCTGCGCGGCCTGGGTCTCTCGGGACGGGTGCGCGCGCTCACCATTTACAACCCCGTCGATGATGCGCTGATCCCCGACGCTACGCCGGTGGATGCGCGCAAGCTGGTGTTTTTCTCCTCGCCCAACAAGGGGCTCGATTTCACACTCGATGCCTTCAGCGCACTTCGGCGGCGGATGCCCGATCTGCGCCTGATCGTCGGCAATCCGGGTTACAAGGCGCACCGCGCTGCGCGGCGCGCCGGGGTCGAGTTCCTCGGGGCCCAGCCGCAGGTGCGTGTGCACGCCGAGGCGCGCGGTGCCCTGTGCACGTTCTCTCCCAACTTCCTCATCCCGGAGACCTTCGGGCTGGTGTTTGCCGAATCGCATGCGCTCGGCACGCCGGTGCTCACGCACGACTGCGGTGCAGCGCTCGAAATCCTCGCGGACCCGCAGCAGGTATTGCCGGTCAGCGCCGGCTGCCGCCTCTACGAGGCGGCCGCCGGCTGCCTGCCCTCAGCCTGGCGGCGTGCGCCGGCGCGGCTCGCGGCGGCCGCCGGGCTGTTCGATGCGTATTGCGAGCGCATCGGCGCCTGGCGCGCGGGCGCGCGGCCGCACGCTGCACCCGATCCGCGCTTTCGCCTGAGCGCGGTCAGCGCACAGTGGCGTTCGCTGCTGTCGGCTTGAGCGCACCCTGCGGCTGCGCCGTGGCACTCACGCCGGGCGCTGCCACCCGCGCGGGCAGGGAGCACCACGCGGCAAACACCGTCTGCACCGCGATCTGATCGAGGCGGTTCGAGTGCGGCGGCCCGCCCAGCCCGAGAACGGCGGAACCGGAGGGACTGCGCGGCAGCCACTGCGCCTGCGCATGTCCTCCGAACAGCACCACCAGCGGCAGCGAGAGCGCCGCTGCCGCGTGCGCGGGCCCGGTGTCGACAGAGATCATGCTGTGTGCCCGCACGCACAGCGCGAACAGGCGTGGCAGCGGCCAGGCCACCGTCGCCACGGCCGGCAGTTGCGCCGCTGCCGAGATCCACGACAGCAGCAGCGACTCGCGCGGCGCGCCGCAGAGCACGATCAGCGCCTGCGGCAGGCGCGCGTGGATCTGTTGCAGCAGCGCCGCCCAGCGCTCGAGCGGCCACGCCTTGTCGTCCTCGAGCGAGAGGCGCAGGCGTTTGCCGCGCATGGTGCGGCGATTGCCGGGCTGCACCAGCACCAGCGGGCGCGCGCTCCAGCCGCGCGCATCGAGCCCGTGCGATCGCGTTTCTACGGAGTGCTCGGCTGCCGCGGGTGGCCCGCAGAGGCGCGCATCGAGCCCGTGCGATCGCGTTTCTACGGAGTGCTCGGCTGCCGCGGGTGGCCCGCAGAGGCGCGCGTCGAGCCCGTGCGATCGCGTTTCTACGGAGTGCTCGGCTGCCGCGGGTGGCCCGCAGAGGCGCGCGTCGAGCCACGCGTCGCACTCTGTGCGCGCCGCTGCGGTCACTTCCAGATAGGGGGCGCCGCGCGGCGGGGGTGACGGCCAGGGGTAGTCGGCGGCGTTGAACGCCGCGGGCGTAAGCCGCCCGAAGCTCATCAGGCGGTCCACCCAATGCGTCGGGGGAATTTTGGAAGTTGGGGGTGATGCCGTGTCCAGGGCCGCCGCGGCGTCGCCCCGGTGCGCCGGCGAAATTTTGGACGTTGGGGGTGACGCCGTATCTGAGTCAGCCGCGGTGTCGCCCCGGTGCGCCGTGTCTGAGCTCGCCCCGTCGGTGATGAAGAGGCAGCGCGTCGGATCGGTGCCACTGACGCTCAGCAGCCGGCGGATGCGCGCGAGCTTGCGTGGATCGTACTCGCAGACGTAGACCGGATCGGCGCGGCTCGCGCGCAGCGCCCGCAGCGCGCGCCACCAGGCCGGATCGAAGAGAAACGCGGTGTAGCGGTGCAGGCAGGTCACACGCCCCACCGCGGGGTGCGTCGCGTAGATCTGCGCCGGCCAGGAGCCCGCGCCGATGACGTGACAGCGACCGCCGTAGCGGCGCTGCAGAACGTCAAGCAGCACCGACAGCAGGATCATGTCGCCGACCCGGCCGAACCAGATCACGATCGGGTGCACGGGGGACGCCGGCATGACACTTACTCATGGCTGTGCAACCGCCATAAGCTATGCGGGCCGGGGCCGGCCTGGCAAGCGAGCCTGACTCCCCGATGCGCGCATTCGCCTGGTTTCTTGGCCTGATGGTGGTAGCACTGGCCGCCGTCGCGGCGTTCACCTACCCGGCCTGGCTGCTGCTGCATCCGCACTTCAGCTTTCCGTTTCATCGCATCGGCGAGCGCATCGGGATGCTCGCGCTGGCGGTCGGCTTCGTGCTGGTCGCACGGCACCTGGGGCTTGCGGACCGCGCGAGCCTCGGCTACGGCTTGCCGCGGCGCGCGTTCGTGCGCGAAATGGCCCTTGGCCTCGCGCTCGGGGTGGCGAGCATGGCGGCGATCGTGGCCGTCATGTGCGCACTCGGTCTGCTCGACTGGACGGCCGCCGCGCTCGTCGGGGCGGCGGCGCTGGCGAGGCTTGTCCTGGCGAGCGCACTCAGCGCACTGGCCGTGGCGTTCATCGAAGAGACGTTCCTGCGCGGGGCGATGCACAGTGCCATCGAGCGCGAGTCGGGCGCGCGCGCGGCGGTGGTGCTCACCGCGCTGCTGTACGCGGCGACGCACTTCTTCGCCAAGGTCCACATCGCGCCGCAGCAGGTCACCCCCTACAGCGGGCTCGCGCTGCTCGCCGCCACACTACACTCGTTCGCGCACCCGGCGGACATCGCGGATGCCTTCCTCGCGCTGCTCGCCGTGGGAGTGGTGCTCGGGCTGGTGCGCGCGGCGACCGGCAACATCGCCGCCTGCATCGGGCTGCATGCCGGCTGGGTGTGGGTGATGCTGGTGGCGCACGAACTGACGCGCGCGCTCTCCGGCGTGTCGCTCGGCTTTCTGCTCAGCCGCTTCGACGGCTTCGTGGGCTGGCTGGTGCTCGGGTGGACCGTGCTGCTCAGCGTGCCGCTGTGGCGCTTCTACGCAAGACGCGCTGCACGGGGCGCACTGACGCCTGTCAGTTCAGCTGCGTCGCCGCGAAGCCGTCCTTGCGCAGCAGCTCGAGCAGTCCCCCCTCGCCCACCAGGTGCAGCGAGCCCACAACGACCAGGCAGTTGTCCTGACCGCGCAGCAGCTGCTCGATCTGCGGCACCCAGCGCTCATTGCGCGCCGTCACCAGCGGGCGGTACAGCGCCGGGAACGAGCGGTACTCGCGCGACAGCAGCGCCGCGAGCTTGGCGGCATCGCCGTTGCGCCAGGCGCTCAGCACTTCCTGCAGCTCCGCGGGCGAATCCTTCAATTCGGCGATCGTCTGGTCGATCAGGCGCAGCTGCTCCTGGCGCGGCAGCGCCTCGAGGCCGCCGAGCTCCTGGTCCAGGGTTTCCAGGCCCGCCGTCGGTTTGCCGTCGGTCTGTGCACGCTGCACCAGCTGTTCCTCCACGCCCTGCTGAGGATCCAGTCCCAGGCGCACGTACTCGAGATCGGCGAGCTCGAGTCCGACCACCCACGGCGCCTGAGCGTCGAGGATTTCGGCACTGAGGCCGAGCTCGGCGGCCGCCGCAATCACGCGCGTGTAGCGCTCCTCACCGAGCACCGCCCGCAGGGTCGTACCCGGCGGCAGTGCGCCGTGCTCGAGCATCCAGCCGCCCACGGCGAGCGGATCGATTTTACCGAGATCGAGCTCCATCACGAGTTTCGCGGAGTCGGCATACGCGCGGTCGAAGGCGGGCGGCAGCGCCGCGTCCTTCGCCGGCAGCAGGTGGATGGAGCCGGCGAGGTATACGGTGTTGTGTGCGCCGCGGATCGCCCACACCGGGCTCGCGGCCCGTGCGCTCAGGACGGGCGCGCTCAGGCCGCCGAGCAGGCCGAGCGCGAGGAGCCACCGCAATGCTGTTCGACCCACACGACCTCCGTCAGCAGCGAGCCGTCGGCGCGCAGCTCGAAGGTGCGATAGGCCGGCGGGCGGTGGTCCACCGCGAAGTTATCCGCATTGGGCAGGAACTGCGCGCAGGTCGAGGGCGTGGCCAGCAGCCGCACGCCCTTGCGCAGGGCATCGTAGTTCTGGTGCACATGGCCCCACACTATCGCACGGACATTGCGATGCGCGTCGATGGCATGCAGGAACTCGGCGGCGTTAGCCACTCCGACCCGATCGAGCCAGCGGCTGCCCATCGGCACCGGATGGTGGTGCAGGCATACCATGCAGTGGCGCTTACCGGCGCTGGCGAGCGCTTCGTCGAGACCTGCGAGGGCAGCCGCGCCCAGCGCGCCGCTGGCCGATCCCGGGATGCAGCTGTCGAGCAGCACGATGCGCCAGCGCCCGAAGTCGACGAAACCACCCAGAACGAAGGGCTCGCCGGCGAGCTCGCGGCGCATGGCCTGCGGCTCATCGTGATTACCCGGCAGGCACAGCACCGGCAGCCCGAGCGAGCCGAACAGGCGCCGGAAGTGCGGGTAGCCGCCCGGATCATCCTGCACCAGATCACCGGTCACGAGCAGCGCATCCGGCGGCCAGTCGCGCGCGCGCGCCTGGGCGAGCGCAGCGGCCAGCGCCGGCAGCGTGGCGACGCCGCGCAGCGTTTCGTTCTCGCCGCTGTACAGATGCGGGTCGGTGAAATGAACCAGGCGAAATGCACTCATCGGCAAAAGGGTAGCAGAGGCCAGCGGGACGCTGCAGTGAACCAAGTCCAGCGAAACGAGGCGTCAGCGGCACTCGACATGACGCGGTACCGCTTCGGGCTGCCATTAATGTGAAGCAGGCCCGCGTACCGCCTCGAGGCGCGGGGAACTTTAAGTCGCCTCGCGGCTACACCAGCGCCGCGCCGCACCCCTGGCCCGCGCACGGCCGGCGCATGCCTGGGCTGCACCGATCGGGCCCATCGTCCGGCGGCCGTGATTGAGCATCGGGCGCGACTGGTGGAGAATGCGCGCCCCCGGAGCCTTGCGCCGTGCCTGACCGCGAGCGCGGCGCTGGCCACCTTAGAGATCCACCGCCGCGGCGACGAGCCGCCCAGAAGAGCCGCATGAGCACACGCCGCGAACTTGCCAACGCCATCCGCGCACTGTCCATGGACGCCGTGCAGCGCGCGAACTCCGGACACGGGGGCATGCCGATGGGCATGGCCGATATTGCCCAGGTGCTGTGGAGCGACTTCCTGCGCTACAACCCGGGCAACCCGGCATGGGAGGACCGCGACCGCTTCGTGCTGTCGAACGGCCACGGCTGCATGCTGCTGTACTCGGTGTTGTATCTCACCGGCTATCCGCTCACCATCGCGGACATCCAGAGTTTCCGCCAGCTCGGCAGCAAGACCCCGGGTCATCCCGAGCGTGACCTGCCGCTTGGCATCGAGACGACCACCGGGCCGCTCGGTCAGGGCATCCCCAATGCGGTCGGCATGGCGCTCGCCGAGCGGCTGCTCGCCGAGGAGTTCAACCGTCCCGGCTTCAACGTCGTCGATCACTACACCTACTGTTTCTGCGGCGACGGCTGCCTGATGGAAGGTGTGTCCCACGAGGCGTGCTCGTTCGCCGGCACGCTGGGCCTGGGCAAGCTGATCGTGTTCTACGACGACAACGGCATTTCCATCGACGGCAAGGTGGCCGGCTGGTTCCGGGACGACACGCCGCAGCGCTTTGCCGGCTACGGCTGGCACGTTGTGCCCGATGTCGATGGCCTCGATGGCGAGGCGGTGGCCCGCGCCATCACGGCGGCACGCGCGGAAAAGCAGCGGCCGTCGCTCATCTGCTGCAAGACCATCATCGGCTACGGCGCTCCCGACAGGCAGGGCACCAAGGAGGCGCACAGTGATCCGCTGGGCGTGGAGGAGGTGGCCAAGGCGCGCAAGTTTCTCAACTGGCCGTACCCACCGTTCGTCGTACCGGACGAGATCCGCGCCGCCTGGGATCACCGCCAGCAGGGCGCGAAGCTCGAGGGCGCCTGGCGCGACCTGCTGGCGCGCTACGCAGCGGCGTTCCCCGATGCTGCGCGCGAGTTCCAGCGGCGCATGCGCGGCGAGCTGCCCGCTGACTGGCGGGACATCGCGGCCAGGACGCTGCAGGAGCTACTCAAGCAGAGCGCGCCGCAGGCGACGCGCGCCTCCTCCCTGGCGGCACTCAACATCATGGGACCGGCGCTGCCGGAGATCTTCGGCGGCTCCGCCGATCTCACCACCTCCAACAGCACGCTGTTCAAGGGCGCCGTTACCGTCACCCCGGACAAGGAAGTGGGCGACTACCTGCACTACGGCGTGCGCGAGTTCGGCATGACGGCGATGATGAACGGCATTGCGCTGCACGGTGGCTATATCCCCTACGGCGGCACGTTCCTGACGTTCTCGGACTACGCCCGCAACGCCGTGCGCCTCGCCTGCCTGATGAATGTGCGCGTCATCCTGGTGTACTCGCACGATTCCATCGGGCTCGGCGAGGATGGGCCCACCCATCAGCCGATCGAGCAGTTGAGCAGCCTGCGCGCCATGCCGCACATGAACCTGTGGCGTCCCTGCGATGCCGCCGAGACTGCGGTGGCCTGGGCGCTCGCCATCGAGCGTCACGGACCCACGGCGCTGGTGCTCACCCGCCAGGCGGTGCCACAACAGACGCGCACCGCCGAGCAGCTGGCCAATATCCGCCGCGGCGGCTATGTGCTGATCGACTGCAAGGGCACGCCGGAGGCGTTGGCAATAGCGGCCGGTTCGGAGGTCGGCATCGCCGCTCAGGCCGTGAATACCATGAACGCCGCCGGACGGCGCGTGCGCCTGGTGTCGATGCCCTCGACCGAGACGTTCGACGCCCAGGACGCGGCCTATCGCGACAGCGTCCTGCCGCGTGCGCTGACGCGGCGGCTGGCCGTGGAGGCGGGCGCGACGCAGTGCTGGTGGCGCTATGTTGGCACGGGTGGGCGGGTATTGGGCATCGATGTGTTCGGCGCCTCGGGCAAAGGCGCCGAGGTGTTCGCCCATTTCGGTTTCACAGCCGATAATATCGGGCAGCAGATCCGCAAACTGCTGGAGGATTGAGTGCGATGGCAATCAAGGTGGGCATCAACGGTTATGGGCGCATCGGACGCAACGTGCTGCGCGCGCTCTACGAGAGCAAGCGCACCGGGCAGGTGAAGATCGTCGCGCTCAACGACCTGTGCGACCCGAAGGCCAATGCTCACCTGACGCGTTACGACACCGTGCACGGCCGCTTCCACGGCGAAGTCGCTGTCGACGGCGATTCGATGGTGGTCAACGGCGATCGCATCCGCGTGTTCGCCGAGCGCGACCCGGCGAAGCTTCCCTGGGGCGATGTCGGCGTCGATTATGTACTCGAGTGCACCGGGCTCTTTACCAGCAAGGCCAAGGCCGGCGCGCACCTCAAGGGCGGGGCGAAGAAAGTGGTGATTTCCGCACCGGGCGGCGAGGACGTGGACGCGACCATCGTCTACGGCGTGAATCACCACGTGCTGAAGAGCGCCTACACCGTGATCTCCAACGCCTCGTGTACCACCAACTGCCTCGCCCCGGTAGCCAAGGTCATGCACGACACGGTCGGTATCGCGGCCGGCATCATGACGACCATCCACGCCTACACCAACGATCAGGTGCTGACCGACGTCTACCACCCCGATCTGCGGCGTGCCCGTTCCGCCACCATGTCGCAGATCCCGACCAAGACCGGCGCGGCCGCGGCCGTGGGGCTGGTACTGCCGGAGCTCAAGGGCAAGCTCGACGGCTTCTCGGTGCGGGTGCCGACCATCAACGTCTCGCTGGTGGATCTCACCTTCAGCGCCAAGCGCGCCACCACGGTCGAGGAAGTCAACAAGACGCTGCAGCAGGCCGCCGCCGGCGCGCTCAAGGGGATCCTCGCCTACAACGATGCCCCGCTGGTTTCGGTCGACTTCAACCACGATGCGCACTCCTCGGTGTTCGATGCAACGCTCACCAAGGTGATCGACGGCACGCTGGTCAAGGTGTGTGCCTGGTACGACAACGAGTGGGGATTTTCCAACCGCATGATCGACACCACACTGGCGTGGTCGCAGGCCGCATGAGGGTATTGCGAATGACCGACACGGACCTGCGCAACCGGCGGGTCCTGATCAGGGAAGACCTGAATGTGCCGGTTCAGGATGGCGTGGTCACGAGCGATGCGCGCA
Source organism: uncultured Gammaproteobacteria bacterium (assembly GCA_963835645.1). Lineage (GTDB taxonomy): Bacteria > Pseudomonadota > Gammaproteobacteria > Steroidobacterales > Steroidobacteraceae > 13-2-20CM-66-19. Next base: position 134,490 of record CAWIGQ010000019.1, on the reverse strand, counting down.
TCCGCGCCGCACTCGCCACCATCCGCTACGCGCTCGATCAGCACGCGCGGGTGTTCGTCATGTCGCATCTCGGCCGGCCGAAGGAGGGGCAGGACGACCCCTCGCTGACACTCGCGCCGGTGGCGGTGCGCCTCTCGGAGCTGCTCGGCAAGCCCGTGCCGCTGCGCAAGCAGTGGCTCGACGGCGTCGACTGCCCGCCCGGCAGCGCGGTGTTGTGCGAGAACGTGCGCTTCCTCAAGGGCGAGAAACAGGACGACGAGCAGCTCGCGCGGCGCATGGCGGCGTTATGCGAGGTGTTCGTCATGGATGCCTTCGGCACCGCGCACCGCGCCGAGGCCAGCACTCACGGGGTGGCGCGCTACGCTGCGGTCGCCTGCGCCGGCCCGCTGCTGGTGGGCGAGCTCGAGGCGCTCGAGCGCGCGCTCGAGAAGCCCGCACGGCCGCTGGTGGCGGTCGTCGGCGGCTCCAAGGTGTCGACCAAGCTGATGGTGCTCGAGTCACTGCTGGAGAGGGTGGATCAGCTGATCGTGGGTGGCGGCATTGCCAACACTTTTCTCGCGGCGACCGGCGTCGACGTCGGCAAGTCGCTGTGCGAGACGGAGATGCTCGACGTCGCGCGCCGGCTGATGGATAAGGCGCGTGCGCGCGGTGCCGCGATCCCCTTGCCGAGCGACGTGGTGGTCGGCCGCGAATTCGCCGCCACGGCCCATGCCGACGTGCGTGCGGTGAGCGAGGTGCGCCACGACGAGATGATCCTCGACATCGGGCCCGACACCGCCGATCGCTGCGCCGCACTGCTGCAGTCGGCCGGCACCACCATCTGGAACGGGCCGGTGGGAGTGTTCGAGTTCGCGCAGTTCGGCGAGGGCACGCGTGCGATCGCCCAGGCGATCGCGCGCAGCAAGGCGTTCTCGCTCGCCGGCGGCGGCGACACGCTCGCAGCCATCGAGAAGTACGGCGTCGAGGAGGGCATCTCCTACATCTCGACCGGCGGCGGGGCGTTCCTCGAGTTCGTCGAGGGCAAGACGCTGCCCGCGGTGGCCGTGCTGGAGGAGCGCGCCCGTGGCTGAGAGGGCGCCGCCGGCGCAGCGCAGGCGCGCCAAGATCGTCGCCACCGTGGGACCTGCGACCGACGATCTGGAGGTGCTCACGCAGATGATGCACGCCGGGGTCGACGTGGTGCGCCTCAACGCCTCGCATGGCACGGTCGCGGACCGCAGGCGGCGCCTGGCGCTGGTACGCGAGGCCGCCAACCGCGCCGACCGCTGCGTCGGCGTGCTGCTGGATCTCGGCGGACCGAAGATCCGCATCGAGTGCTTTCGCTCAGGCAGCGTGCAGCTCGCCGAAGGCGCGCCCTTCACGCTCGACACCGCTCTCGATCCGAAGGCCGGCACCGCGCAGCGGGTGGGTATCGCCTACAAGGATCTGCCCAGGGACGTCGCCGCCGGCGACACGCTGCTGCTCGCGGACGGCCAGATCGTCCTCGACGTGGTGGCGGTCGGCGTGACGACCGTCGATACGCGCGTACGGGTCGGCGGTACGCTCTCTGATCGGAAAGGTCTCAACCGCCAGGGCGGCGGCATCTCGGCGCCGGCGCTCGCGGAGCGCGACCACGAGGACATCCGCTTTGCCGCCGAGGAGGGGATCGATTACATGTCGGTGTCGTTCGCGCGCGAGGCGGCCGACATCGAGCAGGCGCGTACGCTGCTGCGCGCCGCGGGCGGCGAGGCGCGCATCGTCGCCAAGATCGAGCGGCACGAAGCGGTCGAGAATCTCCCCGGCATCATCGAGGCGGCCGACGTCATCATGGTGGCGCGCGGCGATCTGGGCGTGGAAATGGGCTACGCCGAGCTCACCGGACTGCAGAAGACCATCATTCACGAGACGCGCACCCACAACAAGGTGGTGATCACCGCGACGCAGATGATGGAGTCCATGATCCAGAACCCGGTGCCGACGCGCGCCGAGGTCAGCGACGTCGCCAACGCGGTGATGGACGGCACCGATGCGGTGATGCTCTCGGCGGAGACCGCCACCGGGCGCTATCCGCTGCGTGCCGTGCAGGCGATGGCGCAGGTGATCGAGGGCGCCGAGAAGTACCAGCTGACGCACGACCGCGCCCGCCAGCGCAGCGCCGAGGGCCAGTTCGAGGGCACCGAGGAAGCGATCGCCATGGCGGTCATGTACACCGCCAACCACATGAAGGTACGCGCCATCGTGGCACTGACGGAATCGGGTGCGACGCCGCTGTGGATGTCGCGCATCCGTGCCGACATACCGGTGTACGCGTTCACGCGCCACGAGGCGACGCGGCGGCGCGTCACGCTCTACCGCGGCGTGTATCCGGTGATCTTCGACGTCACCGGCTCGGGCGACTCGACCGAGGCGCTCTACCGCGCATTATTCACCCGGCTGCTCGAGCTGCAGCTCGTGGACAAGCGTGACCTGGTGATTCTCACCAAGGGCGAGCTGTCGGGCGTTCAGGGCGGCACCAACTCGATGCAGATTCTCAAGGTCATGCTGGATTAGGCGCCGCGTTACAGGCAGCCGCATGCGCAAGCTGACCTATATCGGCGTGGCCGCCGCGCTGCTGTTGCTCGCGGCGCTCGCGGCAGCCTACGCACTGCTGCGTGCCTCGCTGCCGCAGCTCGACGGGGTCGTCCGCGAGGCGGGATTACGTGCACCGGTGCGCATCACGCGCGATGCGCGCGGCGTGCCGACCCTGGAAGCGGCCAATCGCCTCGATCTGGCCTATGCCACGGGCTTCGTGCATGCCCAGGACCGCTATTTCCAGATGGACCTCGCGCGTCGCCACGCCGCGGGCGAGCTGGCGGAGCTCTTCGGCCGGGTGGCGCTTGATGAGGACCGCAGGACGCGCCTCTTCAGGTTCAGAAAGCTGGCTCGCGAGGTGATCACCCAGGCGACGCCGGAGCAGCGCGCAGTGGTCGAGGCTTATGCGCGCGGCGCCAACGCCGGGCTTGCAAGCCTCAGCGCCCGTCCGTGGGAGTACTGGGTCCTCGGGCAGCGGCCCGCACCGTGGCGGCCGGACGACACGGTGCTGGTCACATACGCCATGTGGTGGGATCTGCAGGCGAGCGGCTTTCGGCGCGAGATGCTGCGGCAGCAGATCAACGCACGCCTCGGCGGCCCCGCATGCGCAGCGGGTTGGAAATGCGCGCTCGGATTTCTGTATCCGCTGGGCACGAGCTGGGATGCGCCGGATGCTCCCGGTGCCGTTGCCGGAGCCGTTGCCGGTGCCGACGGCGGGGCCGCCGCCACCGCGCCGGTGCCCGATGCGGCGGTGCTCAACGTGCGCGGCAGCGGTGCATCGGCGGACTCCCCGGCGCCTGCCGTGCGCACGCCGGCTGCGGGCAGCAACAACTGGGCCGTAGCCGGGCGCCTGACACAAAGCGGTGCCGCGCTGGTCGCGAACGACATGCATCTCGGTGAGCGCGTGCCGCCTGTCTGGTATCACGCGCGCCTCAAGAGCGCCGCTGACGGCGCCGCCGCGGCGCTCGATCTCAACGGCGTCACCCTGCCCGGCACGCCGCTGCTGGTCGCCGGATCAAACCGGCACATCGCATGGGGCTTTACCAACAGCTACGGCACCTGGCTCGACGTCGAGCAGCTGCCGTGCGTCGCGGTCGCGGAGCACGCGCTGGTGCTGCCGCAGGCAACGGTGCCGCTGTCGGTGGTGCGCGAGGAGATCCGCATTCACGGCGAGACCCCCTTCGTGCTGCAAGTGTTCTCGGGGCCGGACGGAGTGTTGCTGCGCGCTGACCCGGCCGGGCACAGTTGCTGGTTCGGCTCGTGGCTGGCACAGCTGCCCTCGGCCACCAACCTCAACCTCATGGGACTCGAGCGCGCGAGCTCGGTCGCAGAGGCGCTGGCGCTGGCGCCCGGGATCGGTATCCCGCATCAGAACGCCGTGCTCGGCGACAGCGAAGGCCACATCGGCTGGGCCATCTTCGGCCGCATTCCCGAGGATACCGGGCCGACACGTGCCCGCAGCGGCGCGCCCTGGACCAGCGCAGCGGACCACCCGCGCATCGTGGATCCGCCGCTTGGGCGGCTGTGGACCGCCAACGCGCGGGTGACGGCTGATGAGCGCCAGCAGCAGCTGATCGGCGGCGACCTGGCCCAGCTCGGCGCCGAATACAATCTCGGCGCGCGTGCCGGGCAGATCCGGGATGACCTGCTCGCTCTCGCCGGCAACGCCACGCCCGCCGACATGCTGCGCATCCAGCTCGACGATCGTGCCGTGTTTCTCGGCCGCTGGCGCACGCTGCTGCTCGCGGTGCTCGATGCGCAGAGCGTGCGCGGGCATCCGCAGCGCGCGCAGTTCCGCCAGCTCGTCGAGCACTGGAACGCGGCGGCGAGCGTCGACGCGGTCGGCTATCGCCTGGTGCGCGCCTATCACGATCGCACGCAGCGGGCGGTGTGGGACATGCTGCTCGGTGCGCTGCGAATCGATGCGGACGATGACGCGCCACCGGAGCAGTTCGAAGGTCCACTGTGGCAACTGGTCACGACGCAGCCTCTGCACCTGCTCTCGAGCGCTTACGCCGCGTGGCCGGATTTTCTGCGCTCGCAGGTCGACGCGACGATTGTAGAGCTCGAGAGCAGCTGCCCGGAGCTCGCGCGCTGCACCTGGGGTGCGCGCAATGTGGTGCGCATCAGCCACCCGCTCTCGCGCGCACTGCCGTGGCTCGCCGCACTCCTCGACATGCCGACGCAGCACCTGCCGGGGGATCACGACATGCCGCGGGTGCAGGATGGCACGTTGTACGGCGCCTCCGAGCGCTTCGCCGTGTCGCCCGGTCACGAGGAGCAGGGTTACCTGCACATCCCCGGCGGACAGAGCGGGCACCCGCTCTCGCCCTATTACCGCGCCGGTTTTCTGCAGTGGGCCCGCGGTGAGCCGCTGCCGTTTCTGCCCGGGCCCGCCGAGCACACGCTGACCCTGACACCCGACTGAGTCGCGGCTAAGCTACCGACTATGGCGACGAGCCCGGATGACGTGCGCGCAGTGACGGACGACGCCTTTGCGGCGCTCAATCGCAGCGACTTCCGCCGGGCGAGCGAGCTGTTTGCCCGGGTCGTAGCAGGCGGTGCGGCCGATGCCGCCGTCTGGTTCGGTCTGTCGATCGCGCACCGACAGCTGGGGGCGACGGCTGAGGAAAACGACGCGCTGGAAGAAGCCCTCAAGCTCGATGCGAACTACCTGCCCGCCCTGATCCACAAAGGCGATCTGTATGTACGGCAGGGCGAGGAGCGCGCGGCCTGTTCGTACTACGGCGCGGCGGCGCGGCTGGCGGCCTTGCGGCCGGCGCTGTCGCCGGAGTGGCGTCGTGAGGTGCAACGCGGCGAGGCCGCTGCCCGGCGCATCGCGGGCCGCTTTGAAGCGCAGCTGCTGAGCGCGCTTGCCGCACACGGGCTCAACGACGCGGGCACCGAGCGCTTCGGCCGTGCACTCGACCTGCTGCTCGGCAGGCGAGAGATCTTTCTGCAGCAGCCCAAGTACTTCTATTTTCCTGAACTGCCGCAGATTCAGTTCTATGACCGACGGGAGTTTCCCTGGGCCGAAGCCCTGGAAAAGGCGACGCCGCGCATTCGCGCCGAGCTCGGCGCACTGCTTGCGAGCGGCCGCGGCTTCGAGCCCTACATCCAGAAGGTGCCGCACCGGCCGACCTTCGGCAACCCGCTGCTCGACAACCCGGACTGGAGCGCCGGCTTTCTGATCAAGGACGGACGCGAGATCGCGGCGAACGCCGCGCGCTGCCCCGACACCATGAGCGCGCTGCAACAGGTGCCTCTTTGCACGATCGCGGGCCGCACGCCCTCGGTATTGTTCTCGCTGCTACGGCCCGGGACGCGCATCAGACCGCACCACGGATTCACCAATGCGCGTTTGATCTGCCACCTGCCGCTGATCGTGCCGTCGGATTGCGCTCTGCGTGTCGGCAACGAGACCCGCGCCTGGCGCGAGGGCGAGCTCTTCATATTCGACGACAGCATCGAACACGCGGCGTGGAACCTCAGCAAGGAGCTGCGTGTCGTGTTGTTGTTCGATGTCTGGCGCCCCGAGCTGTCCGACAAAGAGCGGACTCTGGTTGCCGCTACGCTCGAGGCCGTGGGTCAGTTCGACGGGCCACAACGCGCCTGGACCGATTGAGGAGGTACAGCACGCACGCCTCAAGGCGGCTACAGCCATTGCTCAGCTCCGGGCTGGATCGCGCCAGCCGCGAACTCCGGCGACCCTGGGGCGGTCCAAGCATTGCGGCACCCGAAAGGGGCGCGACTTCTGTCACACAGGGCTCACCGCCAGGGGTTTCATAATAGGCGGCGATGCACGCGACCATGGACGTCCTCGCCGAAACCACCGAAACCACCGGAACCGTCGCCCGACCGGATCTGCGCCCGGCCGTGGGGCTGGTGCTGACCGGCGGTGGCTCGCGCTCGGCGTACCAGGTCGGGGTACTGCTGGCGCTCGCGGAGCTGCTGCCGCGCTCACGCAATCCTTTCCAGATCATCGTCGGCACCTCCGCAGGCGCGGTGGCGGCGAGCGTGCTGGCCGCCGAGGCGCACCACTGGCGGCGCGCGGTCGCAGGACTCGAGCGTGTGTGGGCCAACTTCCGCTCCAGCCAGATCTTTCACGTGGATGCGCCGCACATGGTGCGCGCCGGTGCGCACTGGGTGCTGGCGCTGGTCTCCGGCGGCATGGTGTTGTCGCCGCCGAAATCGCTGCTCGACAACACCCCGCTGCGCGAGCTGCTCGGGGTGCACGTGGATCCCGACGGTATCCGCCGCAGCATCGCGCGCGGACATCTGCGGGCCTTTGCACTGTGCTCGACCAGCTACAGCACCGGTCAGTCGGTCGCCTTCTACGACGGCATCGACTCGATCGGCGACTGGTCGCGCGTGCAGCGGATCGGGCGCCGCACCCAATTCACGCTCGATCACCTGATGGCAAGCGCCGCGATCCCGCTGCTGTTCCCGCCGATGAAGATCGGCGAGGACTACTTCGGCGACGGCGCGATGCGCCAACTGCACCCGCTGAGCCCGGCGATCCATCTGGGGGCCGACCGGCTGCTGATCATTGGGGTGCGCGCGCGGCGCGCCGCCGGGGTGGTGGTGAATCGCCTGCAGACCCTGATGCCGACGCCGGGCGAGATCTTCGGCTACATGCTCGACACGCTGTTCACCGACCAGATCTACGGCGACCTCGAGCAGCTCGAGCGCATCAACACCCTGGTACACAGCGCGCCCGAGGCGGTCCGCGGCGAGCGGCTCGTCGAGACGCTGATGCTCGCCCCGAGCGTGGATCCGCGCGAGATCGCGGCGCGCCACGCTGCCGAGATGCCGCCGGGACTGCGCGCGCTGCTGCGCGTGATCGGCGGGCGCGACGCCTCCGGTTATCAGCTGGCGAGCTATCTGACCTTCGAGGCGGGCTACACGCGCGCGCTCATTGAGCTCGGCTACCGCGACGCCATGGAGGCGCGCTCGGCGGTGCTCGCATTCATGAGCGGCGAGAAGCTGCCGCAGGTGATGACCGCCGCCGGCGTCGCGCAGGCAACCTGAAACGGCGACGCCGCGGGGCGGCGCGCGCGCGCTCAGGCGGGCGCGGCCGGGCAGGCGCTTACGACGCTGCGGTGCCGCTCGCCGCGCGCGGCCGCGGCTGAAAGAGCGTCGCCCCAGGCAGGCCCCCGTGCCGGGCGGTGACGTTGGGGAACTCGGCGGCGAAGATCTCCGCCAGGCGATCCACGATGTACACCGAGCGGTGCTGTCCGCCGGTACAGCCGACCGCAACGGTGAGGTAGCCGCGGTTGCTCGCCTGGTATTCCGGAACGCGGCCGCGCACGAAACGGGCGATGTCCGCAATGAGCCCCGCCACGTTGGTGTGCGTCTCGAGGAAGCGGATGACCTCCGCGTCGCGCCCGGTCAGGTTGCGCAGTCCCGGCTCCCAGTACGGGTTCGGCAGCGCGCGCGCGTCGAACACGAAATCAGCGTCGGCGGGAATGCCGCGCTTGAAGCCGAAGGACTCGAAGGTGATCGACAGCCACCCGGCGGAGCGCTGCTCGACGCGCTTGTGGATGATGTCGCGCAGCGCATGCACCGACAGCCGCGAGGTGTCGATCAGCAGGTCCGCGCAGGAGGCGATCGGCTCGAGCAGGGCGCGCTCCAGGCCCATCGCTTCGCGTAACCCCACCCCGCCGTCGCTCAGCGGATGCTTGCGGCGCGTTTCCGCGTAGCGTCGCAGCAGCTCGTCCTCCGCCGCCACCAGGAAGATCACCTCGCACTGCAGGCCGCTGCGCTTCAACTCATCGAGCAGCTGCGGGACGCTCGCCACTTCGGCTGCGGTATTGCGGGCGTCGAGCCCGATCGCGGTGCGCTCATAGCTCGGCTCGGGGCTGCGGACCGTGTAGGAGACGAACGGCTTCAGCAGTGCCGCCGGGATGTTGTCGATGCAGTAAAAGCCGAGATCCTCGAGCATGTGCAGGGCCACGCTCTTGCCGGACCCGGACAGCCCGCTGAGGATGATGATGCGCACGCCGCCATGGTTATCCAGCGGCCGTGCGGCCGCAAGTCCTCGCTCCAGGCGCGCGGCCTTTGGGGGCGCGCTTCAGATCCTGAGCGCGCGCGCCTCGGCGGCGTGGTGGTCGCCGCGCTTCTCCTTGTGCTTCTTGATGCAACGGTCGAGCTTGTCCGCCAGCAGATCGATCGCCGCGTACATGTCCTCCTCGACCGCGTCGGCATGCAGGGTGCAGCCGCTCACGTGCAGGGTCGCCTCGGCTTTCTGTCGCAGCTTCTCCACCGTCAGCACGCAGTGCACGTCGATGACCTGATCAAAATGCCTGCCAATGCGCTCGAGTTTCTTGGCGACATAACGCCGCAGTGGCGGGGTGACTTCGACGTGGTGGCCGGTGACGCTGAGCTGCATAAGCCGTCTCCTGTGTCTGGGTTCACATCTGCTGCAATCCTGCGCGACGCCGCTCGTTGGAGGCCGCGATTCCCATGGCCTCGCGGTACTTGGCGACCGTGCGGCGCGCGACCGGGATGCCCTCGGCCGAGAGCAGCTCCGCAATGCGCCCGTCGCTCAAGGGGTCCTGCGGGTCCTCGTCCTTGACGAGCTTTCTGATCTTGGCGCGGATGGCGGTAGAGGAGGTGCCGGAGCCGTCCGCGCCCTCGACGTGGCTCGAGAAGAAGTAGCGCAGCTCGAAGACGCCGCGCGGCGTGTGCATGTACTTGCCGGAGGTCACGCGCGAGATGGTGGACTCGTGCATCGTGACCGCTTCGGCGATGTCCCTGAGGATCATCGGGCGCATGTGCTCTTCGCCGTGCTCGAGGAACGCCGTTTGGCGCTCGACGATGGAGCGCGCGACCTTCATCAGCGTCTCGTGACGGATCTCGAGGCTCTTCAGCAGCCAGCGCGCCTCCTGCAGCTGCGCGCGCATGCTCGCGTGGCTGGCGTTGCGGCCGATGAGGCTGGCGTAGCTCTGATTGAGGCGCACGCGCGGCAACGTCACGGGGTTGATCTCCACTCCCCAGCCGTGCTCGGTGCGGCGCACGAACACGTCCGGCACGACATACTCCGCCTTGTCGGCGCTGACGGTGGCCCCGGGGCGCGGATGGCAGGAGCGCACCAGCGCCAGCGCCGCGGCGAGCTCCTCCTCCGTGACCCGCAGCTCGCGCCGCAGCAGCGACAGTTCGCGCTCGGCGAGCAGCCCCAGACCGTGACGGGCGATTTCCAGCGCGGTCGCGAAACCCGGCGTGCCGGGGTCGAGCTGGCGCAGCTGCAGCTCGATGCACTCCCCGACCGAGCGCGCCGCGACACCGGGCGGATCGAGCGCCTGCACCCGCCCGAGCACGTCCGCCACGTCGCAGCTCGCGCACTCGATCTCCGGGCGCAGCGTCTGCGCGATCTCCTCGAGCGACTCGGTGAGATAGCCGTCATCGCTCACCGCATCGACGATGGCACGCGCGATCGCGAGCTCGTGCGGCTCGAGGCTGGCGAGCTCCAGTTGCCACAGCAGGTGATCCTGCAGCGATTGCCCGGCGGCATCGGCGTAGTCCTGCTGGCGCTCCTCGTCATCGCCGCTCCAGGACGTTTCGGCAGGTCCCGCGCTGTGCTCGCCCCAGCCCTCATCGAGCACTTCCACCGTGCTTCCCGCAGTGCGCTCGGGGGCCTTGGGCTGCTCGGCGGCCGTAACCCGAACCTCGAAGGTTCCGGTGCCCTCGGCCTCTTCCGGGGACTCGAGCATCACGTTCGTTTCCAGCAGCTCGCGAATGTGCGCCTGCAGCTCGAGGGCGGGTAGCTGCAGGAGCCGGATAGCCTGCTGCAGCTGTGGGGTCATGGTCAGTTGTTGACCCAGCTTCAGCTGCAGAGAGGGTTTCAGCATGGTGAGTTACGAAAAGCTGATGACAGCCTTTCCAGGATTTCTTACGTAATTAATTGAAAAACAATGTATTTAGGTTTCGCCTACGGGCGCTCTCAGAGCCGGAAAGACTCACCCAAGTACACCTCACGGACTTGGGGGTTGGCAAGGACTTCTTCCGCAGTCCCGGAGGCGATCACCGTGCCCTGATTGACGATGTACGCCCGTGCGCACACCCCGAGAGTCTCGCGCACATTATGGTCAGTGATCAGCACGCCGATGCCGCGGTGGGTGAGCTCGCGGATGATGCGCTGGATATCGAGCACCGACAGGGGATCGACGCCGGCGAAAGGCTCGTCGAGCAGCATGACCCGCGGCTCGGCCGCGAGCGCGCGGGCGATCTCGACGCGCCGTCGCTCGCCTCCCGAGAGCGACAAGCCGAGGCTCTTGCGCACATGGCCGATGCGCAGCTCCTCGAGCAGCTGCTCGAGGCGCTCCTGGCGCGCGGCGCGCTCCATGTCGCGCGTCTCGAGAATCGCCATCACGTTATCTTCCACCGAAAGCTTGCGGAACACCGAGGCTTCCTGCGGCAGGTAGCCGAGCCCGAGCTGGGCGCGCCGGTGCATCGGCAGCAGCGTCACGTCCACCTCGCCCAGGCGGATGCGGCCGGCATCGCACGGCACCAGGCCCACGATCATGTAGAAGGCAGTGGTCTTGCCCGCACCATTGGGCCCGAGGAGTCCGACCACCTCGCCGCCGCCGAGCTCGAGCGACAGATCGCGCACGACCTGGCGGGACTTGTAGCTCTTGGCCAGGCCCGTGGCTTTCAGTGCGGTCATGGGTGGGGGTTCGGTTGCGGCCTCACCGGCGCCGTCCGGGTGGAGGTGCCCTGCGGTGTGATGACGATGTGCACGCGCTGGTCGGTACCGGGAGCGGTGGTGGCCTGCACGTGCTGGGCGTGGATGTTGTAGACCAGCAGCGGACCTGAGAACTCGTTCTGCCCATCCGAGAGCCACGCATCCCTCGACAGCCGCACGCTGCCGTCGCTGATGTCGTAGGCGATCTCTTCGGCGCGACCGCGTGCCAGCTGCGCCGGCTCGGCTCGCTGCTGCTCGAACTCGGCGGGCTTGCCGGTGGCCGTGGCACGCTCGATGTGACCGTCCCTGAAGTCGACCACGGCCTGATCGGCGCGCAGGCTCCCGTGCTGGTCGGCATCGTCGATGCGCACGTGGCCCGCGAACGTCCAGTGACTGTTCTTGAAATCGACCGGATAGCTGCCATGCGCGTGATCGGCCTGCAGGCGCACACCGCCCTGGGTAATGGTGATGCCGCTGAATTCGCCCGTGCCCTTGGCGAGGTCCGCCTCGCTCGAGGTCGCATCGACCACGATCGGCTCATTGCCGAGCGGGGAGAGCGGCGTGGCCGGTGTCTTGAGCGGCGGCGGCGCGGCGGCCGCACAGCCGATGCATCCGCAGGCGAGCCACAGCAGCGGGTTACTCCGAGAACGTGCCATGGACGGCTGATTCTAGCTGCAGACGACGGTCCTTCAAGCTGGCGATCAGACCGATGGCATTGAGCTTACGGCCCGCAGTCAGCAGCGTAACCGGATCGCGCGTGGTAACGACCTGCGTGTTGGTGTTGTAGGCGAGGTGCTCACTGATGATCTGCGCCGGATCATTCGTTCCGGGGAGGATACCGAAGATATGCACATCGCCGTCGAGCTTGACCACGCCGCTGTTCTGGGCGAGCTCACCGTGTGCGGCGCTGCCCGTCCACTCGTGCCCGCTCACGTCGCGAAATCCCAGCTTCACCTGCTGCATTTCCACCGTGCCCTGGTTCGGCTGCTGCTGGATCTGCGCGGCGTCGAGGGTGTAGAGCGGCCGCCCGTCAGCGCCGGTCTGGATGAGGCGCGCCTGCAGCGCGGAATAACCCGGATCGTGCAGCGGTCCTCCGGGTGCGGCCGGCGCGCCGGACTCGCGTTGCGGAGCTGACAGCAGCACGATGCCGACGGTGAGCGCGAGCAGCGCGAGCAGCACCAGCACGCGGTAGGTCACCGCTTCCGCCTCCGGCGCGCCCGCAGCGCCAGCAGGTGATCGCATACCTCGCGCACCGCCCCGCGTCCGCCGGGCAGGCGCGTGACGATGTCGGCGGCGCGCCGCACCTCGCGGTGCGCGTCGGCGACGGCGAACGACAGCCCCGCCGCGCGCATCAGCGGCAGATCCGGCAGGTCATCCCCCACGCAGGCGCAGGCGGCAGGCATGAGCTTGAGGCGTGCGCACAGCCGCGCAAACACGCCGAGCTTGTCCGCGACGCCCTGGTACAGGTGCCGCACACCCAGCTCGCGGCTGCGCACTGCCATCATCGGCGAGCGGCGCCCGGAGATTATCGCCACGGCGAGACCGGCGCGCTGCAGCTGCAGCAGGCCGTAGCCATCGTGCACGTTGAACACCTTGAGCACCTCACCGCGCGGACCGATGTACAACCGCCCGTCGGTGAGAACGCCGTCGACGTCGAGAATCAGCAGCCGGATGGCGTACGGTGCGCGCTGGGGTGTCACACCACACCCGCGCGCATCAGGTCGTGTACGTTGAGCGCGCCGATGAGGCGCCCGTGCGCATCTGCGACCGGCAGCGCCGTGATGCGGTGCACTTCCATCAGATGCACCGCCTCCGCGGCGAGCTCGCGCGCAGCGATGGTCTTGGCGCTCACTGTCATCACCGCGCTCATCACGGTCGCATGCACGTCGATCTGGCGGTCGAGCGCACGCCGCAAGTCCCCGTCGGTGAAAATGCCGAGGATGCGTTGCGCGTCATCGACCACCACCGTCATCCCCAGGCCCTTGCGCGACATCTCCAGCAACCCGGCGCTCAAGGGCGCATCGGCAGCGACGCGCGGCAGCGCATCGCCGGTGCGCATCAGGTCCTCGACGTGCAGCAGCAGCCGGCGGCCCAGTGTCCCGCCCGGATGCGAGCGCGCGAAATCCGCGCGCGTGAAGCCGCGCGCCTCGAGCACCGCCACCGCGAGCGCATCTCCCATGGCGAGCATGGCGGTGGTGCTGGCGGTGGGCGCGAGATTGAGCGGGCAGGCCTCCTCGGGCACGCCGACGTCGAGCGTCACGCTCGCTGCGCGGGCGAGCGTGGCATCGCTCTTGCCGCTCATCACGATGAGCGGCACGGCCAGGCGTTTCAGCTGCGGCAGCAGCAGCACCAGCTCCGGAGTCTCCCCGGAGTTCGACAGCGCCAGCACCGCATCCGCGCGGGTGATCATGCCGAGATCGCCGTGACCGGCTTCGGCGGGGTGCAGAAAGAACGCCGGGGTCCCGGTGCTGGCGAGCGTCGCGGCGATCTTGCCGGCGATGTGCCCGGATTTGCCCATTCCGGTCACCACTACCCGCCCATGACAGCCGAGGCAGATGCGGCAGGCGCGCGCAAACGCCGGGCCAAGCCTTGGCGTGAGCGTCTCGAGCGCCCGCGCCTCGATGCTGAGCGCGCGCCGCGCGGAGGCCAGCAACTGCTCATCGTCCGCCGTCACGGCAGGGGTGGCCGGAGCGGCCGGGGGCGGATTCATATGACCATTATAGGCGCGCGCGCCGAGGCTCGCTGCTGTTGGCCGGTCGGCGCGACTTCAGACCCTGAGAACTTTCACGTGCCCCAACTGGCCATACGCGATGATCCTGTCGTCGTGGGTGGCGAGCGTGGCGCGGCGATTGCGTGCCGTGGCAATGAGAAAGCGGTCAGCGGGATCGGCATGAACCTCGCCCGGCAGATTGGCGCTGTCGATCACGGTATTCGGCCGGCTGAGGCCAACAAGCCTGATTTCCGGACGGCTGAGCGCGAGACCCACCCAATCGTTCAGGGGCAATGGCAGCACGACCCGATCCCGGGCCACGAGCAGTGCCAGTTCCCATATCGAGATAATCGACACCATCAGACCGCTGGACCTGGCAGTTTCCTCGAGAACTCTCAGCGCGGCAGGTGGAATCTTCCCGGCCAGCCCCAGGGCCAGCCACAGCCAGACATGAGTGTCGAGCAGCACTCGCTCCGGGTGACTCACTTGCGCCGGTACCTGCGGGGTGGTTCGCGTACTTGCGGTGAGGCCGCGGGCGCGAGGCCGGCGTAGAGGTCATCCTCGTCTGCGCTCAGAGCCGACCACTCGAGGTGCGGCGTATCGACAATGTCGCCACGAATTTCGGCAGTCCCTGCCATGTAGCCGAACAGCGGCGCACGCGGGGCGGGGGCGTCGGCCGGCACCAGCTTGGCCACCGGCTTGCCGCGCTTGGTGATCACGATCGGCTCGCGGCTGCGAGCCACCTTGTCCATGAGCTGCAGGCACCTGGCTTTGAATTCTCCGGCGGGGATTTCCACTTCAGATTTCCATGGTCACAAGATCATGGTCATCATCGCATGCGAGGAACCAGATTGCACCCGGGCACGGCAGGAGCCTCCGTATGCGGGTAGGACGATGTAATATCGGACCAATGGACCCCGAAGAAGTCGCGCGGCTGATCCGCGCCGGCCTGCCCGGAGCGCAGGTGCGTGTGCAATCGGACGACAACACGCATTTTGCCGCGCACATCGTGGCGGGCGAGTTCTCAGGCAAAAAAAGCCTCGCGCGCCACCAACTCGTCTACCGCGCGCTCGGCGAGCTGATGGGTCGCGAGATCCATGCCCTGTCGATCGAGGCGCTCACGCCCGAAGAGGCGGGGCGCACTTAAGGCATGGACAAGCTGCAGATCCAGGGCGGCGTGGCTCTCGAGGGGGAGGTACGCATTTCCGGCGCCAAGAACGCCACGCTGCCGATTCTCGCCGCGGCGCTGCTCGCCGACGACCCGGTGGTGGTGGCGAACGTTCCCCACCTCAAGGACGTTACCACCACGGTCGAGCTCCTCGGCAGGATGGGGGCGACGGTGACGATCGATGAGCGCATGCGCATCGAGGTCGACGGCTCGAGCGTGCGCGAGTGCTTTGCGCCCTATGATCTGGTGAAGACCATGCGCGCCTCCATCCTGGTGCTCGGGCCGCTGCTGGCGCGCTACGGGCGCGCCGACGTGTCGCTGCCCGGTGGCTGCGCGATCGGGGCGCGCCCGGTCAACATCCACGTCGCGGGACTGCAGGCGATGGGCGCCGACATCACGATCGAGGGTGGCTACATCCGCGCCCGCGCGGCGCGGCTGAAGGGCGCGCGTCTGGTGCTCGACACGGTGACCGTCACCGGCACCGAGAACCTGATGATGGCGGCGACACTGGCGGCAGGGGAAACCATCATCGAGAACGCCGCGCGCGAGCCGGAAGTGGTCGACCTGGCCAACTTCCTGGTGGCGATGGGCGCGAAGATCTGCGGTGCCGGCACCGACAAGATCGCGATCACCGGCGTCGAGCGCCTGCGCGGCACGAGCTACGAGGTGCTCCCCGATCGCATCGAGAGCGGCACCTACCTGGTCGCCGGCGCCATCACCGGCGGCCACGTGCGCATCAAGAACACCCGCCCCGAGCACCTCGACGCGGTGCTCGCCAAGCTCGAAGAGGCCGGGGCCCGGCTCGGCGTGGGCGACAACTGGGTCGAGGTGGACATGCGCGGGCAGGCGTTGAAGGCCGTCGACGTGCGCACCGCCCCGTATCCGGCTTTCCCGACCGACATGCAGGCCCAGTTCGCCGCGCTCAACACCGTTGCCGCCGGCGTCGGCACCATCACCGAAACGATCTTTGAAAACCGCTTCATGCACATGCTCGAGATGCGCCGCCTGGGCGCGGAGATCCGCCTCGAGGGTAACACCGCCATCATTCACGGCGTGCGCAAGCTCACCGCGGCGCCGGTCATGGCGACCGACCTGCGCGCCTCGGCGAGTCTGGTGCTCGCGGGACTCATCGCCGAGGGGCGCACCGACGTCGAGCGCATCTATCACATCGATCGCGGCTACGAGGCGATCGAGGAGAAGCTCGCACAGCTCGGCGCGCAGATCCGGCGCGTGCCGAATTGACCGCCTGCGCGGGTAACAGAAGGAGTCGCTGCCATGCGGATTGGGATGATCGGACTCGGACGAATGGGCGCCAACATGGTGCGGCGTCTGCTGCAGGGCGGCCACGAATGCGTGGCGTACGATCGCTCCAGCGCTGCGGTGCAGGCGATTGCCGCCCACGGGGCGCGCCCGGCGGGCTCAGCCGCGGAGCTGCTGCGAGCGCTCCCCCCGCCGCGGGCGGTGTGGATCATGGTGCCGGCCGCGATCGTCGACTCGGTGATCAGCGAGCTGCGCCCGCAGCTCGCCGCGGGCGACGTGCTGATCGACGGCGGCAACTCCAACTACCGCGACGACATCCGCCGCGCCGGCGAGCTGCAGCGCGCCGGCATCGCCTACCTCGATGTCGGCACCAGCGGCGGCGTGCTCGGATTCGAGCAGGGTTACTGCCTGATGATCGGTGGCGCGAGTGATGCGGTCGCGCTCATCGAGCCGCTGCTGGCAACGCTCGCGCCCGGCGGCCGGCTGCCGGCGGCGGCCGGCGCGGGGGCCGCCGGCGGGACGAGCGAGTGTGGTGCGGCGCTCGAGCGGGCGGCGAGTGCGGCGGCAGCGGCGATGGGCTACCTGCACTGCGGACCCTCCGGTGCCGGGCACTTCGTGAAGATGGTTCACAACGGTATCGAGTACGGGCTGATGGCCGCCTACGCCGAGGGGCTGAATCTGCTGGCGCACGCCGCTGACGGCTTCAGCGCCGCGGCCGCGGATGCGGAGACCGCGCCGCTGTCGGACCCGCGCTTCTTCCAGTACCGGCTCGACCTTGCCGCCATCGCGGAACTGTGGCGTCACGGCAGCATCATATCCTCGCGCCTGCTGGACCTGACGGCGGCGGCGCTCGCGCAGGATCATGAGCTCGAGAGCTTCTCCGGCCACGTGGCCGACTCGGGCGAGGGGCGCTGGACGGTGCAGGCGGCGATCGAGGTGGGCGTGCCTGCGCAGGTGCTGAGCGCGGCGCTTTACTCGCGTTTCCAGTCGCGCGGCCGCGCCGAGTTCGCCAACAAGCTGCTATCGGCAATGCGGCTGGGCTTCGGTGGTCACGTCGAGCGGGCCCCGTGATGTCAGCTGCGCAATCCCACACAGGAGGCTGGCATGGAACGCCGTGACTGCGATGCGATCGTGCTGTTCGGCGCGACCGGGGATCTGTGTTACCGCAAGATTTTTCCGGCGCTCTATCACCTGGTGCGCCGGGGACTTCTCAGCGTGCCGCTGATCGGGGTGGCGCGCCAGGGGAGCGATGTGGCCTGGCTGACCCGGCGCGTGCGCGAGAGTCTCCAGGCCTTCGTGCCCGATGCGGACGAGGCGGTGGTGAAGCGCTTCGCCGCGCTGCTGCGTTACGTGGACGGCGACTACAACAATCGCGGTACCTTCGACGCGCTGCGCAAGGCGCTCGGCCAGGCGCAGCGGCCTTTGCACTACCTGGCGATCCCGCCGAGCATGTTTGCGGTGGTGATCGAGCATCTGAGCGGATCGGGGAGCGCGCAGGGCGGCCGCATCGTCGTGGAGAAGCCCTTCGGGCGCGACCTCGCATCCGCCCGGGCGCTGAATCAGACGCTGCACGAGCATTTTCCGGAATCGAGCATCTTTCGCATCGACCACTACCTCGGCAAGGAGGCGGTGCAGAACCTGCTGTACTTCCGCTTCGCCAACTCCTTTCTCGAGCCGGTGTGGAACCGCAACTTCGTCGCCAGCGTACAGATCACCATGGCGGAGAAGATCGGCGTCGAGGGGCGCGGCCGCTTCTACGAGGAGGCGGGTGCCATCCGTGACGTGATGCAGAACCACCTGCTGCAGATCGTGGCGCTGCTCACCATGGAGCCGCCGGTGAACGCCGAGGGTGAGGCGCTGCGCGATGAGAAGGTGAAGCTGCTGAAAGCGGTGCGTCCGGCGGCGCCGGCGCAGCTGGTGCGCGGGCAGTTCCGCGGTTATCGCAGTGAGCGCGGCGTCGCCGCGGATTCGCAGGTCGAGACCTACGCCGCACTCGCACTGCAGATCGCCTCCTGGCGCTGGAGCGGCGTGCCGTTCTATCTGCGCGCCGGCAAGTGCCTGCCGGTGACGGCCACGGAGGTGGTCGTGGAGCTCAAGGCGCCCCCGGCCAATGTGTTCGGGGACTTAGGTCCCGAGCAGCCCAATCACCTGCGCTTCCGCGTCGGCCCGGACGTCGCGATCGCGCTGGGGGCAAACACCAAGAAGCCCGGCCCGGTGATGACGGGGCGCGACGTGGAGCTGTTCGTCGCGCAGCAGCAGGGGGACGACATGGACGCCTACGAAGTGCTGATCAGCGCCGCCCTCATCGGCGATACCTCGCATTTTGCGCGCGAGGACGAAGTCGAAGCGGCGTGGGCGATCGTCGATCCGGTGCTGAAGGCAAGCGCTCCGCCCATCGAGTACGGCCAAGGCAGCTGGGGGCCGCCCCAGGCGGAGAGCCTGCTCAAGGGCCCCTGCGGCTGGCACAACCCAGGCGCGCGGCCGCAGGACTGGACGCGCTCGTGCGGGCGAAGCACTCCGGGCTGAACGGATCGGGACAGGAGAATTGGAGATGCAATGGCGATTCAGGCCTTCGGCAGCCGCCGCGGCCCTGGCTGCCGGAGCGGCGCTGGCAGCGGCGCAGTCCCCGCCTGCCGCGCTACAAGCCTGCACAAGGATCAGCCAGGACAGCGAGCGTCTGGCGTGCTTCGACCGGGAAGTCGCGGCGCTCTCCGGTCACGCCGCTACAAAGGCACCGGTTGGGAGTGCTGCAGTGAATCCGGCTGCAGCGGCGGCCGCGACCACTCCCGCCGACGCGCACACCGGTGGCGCGGGCGCCGGGACGGCCGCCGCGCCCCTGACGCCCGAACAAAAGCTGGGACTGTCCGGGGAAGGGGTGCGCACGCTGGAAGCCAGGCAGGGAATCAAGACCGAAAAAGTGAAGGGCCTTACCGCGCACATCACGAGCGTCTCCCGCAACGCCTCGGGGCGCCTGGTCTTGACCCTGGATAACGGGCAGGTCTGGCGACAGGCCGAGAGCAGGTCAACCTTCGAGGCGGGGCCGGGGGATGTTGCGACCATCAGCCCCGGGGCGCTCGGCTCGTTCTTCCTGGCGACCAACAGCCACAACTGGACTCGCGTCGAGCGTATACCCTAGCGCCTGGTCGCGCGTTTACGGGGTGAGCGGGAACGTCCTAATACCTTGGTTCCGGGAACATTTTGGTGAGCTGCAAACTCTACCCGGGCAGTGCCGCTTCGCCTCCGTTCCAGGAGCGGCGATGCCCTTGCACAGGCTGCGCGCGCGAGCCTAGGATAACCTCGAGGTGAGTGCCATGTTGAAGAAACTCCTGATCGGCGCCGGCCTGGTTTTTTGCGTCGCGGCCTGCGCGAGCCATCCCGCTACGCCCGCCGGGGCGACGCCCAAGGTGGCTACGACAGCCGAGCCACCCGCGGGATGCGTGGCGGATACCGCCTCGCGGATCCCTGTGAGGCCCGGTGAGTGCGCAGCTTTTGGTCGCACGTGGACGCAGCAGGATGTGAAGAGCACCGGGGCCACGGACGTGGGGCAGGGGTTAAGCCTGCTCGATCCCTCGGTCACGACCTCAGGCCCAACCCGATAGGTTTCTACGGGGCTGCGGCGGGTTGCGCCAGCGGCCCGAGCGCGGTCTTGAGCGGCCCGAGCCAGGGCTCGAAGTTGCGCCATTGCTCGAGGCCCTCGCGGTAGATCGGGCGGCGCACCTGCTCGGAGCTGACCGTGCGTACCCCGCGCTCGGTCTTGTAGTACTCGAGGCAGGCCGGCTCGAAGGCAAGCCCACAGAAATCCAGTAAGCGCCGTACGCTGCCCTCGAGATCGTTGACCACCTCCTCGTGCTGCACGCGCAGCACCTTGCCGGGGAGCACGCGATCCCAGTGATCCATGAGCTCGGCGTAGTTGCGGTAGTAACGACCCATGTCCTCGAGGCTATAGGTGAATTCCTGACCACCGGCGAACAGCTGCTTGAAGTTGCCGAAGCAACAGGCCATCGCGCCGCGCCGGGCATCGATGATCTTCGCATTCGGCAGGATGAGATGAATGAAGCCAATGTCGCGCAGATTGCCAGGCATCTTGTCGATGAAGAACGGGGCACCGCGCCGGTAGACCCGGGTCTCATCGAGATAAACCTCACCGAGCGAGCGTAGCTCCTGCGGGGTGAGCTCGGCGAGCACGGCAGGGTATCGGGGCGCCTCGTCCGGGCGGCGGGTGCGGAACTGTTGTACCAGCCGCGGCAGCTCGGGAAGCTCGAGCGTGCCGTCGACCTTGGAGTGTGAGGCGAGGATCTGCTCGAGCAGCGTGGATCCGGAGCGCGGCAGCCCCACGATGAAGATCGGGTCGGGGCGGGGGCAGCCCGAGCCGCGCCGCGCCGCGAAGAACTGCGCCGTGCAGACCTCGGACTGAAGGCGCAGGTTGCGCTCCGCGACCTCGGGCTTGTACTTGAGCTCCGAGCGCTTCAGCGCATTGCCGCGCTCGTAGTAACGGAAGGAGGCGGCGTAGTCCGCGCGATCCTCGAACGCCGTGCCGAGCGCGAAGCACAGATGGTAGCGCTCCGCGAGTGAGACCTCCGGTGCGGCTTCCTGCGCGCGCATGCGGGCAATCTCATCGTCGGTGAAGCGATAGGTCTTGAGGTTGGCGAGGCCGAAGAAAGCGCCACCGGCACCGCCCGGCAAGGCTGCGGTGGTCCGGAATGCTTCGCTCGCCTCCTCCCTGCTGCCGTGCGTTCTCAGCAGGTGTGCGATGGCGAGCCGCAGGCTCGTATCGTTCGGCCGCTCGGCCGACAGTTGCCGGTACACCCGCAGCGCCTCGTCGTATTCGCCCAGACCATCGCAGGCCTTCGCGTACAGCAGCCGCCAGTCCGCGTTGGCCGGATCGATCTCGAGCAGTCTGCGCGCCTGCACCAGCGCCGGCAGATGACGGCGCCGCTGGGTGAGCACCGCGCAGTATTCGTAACGCGCCGCGTGATAGTCGGGCGAGCGCTCGAGCAGTTGCTCGAGCAGGAATTCGGCATCATCGAGGACGTCGAGCCTGACCGCGATCTGCGCCAGCAGCCGCATACCCTCGGTATGGGTACCGTGACGGCGCAGGTAAGCGCGCACCACCTCCTCGGCCGCGTTCAGCTCGCCCTCGTTGAGGAGGCTGGCGCCGAGCGCCAGGGGTTGCGGCAGCTTCGCCAGCGAGCGAAGGCACGCAGCGGCGTAGCTCTCCTCGGCGGACCGGCCGGCCTCGCGGTACAACTGCTGCAGAGCCTGCCAGCTTGCAAGCAGGGTGTGGTTCAGCTCCACCGCGCGCTGGTAAGCCGTGAGGGCGGCCGCACGGTCGCCGAGCGCGCGATGACAGCCGCCGCGCTCCTGCCACAGGAGGCCCGAGCTCGGATGCTGTCGTTCCAGCTCGTCCAGCAGGACCAGCGCGTCGGCGTAATCGCCCCTCCCCGCGGTGCGACGCACTTCGGTAAGCCCGCGCTCCACGGGAAGTACAGCTGTTGTTGCCGCAGGGGCCGCCATCGCCGGGAGTATGCCGTCGCCCGGGTGGCTTGAGAAGGAAACGCCGGACGGTGAGCGCCGTGGCCCAAAAAAACAGCGGGCCTTTCGGCCCGCTGTGCAGTGGTCGGCAAATCTTGCTGTCTTAGAAGTCGATCGTCACGTTCAGGAAGACGTACCTGCCGAGCGTGTCGTAGACCTGCGGGTAGGTATTGCCGTTGAAGAAGGGCGGCGGCAGCAGCTCGGTGGGCAGGATCGGCGGATCCTTGTCCAGGACGTTGTTCACGCCCAGCCGCGTGGTGATGCCGTGGCTCCACGCATACAGGAACATCAGATCGAGATAATCCCGGCTTCCTAACATGGCGGTTTGCGGAGGGGTCGCTGCCGCGAGCAACGGGCTCGCATTCGAGGTGTCTACGACCGTGGAGTTGATATGCCGCCAGCGCGCCATCACATCGAAGCCCGCCAGCGGTGTCGCCCACGTGTCGCTGAACACATGGCGCCACTTCGGGTTCGGATTACCGCAGGTAGCGCCGTAATAGCCCGCGCAGTCATAGGTGCCTGAACCGCTGTAGGGCTCGGTGATGAAGCTGCCCGTATAGGTTCCGGCGAGAGCAAGGTCCATATGCCCGAGCGTGCCCAGGTCCTGGCGGTAGTGCACTCCCACGTCCACGCCGCGGCTCAAGAGGTAACCGAGGTTGAGCAGCGGATCCTCGACGTAACCATTGACCGAGAACCACAGCGACCCCAGGGCATCACGGTGCACGCCGACCTGTTCGCCCTGCTGGACCGAGGAGCAGAACAGCGGATTGTTCTGGATGGTGCACTGGTTGACGATGAAGTTCGCACCGTAGCTGGTGATCTCGTTCTTGATCTTGATGTCGAAGTAATCCAGCGTCATGTTGAAGGTCGGCAGCGCGCTCGGTGTCAGCACGATGCCGAAGGTATAGGTGTCGGCGATCTCCGGCTGCAGGGTCGGATTGCCGCCCACCTGTCCGTTGTACTGACTGGCGGGATTACCAGTGCCAGCTGCATTGTACTGTGCCGCGCTGACGCCGATGGGCGCTGGCCTTCGGGTGCACTGTGCCAGAGTCGCCACGGCGGGCGAGCCGAAACCGCTCGTCGCGCAAGGATCCTCCGAGCCGTCGAGGGCGACGAATCTTTCCGCATACAGCTCCTGCAGGTTCGGCACGCGCACGGCACGGTTGTAGCTGGCGCGCAGGCGGATATCGGACACCGGCGCAAAGTCGACCCCGAACTTGTAGGTGTTGGTGTTGAAACCGAGCGTGTAGGCTGGAATAGCGGTAGCCGGCCTCGAACGACAGCTCCTTGGCAAAGGGCTGGTCCTGCAGTACCGGCAGGCGTGCCTCCATGAACCCTTCCGAGACATGCATCCCGGCGTTCAGCGGCAGCGTGGCACTTCCCTGACCGAGCAGATCCGCGCGGGCGCCATTGCCGATGAACTCGACGTCGGGTCGCAGATTTGTGAACTCCTCGCGGTACTCGGCGCCGAGGTTGACGATGAGACCCGTGGTGGCCGTCGGCAGCTTCACCCCAGGCTTCGTCAGGTCGAAGGTGACGTTGCCGCTGACGACGCGCTCTTCGTTCTCACCCTCCTGGAAGCCATTGGCCGTGATGTACTGCACCGCGGCCGGGTTCACCGGACCTGTGCCCCAGATGTTGTACGGCACGCACCCGGGAAAGAGGGCTACATTCAGGCAGGTCGGATTGGCCTTGGTGCCGCCGACCAGCAGCGCCTGCGTTACCTTATTCCCCGAGACTTCGTTCAGGTACTCCTCCGAGAGCAGCGTCACGCCTTCCTGGGCATAGATGTCGTAGGTCAAAAGGTCGGGGACGAGGTCGCCCTTGGAGCCGATCACCAGGCGGAAAGACGTATGGGTGAGATCATCCTGCCGGTCCCCGCCTTCGACGTTGCGGCGACCCATCAGCATCTCCACGTTTGCCCCGCGGTCGAGCCGCCGCACAGGACGCTCGACCTCCTGAGCGGACAGGAACGGATTGCTGCAATTGGTGGCATACAGGCCGTCCGGTGCACCGGCGTTCTGGAAGCCCGCGGGGATGTTACCGAGGCCCGAGCCCAGGAACATGCCGCTCGGGGCGATCTGCGCGACCGTGTGGTCGGACATGAACATGAATTCGCTGTACATCTCATGGTGCTCGTCCCAGTTGTAGTGGGTGAAAGCACCGCCGGTCCAGCGCTCGTCCGGCCGCTGGTAGTAGTTGAGTGCGCCGAAGTTGAACGAGTCCGCCGGGTCGAGGAACGGGACGAGCTCACCGCCGTCCGCCTTGCTCACCGTGGCACCGCTGTTGAACGGCGGCCCGAAGAACTGGAAGGGCACTCCATAGATGAAGGGCGGACGAAAGTGCCGGGCGGCGCGGGCGGAGGCCTGAGTGCCCACTTGGTGCCGAAACCGAAAATGCGGCCCGTTGCCGAGGTGCTGGAGCCGCCGCACGTCGGCATACCGCCTGAAGTGGTGAGTGTGCATATGCTGAAATCACGCGCCGACTGCAGCACCGCATCGATGCGCCGATAGCCGACGTACGCGGTGGCATTGCCCTTGCCGTCGGCGAAGTTGCCGCCGAGGATGAAGGTGACGTCCTTGGTCTTGCCGTCGTCCACGTGGCTCGGGGCCGAGCCGAATCCGGCCTCAGGGGCGAACTGTCCGTAGTAGTTGTGCTGCGAATGGTTGTACATGTCCGCATTGGCGTCGATGCGGAAGCCCTGGAAGTGATCGTTCATGATGAAGTTGACCACGCCCGCGGTGGCATCCGCGCCGTACACCGCGGAGGCACCGCCGGTCAGCACGTCGACCCGCTCGACCAGCGCCGCGGGGATGTTGTTCAGGTCCTGCGCCGCGAACGCCGGGGTGTTCGAACGATCGCCGGGCATCAGGCGCCGCCCGTTGATCAGCACCAGCGTGCGCTGCGGGCCCAAGCCGCGCAGGTTTACGGTCGCCGTGCCGCTCGCGCCGTTCGAGGACATGCTGCCCTGGTCGGCCATCACCTGCGGCAGGTTGTTGAGCAGATCCTCGACTCGCGTGACGCCCTGCGACTTGATCTCGTCGGCGGAGACCGAAGTGACCGGGCTGATGGCCTGGAGGTTGGGCTGCACAATGCGCGAGCCTGTGACCACGACCTCGGTGATGGGTGTCGCGGCTTCTGCCTGCTCAGGGGGCGGTGTCTGTGCCACCGCCAGTGCGGGTATTCCCGCAGACGCTGCTGCTGCATTGGCGTACAGCGCGACACGGACTGCTCGACGTAAGAGCGTGTTGCTCGGCATTGTTTTAACTCCCCAGACCTGTGCCTAGACTTAGAATTGCGCGGCGCGAATGAAACCCGGACTCTCGCCTAGGCTGAAGAATACAGCCGTGAAGTCTTTCTGCAAAGTCAATATGCATAAACCCCACAGGCGCTGCCTTGAGCTCTTCCGGGATAACCAGCAGTTTTACTGGCAATCGGGAGGGCGTCAGCGCTGCAGCCTGGGGGTTGTTGCGATCGTGCAACATACCCTGCGAGCCTTGAGCGCGGGCAGGGTATTCCCCTGATGCACGGTATCCGCCTGATAATTAAACGATGAATGTGCAGCCGGAGATCGACCGCGCTTCGGTCTTGCTCAGCGAGGGCAAGGCCCTGGAGGGGGCCGCCGTCTGCAGCGCGATTCTGGCGCAAGAGCCGACGAACGCCATCGCTGCGCACCTGCTCGGGCTTGCCCTCAAGGACACCGGAGACTTGGCGCGGGGCGAGGAATGGCTGACTTTCAGCATTCAACTTGAGCCGAATCGGGGCGAATTCCATGCGAATCTCGGCAATCTGCTGCGAAAGCGTCGAGAGTACGAGCGTGCTGAGAAGGCCTACCTGAGGGCCCTGGAATTGCTTCCGGAGCATCGCGCTGCCCGGCGCGGACTGGCCCTGACACTCAATGACCTCAAGCGCCACGAGGCGGCCGAAGGGCAGTGCCGCATCTTGCTCTCCGGCGAGCCGTCGGACGCCGAGTCCTGGGGGATCCTCGGGATGGCATTGGCCAGTACCGGCCGGCACGCTGAGGCCGAGAGCGCCTATCGTCAGGCGATTGCGCTCGATCCGGACAACCCGGTTGCGCAGCACAATCTGGGTGCGCTGCTGACCGCGATGGAGAGGTCCGAAGCACTCGATGTGCTCGCGACCGCGCGCATGCTCGGCGCGGACGGTTATGAGGCGGCCTACAACCGCGGGCGCGCATCGTTGAACGCCGGCGACCTGGCTGCCGCCGAGGACAGCTTCGCCCGGGCCGCGCAGCTGCAACCGGCCAACACCGAGGCCCAACTGACGCTGGCCAAGGTGCGCTTCATGCGCGGCGATCCGCGGTTTGCCCGCGCGCTGGTCAGCGCCGTGAAGGCAAACCGCGATGACGTGCAGCTGCAGCAGTTGCTTGCGGAGCTGCTATGGCGAGCGGGGCAGCTGAGTGCGGCCGAGACGCTGCTGCGGGACCTGCTCGAGCGCAAGGGCCCGCTTCCGGCCGTGCAGTCGACACTGGCCGCGATCCTGCTTGACGAAGGGATGTTGCAGGAAGCCGAGGCCCAGGCGCTCGAGGCCGCTGCCACGCGTCCCGACGACCAGGCTGTCATGCTCAATCTGGTGACCATCCTGATCAGGCGGGGCGCCGCAGAAGACGCAAGCCCATTCATCGCGGCACAGTTGCGCAGCTCTCCCGATTCGCAGGCCTGGCTCGCCTACGAGGCGACGGCCTCGCGCATGCTGGGGACAGATCGGTATCGCGAGCTCTATGACTACGAGCGTCTCGTTCGCGTCTACGATCTGGAGGCGCCCCCCGGCTGGTCGTCGATGGCGGAGTTCAACCGCGCGCTCGCCGCGACGTTGAGCGATCGGCACCGCTTCACCCATGCTCCACTCGATCAGACCCTGCGCAACGGCACCCAGACTTCGCGAAGTCTCCTGACCGACCCGGACCCGGCAGTGCGGGCGATCCTCAAGGCCTTCGAGGCGCCGATAGCGGAATATCGCCGCACCCTCGGGACGCCTGCGGATCATCCGCTGTCTCGGGCGAACGCCGGGGTCTCAACGTTGACGGGCGCATGGTCGGTGCGCCTGCACCGCAACGGTTTTCACGTCAATCATTATCATCCCGAGGGGATGCTGAGCTCGGCCTACTACGTCGAGGTTCCCGCGGAAACGCAAGATCAGACCCTGAAGTCCGGCTGGCTCAAGTTCGGCGAGCCGCGCTACCCGGGGCCCGGCCTCACGCCCGAGTGTTTCACGCAGCCGCGGCCGGGGCGCCTCGTGCTGTTCCCGTCCTACATGTGGCACGGAACCAATCCGATCCATGGCGATGAGGCGCGCGTCTGCATCGCCTTCGATGTTCGGCCGGGAAGAATCCATTAGCGCAAGAGCGCCGCTCGTCATTAAATGAAAATTCATATGGAACTCGGCGGCGTCAGCGCCCAGCTGGCGCACGCGCAGGCTCTGCGGCAGCAGGGGCGCCTCGCCGAGGCGGCCGCCGCGTTTCGCCAGTTGCTCCGCAGTGAGCCGCACAACGGCCACGCGCTGCATCTTCTCGGCATCACCCTCGGGCAGCTGGGACGCGCGCAGGAGGCTGTCGATCTGATTCGGGCGGCTCTGCGAGTTCAGCCGACCAATCCGATCATGCACACCAACCTCGGCCATGCGCTGAGTGAGATCGGCGCCGATGCGGAGGCGTTAAGCGCCTACGACCGGGCCGCGGCGCTGAAGTCCGACCTGGCCGATGCGCACCGCGGCCGCGGCGTCGTGCTGCTGCGGCTCGGACAGACGCAACAGGCCTTGAGCAGCCTCAGCCGCGCGCTGCAGCTTGCACCCGAGGACGCACGGGCTCATAACGATCTGGGCGTGGCCCTGCATCGGCTCGGTCGCAACGAGGACGCGCTCCAGCATCTCGAGCGGGCGGTCGCCCTCAATCCGTACCATGCGGAGGCACATCACAACCGCAGCGTTGTCGAGATGGGCCTGGGCCGGCATGCCAAGCGCTGGAAAGCATCGAGCGCTCGCTAGCCCTGCAGCCGCGGCATGCGGCGGCGCTCGCGAACCGCGGCAATGTGCTGCGGGCGCTCGGCCGTTCGGTCGAGGCGCTTGCGAGCTACGACCAGTCCCTCGCCGTCGCTCCCGGCGACGTCAGACTCCATCACAAGCGGGGCCTGGTGCTTCTCACGCTGCAGCGCTACAGCGAGGCGCTGGCGAGCTTCGATCGCGCGCTCACGTTCGCCGCCGACGATTTCGCGGCTCACTTTCATCGCGGCGTGGCACTCGCATTGCTCGAGCGTCACGCGGAAGCGCTCGCCAGTTTCGATTCCGCGCTCGCACTGAACGGCAGCGTCGCGGAGGCGATCAACAACCGTGGCATCGAGCTGGAGCATCTGGGGCGCCCCGAGGCGGCGCTCGATGCCTTCGGCAAGGCGGTGGTCTGTAAACCCGACTACGCGGAGGCCTACAGCAACGCCGCGACCCTGCTGCAGAGCCTCGGGCGCTTCGAGGACGCGCTGCAGCAAGCCGACCGCGCGCTCGCGATCGACCCCGAGCACGCGCCGTCGCAATGGAGCAAGGGCTTGATCAAGCTGACGCGGGGTGAGTTCGCGGAGGGCTGGCCGCTCTACGAATCGCGCCTGCGGCTCGAGCATCTGCGCCCCTACCACCGCAGCTTTACCGTGCCCCGCTGGTCCGGCAGCGAGCCGCTCTTTGGCAAGACTATTCTGATTCATGCCGAGCAGGGTCTCGGGGACACTCTGCAGTTCTGCCGCTACATTCCGCTGCTCGAGGCGCAGCGGGCGCAGGTCGTCTTTGAGGTGCCCGCGACGCTCGCCAGGCTGATGCGCTCGTTTGCGATGCGCGGCACGCTGCTCGCGGCGGGAGAGCCGTCACCAAGCGTGGACTGCTATTGCCCGCTGCTCAGTCTGCCGCTGGCGTTTCGCACGCAGGCGGACAGCATCCCGGGCGGCGTGCCCTATGTCAGGGGCGACCCCGAGGCGGTGGAGGAGTGGCGCGAACGCCTGCGGGCCCTGTCCGGGCTGAAAATCGGACTGAATTGGCAGGGGCATGTCGGGGCGGAAACGCAGCTCTGGGTCCGGGGCCGCTCATTTGCGCTCAGCAGCGCGGCGCCGCTCGCGCGGCTCTCCGGCGTGAGTCTGGTGTCGCTGCAGAAGGGTGTGGCGGCCGAGCAGCGCAGCGGGCTGGAGTTCGGCGACGTGCTGGCGCAGCTGACGGATCCGCTCGACACCGGGCCGGACGCGCTCATGCAGACGGCCGCGCTCATGCAAGCGCTCGATCTGGTGATCACCTCGGATACCTCCACCGCCCACCTCGCGGGCGCTTTGGGCGTTCCGGTGTGGGTGGTCCTGCAGGCGGTCCCCGACTGGCGCTGGATGTTGGAACGCTCCGACAGCCCGTGGTACCCCAGCATGCGGCTCTACCGCCAGCATGTGGCGGGCGACTGGGGGCAGGTTTTCGAGCGTGTGGCGCGTGATGTAAGGGCCTTGATCGGCGAGCCGCACGCGGACACGTGAAGGTGGCCGCGTGAAGGTGGCTGAACGCTTACGTCCCGCTCAGTCTCCGTAGAACTCGGCGATGGCGGCGGTCGCGACCGCCATCAGGTCCTGCTCGGCCGGCGTCAGTTGCGGATTCCAGATGTCGAAAATCAGGATGACGCGATCCTCATCGCTGTCATTCCAGGCTTCATGCTCGATGGTGTCGTCGAAAATGAGGGCGGTGCCCGGGTGCCATTCACGCCGCTGCGTGCCGACGCGAAAGCCGCACTGGGGTGGCACGATCAGCGGGAGGTGTACCGTGAGGCGGATGTTGGTGGTGCCGGTATGCGGCGGGATCCGCGTCTTCGGCTCCAGCAGCGAGAAAAGAGACGTGGGTCCGCGGTGCGGGATCCTCACGATCGGAGCCGCCTCGAGCGCGGCGATGGTCTTCGGGCAGCGCGCGATGTTCGCCTCATGGCGCTGGCCGTCTTTGAAGAGGAACAGGGCACTCCAGCGCCGGGACTGATTGAGCTCTCTCCATTGGCTCAGGGGCTCATCCGACGCGTGCGTCAGATAGGGCGAAAAGTCCCCGCGTGCATCCTTCAGCAACGCCAGGAGCTCGGTGTGGATGTCGTCGGTCGCCTGCTCGACGCGCGCAAGCCAGGGGAAATCCTCACGGTTGAAGAACTGAATCGCAGGCAGCCGGGGGAAATGGGTGAAGGTCGGCTGCTGTACGTAGATGCGGTTCTTCCCCACGATGGCTCCCAGGCAATCGTCCACGCGATCGTGCGAGGCCGCCGCGTGTCGCTCGCGCACTTCAGTCATGCGCTCGCGCAGCCAGTCGTTTATCTCGTTGAGGCTCGCGAAAACGGTGCGTTGCGCATGCTCGATGAGCGGCTGCCAGTACTTCGGCAGCGGCGTGCCCGGCCTCAGGGAGTTCAGCGCACGGTGATAGGTGCGCGCGGCTTGCTTGGTGTTTCCCTGGCGTTCGAGGAGGGACGCCTTCTGTATCAGCGCGGGGAAGAAGAGCGGATCGAGCGTCAAAGCGCGCTCGAGTGCCTTGGCCTCGGCATCGGCATCGTTCAGCGCACGCAGACTCGAGGCAAAGTTCACGAACATGGCCGGATTTGCCGGGTCGCCCGCGACCGAGCGCTCGAGTAAAGCTCGGGCTTCGGCCGCATCGCCCTTACGCAGGGCGTGAACTCCGCAGGCGCCCAGCACAGCCGGGTTTTCCGGTGCCCACGAACGGGCCGCAGACAGCAGCCGCGCCGCCTCGTCCGACTGTCCCTGAACGTCGGCCCGCTCGGCCGCCGCCAGCAAGGCGCGCAGCTGCGAATCGTCGAGTGCAGGGGTACTCATGGCCACGCTTCCGGGGAACACGCCGGGGGTTGCGCATTCTTAACCAAAGCCACGAGCCGACGCTACGTAGGTGCCGCAATCGCCTGGCGATCGCGCCTCGCCCGATGGAAGGGAAAACACGTCAGAATGGGCCTTGCTGCACGCTCGGCGCGGGTGGTTCGTGGTACCTTCAAAAAATGCGCACGTTCAGCGTCTTGCGACGCCTGCGGTGGGCGACTTCCCGGACGCGGTTGCTGTCCGGGGTGTGGCTCACTGCGCTGATGCTGTCCGCGGGCGCCACGTCGGCGTCCGCGCAGGCCGCCAGAACGGAACCACCCACACCGGCCTCCGCCGCTTCCGATGACGCGCTGTTGGCATCGCCGACGACACGCGATCACATCGGACGCGTGGTGGTCCCGGTCATGATCAATGGCCGGGGACCTTTCCGATTCATCGTCGACACGGGCGCAAGTCATTCAACCATTTCGCCGACAGTCGTGAGCGCTCTGGGGCTCAAGCCTTCCGATGTCCCTTCGATCGTCCTGGACGGCATCACCGGATCGGCGCGGGTGTCTGCGGTCACGATCGACCGGCTGCAGGCGGGCGCGCTCAGCATTTCGGGCACGCTCATGCCGGTGGTGTGGGCTCCGGTGATGGCCGGCGCGGATGGGATCCTCGGGGCTGCCGGCCTTACCGACCAGAGCCTGCTCGTCGATTTCGAGCACAACCGGGTGAGGATCGCCGAGGAGATCGAACCCGCACTACGGTCGGAGTCGATGAGAATACACTTCCTGCGCCTCAACGACGGTCTGATCACCGTCGATACGCGCGTCGGCGGTGTGCGCGTGCGTGCCGTCGTGGATACCGGCTCAGAGCGCACACTCGGAAATCTCGCCCTGCGCGATGCGGTGAACATCCGACGCACGGCCGGGGTGATGGCGCGCGTCACCTCGGTCTACGGTGCAACCGAGGCCGTCGAGCCGGGTGAGGTGGTAAATGCGCCCATCATTGCCATCGAATCGCTGCGCGTGCAGGGTGTCGAGCTGGTGTATGGCGATTTCCATATCTTCAAGGTGTGGGGGATGCAGAACAAGCCGGCGATGATCATCGGCATGGACGTACTGGGAACCGTCAGCGCGCTCGGCATCGATTTCAAGAACCACGACGTGTATGTCTCCAGCGACCGCGCCAGCGGCGATGTCTTCTCCTCGATACGTGCGTACAGCGCGGAACGCGTGAACAAGTAGCGCCACAGCCGGATCGCAACGTCACGGGGCTTCCGCCGTTGAGTCCACCCACAGCTCGACACTGGCGCACCCCTGCACCGCGCGCCACGCCGTCAGATCCGGAGCCTGTGCCAGGAGAGCCTGCAGGGCATCGTGCTTGCCGCTGCCGGCCACGACGAACACCGGTTCCGAGACCCGCCCGAGGAACTCGGGTGTGACGCTTACGGCGGACATGCCATCGGGCCGATGTACCGCGATCGCGAGGCGCCCGCGCGAGCGCTCGAGGTCGGCAGCGGAGAACAGCGACGCAGTGTGCCCGTCGGCGCCGAGTCCCAGAAGGCCCAGGCCGACGCGCGCGCCCGAGGCGAGCAGTGCCGCAAGCGCCTGCGCATACTCGCGCGCCGCCTCCTCGAGCGGCAGCTCGGTACGCACGCGCACGACCGCTTCCGCAGGCAGTGCGAGCGCATCGAGCAACGGGCGCGACTGGTGATAATTGCTCGCCGGCGAATCGGCGGGTACGTAGCGATCGTCGGAGAACACGATCCGCAGCCGCTCATCGTGCGGTAGCGGGCGCGAGCTCGCGGCGCGATAGGCCGGCAGCGGCGTGCTGCCCCCCGAGAGCATGATGGCCGAGGGACCGGTCGCGGTGATGGCCCGCGCCAGGCGCTCGGCGAGTGCGGCATCGAGCGCGCTGCGCGAGTCGAAGCGACGCGTGGTGAGATTCGTCATGCCGTGCCCTTCAGCCGCTGCGTGGGCGCTCCCCCACCTCGGCGTGCACCTCGAACACATGGCCGCGGCGCAGCCCGCGCAGCAGCACGCTGCTGCCGGGGGCGTGGCTCGCGATGCGACCGAGCGCATCCTGAGCACTGTGCGGGGCACTGCCGTCGATGCCGAGCAACAGATCGCCGGGTTGCAGTCCCGCGCGCTGGGCGGGGCTGCCGACATAGAGATTGCCGATCACGACCCCCGCCTGAGCGAGGCCCAGCTGCTGCGCCTGTTCCTCGGGCAGATCCTCCGGAACGATCCCGATCCAGCCGCGGATGACGCGCCCGTGCGCGATGATGTCGGAGAGCACGCCGCGCACCATGTTCACCGGTATGGCGAAGCCGATGCCCTCGACGCCGATGTTCTTGGCGACGATCGCGGTATTGATGCCGACCAGGGCGCCGCTGGAGTCGACCAGCGCGCCCCCGGAGTTGCCGAAGTTGATGGGCGCATCCGTCTGAATGAAGTCCTCGAGCGGTGCAATGCCGAGCTGCTGGCGGCTGGTCGCGCTCACGATGCCGTGCGTTACCGTGTGCTCCAGGCCGATCGGATTGCCGATCGCGAGCACGATGTCGCCGACTTTGAGCTGGTCGGAGCGCCCGAACGTGACCACCGGGAGCGGCGACAGATCGATCTTCAGCACTGCGAGGTCGGTGTCGGGATCGCGCCCGACGATGTGCGCATCCGCCACGCGGCCGTCGGCGAGCTGTACGTGGATCGCATCCGCATTGGCGATGACGTGGTGATTGGTGACGATATGCCCGCTCTTGTCGACGATCACCCCCGAGCCGAGACTGCGCTCGATGCGCTGGCGGTAGCGCGGCATGTAGTCCCCGAAGAGCTCCCCGAGCGAGGGTGCGATCCGCTCGGTCACCAGCCGGGCGGTGTAGACGTTGACCACGGCCGGCGCGGCCCGCTGCACCGCATCCGCGTAGCTCACGCGCGTCGGCGCCGGGGCCGTTTGCGCTGCCAGCGGCGCCGGCGGCGCCAGCGGCGCTGCCGGCGTCACCCCGGCGGCCGAGCGGGTAGCGCCGCGGATCAGATCCGGCCGCAGCGCCACGATCAGGAAGGCCAGCGCAAGGCCCCCGACGACCGATCCGGTGACGAAGATCAACGCGCTTCCCAGGCGCCGCAGCATTGCAAACTCCGGAAAAACCCCAGCGCGCGCACCGCGGTGCGCGCGGGGGAGGGGGTGTAGGTTTGTGTATAATGCGCCGCCCCCCGCAAGGTACGAAATTGCGCGTGCGTACGCCCTAGTCTGCACGGTGCCTGAAGCGCGAACGAAGTGGAGACGGTTGGATGGCGGATCACGCAGTCGTCGCCGAGGATGATGTCGACCTGAGCCGACGCAAGTTCCTCACCGGGGCCACGATCGCCACGGGAGCCCTCGGCGCGGCGTTCGCGGCCGTGCCCTTCATCGAGTCCTGGAGCCCCTCCGAGCGCGCCCGCGCTCAGGGAGCGCCCACCGAGCTCGACCTGTCCAAGATCGAGGCCGGGCAGATGGCCACCACGGTGTGGCGGCGCTCGCCGATCTACGTGGTCCATCGCACTACGGACATGGTGGCACGCATTGCCGGCCACGACGGCGAGCTGAAGGACCCGAAGTCCGAGAATTCCAAGCAGCCCCCCTACGCCAAGAACCCGCAGCGCTCGCGCAGCGCCGAATTCCTGGTGCTGATCGGCACCTGCACCCACCTCGGGTGCCTGCCCAAGCAGCGCTTCGACCAGGGCGAGTTGTATCCGAGCTGGCCGGGGGGGTTCTTCTGTCCCTGCCACGGATCGCGCTTCGATCTGTCCGGGCGCGTGTTCGACGGCTCGCCGGCTTCGACCAACCTCGTCGTGCCGCCGTACTCCTATCCGAATCCGCGCACCCTGGTGATCGGTGTGGATGAAAAAGGAGCCGCCTCGTGACGGTGAAGACTGCCACCGGCGCAGCGGCGCCGCTGCCGCCTGCGGGCACCGCCGCGCCGGCGAAGCATGGCTTCTGGGCGTGGCTGAACAAAAGGCTGCCGGTCGACGAATTCATCAGCAGCCAGATGACCGGCTACTACGCGCCGAAGAACTTCAACATCTGGTACTTCTTCGGCTCGCTCGCGCTGCTGGTGCTGGTGCTGCAGCTCGTGACCGGCATCTTTCTCACCATGTTCTACAAGCCCGGCGAGCTCACCTCGTTCGACTCGGTCGAGTACATCATGCGCGAGGTGAATTACGGCTGGCTCATCCGCTACCTGCATTCCACCGGGGCCTCGGCGTTCTTCATCGTCGTGTACCTGCACATGTTCCGGGCGTTCCTGTACGGCTCCTACAAAGCGCCGCGCGAGCTGCTGTGGCTGTTCGGCATGCTGGTCTACCTTGCGCTCATGGCCGAGGCGTTCATGGGCTACGTGCTGCCCTGGGGCAACATGTCCTTCTGGGGCGCACAGGTCATCGTCAACCTGTTCGGCACCATTCCCGGGATCGGTCCTGGCCTGGTGGAGTGGATCCGCGGCGACTACGGCATAGCCGACGCCACGCTCAACCGCTTCTTCGCGCTGCACGTCGCCGCGATACCGCTGGCGTTGCTGCTGCTGGTGGTGCTGCACCTGGTGGCGCTGCACCAGAGCGGCTCGAACAACCCCGACGGCATCGAGATCAAGGAGAAACTCGGTGCCGACGGCAAGCCGCTCGATGGCATTCCGTTCCATCCGTACTACACGGTGAAGGACTTCGTCGGCGTCGGGGTGTTCTTCGTGCTGCTTGCTCTCGTGGTGTTCTTCGTGCCGACGCTCGGCGGGCTGTTCCTCGAGCCGGCGAACTTCGAGCCCGCCAATCCGCTCTCCACGCCCGAGGAGATCCACCCGGTGTGGTACTTCACCCCTTACTACGCCATCCTGCGCGCCGTGCCGAACCAGCGCGCGGGGGCGCTGCTCATGCTGCTGGCGGTGTCCGCGTTCCTGTTCCTGCCGTGGCTCGATCGCTCGCCGGTGAAGTCCATGCGCTATCGCGGCCGGATGTCGCGCACGGCGCTGGCGGCGTTCGCGGTGTCGTTCCTGGCGCTCGGCTACCTGGGTCTGCAGCCCGCGGCAGGGCTGTACGTCGTGCTGGCGCGCATTTTCACCCTGGTCTATTTCCTGTTTTTCATCGGCATGCCGTTTTACACCTATTTCGAGAAGGTGAAGCCCGTCCCTGAAAGAGTGACCTACCGTGCGCACTGACGCACACCGCGGCAGGCCGGGCCGCAGCGTGCGCAGCCGCAGCGGGCGAATACTGCTGGCTGCGTGGCTCCTGGCGGCGGGTGCGGTCGTGCCCGGCGGCGTGTGGGCGGCTGACGAGGCCTCCGGCATCGAGGCAGCAGCAGGCAAGAAACCAGGCGCCGACTGGCAGAGCTGGCACGCCAACAACGACGTGGCGGACATGGCCTCGGTGCAGCGCGGTGCGCGCAACTTCACCAGCTACTGCCTCGGCTGTCATTCACTGAAGTACGAGCGCTGGTCGCGCGTGGGTACGGACTTGGGCGTTCCTGCGAAGCTGCTGCAGCAGGACTTGCTGCCGCCCGGGGACAAGGCCACCGAATACATCCTCACCAGCATGCCGGCCGCGGACGCCGCGGTATGGTTCGGCAAGACGCCGCCCGACCTGTCGCTCATGGCGCGCGCGCGTGGCCGCGATTATCTGTATCAGTTCCTCAAGACGTTCTATGTGGATCCCACGCGCCAGAGCGGCGCCAACAACCTGCGCCTGCCCACGGCAGCGATGCCCGACGTCCTGTCGGAGCTCGCGGGGCTGAAACGCGCGGTGTTCCGCAACGGCACGGCGGGCGCTGCAGGCGGCCAGGCCGCCGAGGGTCAGGTATTCGACCATTTCGAGCCGCTGGCACCGGGGCGGCTGACTGCCGCCGAGTTCGATGGCTTCGTGCGCGACACGGTCAATTTCCTCGACTACGTCAGCGAGCCGACGCAGACGGCGCGCCGCGCGCTCGGGGTGTGGGTGGTGCTGTTCCTGCTGGTGTTCACATGGCTCGCGTGGCTCGTGAAGCGCGAATACTGGAAGGACGTGCACTGAGCGTCGCCGGGGGCGCCGCTGGCGCCTAAGGGCGCTCACGGCCGACGGGCCGCAGGAGCGGAAACTTGTCGAGCAGACGATCCATCATGACGCTGTTTTCCGCCCCAGCGGACCCGTGGAGTCATCGCACGCGCATCGTGCTGGCCGAAAAGGGCATCAGCATCGATATCGTGAGCGTCGAGGCCGGGCGTTTTCCCGAGGACCTGCTCGACCTCAACCCGTATCACAGTGTGCCGACGCTGGTCGACCGCGACCTGGTGCTGTATGACTCACGCGTCATCATTGAATATCTCGATGAGCGCTTCCCGCATCCACCGCTCATGCCCGTTGACCCCGTGACACGCGCGCAGTTTCGCCTGGCGCTGTACCGCATCGAGCGTGACTGGTACAGCCTCGCGCGCCAGATCGATCAGGAACCGGACAAGAAACAGACGGTGAAGCTGAAGAAGATCCTGCGCGACACCATCCTGCAGAGCACCGACCTGTTCAAGGTCAAGCCGTACTTCCTCTCGGACGAGTTCTCGCTGGTCGATGCGACGATTGCGCCGATCCTCTGGCGCCTGCCCTACTACGAGATCGACTTGCCGCCCCAGGCGCAGCCGATGGAGAAGTATGCGCAACTGGTATTTTCACGTCCCGCCTTCCGCGAGGGCCTCTCGGAGCGTGAGCAGGAGATGCGGCTGCTGTAGTCATGAGCAAGTCACTCCCCAAACGTCCCTTCCTGCTGCGCGCCATGCACCAGTGGATCAGCGAGTGTGGGCACACGCCGCACGTGATCGTGGATGCCGCGCGCGACGGCGCCGAGGTGCCGCACGCCTATGTCAAGGACGGCAAGATCGTGCTCAACCTGAGCGAAGGTGCCACGCAGCGCCTGCGTCTCGGCAACGACCACGTCGAGTTCGACGCGCGCTTCGCCGGCGTGATCCACCACGTGCGCTTTCCGGTCAGCGCGGTGCTCGGTATCTACGCGCGCGAGACCGGCGAAGGCATGGTGTTCTCCGAGCAGGATCTGGGGCCCGAGCCGCCCAAACATCCGCCACAGACTGAAGAGGGCGGCCCGCGCCGCCCTCAACTGAAGGTCGTCAAGTAGCGGGTTCGCTCCTGCGAACCCCGTTGAGTCCCGCGCGCCAGCGCCGGCGTTCTCGATCTTCCCGGCGCTTCGCCGGCTTCACGCACGGGGTTCGCTCCTGCGAACCCCGTTGAGTCCCGCGCGCCAGCGCGTAAAAAGAGTCGGCCTGTAAGCCGGGTTCTGTCGAGGGCAATCATTCCTCTGGGATCCGCGTCGCCGCGGACCTCTAGCGGCCTACCCGGAAGCGCGCGCGGATCGGCGCTGCCTCCACCCGTATTAAAGGTGGAGAGCGGCTTCCCTATTTGGCCTTGCTCCAGGTGGGGTTTGCCGTGCCGTCGCGTGTTGCCACCGACGCGGTGCGCTCTTACCGCACCGTTTCACCCTTGCCGGTCCCTTGCGGGACTTGGGCGGTCTGCTCTCTGTTGCACTTTCCGTGGGCTCGCGCCCCCCAGGCGTTACCTGGCACCCGATCCGCCGGAGCCCGGACTTTCCTCCACTGCAGCCAAGCTGCGGCAGCGATTGCCCGGCCGACTCTGGCACGCACGATACGGGGGTGCGCGCCGAAGTCAAATACGACCGTCAGCACCCCTGTTTCTTGGTTTCATCGACGCCCGCGCGGGTAACCGATCCGTGCTGCTGAGCGGATTCGCGATGTTTTTCGGCTTCACGCAGCGCCGGGCGTTGAAGGCGGACAAGAGTTCTTTGAAGTCGCGGAACATCCAGAGCGTGTCCCTTCATTGCGTAGGCGGCAACAGTGATGTCCATAACGGCGCGAATCCGTTCGCGCGGGGGCAGGCGATGCCACAGCTGGTATTCAGCGGCCTTCATCGCCTCCGGCCTTTCGTATCGCGTGATGCGCTTGTCCATTCAGGAGAACTTAACACGATCCGGGCGTCAGGGTATGCGCGTGGCGCTCCCCACGACAGCGAAGCCGTGAGCTTGCGCGGCCAGCCCCAGGGCGGCGTCATGCGTTGCCATCAGTGGCTCAATCCCCGTCGCATCTCTCCAAAGCAGTGCCGAGGCGAGATGAATGGCGTCGAGAGTCCCCAACTCCGTTGGCATGGGTTGGGCCGCGCGATCAAGAACGATGGCATCAACCTCAACGAGCTCCAGCGAATCGATGAGTGCCAGGATCGTCGCGCGGCGTCGCGCAACCTCGATATCGGGAAGGTGAGTGCGTAGCCTCGCGCGATCGAGCGTGCGCAGGCTCTCGGTGGTAATCAATGCGCTCGCTACGCCGCGGTCGATCTGTTTCCACTCCGGGAGCGCGTTGGCCTGCGCGAGAGCGACGCGGAGCAACACGGACGAGTCGACATAGGCAATCATCGCTGGCTTTGCCGCTCTTCAAGCAGCAGCTCGACGATGTCCAGGTCGAGTCGCGCAGGTTTTGCCAGCGGGACTCGGTTGGGCGCTGGTGTGCCCGATGCCGGCTTGCGGATCCGCAGGGCGGTGCGTTCGCGGATCGGGGCGATGTGCGCGATCGCGGTATTGCGATCCAGCACGGTGAGAGTCTCACCCCGCTGCACCCTGCGCAGGAACTCGCTCAGACGGGATTTCAGTTCCGCGATTCGCACCTGCTTCATGACTATATGTGACCATAACTAGTCATAAAATGCAATGCGAAAGCCTGGTGACGATCAGGGCCTGCCGTCATCCTCAGGCGTGTCGCGGCCGCCCGGGCCGGCACCACCGCGGCTCGCCAGCGCGTACGCCGCGGCGCGCGTCGCCCCGGTCAGCTCAGCGGCGATGGCCGCGGCCCTGCCGGGCGGCAGCTCTTTCACCAGCAGCTCCACCGTGCGCCGTAGCAGCTGCGGGTCGACGCCGCCGGCGACGGGCGCGGCTCCCTGCACCACGAGCGTGATCTCCCCGCGCGCGAAGTTCGGCTCCGCCGGCGCGCGCGCGGCGAGCTCGCCGAGCGTGCCGCGATAGACCGTCTCGTGCACCTTGGTCAGCTCGCGCGCCACCACCGCCTGGCGCTCGGCGCCGAGCTCCGCCGCCAGGTCGCCGAGCGCGGCGACGATGCGGTGCGGCGCCTCGAAGAACACCAGCGTGCGCCTTTCGTGCGCGAGCGCGGCGAGCGCGGCGTGGCGCTCGCGCGAGCGCGCCGGCAGGAAGCCCTCGAAGCAGAAGCGGTCGGTCGGCAGCCCGGCGAGCGACAGCGCAGTGGTGATCGCCGACGGCCCCGGAATCGCCTGCACCTCGAAACCTGCCCGCACGGCGCGCTGCACCAGCTCGAAGCCCGGATCCGACAGCAGCGGCGTGCCCGCATCGCTCACCAGCGCGACGTTCTCGCCCGCGGCGAGGCGCGCCAGCAGCGCCGCGGCGCGCTGCGATTCGTTGTGCTCGTGCAGCGACAGCAGGGGCCTCGCGATACCCATCGTCCGCAGCAGCGCGCCGGTGTGGCGCGTGTCTTCGGCCGCGATCACATCCGCCTGCGCGAGCGCCTCGCGTGCGCGCGCGCTCAGGTCGGCAAGATTGCCGATCGGCGTAGCGATGACTTGCAGCCGCCCGGGCGCCTTTGCCACTCTATAATCCCACCCCACGCCGCTTGCGTGAGCGGCCGTAAGCTGCGGGCATCCTGCCCGTCAACGAGAGGCTGTTCAACCGATGCTGCTGCGCCTGCCCGCCCGCCTTGCGCTGCTGCTGCTCGCCGCCGCAGCGCTGAG
Organism: uncultured Gammaproteobacteria bacterium; assembly: GCA_963835645.1. Lineage (GTDB taxonomy): Bacteria > Pseudomonadota > Gammaproteobacteria > Steroidobacterales > Steroidobacteraceae > 13-2-20CM-66-19. Next base: position 94,013 of record CAWIGQ010000019.1, on the reverse strand, counting down.
CGGCTGTCCGAGCCTCACCGAGCGCGCAGGACTCCCGCCGTCGGTCGATCGTGCCGAGACACTCGAGCGCTCGGGCGATGAGGCGGGCGCGGCCGGCGTCTACGAGCAGCTCGCCGCGCAGAACAGCGGCGCGGATCGCAACGATCTGCTGCTGCGTGCGGCGCGTGCCTGGCTTGCCGCACGCCGCCCCGAGGATGCCGCCCGCGCGCTCGCCGGCACGGCTTCGCCCCTGCTGCCGGAGCAGGGCACCGAGCGCGCGCTGCTGGGGGTGGAGCTCGCGCTCGAGCGCGGCCAGGCGCAGGCGGCGCTGCAACAGCTCTCAGGCATGGCTGCGCCGCGCGGCGCGGCGCAGGCGGCGCGTTACCGCGATCTGCAGACGCGTGCCGCCGCACTCGCCGCCGCGCAGCACCCGGGCCCGGCGGGGCTCGAACCGGGGCCGCACATTGCGCTGCTGCTGCCGGTCACGGGTCACGCTGCCGGCGCCGCCATCAGCGTGCGCGATGGCTTCATGACCGCGTATTTCCAGGCCCCGCCGGAGCAGCGCCCGCGCGTGCAGGTCTACGACACCGGGACACAGAGTGTCGCGCAGGCGCTCGCTGCGGCGAGCCGGCAGGGCGCGGATTTCATCGTCGGACCGCTGACGCGCGAGGAGGTTACTGCCGCGGCGGACTTTCCCGGCGCGCGCGCGCCGCTCCTGGCGCTGAACTTCCTGCCCCCGGAGCGGCCGGCACCGGCGCAGTTCTACCAGTACGCCCTGTCGCCCGAGGACGAGGCGCGGCTCGCAGCGCGGCGGGTGCTCGAGGATCATCACCGGCGCGGCGTGGCGCTGGTGCCATCGGGTGATTGGGGTGCGCGCGTGCTCGGCGCTTTCCGCCAGGAGCTCGTCAGTGGCGGCGGCGACCTGATCGGCACCGGTACCATCGAATCCGGGCGCACCGATTTCAGCGCCGCGATCACCGACGTGCTGCGCATCAGCGACAGCATGGCGCGCCACCACCGCCTGGAATCGATCCTGGGCACCAAGCTGCAGTTTGAGCCGCGGCGCCGCAACGACATCGAGTTCATCTTCGCGCCAGCGCCGGCCAACATCGAGCGGCTGCTGCGCCCGCAGCTGCGCTTTCACTACGCCGGCGACATTCCCACCTATGCGACTTCTGACGCCTTCGAGCCCGATGTGCGCGCCAACGAGGATCTCGACGGCCTGATATTCCCCGACATGCCGTGGATGCTCGGTGGCGACCTGGCCGAGGCGGTGCGCGCCGCGACACGCGAGGCGTGGCCCACCGGCGGACCCTACCGCGGCCGGCTGTTCGCCTTTGGCTTCGATGCCTTCCGCCTCGCGCAGGCACTGCGTCACAACGGTGTCACGGGTAACATCAGCGTCGACGGGCTGACCGGCCGCCTGAGCGTGGATGCGGACCGGCGCGTGCGCCGCGAGCTCGGCTGGGCAGAGCTGCACAACGGCGAGCTGCGGCTATTGCCGGCGGCGGCGCAGTAACACGCTTCCAACTCCCAACTGCGATGCTGACCCGACGACAGCAAAGCGGACGGCGTGCCGAAGAGCTCGCCGCCGCATTCCTGCGCGGCGCGGGCTGCGAGATTCTGCAGTGCAACTACCGCCGCCGCGCCGGCGAGCTCGACATCGTTGCGCGCCATGCCGGCGTGTTGGTGGTCGCCGAGGTGCGTACACGCGCGAGTGCTGCCTACGGGGGGGCGGCCGCAAGCGTCGATCTGCGCAAGCAACGGCGCATTACGCGCGCCGCCAGTCAGCTGTTGCAGCAGCGGCGCGACCTCGCGCGGCTGCCGGTGCGCTTCGACGTCATCGTCGTGACCGATCCGCAGGCGACAACCCCCGCAATCGAGTGGATCCAGCACGCCTTCTTTGCTTCCTGACCCCCCCGGCGTGGGACCCGTGCAGCCGCACAGGGCCAAACTGTGTGAGCGACTGTATAAATTTCGCCGGGCAAGCCACTGATTCTAAGAACGAATAGCCGACGCGGGTGCCGGACCGCCGGCACCCCCCACTGTGTTTCTCTACATAAGTTGTTGTGATTGCGACGAATTTCTCACTATTTCAATTGACATAGTTCCTCGCCGATTCCTATAGTGGCGGCCGGTGGGAGAAAGTGGGGGGAAATGGGCGAGTTCTCGCCTCACGGGTCGTGTTTCGCGGTGCAACAAAAATCACCCTGGATGACAAGGGGCGGATGGTTATGCCCACCCGCTACCGGGAGCAGATTGCCGAACTCGCCCAGGGGAAATTGGTCGTCACCATCGACAAGGACCAGTGCCTCCTCATCTATCCCCTGCCCGAATGGGAAGAGATCGAACGCAAGCTGATGAGCCTGCCGAGCCTGAACGCAACCGCGCGCCGGTTGCAGCGGCTGATGGTGGGTCATGCGACCGATCTGCCTCTCGACGGGCACGGCAGGGTTCTGCTGCCCCCTGAGCTGCGCGAATTCGCCAGCCTGGGGCGGCGCGGAATGCTGATTGGTCAGGGCAATCGATTCGAGCTGTGGGATGAGGCGCGCTGGAACGAGCGGCGCGACCAGTGGCTAAAGAACGAGGAAGTCGCGACCGATCTGCCCTCCGAGCTCGAGTCCCTGTCGCTGTAGGAGATCTTCGCAACGAGCGTGGCTGGGCGTGAGCCCGTGGCAAGAGCACTCAGGGGGGCGGGGGCGCACCGCTTCGGACGTGGATGAGCACACACCCGTGCTCGCCGCTGAGGCGCTCGAGGGGCTGGCCCTGGAAGCGGGCGGTTACTATGTCGATGCGACGTTTGGGCGTGGTGGTCATACGGCACTCCTACTCCAGGCCCTGGGTCGAGAAGGCCGCGTGCTCGCGCTCGATAGGGATCCGCAGGCCATCGCGGCCGGCCGCCGCCGCTTTGCCGACGAAATGCGGCTTACGCTCGAGCATGCGTCGTTTGCCGATCTCGCCACGCTCGTGCCGGCGCACGCGCAGCAGTGTCCTTGCCGCGGCGTGCTCTTCGACCTCGGCGTGTCCTCGCCGCAGCTCGATGATGCCCAGCGCGGTTTCAGTTTCCGAGCTGACGGCCCGCTCGATATGCGTATGGACCCGACGCAGGGGCAGCCCGTCTCGGCCTGGCTCGCTCGCGCGAGCGTCGATGAGATACGCCAGGTGATCGCCACTTTCGGGGAGGAGCGCTTCGCGCGTCGCGTGGCGCAGGCCATTGTCGCGGCACGGCGCGAGCGCGCCCTGAGCCGCACCGGCGAGCTCGCGGCCCTGGTCGCGGGCGCGGTGCGCAGCCGCGAGCCGGGCAAGCATCCCGCGACGCGCACTTTTCAGGCGCTGCGCATGTTCATCAACGACGAGCTCGGACAGCTCGAGCGCGGGCTCGCAGCCGCGCTTGAGGTGCTCGCCCCCGGCGGACGCCTCGCGGTGATCACCTTTCACTCCCTCGAGGATCGCGCCGTGAAGCGCTTCATGCAGCGCGAGTCGCAGGTCGATCCGGCGCTGCGCGGCCTGCCGGTGCTGCCGCAGCAGGCGCGCCCGCGTCTGCAGCTGATCGGGCGCAAGACCCGCCCGGCAGAGGCGGAGCTCGCACGCAACCCCAGGGCCCGCAGCGCGCTGCTGCGCGTCGCGGAGCGCCTCGCATGAGCCGCGGCGCGCTCGCCCTCACCGTAGCCGTGCTGTGGGTGGCCGCGCTCGGCTCCGCTGCCGGTGCGACCTGGTGCCGGCATCGCGCCCGGGAGTTGTTTATCGAGCTCGAGGCGCTCAACGCGCGCCGCGACAACCTGGAGATCGAATGGGGCCAGCTGCAGCTCGAGCAGAGTGCCTGGTCCACCCACGCCTTCGTCGAGCGCGTCGCGAGCACCAAGCTCCACATGGCGATGCCACCGCCGAAGGAGATCGAGATCATTGCCCCATGAAGGCGCGCGGCGTACACGGTCGGGCGTCGGACTCCTTTCGATGGCGCGCCTACCTGCTGATCGGTGTGCTGGTGCGTGAGCGCCCTGGGCCTCGTGTGGCGCGCGGTCGACCTGCAGCTCGTCGATCATGGCTTCCTCGCCCGCGAGGGCGACGCGCGCTTCTCACGCGTGCTCGACATCGCCGCGCACCGTGGCACCATCACCGACCGCTACGGCGAGCCGCTCGCAGTCAGCACGCCGGTGGATTCCCTGTGGGTCAATCCGCGCGAGCTGGCGCTCGCGACCGACCAGATTCCGCGCCTGGCGGCGGCGCTGAAACTCGACCGCCAGGAGCTCGCGCGCCGCGTCACCAGCAACCTCGACCGTGAGTTTCTCTACCTCGCCCGCCACCGCCAGCCGGCCGAGGCCGCCCAGATCAAGGCGCTGGGTATCCCCGGGGTCTACAGCTCGCGCGAGTACCGCCGCTACTACCCCGCGGGCGAGGTGAGCGGGCACCTGCTCGGTTTCACCAACGTCGACGACGCCGGGCAGGAGGGACTCGAGCTCGCCTTCGATCACTGGCTCGCAGGCGAAGATGGCGCGAAGCGCGTCATCCAGGACCGCTACGGCCGCATCGTGCAGAACGTCGAGAGCATCCGCCCGGCCCGCCCGGGGCGCGACCTGGTGCTGTCGATCGACCTGCGTATCCAGTATCTCGCCTACCGCGAGCTCAAGGCCGCGATCCGCGACCAGCGCGCCCGCGCCGGCTCGGTGGTGGTGCTCGATGTCGCCACCGGCGAAGTGCTCGCGATGGTGAACCAGCCGGCCTACAACCCGAACGATCGCGACCAGATCGAGGCGGCTACCTATCGCAACCGCGCCGCCACCGATATCTTCGAGCCCGGCTCCTCCATCAAGCCGTTCTTCGTGGCCGCAGGCCTCGCCTCGGGCAAGTACGACAACCACAGCCTCATCGACACCTCGCCCGGATTCGTCAAAGTCGGCGTGAAGATTTTCGAGGACGAGCACAACCTCGGCGCGATCGACATCGCCACGGTGCTCGCCAAGAGCTCGAATGTCGGCATGGCGCACATCGCCCTGACACTCCCGCCGCAGAAGATCTGGAGCACGCTCACCGCGCTCGGCTTCGGCCAGGTCACCACCAGCGGCTACCCGGGCGAGTCGGCGGGCCTCCTGCCGCCTTACGAGCACTGGCGCCCGATCGGCATCGTCACCATGTCGCACGGCTACGGCCTCTCGGTGACGCCGCTGCAGCTGGCACATGCCTACGCCACCATCGGCGGCTTCGGCGTCGAGCGGCCGGTCTCGTTCCTGCGCGTCGAGGCGCCGCCGCTGCGCGAGCCTGCGCTCGACGCCGCAGTCTGCCGCGAGCTCGTCGGCATGCTCGAGTCGGTGGTGGCGGCCGAGGGAACGGGCAAGCTCGCCGCGATTCCGGGGTATCGCGTCGCCGGCAAGACCGGCACGGCGTGGAAGGCCACCGCCGGGGGCTACTCCACCGATCGCTACATGGCGGTGTTCGGCGGCGTTGCGCCCGCGACCGAGCCGCGGCTCGCGGCGGTGGTGGTGATCGACGAGCCGAGCGCGGGGCTGCACATGGGCGGGCAGGTGGCAGCGCCGGTGTTTTCCAGGGTGGTGGGCGGTGCGCTGCGCCTGCTGGCCGTGGCGCCCGACCAGCCGGTGAAGGCCCCCGAGGAGCTGCCGGCGAGCCCCGCCATCGGCGACGTGCGCACCGCGACGGCACTGCCATGACGGACGCCCGCCGCATGGACGAAGCCACAGCCCCGCGAGCGCTCGCTGAGCTCGTGGCGGGTTGGATCGCCGCGCCGCCGCAGCTGCAGGTGAGCGATGTGACGCTCGACAGCCGCGCTGCGACCGCCGGTGCGCTGTTTCTCGCCTGCCGCGGGCGCACTCACCATGGGCTCGCGTTCGCACCCGAGGCCGTCTCTCGCGGCGCGCGCGCGGTGCTCTACGAGCCCGACGGCGCCCCGGCGCCGCCGGCGCAGCTCGGCGGCGATATCTTCGTCGCGGCGCTGCCCGGTCTGCGCGCACGCGCCGGATTCATCGCCGATCGCTTTTTCGGCTCGCCCTCGCAAGCCCTCACCATCGCCGGCATCACCGGCACCAACGGCAAAACCACCTGCGCGTGGCTGCTGGCGCAGGCACTGCAGCGCTGCCGCAGGCCCGCCGCCTACATCGGCACCCTCGGGGTGGGCGTGCCGCCGCGGATCACCGCCACCGCGCATACGACCGCCGATGCGGTCACGGTACACCGCCAGCTCGCGCACCTTAAGGCGCAGGGAGCGGAGTGCGTGAGCATGGAGGTGTCCAGCCATGCGCTCGATCAGGAGCGTGTCAACGGCGTGCGCTTCCGCACCGCGGCGTTCACCAACCTCACCCGCGACCACCTCGACTATCACGGCACCATGGAGGCCTACGGCGCGGCCAAGGCGCGCCTGTTCGCACTTCCGGGACTCGCCGAGCGGATCATCAACATCGATGACCCCTTCGGCGCTGCGCTCGCCGACGCCGCGCTGCGCCCGGCCCTGCCCCCGGCAGCGGCCCCGACCGCCGCCGCGCGGCTGATCGTCACCACTCGCGGGGAACGGGTGCCGCCGCCGGGCGCGCAATTCGTGCGCGCCACGCGCGTGCTTCCGGAGTCCGCGGGCCTCACCATCGAGGTGGAGTCGAGCTTCGGCAGCGTGGAGCTGCCGGTGCGCCTGATGGGCGAGTTCAACGTCGACAACGCGCTCACGGTGCTGGCGGTGCTGCTGGCGTGGGATATCCCGCTGCGCGAGGCGGCCCAGGCGCTCTCGCGGGTGCGCGCCGCGCGCGGGCGCATGGAGATGTTCGGCGGGCGCGGCAGGAGTCCGCTCGCCATCGTTGATTATGCGCACACCCCCGATGCGCTCGCCAACGCGCTGCGCGCCGCGCGCCTGCACTGCCGCGGGCAGCTGCGCGTCGTGTTCGGCTGCGGCGGCGATCGCGATGCGGGCAAGCGCCCGCTGATGGGACAGGTCGCGGCCGAGCTCGCCGACGACGTCATCCTCACCGACGACAACCCGAGGAGCGAAGATCCGCGGCGCATCGTGGCGGACATCCTCGCCGGCGTCGCGCAGCGCGCGCCGCTCACCATCGAGCACGACCGTGCGCTTGCCATCCGCATGGCACTGCAGCGCTCCGCCCCCGACGACGTGGTGCTGATCGCCGGCAAGGGGCACGAGGACTACCAGATCCGCGGCAGCGAGCGGCACGCCTTCCGCGACCAGACGATCGTCGGCGACGAGCTCGCGAGGCTGCTGGCATGAAGCGCACGCTCGCAGAATTTGCGCGCGCCTGCGGCGGCACGCTTAGCGGCGCGGATGCCGCCTACAGCGACGTGGTGAGTGACTCGCGCACCCTCACGCGCGGGCAGCTGTTCGTCGCGCTGCGCGGCCCGCGCTTCAACGGCAACGAATTCGTCGCCGCCGCGCTCGCAGCCGGCGCCGCTGGCGCGGTGGTCGATGCCGTGCAGCCGCTGAAGCTGGCGCAGATCGTGGTGCGCGACACGCAGGCCGCGCTCGAGCGCGCCGCGCGTGCCTGGCGCGCCGCCTTCACCGGGCCGCTGGTGGGAGTAGCCGGCAGCAACGGCAAGACCACTGCGAAGGAGATGATCGCCAGCATCCTGGGCGAGGCGGGCGCCTGCCTCGCCACGCACGGCAACCTCAACAATCACATCGGCGTCCCGCTCACGCTGCTGCGCCTCACGAGCGAGCATCGCTTTGCGGTGGTGGAGATGGGCGCCAATCGCGCCGGTGAGGTCGCTGCGCTCGTGAGCCTCGCGCGTCCCTCGGTCGGCATGATCACCAATGCGGGGGCGGAGCACCTCGAGGGCTTCGGCAGCCTCGAGGGCGTGGCGCGCGCGGAAGGCGAGATGGTCGCCGGGCTCGCCGCCGCGGCGACTGCGGTGATCAACGCGGACGATGAGTTCGTCGCGCTGTGGCGCGCTCTCACGCGCGCACGCGTGGTCACCTTCGGGGTACGCGAGCGCGCGGACTTCAGCGCCAGCGAGGTGCGCGCCGCGGTCGGCGCCGGCGGGTTTCGCACGCACTTCCTGCTGCGCGCCCCGCAGGGGAGCGCTGTGATCGAGCTCGCCGTCGGCGGCGCGCACAACGTCGCCAACGCGCTCGGCGCCGCCGCCGCAGCCGCCGGGGCCGGCGCCACGCTCGAGCACATCGCCTCGGGCCTCGCGCGCGTGCGTGCGGTGCCCGGGCGGCTGCAGTTCCGGCAGACGGCGAGCGGCGCGTGGCTGATCGATGACTCCTACAACGCCAACCCGAGCTCGGTGCGCGCCGCCATCGAGGTGCTGAGCTCGCTCAGCGGGCGCCGCTGGCTGGTGCTCGGTGACATGGCAGAGCTCGGCGAACACGCGCAGCAGGCGCACGTGGATATCGGCGAGTTCGCCCGCGCCCAGGGCGTGGAGCGGCTGTATGCGACCGGCGCGCTCATGGCGCGCGCCGCCGAGAGCTTCGGCGCCGGCGCCCAGTGGCATGGCGATGTCGCAGCGCTCAGCGCGGCGCTCACCCAGGCGCTCGCCGCCGCGGGCCCCGAGGTGCGCATTCTCATCAAGGGCTCGCGCATGAACCGGCTCGAGCGCGTGGTCGAGGCTCTCACCGGCGGCTCCCCTTCCAGGACGGGCGGACACTGAGTGCTCTACTGGCTCACACAACAATTCGCCGGCCACGTCAGCGGCCTGCACGTCTTTGCGTACCTGACGTTCCGCGCCATTCTCGCGACCGCCTCCGCACTCGGGCTGTCGCTGCTGATCGGCCCGTCGCTGATTGCACGGCTGGTGCGCGGCCAGATCGGGCAGGTGGTGCGCGACGACGGCCCGCCCACCCATCTGCTGAAGGCGGGCACGCCGACCATGGGCGGCACGCTGATCCTCATCGCGACGCTCGTGAGCACGCTGCTGTGGGCGGAGCTGTCCAATCGTCTGGTGTGGACCGTGCTCGGCGTCACCTTCGCCTTCGGCCTCATCGGCTTCTACGACGACTACCTCAAGCTCATGGTGCGCAACCCCAGGGGATTGGTGCCGCGCTGGAAGTACCTCTGGCAGTCGGTCGCCGGTCTTGCCACCGCCGCAACGCTCTACTTCACCGCCACCTCGCCCGCCGAGACCACGCTGTTCCTGCCGTTCGTCAAGACCTTTCACGCGCCGCTGACCGCGTTCGGCTTCATCCTGATCGCGTATCTGATGATCGTCGGCATGAGCAACGCGGTGAATCTCACCGACGGCCTCGACGGCCTCGCCGTCATGCCGGCGGCGCTGGTGACGGCGGCGCTCGGCATCTTCGCTTACGCGAGCGGCAACGCGGTGTTTGCCCACTATCTGCAGATCCCGGAGATCCGCGGCGCGGGCGAGCTGCTCATCTTCTGCGCCGCGCTTGCCGGCGCGGGCCTCGGGTTCCTGTGGTTCAACTCCTATCCGGCGCAGGTGTTCATGGGCGACGTCGGCGCGCTGGCGATCGGTGCGGCCATCGGCGTGCTGGCGGTCATCGTGCGCCAGGAGGTGGTGGCGCTGGTGATGGGTGGGGTGTTCGTGCTCGAGACCGTGTCCGTGATCCTGCAGGTGGCCTCCTACAAGCTCACGGGACGGCGCATTTTCAGGATGGCGCCGATTCACCACCACTTCGAGCTCAAGGGCTGGGCGGAGCCGAAGGTGATCGTGCGTTTCTGGATCATCTCGCTGCTGCTGGTGCTCTCCGGTCTCGCGACGCTGAAACTGCGATGAGTGAGCGCGCCACAAGCTCGCCGTACGCCGTGATCGTGGGCTTGGGTGTCACCGGGCTCTCGTGCGCGCGCTATCTGCACGCGCGCGGCTGGCGGCTCGCCGTGACCGACACGCGCACGGCGCCCCCGCAGCTGGGCGCGCTCACGGCACTCGATGCGCGCATCCCGGTGCGTCTCGGCGGGCTCGATACGGCGCTGCTTGCCGATGCGGTGTGCGTGGTTGCATCCCCGGGCGTGCCGCTCGATGTGCCGTTTTTCGCCGCGGCGCGCCGGCGCGGGCTTGAGGTAGTCGGCGACATCGAGCTGTTCGCGCGTGCCGCCACCGCACCGGTCGTCGGCATCACCGGCACCAACGGCAAGAGCACGGTCACGACGCTCGTGGCGCGCATGGCGCAGCGCGGGGGGCTTACGGTGCAGGTCGGGGGCAACCTCGGGGAGCCGGCGCTCGATCTGATCGGCCGCGAGGCGCAGCTGTACGTGCTCGAGCTCTCGAGCTACCAGCTCGAGGCCACGACGACGCTCGCGTGCCGTGCCGCCAGCGTGCTCAATGTCAGCCCCGATCACCTCGACCGCTACGCCTCGCTCGCGAGTTATGCCGCGGCCAAGGCGCGCATCTTCGCGCGCTGCGAAACGTGCGTCATCAATCTCGACGATCCGCTGGTGATGGCGATGCCGCGTGCGGCACGCCGCACGCTCTCGTTCTCGCTGCGCGCGAGCATCGGCGCGGACTACGCGCTCGCCATGCGCGGGCAGCAGTGGTGGCTGACGCGCTCGGCAACGCCGCTGCTGCCGGTCGCAGCGCTGAAAGTCGCCGGTCTGCACAACGCCGCCAACGCGCTCGCCGCGCTGGCACTCGGCGAGGCGCTGGCACTGCCGCTGCCGGCAATGCTCGCGGAGCTCGAGGCTTTCGAGGGCCTGCCGCACCGCTCGCAGTGGGTCGCGGACGTCGGCGGCGTGAGCTATGTCGATGACTCCAAGGGCACCAACGTCGGTGCGACGCTCGCCGCCGTGACCGGCATGCCGGGGCCCCTGGTGATGATTGCCGGCGGCGACGGCAAGAACCAGGACTTCACGCCACTCGCGGCGGCGTTCCGCGGCAAGGTACGGCACACGGTGCTCATCGGGCGTGACGCGCCGCGCCTCGCCGCGGCGCTCGCCGGGGTGTGCACCCTCGAGACCTGCGCGACGCTCCCACAGGCGGTGCAGGCGGCGGCGCGCGCGGCGCGCGCGGGCGACACCGTGCTGCTGTCGCCGGCATGCGCGAGCCTCGACATGTTCCGCGACTACGCGCATCGCGGCGCCGTGTTCGCCGCGGCGGTGCGGGAGCTGGCCGCATGAACGGCACTGCGCACACAGCGCTCATGCGCTTTGCCCGTGGCGGCAACGCCCGCGGCGGCGGTGTGCATCTCGACTCCGTCACCCTCGCGCTCGCCCTCGCGATCCTGCTGCTCGGGCTGGTGATGGTGACCTCCGCCTCGGTGTCGATCGCCAGCCAGGAGAGCGGGCAACCCTTCTACTACCTCGAACGGCAGCTGCTGCTGACCGTCATCGGCGCAGCTCTCGCGCTGCTCATATTCTCGATCCGCACCGAGCTCCTCGAGCGCATCTCGGTGGCGCTGCTGGCGGTGGCGATCGTGCTGCTCGTCGTCGTGCTCATCCCCGGCCTCGGCCATGCGGTGAACGGCAGCCGCCGCTGGCTGCGCCTCGCGGGTGTGAATTTTCAGGTGTCGGAGCTGGCGCGCATGCTGGTGCTGATCTACATCGCCAGCTACGCCGTGCGGCGCGAGCATGAGCTGCGCGAGTCCTTTGCCGGCCTCGGCAAGCCGCTCGGGCTGTTGGTGTGCGTGAGCGCACTGCTGCTGGCCGAGCCCGACTTCGGCGCCGCCACGGTGCTGTTCGCGACCGGCTTTGGGCTGCTGTTCCTCGCCGGCGCGCGGCTGCGCTACGTGATCGCGACGACGGCCATCGCGGCCGCGGCTTTCGGCGTGCTGGCGGTCAGCTCCAGCTATCGCCTGCGCCGCCTGACGACCTTCCTCGATCCGTGGGCGGACCCTTACAACAGCGGCTTTCAGCTCACGCAGTCGCTGATCGCCATCGGCCGCGGCCAGTGGTTCGGCGTGGGACTGGGCGATTCCGTGCAGAAACTGTTCTACCTGCCGGAGGCGCACACCGATTTCCTTTTTGCCGTGCTGGCCGAGGAGCTCGGACTGCTCGGCGTCGTGCTGACACTCGTGCTGTTTCTCGCTCTGGTGTGGCGCAGCTTTCACATTGCGCGCCACGCTGCGGAGGCGGGACTGAAGTTCCCGAGCCTGCTCGCGGCGGGCTTTGGCCTGTGGGTCGGCATCCAGGCCTTCATCAACATCGGCGTCAACATGGGAGTGCTGCCCACCAAAGGGCTGACGCTGCCGTTGATGAGCTACGGCCGCTCGAGCCTGATCGTGGCGCTCGCCTGGGTGGGACTGCTGCTGCGCGTGCATCACGAGGCGAGCGCAGCGGCGCGCGGCTCGGCCACCGTGCGGGGCGCGTCATGAGCCGGCCGATCCTCATCATGGCCGGTGGCACAGGCGGACACGTGTTCCCGGCACTGGCGCTGGCCCGGCGGCTTCGCGAGCAGTCCCTGGAGGTGGTGTGGCTCGGTACCACACGCGGGCTCGAGGCGCGGGTGATTCCCGCGGAAGGCATTCCGATCGAGCACCTGTCGGTGGGCGGACTGCGCGGCAAGAGCGTGCTCACCTGGCTGAGCGCGCCGTTCCGCCTCATCCTGGCGCTCGTGCAGGCGCTGGCCGTCATGCGGCGGCATCGCCCGCTGGTGGTGGTGGGCCTCGGCGGTTTCGTGACCGGCCCGGGAGGGGTCGCGGCCTGGCTCACGCGCCGGCCGCTGCTCATACACGAGCAGAATGCGATCGCCGGTTTCACCAACCGCTGCCTCGCGCACCTCGCGCGCCAGGTGCTGGAGGCATTTCCCGGCAGCTTCGGCCGCGGGGTGCACGCCCGCGTCATCGGCAACCCGGTGCGGGCGGACATCAGCGCGCTGGCGCCGCCGGCGGTGCGTTTCGCCGGGCGCACCGGCCCGGTGCGGATCCTGGTCATCGGCGGCAGCCAGGGCGCCATACGGCTGAACGCGGTCGTCCCGTTCGCGCTCAAGCGCCTCTCGGGCTGGCTCGCTTTCGACGTGCGCCATCAGGCCGGGGAGCGCTGGATCGATGCGGGCCGTGAGAGCTACGCCCAGGCGGGTGTGCGCGCGGACGTGCGTCCTTTCATCGAGGACATGAGCGAAGCCTACGGTTGGGCGGACCTGGTCATCTGCCGCGCGGGGGCGCTCACGGTATCCGAGCTCGCCGCGGTCGGCGTCGGTGCGATCCTCGTGCCCTTTCCCGGCGCGGTGGACGATCACCAGGCCTGCAACGCGCAATACCTGGTGCGCGCGGGCGCCGCGGTGCTGATCCCCGACCGCGAGCTCACCGCCGAGCGCCTCGCCACGGAGCTGCAGCGCCTGTGCGCCGGACGCGGCCAGCTCCTCGCCATGGCGGAGCGGGCACGCCTGCTCGCAAAGCCGCGTGCCGCGGACGAGCTCGCCGCCTCGTGTCTCGAGCTGGCGCGGAGGGCCGCATGAACGCCGAGCGCCGCACCCCCTGCGAGGGCGCGCGCGAGGAGCGGCGCGCGCAACCTGAGCGGCGCGACCGCATGCGCCGCATCAACACCATTCATTTCGTCGGTGTCGGCGGCAGCGGCATGAGCGGCATCGCCGCGGTGCTGCTGAATCTCGGCTATGCCGTGCAGGGCTCGGACCTGCGCGAGAGCGCCGTGACGCAGTGGCTGCGCGGCCTCGGTGCGCGCATCACCATCGGGCATGCGGCCGCGAACATCGCCGGCGCCGACGTCGTGGTCGCCTCCGGGGCCGTGCCGCGGGAGAACCCGGAGATCGCCGCGGCGCTGCATAAGCGCATCCCGGTGGTGGCGCGCGCGGAGATGCTCGGTGAGCTGATGCGCTTTCGCTACTCCATCGCCGTGGCCGGCACCCATGGCAAGACCACGACCACGAGTCTCATCGCCAGCATCCTCTCCGAAGGCGGCGAGGATCCGACCTACGTCATCGGCGGGCGCCTGAAGAGCGCGGCCAGCAACGCGCGCCTCGGCGCGGGGCGCTACCTGGTCGCGGAGGCCGACGAGAGCGATGCCTCCTTCACACACCTGCAGCCGCTGATGGCCATCATCACCAACATCGACAACGATCACCTGAGCACCCACGGCGGGGACTTCGGCCTCCTCAAGCAGAGCTTCCTCGACTTCCTGCACAACCTTCCCTTCTACGGGCTCGCGGTGCTGTGTGCCGACGACGAGCACGTGCGCAGCATCGTGCAGGAGGTGGGCCGCCCGATCCGCTCCTATGGACTGGAGGCGGGCGTCGACGTGCGCGCGCAGCACGTCCGGCAGGCCGGGCTGCAGACGCACTTCGAGGTGACCCGCGCCGCCGCCGCGCCACTGGCCGTGACGCTGAACCTTCCCGGCGTGCACAACGTGCGCAATGCGCTCGCTGCCATCGCCGTAGCCAGCGAGCTGGGCATCGACGATCAGGCGATCCGGCGCTCACTCAGCAGCTTCCAGGGGGTCGAGCGGCGGCTGCAGCACATCGGCGATGCTCTCACCGCGGTCGGTCGCGTCACCATCATCGACGACTACGGCCATCACCCCACCGAGATCGCCGCGACGCTGGAGGCGGTGCGCCAGGGCTACCCGGGACGGCGCGTGCTGCTCGTGTTTCAGCCGCATCGCTACACGCGCACCCGCGATCTCATCGACGATTTCGGCAAGGCGCTGTCGGGGGCCGATGTGCTGTGCGTGACCGAGGTCTACGCCGCGGGCGAGCCGCCCATCGCCGGCGCCGACGGCCGTGCCCTCTGCCGCGCCGTGCGCAGCCGCGGGCAGCTCGAGCCGCTGTTCGTCGAGAAGGTCGAGCAGCTCGCCGCAGCGCTCAGGGACGTGATCCAGGGGGGCGATGTGGTGGTCGCGATGGGGGCGGGCAGCATCAGCGCCATCGCACATTCACTGCCGCAGGCGCTCGCCGGCCTGCTGCCGGCGGGGGGCTGCGCATGAGCCTCGCCGTGGCGCCCGAGTTCAGCGCGCGCGTGCGCCGCGACGAGCCCCTGAGCCGGCACACCTCCTGGCACGTCGGCGGCCCTGCAGAGGTGTTTTTCAACCCGCGCGACGTGGCCGATCTCGCGGCTTTCCTGCGCGCCGCGCCCGAGGGCGTGCCGATCCACTGGATCGGGCTCGGCAGCAACCTGCTGGTGCGCGACGGGGGACTGAAGGGGATCGTCATCAGCACTCACGGCACGCTCGATGCGCTCGCGCGCCTCAGCGAGAGCCGCGTGCGCGCCGAGGCCGGGCTGGCGTGTGCGCGCCTCGCGCGGCAATGCATCAGGTGGGGCCTGGGTCCGGCGGAGTTCTTCGCCGGCATCCCCGGCACTCTCGGCGGCGCTCTGGCGATGAATGCCGGGGCCTTCGGCGGGGAAACCTGGCAGCACGTGCGCAGCGTCGAGACCATCGATCGCGCCGGACGCACGCACACGCGCGCTGCCGCCGAATACCGCGTGAGCTACCGCCAGGTGATTGCCCCAGGGCCCGAGGAATGGTTCATCGCCGCAACTCTGGCCTTCGAGCGCCGTCCCGGCGCCAACCCCGGGGAGGTGCGCACGCTCCTCGAGCAGCGCAAGGCGTCGCAGCCGATCGGCGAGTGGAGCTGCGGCTCGGTGTTCACCAATCCCCCGGGCGATCACGCCGCGCGCCTCATCGAGTCCGCGGGGCTGAAGGGCTTTCGCCTCGGCGACGCCTCGGTGTCTGAGAAGCACGCGAATTTCATCATCAATCACGGCCGTGCGAGCGCCGATGATCTCGAGCGCCTCATCCAGCACGTGCGCGCCGAAGTGCAGCGCGTGCACGGCGTCGCGCTCAACCCTGAAGTGCGCATCGTGGGAGCGCCCTAGCCGTGCGCCTCGTCTACGAACCGCAGCGACTGCAGCGCGTGGCCGACGCCGGCGCCTTCGGCCGCGTCGCGGTGCTCTTCGGCGGCGACTCGAGCGAGCGGGAGATCTCGCTCCTCTCGGGCAATGCCGTGCTCGAGGCGCTGCAGCGCCGCGGCGTCGATGCGCACGCCTTCGATCCGCGCGATCGGGCGCTCGCCGATCTCATCGGCGCGCGTTTCGATCGCGTCTGGATTGCGCTGCACGGGCCCGGCGGCGAGGACGGCACGCTCCAGGGCGCGCTCGAGTACCTCGGCGTGCCCTATACCGGCAGCGGCGTCATGGGCTCGGCCATCGGCATGGACAAGCTGCGTACCAAGCGCTTAGGCGTAGCCGTCGGTGTGCCGACGGCCGACTTCGTGGTGCTCGGCGGTCCGCAGGATTTCGATCTCGCGCTCGAGCGGCTCGGGCTGCCGCTGATCGTGAAGCCCGCCACTCAGGGCTCGAGCGTCGGCATGACCAAGGTCGAGAGCGCCGCGGAGCTGCCGCAAGCCTACGCCGCCGCGGCACAGCTGGAGCCGCTGGTGTTCGCGGAACCCTGGATCCCGGGCAAGGAGTACACCGTCGCGATCCTGCAGGGCGAGGCGCTGCCCTCGATCCGTATCGAGACGCCGCGGACCTTCTACGACTACGAGGCCAAGTACTTCCGCGACGACACACGCTATTTCTGTCCCGCGGGCTTGAGCGCCCCCGCGGAGGCGCACCTCGCGAGCCTCGCGCTCGCCGCCTTCGAGGCCACGGGCGCCTCGGGCTGGGGACGGGCGGATTTCATGATGGATGCCGCCGCTCGAGCGCTGCTGCTCGAGATCAACACCATTCCGGGGATGACCAGTCACAGCCTGGTGCCGATGGCGGCACACGCGGTGGGCATCGATTTCGAGGAGCTGGTGTGGCGCGTGCTCGAGACCAGCTTCACCCGGCGCCCTGCCGCCGCCGGCCGGCCGCGGCAGGAGTGAAGCACATGCTGGGTCGCCCGAAAAACCGCCGCAAGCCCTCAGAAGCGCGCTTCACGCTGCCGGCGATCAACTGGCATGCCGTGGGCGTGACGCTCGGCGCGCTGGCCGTGCTCGCCGCCGGCGCGCTGGCCGTGGCCTGGGCCTTCGATCAGCCGATCGAGACCGTCGCGGTCACGGGGAGCTTTCAGCGTGTCGCGCCGGTTGACGTCGAGCGCGTGGTCAAGGCGCGCCTGCACGGGGCGGGGTTGCTGTCGGTCGATCTCGCGGCAGTACGCCGCGCGATCCACACGCTCCCGTGGGTGGATGCGGTGAGCGTGCAGC
The DNA here is from genome assembly GCA_963835645.1 of uncultured Gammaproteobacteria bacterium. GTDB lineage: Bacteria > Pseudomonadota > Gammaproteobacteria > Steroidobacterales > Steroidobacteraceae > 13-2-20CM-66-19. The sequence continues at coordinate 77,054 of CAWIGQ010000019.1, read as the reverse complement.
GCGCCTGGCCACGGGGACTGACGGTGCTGGTGGTCGAGCAGACCGCCGCGGCGCGCTGGGGCGAGCGGGGGCTGCTCAACACGCGCGGCGAGCTGTTCGCTGCCGACGAGCGCCACATCCCCCCCGAGCTCGCGCAGCTTGCCGGCCCCGAGGGCAAGGAAGCGCTCGTGGCACAGCGCTACCTCGCCGCCGACGGGCGCCTGATGCAGGCCGGGCTGCGCCTGAGCGCGATGCGCCTCGATGCGCGCGGCGCCTGGGAGTTCGATCTCGCCAACGGCGTCACGGTGCGCTTGGGTCGGCGCCAGGTGGACGAGCGCTTCGAGAAATTCATGGACACGGCGCTGCGCCTCGTCACGCAGCGCGGTGAGGAAATCGCCTACGTGGACATGCGGTACACAAACGGTTTTGCCATCGGCTGGCGCGGCAGCGCCGCGCACGGTGCCCGTAGCGAAGCCCGTAGCGAAGGTGGTCACGATGCTTAAGCGCGCGGAACGCAATCTGATCGTCGGCCTCGACATCGGCACCTCCAAGGTCGTGTCGCTGGTGGGCGAGGTGGGGCTCGACGGCTCGATCGAGCTGCTGGGACTGGGCTCGCAGCCCTCGCGGGGACTGAAGAAGGGCGTGGTGGTCAACATCGAGTCCACCGTGCAGTCGATCCAGCGCGCGGTGGAGGAAGCGGAGCTGATGGCCGGCTGCGAGATCCACTCGGTGTTCGCCGGCATCGCCGGCAGCCATGTACGCAGCCTCAACTCTCACGGCGTGGTGGGTGTGCGCGACAAGGAGGTCAGTCACGGCGACGTCGAGCACGTGATCGACGCGGCGAAAGCCGTGGCTATCCCTGCGGACCAGAAGATCCTGCACGTGCTGCCGCAGGAGTTCATCGTCGATGGCCAGGAGGGCATCCGCGATCCGATCGGCATGTCGGGCGTGCGGCTCGAGGCGAAGGTGCACATCGTCACCGGTGCCGACTCGGCGGCGCAGAACATCGAGAAATGCATCCAGCGCTGCGGGCTCGACGTCGACGACGTGGTGCTCGAGCAGCTCGCCTCGAGCTTCGCGGTACTCACCGAGGATGAGAAGGAGCTCGGCGTGTGCCTGGTGGACATCGGCGGCGGCACCACCGATCTCGCGGTGTTCGCCAACGGCGCCATCCGCCACACCGCGGTCATCCCGATCGCCGGCGACCAGGTGACCAACGACATCGCCGTGTCGATGCGCACTCCCACCCAGTACGCCGAAGACATCAAGATCCGCTACGCCTGCGCGCTCTCACAGCTCGCCAATCCCGACGAGAGCATCGAGGTGCCGAGCGTCGGCGAGCGGCCGGCGCGGCGCCTCGCACGGCAGACGCTCGCCGAGGTCGTCGAGCCGCGTTACGAGGAGCTCTTTGGCCTCGTGCGCGAGGAGCTGCGCCGCAGCGGCTTCGAGGAACTGATCGCCGCCGGCATCGTGCTCACCGGCGGCAGCGCCAAGATGGAAGGCGCCATCGAGCTGGCCGAGGAGGTGTTCCACGTGCCGGTGCGCTTAGGCGTGCCGCAGATGGTGCGCGGGCTCACCGATGTGGTGCGCAACCCGATTTTCTCCACGGGTGTGGGGCTGCTGCTCTACGCACGTGACAACGCTTTGCCCGTGCGTCGCGGGCGCTCCCTGGGGAACGCAAAGTCGGTGCTCGACCGCATGCGCTCCTGGTTCCAGGGGAACTTTTGAAGCTGACAGAGCGAAAAGAGCGATTCAACCAACCGTTTGTATTTGTGTAAGGAGCGACAACATGTTTGAACTGATGGACGCGTACAGCCAGAGCGCCGTCATCAAGGTGATCGGCGTGGGGGGCGGGGGCGGCAACGCCGTCGCGCATATGGTCTCGTCCGGCATCGACGGGGTGGAGTTCATGTGTGTCAACACCGATAGCCAGGCGCTGAAGTACGCCAAGGTGAAGACGGCGCTGCAGATCGGCTGCAACATCACCAAGGGGCTCGGCGCCGGCGCCGACCCGGAAGTCGGCCGCCAGGCGGCGATGGAGGACCGCGACCGCATCGTCGAGCTGGTCGAGGGCTGCGACATGTTGTTCATCACCGCCGGCATGGGCGGCGGCACCGGCACCGGGGCTGCGCCGGTCGTGGCGCAGGTGGCCAAGGAGCTCGGCATCCTCACCGTCGCGGTCGTGACCAAGCCGTTCGAGATGGAGGGCAACAAGCGCGCCTGGGTCGCCGACCATGGCATTGCCGAGCTGGGCAAGTTCTGCGACTCGCTCATTACAATTCCTAACCAGAAGCTGTTGACGGTGTTGGGACCGCAGACCACGCTGCTCGATGCGTTCAAGGCCGCAAACCAGGTGTTGCAGGGCGCGGTGCAGGGGATCGCGGAGCTCATCACGCGCCCCGGCCTGATCAATGTCGACTTTGCGGACGTGCGCACCGTGATGGCCGAGACCGGCATGGCGATGATGGGATCGGGTGCGGCAAGCGGCGAGGGCCGCGCGCGCGCGGCGGCGGAAGCTGCGGTGTCCTCCCCGCTCCTCGAGGACGTCAACCTCGCCGGCGCGCACGGCATCCTGGTCAACGTGACCGCCGGCATGGATCTGTCGATCGGAGAGTTCCAGGAGGTCGGGCAGATCGTCAAGCAATTCGCCTCCGACGACGCCACGGTGGTGGTGGGAACGGTCATCGATCCGGAGCTCTCCAACCAGGTGCGTGTCACGGTGGTGGCGACCGGCCTGGGCCGGCCCGCTGCTGCAGCGCGTGCACCGCACACGCCCTCGAGAGAGCGCGAGAGTGCCGCGGCGCGCGATCGCGACCCGCGCGCGGAAGTCGGGATGCGCGTGGTGCGGCGCACGCTCTCGAGCAGCGACTACGCCCCCTTCGACAAGCCCACGATCCAGCGCCAACGGGCCGTCGGGGACGGGTTGCGCGCGGACGCCGACCCGGAGGAGCTGCTGGATATTCCGGCGTTCCTGCGGCGGCAGGCCGATTGATGTGATACGGTAAAGCGCCTTACGTACAGCACCTTGGCGGGAGGCCTGCGCGGGTACGGCGGCCTCTCCCCAATGGTGCTTATGGCGCGCCTGTCATCCGCGGTAGTCTTGCGGACATTACGGCGAAGCAACACGCATGGTCGGTCAACGAACGCTCAAAAACTCGATTCGCGCCACCGGCGTCGGGCTGCACACGGGCAGGAAGGTGCTGATGACCCTCAAGCCCGCGGACCCCGATACCGGGATCGTGTTCCGGCGCACCGACCTGGCGAAGCCGGTCGACATCCGCGCGCGCGCCGAGAATGTCGGCGACACCATGCTTGGCACGACGCTCGGCCGGGGCGAGTCGCGCGTTTCGACCGTCGAGCACCTGCTGTCGGCCTTCGCGGGGTTGGGGATCGACAACGCGATCGTCGAGGTGTCGGCCGCCGAGGTGCCGATCATGGACGGCAGCGCCGGCCCCTTCGTGTTCCTGCTGCAATCGGCGGGCATCGAGGAGCAGCCCGCACCGAAGCGCTTCATCCGCGTGAAGAAGAGAGTGCGCGTCGAGGACGGCGACAAGTGGGCGCAGTTCGATCCCTTCGACGGCTTCAAGGTGAACTTCGAGATCGAGTTCAATCACCCGATCTTCAAGCGCCGCTCGCAGCGCGCCTCGATGGATTTCTCCACCACCTCGTTTCTGAAGGAAGTGAGCCGCGCGCGCACCTTCGGCTTCATGCGCGACATGGAGACGCTGCGCGCGCGCAACCTCGCCCTCGGCGGCAGCCTCGACAACGCCATCGTCCTCGATGACTTCCGGGTGCTCAACGAGGATGGACTGCGTTACGAGGACGAGTTTGTCAAACACAAGATCCTCGACGCCATCGGCGACCTGTACCTCCTCGGGCACAGCCTGATCGGCGAGTTCAGCGGCCACAAGTCCGGCCATGCGCTGAACAACGAGCTGCTGCGCGCGCTGCTTGGCGATGACTCGACCTGGGAAGAGGTGGTGTTCCAGCGTTATGCCGACGCCCCGATCTCCTACATCGAGGCGCCGGCGCTGCATCCCCCCGGCGGCTGAAGCGCGGCTGCGGCGCGCGCTCGAGCGCTCACGAGCGCGGCAGCACGCGTACGTCGATGTGGGTGAGCTCGGGGTCGGCGGCGCGCATCTCGCGCTCGAGCTCGAGGATCGCGTAGCGCAGCCGCGCCGACCAGGCCGCGCTCTCGGCGAAGATCACCAGAGTTCCGTCGCGCTCGACGACGCCGGAAATTCTCGCGCGGATCTGCTGCGGAATATGTCCGGATAGCCAGCCGTTCCAGAAGCTCTGCCGCGCGGCCTGATCTGTGACGCGCTTCATGAACGGAAAAGGCCGCGCGAGCAGCTCCTTTACAGAATGGGCCGGGCGGCTCCGTAGGGGGGATCTGGCCCGCAGTGCGCTCTTGCGACGCTTGTTTCGGCTCATGTTCTTCGGCATATTGCCTCACGCTGCTTAGGCAAACCCGCGAGGAGCCATGACAGCGGGGTTGCCAGCACGGTACAGGGTTTTTAGAGCAAAAGAACAGGGCGAACGACGCCCGGGCATGGGTCGGAACGCAGAGCATGAACGTCATTTTCCTATCCAGGCGTGAAGGACGGGCGCGGCAGCTGAATCTGTCGCATCCGCTGACGTTGAGCCTTGCGGGCGGCCTCGCGCTGGCGATCCTCGGCAGTGCCTTCGCGGTCGGCCTGCACCTGGGTCGCGGCACTCACGAGCGCATGCTGCTCGGGGACACCACGCGCCTCGGCGGCCTCATCACCGAGCAGAAACAGCAGATTGCGGATCTGCGGCAGCAGCTGCAGCTGCGCGCCGACGCCATGGCGATGCGCCTCGGCGAGATGAATGCGCACGTCATCAGGATCGATGCCCTGGGCAAGCGTCTGACCGAGATGGCGGACATCGACAGCCGCGAGTTCAATTTCGACCGCGACCCGCCCACGGGCGGCCCCGAAGGCGAAGGCGTGAGCGCCCAGATCCCGGACCTGTCGGCCCAGCTCGCGCAGCTCGAGCAGCGCGTGGACCAGCGCGAATCACAGCTGTCCGCGCTCGAGAACGTGATTCTCGCGCGTGAGCTGAAAGCGGAAATCCACCCCGAAGGCCGCCCGGTCGCCAGCGGCTTCATCTCTTCCTATTTCGGCGAGCGCGCCGATCCCTTCGACGGCCGCGAGACCTTCCACAAGGGCGTGGACTTTGCCGGCACCCTCGGCTCCCCGGTGATGGCCGTCGCCGCCGGCGTCGTCACCTGGGCGGGCGAGCGTTCCGGCTTTGGCAAGCTGGTCGAGATCAATCACGGCGACGGCTACCTCACGCGCTACGCCCACAACGAGCGCACCCTGGTGAGCGTCGGCCAGACGGTGAAACGCGGCGAGCCGGTCGCGCTCATGGGTTCCTCCGGACACTCGACCGGACCGCACGTGCATTTCGAAGTGGTGCGCAACGGCCGCCAGGTCGATCCGCTCTCCTTCATCGGCCGCTGAGCGCGCCGCCCCCCGGGCGCGCGCAACGCCTCCCCACTTGAATTCCCACGCGCCCGAACCAATTGGGCGCGAAGCGCGTCTATTTCGTACAATACGCCGCTTTCGAAGCCCGCGCGTATGGTAAGTACCTGTCGGGAAAGATATTTTCCCCCAAACGAGCCAACTCTTGCGCCAACTTCTCACCCGCGTATTCGGCAGCCGCAATGAGCGGATCGTCCGGGGGCAGCACGGCTACGTGCGCGCTGCCAACGAGCTCGAACCGCAGATCAAGGCGCTCAGCGACGAGGCGCTGCGCGCCAAGACCGACGAATTCCGCACGCGCCTGAAGGAGGGCGCGACGCTCGATGACCTCCTGCCGGAGGCATTTGCGGTCGTGCGCGAGGCGGCGGTGCGCACACTGAAGATGCGCCACTTCGACGTACAGCTGATCGGGGGCATCACGCTGCACAAGGGCATGATCGCCGAGATGCGCACCGGCGAGGGCAAGACGCTGGTCGCCACGCTGCCGGCGTATCTCAACGCGCTCAGCGGCGAGGGCGTGCACATCATTACCGTGAACGAGTACCTCGCGCAGCGCGACGCGGACTGGATGGGCCCGGTGTACCGCCTCCTGGGCTTGAGCGTGGGCGTGATCAAGAACGCCCAGACCCCGCAGGAGAAACGCGCCGCCTACGCCTGCGACATCACCTACGGCACCAACAACGAATTTGGCTTCGACTACCTGCGCGACAACCTCGCCTACCGCCTGGAGGAGCGGGTGCAGCGCACCCTGAGCTTCGCCGTGGTCGATGAGGTCGACTCGATCCTGATCGACGAGGCGCGCACCCCGCTCATCATTTCCGGTCCCGCGGAGGAGAGCACCGAGCTGTACCTGCGCATCAACGAGCTCGTGCCGCGCCTCAGCCGCCAGAAGCAGGAAGACGGCCCGGGGGACTTCGCGGTGGAGGAGAAGACCAAGCAGGTGCACATCACCGAGGCCGGTCACGAGCACGTCGAGCAGCTCATGCTGCAGAGCGGGCTCCTCAAGGAGGGCGAGAGCCTCTACGACCCCGCCAACATCCGCCTGATGCATCACCTGAATGCGGCGCTGCGCGCGCACGCGCTCTACAAGCGCGATGTCGAGTACATCGTGCGCGGCGGGGAAGTCATCATCGTCGACGAATTCACCGGGCGCACCATGCCGGGGCGGCGCTGGTCGGACGGGCTGCACCAGGCGGTCGAGGCCAAGGAGGACGTGCGGGTGCGCGAGGAGAACCAGACGGTCGCCTCGATCACCTTCCAGAACTACTTCCGCCTCTACAAGAAGCTCTCGGGCATGACCGGCACGGCCGATACCGAGGCGCCGGAGTTCATGCAGATCTACGGGCTCGAGGTGGTGGTGATTCCCACTCATCGTCCCATGATCCGCAAGGACAACCCGGACTTCGTGTACCTCACGCAGAGCGACAAGTTCAAGGCGATCATCGAGGATATCCGCGACTGCGTGGTGCGCGAGCAGCCGGTGCTGGTCGGCACGACCTCGATCGAAACTTCCGAATTTCTCTCCGGGCTGCTGCAGAAGGAGAACGTCGCGCACCAGGTGCTCAACGCCAAGCAGCACGAGCGCGAGGCGCACATCGTCGCGCAGGCCGGGCGCCCGGGCACCGTAACCATCGCCACCAACATGGCCGGCCGCGGCACCGACATCGTGCTCGGCGGCAATCTCGAGGCCGAGCTCGCCGCGGCCGTGCCCGTCGACGACATCGCGCGCGAGCAGCTGCGCACGGAGTGGCAGGCGCGGCACGACAAGGTGCTCTCCGCCGGCGGGCTGCACATCGTCGGCACCGAGCGCCACGAGTCGCGCCGCATCGACAACCAGCTGCGCGGGCGCTCCGGCCGCCAGGGTGATCCGGGCTCGAGCCGCTTCTACCTGTCGATGGAAGACAACCTGATGCGCATCTTCGGTGATCCGGTGCGCACGCAGCGGCTGCTGAAGATGGCCGGCATGAAGGAGGGCGAGGTGATCGAGAGCGGCATGCTCACTCGCCAGATCGAGAAGGCGCAGCGCAAGGTCGAGTCGCACAACTTCGACATCCGCAAGAACCTGCTGCTGTTCGACGACGTCGCCAACGATCAGCGCAAGGTCGTCTACAGCCAGCGCACCGAGATCATGGGTACCGAGGACCTCTCGGGCGCGATCCACGGACTGATGGAGGATTCCGTCGGCAGGCTCCTCGATCAGTACCTGCCGCGGCAGGCCGTGCCCGCCGACTGGGATCTGCAGGGACTGGCTGCCGCGGTGCTGAAGGACTTCAACACGCGCATCGACCCGAAGGGCTGGCTGGAGAAGGAACCGGAGCTCGAGGAGCAGGCGCTGCGCGAGCGCGTGGTGCGCGCGGTGCACGAGGCTTACGACGCCAAGGTGGCGCGCATCGGGGCGCCGATCATGCGTCACGTCGAGAAGCAGGTGATGCTGCAGAAGCTCGATCAGCACTGGCGCGAGCACCTGGCGGGGATGGATTACCTGCGCCAGGGCATTCACCTGCGCGGCTATGCGCAGAAGGACTACCGCTTCGAGTTCAAGCGCGAGGCCTTCGAGCTGTTTGCCGCCATGCTCGAGCGCATCAAGTTCGAGACCTCCTCGCTCATGACGACGCTCGAGGTGCGCACCCAGGAAGAGATCGAGCGCGAGGAGGAGGAGCGCCGCCGCCGCCTGATGCGCGCGCTGCAGGCGCAGCACGCGGAAGCCGCTTCCGCGCTCGCCCTCGCCGAAGAGCAGGCGCAGGCGGCCGCTGCGGCGCGCGCATCCGCGGGAGCGCCGAGCGAGCGGCGTGGTGTGTCCGCACCTGCCGCCGCGCCGCCGCTGCCGCCGCAGGAGGCCCAGGGCACCTTCGTGCGCAGCGAGCGCAAGGTCGGCCGCAACGAGCCGTGCCCGTGCGGCTCGGGCAAGAAGTACAAGCACTGTCACGGCGCGCTCAGCAGCGTCGAATAGCGGCGCGGTCCTTGCCGCGCGCAGCCTCCATCGCGCAAGCCCCCGTCCGGGTGGTGGCCGCGGCGCTGTGGAATCGCAGCGGGCAGGTGCTGATCGCGCAGCGTCCGCAAGGCAAGCCCCTCGCCGGCCGCTGGGAGTTCCCCGGCGGTAAGGTGAATCGCGGCGAGGGCGAGCGCGATGCGCTCGCGCGCGAGCTGCTCGAGGAGCTGGGTGTCGAAGTCACGGCGGCCCGGCCGTTCATGCGCCTCAAGGCTGCCTACCCGGATCGTGAGGTCGAGCTGTCGCTGTGGATCATCGAGGCTTTCAATGGCGCGCCGCGCGGCCGCGACGGCCAGCGCCTCAAATGGGTAGCGCCTGCCGCACTTGCCGCAGAGGACATTCTCGAGGCCGACCGGCCCTTCATCGACGCGCTGCGCTCGCTGCCCGCGCCGCGCTGACGCCCGGGGCCTGCGGGCGGGCGTGTACAATGCAAGCGGCGTGAGCTGAGGCGGCAATTCCATGGCAGCACAGAACGATCTCCCTGAAGTCGAGCTCGACCCGAAGGCACTCTATCGCGAGGACGTCTTCACCGATCGCCGCGCGGGCAGCATCCGGCGGCTGACGCCGGTCACTGCCGACGGCACGCCGGATCCCTCGCGGCCGGTGATGTTCTCGGGACAGACGCAACTGCTCACGCCAGCGGGGGTGCTGCCGCTCGGCTTCGAGATCGAGGCACGGACGCTCGAGGAGGCGCTGAATAAATTTCCCGAGGGCGTGAAGGCGGCACTCGAGCAGGCGATCGATGAAGCCCGCGAGCTGCGGCGCGAGGCCGCCTCGCGCATCGTGGTACCCGAAGTGGGCGGCGGCGTGGGCCCCGGCCCCGCGGCCGGCGGCAAGATCAAGTTTCCCTGATGACCCGCGGCGGCTTCGTGGCGGCGGCCGCAACGCTGCTGAGCGCGTGCGCCGCCTGCCTGGTGGCGTGCGTGGCAGCGCAGGTCAGCGACACCCCGCAGCCCTTCCCCGGCAGTGGACCGGGCGGCAAGCCGATGCGCACCGCAACCGAGACCGCGGTCGGCATGCCCCCGGTGGCGAACAACCCGGTGTACCCCATCACGGCACGCGTCGAGGTGACCGACAATTACTTCGGCACCAAGGTCGCCGATCCCTATCGCTGGCTCGAGAACGTCGATTCCCCCGAAGTGCGCGCGTGGGTGACGGCGCAGAATGCGCTCACGCAGCCGCGCCTGGCGGGGCTGCCGCAGCGAGCGTGGCTCAAGGCGCGTCTTGCGCAGCTGTGGAACTACGAGCGCTACGACGTGCCGGTGAAGCGCGGCGGCCGCTATTTCTATCTGCATAACGACGGCAAGCAGAACCAGGACGTGCTGCTCGTGGCCGATGGCCTGGACGCACCCGGGCGGCTGCTGTTCGATCCCAACGCCGCACGCGAGGACGCGACCATCGCGCTCTCCGAGTTCACCCCCGACGTGCGCGGCGATGTCGTCGCCTACGCGGTCTCGGACGGCGGCACGGACTGGCAGCTGTGGCGCTTCAAGCGCGTCGCCGACGGCAGCGACTTTCCCGAGACGCTGCGCTTCACCAAGTTCTTTGGCGTCTCATGGGCGCGCGACGATTCGGGCGTGTACTACAGCCGCTACCCGGCGCTCCCCAACGGACGCGGCGACGACTCCGGCCGCCCGGCGGTGTACTTCCACAAGCTCGGTACCGCGCAGGATCAAGACCGCCTGGTGTACGAGGTGACCAACCATCCGACGCACATTCCGTGGGGCACGGTGACCGAGGATGGACACTACCTGGTGATCACGCTGGTCGAGGGATACGAGAAGAATGCCGTGGAGCTGCTCGATCTGCGCCATCCCGGCGAGCAGGCGCAGCCATTGTTCTCCGCCTGGGATGCGCTGTACACCTTCATCGGTGCGCACGGTCATGAGCTTTATTTCCAGACCACCCGCCAGGCGCCGCTTGGCAACGTCATTGCCGTCGATGCGCGCAACCCGTCCACACCGCGCATCGTCGTGCACCAGGGCGCGAGTGCGCTCGAGGAAGCGACCTATGTCGGCGGACGCATCATCGCCCGTTACGTTCAGGACGCCCACGCTGTCGCGCAGCTCTATGAGCGCGACGGCCGGCCCGTCGGCAACGTGCCGCTGCCCGGCCTGGGCCGGATCGAAGGTTTCCGCGGCGAAGGCAGCCAGACCGAGACTTTTTTCTCGTACACCGACTACCTGACGCCGCGCAAGATCCTGCGCCTTGACGTGCCGGCCGATCAGGCGAGCCTGTGGCGCGACGCACGCGTGCCGGGCTCGACTGAGGATTTCGTCACCGAGCAGGTGTTCTACTACAGCAACGACGGCACGCGCGTGCCGATGTACATCACGCACCGGCGCGAGCTGGCACGCGACGGCAACCAGCCGCTGCTGCTTTACGGCTACGGCGGCTTCCGCATCTCACTGACGCCGGCCTACCGTGCCTGGATTCAGGCGTGGCTCGAGATGGGCGGCACGTACGCCGAGGCCAACCTGCGCGGCGGGGGAGAGTACGGCGAGGCCTGGCACCGTGCCGGCACGCTCGAGAACAAGCAGCACGTGTTCGATGACTTCATCGCCGCGGCGGAATATCTCATCAGCCAGCACTACACCCGCAGCGCGCGCCTGGGCGCATACGGACGCAGTAACGGCGGGCTGCTGGTCGGCGCGGTGCTCACGCAGCGCCCGCAGCTGTTCGCCGCAGCGCTCCCTGCGGTCGGCGTGCTCGACATGCTGCGCTATCACACCGCCAGCTCGAACGCCCGCCAGTGGTCCTCCGACTACGGGCTTTCCGAGGACCCCGGGCAGTTCCGCGCGCTGTACGCCTACTCGCCGGTGCAGAACGTGAAAAAGGGCGTGTGTTATCCGCCCACCCTCATCACCACGGCGGACCACGACGATCGCGTGGTGCCGTGGCACAGCTACAAGTTCGCCGCAGCGCTGCAGGCGGCGCAGATCTGCTCCAATCCCATCCTGATCCGCGTCGAGACCCGCGCGGGACACGGCGCCGGCAAGCCCGTGTGGATGCAGATCGATGACTTCGCCGACCAGCTGGCGTTTCTCGCCCGGTGGCTCGAGATGAGCGCCCCCGCGGCCGCGCCAGCGCCGTAACCACAGTTACGGCCTGAGAATGGCCCGGATGGCGAGTGTGTCGGGATCGAACACCGCGACCAGGCGTGTGGCGTTGACGCCCCACATGAGCAGCGCGTTGCGCTGCTCGGCAGACAGGCCGAGCGACGCGCATGCGCGCCGCCACATGCTGCTGCTCGCTCTTCGTGCAGCTGCTTCATGTCGGCAACGACGGCGAGCTGGCCGCGCAGCTGTGTAAGGCCTGCGGCCCAGGGCTTGAAGTAGCGCGGCATGTCGATGACATCCTCGCCGCCGCCGAAGATCGTCGAGTTGACGATTTTCGCGGCTTCGTGCGGATCCTCGGGGAGCGGCGCCCACACCCAGCGCGGGCGGCTGTACCAGTGCGGCGCGAGCGCCGGATTGTTGCGCCGCGCGAGGGCGAGCTCGGCGGCGTCGAGGTCGGTGGCCTGCACGATCTCCAGGCGGTCTGCGGAGAACGTGTAGTACAGCGGTCGCCCGAGCCACAAAGTGGCGGCGCCGTAGATGAGCGCCGCCAGCTGCACGGTAACGATCACGCCGATATCGCGCGCCAGCTCGCGGCGCGGTTTACGGGGACTGGCGATGATGAGCGTCAGCGTCGGGCCGAGCGCCAGATCCACGATCAGCAGGATCGTCACCACGTGCAGCTACGCCCGTCAGATACCACCCGGGCCAGCGATACCAGCCCGCATAGAGAGCTCCCAGGATCAGGGCGAGCGCGCAGGCACTTCCGAGCAGGTGCAGTGCGAAAGCCGTGAAGCGAAAGCGCATCGGTCAGCCTGGCTCCTTGTGCGGCTGCGCCTGCGGGTCGGCGTCCGGCGCCGCCGCGGCGGCGTCCCCGGGGATGGCGCGCTGCTCCGTGAGCCACGCGCCGAGGTCAGTCAGGCGGCAGCGCTCGCTGCAGAAGGGACGAAACGGTGCGCTGTCCCAGTCGAGCTCGCGCCGGCAGGTCGGACACTTGATGCGCGCGCGATTCATAAACTCAGGCACAGCAGCTGAGGAGGAACGGTACGTCGCTCTCGGACTGCGTCGGGCGCGTGGCGAGTCCGCTCCAGCTGAGGAAACGCACGTTGCAGCGGTGGTGGCTGCCGCTGATCTCCGGGTAGAGTCCCGCGGACGCCGGCAGCGAGATGCGCAGCAGCTGCAGCGGGTTGTCCCGCTCGAAGGTGAGGTTGAAAGTCCCGCCTCGGGCAATCTCCTGACGGCTGCGGCCATTCTGGCGCGTGAGCCACAGCAGCTCCGCGATTGCATCGCACAGGGGGCGCAGCAGTGCCAGCCATTGATTGAAGGTGCGCATGCGAGCCTCGTCGGGCTGACTCAGCCAGAAGTAATAATCCGGCAGGTCGAACTCGCAGGTGCCCCCGGGGATCGCGCTGCGATGCTTGATGGCGCTCAGGAACTCGGAGTCGCGCAACGGCTGCAGGAATGCCGAGCCCGCGCTCATCAGATCCCCGCGCAGGCGCGCAAGGTTCGCCGTGAGGGTCTTCAGCCGCTGGGTGTCGACGCGCGGGTTGGAGTGGAACTCGCTCAGGCCCGCCAGCTGCCCCTCCAGCTCCTTCAGCACGTCCGAGCGCACATCGCCGCGCGTCGTGATCGCCAGGATGTCGATCAGGCTCGCCACCGCGGCGCGGCTGCCCCACTGGCTGGCCGTCTCGTTGTGGTACAGCGCCTGGTTGTAGAGGAAGTCGAGGCGCAGAAAGGTGCGCATCCGCTCGTTCAGCGGCTGCTCGAAGACGAGGATCGCCGCATCAGGGGGGGCCGATGCTGCGGGGCGTGCGGCTTCTGCGGGCGATTCGCTCACCGCCGTATTGTGCTTGACACGTGCGGCGTCCGTAAACGCCGCCGCCGCGCGCTTGCCGACCTCGAGCCGCGCGGTGCGGGTGCGAGGCGGCAGCCTCAGCCGCGTGCCTGTGCGGCGAGCTTCAGGTAGCGCGCGTGCAGGCTCGCCACCTGCTTTTGCACCGAGCCCACGTCCGCATCGTTGCTGATCACGTCATCGGCAGCCTTGAGGCGCTCCGCGCGCGGCGCCTGCGCATCGAGGATCGCCTGGGCCTGCTCGGGTGTGGAGCCATCGCGCTCGTGCAGGCGGCGCAGCTGCAGCGCCTCGTCGCAATCGACCACCAGCACGCGGTCGACGTGCGAGCCGAGATTCTTCTCGACCAGCAGCGGTATGATGAGGATCTGGTAGGGGCCGCCGGCGCCCGCCGAGCGCGCCTCCATAGCTGCGCCGATTGCCGGGTGCGTCAGCGCCTCCAGGTCCGCGCGCGCCCTGGGGTCGGAGAACACGATATCGCGCAGCGCGGGGCGATCGAGATGGCCGTCGGGTGTCAGAATGCTCGCGCCAAAGCGCGCCACCAGGCGCTCGAGCGGGGGCTGGCCGGGCTCCACCACGTCGCGGGCGATCTGGTCGCTGTCGAGGATCGGCACGCCGTACGCGGCGAAGAATTTCGCCGCAGTCGACTTGCCGCTCGCAATGCCGCCGGTGAGTCCCACCCGAAATGCGCGCGCGCTCACGACGTGAGCCTCACGGGTGCACGGCGAACAGGCCGAGGTAATTGCCGATGAGGCGTTGGCCGCACATGAGCATCAGCCAGGCGGCGGCGGCGAGGAAGGGCCCGAACGGGATGGGCGTGGCGCGATGGTGCTGGCGCACGACGATCAGCGCGACGCCGACTACGGCGCCCACCACCGCGGCGATGAGGATCGTCGGCGAGCAGCATCTGCCAGCCGAGCCACGCGCCGAGCGCGGCGAAGAGCTTGAAGTCACCGTACCCCATGCCTTCCTTACCGGTGAGTAGCCGGAAGAGATGATAGACGCTCCACAGGCTCACGTAACCCGCAATGGCCCCGATGAGGCTCGAGCGCACGTCGACCGGAACGGGGGCGCCAGGCTGCGGCCCCCACAGGCTCAGCAACAGCCCGAGCCACAGTAGCGGCAGCGTCAGGCTGTCGGGCAGCAGCTGATGATCGATGTCGATGAAGGTGAGCGCGATCAGGAACCAGGTGAGGGTGAGCGCGGCGAGCGCCGGCCAGCCGAAGCCGAACTTCCAGGCGACCAGCGCCGAGAGAATCGCCGGTGAGGCCTTCCACCAGCGGGTAGCGCACGCTGATCGGCGTGCCGCAGCTGGCGCAGCGCCCCCTGAGCACGAGCCAGGACAGCAGCGGGATGTTCTGCAGCACCCCGATCGGGGCACGGCAGGCGGGGCAGATCGAGCGCGGCACGAGGAGATTGAACCGCTCGGGCAGCGCCACGGACAGGGTCACCGCGGCTGCTGCGCCGGAAACTTCCGCGCACTGCTCGCGCCACTGCCGCTCGAGCATGAGGGGCAGCCGGTAGATCACCACGTTGAGGAAGCTGCCGAGCGCGAGGCCGACCACCAGGCACGTCCCGGTGAACACCGCGGGCGAGGAGGCGAGCAGCTCGATCAGCGCCATAGTGCTGGCAACCTTACCAAAGAAAACGCCGCGCGGAGCGCGGCGTTTCCGGCACCCGGACGCGCCAAGAGCCCGTCAGACCACCTTGCCGAGGTTGAAGATCGGCAGGTACATGGCGATCACCAGGCCCCCCACCAGCACACCCAGTATCACCATGATCAGCGGCTCGAGCAGGCTCGACATCGCATCGACCGCGTTGTCGACCTCCGCCTCGTAGAACGTCGCCACCTTGCCCGACATCTCGTCGAGCGAGCCCGACTCCTCGCCGACCGCGATCATCTGATTGACCATGTTGGGAAAGAGGCCGGTGCTCTCCATCGCGCGCTGCAGGCGCTGGCCGGTCGAGACCTCATCGCGCATTCTCAGCACGGCATTCTCGTAGACGATGTTGCCGGTGGCGCCGGCGACCGACTCGAGCGCCTCGACCAGCGGCACGCCCGCCGCGAACATCGTCGACAGCGTGCGCGCGTATCGGGCGATAGCGGCCTTGTTCAGGATCGGTCCGATGACGGGGATCTTGAGCGAGAGGCGATCGAGGAATTGGCGCATCGCCCTGGAGCGCTTCTTGAAATAGATGAAGGCGTATACCACCCCCGCCAGCACGATGGCCAGGTAAATGCCGTTGTGCTGCACGAAGCGCGACAGGCCGATCACCGCCTGGGTGAAGGCCGGCAGGTCGGCGCCGAAGCCCTTGTACAGGGCTCTCGAACTGCGGGATGACGAAGATCAGCAGCACCACGGTCACGATGACCGCAACGGCGAGCACCGCGGCGGGGTAGAACAGTGCCTTCTTGACCTTCTTCTTCAGCGCCTCGGTCTTCTCCTTGTAGGTCGCGATCTTGTCCAGGAGCGATTCGAGCGCACCGGCATGCTCGCCCGCCTCGACGAGATTCACGAACAGATCGTCGAAGTGCAGCGGATGCTTGGCGAGCGACTCATGCAGCGACGTGCCGCCCTCGACGTCGGCCTTGATGTCGAGGATCAGCTTCTGCATGGCGGCCTTCTCGTGGCCGTTGCCGACGATCTCGAAGGCCTGCACCAGCGGAATGCCCGCCGCGATCATGGTGGCGAGCTGGCGGGCTGAAGATTGCGATGTCGCCGGCGTTGACCTTGCCGCCGCCGCGCATCTGACGCTGCTTGCGGATTCTCGAGGCAGCCACACCCTGTCGGCGCAGCTCCGCGCGCAGAGTCTGCTCGTCGGGTGCGAGGCTCTTGCCCTTGACCCGCGTGCCGCGCTTGTCCTTGCCCTCCCAGGTGAAGGCCGTATCGCGCTTGATCGCCCTTACGGTGCCGGTTGCTGCCTGAGCCATGCGTTCGCTCCGTCCTGCGTCACTCGACCGTGACGCTGTTGACTTCCTCGAGACTCGTCAAGCCGTTCTTCACTTTCTCGAGCCCGGCGCGCCGCAGATCCCACACGCCTTCCTTCGCGGCCTGCGCGGAGATCTCCACCGCGCTCCCCAGGGCGAGAATGATGTGCGCGATCGCTTCTGTCACCGGCAGCACCTGGTAGATGCCCGTGCGGCCCTTGTAGCCGTCGGTGCAGTTCGCGCACCCCTTGGGACCGAAGATCTTGAGTCCCGCGCCGAGCTCCGTTTCGGTAAAGCCTTCCTTGAGCAGGGCGTCCTTGGGCACCTCGAGCGGCTGTTTGCATTGATTGCACAGGCGCCGCGCCAGGCGCTGCGCGATGATCAGGTTCACGGACGTTGCGATGGCGTAGGGCTTGACCCCCATGTCCACCATGCGCGTGAGGGTCTGACGGCGCGTCATTGGTGTGCAGGGTCGACAGCACCAGGTGGCCCGTCTGCGCCGCCTTGATGGCGATCTCGGCAGTCTCGAGATCGCGGATCTCGCCCACCATGATGACGTCGGGGTCCTGCCGCAGGAAGGCGCGCATGGCGGCCGCGAACGTGAGTCCCACCTTGTTGTTGACGTTGACCTGGTTGACGCCGGGAAGATTGATTTCCGCCGGGTCCTCGGCAGTCGAGATGTTGGTGTCCTCGCGATTGAGGATGTTGAGCCCGGTGTACAACGAGACCGTCTTGCCGCTGCCGGTGGGCCCGGTGACCAGGATCATGCCCTGAGGCTTGGCCAGGTACTTGAGGTACAGCTCCTTCTGGAAAGGCTCGTAACCTAAGGAGTCGATGCCCAGCATCGCCTGCGCCGGATCGAGAATACGCAGCACGATCTTCTCGCCGAACAGTGTCGGGCAGGTGCTGACGCGAAAGTCGATGGCGCGGGTCTTCGACAGCTTCATCTTGATGCGCCCGTCCTGGGGCACGCGCCGCTCGGCGATGTCGAGCCGCGACATGACCTTCAGGCGCGCCGACAGCTTGGGCGCCAGTACCACCGGCGGCTGGGCGATCTCCTTGAGCACTCCGTCCATGCGAAAGCGTACGCGGTAGGTCTTTTCGAACGGCTCGAAGTGAATGTCGGAGGCGCCGCGGCGGATGGCATCCAGCATGAGCTTGTTGACGAAGCGCACGATCGGGGCGTCTTCGACGTCGTCGCGGGCGACCTTGTCGTCGAGCTCATCCTCGCCGCCTGTGACCTCGAGCGCTTCGAGGTCGATGTCCGCTTCGCCGCCGAGAGCGGACATCTGGTTGTCGACCTGCTCGAGCGCCTTGTCGATCGCCTTCTGGAGCTTGTCGTCCTCGACCACGATCGCCTCGATGCCGAGGCTGGTCTGGAACTTGATCTCGTCGATCGCGTGAGATTGGTCGGATCGGCCACCGCCAGGAACAGCCGTTTGCCGCGCCGATACAGCGGCAGCACCCGATGCTTGGCGAGCAGCTTGTCGCTCACCAGGCGGACAGAGTCGAGGTCAGGATTCAGGGCATCGAGATCAATGAGCGGCACGCCGAACTCGTTCGAGGCCGCCACCGCGATGTCGCGTGCGCTCGCCGCGCCGCTCGACACCAGCTGCGAGACGACGCTGGTTTTGCGCTCGCGCGCCGCGTTCACAGCCTCGAGCATCGCCGCCTCGTCGACCACGCCGTCCTGCACCAGCCGCTGCGGCAGGCCGCCCAGGCCGCCGCGAGGGGCGCCAAGCGCTAAGGAAGCGTTGTCATTCATGGGCTTACGGCAAGATCCCTGCGGTGAAGCGAGCCCTAGTCTACCGGAGGGGTCGCCTCAATCAATTGTCAAATCTTCCCCCATGCTCGCACATCGAAACCGGGGCCTACGTGACTGGCCTCGCAAAAAAGAAGCCCCTCACAGGGAGGGGCTTCCGGATCAGCAGCTGGACTGCCGCTGTTAGAGGTGGCAGGAGGACGGCAGGTACTGACGCCAGAACAGTGGTGCCGTCCGCAGGAGGCGCGGTGGCGAGCGCACCATAAGCAGGGTTAGCCGCCACGTCTGCGTAGCCGCAGAACCACACCACATCGTTGTTGGCGCTCAGGCCGGGTGAGAGATCCAGAACAAAGGTGGCGATCTTGGCGTTCGCCTGGAGGCCGTACGTGATCTTGATCTGACCGGCGTTGGCCCCGATATTGACCGATGACACGTACTTACCCGTCGTCGCTCCCGTCACTGGTATACAGCCAGCCGCGGGGGGATTGGCTGCGGAAGCACAGGTCGGGAACACCCCATTCTGCGCGTAGTACTCGGCAATCCCAGTCTTCCAGCCATCAGCCAGCGACAGACCTTCCGTCACCTGCGAGCGGATGAGGTAGTTCTGGTACGCCGGGATCGCGATCGCGGCAAGAATGCCGATGATCGCGACCACGATCATCAACTCAATCAGGGTAAAACCCTTTTGCACAGCCTTCATTTGAATGAACTCCTGAAAATTTGGGAGACAAAGTCAGCGGCGCAAAAAAGGCGCCCGGGATGATTCGAAGCAAGGGGCGTGCCATTGACCTTGAGATCTCGCAATGTATTGATGCTGAAGATAAAACTGGCGAAGTGCGGGCCGGCGCACTTTACTTAGTTCTGTCGCAGACTGACGGCAGTGACCGGGTGCGCGTGTCAGAAAGTGACCCAGAGCGTCACTTCCGCCGCGAGGGTCAACCATCGGGCGCCGCTACTCGATCCCCAGCTTCTTGATGCGATAGCGCAGGGCGCGAAAGCTCATCCCCAGGAGCTTCGCCGCCGCCGTCTTGTTGTAGCGGGTCTTCTCGAGAGCCTTGACGATCGCGTCGCGCTCGATGCTCTCGAGCTGCGTCCCGAGCGCGGTAGGGCCTGTGGCAGCAGCGGCGGTCGCAGCAGCGGCGGTCGCAGCCGCCGGGCTGGCCTCGGGGCGCCCATTGGCGCGCAGGCGGATGTGCTCGGGCGTAATCACCCCTCCCGTGCTCAATGTCAGCGCCCGCTCGAGCACGTTCTCGAGCTCGCGCACGTTGCCGGGAAAAGGGTACGCCTCGAGCGTGCGTATCGCCTCCGCGGAGATCTCCGGCGCGTGCCCGTCTGCGCGCCGCGCGAGGCGCTGCAGGATCGCTGCAGCGATCTCGCCGATGTCGGCGCTGCGCTCGCGCAGCGCCGGGACCCGCAGCTCGATGACGTTGATGCGGTAGAAGAGGTCCTCCCGGAAGAGCCCGCGGGCGACGAGATCGGCGAGGTTCTTGTGGGTGGCGGACAGGATCCGCACGTCGATGGTCTCCTCGCGCGCCTCGCCCACCGGCCGCACGGTTTTCTCCTGCACGACCCGCAGGAGCTTCACCTGCATGTGCAGCGGCAGATCGGCCACCTCGTCGAGGAACAAGGTGCCGCCTTCGGCGCTCTGCACGAGGCCTTTCTTGTCGGCCACCGCGCCGGTGAAGCTGCCGCGCTTGTGGCCGAAGAGCTCGCTCTCCATGAGCTCGGTGGGGATGGCGCCGCAGTTCACCGCCACGAACGGGCCTTCCCGGCGTGGCCCGCTCTCGTGGATCATGCGCGCCACCAGCTCCTTGCCGGTGCCGGATTCGCCGCAGATGTGCACCGGGGCCTGACTGCGGGCGACCCGCCCGATCATCTCGCGCAGCTGCTCCATGACGGCGGAGCTGCCGAGCAGTCGCGCGGCCGCTGCAGCGTGGTCGCGCGTATCCTGGTCGAGTCCCGTGCCGAGCCTGATCGCGCTGCCCACGAGCTTGCGCAGCACGCCGAGGTCCAGCGGCTTCGAGACGAAATCGAAGGCGCCGAGCTTCAGTGCGCGCACGGCCGACTCGACGTTGCCGTGCGCGGTGATGACCGCCACCGGCACCGCGGCGCGGTTCTCCTGGATCCAGGCGACCAGGTCGAGCCCGTCTCCGTCGGGCAGGCGCATGTCCGTCAGGCACAGATCGAAGCGCTCGGCCTTCAGCAGCCGCCGCGCACTGCCCAGATCCGGCGCGGTGCGCGTCTGCAGGTTCATGCGGCTCAGGGTGAGGCTGACCAGCTCCAGCAGGTCCGGCTCATCGTCCACGACGAGCACCAGCGGTCGCCCGGAAGGCTTGTGGCCGGCACTGGCCTCGTTCACCGCATCTCCCAACGCCGTGGGTCCGCAAACACCAGACGGAACACGCTCCCCCCGCCGGCGCGCGGCTCATAGAGGAGCGTCGCGCCGTTGGTCTGTGCCAGCTCGCGGGCGAGGAACAGTCCGAGGCCCGTGCCGCGCCCCGCGCTGAAGAAGGGCTCGAAGATCCGCTCGGCGTTCTCCGGGGCGACGCCCCCGCCGCGATCCGCGATCTCCAGAAAGGGACGCGCAGTGCCCACTCATGCGCCCATATCGTATCTCGATGCTGCGATTCGGGTCGTCCGCGATCGCATGCTTGAGCGCGTTCTCACACAAGTTCCAGACGATCTGGCGCAGCTGGTCGGGATCGACACGCACTTCCACCTGCGGGTTCGTTTCCGTGAGCGTGAGACGCGCGCGCGGCCACTGCATGGTGGCGCAGAACTCCTCCTGGAACTCCTCGATCCAAGGCGGCAGCGGCAGCCGCTCGAGCCGCGCCGGCTCGCGTCGCGCCAGGCGCTGCACGTTGTCGATGATGCTGCTGACGCGCTCGGCGTGGGTGCGGATGATCTGAGTCAGACGCCGCTCATCATCCGTCAGGTGAGGCGACTCGCCGAGCAGCTGCCCGGCGTGACTCATGGCGCCGACGGGGTTTCTGATCTCGTGGGCGATGCTGGCGCTCAGGCGCCCAAGGGCGGCGAGCTTGGACTGCTGCACCTTCTCGTCGATGAGACTCGTGTCCTCGAGGAAGATCAGCACCGGCCCGGGACTGGTCGCTCCGAGCGGCGCGAAGTGCGCGCGGATCACGCGCGCGCCGTCGGCAGCGACGAACGTCGGGTCTGCAGCAGGCAGCGCCGCGCTGCCGCCGCTGCCCTTGCGCCAGGACTCCAGCAGAAACAGCAGTCGGGGCGAGGCCTCACCGATCAGCGCATCGGGGTAGGCGTTGTCATCTCCGAGCATCTGGGCGGCGGACTCGTTGATCAGCCGGATGCGGTCCTTGGTGTCGATCACCAGGATGCTTTCGCGCAGGTGCTGCACGATGTACTGCGAGAGCTGCGCCATGTTGGCGAGGTCGACCTCCGCCCGGCGCACCAGCGCCTCACTCTCGCGCAGGCGGTTGGCCACCGGCCACATGGCGAGCGCGAGCAGGAACAGCACCGCGCCGAACAGCCCGGCAGTGACGTAGTCGGTGGCCGGGGCCGCGTCGGTGACGCCGACGAAGACCTGCTGCGTCAGCACTGCAAGGGCTGCGACCGCGGCGATGAGCAGCGCGTCGCGCCGTCCGGCGAGCACGCTCAGCGCGAATACCGGCAGCACCAGCAGGATCGCGAGCCCGCTCGCAACCCCGCCGCTCGCATAGAGGATGAGTGCGATGGCGAGCGCATCGACGCTGGCATTGACGAGTGCCACGATGCGCAGGCTCGACCAGTGAAGCCGCCGCGCGATCACCAGCAGAACCGCCGCCGTGAAGTACGCGATGCAGGCCGCAACGAACAGTCGCGGTCGTGCGGTCACCAGGCCCCAGCCGGCGCCGGCGAAGGTCTGCATCGCAAGCAGCGTCAGGGGCACCAGCAGCCGATAGATATTGAGGAGACCGATCACGCGCCAGGCGAGATCGCTCGGCGTGACGGGCGGGGCGGCAGCGCTGGCCGGCGTTGAGCGACAAGGTGTTGGCGGGGCGTTGAAACCTGGCGCGACTCTAGCATCTTCGCGCAGGCGGGAAACGCGACTCACATCGCACGGCCGTGCATCCGCGGCAGCGGCTCGCCGCGGTGGCGCCCCTCGCGCACCTGGCTGGCCAGGGGCGGGCCTTTTCGTGGAGAATGCGCGCCTTACGCTCGAGCGGCCGTAGCGATGAACCTGCACGAATACCAGGCCAAGGACATCTTCCGCAGCTACGCAATCCCGGTGCCTGCGGGGAAGGTGGCGGCGAGTGCGGCGGAAGCCGCGGACGCGGCGCGCGCACTCGGCGGCGCGGCCTGGGTGGTGAAAGCCCAGGTGCACGCCGGCGGCCGTGGCAAGGCGGGCGGGGTGAAGGTGGCACGCGACATCGCCGCGGTGCAGGCGGCCGCGGCGCAGATGCTCGGCAAGCGCCTGGTGACCGCGCAGACCGGCCCCGAAGGCCTGCCCGTCGCACAGGTCTACGTCGAGTCCGCCTCCGACATCGCACGCGAGATCTATCTGTCGCTCACGCTCAATCGCGAGCGCGCGCGCATCGCACTCATCGCATCAAGCTCAGGCGGCATGGACATCGAGGAGGTGGCGCACAAAACGCCCGAGAAGATCCTCTCGGCCACCATTCACCCGGCCGCCGGCTTCAGTGCGTACCAGGCCCGCGAGCTCGCCTTCGGGCTCGGCCTGAGCGGCTCGCAGATCGGCGAATTCACCGTCGCTCGCCTCCGCGCTCTACCGGCTCTACATCGAGAAGGACCTGAGCCTCGTCGAAGTGAACCCGCTGATCGTCACCGCAGCAGGGGCGCTGGTGGCGCTCGATGCCAAGATCAACGTCGACGCCAACGCGCTCTTTCGCCATCCGGAGCTTGCGCAGCTGCGCGATGCGAGCCAGGAAGACCCGATGGAGCGGCGTGCCAGCGAGCACGACCTCAACTACGTCTCCCTCGACGGCGACATCGCCTGCATGGTGAACGGGGCGGGGCTCGCCATGGCGACCATGGACCTCATCAAGCTGCACGGCGGGCAACCGGCGAATTTCCTCGACGTCGGCGGCGGGGCGACTGCCGAGCGGGTGGCCGCGGCGTTCGAGCTCATTCTGTCCAACCCGAAGGTGCGCGCGGTGCTGGTGAACATCTTCGGCGGCATCGTGCGCTGCGATCTGATTGCCGATGGCATCATCAACGCGGTGAAGAAAGTCGGCGTGCAGGTGCCGGTGGTGGTGCGGCTCGAGGGCACCAATGCTGCGCAGGCGCGCTCGATGCTGGCACAAAGCGGGCTCACGATCACGGCCGCGGCGGACCTCACAGACGCTGCGCGCAAAGTCGTCGCCGCGGCGGTGAAAGGCAAGGCATGAGCATCCTGGTCAACCGCGCTACGCGGGTCATCTGCCAGGGCTTCACCGGCAAGCAGGGAACCTTCCACTCGGAGGCCGCGCTCGCCTACGGCACCAAGCTGGTCGGCGGCGTGACGCCCGGTCGCGGCGGACAGAAGCATCTGGGCTTGCCGGTGTTCGACACCGTGAAGGATGCGGTGCGCGAGACCGGCGCCACCGCCAGCATGATCTACGTGCCGGCGGCAGGAGCTGCGGATTCGATCCTCGAGGCGGTCGATGCCGCCATCGAGCTGGTCGTGTGCATCACCGAAGGGGTGCCGGTGAACGACATGGTACGCGTGAAGGCGGTGCTCGCAGGCTCTGCGACGCGCCTCATCGGCCCGAACTGTCCGGGCGTCATCACCCCGGAAGAATGCAAGCTTGGCATCATGCCCGGCTTCATCCACAAGAAGGGCACCGTGGGCATCGTGTCACGCTCGGGCACGCTCACCTACGAGGCGGTGTTCCAGACCACGAACATCGGACTCGGCCAGAGCACCTGCGTCGGCATCGGCGGTGATCCGGTGCGCGGCATGAACTTCATCGACGTGCTGGAGCTGTTCGAGCGCGACCCGCGCACCGAGGGCATCATCCTGGTCGGCGAGATCGGCGGCAGCGATGAGGAGGCCGCCGCGCGCTACATTCACAGGTTCGTCTCCAAGCCGGTCGTGGCGTACGTTGCGGGCGTGACCGCGCCGCCGGGCAAGCGCATGGGCCATGCCGGCGCCATCGTCGCCGGTGGCAAGGGGACGGCGGCGGACAAGTATGCGGCGTTCGCGGCCGCGGGAGTGCGCAGCGTGAAGTCTCCGGCCGAGCTCGGTACGGCGATGGCGGAGCTGCTGCGCCAGGGCCAGGCGGGCGGCCGCCGCAAGAGTGCGCGCGCGAGCGGGCGCACCGCCCGCAGCAGGCGGCGCTGAGTCGTGACACACCGCGCACATGGCTGAGTCTCTGAAGATCGCGCTGGCGCAGCTTGACCTGCTGGTCGGGGACGTGCGCGGCAACGCCGCGCGGGTGCTCGCGGGCGCGCGCCGCGCGCGCGAGGAGCTGGGCGCGGACCTGGTGCTGTTTCCGGAGCTGACGCTCTCGGGGTATCCGCCGGAGGATCTGCTGTTTCATCGCGGCTTTCGCCGCCAGATCGAGCAGGGCCTGGCGCAGCTGCGCGAGGAGCTTGCGGACAGCGCGAGCATGGTGGGCTTCCCTGAATATACGCGCGCGGGCATCTACAACTCCGCCGCGCTCATCGCCGGCGGCGAGCTCGCTGCGATTCACCACAAGGCCGAGCTTCCCAACTACAAGGTCTTCGACGAGAAGCGCTACTTTCACGCCGGCACGCAGCCGACGATCGCCGCATGTCGGGGGTCACGGGTGGGGCTGCTGATCTGCGAGGACCTCTGGGTGCCAGAGCCGGCGCAGCTGGCGCGCGCGGCGGGCGCGCAGCTGCTGGCGGTGATCAACGCCTCGCCCTACGAGATCCACAAACAGCGCGAGCGCGAGGACGTCGCGCGCGCGCGCGCGCGCGACGTCGGACTACCGCTTGCCTACGTGAACCTGGTGGGTGGCCAGGATGAGCTGGTTTTCGACGGCAACTCCTTCGTCATGAGCGCCCAGGGCGAGGTGGTGATGCGCGCGCCGGCCTTTGAGGAAGGCATCTGGGTGGCCGAATTCGCGCCCGATGCGCTGGGTAAGCTCGCGCCGCGGCGCGGCAGCATTGCGCCGGAGCTGCCCGACGAGGCCAGTGTGTACGGTGCGCTCACTCTCGGTGTGCGCGATTACGTCCAAAAGCACGGCTTCCCAGGCGTCGTGATCGGACTGTCGGGAGGCGTCGATTCTGCGCTCACGCTCGCGATCGCGGTGGACGCACTTGGCCACGAGCGCGTTCAGGCGGTGATGATGCCCTCGCGTTACACCGCGCCCATGAGCCTCGCCGATGCCCAGGAGCAGGCGCAGGCTCTCGGGGTGAAGTACAGCGTACTGTCGATCGAGGGCATGTTCGAGGCTACCCTCGCCACGCTCAAGGGCGAGTTCGCCGGCCGGCCGGCAGATGCAACGGAAGAGAACATCCAGTCGCGCTGTCGCATGCTGCTGCTCATGGGCTTGTCGAACAAGACCGGGCGCATGTTGCTGACCACCGGCAACAAGAGCGAGATGGCGGTCGGCTATGCGACGCTCTACGGCGACATGGCCGGGGGCTTCGCCCCGATCAAGGACTGCAGCAAGCTGCTCGTGTATCGTCTGGCGAACTATCGCAACTCGCTCGGCCGTGTCATTCCACAGCGCGTGATCGAGCGCGCGCCTTCCGCGGAGCTGCGGCCCGGGCAGAAGGATTCCGACTCGCTGCCGCCTTACGAGGTGCTCGACCCGATCCTGGAAGCCTTCATCGAAGAGGACCTGTCGGTCGATGAGATCGAGGCGCGCGGCTTCGACCGTGCCACTGTGGCTCGCGTGCTCGATCTGGTGAAACGCAACGAATACAAGCGCCGGCAGGCGCCTCCCGGGGTGCGCGTCAGCCGCCGCGCCTTCGGACGCGACTGGCGCTACCCGATCACCAGCGGCTATCGACGCTGAGGCGACGCTCGCGTGGACGCGGCGGCTACCGCTGTTGCGGTGCAGGCGCTACCAGATCTGCCACCAGGACTTCTTCACCTCCGCTTCCGGGGAGCGCACGGCGCCGGAGTAGTTCGCCGCGTACACTGTTCGCGCGTTGGCGGCGAGTGGCTGCAGGTTCAGCTTGTCGTAGCTCTCGATCAGGATCTGCAGCGCCTCCTGGATCGCAGGGGCGCCGTCGTACTGCTCGATGGCGCCCTTGGCGCGCTGTGCCGCGGCGACATAGGCGCCGCGCTTGTAGTAGTAGCGCGCCACGTGCACCTCGTAGCTCGCCAGGCGGTTACGCAGGTAGATCATCCGCTGCAGCGAATCGTGTGCGTACTCGCTCTTCGGATACTGCTCGACCACGGTCTTGAAGGCGGCGAACGCCTTGCGCGCCGTGCTCGGCGGGCGCTTGGTGAGGTCGGCGCGGAACAGCCGCTCGATAGCGTTGGGCGTGCGCTCGAAGTCCACGAGCCCCTTGACGTACCAGGCGTAATCGACGCGCGGATGCGTCGGGTTCTCGCGGATGAAGGTCTCGGCGGCATCGGTGGCGGACTCGCCCTCGCCGGCGCGGTAATATGCGTAGATCAGGTCGAGCCGCGCCTGGCGCGCCTCGTCGGTGAACGGAAAGCGCGCCGTCAGCTGCTCGTAGCTCTTGATCGCGCCGTTGAAGTCGTAGGAATTGAGACTCTTGTGGGCCTTCTTGTAGAGAGCCTCGGGGGTGACCTTCTTCTCCTGTTTCTCCCGGTGCGATTTGCACCCGGAAACGGCGAGCAGGACGACACACAACGCGACCATGCTGCCGCGCATCGCACCGGACAGGAACATCTGGAAAGGGCCTTTCTTTGGCTTCGCGCCGCTTGAGTGCGCCGAGTATAGCGAATCCACCCCCATCGACCGCGGCGGCCGCCGCGGAGTTCCGTTCGCACGCGCTCACTCTGCCGCGCGAGGCCGCCGGGCTGCGCTTCGATCAGGCCCTTGCCCGGGCCCTGCCGCAGTATTCGCGTGCGCGGCTTTCGGGCTGGATCGCCGCGGGCGCGGTGCAGGTCGACGGGCGGCCGCTGCGCGGCAAGGACCGGGTGCTCGGCGGCGAGCAGGTGCGAATCGAGGCGACGCTGCCGGCAGCGACCGCCGTCGCCGCGGAGAGCCTGCCGCTTGCGGTGGTGTACCGGGACCGCTCGCTGCTGGTCATTGACAAGCCGGCGGGACTGGTCGTGCACCCCGGGGCGGGCAACGCCCGCCATACCCTGCAAAATGCGCTGCTGGCGCTCGACCCGAAGCTCGCGCTGGTGCCGCGCGCCGGCCTGGTGCACCGTCTCGACAAGGACACGAGTGGATTGCTGATCGTGGCGCGCACGCCCGAAGCGCACACCGCGCTCGTCGCTGCGATGGCCGCACGCGCGATCCGGCGCGAGTACCTGGCGGTGTGCACCGGCGTGATGACCGCAGGCGGCACGGTCGATGCGCCGATCGGACGCCACCGCAGTCAGCGCACGCGCATGGCGGTGCGCGCCGACGGGCGGCGCGCGGTGACGCATTATCGCGTCGTGCGGCGCTTCCGCGCGCACACCCTGGTGCGCGTGATGCTCGAGACCGGCCGCACGCATCAGATCCGCGTGCACCTGGCGCACATCGGCTTCCCGCTGGTCGGCGACCCGCTCTACGGGAGGCGCCGCATTCGCGCCGGCGGCACGGCCGCGCTCGCCGCCGAACTGCGCAGCTTTCCGCGCCAGGCGCTGCATGCGGCACGCCTTGCGCTCACCCATCCGCTCAGCGGCCGTGAGCTGCACTGGGAGGCGCCGCTGCCGCAGGACCTGCAGCGTCTGCTCGCCGCGCTCGAGGCCGATCGGCCGTGAGTGAGACAGCCGCCAGCGCCCGGGTCGCCATCCTTGCGCCGCAGTGGCCGGCGCCGCAAGGCGTGCGCGCGGCCTTCACGCTACGCGGCGGCGGCGTCAGCACGGGGCGGTATCGATTCGCTCAACCTCGGCGCGCGCGTCGGTGACCTCGATGCGGCCGTGGCCGAGAACCGCCGCCGCCTGCGCGCGCACTTGCAGCTGCCGGCGGAGCCGGCATGGATCGAGCAGGTGCACGGCATCGCGGTTCTCGATCTCGATGCGCCGGCGCTATCCGCGCCGTGCGCCGACGCCGTCACTGCGCGGCGTGCAGACGCGGTGTGCGTGGTGCAGGTCGCCGACTGCCTGCCGGTGTTGTTTGCCGCGCGTGATGGCGGCGCGGTCGCCGCGGCGCACGCCGGCTGGCGCGGCCTCGCGGCGGGCGTGCTGGAGTGCCACCGTGGCGCGCCTCGGCGTCGAGCCGCAGCAGCTGATCGCGTGGCTCGGGCCTGCGATCGGACCTTCTCACTTCGAGGTGGGCGAGGAGGTCCGCGCCGCCTTCACCGCGCACGACCGCGCCGCGGCGCAAGCCTTCGCGCCGAACGCCCGCGGGCGCTGGCAGTGCGATCTCGGGGCGCTCGCGCGGCAGCGTCTGGCAGCCATCGGCATCGGCGCCGTGCACGGGGGCGGCTGGTGCACTTTCGCCGATCCGGCGCGCTTCTTTTCCCACCGCCGCGACGGACAATGCGGCCGCATGGCGGCGCTCATCTGGCTCGAGGGCTGAAGTCCCGTGCCGCTGCTGCTCATGATCATGCTGTTCGCCGCGCTCGGCGGCATCGCCAGCGCCGCGTTCGCGGTCGTATTCCTGTGGGTGCGCGAGGAGCACAGCAGCCGCATCCTGCCGCACTTCGTCAGTTTCGCCACCGGGGCGCTGCTCGGGGCGGCGCTGCTGGCGCTGCTGCCCGAGGCGATCGAGGGCGCAGGCCCCGCCGGCGCGCACGGCATCGGGCTCGCGCTGGTCGCGGGACTCGCGGTGTTCTTCGTCATCGAGAAACTGGTGCTGTGGTGGCACGCGCACGCGCACGACGGGGCCAGCGGCGATGCCAGCGCCTGCGCGCAGCACGCCGACGAACCCCCCGCTGCGCGCCACCAGGCAGGACACGGCCACGAGCACGCTCGTGACCATGCCTCGGGAGTGCTGGTGCTGGTGGGCGATAGCCTGCACAACACGCTCGACGGGGTACTGATCGCGGCGGCGTTCCTCACCAGCGTGCCGCTCGGGATGGTGACGACCTTCGCGGTCGCGGCGCACGAGATCCCGCACCGGGTCGGGGATTTTGCCATCCTCGTGCAGGCGGGACTGTCGCGCCCGCGGGCACTGCTGCTGAATCTTGCGACCGGCATCGCATCGGTGCTGGGGGCGGCGGGCGCCTACTTCGGCCTGCGCCAGGCGCTCGGTGCGCTGCCGTACGCGCTGGCCTTTGCGGCCGCAGGGTTTCTGTACATCGCGGTCGCCGGCCTCATCCCCGGGTTGCATCGCCGCGTCGATGCGCGCACCAGCGCCACGCAGGTGATCCTCATCGCCATGGGCGTCGCGATCATCGCCGGCGCCGAGCGATTGGCTCACCAATAGCCTCGGCGCGAGCGTGATCGTTTACAAATTTTAACGTTCGCCGGTTTCAGCAGCAGCCTCGCGTGAGCAGCGGCACACTTTGGACTGGCCGGGTCGATGTTAGACTGCCGAAGTGCAAGGGACTGTGGGTTCCAGATCATGCTGCTCAAGTGGTTGAATGCGCCCGAAGCCGTCGAAGCCGGCACCGCTCTGGCCGATGAATTCCTTTTGCACACGGCGTCAGCGTCGTCGCGCACGCGTCAGAAGTCGATGCCGCAGGCGGCGCAGCCCGGGGAAATCGAGAAGTTCCTGCAGCGCCTGGAGCACAGAGCTCGTTCACTGAAATTAAATACCTTCAGGAAAGCGAAACTCGCAAACTCCTTCAAGTGGCGCCTGCTCGAGAAGGGCGTGGAGCGGCAGGTCGCCGATGAGCTGACGCAGGCGGTGGTAGTGCGGCTGGCCACTCATCAGGCCAGCCCTGGCGAAACCCTTGCTGCGCCCGCGGGTCGCTCCGCCCCGCGCAACGCGCAGGCTCTGCTCGTCAAGGGTAATGAATACATGAGCCGCGGCGCACGCGCCGAGGCGATGGAATGCTACCGGGAGTTTCTGAGTCTCAATCCCCGCCACGCCATTGCGCACAATAATCTCGGGGCGGCGCTACTGAAGCTCGGTCACTACGGGGAAGCGGAGCATCACTTCCGCAGCGCGATCGGGATCAGGGCGAATTATGCCGACGCCCACGGCAATCTGGGGGCGGTGCTGCGATTGCGAGGCTGCATCGCCGAATCCGAGATGCCCCTGCGACGCGCACTGAAGCTGAAGCCGGCCTATGTGGAGGCTCAGGTGAGCCTCGGCAACACTCTTCTGCTGCTGGGCCGGTTGCAGGACGCGAAGGGCTTGCTCGAAAAAGCGCTGAAGGTGGCCCCGCGCCATGTCGATGCGCTGGTTCTCGTGGGTCGGATCGCGGGGCTCGAGGGACGCCTCGCGGAAGCCGAGGCCATCTTCAAGCGTGCGCTGGAGATCGAGCCGAGAACCACCAGCGCCTGGGCAGCGCTGGTGCGGCTGCGCCGGATGACCTCCGCCGACGACGCCTGGCTCAAGGGCGCGGAAGCGGCCGCGGCCAACATGAATACACCGCTCGAGGAGGCCAACATTCGCTTTGCGTTGGGCAAGTATTTCGACGATATCGCAGATTTCAGGCGCGCATTTCGCAGCTACCAGCGCGCCAACGAGTTACAGAAGACGACCGCCAATGCCTATGACCGGAAGGGCCGGGAACATTTCGTTGACGATCTGATACGCGTCTACACGCGTGAGGCGCTCGCTCGCGAGCGCCCGGTTGTCACGGACTCGTCGCGCCCGGTGTTTGTGACTGGCATGATGCGCTCCGGCACTACGCTCGTTGCGCAGATCATCCACTCGCATTCAGCTGCCAAATCAGCCGGGGAGCTGCAATATTGGCCTGATGCCATGCGCAAGCACGAGGATGAGGTCCGACGCGAGATCCTGGGCGACGCTCGGCGCAGAGAACTGGCGACCGCGCATCTGCGGGTGCTGGACGGCCATTGCCCGGATCCGGATGCCGTGCGGGTCGTCGATAAGACAACATTCAATTCCGACTACCTCGGGCATCATTCACTCGGTGTTCCCGAACGCTCGCATGATCTACCTGCGGCGCGACCCGATCGATACCTGCCTGTCGTGCTATTTCCAGCCGCTCTCCTCGGCGCATGAATTCGCGCTCGATCTGTCGGATCTGGCTCACTACTACCGTGAGCACCACCGCCTGGTTGCCCATTGGCGCAGCGTGCTGCCCGCCGGCACGCTTCTGGAGGTGCCTTACGCCGAGCTGGTCGCCGATCAGGAGGGATGGACCCGCAAGATACTGGCATTTCTCGGGCTGGAGTGGGACGAGCGTTGCCTGGATTTCCACACGATGGAACGCCCGGTATTGACCGCCAGCTACTGGCAGGTGCGGCAGAAGATCTACCAGAGTTCCGTCAGTCGCTGGCGCAACTACGAGAAATTCATCGGTCCGCTGCTCAGCCTCAGAAATCTGACCTGACCGGCCGCCATCGGCGCGCAGACGCGGGGGGGTCCGCCTCTCCGGGCTCAGTTGATCGGCCATATTGCAGAGCGCCTCGCCACGATCCCCGCGGTCACTCGACGCGCTGACCGCCCCGGGTAGGGCCCTGGACCCCCGCGGTGCGTCATCGCGGGGCCGCGCGCAATGGCGCGCGCATGCGCTATCTTAGCGGCCGCGGGAGCGTCGCAGCCCCTTGAACGGACTGCGGTTTGTCCCCACAAAGGCTGCGATCATGCGTATGGACAAACTCACCAGCCGCTTTCAGCAGGCGCTGGCCGACGCCCAGTCGCTGGCGCTCGGCCGCGACCACCAGGTCCTCGATCCCGCGCACGTCATGCTGGCGCTGCTCGACAGCTCGGGTGGTTCGGTGCGGCCACTGCTGCTCAAGGCCGGGGCAGACGTCAACAAGCTGCGCGCGGGGCTGCTGGCGGTGCTCGACGGTCTGCCGAGGGTCGAGGGGACCCCCGGTGAGATCCACATCTCCAACGATCTCAACCGCGTGCTCAACGTCACCGACAAGCTCGCGCAGCAGCGCGGGGATCAGTTCATCCCGAGCGAGTTGTTCGTGCTGGCCGGCTTCGAGGATCGCGCGCTCGCGCGGCTGTTCAAGGAATCCGGCGTGGTGCGCGGCGCCGTCGAGAAGGCGATCGAGGAAGTGCGCGGCGGCGAGAAAGTCACCGATGCCAATGCGGAAGAAGGCCGCCAGGCGCTGGAGAAGTACACCATTGATCTCACCGCGCGCGCTTCCGCCGGCAAGCTCGACCCGGTGATCGGACGCGACGACGAGATCCGCCGCACCATCCAGGTGCTGCAGCGGCGCACCAAGAACAACCCGGTGCTGATCGGCGAGCCCGGCGTCGGCAAGACCGCGATCGTCGAGGGACTCGCACAGCGCATCGTCAACGGCGAGGTGCCCGAGGGGCTGAAGAACAAGCGCATCCTCGCCCTCGACATGGGCGCGCTGATCGCCGGGGCCAAGTTTCGCGGCGAGTTCGAGGAGCGCCTGAAGGCGGTGCTCAGCGATCTCGCCAAGCAGGAAGGCCAGATCATTCTCTTCATCGACGAGCTGCACACCATGGTGGGCGCCGGCAGGGCGGAAGGAGCGATGGACGCGGGCAACATGCTCAAGCCCGCGCTCGCCCGCGGCGAGCTGCACTGTGTCGGTGCGACGACCCTCGATGAGTATCGCAAGTACATCGAGAAGGACGCCGCGCTCGAGCGGCGCTTCCAGAAGGTGCTGGTGGACGAGCCCTCGGTCGAGGACACCATCGCCATCCTGCGCGGGCTGCAGGAGCGCTACGAGGTGCACCACAAGGTCGAGATCACAGATCCTGCGATCGTCGCCGCCGCGACCCTCTCGCACCGCTACATCAGCGACCGCCAGCTGCCCGACAAGGCGATCGACCTCATCGACGAGGCGGCGGCGCGCATCCGCATGGAAATCGACTCCAAGCCCGAGGCGCTCGACAAGCTCGAACGGCGCATCATCCAGCTGAAGATCGAGCAGGAGGCGCTGAAGAAGGAGAAGGACGAGGCCTCGCGCAAGCGCCTGGCGACGCTCGAGGGGACGCTCGCAACCCTCGGCAAGGAGTACGCCGATCTCGAGGAGGTCTGGAAGTCCGAGAAGGCGGCCCTGCAGGGCACCGCGCAGGTGCGCGAGGAGCTCGATCGCGCGCGCCTCGAGCTCGATGCCGCGCGCCGCGCCGGCAATCTCGGGCGCATGGCGGAACTGCAGTACGGCAAGATCCCCGAGCTCGAGAAGCGCCTGAGTCAGGCCACGGCGGCGGAGGAGAAGGCGCCCACCCTGGTGCGCAACAAGGTGACCGAGGAGGAGATCGCGGAAGTAGTCTCCAAGTGGACCGGCATCCCGGTGTCGAAGATGCTGCAGGGCGAGAAGGAGAAGCTGCTGCACATGGAGGAGGCGCTGGCGAAGCGCGTGGTGGGCCAGGACGAGGCGCTGCGCATCGTCGCCAATGCCATCCGCCGCTCGCGCGCCGGGCTCTCCGATGCGCGCCGCCCGAACGGCTCGTTCCTGTTCTTAGGTCCCACCGGCGTCGGCAAGACCGAGCTCTGCAAAGCACTCGCCGAATTCCTCTTCGACACCGAGGAGGCGATGATCCGCATCGACATGTCCGAGTTCATGGAGAAGCACTCCGTGGCGCGCATGATCGGCGCGCCTCCCGGCTACGTCGGCTACGAGGAGGGCGGCTATCTCACCGAGGCGGTACGCCGCCGCCCCTACTCGGTAATCCTGCTCGATGAGGTGGAAAAGGCGCATCCCGACGTCTTCAACGTGCTGCTGCAGGTGCTCGACGACGGCCGTCTCACCGACGGGCAGGGCCGCACGGTCGACTTCCGCAACACCGTCATCATCATGACCTCGAATCTCGGCTCGCAGGTCATCCAGGAATACGCCGGCGAGCAGAACTACGCCAGGATGAAAACTGCCGTGATGGAGGTGGTGCAGCAGAGCTTCCGGCCCGAGTTCATCAACCGTATCGACGACATCGTCGTATTCCATCCGCTCGGCACGAAGCAGATCCGCGCCATCGTCGACATCCAGCTCATCTACCTGCGCAAGCGTCTGCAGGAGCGCAACATGGATCTCACGCTCGATGACGGCGCGCGCGACCTGCTCGGCGAGGCGGGTTTCGATCCGGTGTACGGCGCGCGTCCGCTCAAGCGCGCCATCCAGCAGCAGATCGAGAATCCCCTCGCCACCAAGATCCTGCAGGGAGAGTTTGCGCCCGGCGACCGCATCCGCATCGGCGCGCGCGCCGGGGAGCTGACGTTTGCGAAAGCCGACGAACGCCGCGCGGGGCGCAGTTAGCCGTGTGCGCCCGGGCGGTGCGCGCCGCGCGTCCGCTATAATCGCAACCCAACATCGCCGCAAGACCGCTCATGCCGTTCTACGAATACGAGTGCCAGGCCTGCAAGTACTACGCCGAAGTCATGCAGAAGATCACCGACGCACCGCTGACACGCTGCCCCTCCTGCGGCAAGCGACGCCTGAGGAAGCTGCTATCGGCGCCGGTGTTCCGCCTCAAGGGCGGCGGCTGGTACGAGACCGACTTCAAGTCGGACAAGGAGAACAAGCGCAACCTGCTCGCGGCTGAGAAGGAGGAAACCAAGCCCGAGAGCAAGCCCGAGGGCAAGCCCGAGGAGCCGAAGCCGGCCAAGGTCGAGGGGAAAGAGCCGCAGACGCCCGCGCCGCCGGCTGCGGAGCGCAAATCC
Source organism: uncultured Gammaproteobacteria bacterium (assembly GCA_963835645.1). Taxonomy (GTDB): domain Bacteria; phylum Pseudomonadota; class Gammaproteobacteria; order Steroidobacterales; family Steroidobacteraceae; genus 13-2-20CM-66-19. The sequence continues at coordinate 42,252 of CAWIGQ010000019.1, read as the reverse complement.
GCCGAAGCGAAGGCACCCCTTAGCGCAGCGACCGCCGCCACCGGGCGCAGCCGCATGAGCATTCCGGCCAAGGCAGCGCACGCCGCCGCGACGCGCCGGCCCGCGCGGGGCGCTCGCACGCCGCAGGGCGCTCGCAAGCCGCAGGGCGCTCGCACACCGCGGGGCGCGCGCCCGCAGGGCACGCGGCGGGGCCGGCGCTAGAGCGATGAACGACGGCAGTGCGCGCAAGTGGAGCCTGCGGCGCTACATGGTCGCAGGCGTTCTCGTGTGGGTGCCGATTCTCGCCACTGTCTGGGTGGTGACCACGATGCTGCACATCATGGACAGCACCCTGCTGCTGCTGCCATCGGCCTATCGGCCGGAGGCGCTGGTGGGCTACTCGCTGCCGGGTGTCGGACTGGTGTTCGCACTGATCGTGGTGTTCCTCACAGGACTCCTGGTGACGAACCTGATCGGCCATCGCCTCATCGTCTGGGGCGAGGAGCTGCTGAATCGCATCCCGGTGGTGCGCACGGTCTATGGCGGCGTCAAGAGCTTCGCCGAGAGCGTGCTGTCGCAATCCAACTCCTTCCGCAAGGTGGTGATGGTGGAATATCCGCGCGCCGGGGCCTGGAGCATCGGCTTTCTCACCGCGGAGGACGTCCCGGAGGTGAGCGAGAAGCTCGGTGAGCCGCACGTCGCGGTCTACATCTCGGTGGCGCTCAATGCCACCGCCGGCTACCTCGTCATCCTGCCCCGCCGACAGGTCGTGGAGCTCGACATGTCGGTCGATGCCGCCATGCGGATGATCATCACCTGTGGCGTAGTGGTTCCGCCGGCCGCCGCCGACAAGCCGCAGCTCGCAAAACCTGCCGCCTGAGGCGCCCGTGCAGGCGATGCGACTGCTCAGCGCCGCCTCGCCGCTCACCGCGGCGGAGGTGACGCTGCCCGCCCCGGGCGCGCACGAGGTGCTGATCCGTGTCGAGGCCTGCGGCGTTTGCCGTACGGACCTGCATGTCCTCGACAACGAGCTGCCGGGCATTCGCTGTCCCCTCACTCCCGGACACGAGATCGTCGGGCGCGTCGCGGCACGCGGAGCGCAGGTGGAGCGCTTCTCTCCCGGTGACCGCGTCGGCGTGCCCTGGCTCGCCTCCACCTGCGGGGTGTGCGAATACTGCCGCGCGGGCCAGGAGAATCTCTGCCCGCAGGCGCGCTTCACCGGTTACACCCGCGACGGCGGCTACGCGCAGGAGGCGCTGGCGGATGCACGCTACTGCCTGCCGCTGCCGCGCGATGCCGCCGCCGCCGAGCTCGCGCCGCTCCTGTGCGCGGGGCTCATCGGCTACCGCGCCTATCGCAAGGCGGGCGAGGCGCGCAACCTCGGCCTCTACGGTTTTGGTGCCGCCGCGCATCTGCTCGCACAGCTGGCGCTTCACGAGGGCCGCCGCGTGTTTGCCTTTACGCGCGCAGGCGACGAGGCGGGACAGCGCTTCGCGCGCGGGCTCGGGGCGGTCTGGGCGGGCAGCTCCGCCGCGCCGGCTCCGGAACCGCTCGATGCCGCGATTCTGTTTGCGCCCGTCGGCGCACTCATTCCCGCCGCGCTCGCCGCGGTGCGCCCCGGCGGGCGCGTGGTGTGCGCCGGCATTCACATGAGCGATGTGCCGGGGTTTGCGTATCGGCTGCTGTGGGGGGAGCGCTCGGTGTCCTCCGTCGCCAACCTCACCCGCGCTGACGGCGAGGAATTCCTCGCGCTCGCCGCGCGAGTGGGGCTGAAGGCCACGGTGGAGCGCTTCGCGCTCGCGGACGCGAACCGCGCCCTGGGCAGGCTGCGCAGCGGCGAGCTCACGGGGGCTGCGGTGCTGGAAATGCCGCAGAACTGACTTGCGGTTGCGGGGACCTGCGCGCCTTCCGTAACATCGCGCGCCTCATGCGCTCACATTACTGCGGACAGGTTGACGAGAAGCTCCTCGGCCGGGAGATCACGGTGGCCGGCTGGGTGCACCGCCGGCGCGACCATGGTGGGGTTATTTTCGTCGACCTGCGTGATCGCGAAGGCCTGCTGCAGATCGTGTTCGATCCCGAGGCCGCCGGCCGTGTTCCGCGAGGCCGAGCGGCTGCGCAACGAGTTCGTCATCAGGGTGACGGGCAAGGTGCGCGCGCGGCCGGCCGGCACCGCCAACGCCAACCTCGCCTCCGGGCGCAGTGGAGCTGCTGGCAGCGGAGCTCGAGCTCCTCAACCGCTCCGAGCCGCTGCCGTTCCAGCTCGATGAGCAGGTGGGCGAGGAGGTGCGGCTGCGCTATCGCTACCTGGACCTGCGGCGTGAGGTCATGAGCGAGCGGCTGCGGCTGCGGCATCGCCTGACGCGCGCGATGCGCACGCTATCTCGACGACCACGGGCTTCATCGACCTCGAGACGCCGATGCTCACCAAGGCGACCCCGGAGGGCGCGCGCGACTACCTGGTGCCGAGCCGCACGCATCCGGGCAAGTTCTTCGCGCTGCCGCAGTCGCCGCAGATCTTCAAGCAGCTGCTCATGATCGCAGGCTTCGAGCGCTACTATCAGATCGTGCGCTGCTTTCGCGACGAGGATCTGCGCGCCGACCGCCAGCCGGAATTCACCCAGCTCGACGTCGAGACCTCCTTTCTCGCGCAGGCCGACATCATGGCGCTGATGGAAGCTCTGGTGCGGCACTGCTTCGCCGAAGTGCTGGGGGTGGCGCTGCCGGATCCTTTCCCGCGCCTGACGTTATGCGCAGGCCATGCGCCGCTACGGTTCCGACAAGCCGGATCTGCGCATCGCGCTCGAGCTCGTCGACGTGGCCGATCTGGTCAGGGAGTGCGAATTCAAGGTGTTCGCCGCCCCGGCGCAGGACCCCGAAGGGCGCGTGGCGGCGCTGCGGGTGCCGGGGGGCGGCGCCATGGCGCGCTCAGCCGATCGATGAGTGCACCGCGTTCGTCGCCCGCTACGGGGCCAAGGGGCTTGCCTACATCAAGGTGAACGACGCTGCCCGCGGGCGCGACGGCCTGCAGTCACCGATCATCAAGTTCCTGAGCGATGCGGCGCTCACAGGAATTCTCGAGCGCACCCACGCCGCCGCGGGCGATCTGATTTTCTTCGGCGCCGATCGCGCGCAGGTGGTCAATGATGCGCTCGGCGCGCTGCGCCTGAAGATCGGGCAGGAGCTGAAGCTGTCGGTAGGCGGCTGGCGGCCGCTGTGGGTGGTCGACTTCCCGATGTTCGAGTGGAGCACGCAGGAGAAGCGCTGGGTCGCCATGCACCATCCATTCACGGCGCCGCAGAGCGATGACCCGGCGGCGCTGCGCGCCGCACCCGCGGCAGCGCTCGCCAAGGCCTACGATCATGGTGCTGAACGGCTCTGAGATCGGCGGCGGCTCGGTGCGCATTCACCGCCAGGAAATGCAGTCCACGGTGTTCGAGCTGCTCGGGATCCCCGCCGAGGAGGCGCAGCGCAAATTCGGCTTCCTGCTCGAGGCGCTCAAATTCGGCGCACCGCCGCACGGCGGCATCGCCTTCGGTCTCGATCGGCTGGCGATGCTGATGGCGGGCGCCGACAGCATTCGCGAGGTCATCGCGTTCCCGAAGACGCAGACGGCTGCGGACCTGCTCACCGATGCGCCGACGGAAGTGAGCGAGGCGCAGCTGCGCGAGCTGCACATCCGCGTGCGCCTGCCGCAGGGCTGAGGCGCCCGCAGCGCTTCGGCAGCGCTCGCACCCGTCAGCCATGGCGCCGGTCGTCTACGTGCATGGCCTGTGGATGCCCGGCGAGGAGTCCCTGATCCTGCGCCGCCGCCTGGCACGCGAGTTCGACCTCACGCTGCACTCGTTCCGCTATTCCGCTGCCCTCTCCGGGATGAGCGCCGTCGCGGCACGCCTGGAAGTCTTCGTGCGCGAGTTGCGCTCGCCGGTGGTGCATCTCATCGGCCACAGCCTCGGCGGCCTCATCATCTACCGCTTTCTCGAGCGCTTCCCCGAGCAGCCCGCCGGCGGGGTAGTGTTTCTCGGCACGCCGTGCGTGGGCAGCCGCGCCGCCGAGCGCGCGGCGCGTTTCGCTCCCATCGCCCACCTCATGGGTCAGTCGGTGGCGCGGGAGCTGTTGCAGCCGCATGAGCGGCGCTGGACGCACGCGCGGCCGCTGGGAATCATCGCCGGCACTCAGCCGCTCGGCGTCGGGCAGCTGCTCGCCGGCTTCGACGAGGACAACGATGGCACCATCGCGGTGAGCGAGACGCGCATGCCCGGGGCCGCCGACCACATCGTGCTGCCGGTGAGCCACCTGGGGATGCTGCTATCGGCGCAGGTGGCGCACGAGACCGGGCTGTTTCTCACCCAGGGGCGCTTCTCGCTGCGCTAAGCGCGCGCGGGCTGCGCCGGTGCGTCAGCGCTCATCGAGCAGAGCGGCGCAGCGCGTACAGCGCCTCGAGCGCAGCTTTCGGGGTGAGCTCGTCCGGGTCGAGCGCGGCGAGCGCTTCGCGCAGCGCATCCGCTGGCGCAGCCCCCGCGGCGCTCGCTCGCAGCGCAGCGCCGCTGAACAGCGGCAGCTCCGCCTGAGCGCCCGCGGCGCCGTCGCCTGCCGCCGCGGCGCTCGCACGATGGCGGTCACGCTCGGCCTCCAGATGCTCGAGGTAGCGGCGCGCCTCGCCGATCACCGCGAGCGGCACCCCGGCGAGCTGCGCCACCTGCAGGCCGTAACTGCGGTTGGCGGGGCCGTCCTTCACCGCATGCAGGAATACGATGCCATCGCCGTGCTCGGTCGCATCCAGGTGCACGTTGGCGCAGCCCGCGACCTCGCCGGCGAGCGTCGTCAGCTCGAAGTAATGCGTGGCGAACAGCGTGAAGGCGCGAACGACGCGTGGCGATGTCGCGCGCCATCGCCCAGGCGAGCGACAGGCCGTCGAAGGTGCTGGTGCCGCGGCCGATCTCATCGAGCAGGACGAGGCTCGAGGCGGTGGCGTTGTGCAGGATGTTGGCCGCCTCCGTCATCTCCACCATGAAGGTGGAGCGGCCGCCGGCCAGGTCGTCCGCCGCGCCGATGCGCGTGAAGATGCGATCGAGCGGACCGAGCACCGCGCGCTCGGCGGGCACGTAGCTGCCGATGTGCGCCAGCAGCGCGATCAGCGCGGCCTGGCGCATGTAGGTGGACTTGCCGCCCATGTTGGGGCCGGTGATGATGAGCATGCGCCGCTCGGCATCGAGGCGCAGGTCGTTGGGCACGAACGGTGCGTCGCTGAAGCGCTCGACCACCGGATGGCGCCCGCCCTCGATGCATGAGGCAGCGCTCAGCTGGTGAGCTGCGGGCGGCACCACTCGAGCGCTGCGGCGCGCTCGGCGAGCGCGGCGAGCGCATCCATCTCCGCCAGCGCGGCGGCGCTTGCCTGCAGCGGGCCGAGCGTGTCGATCAGCTGCGTCAGAACCTCGTCATAAAGCTGCCGCTCGCGCGCGAGCGCGCGCTCGCGCGCGCCGAGCACCCGGTCCTCGAAGCTCTTCAGTTCCGCGGTAATGAAGCGCTCGGCCGACTTCACCGTCTGGCGGCGGATGTAGTCCTTGGGCACGTGCTCCGCGTCGCGCCGCGAAAGCTCGATGAAAAATCCCTGCACGCGGTTGTAGCCGAGCTTTGAGGCTCGCGAGCGCGGTGCGCTCGCGCTCGCGCCGCTCGAGCTCGAGGAGAAACTCGTCGGTGTGTGTGGCGATGCGCCGCAGCTCGTCGAGCTCGGCGTCGTAGCCGGCAGCGATCACCTCGCCGTCGCGCAGCAGCGCTGCCGGCTCGACGGCGATCGCGGCGGCAAGCAGTGCGACTACGTCGGCGTGCTCGCCGATGCGCGCGCGTAACTGCTGCAGCAGCGGGGAGTCGAGGCTGGCGAGCGCGGCACGCAGTGCCGGCAGGGCGGTGAGCGAGCTGCGCAGCTGCGTCAGGTCGCGCGGCCGTGCCGAGCGCAGCGCCACGCGCGCGAGGATGCGCTCGACGTCGCCGACCTCTGCGAGCTGCGCGCGCAGCGCCTCGAAGCGCCGCCCATCGATCAGGGCGCCGAGCGCGTGGTAGCGCTCGCGCAGCAGCGGCTGGCCGCGCAGCGGGCGATTCAGCCAGCGGCGCAGCTCCCGCGTACCCATGGCGGTGACGCAGCTGTCGATGACGGCGAGCAGCGTTGCCGGCGCGTTGCCCGTGAGGCTCGCGTCGATCTCGAGATTGCGGCGGCTGGCTGCATCGAGCAGCAGCGCGTCGCTGCGCTCCTCGACGTGCAGCGCCCGGATGTGCGGCAGCTGCCGAGCGTTGCGTGTCGCGTACGTACTGCAGCAGCGCGCCGGCGGCGCGGATGCCGAGCGGCAGCTCGTCGGCGCCAAAGCCCCTGAGGTCGAGAGTGCCGAGCTGGTCGGTCAGCAGCCGCGAGGCGCTCGCGAGCTCGAAATGCCAGGGCGGACGCGTGCGCACGGCAGTGCCGGCGCGCACAAGCTCCCCGCCGGTGGCGCTTTCCGCGAGCAGCAGCTCCGCGGGTTTGAGGCGCTCGAGCTCTGCTTCGAGCGCCCCGTGGCCTTCGGCCTGCAATACGCTGAAACGCCCCGCCGCGAGATCGAGCCAGGCGAGGCCGAAGCGCGTGCCCTCGCGCACCACCGCGGCGACCAGGGTATCGGCGCGCGCATCCAGAAGCGCAGCGTCGGTCACGGTGCCGGGCGTGACGATGCGCACCACCTGCCGCTCGAGCGGCCCTTTGGCGGTTGCCGGATCGCCGAGCTGCTCGCAGATCGCCACGCTCTCGCCCTTGCGCACCAGCCGCGCGAGGTAACTGTCGACGGCGTGATACGGCACGCCGGCCATCGGAATCGGCCCGCCCGCGGATTGACCGCGCGCGGTGAGGGTGATGTCGAGCAGCGCGGCGGCGCGGCGGGCGTCGTCGTAGAAGAGCTCGTAGAAGTCGCCCATGCGGTAAAAGAGCAGGATGTCCGGGTACTGGCTCTTGATGCGCAGGTACTGCTGCATCATCGGCGTGTGGTTTTTGTGGGGCTTGTCGTTCAAGGCCTTATTTGCTGCTGTCCAAAAGGTGTCCAAAACTCGGGCCGTCTACGACGGGTTCTTCCTTGTCGCGCAGGTAGCGAACCGTCTGCGCCGCGCTGGAATGCATGAGCAGCGCCGTGGCGTCCTTGCCCTGCTTCTTCGCCCACGTTGCCGACAATGCCCGCAGGTCGCGCAGCTGAGCGTCCGAGACGGCCGCAGCGCGGCACGCGTTGTTCCACTGCAGCTTGACCGTGCTGTAGTCCGGCCGCCTGCCGCGGCGATTGTGCAGGAGCGTCAGCGCGCGAATGTTGCCATGGAGCGTCTTCGCCCGCTCTACAACAGCGCGCAGCTCCGAGGTCCAGCGCACCGTCCCCTTATTGCCCGTTTTCTGTTGCTCGAACCGGATGCCTTCCTCCGTGAGATCCGCGCGGCGAATCTTGAGTACGTCGCCTGGCCGCTGCCCCGTGTGAATGCACAAGGCCATTATGACCTGCAGCCGCGGTCCGGCTTTAGCGTAGATCGCTTGGTACTCAGCAATCGACAGCAGCCGCTTACGCTTGGCTTCCTCGTGCCGCTTGATCCCGACAACCGGATTGCTGTCCACCAGTTGCTGCTCGAGCGCATACGCGAATACCTGGCGCAGCAGGGAAATACACCGGTTCGCCCAATTCGGCTTCGACGCAAGGGAGATTTTCAGCTTCGCGACGTCCTTCGGCTTTACGTCATGCGGCGCGAACTCCTGCAGCCATACCTTCAAGTGCCGCGCGGCGACGGCGTATTGCTTAGCTGTCGATGCTGCGACCTTCATCAGAATCTGCGCGAGTGCTTGGTCAATCAGCTCCGCCATGCCACCAGTCGGCGTCTCGTGAATGTCAGCGTAGAGCGAGAGCGCAGTGCGCAGCGTCGACGGCCCTCAGCCGTGCGCGGTCCGGTTGAATGTTCCCACGGTCGCCGGTGTCTGCATGCACCTTGCCGGGAGACTATAGCCCAGCTCAAGCCCCGGGATAGGCACACGGGCTAGCCTGACATAAAGTCTGCTTCCAAAGGGGAACAGATCATGAGCAACGAGGTGGTTTCAGGAACGATGGTCGGCGAGACTTTGAGCGGCTCTTCTCCCAGCTGAGTAACGGCGAATGGTCCGTATCGGGCTCCGCCCCATCCCCGGTGTGGATAATGGAGGTCATGAACTTCGGGGGTATAAACGGGGGCATCTACAGTATATCTATTGATCTTCGCAGTACTCCCGTGACGTACTCGCTCGACGGCCACGTCTACAACGTCGATATGACTATGCTCTCTGGGGCCTATGTCACCGCAACCACTCCCGGGGTACATACCGGTACATTCGATGCCGAGATCCAACTCACCAGTCTCCCCGGGGATAAGTTTATTTCGACTGGCGGAACCGGGACTGTCTCCGCGACCTGGGCATATGTTCCCGAATTCGGAGAGCAGGTCCTGTCAGAGGTCGGCCCCGTCGCTTACACCTTCAAGAACGTCCCAGAGCCATCGACACTAGCCCTGTTTGTCGTGGGGCTCTTTATCTGCGTCGTCTGCTGGGGCATCAGGGGCCGCTTGCATACTACTTCCCAGATGGTATGCGCTGGGCTGCCTCGCTCTACCGCGTGAAAGTTCTTGTCCGGGTCGCCGACCTTCAGCACGTTACCGTCGGTCTTAGCACGATCCGTGTCCGCACGAAATAGCGTGTCTGCGTCCCGCTCTAGTTCGGCTTGCTCTGTCCGGTTGAGGTTCTGCGAATGACTGCTTGCGGCGATGCCGACCGCCGCCTTCAGGGTCGATAGCGGTCTAAAGGAAGCGTCTCTGCTGACGCAAGACCCGCGCCAGTTCGCGAAGCAATGTAGCCGCTGTTCTTAGGCAGCGGCCACAGGATGATAGGGATCGGCCCGTGCACAGGGCAGGGCTCAATGTCTGGCATTCGATCGCCGCAGAACACGACCAGCGGATGCGGCGGGCACGAACATGCAACGCCCGCGTCCTGTGCCCGCTGTTCAAGTCGCGAGAGACGCTGATCAAATCGTGCGGTCATTCGTGCTCCGCTCTTGGCGTCGCGACATTGGAAGGCGGGAGCCTCGGATCGATTTCCACCCAAGCACCGCAAATCCGGTCGAATCGCTCGAACCGGATGCGAGGTAAATGCTGAAGACACCCCTGTCTCGGCTCTCTCGGCGCGGCTGGTTGCTCCACCGGATCGCCGGGCCCAACGAAGCGGACCACGAACATTGTTCCCTGTCCATCGCAAGTGCACCCCGAATTGCTGATCGCTTCTGCAACTCGCTCCAGGCGGCGCTCCATGCTGGAAATAGGTCAGACTCCATTCCGGTGCGCTACGAGCTTTTCAAGATCAGCGATCCGCTGCTCGACCATTTCCGTCTCAATCGCCTTGTGCAGACAAGTCAGGATGTAAGCGAGCTTGGCAGCGGCGCTCGGGTTCACGCGGTCGCGGCGGGCGTCCACGTAAAGCCGGGCCAATTCACGACGCACACTGTTAGCTCAAATACGGATAACGCTGCGGCGGGCAATCCTGGAACGATTTCCGCCAGGGCCAGAGCGCAACCGGTGGCTGCGGTGGGCTGCACGCCGCGGCGAAGTCCTCAACGCCTGCTCAAACGCTGCCGTGATCAGTCGGCTCCATCACGAGTATTCCAAAGCCTACGCCCGCTATCACGACGCACAAGGCGATCTGCCCTCGGGCGAACTCGTCGCCGTCCAGCCCGGTGATGACACTCCGGCAGAGCTGTGTCCCTTGAGCGAGAATTGGTAGTGAAACGAGTCAGAGCAAAGGGAGTTGGGTCGATAGATGGAGAGTCTCCCGACATGAAGTCTACGAGCAGCTGGGCGGATCCGGCGGCCATCGTCCATCCGAGGTGGCCATGCGCGGTGTTGACGAGTAGGTTCGAAATCGGCGTCGGCCCAATAATCGGAACACCATCGGCGGACATCGGTCGCAGGCCACACCACGGTTTCGCCGTGGCAGGGTTGAGACTGGCTCGCGGAAGAATTCTCTGTGCAAGATTCAGAAGATTCCGGACGCGTTCGGGACGAAGCAACAAATCGAATCCCGCAAATTCCGCGGTTCCGGCCACGCGAATGATGCCTTCGAGCGGCACCACAGCCGCGTGCAGGTGATCATCGATCACTGGGATCCTGAGCGACGGCCCCTCCCGTTGGCTATCAAACGTGACCGAGTAGCCCTTTACGGGTTGCACCGGCACGTCCACGCCGATGCGCCGCAGCAGCGGAGCGCTATAACTGCCAGCAGACACGACGTATCGATCCGCAGCAAAGCGCTCCTTCCCGCTCACTGCGGCCACCACCTGCCCCGACCGCACTTCCAGGTTCGACACTTCGGTGTGAAAGCGAAATTCGACGCCTCGTTGCCGGGCGTCGTCCGCAAGTGCCGCGCAGAACCGATGCGCGTCGCCGGTTTCGTCCGCTTCATAATACAGTGCGCCCGTTAATTGGTTTGCAATGGGCGCCAGCGCGGGTTCGAGTTTGACGGTTGCTTCGCTTGAAAGTCTTCGAACGCTCAATCCTTCTGATGACAGTCGATTCGCCGCTTCCGACGCACGATCGAGACTGGCCTGATCCCGAAATACTCTCAAAGTTCCGCATGCCGCGCGACCGTAGTCAATGCGCGTCTCGAGCCGCAAAGACCGCATAACCTCAAGGGAATAAAGGGCCAGACGCAAGTTGCTGAGCGTACCGCGCCTGAAGGTCGCCGCCCTTGAATTCCTTAAGAAGGTGACACCCCAACCAGCCAATGCAGGCAGCGCTCGCAGGCGCAGCTGCAGAGCGGCATCTGAACGGCACAGTGAGGCTAGCAGCACGCGCCAACTTCCCGGAGCGTTCCACGGTTCAGGCATGCTCGGGGTGAGCAATGCACCGTTTGCAAAGCTCGTTTCCAGGCCGGGACCCTCTTGTCGATCTATCACCGTTACTTCGTGTCCGCTGCGTCGGAGGTAGTACGCTGTGGTTACCCCTATCAGTCCGCTGCCAATCACCAAGACTTTCATGGCAAGTTATGCGCCTCCCAGCTTGGACGGGCTGGGAGCCGCAACGGGCACGCCGCGCGTCAGCCGGTAGATGCCTATCGTGAGCAGCGGACCCACAAATAGCACTAAGAAGCCCCACGCCATCGTGCCGTACCCTTGTGCGATCAACCGCACTATTCCAACTAGCGAAAGACTACCGCTCACGAGCACGCAGACCAAAGCGATCCCGGCCCGTGTCGCCCGCGTGATCTTTCTCCCGCGCCGTTCCAACGACCAGCCGTCGACACGTTCATTGACGCTCTGAATAAAGCCAATTCCGACGTCGAACAGGCTGCCGAAAAGAACCGCGACATAGGCCACAGTCAATGCCCGCATCTTCAGCGAGGCGATCATCCAGTAAGTTGGAATCGCGCGGGTCAACACCTCCGGGTAACCTGCCCCGAAACTCAGGTGCAGAAGAACCGCTGGCACGATCCCCGCCACCGCAGTCGTGATTCCGGACACCATTGCCTGGCGCCGAGTTTCAATGCCCGTGGCTGCAAACAACATCGTGGGGATCACAACGCTGGAATAAAGCCAGTAGCGCATGGCGGCCGCAAACCACCCGGCGACAATCTCGCGATCCGCAAATTGAGCCGCGATTCGATCGCCCCACCGAAAGACGACCATCAGAAAATACGCGAGAAATACTGTGCACAGATTCGTGCCTTATAGGCCAGTACTCTCATTACCCATGCTCGGCCGTAAAACGCAAACAGGATCACCAACAGGAGGAGGGCTGCAATTCCTACAGTACCCGGCAAGTGCAGTTATACCTCTACAAGGGTTCCGGATGCCGCGGCGATGACGGCCAAGACCAGAGCGAACATCACTAGGTAGACTATTTCAAATGCGATCCATCCTCGGCCGAGAAGCTCGCGACAGAAACGCCGGTAGTCGTATACGTGGTAGAGCCGCGCAAACTCATAGCTTACTGCGAGAAGCACTGCGAAACAGGCTGTGACCAACACAAGCCCGAGCAGCCCACCAACGAAGCCATACCGAGAAAAGTACTCGACGACTTCCCGACCTGTGCCATAGCCACCCCGATCATGAGCGATTGAAACACGCCTGCGGGGACCACGTAGACACGCCAGACTCTTGCAAGTGTATCCACCGTACCTCCGGCTGGCCGTTCGCAGTGTTCAGTCGTGTCATGCTGTCGGCAGAGCTCTTCCTTCGGCCCGATCGGGGTTTTTCGCGGGCTGCATGTTAGCCACCGCAAACCATCAGTTCTCGTGACTGCGCTAAGGCATTCGAAAGGGGAGATGAAGCTACCCTCTCGCGCGCGATCGCCGCACGTATTGACGGGCTTCCCCTGATTCCGACAATCAAACATCTGCTAGCGGAGGTTTCGGCGATCGGCGTTTGGCGAAGGTCATGCTACCCTTCGCAGCGGTGACGGCGGATGAAGCTAACGTCACTCATCCCCGTGTTAGCGCCGCCATCTTCCAATCAGATTGAGGGCGACAACATGGAGCGGTCCAAATTTTCATGCACGACTCCGAACCCGGCAGGACGGCCCGCTCGGATGGTAGGGACTTTCTTACCGTAGCAACTGACGTCTGAAGGACAAACGTGCGAAACCGAAGCCCAGTGCCGACCACACAAGCATGAGCGTCCACTCCAGAGGCATGCCATGACTGCGCGTCGCGGGTTCCAACAGTGTGATTACAGCCATCGCCGCCGCCGCTCCGATTGCGAAGCGAATGATAGGCGTCCCGCGTACGCGGAAAGGACGCGCCGCTGTGCGGTCTCAGGCGACGCCGGCGCCTATCCGCCCAGCAGCAGGCGACGTAAGCACATGCCAAACTTATTGCGGCCATGTTGATCATTGGAACGATGAAGCATGCCGAGACACAGCCCGACCAAGCCTAGCGCTCCGACAAAGAGCACCGATGCTCCTGGTGACTGAAAACGTCCAGTCAGAAAAACCTGGGGATAATAAACTCGCGACCAACCGCAGCATCAACGACCAACCAAAGAAAGACCGCGTTCCATGCGCCAGCCCCGAGCACGATCGTACCAATCACCACCTTCGCCAAAATTACGTTTCCCAAAGTCGTTTGTACCGCCATCGCGGCGGGCAACAGTCGTCTTCGCGCTCGTTATCCATTGCACTACGAGACAAGAGGCTGTGATTACGAGACCGTAGATGAACCAAGAATGACCGGCAAAACCGTCAACTTGCCGATCGTCAGCGAGGTGCTCGCGGTGCGCTCCTCAACGGCCTGTGGGATAACCTGGAAGCCTCCATAAAACACGGGCCCCGTCCGCTGCGATCCCGCCAGGATTCCAATTACCCTCCGGCCGATCAACAATCGGCGTCCAAAGAGGTTGCAGGTTCCCGACATTCCCTGTCATGAACGCAGCAACTACGAAGATGACAATCGCCCCCGCCTTGAGGTACGTGAAGAAGTCTTGAAATCGGCCAACCGCGTAGCCTACCGAGATCATCCCCAGCGTTATGATCACCATGAACACGCTCCCGTTAACCAGGTCGGTGTCATGAACCTCGGCCCCAAACGGGGAGTACGCGACCGGACCCTGGACACCCGGAAACAGCCTATCGGAGAACCACGCAAGAGAAATTCCCTCAAAACTCGATAATGACGTCGTCATCGTCACGATGAACCAGCCGGTCGCGAAGGAGATTCCGCGGCCAAATACCGCCAGCGTGTATACAACTTCTCCGCCGGCCGACGGAATCACCGTCGCGAGTTCCGCGTAGCAAGCTGCGATGGGTAGCATCAACACGGCGCCGATCAAAAACCCCAGCATGGCACCGGCAGGGCCCGCGCTGGTCAACCATGCACCAAGCACGATGGCCCACCCTACCCCTATAATCACGCCGAGCCCGATCGTGAAGAACTGGCTCGGACGCCAGGCTCCCTTGCAGCCGGCTGGCGAGCGCGGTCTCATTCGCCGCGTCATCGCTCGTTTCGACCAAACCGATTCTATCTCTCGGAGTTCTTGTCAACGAAGTCATCCAAATACAGGGATGTCCGCGAATGTGAACAGCAAGTTGGCCGAATGAGCCCATCCCTGAAGATGCACCGGCAACAGAAACATCCTGCTCGCACTCATGGCTTGGCACGAGCACGGCTCTGAGCGGGAATTCTGGAGGACGCGACCTTCACGATCGGCCGCTCGCGCTCATCGCGCCAGTCGCTTTCCATGTTGCAAGTGATTTGATGGCTAGGTGATCGACCGCGAAAGCCTCGACGCAGCTTCCTTTCGGGACTCGAAAATACCGCGGTGCGAAAGCGCTGGGAAGCCCGCGCGCGCCTTCGCGATCGCGGAGCGGTCGATCTCCGCGGAGACGATGCCGCGGCCGTGTGGCAGACGCGTCAGGACGCGTCCCCACCAGTCGATAATCATGCTGTCGCCGTAGCTCTCGAAGCCGTTCGGGTGCACGCGCGACAGGTCAGAAGCGACCACATAGCAGAGGTTTTCCACCGCTCGTGCGCGCAGCAGAACCTCCCAGTGCGCCCGGCCGGTCAGCACGGTGAATGTGGCGGGCACCACGAGGATCTCGGCACCGTCTGCGGACAGGCGGCGGTACAACTCGGGGAAGCGCACGTCGTAACATACCGACAGTCCGATCCGCCCGACTGGCGTGTCGACCAGCACTACCGCCCCCCACGCGTCACATTGGCACTCTCTCGGTAACTCGCGCCGGGCTCGTCTGGCACATCTACATCAAACAGATGAATCTTGTCATAGCGCGCCACACGTCGACCGTCCGCGTCATACACGAGGCACGTGTTCGTGACTCGCCCATCGGCACGAGAGCTCTTCAACGCCATCGATCCGCCGATGATCCAGAGGCGCAGCCGGGCAGCAGTCGCTACGAGGAAATCCTGCACCGGTCCGTGCCCCAAGTCCTCGGCGATACCGCGCTTGTCCGCGTCCTTCTGGCCGATGAAACTGAATTCCTCGGGCAGGAGGGCGACCCGCGCGCCGGCAGCGCTCGCCTCCTCGAGCAGTTGCGCCGCGGTTTGCAGATTGGCGGCCACGTCCGGTCCGGAAGTCATCTGTACCGCCGCAATGATGCTCATGCATCCTCCTTCATTGGTCGCAACCGGTTCCGCCGCTGTCCCCGGCCGCCTCGCGGTTCGTCCGGTCAGATGGCGACAGATTGGAAGGTTGCTTCGTCACCGTGCATGCCAACGCGGCCGAGATCAACGGCAAATCTGAATGCAGACTCAGGTGAGCCCTGAGCTGCTGAAAGGCAAGACAGGCAGCTTTGTACAGCGCGAGGCCTCTACCCGCAGCTCTATCCGCCGGCGGTCCACTTGAACGCCCTGCACGATCGAACGCCAGCGACGGCGGACCGAGCCACCCATTTTGCGAACGAACCATGTTGCCTCGCGAGTAACGCAACCCGACTAGCAACCCAAGCCGCCTTCTGGCCGGAACGCAATAGTGCGCGCATTCATTCCGCCAGGTCGCTTCAGATCGGCTCTCGGCAGCGCGAGTCACCGGGAACATCCAGCCGCAATTCATTGGAACTTCATGCTCGCGGTGACGCCGATTGTACGCGGGCGATTTGCCACATCTCGGGGGCGACCCGGATCCTCGATGCCAACGGAAGTAACGTCTCCATAATTGACCGCCCTATCAAAAGCATTTGTAACAAACAACGCAACTTCCCACGGTGTACTAGCCACTCCACGCGTACCGGTCACTCCGGCACGAAAGTTGGTTAGCTGATATGGATCGCGCGTGCGCTGTGGATCTGACTGATCAAAAGTCGTGAAACTTTCGCCAGCAAACTGCTCATCTCCCCGCACATAGGCATGTAGCATCTGGCCGACCGGCCACGTGTACTGCACGCTTCCGGAACCCGTCCACCGCGGCACGTTCTGAATACGGTCGCCGGCCTGAACGACGAACGGTTCGTCTGATCCCGTAACCACAGCGTCGACGTAACCCACATCTGCAGACAAATCCAAACCAGAAATCCCAAGAGAGTGCGAGCTCAGATCTAACTCAAACCCAGTATTACATGAGGCGGCTATGTTCGCGTCGAATTCGTAACCGCAAGCGAGCGGGATACTCTGCGGGATCCCTTTCCAGCTAATGTAAAATAGCGAACCGTTTGTTACCAATTGCCCGTCCAGCCAAGTTCGTTTTGCGCCCACTTCGTAGCTCCAAAGCGAGTCCGACTGGGTTCCTGTCGGAGATCCGTTCGGGAACCCAATTGCCACAAGGTCGGCTCCGCACAGGGACTGTGGCACGGGCGGGTTGACGCCGCCCAGCCGGAAGCCTTTTGTAATATTGCTATAGAGGAGGAAATGCTCTGCGGCGTCGTATTCGATGCCAAAGCGCGGCGTCACACCTTTCTGCGCATGGTGTTCAATCACGCCCGAGTCACCGCCATTGAAATATCCAGTCACGCTTCTTCGCAAGCCGATTGAGTTATCGAAATATCGCAATCCGCCTCCGAGCCTAAAGCGGTCCGTGACTGAGTACGTGACGTCCGTGAAAAGCGCACTCTCTCGAGTAGCAATGGCATTTCTACTGAGAAATAAAATATCTGTGCCTAAATTAACGTACTCGGGGTTCTCGGAGAACCCGGGAGCGAACCAGGGTTCGAGACGATGGTTGGTACACTTTGTCGTAAACGCACCAACTAACCATGTTAGCCGATCTTTGTAGCTCTTCCCTGTAAGGTGCAACTCCTCCGTAAACTCGCCTTCCGAGCTATCCGCATCGATGGAGTTCTCAAAAGAGGAAGCCGTCGGATCGTGGTACATGGGGCGAAGGAAGGCGTCGAGAACCTCCGTCTGCTCCTCGACTTCATCGAATTCCCGATGATAATACGACGTCGAACTTACCAACTCCCCGAACCCGAGGTTTAGCCGAAGGGTAAGATCGCTAAGATAATAGTTCTCGTTGAAAGGCTCCTCCTGGTTGTAAGCGCGAATTTGATAAAAATTTCCCGCGTAGTAGTCGGCGAGAGGTGCGTTGGGTTGGGATGTTTTCTGCCAATAAAGCGAGAAGGTAGCCTCGAAATTCTCTTGCGGCAGCCAGCGCAGGGCGGCTTTTGCCCCGGTCACCAAGTCCGTGTCGATATGCGTGTAAAGCCTGTCTTCAGTTGTTACGAATCGGTCGTAAATTCCGCTTTGATAGTCGCTGTACGCAGACATCCAAAGAGCGAGTTTGCCATCTACCAACGGCACGTTTAAGACGAAGTCACCAGATTCATTGCCGCTTCCCCTGTTAGTATCAGAGAGCAATCCTCGGACCCAGACGGAGGGTGTGTTGAGGTCAGGCTGGTTCGGCACGACCTTGATTGTGCCTCCCATCGATTCAGACCCATAAAACGTGCCTTGGGGGCCGCGAAGCACCTCGATACGATTGACGTCCACCAACCGCGGATTGACCCCGAACGGAAGTGGCGTGTCGCCAATGTAGTATCCGGTAGTGCCGGCAACGACCACGTCCGAATTTGCCGTGCTAGCGACACCGCGAAGCGCGATCATCATGTTGTTGCCGCGGCCCTGGTCCCCACTGTAGCTGACGGAGAGGTTGGGGATCGAACCTGCATAGTCCTGAAACGATTGGTCCGTCTGCCGGTCGAGATCTGCGCCGGTAAAAACGGTCATGCTCAACGGAACGTCTTGAACTGACTGCTCACGTTTTTGCGCCGTGACGACAACCTCCTGAAGCATTTGGTTTTCGGATTCAGCGCCTCGGCAAGGCGCAGTGATCGACAGGGCAGCGCAAGCTGCCAGTATCAACGCACGAGGGTACTGCTTCATAAGACCGCTCTCGGCCGAGCTTTTGAGCGGCAAACCTATAAGGATCGGCGCACCTCATTTTTGGAGATCGTCACACCATTGTTGCCGAGGCGCACTTTTCGGCGTCGGCGCTCTCCGTGCCGAGGGAAAAAGACCTGCCGGGCCGGCACGACGGTGCAGTTCCAAAGTCGAGGCAGGGCGCGGTCCAAGTGGCGCATCGGGCCTTCCCCGGGAATGACAGTTGCGCCTCAAGCTACCGTGTATCGCTTTGGCATCTCCGGGGAAAGCGCGTCTTCCCAGCGACCATGCCGCTCTGGGCCCGCGACGCGGTCTGCAACCTCGCTGAAAGTAGTTCTTCCCCCCGTAACTCTATAATCTAAATTAACAGTTCAGGCATTTGAGGGCGTTGCGCTTGCGCAACAGTCAGGCGGGTCCCGGGCCGATCGATCTCCTTCCTAACTATGCGGGGTAGCGGTCCATCGTAATTCTCACCCCATCAATGCCATTCGCACCTTCGTTTCCGTCGATCACGGCGATGGGTGAGCGAGATTACGAGCATGCCGTACGAGCGCGCTTCGCTGACAGGCCTGCGATCGATCAGCCTTTCTCCTGGGCTCTGGGTCTTCGCCAGCCGATAGATCCATCTGTCGGCACGGGCTATCGAGATCTAATTCGTCTGTCAGGCAACATCTACATCGTCATGAGCGACTTTTGCGTCCGGCAGGACACTGTGAATCGAATCCGCGGCGAGGACCTATTCAAATTTAACTGGCAGATCTCCGGGCACAGCATCTCCCAATTCTCGAACCGCACCAAAATTGAGGTGCGCCGCCCGACATTGGCGTACCTGTGTCAGCCGGCTGGAATTGACGAAGAGGAACGATACGTCGGGGGGTCATCTGAGACGTCGGTGACGATCTCCGTGACACGCGATCTGCTGCTCAAGACGCTGAACCTCGACCCCGCAGACACACCCCAAGCAGTTCGCGCGTACTCGGATGGTGTTCGCCCCTCTTTGCCGTCCAGTGGTTCGCGCTTCCGCCCCGACTGCGCGCGACACTCCAAGAAATCCTGAGGCCTCCGCCGCTTGGTAGTCTCTACAACCTCTATCTACAAGCGCGGGTGTACGACCTGCTATGGCTGACGTTGAATCATCTGAAGGCTCTCGAGACACCCGCGCCTTCTCGAATCAAACTCACTGCTCGCAACAAGGAATGCATCAATGAAGTCCGTCTGCTGCTTGACCGGAAGGTGCAGAGCTGTACTTCGATGACGGAGCTGTGTCGACACTTCGGGATCAACCGCAACAAGATGAACTATGGATTCAAGCTCTTGTTCGGTACAAGTCCGATGAATTATCTATTGATGGCTCGCTTAGACTTGGCTCGGCGGCGACTGTGCAATACGGATCGGCCCATTGCGGTGATTGCCCAAGAGATAGGCTATCAGCAGCAGAGCACGTTTTCGTCCGCATTCAAGCGATACTTCGGGATCTCGCCACGAGACATGCGCCGCTAGTCGTTTCAGACGCTGGCGTTCAGTCACTCACGTCGAAAAGTGCTCCGGTACAAAATATAAAGTGCCGATGGCCAAAATGGCTCTGTCGACTTAGCACTAAAATCGCCGCAAAGGCAGTTTTGCGTGCCGGTAAATTCCCTGCGCACTTGGTTTAATTGTCAGGCATGCGGTCGTTTTGTTCGTGCTCTCGGCGGCAGCGGTGCCGCCGCTGCGCTGGACCTGTTGCAAGCGCGCACAATACATCACGCGCGGTGCGGGATGTCATCTCACGGACGCACAGGGCCCCTTCCGGAGGTCGCACCGCCTCTTCGCGACCGACTCCTGAACTAATTCTTGCGCGCGTAATTACCTTTGGACTTGTTGATCCTATTCATAGCAGCACCAAGCTGCGGATACTAGAGGATCTTGCATGAAAGTCCACAACAAATGCCCAGCATGGTTCGCATCGCCACTGGTCGCTACGTTGGCACTCGCGGCTCCGCCAAACTTTTCGGTAACCAGTCCTGATTTCGGGCCGGATCGTCCGATAGCCGAAAGCCATACCTTCAACGAGTACGGTTGCGCGGGCCAAAACCGCTCACCTGCGCTCGAATGGCGAGGCGCCTCGGTCGCGACCAAAAGCTTTGCAATTACGATGTTCGATCTGGACGAGCACGGTAGCCCTTCTGGATGGTGGCACTGGGTTGTCTACAACCTGCCTGCATCAACGCTTCGGCTGCCAGAGAATGCCGGTGCAGTGAACGGTAATCAGCTACCCGCCGGGGCCGTACAGGGTCGCACGGACATGGGCAAGACGGCTATCACGGGCCTTGCCCAGGTAAAGGTGAGCCCGCGCATCGTTATCAGATTACAGTCTAGGCGTTGAGCGTCAACAAGCTTCCCGTTCCGGCTGAAGCAAGTGGCGCGATGGTGACCTGGACTGCGCACGACTACACATTGGCGAAGGCAACTCTGACGGCTCGCTATAAGAGGTGACTTGTGCGTACGCCCTTGCTGGTAGTGTTGTCGCTCGTACTTATAGGGTGTGGGCGGCCCCAACCGGCCGCGAAAGTGCAGCAACCTGAGGTTCTGGGTTCCGTTGACGCATCCCGCTTAGCGAAAGCCGACTCCCAACCCGGGGAATGGTTCACGACGGGTCGTGATGCGGGCGGCACATATTTCTCACCACTCTCGCAGATCAATGAGCACACCGTGGAAAAGCTCGGATTTGCTTGGCAATACGATCTGACCACTTCACGCGGTCTCGAAGCGAGCCCTGTGGTTGTGGACGGCGTAATGTTTGCGGCGGGCAATTTTGGCCGTGTGTATGCGCTGGAGGCCAGGACCGGAGCGGAACGCTGGAAGTTCACTCCGACGGTGGATATGCAGTGGGCGCGATATGCGTGTTGTGACGTCGTGAATCGCGGGGTCGCTGTTTGGAAGAGTCATGTATACGTCGCAGCTCTCGACGGCTACCTATACAGTCTGGACGCCAATACAGGGAAACCAAAGTGGAGGACCGACACGCTGATTGGGCGTGAGAAACATGTGCCATACGCCGTGACTGGTGCGCCAGTCGTGACTCGAGACGCGGTTGTCATTGGTAACGGCGGCGGGGATTTTGCTGGCGTACGCGGATACATTTCGGCTTTCGATCTCGAGACCGGGAAACTCAAGTGGCGCTTTTTTACTGTTCCACGCAATCCGGCACTTGGCGAACAAGATCAGCCTCATCTTGTGGCGGCCGCGAAGACATGGGATCCGCGTCACCGCTGGGAAATGGGAGGCGGCGGGACAGTGTGGGACGGGTTGAGCTACGACCCAAAAACCGATCTGGTGTTCATGGGAACCGGAAATGTGTCTCCGTTCAATACAAGGGAGGGTGGCCGAAAGGGAGGCGATGAACTCTATGCTTGCTCCGTGATCGCTGTTCACGCCTCGAATGGTGCGATCGCTTGGTATTACCAGGAGGTACCGGATGATCGCTGGGATTTCGACTCGACTCAGAAATTCATACTGACGACGCTGACGATAGGCGGCGCTAGACGAGACGTGCTGTTGCATGCGGCCAAGAATGGCTTCTTCTATGTCTATGACCGCGCGACAGGCGATGTGTTGGCGGCGAACAATTTCGTGTTTGTGAATTGGACCAAGGGATTGGATCCAAAAACGCACCACCCAATACCTAACCCTGCCGCCGACTATGATAAGAGCCCTGCTTTGGTCTGGCCATCGGCGTTCGGTGCGCATTCCTGGCAACCAATGTCCTTCGACCCAATTACGGGCTTGGTTTACATCCCAGCTCTGGAGATGCCAAATGTATTGGTCGATGTTACGAATCGACCTGCGAAGGCTGTTGACGGGTGGTTTGCCGTTCAGGGCATCATGCCCGGCGATTACAATCCAAAGGAGACGGCAAGCCTATATGGGACGCTGCCGCCCCTACAGTCTCTCGAGCGAAAATCGCGTGGCCCAATATCACCGCAAGGGGCGTTGAAAGCCTGGGATCCGGTGAGAGGGAAGCTTATTTGGCAGGTTCCCGGCGCGAGTACGTGGGATGGTGGCGTCATGTCGACGGCGGGCAATCTCGTCGTTCGCGGCGATGCGCGTGGCTTCCTGAATGTCTACACCGCGAACGATGGAAAGCTGCTCAGGGCGATCGATGTCGGGACCTCCATAATGGCAGCCCCTATCGCATACGAAATCCAAGGCGAGCAGTACATCGCGTTCATGGCTGGATATGGTGGCGGGGGAGGCTTCGCTTTCGCGCCTGGAACGGCGGCATACAAGTACGGAAACGCCGGGCGCATAGTTGCTCTGAAGCTCGATGGAGGACCCGTTCCAAAACCCCAAGAAGTCACTGAAGTACCGATTCAAAAGCCGGGTGTGGAGCGCGGCTCGTCAGCGCAGGCTTCGCAGGGAGAGATCTTGTACAACAGAGTTTGTAGTCGGTGTCACGTGTTTGGCCGCGGCATGCTTCCCGACCTCCGCAGGTTCGCGCTATCAAACGAGGAACTCTTTTTAGAAATAGTATTGAACGGTGCCTATCAGGCGAAGGGCATGGGTCGATTTGACGATGAGTTAAATCGAGCCGATGTCGATTCGATCCGCGCGTATTTAATTGGTCAGGCCTGGGACGCATACGAGGGCAAAGCACCGCCTGTTATGAAGTCATATTAGCGTTAACGCACTCTTAAGCCGTCCTCCGCGAGTTTCGATTAGGTGAGATCAGAGCCATGCCCAGTGTCATTTGGAGCGCAGTCCTGGGGTGCTTGATGACATTCGCACCATATCGTTCGCCGAACGCTATTAGGGCCGGAGCGATATTTGCGGCGCTTTCTCTAGGCATAGCCTGGACGGTAGCTGCGGCGGCATCAGACACAGCCCGTGCGCTTTTTATAACGCGGTGCGCGCTATGTCATCAACCGGAAGGCCAGGGGCTTGTGGGCGTCGCACCACCTCTGCGTGACCGTGTCCGCAACTATGCGCTGCGGCCCGGCGGCTGGCGTTACTTAGCGCGGGTAGTGACATTTGGATTGTCAGGCCCCCTCGAGGACGGGGGAATGCAGTATCGCGGGTCTATGCCGTCTTTTTCCACGCTGACTTCCCAACAGCGTGCCGAGATTTTGAACTATGCCGCAATCCTGGGCGCACCGGGACCTTTACCGGCGCCATTGTTGGCGGCAGATGTCGATCGCTACACTCGCGATGCCACCGATCCGGAGTCTCTTCGGTTGGAACGACCTCGCCTTCCGGCCGCCTCATCTGGGACGACATCAGACGGCGCTATTCGCCCCGTTGATGTCTGGCAGGGTCCACGCGTTGCTTATGCACGCAATTGCCGCGGCTGTCATCTGGCCTCTGGAGAAGGCATGTCGGGCCGCGTTCCGGCGCTCCGCCACGCTGTTGGTTACCTACTGCGTAGTCCTGAGGGGCGAGCTTACGTAGCCCGTGTTCCTGGGGTTGCGTACAGTGCTCTCTCAAATGCTGAACTCTCGGCGCTGCTCAATTGGTTGGTAGTGGAATTCAGCGCTGAGGAACTGCCAGCCGACTGGGTGCCATATACGACAGAAGAAGTCGCAGCGTTACGCGCACGACCGCTAACCGAAGTTGCGCTGGAGCGGACACGCGTGATGCGAGCGCTCGGCGACGCGGCCGTTGCACCTGTGGCGGCGGCGGCCGATGCGTACGTAATCCGCACGACACCTTGAAACCTATGGCATCCGTATGCACCAGAACCTAAAACGAATTCGAGTACCTGCGATTCTAAGTTTGACGCTCCTGGCCAGTGTAGGAGCAGTCAGCCCGCACAATACGTCGGCAGATCCGGCCGCACCAATCGAAGGTGCATCTCCGGTCGTCATTCTCCCAGAGCCCAGTCCCCATTGGGTGTATCTGATCGATCACTCGAGTTCACTCGTCGTCACAAACATCACTGTGGTAGACGGAGATGCTGGCAAAGTCGTTGGCACGATCAGTTCCAGTTTCTTACCCAACTTCGTGATAACGCCCGATGCCCACATCATTTACGTTTCGGAGACTTACTGGTCTCGCGGAACACGCGGGGTTCGCTCGGACGTGATCACCGCGTATAGCCCAAGAACGCTAGTTCCAAGCACGGAGGTGGAGCTGCCGAGCGGCCGGCTACTGGCGAATGGAAAAAAATATGGGCTATCGCTCAGCGCCGACGGCCACTATCTGTTTTCTGCGAACATGCGTCCTGGGACTTCTGTCAGCGTCATAGATCTAAAGAACTCGACATTGGTGACGGAGATCGAGACCCCGGGGTGTTTTCTTGCCTACCCTACCGGAGTCGCCAGCTTTGCCTCCGTCTGCGGCAATGGTGCGTTGATGAACGTTTCGATAAGCGCCACCGGCGAAGTGCGTAAGGCTGTCACACGTCCATTTTTCAATCCGGAACGCGACCCCATCTTCGACGCGCCGGCGATGGTTTCCGGCGATGACCACTTCTATTTCGTCAGTTATCACGGGCACGTCTGGCCAGTGACACGCGTCGACGGCCGGGCGGAGCCTGGACCTTCGTGGAATATTCTCACCGAGGAGGAGCGTCGTAGTGGTTGGCGTCCTGGTGGCTTCTACCAGCTGCTGGCGGTGCATGCCAAGCACAAGCGCCTATTCGTCCTAATGCACCAAGGGGGTGAGTGGACACACAAGCAATATGGCACACAAGTTTGGGTCGTCAACACCGAAACGGGGCGCGTCGTCCGGCGCAATTCCCTCGTGGCTCCCGCATCATCGATTGCAGTGACTCTGGATGATGACGCGCTGCTGTTTGCCATAAACGAAAGCACATTGAGTGTTTATCGCATCGTGGGGGATTCCCTCAGACATGTTCGGGATGTCAAAAAGGTTGGGGCATCCTTTATGAGCGTGCTGGGAGAGGGGTGATGCAAGTGTGGGTAGAGACGGCTCTGAGCACCGCAGTGGCTTTCGTGTTTGCGACCGTTGCCCTGGCGAAGACGCGCGACCGCTCGCGGTTTGTGCAAAGCATCGAACAATATCGCGTAGTGCCGTCGGTTCTCGCCAGGCCACTAGCAACCGTCATTATTGGCGTGGAACTGGGTCTCGCTCTAGGCCTTCTAGTGCCGACGTATCGCAGCTTTGCCGCTGCATTCGGAATCGCGCTCCTCACGCTGTTTGTAACGGCTATGGGCATCGTACTGCTGCGAGGTGATAAAGATGTCGACTGTGGCTGCAGCCTGCGTCGTGACCTCTCTCCAGTCGGGCCGACCTCTCTGGCTCGAAGCTTTGGACTTATCCTCATGCTTGCGCTTATTGCAATTCTGTCTGTTCATGGCAGCGCTCTTGGCAATATCGCATCCGTCGATGCCGCGGCTTGCGGCGTGACCGCAGCGCTCATTTATCTCGAGATCGAGACCATCTCGTCCTTTCCTGTTATACGACGACACAGGAGAGCATAGGTGAGTAACTTCCTCCCGTTGGGGATGGTCATGCTCTGGATCTTGGTTATCGCACAGGGCTTTGTAATACTTGTGATGCTGCGGCATATCGGGGTGTTGTACGAGCGAATCGGCCCGGTCGGCGCCCTTACTACAGCCAGTCCTCTCAAGATCGGTGCGCGCGCGCCTCGGTTCTTGCTCAATGATCTGGCTGGCCGGCCCATCAGAATAGGCCAGTCTGAATCCGGCGAGCAGATACCCCAACTATTGGTTTTCGTAACCCCGTCGTGCCCGATCTGTGCTCAACTGACCTCCTTCATTCGTTCGTTTGCGCGCACCGAGCGCGCCATGGTGGAGGTTATTCTCGCGAGTGATGGGCAGGTCGAAGAGCATCGGGCCTACGTCGGTCGTCAGAATCTTGCCAGCCTGCCTTACGTCGTATCAACCGAACTTGGGCTTGCGTACGGAGTCTCCAAACTTCCCTATGCTGTTGCGATTGATCGCGATGGCATTGTGCGAGCAAAGGGTCTCGTCAATAGCCGCGAGCACCTAGAAAGCCTGCTGCACGCGCTTGAGGCCGGCGTTGCTTCGCTTCAAGAATGGCGCGCGCGTAGCGACAAGGGAACCGTCTCCGCATAGGGGATCTTCCGATGACTAACAAATGGGGCACTCGTTGGTTACCAACATCTTTCGAGGTGAGTGCGCGCCGCGTCGCGCGCCACACTTCACGGCGCGGTTTTCTTGCTGTTGCCGGACGAGCGTTGGTGGGCGCCGCTGCGCTCCCACTGTTTCCCATCGACCGCCAAAATGTAGCGCGAGCTGCCGCTCCTAAGAAGAGCTTCGCTGCCCACGCTCAAGCGACCGACGACACGCAATGCAACTACTGGCGCTACTGTTCATTGGACGGGACATTGTGCTCCTGTTGTGGTGGAACCGTTACTAGTTGCCCAGCCGGATCGGTCGCACCGCCCAGCGCGTGGGTTGGCAGTTGCATCAATCCGTCCGATGGACAGACATATCTCGTCGAATACCGGGACTGTTGCGGCAAGAGCATTTGCGACCGCTGCAGTTGCAAGAGCACCGAAGGCGATACGCCGATCTTCACGCCTCAAACCAATTCGGACATTGAGTGGTGCATTGGCACGGATCAGATGGCCTACCATTGCACGATTTCCAGTGTTCTTGCAAAATTATGAAGAGCGAACCTAAGTCGCGACCGCGATCTTCAGCGCATTTTATTCCGTCACGAGTTTTACCTTGTTGATAACGTTCGCCGCGGCGTCGAGCCTAAAGAGAATCCGTCGAAAAGCAGGGACCAACAGCTCGGGTAGCGAGCGGCTCTCGGTGGCCTCGATCATCGCGACCCCATAGCCATCGGCTGCGGCCATTTCTTGGATGCGATTAAGGAGTACTGTCTTGCCGACGCCACGCAGTCCGACAAGCATCAGGCTTTGCTCGAAACGGGCTGCTGCCCGTGATCGCTGCGCCTGTGGTAAACGGGGCGGCGGGTTGTAGCCCGCCGCCCCATTGCCGCCTCAGCGGTCGTGCCCCCGGAACGACTCGATGTAGTGATCGGGCGATCCGACGCCGGTGGAATCGTCGTAGCCCTCCACCGCTGGCAATGCGGCGGCGCCTTCGCCGTCGATGCCCAGCGTGCGCAGGTACGTGACGAGCGGGCCCGGTCTTGGTAGACGGGTCGGTGTAGTTGTTGCGGACCTCGGCCAGGTGAGCGATGCCGAACGGGTGATCCGTCACGTCGCGGAAGGCGTCGGTCCCGTACCGCCGGTAGATTGCCGGGTTCGCGAAGCCGAGCGGATGACCGGCGGCCTGCTGTGCGTCGGCCTCGATGCCGGCGAAGGTGGGGCAGGACACGCTCGTCCCACCGATCCGGCTGAGGGAGAACGCGTACGTGGTGCCGTTCGGCTGCAGCGTGGTCTGACCGACCAGGAACCCCGTGCTCGGGTCAGCGAGCGCCGAGACGTCGGGTACCACACGCATGGGGGTCGAGGTGCTGCCTTCCGGGACTGCGGTGGCGAGGCTGTACGGCACCACACCCGCCTGATAGGGGGGCTGGGGGAAATACGTGCTCACGCCGCCTCCGCTGGAGCCGTCGTACCAATCGGGGTAGAGGCCGGGCGGGGTGTACTGCCAGGACCTGCCGTTGGAAGCCAGCGGGTCAAGCAGAGTGCCCCACGAGGTCTCGAACTCGTAGTTGTCGAATGGGCCAATGGCGAGGCTGGTGCCGCCGACCGAGGTGACCCACGGGCTGGAGGTCGGCCAGTCCACCTGCAGCATGTCCGAGACCGCCCTCCCCGTCCGGGGCCTCGTAACCGCTGTCCCCCGAGGAGAAGAAGAATCCGATGCCCTCCGCCGCGCCCGCCTCGAAGAGGCTGTCCCAGACCGGGTACTCCCCCGTGGCCTGATCGAAGGGCTCGCCCCACGAGTTGCTGACGATGCTGGCCAGGTGGTCGTCCACGATGAGCGCCAGCGCGTCAAACAGATCATCGTCGAAGCAGCTGGCCGCGCCGACGAAGACGACATTGGCGTCCGGCGCCTGGCCATGCACCGATTCCACGTCCAATGTCTCTTCGCCATACCAGCCCTGACGCGCCGCACAGGTCGATATTCGTGAAAGTGCTGGCGAGTTGCTGGCTGTACTGGCCGGGTTTGAACGGCCGGTCGCCGGTGATCCTCGCGTACTCGTTCGCGTCGCTCAGCATGGTGGGCGAGGCGTAAGCGTCGACGATCGCGACCGTCTGGCCCTTGCCGGTCATCCCCGAGTCGCTGGTGTGGTAGGCGCCCCGAATCTGGCGTGGCGTATAACCGCAGTTCGTCCACGGCTGATACAGACCGTAGGCGGAGGGCTCGTTGAATGCGATGAACTCACCGTAGAAGCTGGAGCACGGCGGGGCGATCCAGTAGTTCGGGCCTGGCGGCGGGAGTTGGAACGGCCTCATGTAGTGGGCCGCCGTGTCGAGGCCGCTGACGGCCACCACGTAGCCCGCGACGCTCGCCGGCACAGTCGCGTCCTGCTCGGGCGCGCGGTCGGCCTTCTTGTCCGGGCCACGGAAGGTCCCGAACGTCACGCCGAACGCCTGGGCCGCGGCCTGGACCGATCCGCGTGCCGCGACATAGCCCGCGACCCGGTCATCGACCTTGGTTACCGTGAGACCTTCCCGGGTCAGCCAGGCGGTGACCGCGCTGATCTCGCCAACGCTCGGGCCGAACCTCGCCTTCACCTCCGCCGGCGACAGGTAGTGGCCATAGAGCGCGTCACCCGGCGTGGAGACGGCGGTCGCGTAGGCGGACAGGCCCGCCGGGTCCTGGCCGGCCAGATACACCCGCGCGGACACGGTGCCGCTGGTAACGTGAGCCGGCGAGAGGCGCCTGGATTCGCTTGCCCATGTGGGGTGGCTGCCCGTGATGGCGGCACGTGCCGGCGCTGACTCTTCAGCCATCGCCCCTTCAACGGAGAGAATGCCTGCGAACGCCAGGACCGCAAGGAATTTACAAATGAATCCGCTCGCTATCTTGAGCCTTTGACAAGCTGCATGTTGATGTTCATTGTGTAACTCCCGAATGAAATGAACGATTGGTGTTCTGCGCGAAGATTGAGATCGGAGTTTGCGTGAGCGGCGCTTTGATGTGCGCTTCTTCGTTCAATCTTCCTTGTAGAGTGTTACGACATTGCGAAGGCACGAGATGATTGTCAAGGGGGCTTTAAAGACGCCCGCTGCCGCAGGCCGGGACGGTGCGCCGGCGCGAGCGGCTACCGGCCGGGGCGCCCGCTGGAGTAGCCTCGCGCTCCATGGGGAGCGATCCGGAGCTGTACGAGCTGGCCGAGCGCGTGGCCCACAAGCTGCGCGCCGCGGAGCGTCGCATCGTCACCGCCGAGTCCTGCACCGGCGGCTGGGTGGCCAAGGCGCTGACGGACGTCCCCGGCAGCTCGCAGTGGTTCGAGTGCGGCTACGTCACGTACTCCAATGCCGCGAAGATGCGCGAGCTGGGCGTCGCTGCCGCAACCCTCGAGAGCTTCGGTGCGGTGAGCGAGCAGGCCGTGCGCGAGATGGCAGAAGGGGCGCTGCGGGTCGCGCACGCCAACGTCGCGCTCGCCGTCAGCGGCATCGCCGGTCCCGACGGCGGCACGCCGGGCAAGCCCGTCGGCACGGTGTGGTTTTGTGCCGCCGCACGAGCGGGGACAGCCGTCGACATCATCGCCGAGGAGAGGCTCTTCCACGGTGACCGTGAGTTCGTGCGCAGCCGCTCCGTGCAGCATGCGCTGCGGCTCATCCTGCGCCTCGATCTGCCCGTGCGCCCGGAAGCGCCGCCGCGCGCGGCCCCGGCTTGAGTGCCGCCCCTCCCGAGCCCACGCAGCGGCTGTTCTTTGCGCTGTGGCCGGAGGCGAAGCAGCGGCACGCGCTCGCGCGGGCCACGGCGAAAGCCACCGGCAGCTGCGGCGGTCGCCCGGTGCCGGCGGCGAACCTGCACGTCACGCTCGCTTTCCTTGGCAGCGTCCCGCGGCGGCGTGTGGAGGAGCTCCGGGCCATCGCGCAGCGCGCGGCGCAGGCTCTCTCTCAGGACGCGCCGCTCGTGCTGCGCTTCAGCGCCCTGGCACACTGGCCCCGCCAGCAGATCCTGTGCGCTCTCGGCGCCGAGGAGCCCCCGCTCGCGCAGGCACTCTCCGGTGCGCTCAAGGACGCCGCGGCTGCCGCAGGATTCACCCCGGATCTCAAGCCCTTCCATGCGCATGTCACGGTAGCGCGCAAGGTCGCGCATGCCCCGCGACGGCGAGTGCTGCGTCCGCTGCCGTGGCGCTGCGACAGCTTCGCGCTCATCGACAGCCGCACCGAGGCCGGCGGCCCGCTATACAGTGTCATCGAATCCTATCCACTGGTTAAGGCGGAGAAAGCGCATGAATAGCGGCCAAATGGCGCGCGCGCCGCGCGCCGGACGCGCTTTCTTTGTGTGATAATTGCGGCGGATTTATTTCCTCGTCACGCAACACTTTCGGGAAATCCGCAGATGGAAGAAAACCGCAAGAAGGCGCTCGCCGCCGCACTGGGCCAGATCGAAAAGCAGTTCGGCAAGGGCTCGGTGATGCGCCTGGGCGATGCCGTCGCGAGCTACGACGTGGAGGCCGTGTCCACCGGCTCGCTCGGGCTCGACATCGCGCTCGGTGTCGG
The DNA here is from genome assembly GCA_963835645.1 of uncultured Gammaproteobacteria bacterium. GTDB lineage: Bacteria > Pseudomonadota > Gammaproteobacteria > Steroidobacterales > Steroidobacteraceae > 13-2-20CM-66-19. Next base: position 11,863 of record CAWIGQ010000019.1, on the reverse strand, counting down.
CGGGCTGCCGCGCGGGCGGGTGGTGGAGGTCTTCGGCCCCGAGGCCTCCGGCAAGACGACTCTGACGCTGCAGGTCATCGCCGAGGTGCAGAAGGGCGGCGGCACGGCGGCGTTCGTCGATGCCGAGCACGCGCTCGATCCGACCTATGCCGAGAAGCTCGGCGTCAACATCAACGATCTGCTCGTATCGCAGCCGGACACCGGCGAGCAGGCGCTGGAGATCACCGACATGCTGGTGCGCTCCAACGCCGTCGACATCGTCGTGATCGACTCCGTGGCGGCGCTCACGCCCAGGGCCGAGATTGAGGGCGAAATGGGCGAGATGCAGGTCGGTCTGCATGCGCGCCTCATGTCGCAGGCACTGCGCAAGCTCACCGGCAACATCAGCCGCTCGAACACGATGGTGGTCTTCATCAACCAGATCCGCATGAAGATCGGCGTGATGTTCGGCAATCCCGAAACCACCACCGGCGGCAATGCGCTGAAGTTCTATGCCTCGGTGCGGCTCGATATCCGCCGCATCGGCGCCCTCAAGAACGGCGAGGAAGTCATCGGCAACATGACGCGCGTCAAGGTCGTGAAGAACAAGGTCGCACCGCCCTTCCGCGAGGCGGAGTTCGAGATCATGTACGGACAGGGGATCTCGCGCGAGGGCGAGATCATCGAGCTCGGCAGCTCGCTCGGCATCATCGAGAAATCCGGCGCCTGGTACGCCTACAAGGGCAACCGCATCGGCCAGGGCAAGGACAATGCGCGCACGTACCTGCAGCAGAACAGGGAAATCGCGCGCGAGATCGAGGAGCAGGTGAGGGCGCGTCTGCTGCCGGTACGTCAGGAGCGCCGCGCCGAGCAGGCGGCCAATAGCGCCTGAGCGCAGCCGGCGCTTCCCGCCGCAACGTCCGCCCCGATTGCGTGGCGCCCCGCGCTCAGTGGCCCGACGAGGGCAGTTGAATCCGCTGTGAGTTCTCGGTCGCCTCGCGCGAAAGCCGGGTCTCACTGGCCAGCTGGTCGACGGTACCGCAGTGCGACACCGTCTCGGTGCGCGACCCCATGACCGCCTCGCGCTTGCAGAAGACCTTCTCGCCCTTGACCATCTGGGGCTTGTAACCCTGCGACAGCAGGTGCTTCTCTCTCGGGTCGATGGCTGGTGCCGGGGTCGCGGTGGCGTTCGCTGAGTGGGCGGGGGTGCCGCCCGTGGTGTCCGCAGCCGCGGGTGCAGCGGCTGCGGGTGCAGCGGCTGCGGGCACGGCGGATGTCGCCGCGGCGGCCGGGGTGGTGGGGGTAGCCGGAGAATTCGGCGCCGACGGGTCCGCAAGAGCAGCAGATAGTCCGCCGACCGCCACGCACGCCAGCACGCTAACGATAAGTCGCATGGTTGAGTTTGATCCTTTGAGCCCAGTGAAAACGGCGGCTCACTGAAGACTGCCGCCGCGTCATCACTATACTGTAAACGATGCCCGGGCGCAGATCATCGCAGCCAGCCAGCGAACACGCGCGTACCGATCCACAGGCCGCACGGACGGCGGCCATTGCAGTGCTGGCGCGGCGCGACTTTGCGAGCGCTGAGCTGCGCGAGAAGCTGCTTGAGAAGGCGTTTGACGATGTCACCGCCGCCACGGTGATCGCGGAGCTCACCCGCGAGGGGGTGCTCGATGATGCGCGGTATGCGCAGAATTACGTGGCGTACCATGCCGGGCGCGGCCAGGGCCCGATGCGCATCGCCGCGCAGCTGCGCCGCCACGGTCTCGCCCCGGCGCTCGTCGAGGCAGCCCTGGGGGGCGGACCTGACTGGGCCGCGCTCGCCCGCAAGGTGCGCAGCGCCAGGTTCGGGCGGCAGCCGCCGGCGAGCTGGCCCGAGAAGTCACGGCAAGCACGCTTTTTGCAGTATCGTGGCTTTTCGTCGGATCATATCCGCGCGGCCACTGGCGCCGATCCCGATGCGGACTGAGGCAAGTTGAGCAAAACCCCTTACATGAGCGCGGCGGACGTGCGCAACGCCTTCCTGGTGTTCTTCCGCGGGCACAGCCACATGATCGTGCCCTCGAGCCCGCTCGTGCCCGCGAACGACCCGACGCTGCTGTTCACCAACGCCGGCATGGTGCAGTTCAAGGACGTGTTCTTGGGGCGCGAGCAGCGCGACTATCTGCGCGCCGCCTCCAGCCAGCGCTGCGTGCGCGCCGGGGGCAAGCACAACGATCTGGAGAACGTCGGCTACACCGCCCGACACCATACGTTCTTCGAAATGCTGGGCAACTTCTCCTTCGGCGACTACTTCAAGCGCGAAGCGATTCACTTCGCCTGGGACTTCCTCATCTATACCCTGGGGCTCGATCCGGCGCGGCTGTGGGCCACTGTCTACCGCGACGACGACGAGGCGGCGGAGATCTGGCTGAAGGACATCGGCATCAGCCCGCAGCGCTTCGCGCGCCTGGGCGAGAGCTCCAACTTCTGGGCGATGGGCGACACCGGCCCGTGTGGGCCGTGCAGCGAGATCTTCTACGACCACGGGCCGGAGATTGCCGGCGGCCCACCCGGCTCGCCCGATGAGGAAGGCGATCGCTACGTCGAGATCTGGAACCTGGTCTTCATGCAGTTCGAGCGCAGCGCGGACGGCAAGATGACGCGCCTGCCGAAGCCCTCGGTCGATACCGGCATGGGCCTCGAGCGCATCGCTGCGGTCATGCAGGGGGTGCATTCCAACTACGACATCGACCTGTTCAGGAACCTGATCCGCGCGGCGGGCAGGCTGGCGGGGACCTCGGTGCTGACCTCGAGCTCGCTGCGCGTGATTGCCGATCACATCCGGGCCTGCACGTTCCTCATTGTCGACGGCGTGCTGCCCGCCAACGACGGGCGTGGCTATGTGCTGCGCCGGATCATTCGCCGCGCGGTCCGTCACGGCTACAAGCTCGGCATCCAGGAGCCGTTCTTCTACAAGCTGGTGGCGGTGCTCGAGAAGGAGATGGGCGCGGCGTATCCGGAGCTCACGCGCGGCCGCGCCCTGGCCGAGCGCGTGCTGAAGCAGGAGGAGGAGCGCTTTGCGCAGACCCTCGCCAACGGCATGGTGCTGCTCGAGAGTGCCATGCGCAAACTGCGCGGCGCGAAGGTGATCGATGGCGACACTGTCTTCAGGCTCTACGACACTTTCGGCTTTCCAGTCGACCTGACCGCCGACATCGCGCGCGAGCGCGGACTCACCATCGACCAGGCACGTTTCGACGCCGCGATGGAGGAGCAGCGGCGGCGCTCCCAGGAGGCGAGCAAGTTCGGGGTCGACGCGCATGCCGATGCCTCGCTCGATGCCCGCACGCTGTTCCGCGGCTACGAGGGCCTGAGCGCTTCCGGGCAGGTGCTGGCGCTGCTCAAGCAGGGTGCGCGGGTCGAAACACTCGCCGAGGGCGAGGAGGGCGAAGTGGTGCTCGATCGCACGCCGTTCTACGCCGAAGCGGGCGGACAGGTGGGCGATGCCGGCGAGCTGAGCGCCCCCGGGGTGCGTTTTGTGGTGAGCGATACCCAAAAACGCGGCGCCGCGCACGCACACCTGGGACGCGTGACGGCAGGCGCAATCCGTGTGGGCGATACGCTCGAGGCCCAGGTGGACAGTGCGCGTCGCCAGGCGACCGTGCTCAATCACAGCGCCACGCATCTGCTGCACGCCGCGCTGCGCAAGGTGCTCGGCACGCACGTGCAGCAGAAAGGCTCGCTCGTGGCTCCCGACCGGCTGCGCTTCGACTTTGCGCATCTCCAGGCGGTTACGCCTGCGGAGCTTACCGAGATCGAGCGGCTGGTGAACGCGCAGATCCGCGCCAACACCGCGGCGGAGACGCGGGTCATGGACTACGAGGGCGCGGTCGCGGACGGCGCCATCGCGCTGTTCGGCGAGAAATACGACAAGGACGTGCGCGTGCTGCGGTTGGGCGATTTTTCCATGGAGCTGTGCGGCGGTACCCACGTGCAGCGCGCCGGCGACATCGGACTCTTCAAGATCGTGAGCGAGAGCGGAGTCGCCTCCGGGGTGCGCCGCATCGAGGCACTCACCGGCGATGCGGCACTCGGGTACGTCGAGCAGAACGAAGCGCTGCTGAAGGAGCTGGCCGCGCTGGTGCGCGGCTCACGCGAGGACGTGAAAGAGAAGGTGCGCGAGCAACTCGAGCGCACGCGCTCGCTCGAGCGCGAGGTCCGCACGCTCAAGGACCGGCTGGCATCGGGGCAGGGAGTGGATCTGGCGGCCGGCGCCGTCGACGTGCAGGGGGTCAAGGTCGTTGCCACCAAGGTCGACGGCGCGGACGCCGGAGCGCTGCGCAGCGCCGTGGACCAGCTCAAGGACCGGCTGAAATCGGCGGTCGTGGTGCTGGCGAGCGTGGAGAGTGCCGCCAAGGTGGTGCTGGTCGTGGGCGTCACCGCCGATCAGACTTCACGTATCAAGGCGGGCGAGCTTGCCGGCGCGGTCGCCGCGCAGGTGGGCGGGCGCGGGGGCGGCCGGGCGGACTTCGCCCAGGCCGGCGGTAGCAAGCCCGAGGCGCTCGATGCGGCGCTGGAATCGGTGCAGGAGTTCGTGCGCGCGCGGCTCGCTGCGTAAGGGGCTCGCGCGTGCCGGTGCGCTTTGGCGCCGGCGAAGCCGTTTGAGTATCATGGCGCCCCTCGCGCGTCGCCCGGACGGGCACGCAGCCGCGCAGTTATTCCATGACAAGCGTTTGCGGTGAGCGGAGAGATGGCCGAGCGGTCGAAGGCGCACCCCTGCTAAGGGTGTAAGGGTCAAAAGCCCTTCGAGGGTTCGAATCCCTCTCTCTCCGCCAAATACAAGTACTTAAAGCGATACCGTAATCGACATAGATCACGGTTCTCGTGTCCACATGACAACTACATGAAAACCGCGCCAACGAAGAATTCGGCGGAGGGACTTGATCCAAGCGGCCAAAGGGGTGGACAAGACTGGACATCGGTCGAGAGAGCGCGGGGTCGCGCGAGTCGGTCTCCCGGAAGACCTTGAGTGCCGCGGCCATGGCGCGCTTCGCCTCCGCCTCGCTGGCCCCGGTGTACGTGCCAATCACCTCACCGTTCGCGGGGTTGATGCTCTTCGCGGCCTGCCCACTGTCAACTCATTCGCCGTCGATCCAGTGCCGTGCCGAGAATTTCGCAGCGATGGCGTACTCTTCGAGTGCTCAGGCGGGTCTGATCCTGCTCAGGGCTCACACCCGCGCGGCGCCTTCCCTGGCCGTCACAAGCTTGCCGAGCTTGCCGAACTCGTGCAGGTGGCCGAACACCTCGATGCGGATCGATTGGTTGACACCGCCCGCGTGAATCGCAGGTTCCGGATCTCCCACTTCGCCGACGATCGAGACGGCGCCCGACGAGGCGTAGGTCTTGCCGCGCTCGAGTATCTTCGGGCTGCTGGCGTGTATCAGTGCAGTATCGCTGAGGAGGTCGACAATCGTGAACTCAACCTACGGCTTACCAAACTGCGCGTCACCGCCTCAGCTCTCTCCGCCACGGGTTCAACTGTCCCGCGGCGGGTCCGCGACATCATAGCTGGTGTTCTTGCTTCCGCCGGCATTGCGTCTGAGGATCCCGCGCTCGATGAGATCATTGATGTCGCGCTGAGCCGTTGGAATCGACACCTTGGTGAGCTTTGCCCATTTCTTCGCGGTGAGCTTGCCTTCGAAGCCATCGAGATAACGGTTCAGTACCGTCTTCTGCCGGCCAGTGAAGGGCTCCCGTGCATGGTGCTGCCAAAAGTCGGCTTTCCATAGGACGTTGCCAGTGGCTTTCTCGGCGCCGTCGATCGAGCGCGCGAAGCACCCGAGAAACCAGAGCAGCCACTTGCTGACGTCCATGTCACCCTTCTGCGTACGCTCGAGCGATTCGTAGTATTTCGAACGTTCCTGCCGGATCTGGCTTGAGACGCTATAAAATCGCTGTCCTGAGGACTCCGATTGGGCCAGTGCAGAATCGGCGATCGCCCGTGCGATGCGCCCGTTGCCATCCTCAAACGGATGGATGGTCACGCACCACAGGTGGGCGAGCGCTGCGCGCAGCAGCCCATCGATCGCGGGCTTGGCGTTGAACCAGCGAAGAAAACGCTTCATTTCGGCTTCGACCTGCGAGGCAGGCGGAGCCTCAAAGTGCACACGCTGTCGGCCCACCGGGCCTGAAACTACCTGCATCGGGCCTTCGGCGTCGGTGCGCCAGGCGCCCGTCAGTACCAGGTGCAGACCCGAATACCCCGTTGGAAAAAGCGCCGCCTGCCAGCCGAAGAGCCGTTCCGGGGTGAGCGGTGCCAGATAGTTCTGCGTGGCATCGAGCATCATCTCGACGACACCCTCTACGCGTCGATCCGGGGGTGCAACGGCCGCGTGCGCCACGCCGAGACGCCGCGCGAGCGATGACCGCACGCTGTTGCGATCGAGAACCTCGCCCTCGATCTCCGAGCTCTTGATCACGTCCTCGGTCAGCGCTTCGAGCTGCGCTTCGAGCTTGAGATCAAAGCCGAGGCGCGCCATGCTGCCCAGGAGGCGGCCTTGCTTCAGGCGCGCGGCGGCCAACGGCTCGAGCAGTCGGGCGTTGTCCCAGCGGAATTTAGGCCAGTCCGGTCTTTCCCAGATGTACATATTCCCCTCACATTATGAGGGGAATATGCGCCTATTCGCCTCAGTTCTCAAGCCTTTTCTGATCTAATTGTGAGGAGAATAAATCAGCATTCTCCTCACATTCCTGTAAGCGATACGTAGAAATCAGCCGATTAAGCATTGCGCCCCGCGCAACGCGTCCGGAGCTCGCTCAGCACAGTGCTCGACATGTAGCCTCGGCGCTCGAGGTCTCCAAACTCGTCGGCACGTCGCTGGCCGATGATCGAGAAACGATACGGCCACTTGGTGGAGGGCACCCTACGCGAGCGATTGACCAGGGTGCATACAGTCTATCGGCGCGGACAGGGCAAAAACGGGCCGTACGAAAACCGTACGAAAACTGTTGCGGCCTAGATGGTCCCAGGGCTCCAACGCCCCCGCACCTGCGCGAGCGTGCTGACTCGAACTGCGAGCGCTTGGGTCACGTGCATTATCGGAACATCCCACTCTCGGAAGCAGGCGGTTTCAGCACTCGCGTATCATCCAGCTCAGTGCGACAAAGCCATCAATTGTGATCGTCGGAGTCCGCCGCCCCCCGCTCGGTGCCACATCAGTGATTACTGTCCGCCGCCCCGATACAGCCACAGAGCTAGACGAGATTCGGGCTCTGATGCGAGCCTTCGTCGCGTGGCATCGGCAGCGACACCTCGAAGATCTGAACTTGATCGACGAGTATTTCGATCCGGCGGAATTCGAGGAAGAACTCGCATCACTACCAGGTGAGTACTCACCGCCCGGAGGGCAACTGCTTCTGGCGCACTATGGCGACGAGCCGGCGGGATGCGTGGCGCTGCGCCGCATCGACAAACAAGCATGCGAGATGAAGCGCATGTTCCTTCACCCCCGATACCACGGCAAGGGCATTGGTCGCGCGCTTGGTGAAGCAATCATCCGGGACGCCCGGGCTGCTGGGTATGCAATCATGCGGCTCGATACGAGCGTGCGGCAGACCGAAGCCCAAGCGTTGTATGTGAAACTGGGCTTCCGCCGTATCGATCCATACTATGAGCTGCCGGCCGCGTTGAGAGATTGGCTCGTGTTTTTGGAACTCCGCCTCTGAATGCATCTGTCTTGAGTTGTGCGATAGCAAGCGCGAACTCGCGTTGTTTCAATCTGGCGCTCGACAGCAAATTGCGCGGCTGCGATCTCGATCGACGCGGCAATACGCCCGAATCGTCGAGGCTTGGGTCACCAAAATCGGCTTGGATGCTGGCGCGTACGGAACCCACACCATGCGCCGCACGAAGGCATCGCTGATCTACCGACGGTGGCAACGCAGCCGCATACCTCCCATACTCGGGCCGCCGCTTCAGTGGCAAGAGATTCCGCCGCAACCATACAAGCCAAGAGGGGAGCTGGAGCCATGAAGAAACTCAAGACCGCTTCGGGTACTGCACTACTGGTTGCAACAGTCGTGGGGGCAGTTGCCATTGGTGTCTCGCTACGGGGCGTCTCGCAGACAGCCGCGGATCGCGCACCAGTGATCCCGCAATCGACCACAGCCGTGATCGCCGACGCCTGTAATGCCTGCGTGCAGGCGGTGGGCTGCGATCATAAATTCAGCGAATGTACCGGCAACTGCAATTCGAACTATCCGCCCAATGACCCGCGAGGGGCGAGATGTCTCGACAGTTGCACAAAGGTACAGAATCGTTGCGTGCGGGATGCGCAGAAGACCTGCCAGGCGTGCAGACCGTAGGGGCCTCAGACATCCAAGCGAGTTCCCGGTCCATCGCCGACGGGCACAACGCTCGTTGTCACGTCACGCGGCAGCTGGTCGTCGGACTACCTGACCGGAGATTTCGATGACCGCCACCTCGGCGCGACCGGTGAGCGCGAGCAGGGGCAAAATGTCCTCGCGGCGCGACTTGGTCTGCTCGAGCGTCACGATGCCGGCACGCCAGTCGATGTCGGTGAGTTGGAGCTTGGTGCTGGCGCTGGCGCTCGGAGCACCGGCCCGTCGCGCGGCGGAGAGTCCGCTCTCGTTGCCTCTACCGCACTCTCCACATGGAAAGACTGGCTGGCCTTTCACTTGATTGAGGACTACGCCGACGTTCTGCCCAAAGCCTTCGCCGACGAGCACTTCGCCTTCTTCGGCAGGATCCTCTCCGGCACACCGGAACAGCGGCCGCGCTGGCAGCGCGGCGTCGCGCTGGTCAGCGACCCGTTGGACAGAGCTGGAACCTCTATGCTTGCAGGCCGCGGCGTGCTCGGCGACGCCCTCGGGCAAATCTACGCCCAGCGCTACTTCTCACCCGAAACCAAGGCCCAGATTGAAGCCATGGTTGCGAACATCATCGCCGCTTTCCGGCGCCGCATCGAGGCCCTCTTTTGGGTGGATCCTGGAACCAAAGCGGAAGCCCAAGCCAAACTCACCACTCTCTATGTCGGAATCGGTTACCCGGAGACTTGGCGCGACTACTCCGCCTACGAAGTCAAGGCAGACGACATCTTCGGCAACCTTTAGACACGAGTCAGCGGGCGTGACTTGCGATCCAATGATCGATGTCAGGAAGCGCGCCAGCCTTTACTCTCTCGTTCAACTTGATTGAGGCTACGGCCGCCTCGACTGGACGACGCGCGTCCGCCGGCATGTCTTGCTCACCGTAGTGACGCACGTCGTCAATTCGAGTTGGGTCGGCGGAACCGGCTGCGATGTCCGGAACGACATACCAGCGCAGTTGTTGGTCGATCGGTAGCGGCCCCCTCGCCAGATAAGGCGTGAGCGCTCGCCATACGGATTCAGGGTTTTCCGTGCCAGCAATGTCGAGCAGCTCGCCGCCGGAGCCCGCAGGCACATCCGGTCCCAAGGCAACGTCTACCATGCGCGCCGACAGATTGGGGTCCATGGCGAGCGCCATCGCGCGCAGGATGCGGATCCTCTCCAGCGGGTCCTGCGCCGCTTTGGCGCGCGGGAGCAGCGCATCGAAGGTGCTTGCGTCCGCTGCCAGACCAACGATATCAAGCGCAGCACGCTGGTCGGCAATCGAGCCTTGCCCGCTGGCGAAAATTCGTTTGGCCCGCGACAACGCTCCGGCATCGCCGAACCGGACTTGAGCCAACCACACGCTTGAACGCAGAGTCGCTGTGTTGGGGCTCTCACCTACGCGAGGCACCGTACCAATGGCGCCGGCGACCGGTTCCAGCAGTTTCAGCGCCTCACGACGGAAGTCGATCCGAGGTGGATCCTTGCCGTAGGCCCGGTCCACCGTTACCAACAGCCTCACGGCTCGGTCCCACACGACCGGGTCAGTTTCTGCCGGCAGCTTGGAAATGAAAGTCATCAGATTTTGCGCTGGAGCGTAGCCGGATTGCCCAAGCGCCCAAGCGTCGTTCATGAGCGTCACTTGGTCCATCGGCGACAGCTGCGCCATGCGATCGGCGAGGCCAGCTGCATCAGCGGGCGGGTACGCTACGCGTGCATAGGCGGTACCGCCGGCATTGACCAAAGGTGCCGTGCCCCGCACGGTTGCTGTCCGGGTGAGAACGATTGTCGCTGGTGCTTGGCCGGAAGTAGCTATGGCGAGTGGCAGGCGCCACCGGGTTTCCGGCGCGCCCTTGAGGCTGTCCGGATCTTCGGCAAATTGGCCTGCAACCAGCCGCGACTCGTGCCCGGCGGATTCGACGCGCACCAGCGGCACGCCCGCCTGGCGCGTGAAATCGTGCTCGATGGTGAGAACCGGCTTGCCCGCGACCGCCTGTATCTCACGCCACAGGTCGCTATCCACGGTATTGCCAAACGCGTGCTTGCGCATGTATGCGCGCACGCCGTCGCGGAAGTCGGTGGCACCCACGTAGGCCTCCAGCATTGTGATGACTGCCGCGCCTTTGTTATATGTGATGCTGTCGAAGGCCTGAGCCGCCTGCTCAGCGCTGGCGACAGGCTGCAGCACCGGATGAGTGGATACCTGAGCGTCCGCACGCTTGCCGGACTCGAAGATTCGTGCGGCCTGCAGCCCGGTGTGCCACTCAGGATGCAGTGCGTCCGCGGCGCGCGTCTGCATCCACCGGGCGAAGCCCTCGTTGAGCCAGAGATTGTCCCACCATGCCATCGTAACGAGGTCCCCGAACCATTGATGGGCCATCTCGTGGCTGACAACGAGAAATACTGTCTGCCGCTCACGCTCGGTGGAGGCTGCAGGATCAAAAAGAACATGATCCTGAGAAAAGAAAATGGCGCCCCAGTTTTCCATGGAACCGCCGGTTATCTCCCCCGGTGCGGCGATCAAGTCGAGCTTCGGCAGAGGAAAGGACACGCCGAAATAGTCGTTGTAGTAGTGAAGCAGGGCGACTGCTTCCTGAAGCGCATACGCTGCCTTGCCCGCGTCTCCGCGCTTGAACAGCACACCGACATCGACGCCGTCCACCTCTCGGTGGACGCGCTCGAAGTCTCCGATGCCGAGAAACAGAAGGTAGGTCGACATTCGGGGTGTCTCGGCGAAGCGCACGCGCTGCAGGCCGCCTTCCATCGGGGTTATGACTGCAACCGGCATGTTCGATACGGCCATCTGGTCGGCGGGGGAAATCACGGAAATTGCGAAAGTGGCCTTAAGAGCCGGCTCATCCAGCACGGCAGTAGAGCGCGTGCATCGGCAGGCTCGAAGTTTGTGGCCAGCGTGCGACGCTTACCGGAGGGAGCGTTGTAGTCCATCGAAAAGAAACCGATAGTTCCCTGCGTAATCGGCCCGTGATAGGCAATTTCCAGCGTGTGACGCCCAGGTGCGAATGCGGAAGGAAACGCGATCGCCGCCCGGCCCAACTTTTCGTCCAACGCAACCGTGCCGGTCAGTTGACCATCCAGACGCACCTCGTCGAACGTGAGTCCCTTGGCGTTCACCACCACCTGCCGACCGCCCGTCGGTGCATCGCCGATGATTTGCACAGTCCCCTTGAACGTTAGCGCCTCCGCATTGGGGATCAAGCTAAGTTCATAGTGCGCGGGCACGAGCGTACGGGGCAAAACCTGACGACCTTCCGATAGAGCTTGCGTAACGTCGGCGCCAGCGATCGGCGCGCCGCAGACCATCCAGACCGCCCAGGTCTTGATTTTGATCGTGCGCATATTTCACTCCACAGGAAGCCAAGCAGTGCCGCAGCGCAGCGCTTGATCACGAAGGTCGCCTCAAGCAAGAGCCGGGCGCTTAGGGAGCAAAGAATAAGTCCGAAGGCGAGGACCCGCTACATGTTCTAGGGCGCGGAAGTCGCAGCAAACAACGCCACAAGCGCTGCCCCGCTAC